>CAVYEY010000020.1:0-262561 GCA_963767435.1 uncultured Alphaproteobacteria bacterium
CCTTGCTGGAACTTTAATGACACTATAAGCCATTGATATTACTAGAAACATTATGATGGCCAGCGCCGCGCGCGTATAGAAAATGCACCGTCGCGCCGTTAACAAAGAATCTGCAATTATATTTAACCGTAGTTTTGAAAGCTAAAAAGCGACCCCAAACGGCGAATTTTTGACAGAATTCGGCCTTTGGGAGCGTCACGGTTTGGCGTTAACCATGCCGTCATTAACTATAATGACCCGCCTACGCGCTTTTATTCTTTCTTAACTTCCGGCTTGCTCCGAAGCCTGGGGATTGTCAGGCAAGCGGTGTTGCGCGGAGCATACGGCTGTCTCACCATGATAGCAGTTCCGAATCGCAAGGAGCGTCCCATGCACGTTAGCGCAATCGTCGCCCAGCTTGGCGCCGGAGGAGGGCTGCCGCGCGCCGCTCTGCTGGCGGCCCGCATGCAACGGCGGGAAATGGCACCGCACTTCACCGCGGAGATCGAGAAATACCTCTCCCGCGCTGTCGACGGCGAGACATCCCCCGGTGCGCTTTTCTTCATGTTCCATCTGCTTGGCAGCTGGCGCGAGACGCGGGCCTACCCCGCTCTGGCGCGGCTGCTTCGCATGCCGGAGGGGGAAATCGACGAGGTCCTCGGCAACGCCATGACCGAAACCTGCCACCGGGTCATCGCCGCGGTGTTCGACGGAAACCCGCAGCCCATCTACGATATCGTCCTCGACGCGCAAGCTTCCGAATGGGTCCGCTCCGCCATGTGCGAGGCGCTGGCGATACTTGTCTGGCAAGGCCGGCTGGACCGGGCGGAGGCCGAGCGCTTCCTGCGCGATTGCTTCATGCATTTGGAGCCGCAGTCCAATTGCATGGTGTGGATGGGCTGGCAGGAGGCCATCGCCATCCTGGGATTGCATGAGTTGAGCCCGCTCGTCCAAAAGGCGTTTCAGCGCGGGTATATCGGCCGCTGGGTCTGCACATTCGAGGATTTCCAGGAACGGCTCCAACTAGCGCTCCTGTCGCCAAGCGAAGCGCCGCTCGCTACCGACCCTTATTACACACCGTTCGGCGACACCATCGAGGAACTCTCGCATTGGTATGGCTTTTCCGCCAAGGCTGAACGCGAAAAGCGGCTGGAGGCGGCGCTGAAGCGGCCCAAGGATGCGGGGCGCAATGATCCCTGCCCTTGCGGCAGCGGCAAGAAGTACAAAAAGTGCTGCCTGCAATAAGGTGAAGGCAGCAGGAGGGGCGGCTATGCGCGGGAAACCTTACGAACACCGCTATCAGGGCAGCGTGCCCGAGCCCCGCGCGCCGCTGCTGCAAGCCGTCCTGCAGTTCGTGCGCACCGCCCGCACCATTGAGGGCGTGCTCCGCATCGCGCTCGTGGGCTCGCTGGCCACGCCCAAGCCGTTGCCCAAGGATGCCGATGTGCTCTGTGACAATCGAGGACGGCCTGGATCTCGGCCAGCTCGCAACGGCCGGACGGCGGCTCAAGGGTACGGCGCAGCAGATGAATTTGGCGCCGATATCTTTCTTGCCGATGTGCGGGGCGATTACATCGGCCGCATCTGCGGCTACCGCGAATGCCATCCACGCGTCGCCTGCCGCGCCCGGAGCTGCGGTATGCGCGGCCAAAGGGACCATCTCAAAGACGATCTCGATATCGTGACGCTCTCCCGCGAGTTGATTGCATCTCCGCCGGCGGACCTCTGGCCGGCAATCCGCCGCCGCGCGAGCCTGCCAGGCGACGTGGAGGAGCTGCTGCTGGTGCCGCTGGGGGCCGGAATTTAATGCTTGGCGCCTAAGCAGAGTTTCCTGGCTTCTCCAACGCTTGGCCTTTGCAGGCGTTAGCGGCCCAGGGGCTGAATAGGCCGATTGCAGACGAAACGGGCCTGAAAAAATGCTCGACCGGCCATGCCCGCTTTCTGATCAAATAGCGGGAAAATCGCGGCAGCCCCAGCGACGGAGAACCTGGGCCACAGGTGCGGTCATTCGCGGCTCGAAGTCGACGGTTGCGGTTCTTCCGAATGCTGATAATTTAATTCAGCGGATCGTTACGACCTTTTGGGAGCGCACCATGCCAGAAAATCACATCACTGCATCGGTTTTCGCCACCGCGCTGCTGTTTGTAATGCCAGAAGCTTTGGCGCAGAATACACCTGATTTGAATACGATGCCGCTGGAACAGTTGGCCCGCGCCGTCGCGCGCACGATCGATGTCAGCACGGCCCGCTCGCCGGGCGCTCCGCTCTCGTTTGACGGCGCAACCGCACTCGGCACGAGTGTCATCGTACATTTCACCATCAACGACGCGGCATTCTTGGTAAAAGCGAAACCGGGCTTAGACCATATGCGAGAAACGATGGCTTACACGTTCTGTCGCAATCCTGAAAAGACCGTTGTATTAAAGCGAGGCATTTCGCTAACCTACATACTCGAACTTGCTGATAAATCTGACCGAATGGAGTACACAATTGACGCCTCCGCCTGCGCTTCACTCGCCGCAGTAAAGCTTGCCACCCCGGCTGAGTTGGCTCTCATGGCAAGCGAAGCGGTCAAAAAACTTCGATCTGAAGAGGAAAAGGCCAAACAAACTCAGCGGGGCGTCACGCTCAAGCAGCTTGATGCTAAAGATGGAACCGTGGAGCAGCGCTACGCCGTTCTGGTACCAGCTTTCGAAAGTTTTTATCGCGCCAACATTCCGCAAACCCACGATATAGTTAAGGGTTATGTCTGTTCTGGATTTGGAGACAGTGTTCGCCGCGGTTTGCGCTTTCATATAGTTTATGAACAGGGCCAGACAGGTGCACAGCTTTCCGAATTCAATGTTGTCCCATCCGACTGTTGATGGATCACTTCGACTAGGCGATTGCCAAAACAATGGAGAACGCAAGTCGGACGCCCGCGATAATTATTAACTCGCATTTGACTCTGTCTCCTTCGGGTCATGGTGTCGGATTGACTCGGCTTTACGGAAGTGGGCCGCTTTAAAATCAGAAAGCAGCCATGGCGCACAGGGCATCTCGAGAAATCCGGCACAGCCGCTCTCGACCCATAACGGGCTCCTAGGCATTCGTTGGGCAAGCCAAGAATGTTTTCTTAGCGTCTTTACGCTTCCCTAATCTAATTGCTAGCCCTGACTCCGGACTCACCTTCAGAAATACGCGCTAATCGCCGGAGTATCTCTTGATCTCCTGTGAGGCCCAATCGAGAACCGCGGAAAGTACGGTGATCGGGTGTATTCCCTCCTCGACCGCGCGCTCATAGGCGACGATCAATTCGCTCCTGAAGCTATCTACCGGCTCCGATGCGGCATCTTCTGTGCCGAACTCCGTGAGCAACGCTTGCGGCATCGATTGCGTATCTTGCTCGAACATTGTGTGCTTCCCCATGCCATGACCGTTGCGGCGGAAAAAGGGTCTTTGTACCCTTCCAGGTTGTATGGGGAATTCAGGAGAAATCAAAACAAATTGCCGGCTTATCCACGTCAGGTTGCGGATCGTGCACGTCAGGGTTGGCTAAGACTGCATATCCATCGGGAAATCCCGCGACGCTCCGGAAAAGGTGGCAAAGTTGGCAATGTCAGCCTGCGGACAGCGTAAGGTGCGATTTCCCGTAACGTGGCAATGCAATCGTAGAGGCCGTGACCATGGATGAACCGGAAACACCCTGGCAGCGCTTCGCGGGCGCCGGCATGTATCCGGTGGAATATGCGGGCTGGCTTCTGAACCCCGTGCGGTGGCTGATCGCACCGCCCGGCCGGATCGCGCGCCGCCTTCATCTGGCTCCTACGGATCGCGTGCTCGAAGCAGGCTGTGGCCCAGGCTGGTTCAGCCCAACGGTCGCCCGGACGCTGCCCCGCGGACATCTCACGCTGTTCGACGCGCAGCCGGGGATGCTGGAGCTTGCGGCAGGGCGCATGCGCGCGGCCGGCCTTACCAATTTCAGCACCGTCAACGGTTTTGCGGAAAGCCTGCCCTTCGCCACTGGCACCTTTGACGTGATGTTCATGGTCACGGTCCTGGGCGAGGTGCCAGACCGCGCCGCCGCAGTCGCAGAGGCGGCCCGCGTGCTGCGGCCGGGCGGCATTTTTTCGGCAACCGAAGCCGCAGGCGACCCTGACCGCATGCGGGAAGGCGAATTGAATGCGCTGGCGGCGCAAGCGGGCCTTGAAGCCGCCGGACGCTGGCCTGGATGGCTCATCTCGACATTCAACTACAGGAAGCCGCAAAAAGCGCCATGATGCGCCCGTGGCACTTCCACGCGTGCCAGCATGGAGATGCCTGATTGAAGCGTTCCGCCTTCGCTCCCTCCGAAGCGCCAGATTGCTAATGCGCAGCCAGCCCAGTAGCTTACGGCGCCAATCATGCCTCCTGCCGGAACGCTTCCATGATCTCAGCCTTGCCCTTCAACGAAATCGCCCCGCTTGCCGCAGCCCTTGTGGCGGGCGGCCTGCTCATGGGGTTTTTCTCGGGACTGCTCGGGATAGGCGGCGGGGGCGTCGTCGTACCTGTCCTCTACGAGTTGTTCCGCATCCTCGGCATGGATGACAACATCCGCATGCAGGTATGCGTCGCGACTTCGCTGGCGGTGATTATCCCGACCTCGATCCGCGCGGCGCGCTCGCATTGGCATCGCGGCGCGATGGACTTTTTCGTGCTTCGGCGCCTCGGGCCCTGGTTCGTGCTGGGAGCCACGCTTGGCGTGCTCGTTGCGGCGCGCGCCCCCGGGGGCTTGCTCAAGGGTGTATTCATAGCTTCGACGCTGTTCCTGGCCTGGCACATCGGCTTCGGCAATGGCGGCGCCGTCGCACAGGAAAAGCTGCCCGGCCAGCCCTGGGACGGCCTCGCAGGCACAGGGATCGGTCTGGTCTCGGTACTCATCGGCATCGGCGGCGGGGTCTATATCACCACCTATCTGAGACTTTTCGGCTGGCCGATTCACAAGGCGATAGGGACGGCGGCGGGGTTCGGCCCCATCATCGCCATCCCTGGCGTCATCGGCTACATCGTGGAAGGCTGGGGCGTACCTACGGGCATACCCTTATCGCTAGGCTATGTAAGCCTCGCCGCGGCCGTTGCCGTCGCGCCCTTGAGCGTGCTCGCCGCACCGCTCGGGGTCAAGGTGGCGCATATGCTTTCGCGCCGGACGCTCGAATATGTGTTCGTCGCGTTCCTGCTAACAGTCGCCACGCGGTTCATCGTGAGCTTGATTTTCCACATGTGACGGGAGGAGGCGGCCCAGTCCGCGCTTCATATGGGTTTGCGCTGAACCAGCAATGCCATTCTGGTGTGCCAGCCTATCCACGCGATCAAGCCTTTGAGCGGCAATTGCCGGTAGAGCCGCGCAACGCTGCCATCCGCCTTCGACAACATGTAGTGCTTCGGCCAATCGCAGTTGCCGAAGACCTCCAGGGACAGCTCCTCAAAAAACGACGCCGGGGGATAGTTGAGGCCGGTCTTGCAATAGTGCCAGTTGGCTTCGGTCACCTTGCGCCAATCCAGCCCCTGCTGGAATTCGTTCCTGACGCCCGCAATCGCCCAGAAGGCCAGCCACCAGCGCGGCTGATTGGGCCACATGAAGTTCACGAACGGGACAAAAATGTGGGGCTCCACCGGGAGATACCACTTGTTTGGGTATATGTGAAACGACACGCCGCCGGGTTTCAGCACGCGCTTGATTTCGCAAAAACATTCGTGGGGGTTTTGCACGTGCTCAAGCACGGTTGTGCTGCATACGAGGTCGAAGGAGTTGTCGTCGAACGGAATGCGGTAGCTGGGTTGGTCAATCAACTTCAGCCGGGGCTTGTCCCCATCCCAGCACGGATCGATATCGCATCCATATGCATCTATGCCCGACGCGCAGAGCCCATCGACGAAGTCTCCACGGCCGCAGCCGAAATCGAGAACTTTTGCTTTTGCAGGGTCGGCCTTCGCGAAGTCGTGGATTGCATCGAGCACTAGGTTAACGCCACTAGCGGAAATTTGCATAATCACTTTTTCCAAAAACACTACTGCTTTATTATATAGAACACTTATTTCGAATTGACAACAATCATAAGAACTGGGGCGAAAGGACGTGTCCGAAGCGATGCAGAAAGCGCGCAGGCGCCCTTCCAGACCTTCGCGCAAGCGAATGTGATGGGCGCTGCGGTCACAACCGCTTTTTGCGGCGTAACAGAATGCGTACATCCGGCGTAATCCAGCTTGAAGCCGGGAGAAACCTATGACCTTCAAGCCAATGCCAATTCCCTCCTCGGAGATCACCCCGCGCGAGGTTTACATGCGCCGCCGCGAGTTCCTCGGCGGAGCGCTCGCCGCCGCAGCATTTGCGAGCCTTCCGGTAGGGAGTGCGGCGGGCGAACCGCTTGCGTTTGCGAAAAGCGCGTTTTCGACGGATGAGCCGCTCACCCCCAAAGCGGACATAACGAGCTACAACAACTTCTATGAGTTCGGCACGGGCAAGGGTACGCCTTCCACCTACGCCGGCGCGATGAAGACGAGCCCGTGGTCTGTGAAGATCGACGGCATGGTGGGAAAGCCGGGCACCTATACGCTCGAAGACATCCTGAAGCCGGTGAGCCTTGAAGAGCGCATCTACCGGCTGCGCTGCGTCGAGGGCTGGTCGATGGTTATCCCCTGGACCGGATTCCCGCTGAGCGCACTCTTGAACCGCGTAGAACCGCTTGGGTCAGCGAAGTACGTGGCGTTCGAAACGCTGGTGCGGCCTTCGGAAATGCGCGGCCAGCGCGGCTTTTTTCAGACGCTCGACTGGCCCTATGCCGAGGGCTTGCGGCTCGACGAAGCCATGCACCCGCTCACCATCCTGGCGGTTGGGCTCTACGGCGAGACGCTGCCGAACCAGAACGGCGCGCCCGTAAGGCTTGTCGTGCCGTGGAAATACGGCTTCAAGGGCATCAAATCCGTGGTGCGGATCAGCCTGGTGGAGAAGCAGCCGCCAACCTCGTGGAACATCCTGAGCCCGGATGAGTACGGCTTTTATTCCAACGTGAACCCGGAGGTGGACCACCCGCGCTGGAGCCAGGCCACGGAGCGGCGCATCGGGGAGGGCAGCGGACTGTTCGCGAAACGCCGCCCGACGCTCATGTTCAACGGCTACGCCGATCAGGTAGCAAGCCTCTACACCGGCATGGACTTGAAAGCGTATTTTTAGCGGCGGAGGGGTAGTGATTCATACGAAGCGTACCGCCCCTCACCCCAACCCTCTCCCCATGGGAGAGGGAGTCCGGCTGTGCCCGTTGAGAAGGCGTCCCCTCTCCCATGGGAGAGGGACAGGGTGAGGGGAGTTGCGCTTCGGTCAAGGCACCTTCATCGGCCATAACGCGACCAAATATTCCAGGAAAGTTGACCTGCATGGCACTTGCCTTCCCATCCAAACGCACTTTGCGGCGTGCGCTCAACGCAGCACCGCGCTGGCCGCTATACCTTGGCGGAGCTGTGCCCGGCATTTGGGTGTTCTGGCTAGCACTCAACGATGAACTGGGCGCCGATCCGGTTAAGACGCTTGAGCATTTGCTCGGGCTTTGGGCGCTGCGCTTCCTGATTGCGGCGCTGGCGGTGACGCCGGTGCGGCGTTTCGGCGGGCCGAACCTCATCCGCTTCCGTCGCGCGCTGGGCCTGCTGGCCTTCTACTACGCCTGCGCCCACCTCGCGTCCTACCTGCTGTTCGACCAGGGCCTGGACGCGCATGCCATAGCCAAGGACATTCTGAAGCGGCCCTACATTACCATCGGCATGGCCGCCTTCGCGATCCTGATCCCGCTGGCCGTCACCTCGAACGCCACCATGATCCGGCGCCTGGGCGCCAGCACCTGGCAGAAGCTGCATCGCTGGGTCTACGTGGCCGCAATCGCTGGGGCGGCACATTTCCTCATGGTGGTGAAATCCTGGCCGGCGGAACCGGTTGTCTACGCCGGGATCGTGGCCGCGCTTCTCTTCATCCGCTTAGGGTTTGCTGCGAGCAAGCACTTGCAACATCTCTCGGGCTCCCAGGTGGAGACCGCGCGGAACTGACGGTTCAAGGCCCAGCGCTTGGCCGCAAGCCAACGCCTGCGACTTTAACGGCGGCCGGGCGCACCGGCGTAAGCTTCACGCAGGTAGAAAAGGCTAAAATACCCAGATTACTGCCGCTTAGGTTAGGTTCTATTAAATTGTGCGGGCCGCGTGCGCAGCAATCTTTGCCCGCAAGGGATAGCGCCTTTTCGTTAATTTCCCCCTGCAGCCTGCTCCAAAAGCGCGCCTTGAGTAAGGGTAGCCAGTACGCGTGTTTCAGCAACGTGCGTAGCGGACACTTACACTGGCGAGGAAAATATGAACGGGCCGAATAAATGCGGAGTATTGTCTGGCGGCTTTACGGCCGGGTTTTTGCTTTTCGCAAGCGGAGTTCTACAGCCAGCACTAGCCGCGGAACGGTCCGCCATCAACCTCGGCACCACAAGCTTCTTCGATGGCTTTGCGGCGGTAGCGCCGGGCTGTACAGTTATTACGTATACCGGCTACAACAATTTCAAATCGCTCACCGGCCCGGATGGCAGCAAGATCGCGAACGCGCATCTCGATGCCGGCTGACGTAGCGCCGCAGCTCGCCTGCGCCAGTAGCTTGAAGCTGGCCGGCGGTACACTTGGATGGAATACGATTGCTCCCGTCTCCGGACAGTCTTCCGATAACCACTTCTTCGCTACGAACGGGGCAGGCCTTGGAGATATATTGACAGGACCCTACATTCAATTTCCGCCCATCATGGATGGTGGGCACCCGGTGTTCTCGCATGGGTTCGAATTCGACATTTTCACGCCAAGCGGCAAGTACAGTGCCAGACTGCCCGTCAATCCTGGCAACGATTACTGGTCGCTCAGTCCGTTCTGGAAGGCGACATGGCTTCCAACCCAGGGGTGGGAAATCAGCTGGCGCCTCAGTTACATTTACAACTTTGACCACAACAGCAACCCAAACGAAGCAGGTCCGCTAAGCGCGACTGTGAAGCACAACGGCGACGGCGTTTGGCTCAACTTCACGGCAAGCCGGGAAATATTCAAAGATTTCTACTTCGGCCTAAACGGTTACTGGTTGAAGCAGCTGACTGGCGACATAGGCGCAACTGGCGCGCTGGCGAAAACCCAGCAGGAATTCGCTCTATATCGGCCCAGGCTTCCACTACACCTTTGACCCAGCCAATATTGTCAACGTCAACGCCTATCTGCCGGCGTACGATATCAACGCTCTGAGTGGAGGTTACAAAGTTAACCTGCAGTATATTCATCAGCTAAACTAAAAATACCGCGGACCGCCTCATTTGTGCACCGTTCTTATTCTTCGAGCCCAAAAGCACGCAAGACGTTTGCGGCATGAATATCGCCCGGTGGCGGCGGGGCGGTAACGGCGTCGACGGGCACGCAGATAAAGATGCGCTCCAGCGGATTATAGGTATGCCAGGGCGAAAATCCGGGCCGCGGGCGGAACGCATAAATGAGTGCGCTCGTAAGCTGCGCCAGCCCATGCAAAGGCAGATAGGCAGGCCCCAGCCAATCGTGCTGGCACGTATGGGCAAGCTCATGCGCCAGAAGCCAGGCACCATAGCGGCGAAGAAACACCGGCTCCACAATAATGGCGTGCCCGATGGCGATGGCGCCGAAGCCGCTGAACCATCCCCGGGGCAAGCGGTAGAGCCACGCGCGCGTAGCAGGCCCGCCGATGCGCTCCGGCCTTCCGCAACCGCAAATCCGGGCTGCGGCGTGGCCGGTGAGCGTGACCGGCGCGGTCCATAGCGCGCGCAGCAGGCCCAGCGCGCCGCCTCTGCGCAGGGCGGGAACTCCGATACGAACCATTTCCATAAACTACCTTCTAAAGCTCCCAATCCGGAAGCATGAGAAGACATGTGCCACGACGCCTACGTCATGAGAAAACAATATCCGGTTCGGTTTGCCCGCAGGCGCGCTTATTCGATCCCCTCCAGATGAATTTACTGGGGCAGGCTTTTTGAGAGGCGGCCGGAACCCCATTCAAGCCAGTAGCGATATTCATACCTTGCAGAAAGGCACGGCTTAAGGATGGACGCTAAATCGCTATTATTCTGCGGCGCGCTGACCCTCAGCCTTTGCTGGGAAGCACAACTTGCTTGCGCGAGCAGGGACACAGCCGGCTCCGGCCAGAACCACCCCAGTGCCGGACTTAAGCTCGCCTGGGGAGGCGTACCGGGCCCGATGGTCGAAGACCTCCGCCGCGGGCGCCGCTACGACGGCCCCGAATACTACGACCCCAGGAGCGGCCGCTGGCACCAGGGCTACCCGCGCGATCACCGCTCACGGGACAACAGGCGGAACCGCCATAACCGGGACGCGAACCGGTAGCCGGGCTAGCCAGTCTCAGCCTTCCAGCCGGGAATGAGGGCGAAGCCCCGCTCGCCATCGCGCTGAAACGCGCTGCCTTCGGGCGCATCCAAAAGAGGGATGATGTCCGGGTCGTAGTTCGCGATGGTGTTGATGTCGTAAATTGCGAAGTTCTCCTCGCAATCCGTATATTCCTCGCTTTCATCGCCGGCAAAGAAGCGCCATCCGCCATCGGCTTCGAAATCGGGAGCCTCGCGGTAGCAAAAGCCGACCTTCATACCATCGACCGTTATCCGGTCGGAAGCGAAACATGCGCCGTGCCCGCGCGCCAGGTCCCGGATCCGGTTGCGGGCCAGCCGGAACACTCTGGGAGGTCTCCACTCGTACCCGTCCTGGCCTCCACTCATACTCAACCCCTATCCACGTTCGCGCATGCAGGCCCTTCTGCCGCTCCCAATCGCGAGCCTTCTCGGTCTCGCGCTTGTCGTGCAGCTTCTTGCCGCGGGCGAGCGCCAGCTCAAGCTTGGCCCGGCCTTTGTCGTTGAAATAGATACGCAGGGGAACGAGCGTCATCCCCTCCCGTTGAACAGCCCCAATCAGCTTGTTCGCCTCGCGCTTGTGCAAGAGCAGCTTGCGGCAGGCGCGTCTCGTGCTGGAAGCGGTTGGCCTGCAGATATTCGGGGATGTAGGCGTTGATCAGGTAAATCTCGCCGCCCTGCCCGGTGGCGTAAGAGTCCTGGATGTTGGCCTTGCCCTGGCGCAGGGATTTCACCTCGGAGCCCGCAAGCGCGATTCCCGCTTCGAACGTGTCGTCAATGAAATAGGAGAAGCGCGCCTTGCGGTTCTCCGCGACGACCTTGCGTACCGATGTTTGAGCGGTGGCAGCCATTCGAATTACCCCAGGCAAAAACCGCAAATGCAGGTTCAGCCCCTTGTTTTGCGTTATTTCCGCGCCGTCATTCCTGCAAATGCAGGAATCCATTTTTCGCGCAAGAGCAATTACCTATATGGGGTGCCGCATTCCCGGGAACAGCGGCGTTTCTGCTACAAGAGACCAGCCTTGACGAGCGCGGCATCCACGGTTGCCTTGGTCTGGTCCGTGATAGGCGCCAGCGGAAGGCGCGTGTCCGCCTTGCAAAGGCCAAGGCGCGAAACGGCGTACTTGACCGGGCCGGGGTTCGACTCGACGAACAGCGCCTCGTGCAGCGGCATCAGCCTGTCGTGCAGTTTGAGCGCGAGGGCGTAATCGCCAGCCTGGCAGGCGTTTTGGAATTCCGCGCAAAGCTTGGGCGCTGCATTCGACGTAACAGAGATGCAGCCGTGGCCGCCATGCGCGTTGAAGGCAAGCGCGGTCGCGTCCTCGCCCGAGAGCTGGTTGAAGCCCTCGCCGATGGTAAGCCGCTGCTGGCTCGCGCGAACCGGCAGCGCCGTCGCGTCCTTGACACCCTTGATGTTGGGCAGCTTCGCCAGCCGCGCCATGGTCGCCACCGACATGTCGACCACGCTCCGGGCCGGAATATTGTAGATGATGATCGGAATGCCGATCGCGTCGTTGACAGCCTTGAAGTGCAGGTAGAGCCCCTCCTGCGTGGGCTTGTTGTAATAGGGCGTGACGACGAGCACGGCATCGGCTCCGGCCTTTTCGGCATGACGCGCAAGCTCGACAGCCTCCTTTGTGCTGTTCGAACCCGCACCCGCGATCACCGGAACCCGGCCTTTCGCCGCTGCGATACAGGCTTCGACGACTTTGTTATGCTCGTCGTGGTTCAGCACCGGCGATTCGCCGGTCGTGCCGACTGGCACAAGCCCATGCGTTCCCGCGCCGATCTGGAATTCCACCAGGCGGTTGAAGGCATCGTAATCCACGCCGCCGCCGTCGAATGGCGTTATCAGCGCTGTAATCGAGCCCTTGAACATCGCGTTCTACCCTCACGTTCGTATGATTGGCGCTACCGTGCTTCGCGCCGCATGTGCGCAAGTTGTCCATGTATAAGCCACGAGCGCAAACTTCGCCAGTGCCCCGCATTGCCGCTTTAGGTCAGGGCAGCGGCCAAGCCGTCATTCTCTTGCCGGATTATCCCAGCTAGTATTCCATCCGGAATCGCGGTGTGCTGCGCCGCTTTGGCCGTTCCCATCTGGCTGCGGGCTGGACAATTTCCAAACCTTTACCTTTGAGGCAAATGTCAACGCCCCCCGGAAGAACACCGCCGCCGCGCAATCCGCTGAAGCTCTGGAGCGCCATCCTCACCGGCTCGGTGCTGGGCTTTTTCGCCGTCATCTTCTTCGAGCACGTCCTTCCGCCACGCGAGCCGCAGGAGACGCTGGCTCGTGCGGATGCGACGGCCCCGCAGCATCCGCCAAGGCCCGCCGCTTCAAAGCCTGCCGCGCCAGCCCGGCTGAAGGCACCGAAACCCGCCCCTGCCAAGGTAGCGGAAGCGCCGCAACCGGCCGCCGCCCAGCCCGCTCCCGAAGAGGCCAAGGCACCGCCAAAGGAAAACAACCCGCTCTCCGTAGCCGCGCCGGCTTCCGAGCCCCCAGCCGCTGCGCCGGAGCCCGAGAAGGCGCCTCCTGCCGATGCGGCCGGGCCAGCCAAGGCCGAAGCCACGCCGCCCCCGGTGCTGGTCCCCGCCTCCAATGCCCGGCCTGCAAAATCGCTGTCCGCGGATGAGATGACCGCCGCGCTGCAGCCGGTTCTGTCGTTCAAAATCGGCGATGAGGACGCGAAAGCGATCAAGGAGGCGTTTGAGGCCGCGGGCAGGGAGGACGACGAAGACGCACGCGCCGCGATCAAGAAGATCTCTTCGCCCACCGCAAAGAGCTTCGCGGAATGGAAGCGCTTCCGCAATCCGCAAGCCGATTTCAAGGAAGCCCTGGCCTTCCGGGCGGCGCATCCGCTTTACCCCGACCTGCCGCAGGACGGCACCAACGAGAAGGCGCTGTTTCTCAACGGCGCGCCCGCAGCCGCCGTGCTCAAGTTCTACACCAACCGCCTGCCTTTGACGGGGGTGGGCCATGCAAGCCTCGGCGGCGCCCTTCTGGAAACGGGCGAACGCGAGCGCGGCCTTGCCATGATCCGGTTCGCCTGGAGCCGTTATGTCTTCGACGCGCCCGTGGAGGAGAAATTCCGCTCCCGCTTCGGCGCGCTCCTGACGCCCAAAGACGGTAAGCAGCGCGAACAGTTCCTGGCCGCCTATGCCGCTTACAAGGACGATCCCGGCAAAAATGCGGAATCCCGCGTGCGTGGGCTTAGGGCCGCGCTGAAGGCGAGGGCGAAAAAGAGCCATGGCAGCACCCCGCATAGGGCGTTGCACCGGCACAGGCGCCGGCATTCCGAAGCTGAAGACAGCACGCCCCTCTTTCGCGCGGGCCAGGCAGGCGGCAAGGCCGCGCAATTCGGCATCGTCTCGCTTGCCGAACCTGCCCGCTACGGAAGGTTCGGTGCCAAAAGCAGCGTCCAAGACAAAGACGCCGGCAAAAAGGCCGAAAATACCCCTCCGCCTACCCGCCAGGCCAAGGCTGCCGCCAATGCATTCAAGCTTGCCAGGGAAATGAAAGGCGGTCCCGGCACGCTGCTGTCGCGGCTAAAAGCGCTACGCCGCGAGAAGGCGGACGACGACCTCTGGTCGCTCCTGCGCTCGCTCGATCCCCAAAGGGCCGATCTGGCCGACCCTGGCCGCTGGTGGGAGTTCCGCCGCAGCGAAATCCGGCGCGCACTGAGCCAGGATCACGCCCAAACCGCCTATGCCATTGCCAAAGCGCACGGCCCCCTCGACGGCGAGGACTTGTCCGACGCGGAATTCATGGCGGGCTGGATCGCGCTCCGCTTTCTGGGCGACCCGCTGCTCGCCATTCCCCATTTCGAGGCCTCGCGCATCGAAGACTTTTCGCGCACCCAATCCCGCGCCGCCTACTGGATTGGGCGGGCAAAGCGGGAAACTGGAGCGGGCAAGGAAGCCCAGCGCTATTTCACCGAAGCCGCCGGACGCTTCTATACGTATTACGGCGGGCTGGCGTGGGAGGCGACTCACAAGGCCAATGCCTGCGAGTTCCGCGCTCCTGTGGCGCCGTCGCAGGCAGCCATCGCCGCATTCGTGAACGAGGACGCCTTCAAGGCCGTCATGATCGCAAAGCAACTCGATCTCGATGCGGTGTTGACCTCCTACGTTCTCGACCTCGCCCGCCAGCTTCAGAACCCCGAGCAGATGACGCTCGTACTGGAACTCGCGCAGCGGGTGACACAGCCCAACGTAGCCGTGCGTGCAGCCAAGATTGCGCTCCTGCGCGGCTTCCCTGTCGAAGCTTACGCCTTCCCTGCGATCCTGCCGGAATTCGACCACGCAGGCGAGAACGGCAAGCTTGAGATGCCGCTCCTCAACGCATTGACGCGTCAGGAAAGCGAATTCAACACCGGAACCGTAAGCTCCGTTGGCGCGCGCGGCCTGATGCAGCTCATGCCGCAGACGGCAAAGCAGGTCTCGGCCTCGATCAAAATAAAATACGAGCTTGGCCGGCTGATCTCCGACCCATCCTACAACGTAACGCTTGGCTCCGTCTTCCTGGCGCAGCTCGTCTCCGCCTATGGCGGGTCTTACGTTATGACGCTGGCGGCCTATAATGCCGGGCCGGGCAGGGTAGCGGAGTGGATTAAGGAATTCGGCGACCCGCGCAGCAAGGACGTCGATCCGATCGATTGGGTAGAGCGTATTCCGTTTACGGAGACGCGCCAATATGTGCAAAGGATACTGGAAAGCATTCAGCTTTACCGGTGCGGTTACGAAGACAGCAAGGCCGGATTTCAGCTCGTGGAAGACTTGCATCGGGGGCGTCCCGGTAAAATCCCCGATCTGCAGGACATAGCTGGTTCCGGCTCGGATGAGGCACCATGATTTTTTCTGAACCCTGGTTCGACAAGGAAGCCCGGCTCGAAGGCGAGCATATCTTTTTCAGAGCCCAAGACGATTTGCGCATCTATGTCCGCAAATATGGCAGCGACGGCTTGTCCCGCCGGCCGCTCCTATGCCTGGCAGGCCTGACGCGCAACGGCCGCGATTTTCACAGCTTGGCCACCGCGCTGGCAACCCATCCCGCCGAGGCCCGCAACGTCTACTGCCTGGACTACCGGGGCCGGGGCCGCTCGGAGTGGGACAAGGACTGGCGCAACTACTCGGCCTACGCCGAGATGCAGGATGTCCTCTCCTTTCTGACGCTGCGCGGCCTCGGCAACATCGCCATCCTCGGCACTTCGCGGGGCGGCATCATCACGATGATGCTTGCCGTCGAACGGCCTGCCGCCATCGGCTGCGCGGTGCTCAACGACATCGGCCCTGCCATCGAGACCGCTGGGCTCGCCCGCATCATGGGCTATGCCGGCAAAACCCCCGTGCCACGCGACTGGGATGAGGCAACCGGATTCGTCCGCGAGATGTTCAGGCGGCAGTTCACTGCGCTTGACGATGAAGAATGGGCGGCATTCACACGGCAGCTTTTCAGCGAAGAGAACGGCCGGCCAACCGCCGCTTACGACCCGAATGTCGGCAAGGCACTTTCGGAAGTAGATATCGCCAAGCCCGTGCCCACCATGTGGGAGCACTTCGGCGCGCTGCTCAAGACCCCGCTCATGGTGCTGCGGGGCGAAAACTCCGACATTCTATCGGCTTCCACCGTTCAGAAGATGCAGGAGCGCCACCGTCACCTGACGCCTGTTCTTATCCGCAACGAAGGGCATTCGCCGCTTTTGAACGACCGCTTCAGCCAACGGCTCATTGCAGATTTTCTAGCAGGCGCGGATAAGACTTGGCAGGCTCCGAAGCGCTCGCTTATGCCAAAATATAGCGAGAAAGCAAACCCTTAACAGCCGCAGACCGTTTTCTTCACGCCACTGGCTCCCCCCAACTTAAGGGCTCGAAGCAAAATAAACGAGCCGGATGGCGAAGGATTTTTGGCCGATCCGCAAGGCGCGAAATGATCCAATGTACTGGACGTACATGATCTTTTCGCAACGCAGCGGGCGGGCGAAAAGACGCGTTTATTTTGCTTCGAGCCCTAAGGGTTAAGCGAGGCAGGTGTCGTCTGCGCCGCGAGGTTAACGTCCTCCACCCTGGCAGCCGGCGCCCTGGCGACAGGCTCAAGAATATGCTGTTCGATCTTGTACCCAGCAGGCAGCTTCTGGCTATAAGTCTTCATAGACGCCGGTCCTTCCGCCGTCGAGTAGATGCCATCCAGCCTGATGACATTATCGCTTAGCGAGGCGCTGCCGCTGTAAAGCAGGGAAAGCATGTCCAGGGCAACCTTCGCCGCCTCGGACCAGTCCCGCGGCTCACCTTCGGCAAATTCCATGTTATTGGTAACACGCAGGCTTTGAAATAAATTCTGGGCGTAATTGCAAAGCGGCTGATCCTGCCGGTCCGGCACATAACCGCTTAAATTTACGGAACCCAGCTGCAGTTGCGCGGTCCACACGAAGGGATGGACGTAATGCGGTTTTACCGCCGAACTCCAGACTTAAATTCTTAGGCGCTTCATCCCTCAGTTTCTTTTGCACGGAGGCGAAGTCGTCGCCGGATTTCGTAACCCCCTGGATAACGATGGAGCTGTTGCGAAGCAGCGCAGCGCCGTGTTCGAGCTTCCCCAGCTGGCGCAGGGCGAAGGTCATGCCGGCCAGCCATACATCGCGATCGGGTACGTTTGCATTCAGCCGGCTCTTATCGGCGAAGGCCGCTCCTGGAGACGTTGCCGCAGCAATTCCCTGCAGCATTTTGAGGTCGCCCTCCGACGGAACGTCCCCCTGGAAAGTGATTGTGCCCTCGTCCTTGGTGATGCCGCTGACATAGGCGGGCGCCGTGGGCTTGCTAGCTTCCTGCGGCTCAGCGGGCGCAGTTTCGCTGCTGTTGCTGACAAGGTTTAAGACACGGTCGAAAGCCGCAAGGTACCAAGGTCTGTGCGGTAGCGCCTCAGCTGGCATCGCCATGACCGTTCCAAGGCATAACAAAGCGGATGAGAAGACAGTCAGGTTAAGACGTCCCACTCTCATTTTATGAGCTCCCGCCGCGTTAGGTTCATTATCCTGCACACGTATTAAAGACCGGCCTGACGGAACTAATTAGTCACGAACACGGTTCTTCCCCCCGCAGGAAAGAAACGCTGCTCACCGGGTGCCACGCAACCCGATGCAAAGCAGCATCACTCGTCGGTAAATGTGACTTTAACGGATAGGGTCGAATAATCCAAGCGTCTAATGGCGCTTTTTCGCCGCTTTTTTTGCTTGCACCGTGCTCAGAATTCGAAAAAGCCCGGCCGAAGCCGGGCTTTTTTGTGTTAGAAAGGCGGTTTACTCCGCAGCCTGCACCTGTGAGGAGGCGTCCCCGCCGGGTGATTCGCCGCCGCCGGTAGCTGGGAGAGCCTGAGCACCTCCCTTGTTCCGTTCCTGCAGGATGAGGTCGTCCCGGTGGGAGGCGACGCGGCGCAGCTGGCTGATCATGCCGCCCGTCCCGGCCGGGATGAGACGGCCCACGATGACGTTTTCCTTCAGCCCGTCGAGCGTGTCGACCTTGCCGTTGAGTGCGGCCTCGGTAAGCACGCGGGTGGTCTCCTGGAACGAAGCTGCCGAGATGAACGACCGCGTCTGCAGGCTTGCCTTGGTGATGCCGAGCAGCACCGGGACCGCCATGGCAGGACGCCCGCCGGAAGCCTCGACCGCCGCGTTAACCTCGTCAAGTTCGAGCTTGTCGACCTGCTCGTTCTTCAACAAGTCGGTGTCCCCTGCATCCGTAACCTCGACCTTCTGCAGCATCTGGCGAACGATCACCTCGATGTGCTTGTCGTTAATGGTCACGCCCTGCAGGCGGTAGACTTCCTGGATTTCGTTAACGAGGAACGAGGCCAGCTCTTCCACGCCCTTGATGGCCAGGATGTCGTGCGGCGCCGGGTTGCCGTCGAGAATGAATTCGCCCTTCTCGATGCGGTCGCCTTCTTGCACGGCGAGATGCTTGCCCTTGGGCAGCAGGTATTCGACAGGATCAATCCCCTCCTCGTCCGGCTCGATGACGACGCGGCGCTTGTTCTTGTAGTCGCGGCCGAAATGCACCGTACCCGAGATCTCCGCGATGATAGCGTGATCCTTGGGACGGCGTGCCTCGAACAACTCAGCCACGCGCGGCAGACCGCCCGTGATGTCGCGGGTCTTGGCGCTTTCGAGCGAGATACGCGCTAGCACGTCGCCCGCTTTCACTTTCTGGCCGGGTTCGACCGAAAGGATCGCCTCCACCGAAAGCAGGTAACGGGCCTCGCCACCACGCGCCAGCTTCAGCACCTTGCCGCCAACCTTGTCCTTGATGATGATGGCCGGACGCAGCGCCGAACCGCGCGGATTGGCGCGCCAGTCGACGATCACGCGGTTGGTGATGCCGGTCGTCTCGTCGGACTGTTCGTTGACGGAGATGCCTTCCAGCAGATCCTCGAACTCGACCACGCCATCGGTTTCGCCGATGATCGTGCGGCTGTACGGGTCCCATTCCGCTAGGCGCTGGCCGCGCTTGATCGTATCGCCTTCGTCCACCTTGAGGTGGGAGCCCTGTGCGATTTTATGCACGGCACGCTCGCGTCCGTCCTCGTCCGAGATTATGACGGCCATGTTACGGCCCATGGCAACCAAGCGGCCCTGGCTGTCGCGGGCGGCCACGCGATTGCGGATCTTGACCTTGCCGGCAAAGTTGCTTTCGACGAAGGAGTTGTCTGCCACCTGCGCGGTGCCGCCGATATGGAACGTGCGCATGGTGAGCTGCGTGCCCGGCTCGCCGATGGACTGTGCTGCGATAACGCCCACGGCCTCGCCGATGTTGACCGGTGTGCCGCGTGCCAGGTCGCGGCCATAGCACTTGCCGCAGATACCGCTCTTCAACTCGCAGGTCAGAGCCGAACGGATGCGAACCTCCTGAACCTGGGCCTCCTCTATGGCCCGGGCCTGAGCTTCGTCGATAAGGTCGCCCGCTTTGACGACGATCTTGCCCGTGGAGGGGTGGACCACGTCATCGGCCGGAACGCGGCCAAGCACACGGTCGCCTACAGAAACAAGAACTTCGCCAGAATCGATCACGGCTCCGAGCTTGATACCCCGGTCGGTACCGCAGTCTTCCGCGAGGACGATGCAGTCCTGCGCCACGTCGACGAGACGGCGGGTGAGGTAACCCGAGTTCGCCGTCTTGAGCGCGGTGTCGGCAAGACCTTTCCGCGCGCCGTGGGTCGAGTTAAAGTATTCGAGAACCGAGAGCCCCTCCTTGAAGTTGGAGATGATCGGTGTCTCGATGATTTCACCCGACGGCTTGGCCATCAGGCCGCGCATGCCTGCAAGCTGACGCATCTGCTTTTCGGAACCGCGAGCGCCCGAGTGGGCCATCATGTAGACCGAATTGATCGGCTTCTCGCGGCCGGTCGCCTTGTCGTACTGGATGGCCGAGATGCGGTCCATCATCTCCTTGGCGATGCGGTCGGTGCACTTCGCCCAGGTATCGACGACCTTGTTGTACTTCTCCATCTGTGTGATCAGGCCGTCATTGTACTGCTGCTCGTAGTCGAGGACGAGCGCTTCGGTATCGGCGATGATCTTCTTCTTCGTTTCGGGAACGAGCATGTCGTCCTTGCCGAAGGAGATGCCGGCCTTGTACGCGTGGTGGAAGCCCAGCGCCATGATCCGGTCGCAGAAAATGACCGTCTCCTTCTGCCCGCAAGAGCGGTAGACGGCGTCGATCACCTTTGCGATGGCCTTCTTGGTCAGAAGCCTGTTCACCAGGTCGAAGGTGATCCCTGGCATCCTCGGCAGATGCTCGGCGATCATGAGCCGGCCGGGCGTCGTTTCGTAAACCTTGGTCATGGGCTCGCCGTTCTCGTCCACACCCCGGTAGCGCCCCTTAACCTTGGCTTGCAGTGTAACGGCGCCGGCGGCCAGGGCGTGCTCGATTTCCGCCACACTGCCGAAAATGCGGCCTTCGCCCGGCTCCTTTTCCATGGATAGGGACAAGTAGTAGAGACCAAGCACGATGTCTTGGCTCGGCACGATGATCGGCACGCCGCTCGCCGGGTGCAGGATGTTGTTCGTGGACATCATCAGCACGCGGGCTTCAAGCTGCGCTTCGAGGCTCAACGGCACGTGCACGGCCATTTGGTCGCCGTCGAAGTCGGCGTTGAACGCCGCGCAAACCAGCGGATGCAGCTGGATGGCTTTGCCTTCCACCAGCACCGGCTCGAAGGCTTGGATGCCCAGGCGGTGCAGCGTCGGCGCGCGGTTGAGCAGCACCGGATGCTCGCGGATCACCTCGTCGAGGATATCCCAGACCTCCGGCCGCTCCTTCTCCACGAGCTTCTTGGCCTGCTTCACCGTCGCCGAAAAGCCCTGCGCGTCCAGCCTGGAATAGATGAACGGCTTGAACAGCTCCAGCGCCATCTTCTTGGGCAGGCCGCACTGATGCAGCTTGAGTTCGGGACCGACCACGATCACCGAGCGTCCCGAATAGTCCACGCGCTTGCCGAGCAGGTTCTGACGGAAGCGGCCCTGCTTGCCTTTCAGCATGTCGGCCAGCGACTTGAGCGGACGCTTGTTCGCGCCGGTGATGACGCGGCCGCGGCGGCCGTTATCGAACAGCGCGTCGACGGCCTCCTGCAGCATGCGCTTCTCGTTGCGGATGATAATGTCCGGCGCACGCAGCTCGATCAGCCGCTTCAGGCGGTTGTTGCGGTTGATGACGCGGCGGTAGAGGTCGTTCAGGTCCGAAGTCGCGAACCGGCCGCCATCCAGCGGAACCAGCGGGCGCAGCTCCGGCGGAATGACCGGAATCACCTTCATGATCATCCACTCAGGCCGGTTGCCCGACATGATGAACGCCTCGATCACCTTGAGCCGCTTCGCGAGCTTCTTGGGCTTAAGCTCCGTGGTAGCCTCGGCGATCTCCTGGCGGATCTCCTCGCGCATTTGCTCAAGGTTGAGCGCCATGAGCATATCGCGGACGGCTTCCGCGCCGATGCCGGCCTGGAAGTCCTCGCCGTACTCTTCCTGGTATTTAAGGAAGTCTTCCTCGGACAGGAGTTGGCCGGCCTTGAGCGGCGTCAGCCCCGGCTCGATCACGACGTAGTTCTCGAAATAGAGCACGCGCTCCAGATCCTTGAGCCCCATGTCGAGCAGAAGGCCGATGCGCGATGGCAGCGATTTCAGGAACCAGATGTGCGCCACGGGGGAGGCAAGCTCGATATGGCCCATGCGGTCGCGCCGCACCTTGGTCAGCGTCACTTCCACGCCGCATTTTTCGCAGATGACGCCTTTATACTTCATCCGCTTATATTTGCCGCAAAGACATTCGTAGTCTTTGATCGGCCCGAAGATTCGCGCGCAGAATAGACCGTCCCGTTCCGGCTTGAACGTGCGGTAATTAATCGTCTCCGGCTTCTTAATCTCGCCATAAGACCAGGAGAGAATCTTCTCCGGGCTTGCGATGGAGATGCAAATCTGGTCGAATACCTGAGCTGGTACCTGCGGATTAAAGAGATTCGTGATCTCTTGATTCATTCGTCACTCCTATGCCGCCCCCGCGGCGTGTAACGGCGTATGTCCGTATGGGTATGTCCGTTTGACGGACGCGAGGCTTGAGGCGCCTTTTCTTGTCTTCAAAACTGCAATTGCGGACACCGCCGGAGCGGTGCCCGCTTGAGCCTTATTCTGCGGCCTGCGGCGCTGCGCGCGATCGTTTCGGTAGCGCGAATTGCGGCGGCCTAGATGCAGCCTGGGTGGGCTGCGCCTCGACGGCCGGTGCCCGCGCTTGCTTCAGCTCGACGTTCAAGCCGAGAGCACGCATTTCCTTCACGAGCACGTTGAAGCTCTCCGGTACGCCCGCCTCGAATGTATCGTCGCCGCGGACAATAGCCTCGTAGACCTTGGTGCGGCCCGCCACGTCGTCGGACTTGACGGTGAGCATCTCCTGCAGCGTGTAGGCGGCACCATAAGCTTCGAGCGCCCACACCTCCATTTCGCCGAAGCGCTGGCCGCCAAACTGCGCCTTGCCGCCCAGAGGCTGCTGGGTGACGAGGCTGTAGGGGCCAATGGAACGCGCGTGGATCTTGTCGTCCACAAGGTGGTGCAGCTTCAACAGGTACTTGTAGCCCACCGTAACTTTGCGGTGGAACTCCTCGCCCGAACGCCCGTCGTAGAGCGTCACCTGACCGGAGGTGTCGAGGCCCGCAGCCTTGAGCATATCGACGATGTCCGCTTCGCGCGCACCGTCGAAGACTGGCGTCGCTACCGGCACGCCCTTGCCCAGGTTCTCGGCCAGTTCCACAAGTTGATCGCCGTCGAGCGGCGTAACCGCCTTGTCGTTCCTGTAAGCCTTGGTAACCGCATCGCGCAACTCTTCGATCCGATGCGTCTCGCGGTAAACCTCTAGCGCCTGATTGATCATTTTGCCCAAGCCGCGGGAAGCCCAACCCAGATGGGTTTCCAGGATCTGCCCCACATTCATGCGGCTTGGTACGCCGAGCGGGTTCAGAACGATGTCCACCGGCGTGCCGTCTTCGAGGTAAGGCATATCCTCGATGGGCACGATGTGGGAAACCACACCTTTGTTACCGTGGCGGCCGGCCATCTTGTCGCCGGGCTGAATCTTGCGCTTCACCGCGACGAAGACCTTGACCATCTTCATCACGCCGGGCGGCAGTTCGTCGCCGCGCTTCAGCTTGTCGATCTTGTCGACGAAGCGCTGCTCAAGCCGCTTCTTGGCGTCGTCATATTGACGCCGGATCGCCTCGATGCCGGACATGGCGTGCTCGTCCTTGAGCGCGATGTCCCACCACTGGCTGCGCGGCAGATCGCTGAGAGCTTCCTCGTTGATCTCCGTGCCCTTCCTCATGCCTTTCGGACCGCGGGCTACTTCCTTGCCCATGAGGATATCGCGCAGGCGGCCGTAGACGTTGCGGTCGAGGATGTGCAATTCGTCGTCGCGGTCTTTGGCTAGGCGCTCGATTTCTTCGCGCTCGATGGCCATCGCGCGCTCGTCCTTCTCGACGCCGTGCCGGTTGAACACGCGCACTTCCACGACGGTGCCGGCCACGCCGGGCGGCAGCCGCAAGGACGTGTCGCGCACGTCGGAGGCCTTCTCGCCGAAGATCGCGCGGAGGAGCTTCTCTTCCGGCGTCATCGGGCTTTCGCCTTTCGGCGTAATCTTGCCGACGAGGATGTCGCCCGGCTGGACCTCGGCTCCGATATAGACGATGCCCGCTTCGTCGAGGTTCTTCAGCGCCTCTTCCGAAACGTTCGGAATGTCGCGCGTGATTTCCTCTGGCCCAAGCTTCGTGTCGCGCGCGGAGACCTCGAATTCCTCGATGTGGATCGAGGTGAATACGTCCGTCGAAACGATACGCTCGGAGAGCAGGATCAAGTCCTCGAAGTTATAGCCCTGCCAGGGCATGAACGCGACCAGCACGTTCTTGCCTAGCGCCAGATCGCCGAGGTCCGTCGAAGGACCGTCCGCGATGATGTCCGCCTTCTCGACCCGGTCACCCACACGCACCAGCGGCCTCTGGTTGATGCAGGTGTTCTGGTTCGAGCGCTGGAACTTGCGCAGATTGTAGATGTCGACGCCGGACTTGGACGGGTCGGTCTCGTTGGTCGCCCGGATAACGATACGGGTCGCGTCGACCTGATCGATGACGCCCGCTCGCCTTGCACCGATGGCGGCGCCGGAGTCGCGTGCAACGATGCTTTCCATGCCCGTGCCGACCAGCGGCGCTTCGGCCCGCAAGAGTGGCACGGCCTGCCGCTGCATGTTCGAACCCATGAGCGCGCGGTTGGCGTCGTCGTTCTCAAGGAACGGAATCAGCGCCGCCGCCACCGAGACGACCTGCTTCGGCGACACGTCGATGAAATCCGCCTTGGAATTCGGCACCAGCGAAACGTCGCCCTGATGCCGGCAGATGATCAGGTCTTCGGCGAAGCTGTTGTCCTTGTTGAGCTTCACATTCGCTTGCGCGATGTGATAGCGCGCCTCTTCCATGGCCGAGAGGTAGACGACCTTATCCGTGACCTTGCCATCCACGACGCGGCGGTACGGGCTTTCGATGAAGCCGTACTTATTCACGCGTGCGAACGTGGCAAGGCTGTTGATCAGGCCGATATTCGGACCTTCCGGCGTCTCGATGGGGCAGATCCGGCCGTAATGGGTCGGATGCACGTCGCGAACCTCGAAGCCTGCACGCTCGCGCGTCAGACCGCCCGGCCCAAGTGCCGAGAGACGCCGCTTGTGGGTGATCTCGGACAGCGGGTTGGTCTGGTCCATGAACTGGCTGAGCTGCGAGGAACCGAAGAACTCGCGCACGGCAGCACTGGCCGGCTTCGCGTTGATCAGATCCTGCGGCATCACCGTGTCGATGTCGACCGAGGACATGCGCTCGCGGATTGCCCGCTCCATGCGCAGCAGGCCCAGGCGGTACTGGTTCTCCATCAACTCGCCCACCGAGCGCACCCGGCGGTTGCCGAGATTGTCGATGTCGTCCACCTCGCCGCGGCCGTCGCGCAAATCGACGAGTGTGCGGATCACCTGGATGATGTCATCTTTGGTGAGGATGCGCATCTCGTCCGACTGCTCGATTTCGAGCCGGATGTTCATCTTCACGCGGCCGACCGACGAGAGGTCGTAGCGCTCCTCGTCGAAGAACAAACTCTTGAACAGCGCGCGCGCGGCATCCTCCGTCGGGGGCTCGCCGGGGCGCATGACGCGGTAAATGTCGAACAACGCGTCCTGATCGTTCTGGTTCTTGTCGTTGTGCAGCGTGTTGCGGATGAAGGAACCGGTGCTCACATGGTCGATATCGAGCACAGGCAGTTCGTCCACATTCGCAGCGCGCAGGCGGTCGATCGTCTTGGTGTCGAGTTCGTCGCCGGCCTCCGCATAAATCTCGCCCGTGGACATGTTGACGATATCTTCGGCCAGATACCGTCCATGCAGGGCGTCGTCGGGAACCGCGACGGCCTTGACCTTCTCGGACAGCTGGCGGACGGCGCGTGCGTTGAGCTTCTTGCCAGCCTCGATAACCACCTCACCGGTGTCGGCATCGTAGATGTCCTGCACCGCCTTGATGCCGCGCATGCGCTCGGCGACGAAGGGCGTGCGCCAGCCTTGCTGAAGTCGCGGTAAAAATGATGCGCTTATAGAAGGTGCTGAGGATTTCCTCGTTGTCCATGCCCAGCGCGTAAAGCAGCGTCGTGGCGGGCAGCTTGCGCTTGCGGTCGATGCGCGCAAAAACGATGTCCTTTGCGTCGAACTCGAAGTCGAGCCAGGAGCCGCGATACGGGATGATGCGCGCGGCAAACAGGAGTTTGCCCGAGGAGTGCGTCTTGCCGCCGTCGTGATGGAAGAACACGCCGGGCGAGCGGTGCATCTGCGAAACGATGACGCGCTCGGTGCCGTTGATGATGAAGGTGCCGTTCGACGTCATGAATGGGATGTCGCCCATATAGACGTCCTGCTCCTTGATGTCGCGGACGGACCGGGAGCCGGTCTCCTCATTGACGTCGAAGGTGATAAGGCGTAACTTCACTTTAAGCGGCGCCGCGAAAGTCATGCTGCGCTGCTGGCATTCGTCTACGTCATATTTCGGCGGCTCGAAGTCGTAGCGGACGAATTCGAGTTGCGCTTTGTCCGAAAAATCCTTTATGGGGAAGATCGAGGCGAAAACCGCCTGCAAGCCGGTATTCGGGCGCCCGCCAACCGGATCTTGAACCATAAGAAATTGATCGTAGGATTGCTTTTGCACCTCGATCAAATTTGGCATCTCAGCGGCGTCGGCGATGTGCCCGAAGCGCTTGCGGATACGTTTACGGCCGATAAACGTCGTCTGCGCCATTTGATCTCCTTAGTTTTAACCGGCGGCGGCTTATCTTGCACGCCGCGCGGCACGGCGTGAAAAGAAGCCCGGATTCTGGGAAGCCACCTGATATGGCATCCCATTAACGATTTACAAGCCCTGTTACGGTCGCCGATGCCCCCCGCCGGTTTTCCGGGGAGGGCTTTCGAACCTGGTCCGCGCGGGGCATGTTCCGCGCGACCTTTGGCTGGCTGGGCGGTATAGCGCCCAGCCATTGCGATAACTATTTGATCTCGACCTTGGCGCCTGCCGCCTCGACCTTCTTCTTGATGTCCTCGGCTTCCGACTTGGACACTGCTTCCTTGATCGCCTTCGGAGCGCCCTCGACCAAATCCTTCGCCTCTTTGAGGCCAAGGCCCGTAATCGCGCGGACTTCCTTAATAACGTTGATCTTCTGAGCGCCGGCATCGGCGAGGATGACGTCGAACTCGGTCTTCTCCTCAACCTCGGCGACGGGGCCGGCAGCTGCCTGCATCATCATTGGTGCGGCAGCAGCGGCGGAAACGCCCCACTTGTCTTCCAGGAGCTTCACAAGCTCGGCGACTTCAAGCACAGTGAGGCCGGACAGCTCGTTGTAAAGTTTGTCAAGTTTATCAGACATTTAGACCTCTAGAATGTTTATAGACCGGTTGGTGATTGGAGGGCTCTGCCTTGAGCCGTCACGCCGCTTCTTGCTTTTCCTTGTAAGCTTGCAGCACTCTCGCAAGACTTGACGCAGGCGCATTAAGCTGCCGCGCAAGCTTGTTGCCGGGTGCAAGCAGCACGCCCAGAAAGCTGGAACGAAGCTCATTCATCGAGGGGATGGCGGCCAAAGCCTTTACGCCATCCGCGCTCAACGCCTGCTTGCCGAGCAAGCCGCCGACAATGACGAACTTGTCATTGCCCTTGGCATAGTCGGCCGCGACTTTCGCCGCTGCCGTCAGGTCTTGCGAGTACGCAATCCCCGTCGGCTCCAGGAAGAGATCCGCACCAGCACCGTCTGTGGCGGAGCCAAGTGCAATTTTGGCGAGACGGTTCTTGATGACTTTGAACTGAGCGCCAGCACCGGTCATTTTCCGGCGAAGATCGCTCATCTGCGCTACGGTCATGCCTTTGTAGCGCGCCACCACGACAGAGCCGCTTTTTGCGAAGATGTCGTTGAGGATCTCAACCATCTCCTGTTTTTCAGCTCTATCCACCGCTTCTCTCCAGTTATAGCGGGCCGCTTTCGCGATCCGCCGCTTCGATCACGCCGCCACCTCGAAAGGCGAGCGACTGCTCAAACCTGTCCCGAGGCGTGATGCGGCATAATCCACCAACCGGCTCAAGGCCGGCCGAAAGACAGTCCCGGTATCAGTTCCCCGTCTCATGCTGGCGGACATTAAGCCTTCGGGCGAACCCTCCGGCACCAGCAATCTTGGACAGGCTGCCCCCGGTTTCCCGGAGACAGCGGCCAGGACCGTTGCCACCCCTGGCCAATCATCGGACGGCGAGCCGTCCGAATTCCGTTATTGCGCCGCAGCTCCGCTCGAAAGCGAGCCGGGCTCGATCTTGACGCCAGGCCCCATGGTCGAGCTGAGGGCCACGCGCTTCAAATAAGTTCCCTTGGCACCCGTGGGCTTGGCCTTGTTAACGGCCTCGGCGAAAGCCTTCACGTTCTCAAGCAGCGCGGCTTCGGTGAAGCTCGCCTTGCCGATACCTGCATGCAGGATGCCTGCCTTCTCGACGCGGAACTCGACCGCGCCACCCTTGGCGCCGCGGATCGCTTCGGCGACGTCCATCGTCACCGTGCCAACCTTCGGGTTCGGCATCATGCCGCGCGGGCCCAGGATCTTGCCGAGCGGGCCGACCAGCGGCATCATGTCTGGCGTCGCGATGCACTTGTCGAAGTCGATGTTGCCGCCCTGAACCTGTGTCACCAGTTCCTCGGCGCCCACGACGTCCGCACCCGCGGCCTTCGCCTCGTCGGCCTTGGCACCGCGCGCGAACACGGCAACCCGCACCGAGCGGCCCGTACCATTCGGGAGCGCGCACACGCCGCGCACCATCTGGTCCGCATGCCTTGGATCGACGCCCAGGTTCATCGCGATCTCGATCGTCTCGTCGAACTTCGCTTTCGCGCGTTCTTTCACCAGCTTCACCGCCAGCTCTACGGGGTAGAGCTTGTTGCGGTCGATGTCCTTCTTGGCTTCCTTTAACCTCTTGCCGTCCATCGCGCTTACTCCTTCACCGTAAGGCCCATGGAACGGGCAGAACCAGCAATGATCTTCGCAGCTTGCTCGACACTGGTGGCGTTGAGGTCCTTCATCTTCTTTTGAGCGATCTCGCGCACCTGATCCATCGTCACGGTGCCGGCCGAGCCCAGGCCCGGCGTCTTGGAGCCGCTCTTGATGCCTGCCGCCTTCTTGAGGAAGTGCGATGCGGGCGGCGTCTTCATCTGGAAGTTGAACGACTTGTCCTGGAAATAGGTGATGACGACCGGAATCGGCGAGCCGGGCTCCATTTCCTTGGAAGCCGCATTGAAGTCCTTGCAGAACATCATGATGTTCAAGCCACGCTGACCGAGCGCCGGCCCGATGGGCGGCGACGGGTTAGCTTGGCCTGCAGGAACCTGCAGTTTGATGTAGCCTGCTACCTTCTTTGCCATTTTTTCCTCTCCGGGCGATGTGCCCTTGGGTTTGAGGTATGTGGTCCGGCCCTATTGCGCCTGCTTGGCGGGCAAACGCGAACCTCCCACAACGAAGAGCCACGCCAAGACGCCCAGCGCTCCCGCGCTAGATCTTCTCGACCTGGCCATACTCCAGCTCGACCGGGGTTGCCCGGCCGAAGATGGAAACCGCTACCTTGAGCCGTGCGCGCTCCTCGTCGACTTCCTCGACATGGCCGTTGAACGAAGCAAACGGCCCATCGGCGACGCGCACCTGCTCTCCAATCTCGAAGCTGATGGACGGCTTCGGCCGGTCCACCCCTTCCTTCACCTGGTTCAGAATACGCTGGGCCTCGGCTTCCGAAATCGGCTGCGGCTTGTTGTCCGCGCCAAGAAACCCGGTGACCTTGGGCGTATTCTTGATCAACAGGAAGGCCCTGTCGTTCATGTCCATCTTCACGAGGACATAGCCCGGAAAGAACTTCCGCTCCGTCGCAACCTTCCGGCCGCGGCGAACCTCGACAACCTCTTCCATCGGCACAACGATTTCCTCGAAGCACTCTTCGAGGCCCGCCTGAGCCGCACGTTCACGGATAGCGTCCGCCACCTTTTTTTCGAAGTTTGAATAGGCGTGAACGATATACCAGCGCTTGGTCATTAGTCTTGCTGCTTTTTTGTTAAGTTTTGATTTAAGAGGCTAATGCCCAAAGCTTAAAATGAACGCGACGAGGCGGCTGATAACCTGATCCGACAATAGGAAAAAAACCGAAGCGAACACAGCCATCAGCACGACCATCATGGTCGTCATCAGTGTCTCGCGGCGCGAAGGCCACGTGACTTTCTGGGTCTCGGCGCGAACCTCCTGGAGAAACTTCAAAGGACTGCTGTCTGCCATTTTTTCCTACGCCAGCGCTAGGCCGCCTGGGGCCCTGCGCTTGAGAATTTCTTGTTGAGCCGATAGGCTTTCCTGCCCGCTTATTCCTTAATATCCTGCCCCCGGAGGTGGCAGGAGTGGAGGGGACTCGAACCCCCAACCCCCGGTTTTGGAGACCGGTGCTCTAGCCGATTGAGCTACACTCCTTCATCCAACAGATTTTAAGCTGACGGCCCAGCCCCTGGATTGACATCCACAAACCGCACCTGCCCGCTTAAAGTTATTGACCAGTGTTAGGGAATTGATAGCTAACATAGGGCCATGCCGCCTGCCAAGCGTTTTTCGCCCAGGCGCCAAAACAAAATCGTAAATGTCAAGACCGTTTCACAACCGGTGGAAAACTGCAAGCTCGCTTTTTTCGTTGAGCGGCGCACCGATCTTGCTAATGTAGGCGTCACGCGGGTGTAGCTCAATGGTAGAGCAGCAGCCTTCCAAGCTGAATACGAGGGTTCGATTCCCTTCACCCGCTCCATTCCCCCGGCACCGCAAGCGCAATCAGCTTCCGCCGTTCTCCCGCTTAAAGCCCGCCTTGTCTCCCGCAGCAATTTCCTTGGTGCCGAGCGCGTCGGCTAGGCGCGCGATGGCCGAGCCTGGCTTCAGCGGCTTCTGCTGGCTTTCGTGCGGCGCCCATCCACACAGATAGAGAATCTCGAAGGTTGCGCGCACCCGTCCGCCCGGCTCGCCGAAACGCTCCTCGTAGATCGCAGTGGCGCGGGCAAGTGTTTCACGCCGCATCGGCTTCTTGGAGCGCGCGGCTAACGGATTGGCGGCGCCCATCGCCTTCAGCTCGCGCATCAGGGCAAGCGGGTCCGCATAGGTTACGGTCAGCGTTTCCGAATCGGCCACCGGCAGAGCGAAGCCTGCGCGCAGGAGAAGCCCGCCCATTTCGCGCACATCCGCCGTCGGGAACACGCGCGGAGAAACGCCGTCCGCCGTATCCATCTCCGCCAGCATGAACGCCTGCCTGAGCTCGATCAGGCTATCGCCGCCGAGCAGCGCGCCAAGGAAAAGCCCATCCGGTCTAAGCGCGCGGCGGACCTGAATGAGGGCGCCCGGCAGATCGTTCACGAGCTGCAGCGACAGCACCGACGTGATCAGATCCACCGCCCCTTCCTTGAGCGGCAGCGTCTCCTCGCTCGCCACCGCGCGAGGGTGCGGGCAGCTTCGGCCAAGTGCCAAGGCGCCGCTTAGCGAAACGGTGCGCAACCCATTCGCGCGTTCGCTCAAGAGCCCAGCCATGACGCCGTGATGGGCACCAACGTCCACGGCGAGCGCAAAGCTGCGCTTGATTCCTTCCAGCCGGCCCGCAAGCTCTTCCGCCGCATAGCGCACCAGGAAATCCACATCCTTCGCGCACCGTGCCGAACGCTCCAGATTCCGGCGGATAGCTGTGCGGTCGAAAATTTCCGGGCTAGTCAACGCTTCCGCCTTCGCTTAGCTTGCGTAACGACAAACTCATTCGCTCCACAGTTATAAATGTTACAGCGTATTGCCAGCTTCGCCACGTCCAGTCTGCGCTATTCCGCGGACCTGATCCTGCCGCCGCTTTGCGTTTCCTGCGGCACGCTCATCACGCGCCACAATCTCTTGTGCCCCCAATGCTGGCCCAGCCTGTACCTGATCACGCCGCCACTGTGCAACCGGCTCGGCATACCGCTGCCGGGCTATGAGGGCGAGGGGCCGCATGTCTCGGTGCAGGCGATTGTCAACCCGCCCGTCTTCGCGCGCGCCAGGGCCGCGGCGCATTACAGCGGCATCATGCGCCGGCTGATCGTGCGCTTCAAGTTCGAGGACAAACACGAGCCGCTGCCGCTGTTCGTGAGGCTCATGCGCGCGGCGGGGCACGAACTTCTGAACGAAGCGGATTGCCTGATGCCGGTGCCGCTGCACCGCCTGCGCCTCCTGCAGCGCCGCTTCAATCAGTCGGCGCTGCTCGCGAAAGGCATCGGCCGGGCGGCGGGCGTGCCGGTCTCGCTCATGGCGCTGAGGCGGATGCGGCGGACGGAGGCGCAGGTCGGCCTCGCCCAGGACGCCCGGCAGGAAAACGTGGCGCGGGCCTTCGGCGTGCACCCAGGCTACCGCAAGGAAGTGCAGGGCAAGGCCATCGTCCTCGTCGACGACGTGATCACGACCGGTTCCACGGTGAACGCCTGCGCAACGGCCCTTCTCGATGCGGGTGCCACGCGCGTCGATGTGCTCGCCATCGCGGTAGTAGCTCACGGTCTGGCCGAGCCAGGAGACTCCGATGAACTTTGAGGTGGATGCGGCATCCCCGCATCTGCGGCGTGCTCCAATACGCTCGCCGCAGGGGCGATCAGTTCCCACACGAGGCCGGCGCGGGGGAATGTCAGCGATACCTGCGCATCCAACGCATATTCTGTCATCTGCACCATGACCCTGTGTCCGAATCCCAGGTGCCTGGGCTCAGCCGGCGGCGGCCCGCCGCGCTCGCCCCACCGGATCTTGAAGCAGCGGTCCCCGGCGCTGGATGTAAAGTCCCATTCCAAGTCCACACAGCCACTGGCACAAGACAGCGCGCCGTATTTGCCGGCATTGGTCAAAAGCTCGTGCAGCGCCATGCCCAGTGCCTGGGATGCCGAGGGCTTGAGCAGGGCATCGGGCCCCCGTAGGAAGACCCGCGTGCCGAGAAGATCCTTGAAATGCGCAAATTGCGCCCTTGCCAGCGCGCACATTTCCACACCGCGCCACTCGTTCTTGACCAGCAAGTCGTGGTTCGACGCAAGTGCTGCTATGCGCTCGTTCAAGCGCTGCTCGAACAATTCCGGGGTCCCCTGCCCTGCCGTGAGCCGCACAACCGCCTGAACGACCGAAAGCAGGTTCTTGGCCCGGTGATTGATCTCGCGCATGAGCAGGTGGAGGTGCTTCTCATGAGCCTTCTTCTGAGTGATGTCGCGGTTGATGATGATCAGGCGATGGATCGAGCCATGCTCATTGCGAACTGGCAAAAATGTCGTGTGAACCGAGCGGGGGCCAGCCGGAAACTCAATATCTTCTTCGAACGTAAGCGGTTCGCCGCTTTCGATGCATTTCCAGGCAAATGGAAGATTACTCGCCGCCATTTTCTGCGGGACGACTTCCTCCACGAATTTCCCTACCGCTTCAGCCTTCGGTATCCCAGTGATACGTTCCGCGCCGGGGTTCATATCCGCCAGCAGGAGACGGCCGCTGGGCGCGATATCCAAAAGGCAGAGGGAGTCGGACACGTTGTCGAAGATTTCGTGGTATTTCTGTTCTTCCTGACGCAAGATGCGGAGCGCCAAAAAGGAAGTAAGCGCATCGCATACGCGAATACCGATCTCTTTAAACAACGTCTCTTCTTCTGGAGACCAGATCCGCTTGGCCGAACATCGATGTAGACCGAATAGCCAGGGCTTGTCCACCTTCGGGTAGATCGCCATCGACATCAGAGACTTCACCTGGAGGCGCTTGGCGAGATCCGTGGCCAGCCATCCCTCTTCCTCCTGGTATTGCTTTGGGCCTTCAGCCCCCAGCGCGGTGCGAAGCGAAGGGGCATGCACGGGAATCTCGAGGCCCAGCGCAAGTGCCCCAGGATATTCCTGCTTAGTCCGCTCCATCACAGCTTGCTGGTCGCCGGGACACACGATCCAGGCCCTGTCGCAATCGAATACGTCAAGCACTGCATCAAGCACGTTTTCCATCATCCGCTCGATATCGGGCGCGCCTTGAATGGCTCGGTTTACTCGATCCATGGCCTCGAAATGCCGCAGGTGAGCTGCGCGCCGGGCTTCCTCGCGCTTGCGCTCCGAGATGTCGCTTGCGAGCGCTAGGCCGTACTGACTGCCCACATGTTCGAAGCGAATCCATTTGATTTCGACGGGAAAAATCCGCCCGTCCTTGCACTTATGGCGGGTTTCCAAGGTCATGGAATGCATGTCCCCGCGAAAAGCCCTGTCCCAGACCTCCCGCGAAAAGTCCGGGTCGATTTCCCGCACCGCCATGCGGAGCAGTTCGCTGCGGTCATATCCCAGGGAACGGCAGGCTGCTTCGTTCACGTACAGGAAGCGCCCCTCATGAGAGAGCAGGAAAGCGGCTTCCTCGACATTGTTCATGGCCAATTCCAGGATCGCCCGCCGTTCCCCGGCCCTGCGCTGCTCCTCTTCCGCCAGCTTGCGTTCCGTGATGTCGCGCGCGAGAGCCACGCCAAAACGCCTGCCCGCAAATTTAAAGTAGCTCCAGGTGATTTCGATGGGAAAAACACTGCCATCCTTGGACCGGTGGCGGCTTTCAAATACCACGGGCTGCCGCCCCGTGCGGAACTCCCTGCGGAAGCGCTCTAGAGAATAATCGGGGTCGATTTCCGCCACGCTCAAGCCAAGCAATTCCTCCCGGCTGTAGCCCAGCGAACAGGCGGCTTCAGCGTTCGCATAAACGATGCGGGCATTTTCCGCATCGATGAGGAAAGCGCCTTCCTGGACATGGTCCAGGGCGAATTCCAGCATGATCCGCTGGCCCTCGGCCTGGCGCCGTTCCTCCTCCACCCGCTTCCGCTCCTCGATGCAGGTGGCGATGGATATGCCGTAAAGCTTGCCGCCATACTCGAAATAGCTTGCCTTGATTTCGACCGGAAAAATCCTCCCGTCCTTCGCCTTGTGGCGGGCTTCGAAGACCAAGGGGCCCCGCTGTCCGCTAAAGCGCTCGCGCAATTGCTCCAGAGTGAGATCCGCGTCAATGTCCGGAATACTCATCTGGAGCAATTCCTCCCGGCTATATCCGAGCGACCGGCATGCCGCCGCGTTAACATAAAGGAGACGGGTGCCCGTCGCGATATCGGCCAGGAAGGCCCCCTCGTGAACGCTTTCCAGGGCGAACTCCAGGATCGCGCGCTGTTCCTCTGCCTGCTTGCGCTCCGCGATGCCGCGGACGAGGGACATCGTGTAATCGCTGCCGTCATAGGTGAACGCGCCGGCGGTGATCTCGACTGGGAAGGTGCGCCCATCCTTGGCTTTGTGGCAGCTCTCGAAGGTACTGAAGTTCCTGCAGACGGGCAGTTGCAGATACTCCTCCCAGGACATTTGCGCGATATCCGGGTCGATGTCGCGGACGGACATGCCAATCAGTTCTTCGCGGCTGTAACCCAAGGAACGCGCGGCCTCCCCGTTCACATAGAGGAAACGCCCGTCGCTACCAGTCAGGAAAGCCCCTTCATGGACCCGGTCCATGGCGAATTCCAGGATGGCCCGCTGCTTCTCAGCCCGCTTGCGCTCCGTGATGTCGCGTACGAGGCTTACGCTATAATATTTGCCATCGTATTCGAATTCGTTCGAGTTGACTTCGACGGGAAAAATGCGTCCATCCTTGCTCCGGTGGCGGGTCTCATGGGTTAGAGGGTGCGGCTGCCCCGCAAACACCTCGCGCAAGCGCTCCAGCGGAAAGTCTGGATCGATGTCCGGCACGCTCATGCCCAGCAATTCATCGCTGCTGTAACCTAGAGAACGGCTAGCCGCAGCGTTTACATAACGGATGCGCGCGCCAGCCTTTATATCAACCAGGAACACAGCCTCGTCGACGCGGTCCATGGCGAATTCAAGCATGACCCGCTTTTCCTCGGCCCGGCGCCGCTCGTCTTCGGCCTGTTTGCGCTCCGTAACGTCCCGGACTAAAGCTATCCTATAGGTCGCATCGCCACGCTTGAAATTGCAGGCGGAGATTTCAACGGGAAAAATGCGCCCCGCCTTGGTCTTGAGGCGGGTCTCGAAAGTCCACAGGTCCGCGTGGTCGTGCGCACGCAGATAGGTGTGCCAGGGAAGCGGCGGGTAATCCGGAACGACATCGGGTACGGACAGGCCGAGCAATTCCTCTCGGGTGTAGCCCAAGCAGCGGCAAGCCTCGGCATTTACGTATACGAAGCGCCCTTCCTCGCCGATGAGGAATGCCGCCTCGCGAACCTTGTCGAAGGCGAATTCCAGCATGACACGCTGTTCTTCGGCCAGCCTTCGCTCTTCCTCTGCGCGCTTGCGCTCCGAGATGTTGCGCACAAGGGCCATGGTGCAACGCTTGCCGCCACGCACGAAATAGCTGGCATCCACCTCGACGGGGAAAATCCGCCCATCCTTGGTTTTATGCTGACTTTCAAAGGTGCAGAAGCCATTGGCTTCCATCAGGCCCAGATACTTCTCCCACGGAGCCCGCGCAAAGTTCGGATCGGCGTCGCGAACGCACATGCGCAAGAGCTCATCGCGGCTGCATCCCAGGGAGCGGCAGGCTGCGCTGTTCACATAAAGGAAGGCTCCGTCTTCACCTATGAGAAAAGCCGCCTCCCGGACGCGGTCCATGGCGAATTCCAGCATGATCCGCTGTTTTTCAGCCCGGCGTTCTGCTTTAGCCCGTTGTTGCGCCGGTCTTTTGCGCAGGTTAGCCATGCTACACCCCGCCCTTTGATGCCCCGCGCAGTTTTTCTATTATGCAAGTGCAATGTCAATACATGCCATTTTTGCATAGCCCTCCGGACTACGGCAGGTTGCAGCGCGGGCAGGGCACTCTTGGACTAACCGGTCAGGATTTCTATTCTGGCTTCACGCAACAGTCCCGGCATCCCACATCGGCTGGGGGGACCGGAAGCTCCTTCGTCAGGTTAAAGCAAAGTAAAAATACGTAGGCAGCCGGTCATGGTTAATGCTGGCATGGTTAACGCCGGAACGTGAAGGCTCAAACAGGACGATTTCTGTCAAAAATTCCCCGAAATTGGCCGTTTTCTAGCTTTCAAAACTACGGTTAATTATAGTTGCAGGTTCTCCGTTAACCAAAAAATGGCCGCTTCCGGCGCCGGCAAACTTTGTGCGCAGTCGGCATATGTTTTGTTATATCAATAACTTACCAGGCACCCGTTGCTCCAGAAAGGAGCAATGGCTACAATTGCCGCCATCCATGGAAATGGAGCCGTTGCACGAAACAGCCCGCAAAGCGCAAAACACAAGGTTAAGACATACTGAACTGGAGGCCAAGACGCCTCTTTCAACTCAAACAAAAACCCCGCCAAGCGGCGGGGTTTGCAGAGTGGCGGCGCCCGGAAGCGCCGCGTTCGAAGCTCAAGCCTACTTCAAAGGCTCGTAGCCAGAATGAACATGATAGTTCAAGCCAAGCCGGACGGTGTTGTAGTCGTGATCGAAAGCAGCCGTCGCACCATTAGCAAGAGCGAGATCGTCCTTGCCAAGGTTCAGGTACTGATATTCGGCCTTGCCGGACCAGGACGGGCTGAAGGCATATTCGACGCCGCCGCCAACCGCGTAGCCGGTGGCTGTCGCGTCATGTGCAATGCTTGCGCCGCCGGAGGTCAGCGTGTCGCGTACGCCGCCATAAGCGAAGCCGCCCGTGCCGTAGAGCAGCGCTGCACCTGCCGCGTAGCCGATACGGCCGCGCGCCGTTCCGAACCAGTCGAGGTTGTTCTCTGCAGTAGCAGGTCCGCCAAGGCTGGTTGCCGTCGCTGCGCCCTTGATGCTCGCGCCCTGGATATCTGCCTCGACGCCGTAGACGAGCCGTCCACTCTGCCAGTTATACCCAATCAGGCCGCCGCCAAACCACCCCTGCGACGTGAACGCGGGATCGACGTATCGCGGAGGCGTCACTCCGGAGTCGCCTCCCCACGCGTAACCGCCGTCGATGCCCACATAAGGCCCCGTCCACGGTGCGGAAACCGGTGCGTCCTTATAGCTGACGCCCTCCGGCGGTCGATACATGTCGGCGGCATTCGCCGATATAATGGCCACTGCGCTTGCAAGCGTCAGCCCCAGAAAGCTGGAAACAAACTTCATACTACTCCCCTGATTAGAGCCCGTAACCCCGATGCCCCCATCCGCATTACCAGGTTTCGTAATGCCGGCTACTTGCCGGCTGATCGTACGTACGTTTGGCCGCAAGTACAACAGGTTGGCGAAGCAACCGCTAAGGACCGCGCTCCCGCTCGCTGACGCGCGGTATCACAGTTAGCGCAATGTCTTAGCGCTTCCGTCCTGAGTTCAGTCAGCATATTATAGAGGTTGCAGAAGAGCAACATTATTTCAAGAAGACACAGGTAACTATCTCACAAAACGCTCGCGATGGTTGCATGTTGCACTATCACACCATCTGGCGTTGCCGATATTTCTACTGTGATTACACTTACTTCTGGAATACTATTAGTTAAATATCTACAGGTGCGCGATCTTCACTTTATATCCAACAAATTTTCTGCATATTTACCAAAGAACGCGATAATGTAGTCTCTCTGTTCCCTGTTTGGGTTTAGTTTGTCCGCATCGCTACTTATGGTGGCGGCGCGCGCTAATTCCAGTGCGGCAGCGGCACGAATAAGCTAGTGTGGCCGCAGCCCCGCGGCACGAACGAGAGCAAGGACGGCGATGGAAAGGCGATATGCGATTTGGGACGTGTTCACCGCCAGGCCTCTTGCCGGAAACCCGCTTGCCGTGGTTCTCGACGCCAGCGGACTGACCGATGAACAGATGCGGGCCATCGCGCGCGAATTCAATCTGTCCGAGACCGTGTTCGTGCTGCCGCCGCGCTTGCCGGCCCATACCGCCTACATCCGCATTTTTACGCCATTCACGGAGCTGCAATTCGCGGGTCATCCCACCGTTGGCGCTGCGATCCAACTCGCCGACGACCGGATTTCGGGAGCCGCCGCCGACTGCGACGCCCTGATCGTGCTGGAGGAAGCCATCGGCAGTATCCGCGTGGGCGTGGTCGGCCGGCGGGGGCAGGCGCCTTACGCCGAGTTCGATGTACCGAAACTGCCGGAGTTAGCCGGCGCGCCCGCCCATGACGACCGCATCGCCGCGGCGCTCGGCCTGGCGCCGCAGGAGATCGGCTTTGCCAACCACCGGCCGTCGCAATATAGCGCCGGCACCCCATTCGTCTTCGTACCCGTGCCCGGCCTCGAAACAATCGCCCGCGCGCACATCGTGCCCGCCCATTGGGATGAGGCATTCGGCGGCACGAGCGGCAAGGTTTTTCTTTACTGCCGCGAAACCATCCAGCATTCCGCCAGCTTCCACGCCCGCATGTTCGCGCCTGGCGTAGGCGTGCCGGAGGACCCCGCAACGGGTTCCGCAGTGGCGGCGTTTCCCGCGATGCTGCACCGCTTCGACCAATTGCCCGAAGGCACGTCCGAATTCACCATCGAGCAGGGGATCGAGATGGGCCGCCCCAGCGAGATCAAGCTTGAGATCGAGGTGGCGAACCGGAAGCTGAAGCGCGTGCGGATCGGCGGCTTTGCCTGCCTCGTAGCGCGCGGCAAGCTTTTCGTTTAACCGCTCCCGCCGTGGCGATGCAGCGCAATTAAAAACCCCGGCAAGGGCGAATTGCCGGGGCATGAGACAGCCGGAAACCGGCTGCCGCATTTCGAAAACAGGCGCTATTTCAATGGCTCGTACGTCTGGTTGAACTTGTAGTTCACGCCAACGCGCATCGTATGATACGAGTGGTCGAAGGAAGCCGAAGCGCCCCCGGTGTCTGTGCTGTTTGGGATGTCCCTGCTCGTCGACAGCGAGGACGTGCCGAGGTCGATATATTGGTACTCGGCCTTGACGGACCAGGACGGTGAGATTGCGGTTTCGACACCGGCGCCTACCGTGTAGCCGGCCGCAGTGAAGTCCTTGCTGGCCGTGGCGCCTACCGTATTTAGGGCGTTGTGAGACGACTGCGTGAGGGAATCCTTTCCTCCGCCATAGGCGAGGCCCGCCGTCGCATAGACAAGCGTGCTGCCGAACGCATAGCCTGCCCTGCCGCGCAACGTTCCGAACCAATCGAGGCTGCTTTTCGCAACGGCACTCGTGTCCACGCTTTGGTCGGACGAAACGGCGCCCAATGCCATCTTGCCGCCGACGCCGGCGGCCTGAATGTCGGTCTCGATACCGAATACCAAGCGGTCCCGCTGCAGGTTGTAGCCGAACTGCACGCCTCCAAACCCGCCATCCGTCCAGTAATTTCCGGAAGCGGCTCCAGGGGTTGAAACGCCGTTTTGGGCTGTCGCCTGCAATGCCGACGCAGTAGCTTCCCAGGCGTAACCGCCGTTAAGACCGAGATAAAATCCACTCCAGACGGGGGGCATGTCGTACACATTGCCATCTTTCGAACCGAACCCCGACCCGTACAGGTCTGCTGCAAGTGCCGGCAACGCTGTGAATGCAAACGCGGCTGCCAGCGGCACTCTGGCGGCCTTCAGGAACGCACAATTCATAATTCGATCTCCAATCGTGGTGTTACCAGGAACTGGGGACGCACTACAAAAAGACGCTACCCGGTACTATCGGAGGTTGTTCTAAACGCCAGGGTATGGTATCCGCAATCTCTAATTGCAAAATGATTCGCTTGCACGTCTGCCCGTGGCTCAAGGGCCACAACCCGGCGTGCTCCTATTGTCGTGCGAGGCTAGCCGGTTTCGCCTTCCTCATAGCCAAGCGGCGACAGCGCGCGTGCTGCTATTCCGGCCTTACGGCAGTAATGGACGAGCGCCTCTTCGCGCCCATGCGTCACCCAGATTTCGCCCGCCCCTGTTTCGTGGATGGCCGCAATCAGCTGCAGCCAATCGCAATGATCCGAGATGACAAGCGGCAGTTCCACGCCCTGCTGCTTGGCCCTCGCGCGGATCTGCATCCAGCCGGAAGCGGCGGCGAGGATGGCATCGGGTAGCGCCCCCAGCCAGCGGTCCGAAAGCGTGGAAGGCGGGCACAGCACAATTTCCCTGGCAAGGCGCTTGCAGTCATCTGGCGTTACCGGCGCGATAGGGCCAAGCGCCATGCCACGTTCTTCATAGAGCTGCGTAAGCGGTATCAGCGCGCCGTGCAGGTAGACGGGTTTGTCATAACCGGCGCGCCTCAGTTCGGCGATCAGCCGCTGCGTTTTGCCGAGCGCATAGCATCCAACCAGGTGACAGCTCTGCGGAAAAATCGAAAGCGATTTCAGCAGCTTATCGATCTCGTGCCGCGGCTCGGGGTGGCAAAACACCGGGAGGGCGAAGGTAGCCTCGGTGACGAAGACATCGCAGGCGACGGGCTCGAAGGCTTGGCACGCGGGATCGGGCGTGCGCTTGTAGTCGCCGGAAATGGCGATGCGCGCTCCTGCGTATTCGATCAGCACCTGCGCCGAGCCCAGGATATGGCCCGCGGGGTATAGCGTCACGCGCGCCTCGCCCAGAGAAACGGTCTGGCCATAAGGCAGCGCGGCCCGCTCCCCTGCGAAGCCTTCGCCATAGCGGCAGGCCATGATCGCGAGCGTGTCCGGCGTAGCAACGGCCTTGGCGTGGCCCCTGCGCGCGTGATCCGAATGGCCATGCGTGATCACGGCCAGCGGAACCCGCCGGGTGGGGTCGATAAAGAAGCCGCCCGGCTTGCAGTAGAGCCCCCCGGGACGCACTTCCATCCATTTGCGCGGATGTATCATCTACGGAAGCGTCTAATCCATTCAGTGAACCGGCGGCGCTCTTTGGGCGGTTCTGCCAGCGCCTGCCGCACAATGCCCGCCGCGACGAAGAACATGGCGCGTGCCTGCTCCTGGCTCAAGCCCATGGAGATGGGCGCATCGACCAGCCGCTCGCCCGCCGCAAGCCGCTCCAACAACTCCAAAACCTGTGCCGGCGCTGGCCCTTCCGGGCTCTTCGTACCCTCTGGCTCTGTCATCGCGGCTACGCATTACCAAGCTGCTTCCGTTACGCAAACGAGTATATAGGACACCAAGAACAAAACAAGAACTAAATGCGCTTGTGCACAGCCTCCGTCCGGCGCGCGAAAAGGTCAACTTCCGTTAACGCTGCCGGCCCGCGAAACTGCGCATTTTGATAATTCATAGCCGCGCCTTCGCGCGCGAATTAGTTTTGGGCATTCGGCGCGGGCAGGCACGATGCGCGCGGCCGTTGCGGCATGGCGTTGATTCTCAATAGCAAATTACGCACAGTCCGGACAAAGAATTGCTTAAGATCAAAACTACGATTATAATTAACCGTAGTTTTGAAAGCCGGAAATCATTTTTTTCCGGGCAATTTTTCGCACAATCCGGCCAATTTCAGACACCCGGATTCGCAATTAACCATAACCGCATTAACCATAATAGCGCCTTACGCAAAATACACCGATCTTTAATACTTGCTCCGGAGCTTCATTGCTTCTTTTGCGCGCCTCGGCCCTGTCTTCACAAGGCCCGGCATCCGGTGAACCGGTCCGGCGAGGATGGACCGCAGGGCAATGCGGGCAAAGGCGGCCCAAATCATGCGGGCCGGAGACGGCGCCGTGGCGGCTTGGGGGCCTGCCGAAGGTGAAATCGCGCCTGACGCCATCGCGGGAGCCGAAGGGGCGGGCGGCACTTGGAACAGCGCGAGGATCGAGCTTCGCGGCGATGCCGCGCAATCCACTACATTGGCGGTTGAGGCCAGGGAACGAACGCGCTCGCGCGCGAGTTTGCCGCTGCCCGCGCGGTGCCCTGGGTGCTGCGCGCTAACCATCTAAAGAGTTTTTGATAACGGGGCAGGCGCCCTGTCTTGAGGATCGTGGGGTCTAAGCACTTCCACCTCAAGACAGGAGCGAGAGATGAGCGTGACGCCATCGAACCCCAAGCCCATCAGTCCTTTGCGCGCTCGCATGATCGAAGACATGACGGTGCGCAACTTCACCCCCGATACCCAGCGCGAGTATATCCGCGCTGTCAAGAAGCTCGCGGCTTTCCTCGGCCGGTCGCCGGATACGGCAACAGCAGAGGAGTTGCGTGCCTTCCAGCTGCACCTGACTAAGACTGGAACCACCCCGCCAACCATGAACGCCACGGTCACGGCGCTGCGGTTCTTTTTCAAGGTCACGCTGGACCGGCCGGAGACAGCACGGTTTCTCGTGTTCGTGCATGAGCCCCGCAAGCTGCCGCGTGTGCTGCCGGCTGAGGACGTGCTGCGGCTGCTCGAAGCCGCGCCGAACCCAAAGTACAAAGCGGCGCTGAGCGTTGCCTATGGCGCGGGATTGCGCGCGATGGAGGTGGCGGGCCTCAAGGTCGCGGATATCGACAGCCAGCGCATGCTGATCCGCGTGGAGCAAGGCAAGGGCCGCAAGGACCGCTTCGCGATGCTCTCGCCGCAGCTTCTGGACCTGCTGCGCGACTGGTACCGGATCGCGCGGCCTCGCATCTATCTGTTCCCTGGCCGGGACAAGATCGGGCCGATGACGACGCGTCAGCTGAACCGCATCTGCCATATAGCGGCGGAGCTGGCTGGCTTACCGAAGTGGGTCGCGCCGCACACGCTCAGGCATTCGTTTGCGACGCACCTGCTTGAGCAGAACGTCGATGTGCGGATTATCCAGGTGCTGCTTGGGCATGCCAAGCTGGATACCACTGCGCGCTATACGCAGGTGGCAACCAACATCATCCGCGAGGTCATGAGCCCGCTCGACCGGCTCACGCCGCTGCGCCCGAAGGAAGGCAAGCCCGGATAGCCGGCCGCCATGGCCCGCCCATCCCTAGAGGTCGCGGACATCTTCCGCGGCCACGGGGCAGCATGGCGCCAAGCCAACCGCGGCCATGTGAGCCCCGGCCAGTTCAAGGTGATGAGCGCCATCGAGAACTGCCGCACGGCGGCGCTCGGCGGCCATGTCGCGGCTTGCGAGAACGATGCCTGCGGACACACGGCCATCTCCTATAATAGTTGCATGAATCGCCACTGCCCGAAGTGCCAGGGGGCTGCGGCACGGGAATGGCTGGCCGCCCGCGAAGCCGAACTCTTGCCGGTGCAGTACTTCCACCAGGTGTTCACGCTGCCCGCGCCAATCGCGGACATCGCCTACCAGAACAAGGCTGCGATCTACGCCATGCTGTTCAAGGCCTCGGCCGAGACCATGCTGAAGATCGCGGCCGATCCCAAGCACCTTGGGGCCAAGACCGGCTTTATCGCCGTGCTGCATACATGGGGCTCGGCGATGACGCATCATCCGCATGTACACATGATCGTGCCGGGCGGCGGGCTCTCACCGGATGGCAGCAGGTGGATAGCCTGCCGGCGCGGCTTCCTCCTGCCGGTGCTGGTGCTCTCCAAGCTGTTCCGCCGGCTGATGCTTGAGAAGCTCGCCGCCGCGCACAAGGCCGGCAAGCTGCGCTTCTTTGGCGAGCATGCGCACCTTGCCGGTGCGGACGCATTCGCGGCCTTCCTGGCGTCGCTCAGAAAGACCAAGTGGTTCGTCTATTCCAAGCGGCCGTTCTCCGGGCCTGAAACCGTGCTGGCTTACCTCTCGCGTTATACGCACCGGGTTGCCATCTCGAACCGGCGCCTGATTGCCGCGGACAAGACCAGCGTCACATTCAAATACAAAGACTACCGGATCGAGGGGCCCGGCCGCTACAAGACCATGACGCTTGAGGCGGGCGAGTTCATCCGCCGCTTCCTGATCCACGTCTTGCCCAAGGGCTTCCACCGCATCCGCCATTACGGGTTCCTGGCCAGCGGCGTCCGCGCGGATAATCTTGCCACGATGCGTATCCTGCTCGCCATGACCGCGCCTGCGCCCAAACGCAAGGATGCAGGCAAGACCGAAGCACTTGCCGGCGCCGCGCCGGTCCGCCTTTGTCCCTGTTGCGGCAGCCGCATGCTCATTATCGAGACCTTCGAGGGAAGCTGCCGGCGGCGCAGGCCCGCGCTGGCCCCCGCGGGGATCGACACGTCATGAGCAGGATCGTAAGCGCTTCCATCCCGATTGCTGCGCGCCTTCGCCGCCGCCTTCATGCCGGCCACGGAGGTGCTCGCCCAGGCGCGTCTCAACTGAAGCAATCGGCGCTCAAGCCAGCCTGCTTGCGGTCGCCCAAGCGGCTGCCTCGCCCCGTTGCGGCTATTGCGGGGTATTGCAGCGCCGCCCAGCGCACCTCCTGGGCCATGCCGCCAGCCCTTCGCATGCCGATGGCGCGGGCAAAATCCTCATAGCGCTGTGCTGTTGCGGGTGGTGCCCTGCTCCCCGCGCGTTCCTTCCCCGGAGACTTTCGGACGCCGGCCCGTGGTGCGCGCGGTGAGGTTCGGCAGGGGCCGGCATCCGAAACCCTTCACAGTAGGCTGCGATCTACGCCATGCTGTTCAAGGCCTCGGCCGAGACCATGCTGAAGATCGCGGCCAATCCCAAGCACCTTGGGGCCAAGACCGGCTTTATCGCCGTGCTGCATACATGGGGCTCGGCGATGACGCATCATCCGCATGTACACATGATCGTGCCGGGCGGCGGGCTCTCACCGGATGGCAGCAGGTGGATAGCCTGCCGGCGCGGCTTCCTCCTGCCGGTGCTGGTGCTCTCCAAGCTGTTCCGCCGGCTGATGCTTGAGAAGCTCGCCGCCGCGCACAAGGCCGGCAAGCTGCGCTTCTTTGGCGAGCATGCGCACCTTGCCGGTGCGGACGCATTCGCGGCCTTCCTGGCGTCGCTCAGAAAGACCAAGTGGTTCGTCTATTCCAAGCGGCCGTTCTCCGGGCCTGAAACCGTGCTGGCTTACCTCTCGCGTTATACGCACCGGGTTGCCATCTCGAACCGGCGCCTGATTGCCGCGGACAAGACCAGCGTCACATTCAAATACAAAGACTACCGGATCGAGGGGCCCGGCCGCTACAAGACCATGACGCTTGAGGCGGGCGAGTTCATCCGCCGCTTCCTGATCCACGTCTTGCCCAAGGGCTTCCACCGCATCCGCCATTACGGGTTCCTGGCCAGCGGCGTCCGCGCGGATAATCTTGCCACGATGCGTATCCTGCTCGCCATGACCGCGCCTGCGCCCAAACGCAAGGATGCAGGCAAGACCGAAGCACTTGCCGGCGCCGCGCCGGTCCGCCTTTGTCCCTGTTGCGGCAGCCGCATGCTCATTATCGAGACCTTCGAGGGAAGCTGCCGGCGGCGCAGGCCCGCGCTGGCCCCCGCGGGGATCGACACGTCATGAGCAGGATCGTAAGCGCTTCCATCCCGATTGCTGCGCGCCTTCGCCGCCGCCTTCATGCCGGCCACGGAGGTGCTCGCCCAGGCGCGTCTCAACTGAAGCAATCGGCGCTCAAGCCAGCCTGCTTGCGGTCGCCCAAGCGGCTGCCTCGCCCCGTTGCGGCTATTGCGGGGTATTGCAGCGCCGCCCAGCGCACCTCCTGGGCCATGCCGCCAGCCCTTCGCATGCCGATGGCGCGGGCAAAATCCTCATAGCGCTGTGCTGTTGCGGGTGGTGCCCTGCTCCCCGCGCGTTCCTTCCCCGGAGACTTTCGGACGCCGGCCCGTGGTGCGCGCGGTGAGGTTCGGCAGGGGCAGGCATCCGAAACCCTTCACAGTTGCGGAACTGGGCTCGATTTCAGGGTACAGCCGCTCACTCTCCAGCTCCGGAAATACAGAGACGAAGGCTGGCAAGAGTGTCCGGCCAACTTAGCCGCGCCATTTTCTTGACGCGAGATACTTGTATTCGCGTGGTTCTTATGGGGGAGCCGCTTGTGCAAAGCGGCCAGGGCAACCGGGGGCCGCAGCCATGAAATCGGCGCGCATTTGGATCGCAGCGTTCGTTCTTTTTCTTTCGGGGGCAGCGCTGGCAGAGCAGCCGGCCGCTCCGGCGAAAGGGGCGCAAGACGGCGCGCTGCCGCCCTGACTTTCGATATATGGCCCTTACGAGGATGCGGAGCGGCACCTTATCCGCACTTACAAACGCATAGTCCGCCAAATCCCCCCGAATGCATTTTTTCCCGGCGGGCGCTCCGTTATCGTTGTGGAGCCGAGATGGATCGAGGTGCTGGACCTCGCTACTGGCGATGCAGTCAGCCAGTTTGGATGGGCGAACCGAACCGACGACGTCTCCTCGCTGGCAATTTCCAAAATCACCGCTTCGTCCTTGCAGGAAAGGAGGGCAAATTCGAGCTTTGGGATGTTTCCAGCAAGACCAAACTTCGCACGTTCAGTGGCTACAAAAAAAAGGTCGAGGCTATCGCCTTATCCCCCGATGGGCGCCGCGCCTTGGCGGGCGACATCTTGGGCAGGCTCATGCTGTGGGACGTCGAGACGGGCCAAGCCCTGCAGGTTCTTCGTACGGAAGGTCCAAGGTGGAACGCGATGATCGACGCTGCGGCGATTTCGCCGGATGGCCGCCTCGGTTTGACAGGCGGTGGCGGAGATTCGACTTTGCAGCTTTGGGATTTACAGAGCGGCCGCGAGGCCGTGCCGCTGGAAGCTGATAAGAAGCTCGATCCGGATTTGCACATCCCCATTCCCACCGTCGGCTCGCTTGCGATCTTCCGCGATGGCCGCACGGCCATGACCGCCGGCGACCCCGGCCGCGCGATGTATGTCTGGGATCTCAAGACCGGAAAGCAGCTTCGCAGGATTGAGGAGAAAACGAAGATTTCCGGTGCGCTTGCACTCACCCGCGATGGACGCTTTGCGGCTTCTGCCTACTGGCTGCCGCCCTCAACGAATGGGGACCCTCCCCCGCACAAGGATCTCGTGATGAAGCTTTGGGAGGTCTCAAGCGGGAAAGAACTGCACGAGTTCGCGGGCAGCGGGAACCTCGGCGCCGGGCTCGGCGGGTCCATCGACACGCTCGCGTTCTCGCCGGACGGCCGCTTCATCCTGTCAGGAGGAATTGACGACTGGCTGAGGCTTTGGGATGTAAGCGAATGGACCAAACCAGCGAAGTGAGCCCTGCGCCGCGCCCAGTTCCAAAGGCGTTGGGTCTGGCCAAGGTTCCCCGCTTCCCCAATGCTTGGACCTCTCATCCCATTTTGGGCCGCTGCACTGACAAGGGCCTGCGGTGAGCTTATTCCCGTGCGGCCGGTTTCTCCACATTAGCTGAATATTGTTCGGTCATCTTGAACTTCGGGTTGCGACCCATCACGTCGAAGCGAGCGCAGGTCATGGCGCTTTCCTATCTATTTCAAAATCAACGCGCCCGTTGTCTGCGGCAAGATCGAAATAGTCGCGGCCGTTGACCAACAGGGGCCACGCCCGCCATGACGGTGCGTGTGTTGAAACCATGTAGGTTTCATCGGGCACATCGTGGCGCTTTCTCGCGACGGAGAGAAAAGCGTCAGTGACAACAACGACGTTCGTTAGTTGAATATCATTATCCTCAAAAACGAGGATAGTTCGAGCGTTGTACGATTGTTGCCAGATCGCAAGCTTAGGGAATTTTTTCTCGCAGGCACGCTGCAGACGCAATGTACGCTCCTGTTCAGAGCCGCTAACCAAATGCGCGAGCTGAAAACGGCCGGGCACGTTCGGGATGCCAAAGCGCATCAACGAGACGGGGAACGGCACGCCAGCAGGCTGTTCGGTAATTAGATGCGGTCCACGGCGGTAATTGGCATACTTTCCTGCTTTGAGCGTCGGTGCCTTGGAAACAGCCCAACTAACCAAAGCTGAATGAATAGTATGCACTTCGGGCATTTTGCGCCCAACGAGCCCGTCGAGCGGGAGATGCATTTCGATTACGACGCCCGGTTGGATCACACTGGCTAGTGCAGTCGTGGCAGCGGCCTCTAACGGCGCAAATAACTCTGAAGCCCTATTCTGGTGCTCCATGAAGCGGTCGAAAGGTTCAATTCCTGTGTGCTCAACGGCATAAAGCTGATCGCCGAGTCGAAAGGTCATTTCCACGCGAGCATTCGGCGAAGTGTGATTATCTTTGTCGGGCAGGTGTACGTCGCTGCGAGTTTTGGATTCCCGCGTTTCGAGGTGGCGGATTATTCCCTCGCATATTTCGCTCTCATTGAATTTCAACATCTTGCTCTTATACCCCGCGCTTTTGCTAAAATAGGTAGGCTGGCTTTAGTGGAAACAACGCTGGCGGTGTCGGATATCTAAGGAGGTGCGGACACAGGTTCGGTGATTCCGAACTTCGGGTCACGACCCCATGCAGATGAATGGCGTGCGGCCCCGCCTGCACCACCACCCGCCGCCCCGCTCCTACCCCCCCGCCCGCATCCCGTCCTAGCGCGGCCCCCCACATTTGCCTACATTTGCCGCACCATGGCAAAGTCCCGCCCACGCAAAACTCTCCACACGCCCCTTCCCTCCTACGCCGAGGCATGGTTCACCACGCGCGGCTGGCAAGCGCACCCCTACCAGCGTGCGATGCTGGAGGCGTTCGGCGCGCGGGCCTCGACGCTGCTGATCGCGCCAACCGGCGGCGGCAAAACGCTGTCGGGCTTTCTGCCGCCGCTCATCGACATCCACGAGACGCGCGCGCAGGGCATTCATACGGTCTACGTCTCGCCGCTGAAGGCGCTCACCAACGACATCGAGCGCAATCTGATGCGGCCCATCGCCGAAATGGGCCTCGCGGTAACGGTCGAGAGCCGCACGGGCGACACACCGCCGGCCAAGCGCGCCCGCCAGCGCCGCAGCCCCCCCAACGTGTTCCTCACCACGCCCGAAAGCCTGATGCTGATGCTGTCGGCGTCCGATGCGCCGCGCCTGTTCGAGGGCCTGCGCGCGGTCATCGTGGACGAGGTGCACAGCTTCGCCGCCAGTAAGCGCGGCGATTTCACGGCGCTGGCCCTTTCCCGCCTCTCCGCACTCGCGCCGCAAGCCCTGCGCACCGGCCTTTCCGCCACCGTCGCCGATCCCGCAGCGCTCGCGGCATGGCTCGGCCCAGCGGGCGCGCCGGCGAACGTGCTGCAATCCGGCCTGCCGTCTAAACCCGATATCCGCATCCTCGTGCCGCCGGACGCGAGCATCCCTTACGGCGGCTACATGGCCCGCTACGCCGTGCCCGCGATCTACGAGGCGATCCGCGCGGCGGGCACCTCCATCGTGTTCGTGAACACGCGCGCGCAGGCCGAACTGATGCTGCAAATGCTGTGGGAGGCGAACGAGGACAACCTGCCCATCGCGATCTACCACGGCTCGCTCGACCGGGAGCTGAGGCGGCGCACCGAGGCCATGATGGCGGCGGGGAAGATCCGCAGCGTGGTGGCGACGGCGGCGCTGGAGCTGGGCATCGACTGGGGCGATGTGGACCTTGTGATCCAGGTCGCCGCGCCGAAGGGCGTCAGCCGCCTCCTGCAACGCGTCGGCCGCTCGAACCACCGCCTCGACATCCCAAGCCGCGCTTTTCTCGTGCCCGCCAACCGCTTCGAGGCGCTGGAGTGCCAGGCAGCGCTTACGGCCATCGAGCAAGGCCAGCTCGACGGCGAGCCGCCCAGCCCCGGCTCGCTCGACGTGGTGGCGCAGCATATCCTGAGCTGCGCCTGCGCCGGGCCGGTGCATCCCGATGCACTGTTCGACGAAATCCGCACCGCCTTGCCTTACGCAACGCTTGAGCGCGGCACCTTCGACCGCCTGTTCCAATTCGCCATCGACGGCGGCTATGTGCTGCGCAGCTACGACCGCTACCGCCGCCTCGTGCCCCTGCCGGACGGCCGCTACCGGATCGCCAACCAGATGACGGTCCGCCGCCACCGCCAGAATATCGGCGTCATCGTCGAAGCCGCGCGGCTCAAAGTGAAACGCATCGGCGGCGCCGGCCGGGGTGGCCGCATCCTGGGCGAGATCGAGGAATATTTCGCGCAAGGCCTGACGCCCGGCGACACCTTCTTCTTCGCGGGCGAGCTGCTGGCCTTCGCCGGCATCCGCGACATGGTGCTTGAGGCGCGCCCCGCTCCCGGCGGCGAGCCCAAGGTTCCGGCTTATTCCGGCGGGCAGATGCCGCTTTCGACCTTCCTGGCCGATGGCGTCCGCGCGCTGCTGGACGAGCCCGCCCAATGGCGGCGGCTGCCGGACGAGGTGCGCGAGTGGCTCGCTCTCCAGGCCCGGTTTTCCGCCATCCCGAGCCCCGACCGGCTGCTCGTCGAGCATTTCTGCGAACGGCGCTACCACACGCTGTTCTACACATTCGCCGGCCGCAAGGCGAACCAGACGCTGGGCATGCTCATCACGCGGCGGATGGAACACCTGGGGCTCAAGCCGCTCAGCTTTCAGATCACCGACTACGGCCTGGTGATCACGGGCCTAAGCGCTGTGGAGCCCGCGCAGGTCGAGCGGTTCCTGGACCCCGATATTCTGGGCGATGAGCTTGAGGAATGGGTTCTCGACAGCCGCATGCTGAAGCGCTCGTTCCGGCACGTCGCAACGGTCACCGGCCTCGTGGAGCAGCAATATCACTCGGCGCGCAAGACCGTGCGCCAGATGACGGTTTCGACGGATCTCATCTACGACGTACTACGCCGGCATGAACCGGACCACATTCTGCTCGCCGTGACGCGCCGTGACGCGGAGCGCGAACTGCTCGACCTGAAGCGCCTCTCCGAGCTGCTGACACGCTTCAAGGACCGCGTCCTGTTCATGCCGCTCGGCGGGCCGTCGCCGTTCTCGATCCCGGTGCTGACGGATGTGCGCATCGAGCAGGTGCGCGGCGCGGGGGTGGAGGAGATCCTGGCGCAGGCGAGCTTGCAGCTGGAGGCGGAGGAGATGATGAAGGGGGTAAGGAAGGCTGTTTCGCACATTTGCAGCACCAGGCGCAGCTGAAAATTCACGCGGCTACAGGAATGGAAGAGGCCATGATCTTCGCTCGCATTCAATGCGAGAACGCCGCCTATCCATTGTTTTTCCGCTCTGTCATCAGCGATATAATTCACAAGAACAAAATCATAAAAAGTACAATTTGTACAATAAACACAATGATTGCGTCGTTCTTAAAATCGGCACGCATACTATCACACAGATACTGATAAGAGCAACTATAATTGCCTAAGTATAGACTTACAGAAAAAAATGCGACTAATGTAATTATAATAAATACCAATGCTTTGCTTAGAGGTCCCGGCAAGATTCCAAAACACGTATCTGCCGATCCAAACCCGTTGCTGCCGGTAGCCGGGGTGAGGTTTCTGACGGCTTTTAATATGTCGTCGCCTTCATTGGCAGTAGGAACCCGGATGCCAGGAACCTGACCGGGGAGGTAGCGGACGGGAATATGCGATGAATTCAAATTTTGCGCTCGTAAGCTAATAAGCTTATTGTTTCCTGCCTGGGTTGCGTGATTTGCCACCACTGTTGTCACGGAACCCGGCTCAATAAAATCTGAGTCCCAAATCGCGATCACGGCGTGAGCACTGCGAACCTCGGCGGACAGGTCTGTGGTAAGGCTGCACTGTGGGCGCACGATATAACCTTGACGCGTCAGGAGATCGAGCAGTCTCTGCGCAGGTTCCGGATCAGCCAGCGAATAGCTAATGAAAACACACCCCGTCATCACAGCCTCCAGTCTAAATGAGTATGTGATAGCGGAAGTGGGACGGCTTGTCACCGGGCAGATACTACAGCTGCCGTTCACGCTCGTTCCGTGTGCTCAGCCACAAGCGGGACGAAGCGCACGGGCAGCAACGGCTGATAGACGATACGTCCATTGCCGTGCGTGATGAGCGTAACCCTTTGATCGCCGGAAGGTCCAAGCGGCATGACCATGAAACCGCACGGTGCCAGCTGCTTGAGCAACTCCTCGGGCACAGCCAGAGCCCCGGCCGTTACGAGAATGCGCTCGAAGAACCGGAATTCCGGCCAGCCGCAGGTGCCGTCGCCCAGCGCCGCTGTTACGTTGGTTATGCCGAGCTGGGCGAACCTTTCCGTCGCCAGCCGGTGCAGCTCCGCATGCGTTTCGATGGTGTAGACGTGCCGCACAAGCCGCGACAGGATCGCGGTCTGGTAACCGGAGCCGGTGCCGATTTCGAAAACGTCGTGATCCGGCGCCAGATGGAGCCGCTCGGTCATGAACGCGACGACATAGGGCTGCGAGATCGTCTGTTCGCACTCGATGGGAAGCGCTTCGTCGGCGTAGGCGTGCTCTTTGAACTCGCTCTCAGAGATAAACGCTTCCCTGGGCGTGCTGGCGATGGCGTCGAGCACTTTGCCGTCGCAAATCCCGTTCCGTTGAAGGCCGATCAAAAGCGCCCGCAGCGTCTCGCTAGTCATAGGAACCGTCCAAGGCAGCACTCCAGTTTGCGGGCCGCCCCGCGCCCCCCGCTACGGCAACAGAAGCTCCGATAGCTTCCGGCACGTCTCAGTATGCGTCAGGTTAAGATAAAGCGGCGTTACCGAAATCGCACCCGATTTAACCGCCGCCATGTCCGACCCCTTGGACGAATGGAACGAGCGGCGCTTGAAGCCGAGCCAATAATAGGGATTGCCCCTCGTATCAAGCCGGTCTTCCACCTGCAAGTAGTCCGGATCGCGCGTGCCTTGTTCCGTCACCTGAAGGCCCTGAACCCGGCCCGGTTCGCGGTCGGGGAAATTGACGTTGATCAGAACGTTCTTCGGCCAGCCTGCGGCCAGAAGCTTGCGCACGAGGGCTGCCCCTTGCTCCATCGGCGTCTCCCAATGGATTTTCTTGGGATCTTCCCAGTTTACGGCAAGGCTCATGGCAATCGACGGAATGCCGAGAATAGTGCCCTCGATGGCGCCGGCAATGGTGCCGGAATAGGTCACGTCGTCGGCGATGTTCGCGCCGCGGTTCACACCGGAGAGCACGAGCTGCGGCTCCTGGCCCTTGAGTATGTGCCGCACGCCCATGATGACGCAATCGGTGGGCGTTCCCTTGACCGCAAAAATCCGCTCCGAAAGTTTGCGAAGCCGCAAGGGCTCGTGCAGCGTCATCGCATGCGAGGCACCGCTCTGTTCGGTTTCGGGCGCAACCACCCACACATCGTCCGAGAGATCGGAAGCAATTTTTTGCATGACATTGAGGCCAGGCGCCTCGATGCCATCGTCGTTCGTGATGAGAATTCGCATGACCTATGTATTACGTGAATGTGCGGCGAATGCCTACCCCCAAGATTGAGGCGGGCGGCCTCCGCGAAGCTGGCATTCGCTGGCTGCCCATCGAGGGCTCGCTCAGAATCCTTTGTTCCCAGGGAGTTTTTGTCTCAAAACCGGTGGCCCCTTGGGAAACGCCGCTTAGGAACTGCGGTAGGCGTGGCTTACTTCGCGCCCTGGGCCCGCAATCTGCAGCGCCGCTTTCATGCGAAACGCTGCTTCGCGGGCTTCGCTGGAAAGCAAGTTGCTGAAATAGGCGATGGTGGGCTTGAGCCCTTCTGCCAGCGGCACTTCCGGGCTCCAACCGAGCTTCGCGCGGGCCAGCGAGATATCCGGCTGGCGCTGTTTTGGATCGTCAACAGGGAGCGGCATGGATTGAAGTTCGTTCTTTGCGCCCGTCAGCCGCAACACTTCCTGGGCAAGTTCCTAAATCGTGAACTCGTTCGGATTGCCGAGATTGACTGGCCCTGTAAAGTCCGGCTCGCTTTCCATGAGCAGAACCAGCCCTTGGATCAGATCGTCCACGAAACAGAACGAGCGCGTCTGGTTGCCGTCGCCGAAGACGGTAATCGGCTCGCCACGCAAAGCTTGGACGATGAAATTCGAAACCACGCGCCCGTCCGCCTGATGCATGCGCGGACCGTAGGTGTTAAAGATGCGGGCCACCTTGATCTCAAGCCCATGCTGGCGGCGGTAGTCGAAGAACAAAGTTTCGGCGCAGCGCTTGCCCTCGTCGTAGCAGGACCGGGGCCCGATCGTGTTCACATTTCCCCAATAGTCCTCCCGCTGCGGATGCACGGACGGATCGCCGTAAACCTCGCTCGTCGACGCCTGGAGGATGCGGCATTTGAGCCGCTTGGCGAGGCCCAGCATGTTGATCGCACCGTGCACGCTCGTCTTGGTCGTCTGCACGGGATCGTGCTGATAATGAACCGGCGAGGCGGGGCAGGCGAGGTTGTATATCTCGTCCACCTCGACAAAAAGCGGAATCGTTACGTCATGCCGCAGGAACTCGAAGCGCGGCTCGTTACGCAAATGCTCGATGTTGCGCTTGCTGCCGGTAAATAAATTGTCGGCGCACAACACATGGTGGCCCTGGCTTATGAGCCTGTCGATCAGGTGGGAGCCTAGGAACCCTGCTCCGCCAGTGACAAGAATACGCTTGCTGCTTTCGTAATACCGCGCCATTCGCTTACACCTTAATGATCGCAACCTTTTGCAACCTTAGCGCGACTGATGGCGCAGGTATTGCGGGAACCTTACCACCACCGGCAAGTCCACAGGTTTCACACAGGCAAGTTATTTACTGGAGGCAAGCGCGGGAAAAGATGAGAAATGTCCGCTAAAAAGCGCTGCGGCTGAATGCGCCGCGTAAAAAAGAAGCCCGCACTAGGCGGGCTTCTCTCGAAATTTGTTCCGCGTGCTGCGGCTTAGTAGTCCATGCCGCCGCCGGGCATCTGCGGCATCGGGCTGTCCTTCTTCGGCTTCTCGGCGATCATGGCCTCGGTCGTGATCAGCAGGCCAGCCACGGAAGCAGCATCCTGAAGAGCGATGCGGACCACCTTCACCGGATCGATAACGCCGGCCGCGACGAGATCGACATATTCGCCAGTCTGCGCGTTGTAGCCCCAGTTGTAATCCTTCTTCTCAAGGATCTTGCCGGCCACGACGGCGCCGTCCTCGCCAGCGTTCGCGGCAATGATACGGGCCGGAGCCTGGATCGCGCGGCGGACGATGTTGATGCCGGCCTTCTGGTCCTCGTTCTCGGGCTTCAGGCTGGCAAGCGCATGGACGGCACGGAGCAGCGGCACGCCGCCGCCGGGGAGGAAGCCTTCTTCGACGGCTGCGCGGGTTGCGTTCAGCGCATCGTCGACGCGGTCCTTCTTCTCCTTCACCTCGACCTCGGTCGCACCGCCGACGCGGATCACCGCAACGCCACCAGCGAGCTTCGCCAGACGCTCCTGCAGCTTTTCCTTGTCGTAGTCGGAGGTCGTGTCCTCAATCTGCGCCTTGATCTGGCTAACGCGGCCCTCGATCTCCTTATGGTCGCCAGAACCATCGACGATGGTGGTGTCGTCCTTCGTGATCGTGACCTTCTTCGCACGGCCGAGCATAGCGACCGTGACGTTCTCAAGCTTGATGCCGAGGTCTTCCGAGATCATCTGGCCGCCGGTCAGGATAGCGATATCCTGCAGCATGGCCTTGCGGCGGTCGCCGAAGCCCGGAGCCTTAACGGCCGCAACCTTGAGGCCGCCGCGCAGCTTGTTGACCACGAGCGTGGCCAGAGCCTCGCCTTCGACGTCCTCGGCAATAACGAGCAGCGGCCGGCCGGCTTGCACAACTGCCTCAAGCACGGGCAGCAGCGCCTGCAGGTTCGAGAGCTTCTTCTCGTAGATCAGGATGTACGGATCGTCGAGATCGACGCGCATTTTCTCGGCGTCGGTAATGAAGTAGGGCGAGATATAGCCGCGGTCGAACTGCATGCCTTCCACGGTCTCAAGCTCGGTCTCAAGCGACTTCGCTTCCTCAACGGTGATGACGCCCTCGTTGCCGACCTTCTCCATCGCCTCGGCGATCAAGCGGCCGACCTCGGTGTCGCCATTCGCGGAAATGGTGCCGACTTGCGCGACTTCCGCGGACGAGGTGACTTTCTTGGACTTGCTTTGCAGGTCCTTCACGACGGCGGCCACGGCCAGGTCGATGCCGCGCTTCAGGTCCATCGGGTTGGCGCCGGCCGCAACGGATTTCGCACCCTCGCGGACGATGGCTTGAGCCAGAACCGTCGCGGTGGTCGTGCCGTCGCCAGCGATGTCGTTGGTCTTGGACGCGACCTCGCGCACCATTTGTGCGCCCATGTTCTCGAACTTGTCCTCAAGCTCGATCTCTTTTGCAACCGTAACGCCGTCCTTGGTGATGCGCGGTGCACCGAAGGACTTGTCGAGAACGACGTTGCGGCCCTTCGGACCGAGGGTAACTTTTACTGCGTCGGCCAGGATATCAACACCGCGAAGCATACGGTCGCGGGCTTCTTGACCAAAACGGACGTCTTTAGCAGCCATGTTTCATGAATCCTTCTTAGCACTACCGCCCTTTGGGCTACTTGAGCGCAAGTTGAATGAGGTTGAACTTGCCGCGCTGCGCACCCTGCGGGCTACCTGAGCGCAAATTGTGGGGAGTTATTTCGTAGGACTAAGCGGCCTTCTTCTTGCCCTTGCCGCCTTCGGCATGGCCTTCGATGACGCCGAGAATGTCGCTTTCCTTCATGATCAGCAGGTCTTCGCCGTCGATCTTGACTTCGGTGCCGGACCACTTGCCGAAGAGGACGCGGTCGCCTTCCTTAACGTCGAGAGCAACGAGCTTGCCTTCCTCGTTGCGGGCGCCTGGGCCGACTGCAACAACTTCACCCTGCTGAGGCTTCTCCTTGGCCGTGTCGGGAATGATAATTCCGCCCTTGGTGCGCTCTTCTTCCTCAAGACGGCGCACTACCACGCGGTCATGCAGAGGCCTAAATTTCATGGAATCCTCCTCAATCGAATATGCTATCGGTTGACCGGGCGTGGCAAAATCACCGGACCGCCCTTACCGCGCAGAGATATTTAGGCCTGTTAGCACTGTCAAGGGGTGAGTGCCAATCTTTTCCTGGCATGGGCATCTGCTTTGCAGGCGCGTGCATGAATTTTAGCTGAAATCCGCGCCGGGCTGCCGGCCGCCTTATTGTGCCGGCTTGTGCTGTGCAATTCCGCCGGCCTCAAGCACGATGCCATCGAAGGAATTCGCCATCGCATGGAGAAGGCTCTGCAGCTTGGGGCTGGCATGATAGCGCCGCGCGAGCCAGGCCGGATCGTTGTAGCTCAGCCAGACGTGTCCTTCTTCATCCTCCTGCACGGCAATCTTGCGCGGCAGGTCGAGGCCCATGAGCGGGCACAGTGCCAAAATTGCCCCCTCTACCTCCGGGAAGTTGAACACGAAAAGCTGCATAGGTCTGAGCTGAAATCCGGCGTTGGCTGCATTTGCGGTGTGGTCGATGCGCGCATGTACCGTCATCCCGCGCCGCTCTAGCGCGATCATAAGGTTCGCCACGGTTTTTGCGAAAGGAAGGGCCGACCGGATGCTGATTAAGCCATCCGCATGCGAGACTGTACCGGTCATGGCGCGCCCCATAGGTCTTTGAATCGAGTGTAGCAGGTGCCGGGGGCGGACGGCAATCTGGAGAGAAGTATCGAATTGTATCGGCATGCGCGATGGGCGCCGCCAAACGCAATCGCCACTCACCGTTCAGTGCATGTGGCGTCATTATTCTTAGTCCTCCGCGGCGCCTGCACCGCGCCCGGCCGGCGGCTACGGGCTGCTATCTATAAAGCAACAAGCTCGCGATAAACAGCATAGGTAGCGGAGTTCACGTATTCATCGGTATATTTTTCAAGCACAAGCTGTCTACCTGCTTGCCCCATCCTTTGGCGCAACTCTGCGTCGGTTGCCAATTTCTCCAACGCTTCCGCTAGCGCAACCGGATCGTTCGGCGGCACCAGCAATCCATTGTGGCCGTCGGCCACGAAATCCACGCAGCCTGGCACCCTGGTCGCAACGATAGGCCGGCCGCAGGCGGCCGCTTCGGTCAGCGAAATGGGCAGTCCTTCGGCATAATGCGTTGGAAGCGCCACGATGTGGCATTTCCCATAGGCCTCGTTCATGTCGTTCTGGAAGCCCCACCATTCGACCACTCCCTCCCGATGCCACTCCTCAAGCTTTTCCGCCGGGATCGAGGCGGGGTTGCCGGGATCGGGGGCGCCAGCGAGGGCAATCCGCACTTTTGTCCGTTTACTGAGAATCCGCGCCGCATCCACGAGCACGCCCACGCCCTTGTCCCACAGCATGCGCGCCGCCATCAGGATAACGGGAGCGCCAGTGGGCTCGGGCTGGGGATGGAAATGGGCGGCATCCACGCCTGAGCTTTGAATGGTATGTGCTGCGGCGGACGCTATAAGACCGTTTTCGATAAAGTATTGGCAGTCGGTTGGATTTTCGAAGATCGCACGCGTCCGTTCAGTGGCTAGTGCGAAGCGGTACATGCTTTTCGCCAAAAGTCTCAACCCGCGGACCTTGGTATCGCCACCGAGGAAGACGTACCCCCGGCCCGTGACAGAATTGACGATCGCCGGGACACCTGTCCGCCGGGCGGCCAGCGTCCCGTAAAGGATCGGTTTGATGGTGGAGTGGTGCACCAGAACAGGCTGCTCGGCCCTGTAGATGCGGGTCAGGCGCATCAGGGACGCGATCTCCGCGAATGGATTGAGCGTCTGGCGGCCGACGTCCCATGGAACCCAACGGAACCCCGCTGCTTGGAGTTTTTCGACGTAAGGGCCGGGCGGGCATACCATTACGGTCTCCCATCCCTTCGATCTCAAGAACACGCCTAGTCTGCGGCGGAAATTGTAGAGATACCAGCAGGTGTTGGCGGTCAGGCAGATGCGCGCGCCCTGCCCAACGGAGGTGCTTCCGGTATGCATGTCTTGTTTCCTGGATTATCGCTTGTGTTTCAAAATCAGCGCGGATTCTTGCCTGGTCCCCGGCGCATTGGCGCGTTCAAGACCGCAGCCGGAGCGGCGGCCGCTGGCGGGACCCGAAAAAGCTCGCCGGAACAGTTTTCAGTGCAATCGCATCTGACTTGAGAGAAATGCCGGCTAGGCGCCGGCAGCAGGGCAGCTCACGCCGCCAGCGATTTCTCAGGTTCGCTTTTAAGCTTTGCGGCTTCATGCCAAGCCTGAAACATCAGCACGTCCCATAAATGATACTGCCAATTGCGCTTGCCTGAGAGATGTTCGAGCCATTTCTTCCGGACGGCGGCCGGATGGAAATAGCCTTCGTTCCGCAGGCGGGATTCGGCCAGCAGATCCTCAGCCCACTCGCGCAACGGCCCGCGCAGCCAGGAGTTGATGGGTACGCCGAAGCCCATCTTGGGCCGCTCCACAAGGTCGCGCGGCACATGCCGGTGCAAGACTTCGCGCAGCAGCCACTTGCCGGTGCCGCCGCGCACCTTGTAGTGGAGAGGCAAACGCCAGGCGAATTCGTAGAGCCGGTGATCCAGCAGCGGCGAACGGCCTTCCAGACTCACCGCCATTGCGGCGCGGTCTATCTTGACGAGAATATCGCCAGGCAAATACCCAGTAGCATCAATCAGCATCATTTCTTCCGTCGCGGACGGCATGCGCCCCCCCGATGCAACGGCCTGCTCCTCGGCTCCCAACACGATTTTCTGGGGCTGCCAATGTCCGATCAGCTGCCTGTAAAGCGCGCGCAAATCCGGCGAACGCAAAAGCTCGGCGCCCTTGTGGAGCTTGTCTCCCACGACTGGCCAGCGCCGCTTCTTCGGAATGACTGGCGCTACCGCACCATAGAGCCTGTCCCAGGCACCGGTGCTTATGGACAACACGGCGCCGGCGCTGGCACGCCGCAGTCCGGCGGGAAACCGCCTCGCCGTGTTCCAGATGCGCGCGCCAAGGAAATAGCGGGCGTAGCCGCCGAACAGTTCGTCGCCACCATCGCCGGATAGCGAAACCGTCACATCCTGGCGCGCAAGCTTAGCTACGAGAAAGGTTGGAATTTGCGAAGGGTCCGCAAACGGCTCGCAATAAATCTCCGGCAGCTTCGGCAGCACGTTCAGCGCGGCCTGGGGCGACACGTAGAGCTCGGTATGTTCCGTGCCCAAATGACGGGCGACTCGCTTGGCGAACACCGCTTCGTTGTAAGCATCCTCGCTGAAACCGATCGTGAAGGTTTTTACCGGCCGGTTCGACAGCTTCTGCATCAGGGCCACGACAACGGAGGAATTGATGCCGCCGGAAAGAAAAGCGCCCACGGGAACGTCCGCCACCATCTGGCCCTTGATGGACTGCTCCAGCATCGCCTCAAGTGAATCGGCCGCGCTGGCATCGGAATCGAACGCAAGCGGCTGGCTGGCACCTCGCACAGCCGCTTCCTCCGCAGACCAGTAAGCCCGCGGCTCCGGCCAAGAGCGCCTTTGCACAGCCTCCAATGAAAGCTCAAGCCACGTGGCCGGAGGAAGCTTGGCCAGTCCTTCGTAAATCGTGTAAGGCGCCGGAACGCAACTCTCGCGCATCATCAGGCCCAACGCTGTGCGGTCGATAGGCGGCGTAAAGCCTTGCGCCCGCACCAGCGCCTTGAGCTCCGAGCCGAAAACCAGCACCCCGCTTATGTATCCGTAGTAGAGCGGCTTCTCGCCCAGGCGGTCGCGCGCCAGCACGAGTGTGCGCCTTTGCTGGTCCCAAACCGCAATCGCGAACATCCCCACCGACCGCCGCAAAGTCTCCTCGATCCCCCATGCATCGAAGCCGGCAAGCAAGGTCTCCGTATCGGAATGTCCACACCAGCTGCATTGGGGGGTGGCGCCTTGGAGGGCGCTCCTCAGCTCAGCGTGATTGTAGATCTCGCCATTGAACACGAGCACGAAGCGCTGCGAGGCAGAGACCATGGGCTGATGCCCGGCGGGCGAGAGATCGACGATTGAGAGCCGGCGGTGAACCAGGCCAACGCCAGCGCCGGCATCCACCCATGTTCCAAAATCGTCCGGCCCGCGATGGATGATGGCATCGCCCATGCGGCGCAACATGCTTTCCAAACGCTCGGGGCTATGGGGGCCGCCGATAACACCTGCAAGACCGCACATACCTCAAATTCCTTCCAATTTACGCACTGTCTACGGTTCTGCGCACTGGCTGGAACCTCAAGAGTCTCGCAACCAATTTCACGTGGGCTCGCAAGTCTTTGCCAAAGCTAACGAGAATGTCTCCGCAGTATTTCCGCCCCGAATGAGCTGAACCGAAGTCGGCGGACCGGCTTTTGCTGCGGCGCGTTCAGGCCAAGCGTGTCCGGTGCCTCGACCAAAGCTCCTTGTAGGCGGCCACCATCCTCTCGATGCCAAAACGCTGCGCGATGCGCTGCCGGCAGGCCTTTGAAAGTTCATCGCGCGCCTCCGTTTGAATAACCTGCAGGGCTTGCTCGATCCGTTGAGCGAGAGCGGCCGCATCGCCCGGAGGCGCCACCCACCCTGTATCGTCCACCATCATTGCCGAATCTCCCACATCGGTGACGGCGCAGGGAGTACCGCAGGCCATCGCCTCCGCAACCACATTGGGGAAGGCTTCTCCGTGGGAGGAACTCAGGACATGCAAATCGAGGGCATTCATCACATCAGGCATATCGTCCCGAGGACCGAGCAAAAGCACCTTGTCCTCGAGTCTGCTCTCCGAAATGAGCCTCGTTAAATCCAGGTTAGACCGCTCAATTCCCGAGCCCGCCAACACGCAGCGGAAGTCTATGCCTCTCCGGGCTATCAGAGCGAGTGCTCGAAGCAAATTGGCGTGGTCCTTTTGGGGATGCCACCGGGCAGCCATGCCCAGCAAAGGCGTGCCGGGAGCGACGCTCCATTCACGGCGCAGTCTTTCCCGCGCTTCCGGCCGCGGAGAAAAGCGCGCGAGATCGTAGCCGTTTCTAATAACGACAAGTTTCCCAGCCGGGTAGCCGAGCCCCCGATGGACCAGAGCCGCACGCTCCGAACAGCACGCTATGGCCGCAGGCACCCAATCGGATATCCAAGCACAAGCCCGCGCGGCCAAGCGCATAGGCGTGCTGGATGTCTCGCGGCTTAAAGTGGAGTTGTGAATCCCCCAACACACGACCCGTACGCCTGCCAAGCGGCCAATTAGCCCACCAACCAAGTCGGACTGGTACAGCCACGTCTGTATAACATCGGGTTCAATATTCTTGATCAATCGCCACAACCGGTGTAGCCCACGAAGCGAAAGCCGGCCTCGTGGAAACTGGAGAGTATGAACGAGTACGCCATTCTGCGTGAGCCGCGGGCCGTACACGCCTTCGCCGGTCAAGGAGATGACCACATGTTCGGCGTCGGCAGCCATCGCTGTCACTAGGCAGTACAACATCTCCTCGGCGCCGCCCCGCTCCAATCCTGTGATGATGTGCAATACCTTCACCCGCAAACCTCCAAATAGAATTTTTAGCTAACTTGCCAAACAAACATAATAGGAAATATTTACGAAATCATATACTAGTTAAATCAAAATATTATCGTAATTGCTCACCCCCTGCGCGTTTTGGATAACGGGCGCGAGCCAATTGACACGGGAATCGCGGGCTGATTTAAGCTTTGGATGACACCCGAGGCACTTGATTCGCTCAGCAAGCAGGAACTCATCGCGCTGGTTTTGGCGCTGATGGAGCAGAACCAGCAAATCCAGGTTCTGGCGGAGCAAAACAAGGCTCTTGCGGCGCGGGTGGCGGAACTGGAAGCCAAACTCAACATCCCCCCCAAAACTCCTGGCAACTCATCGCTGCCGCCATCGAAGGGGCAGAAAGCAAACAAGCCGGAGAAGGCAAAGAAAGAGCGCAAGGGCCGCCCTGGCGTGGCGCGCAAGCTTTCGGAAAATCCGGACCGGGTGCTCGAAATGTTTGCAAGCAGCTGCCCGCATTGCGGAAATACCGCCTCGCCCGGGGACCAGCCGCATGTGCATGCCTACGATCACATCGACCTGCCGGAGATCAAGCCGGTGGTGACGCGCGTCAATCTTCACAGCGGCGCCTGCGGGTGCTGTGGCCAGCGCATCGCGGGCACCCCGCCCGCCGGAATGCAGCCAGGCAGCCCGTTCGGGCCCGGCATCGTGGCGCTGGCCGTTTATCTCCATACAAGGCAGATGGTCAGCTACAACCGTCTGGTGGAGATGTTCAAGGGGCTGTTCGGGCTGGACATCAGCGAAGGCGCCATCGCTAACCTGTTCAACCGTGCGCAGGCGTCCTTCGCCGCCGAAGCGGAGCGGATCGATGCCGAGGTCCGTGCCTCGCCGGTGATCGCCTCCGATGAGACATCGGCACGCGTCGAAGGGGTGACCGGCTGGCAATGGGTGTTTGGATGCGCCACAGCCGTAGCGCACTTCATTGCCGCCAGCCGCGGCAAAGCGGTGGTCACGGAATTCCTCAAGGGTGCGGTGCCCGAAGTGTGGGTCAGCGACAGGCTGGGCGCGCAGATGGGCCATGCCACGGCGCATCAAGTCTGCCTCGCCCATCTCCTGCGCGACACCCGTTACGCCATCGAGGCCGGAGACAAGCTGTTCGCGCCGGGCTTCAAAAGCCTGCTGAAGCGCGCCTTCGTTATCGCAAGGCGCCGCGAAAAACTGGCGGACAGCACGCTTGTGGCCTACCGGCGCGAACTGGACCGCCGCCTCGACCGGCTGCTGGCAATCGAACCCGATACGGAAGCGGGCCAGAAACTCAAGCGCGGCATCGGAAAATGCCGTGACAAGCTGTTTGTCTTCGTCACCCGCCGCGACGTGCCGCCCACCAACAACATATCGGAGCGCCGGCTGCGCCCTTCGGTCATCTTCCGCAAAGTGACCAACGGCTTTCGCTCTGCCTGGGGGGCACAGGTCTACGCCGCAATCTGCTCCGTGATCGAGACCGGCATGCTGCGTGGCATCACAGCCCTCGCTGCGATCCGCACCTGCCTCGCGGGCGGTTCAGTGCTCGCCGCGAATTGACGCCAGCCAAGCCGGGGGTGAGCAATTACATATTATCAGTTTCCACTTGTCAAATATATTGATCTGCATAGATGCGTCACCTTGCAAAGCAGATACAATGTGTATTGCTATTGATAGCAGCCAAATAAAAAGCGCGATAACACCTTTTTGAGTCCCGGATATTTCCTGCTATTAATATATTTATGAAGGCCTCTGACAAGTAATGAAGCCTGCCTGCCGTTTCTGATAACGAACCCAGGCTGGTAGCTATCGACGCCATCAAGAATGACAGCGTATACCATTCTGAAGTAATTAATTTATCACCGCCAGGATACAATACATACAATATAGATGCGTATGTTCCAACCGTAACTATGTAAAATTTAATATTTAATGCACTAGATTCGGACAAATTTTCAGTCCTACGCCCAACTTCCACTAAAGATATTAGATCAATATACTGACTAACCGCAAGAACTGTTCCAGCAAATATAAGTGAAGCTAGTATCCTTAGCCAAGGCTTTAATGCATACGACAACACCAATGGTATAATAACCACAAATGATGTATGAACAAGAGCAGACAAACCAGCGGCTATCCCTATTCTTTTCCATGATCCAACCTTTAATATTGAATACATCATAAGAAATATAGACAAAGCAACACCTTGTCTAATCTGGTTATAGTACATCTGTACAGAAAAACTTGGATGTACGAGAAACAACAGCAACGTCGTACCCCAATGTCCTTTGGATAATTTAGATGAAAAAAATAGATACAATAGCGTACTTGCAAATAATGTTACTCTAAAAGCGTTTTCCGCGCCAAGCTCCTCTCCGCTCCATGCACAGTAAATATTCCAGATAGGCTCTTCAATTATAAACTGCCACCAGTTTTGGTCTTTCTTAGCAAAATCGCCAAACCAGTAAGAGTAACCTAAAAAGACATCTATATTTGATAAATCATCCAAGGCCACGTATAATTGCCGTGAGGAAAGAATAAATGCAACTGCGACAAAAATAGCGAGTGAAATCAGACTTTGTTTGCGCTTAACAGACTAAAAGACTTTGGCGCAGGACGGGATTTATCAGTCGCAAGTAGATTTGAGCGTACAGCGATGTAAGGATCAGAGGCCATTTCGATAGATACCCGGCTCCCGTGCCCCACCCCAGATAACCTGCTCATACTCGCGCGCGATATTATCGATCTGGAACTTCTCTATACCAGCCGGCTGGGTTGCAGGGCTTCTTCGCGCAAACTCAACCAATTCCGCTGCAAGGGCCTCCGCACTCACGGCAGATGCTACTTGCACGCCCTGAACGGACTGGGCAATTTCACGGATCCCGCCTGGAGTCGGCGTGGCGATCACAGGAACTCCACAGGCCAGGGCCTCCAGCATGGCATTAGGAAACCCCTCATATCGCGAACACAATACATAGGCGTTCGCTCGTGCCATGTATGCGTAAGGGTTCTTCTGAAAGCCAATGAAGCGGAATTGGCTGGCCACTCCCTTTGCCTGTGCCAGTGCCTCCAATGCGCCCCGTAAAGGCCCTTCGCCCAATACCGTTACCCGGAGTTGTTTCAGTCCCGATAGCGCCACGGCCTCTATGAGAAAGTCGAACCCCTTTTGTTTTACCAGACGGCCTGCGGCTACCAAATGCAACGGACAGCCTTCTCCAGCACTATCCTCGAAACTGGCATCGAGGCTCACGGAGCAAGAGGCCAAGCGCCTGACCCTTTCGATATCCACCGGGTTGTTCACGATTGCAATCTTGCCGTCTGGAATGCGGTAATTCCTTACAAGGTCGTCCCGCATGTCCAGGGATTGGCATATGATCGTGTCGAAGCGCCTGTAGAAGTTGCGGTAAGCGATGGACCAGAGGGCGGACCATTGCTCGGTACGCATGAGTTCGCTGACGACCGCTGTCTCTCTCGCTACGAACCGTGTTTTTCCTGGCAGGAAGGGGCGAAGCATGGATATGGCAAGGTTCAGATGACCGAGCGTTGAAAACACCACGTCTGGCCTTGTCCGCCAGATGAGTTCGACGATTTTCGGAAGGGCGTACCTAACCCTTGAAGCACCCAGATCTAGGAAGGTAATGTCGCGAGGTACCCGATCGAGGAACTCATTTTTGCGCGTGTCGAGCACAGCCAAACTCAGGGCAAACTTGCTACGTTCCAAATGGTTCAGCAGCGTGACGGCAAAGTGTTCGGCACCTCCGCCGACAAGCGATGGAATAAAAAAAAGAACGTTCTTGGGCGGAGATTTCATGCTTTACTTTAGGCGGCTGCCGGCTCTACTGCGCTTGGCCAGCAGATCTTCGAACACGCTCTCCCATATTTGCGCGACCCTCTCCAATGCGAAGCGGTCGCGCGCCTCACGGGCTGCATGCCCAAAGCGCATCCGCAAGCCTTCGTCAGCCATAAGCCTTTCCAGCGCCGACGCCAGCGCGAGCGTGTCCTCCTTGGGCACGAGGAAGCCGTCCTTCCCATCGCGGATGATGTTTCTGGGACCGGTCTCGCAATCGAAACTTATCACCGGCACGCCATACATCATTGCTTCGGCAAGGGTATTGCCAAACCCTTCGAAACGGGAACTCATCACATATAGCTGTGCCCGCTTATACCAATCCGCCATGTTGCCGGCCCAGCCGGGTAGCAGAACACGCCGCTCCAGGCCCTTTTGGGAGATTTGCAGTTCCAGGCGTTGACGCTCTGCGCCCTCTCCTACGATCGCCAGGTCCCAATCCGGGTGGCGTTGGGATAGTTCGGCAAATGCATCTATTAGCAGATCGAAGCCTTTCTCGGGGGCGAGCCTTCCGGCCGCCAGCAGCAGGTTCCGTCCTGCCAAACACACGGCATCCGGAGCAATTTTGGGCATGTCATCCGGCAAAGGCCATTGTTGAGGATTTGGTATGACCTCAATCCGGCGTGCATTCGTGTTTTGGGCGAGCCAAGCTGCAGTTCCCTGAGTTAGCGCTAAAATCGCTGGGAGTTGTCCATAGGCGGCCGACTGTAGCCGCTTCCATATGGGCTTGGTGTGGCAACATGGCGGATGACTGTGGAGTGAACCGATCGGGGCGATGTCTTTCAGTCCCCACGCTGCCAGCGCCAGCCTTACGCAGGCAGTATCCATCATTGCTACGGCGACATCCGGCCTGGTGTCCAAAAGCGTTCGCCTGAGCTCCATTACGTGCCGGTAATATTGCAATAGCACGCCGCCCTTATTTCTGCTCTCTCGCGCCAAGCTTAAAGAAATGCGGGTAATCGAAGGTTCCAGAACGTACGCGTCATGCGCGGCGCTCGCTTCGGTAACGATCGTGATATTCCAGCCCCTTGCCGCCCAGTAATTTGCAAGGCTTACGGTAACGCGCTCTGCGCCTCCGCCGCTGAGGGAGAAAATGAAGAACAGAAGTTTCATCGGCTTACGAGGCGCAGCCGTTCCGCCTAAGGGGGCGGCCCATCGCGCTGCGGCGGTGTGTCCAGTCTCTGTCATTGTCCGGATCCCTCGCTGCCAAGTGGCTCAATTCCGCGAGGCACCTGGTCAAAAAAAATATTGTAACTGCGCGTGCCAAGTACAGTCAGCTTGCTGCGATCCAAATGACCAACAAAGTGACACCGCCCGCAAGCGATGGGATTAAGAAAAGAACGCGCTTGGAGTGAGATTCCAAGCTTTTCCTAGGCCGCCGCAGAAATCCCGCAGCGCTGCGCCATGAGTTCTTCGAAAAGACTTTCCCATATTTGTGCTACGTGTGGCATCGAATAACGGTCGCGTATTTCCTCGGCGGCGCTCCCAAATCGCCGCCGCAATTCTGCATCGCCCATCAGTTCGCCGAGGGCCGCAGTCAATGCATCCGCGTTCTGATTGGGAACCAAGAAGCCATCTACGCCATTGCGAATGATCTCCCTTGGACCGGTGGGGCAATCGAAGCTCACAACAGCAAGCCCTTGCGCCATCGCTTCGGTCAGAGTGTTAGGAAATCCTTCAAAACGTGAACTCATGACGTACAGTTGCGCCCGCTGGTACCAATCTTTTAGATTCCCGGCCCAGCCAGGGAGGAAGATGCGCTCTGCCAATCCCCTCGCCGAAACAGCCGCTTCCAGCGATTGGCGATCCACGCCTTCTCCCAATATCGCCAGATCCCAATCCCCATGCCGTTCAGATAAACTGGCAAAGCTCTCGATCAGCAAATCGAACCCTTTTTGGTGTACGAGTTTACCCGCCGCCAAGAGTAGTTTCCGCTCCGGCCTGCACACAATTTCGGGCTCAATTTTCGGTTCGCCACCGGTGAGAGGCCATCGGATTGGGTTAGGAATAACCCTTGTGCGCCGGGCCTGCGTGTTGGCGGCAAGCCAAGCCGCTGTTGCCTTCGCTTGGGCCACAATCACCGGAAGCTGCCCGTAGGCAATGGATTGCACGCTTTTCCATACGGTTTTTGTGGAATGGTCTGGCGGGTACACGCGTATTGAGCCCACGGGAATGATGCCAGTTAGTCCCCGCGCTGCCAGTGCAAGCGTTACGCAGGCTGTATCCATCATCGCCACGGCGACATCCGGCCTGATGTCCAAAAGCGTTCGCCTGAGTGCCCTCACACGCCGGTAGTTTTGCAGCAGCGCATCGCCAATATTTCTGCTCCCTCGCGCCAAGCCTAAAGAAATGCGTGTGATGGATGGTTCCAGAGCGTACGCGTCATGCGCGGCGCTGGCGTCGGTAACGATCGTGATATTCCAGCCCTTTGCCGCCCAGTAATTTGCCAGGCTTACGGTAACGCGCTCTGCCCCACCGCCGCCGAGGGAGAAAATGAAGAACAGAAGTTTCATCGGTTTACGAGGCGAGGCCGTTCCGCCTAAGGGGATGGCGCATCGCGCTGCGGCTGTGTGTCCAATCTCTGTCATTGTCCAGGTTCCTCGCAGCCAAGTGGCTCAATTCCGGAGGCGGGCTTGATCGATGCAGCAGTCTTCGTCTTGCACAGGAGCGCCCAGACGATGGAACCCGCCCCGAAATAGCTGGCAATAATCGCTGCCGCCAGCAGCATCGCTGGAAATTTAAGCAGCAGGCTTGCGAGCGGGTTTCCGGACCATGGCGGAATGACTGCAAAAGCCGTGGCAAGCGCCGTAAGCACGGTCAGCAAGATGCGCGGCCAATTTATGCGCCCTGCAAATATGCGCCGCGCGTGATACGAAAGGCCAAGCGCAACAAAGCCGAACGAGAGAAGCTGACACACGGCGGCTCCGTACATCCCGGCATAAGGAATGATCGCGGCATTGAGAAGGAGAGAGACCGCCGCGCCGGCTGCCAACCACCAGATTGTCTGGTTAACCCGTTTTTCAAGAACATAAACAGTATTCGCCAGCTGAATTATACCGTGGAAAAACACTGCCCCGGCAATCAGCGGCACTGCCGCGGCTCCGCCGTAAAAGGCTTGTGTGGTCAACAGTCTGATAACGTCGCCTCCGGCAGCCGCCACTCCCAGCCAAACCCAGGCGAGCACGGCGATCATGACCTCGGTGATGGTTGCTATCTGCTGGATGCTATCGGAACGGCCAGATTCGAAAAGCCGCGTCGCCTCCGGCGTCCAGACGTAGAGCCCCGCCGAATTGACGGTCATGCCCGCAATCGCGACGCTATAGGCGACCGAGTAAATGCCGGCGGCATCCGTGCCCTGAGAATATCCCATGAACCAGCGGTCTGAAAGCGTCATGATCGCAAAGGCGGGAGCGGCAACCACGGCTCCAGCACCGATGCCAAAAATGCGCTGCCGGACTGCAGCGTTGAGATGGGTGGGGGTAAGCAGCGTGCGCAACGGTGGCATACCCAGCATAAGCACTGGCAGGAGGTAGAGCGCGACCATACTGATCAGCAGCGGAAACTCGTTGCGCCAACCCCAGTAAGCGAGGCCGATGCCGGCCGCCGTGGAACCAATGCCTGTACCGGCCGTTGCGATAGACAAGATGCCATTGCGGTTTTCCAACCTTGCCTTGACCGAGGACATAATTGACGCCACGCTCAGGACTATGCATGCAGAGACCAGCCACCCTGCATAAGCCGGCAGCGAGAACGCTCTCGACAGCGGTCCCCAAAATACTTCCACAGCGATGGCCGCAACGATAGCGCCCGCCATCGAATAGCGCCAAGTGAATGCCTCTACGGCCTCTGCGGGGGCGAATTGCTTTGCATGATAAGCGCGAATGTAGGAGATGTCGGCGCCAGCAAGAGCGGCGGACGAAATAAATGAAGTCAGCGTCATCGCCATCGCCGCGGTTCCATAGGCGCCGGGCGTCAGCAGGCGCGTCAGGATCGGCATCGATACCAGCGCAAGCATGCGTACGAAGATGTTGCTCAGCGTAAGCTGTGCCGTGCCTATGGTGATACGCCGCGCGGTGCTCAAATTCTGTGTGCTCCATGCACCGCAGACGCGCCCGCGGTGCGGAAGGAAAAAATAGTTCCGTTTTTCAAAGGGAGTACAAACTCTCTGCGGGCACCGCGCTACATACCAACAGCAGCACTGCTTGCGCTAAACGCCGTAATATTCGCGGTACCATTGAACGAACCGTGCGACACCTGTGGCGACCGGGGTCGCGGGCTTGTAATTCACCGCAGCTTTGAGTTCGCTAACATCAGCGTAGGTATCGGGAACGTCTCCCATTTGCAGGGGCAGGAGTTCCCGTTCCGCTTTCAGACCGAGCGCCTGCTCGATGGCCTCAATATAGGCATCGAGCGCGACTGGCGAGTTGTTGCCGATGTTGTAGATGCGGAAAGGTGCGTTCGACGCTGCCGGATCGGGGGCGTCCGGCCGCCAGGCAGGATCGGGTTTCGCAACCCGGTCGCTAACGCGGATCACGCCTTCCGCAATGTCGTCTATGTAGGTGAAATCGCGCGTATGCCGTCCATGGTTGAACAGCTTGATCGGCTTGCCGTCCAGGATGTTCTTCGTGAACTGGGACAGCGCCATGTCCGGCCGGCCCAGGGGCCGTAGACGGTAAAAAACCGCAAAGCCGTCGTGGGCAGCCGGAACATATGGCTGTAAGCGTGCGCCATCAGTTCATTCGCGCGCTTGGTTGCTGCGTAGAATTGCAGCGGATGATCGACCCCATGATGCTCCGAGAATGGCATGCGGGTGTTGGCGCCGTAAACGCTTGAGGTCGAGGCATAGGTCAAGTGAGGCGTGCCGCTATGGCGGCAAGCCTCAAGGATATTTGTGAAGCCAACGAGGTTGGACTGCACATATTCGTGCGGATGGTCGATGCTGTGGCGGACCCCGGCTTGCGCAGCGAGGTGAATGACGCGGTCGAATTGGTGCTCTTCGAAGCAGGCGCCAACCTTGGCATTGTCCGCAAGGTCTGCCCGTATGAAGGTGTAGGCTACATTGCAGTCATTGGCCGTTTGTTCCAAGACCCGCAGGCGCGCTTCCTTCAGCGCAGGGTCGTAATAGGAATTGACTGCATCGAAGCCAACCACATCGTCGCCGCGCTGCAATAAGGCTTTGGCGACATGAAAGCCAATGAAGCCTGCAGAGCCTGTGACCAGAATTTTCATCTTGAAGCCGCCTGTAACGTTGCGTCCGGAGCGATGGCTGCAAGAACGCCCTTATCGCCTTTGCGCGCCATATGCACAGTTCTTGCGGCCATCCGCCACAACGGAACCAGCCTACCTGCGCGCCTGCCGGACAAGTGGAACGGCTCATGCATACCGGTGATGGCCACGAAAGCAAGCACACACAAAATTGCCCCCGCGGCCGCCTTCGTCCCTAATGCTTGATCTCTATTCCTGCTTCCTTGCACTTGTCAGTGAGAAAGCCGTTGATCTCCTTGACCACGCCATTGGCAATCACGCTGAAATTTGCATCGACCGCAGTTGCGGACCAGATGGCCGATTTGGCCAGAACTGGCGCCATGATCGAACTCCACCCCATTTCAGCCTTCACCGCTTTCCCGTTTTCGAAGGTTACGGTTGGCTCGATGGTAAGCGACAAATCGTAAGCAGTGCCTTCCTTCAGGTCTTTGTGATCGAGCTTGCAGGTTATACTGTGCTTCTTAAGCTTGATGATCGCCGAGGGCTTTTGCGCGGCTTCGGCGATCGCATGGCGGTCCAGATCGATAACGGCGCTGCACTGGGCGTGTCCCCATGGCCAGGTCAGCCTATCGCCGAGGAAGCCAGTTTGAATTTCGGACGCGAGCCACGTCTTGACCACCGGACAGGTGATATCGGGGCCGTCGCCAGGTTGAGCAAAAGCCTTGCATATTTCCGTCTTGCAAGCCTTTCGATCCTCTTTCTCCTTGGCGATGCGAGTTGTTAGCTCTGGAGTGACGCTAACGTCCTGAGCCGCTGCCTGGCCCGCCAAGGTGGAGAAGCCAATTACGCATGCTAAACTAGCAACATAAGCAAAACGCATTCCGGTAGTCCCCCCAGCCCGATGGAATTAACATTCCATAGCTACCGCAGTCCGGGTGAAAGGCAATTACCCAAAACACTTGCAAAGTCATGCCGTTATGCGTTTTGCACCGCAAAGTTACAGGCGGGGCCCGTTCCTATCTTGCGATGCAGCCGTTAGGTGAGTGAATACTTCCTTGCGTTTTCCACTTGCGATGGTGCCTCGAATAAGCGGCCCTTTGTTCTGCCCGCGAGTTCACCCTTCAGAATCCCAGAAGTCATCGAGATCGCTCCACGCCTGTTCAATCAACGGACTGGAAATACGCTCGCCAAGCAGCACAGTCGGGATCGTTCTCAGGGCAATCTCGATATCCAAGGTCAGGCTAGCATTGCGCACGTACCAGACATCCAGCGCTGCCTTGTCTTCGAATGGGATAGTCCGGCCGCCGATGGTTTGTGCCCATCCCGTAAGGCCCGGCCGCACCAGCAGGCGGGCCCGGTAGGCATCCTGCTGTTCGCGAGCCAGCAGCGGTCTTGGACCGACGAAAGACATGTCCCCCCACAGAATATTGAAAAGTTGAGGCAGTTCGTCCAAGCGCAGCCGCCGCAGCAAATTGCCCGTCAGCGACGCGCGCTCGCAGTCCGAAAGGCGGCGGCCGCTTGGCGAAAGAGCACCGCGCATGGTGCGGAATTTGTAGAGCCGGAAGGGCCGGCCTCCGAGCCCAGGCCGCTGCTGCCAGAAAACGACGGGAAAGCCCATACTCGCAACCACGCTCATAGCGGTTAGGAGCATCACCGGCGACAAAGCAACGAGCGCGGAAAACGCGATAATGGCATCTGCCACACGCTTTGCCCGCCAATATGGCCGCGCTGCAAGCGCAGCAAGCTCAGCCGGCGGAATTTCAAAAGTGAGCCTTTCCTGAGGGAACTCACCGCTGCTGCGAGAGCACTCAGGCGCCTCGAATCCCAGATCCTCGGCCAAAAAGTGGAGGGCAATATTCCGCGAGTCCCTGACAGAAAGCAGCGCCTCGCGTGCTTGCGGCGAGAGCGTTTCGAAATGCAGTGCTACGACAATGCGGTCGGTGTGGATGCCGTGAACATCCAGCGAATTGAGGATGTGCTCGATATCCTCTGGAACTCCCAATACAGGATAGCTCGCCACCAGCCGGCCTGCATGACGGTCCTGTCTGCCAACCAGGCCGGCGATCTTCACCCGGCCAGGAGCAAGCTCGGCGGCGGCCTGAAGGTAGATCTCGGTAAGCCTGGAAATGCCGACGAGGAGGACCGTGACCGTGGCGGGGTGGCTGACAGGCTCCAGCAGCGCCGCGGAAGCTTTGCGGCCGTCGCGCGCCATATGACCCAGCCGGTGCAGGATGCGCACACCCGTCAGAAGGGCGTTGCCAGCCAGGAACTGTAAGAATGGCAACGCACGGGACACCCCTTCGAGACGGTCGTATGCAAACCCAATTGCGAATGCAGCTAACGCTGCTGCGGCAACGGCGCCGGTTAAGCGCAGGTAGTCTGGAAGGGCAGAAAAGCGCCAGACGGTGCGGTAAAGGCCGGCGGCGGGAAAAATGACAGCGGCTGCCACCCCAGTGATCAGGAGGTAGGGCAAAATCGCCCAAATCAACTGGCTGGGAACGTTAAAGTTCCGCCTCAAATACAGCGCCGCAAGGGTCGCCAATAACATAAGTGCAACGTCAACTATCAATAACACGAACCGGCGCATCCGGACTTCCACCAACACCGTTAATTATTCCATCACGGCACAACTCCTATACAATCGCGAGGAAGGTTGCAACAGCATTCCCAACCCACCGGAGCATCTCTTATAATCATGTGTTAAAAATGTATACTCTCCCGCCCGCACAGCCCGGCGGCGGTTTCGCATGATAGAGTGCTGGCCGGAGGAGCCGCGGCGCGGTCAGGCGCCTGCTCCGGCGAGCAGGCGGAGGACGAGCGCCCTGTAGGAATCGCCGAATAGCCGGAGGTGAACGAGCGCGGGCCAAAGCTGGTAGACGGCGAGGCGTTCCCTGTGACCTGGCTCAAGCGTGCCGTAGGCCTCGTAAAACGCTGACGGCGGCGTGTCGAACAGCTCCAGCATCGCGATATCCACTTCGGCATGGCCGTAGTAGCAAGCCGGATCGATAAGCGCGCTCACTCTATTGCCCGCGGCCAGGACGTTGCCGCCCCAAAGATCGCCATGCAGGAGTGCGGGCGGCGGCTGCGCAGGCAGGCGGGAGGCAAGTCCGGCGGCGAGCGCTTCCACGCGCCGGGCCACGGCGGGAGCGATATGGCTGCAATGAGGGAGCAGCCTCCGCTCTGCCCAAAAATGCGGCCAGCTGTCAGCCCAGCCGTTGGGAATAGCGAGCGCACCGAAGGCGTAATCCCGTGGCCAGCCGTAGGATTGCCCCTTTGCGGAGTGAAGCCTTGCCGTCACCGCGCCCAGGTCCGCCCAGACTGCGCTGAGCGAGCCGCTCGCGGGCATGACCTCAAGAACCAGCGCCTCGCCGCTCACCGCAAGCACGGCCGGTGCCGGTGCTCCGCTCGCCGCAATCGCTTGCAACATGGCGGCCTCGGTCTCAGGCGCAGGACCGCTTTTCACGGCCGCTTCGCGTCCATCGGCAAGATAAATGTGAGCGATCTCCGACAGGCAGCCGCCGCCGAGCGGAACCGAGCGGCGCAACTCGCCGCCAAGCAGCGCGGCGCCAGCCTCGGCGAGGGAAGTCATTCGGATTCCGAGAGCAAGCGTGCGAGAGCCTGCGCGCCTAGCGTCACATCCGCCCAGGTCACCTCAAACCCAGCCTCGCCGCCATAATAGGGGTCGGCCACAGCTTCACCCTCCCGGCCGGGAACATGGTCGAGCAGAAGGCTGAGTGCTGCCGCGCCGTCCTTTGGCTTCAACCTGCGCAGTGCCGCGAGGTTTTCGGTGTCGAGCGCAACAATGTGGCTGAAGCGGCGGAAATCCTCCGGCCGCACCTGCCGGGCCCGGTAGCCGCCAATATCGGCTCCGTGCCGCAGCGCCACCGCGCGCGCCCTGCGGTCGGGCGCCTCGCCCACGTGCCAATGCCCCGTGCCCGCCGAGTCGATCTCCACATCGAGCCCCGCCAGCTCCGCCTCGCGCCGGAAGGCTGCCTCCGCCAGCGGCGAACGGCAGATGTTGCCGAGGCATACGAATAGGACTGCAGGCTTGGCCGTCATGCGTTCCGGTCTCCTCGTTACGATACTCGCATGCCCCGCCGCCACCTGCCGCTTCCTGCACCGCAGGTTTTACCAGATTCAACGGTGCGGCGGGCGCGGGATTGATACGCAGTACAGCCGACCCCATGTGCTGGAGAGGCAAAGGAGCGTGCCATGAAAGCTTATACTCCGCGAGCGGCGGGTGCTGCCATAGCGATTGTACTGGCGATGGGCGGCGCGGCAATTGCCGGCGATGGCCAGGAAATGGCCCAAGGGGGACTCCAGTCAGCGCCCCCGCCAACCATCGAAACACCCCCTTCTTCCATCGAACATCCTGGCGATGCCGGAGTTCGAAGCCATACAAACCTTCAGCGGCTCGTGCCCGGCGGGCCTTTTCCGGCGAAGCCGCCTGCGCCAAAACCCCAACCCGCTCCTGCGGACAACGCCAGCCCGGCGGACGCTCCCAAGAAATAGGGCTCCCAGCGATAAGGGCCTGCAGCGTACTACGAAGGGACGCCATACCGGAACTCCTCACGCCCCCAAAATGCACATTTTGATAGCCAAGAGACGCTTTTCCAATTTGAACTAATTGTAACAGATACGTCTTGCAGAAAGGTTAAGCACGCTATGGGGCGCAACTAATTGATATATCAGGCAAATATATCCCACCCATGCGGCAATTATGGTAAAGACACAATATTTAACCGTATTTTTGAAAGCCGGATTTCTAGCAATTTTAGCTAAAATTCGAGCAGTTTCTGCCGCCCGCCACCTTGACGCGGCGGCGCATCGCAAAATAACACGCAATATCCATTACTTATCATCTTAACGATTGCTCAAGGCGAAAGCGCTATACTGTCTCAAGATCGAAGTGCCCCCCTGGCCACCGCGAAGAATATGCCCGCCTATGCCGTCTTCGCCGGCAAGACGCTGCCCGGCATGGTGTTGCTCAAGCCGCAGACGCGCGACCAGATAGCGAAAGGCCCAATAATGCGCTAGTACGCCCCGCGGGAAATCCTGACCCATATGCGGCTGGCTCTGACAGGATTTCCCGCGGAGCAGGCGTACTAGCAGATATTTGTGCTAGTACAGCTTATCCGCGGGAAGTTCGCTTGTGAGCGCGCCGCCAATGGGGTGCGAACTTCCGGCGGGCTGCACTAGTCAACCTCCGATTGCGATTATCAAGGAATTACCATCAAATTTTCCGGGTTTGGCCCAGATCTGCGCGCATCATGCCTGGGTTGTGGCGGCATCAGGCTGCCAGACGTGGTTGCGAAGGTGCGTTTATGGCTGGTTCGTGGCGCGAAATTCTGGAATGCGCGGCGGCGGACGAGGCGGAAGCTGAAGCGGAAGAAAGTGCGCGTCCCAGGGAGGCCCATCCCGGCGCGGAGAGCCTGGGCGGGGAGCCTCCCGCCGGGTCTCGCGGATTCGACGAACCCGAGCTTACCGCATTCCTGACCAGGCTCGCGAGCCCTCCAGCCCCGGACGGGGACGGGCCGGCACTTAGCCAAAGAAGACAGTCCGTTGTCCGGGAAAAGGCTCAAGGCAGCTTGCTTGAGGCCGTGACCGCTCCGGCCAAGGCGCCCGCACCATCGGAAGCGGTGAAATCCGCTAAGCCTGCTTCGCCGCCGCCCGCGCCAGGGGCCAGGCGCCCGCGGCGCAGCGTTCTTGCCGCTTCGCTGCTGGCCGCGGCAGCGGGCCTTTCGGCCTTTGTTCTATTGATCCCCGACGGGAAAAAGCCGCACGCCGGCCAGAGCCCTTCCGTCATCGAAGCAAGCCGCGTCCGGATAGAAACCCCGTCCCAGTCCCATGGTTCGCGGAAACTCGAAAGCCGCCATAAACGAAGCCCGGCCAGCCGTGCCGAAGCGCTCAACCGTTGTGGAACTGATTGGGACACGCCCGCATGCCGGTGGCGCAGGTATCCGGACAGATGAATGAGCGAGTCTGGATGGCGTCCGGGGCCTCTTATTTCCAGATGTAATTGGCGATGGTTGCTGCCGTGAAGGCAAGCACGGCGCAGGCCGGAAATGTCGCGACCCAGGCCACCATGATGCGGCGCAGAACTCCCCAGCGTACATCGGACAGGCGCTTGCTGGCACCCACGCCGACCACGGCGCTGGTGATGGTGTGCGTGGTCGATAGCGGAACGCCGTACGACGACGCGGTATAGATCGTCAGCGATGCCGCCATGGTCGCGGCAAAGCCTTGCCAGGAGGTCAGCCGCGTCATCTTGGCGCCAACCGTCTGGATGATGCGCCAGCCGCCGAAGCTCGTGCCGATGCCCATCGTCGAAGCGCAGGCAACGATCACCCACCAGGAGATGCGAAATTCGGGGATGGCGCCGCCGGCCAGCAGCGTCATCGCAAACACGCCCATGAACTTCTGGCCGTCGTTGAGGCCATGATTGAAGGCCATGAAGGCGGCCGAGGCCATCTGCGCCCGGTCGAAATTGCGCTTAGCGCGCGCCGGTTTGGCATTGGCCGCCAGCGCGATGATAATCCGGCCGAGCGCAAATGCGCCGATGGAACCCGCGGCAAGCGAGGCCGCCAGGCCGATAATGACCTTCTCCCAGCCTGCCCACTGCAGGGCCTGCCAGCCCCCGCCGGCAAAGCCCGCACCGGCAAGACCCGCCAGAAGCGCGTGAGACTTCGACACGGGGATGCCAAGCCGGGCCGCGAGCGATCCCCATGCGATGATCGAGAGCATCGTTGCCGAGATGGCCGGCACTGTCAGAGCCGATGGGGCGACGATGCCTTTGCCGACCGTGGCGGCGACCGCCGTTCCGGCCATGGCGCCGGCGGTGTTCATCAGCACCGCCATGACGATGGCCTGCCGGGCCGTCATCACGCCCGTCGAAACGACGGTCGCAATCGCGTTGGGTGCGTCGGTCCAGCCGTTGACGAACTCGGCGGCGAGCACGGCGAACAACGCAAACGCCAGCCCGGTTGTAAGCGCGTCCACCTCACGCCTCCTTGCGGGCGAGCGAAACGATCTGGCGCGCGCAGTGATTGGCATGGTCCGTTATCTGCTCCAGCATGTGGAACAGCTGGTGCCAGGCAATAAATGCAAGCCTGTCCTTGCCAGGGCCGGCGAACTCTTCGACGAGGTCTTTCTCGTAGCCGGAAACGAGCCGGTCCGCCTTGCCTTCAAGTTCATCGATGATGTCGGCTTCCTCGCGCACCTTCGAAAGCGGCAAACGCGGTTCCGCCAGCATCATGACGAGTTTGTCAACGTGCACGAGCATCTCGGCAGCCACGTTCATGAGTTCATGAGCTTCGGGCCGGAGGTCCGCCAGGTAGATATTATAGGCTTCGATGTGCAGCACGACCTTCCGCATGCCGTCGATGACGTCGTCGAGAACATCGGTGAGCCGCATCGCATCGGGAATGTCGAAGCGCATGATGAAAGAGTTGTCGAGCAGTTCATGGATCTCGGCGACGATCTTATCGGCCCTCTGCTCGAAGGCGATGATCCCCTTTGCGTCCTGCCCATTGGTCTTGCGGAAATGAGCAGCAGATTCCTGGGCAATATCGGCAAGCCGCTTGAGGAGTGCGGCATACTGGTCGTTGCGCGATGGTCCGAACAGGCTCGCCAATGCACCTTGGATCAAGTTTTTCATCGAACGACTCCAAATCGATGCGGCCGCGAGCGTGTGCAGAGCACATCGGCCGCGCTGTGTCGACGGCTATTGTGACAGGCCAAGGTTTTGCACTGCAGCATACATTTCGCTGTTGCGCGCACGCACCTCATGCGAATTGGTTGAAAAGAAGCCAGCGCTCGGCCGGCGGGAATTAGGCATCTGTTAACCCCATTTGGGGGAGGGGCGGGCGGGTTTTGCGTTGACGGACGGGACTTGGCGATGTTTCAAAGCATAGCAAAAAATCGTTCAGGAACTTCTAACGCGCCGCTAAGTAGCCGAAAATGCGTAGTAATTTTTGCTGACAGGGGAACATGAAGGCGCGCAAATGCACCGTTTTAAAGTTAATTCTAGATCTGAGATACCTTGCAAGCAGAATCAGTCTCGCCCAAGCCATCGCGGCTGCCACCTATTCAGCCGACAACACGCCGGGCGCGATCGATCTTCAGGGCTTCACCTCGGCAGCGATCGCGCTCAACATCGGGGCCGGTGGTATCACCTTCGATAGCACGAACAAGATCGAATTCGTGCTGACGCATTCCGATGACGACACAACCTACGCCAATGTGGCCACGGCTGACGTGAACGGGAAAGATGCACCAACGGCCGTCACGAACGGAATCGTCAAATCGCTGACCGCAGCGCACGCTACGGCCGATGTGAGCGAAATCGGCTACATCGGCGGGAAGCGGTTTCTGAAGCTGCTCGCGCACTTCAGCGGCACGCATGGCACCGGCACGGCCCTTTCCGCGGCTGCCATTCGCGGCACCCCGATCCGCATCCCGTCCGCATAGCGCCTGCCAGCGCGCCCGTTAGCCATGCCCAAAGCTCCCGCCACCTTCAAGCCGGCCGGCCAGGAACAAGCGGCCCGCATCCGCCTCCACGGCAAGGCGCATGACCAAAGCAGGCGCGCCTGGTACAAGACGGCGGCCTGGGCGAAGCTCAGAACTGGCCAGCTGCATTGCATGCCGATATGTGAGAACTGTCTGCTCGCCGACGATGTGGTAACGCCCGCAGAGGTTGTTCACCATCGGCAGCCGCATAGAGGAATCCGGGAACTCTTCTTCGATCATGGGAATCTCGAAAGCGTTTGCAAGACCTGCCACGATGGCGAAATACAACGGGGCGAGCGTTCTGGATGGCAACGTCAAGTTTGGCGTATCGAGGGTCAGACCATTTCCGCACGCGTCATCATGCCTATGGGGCTTTTGCCATCGGCGATCCCGCTGACCATGGTGTGCGGCGCGCCGGGATCAGGGAAGAGCACCTATGTAGCCTGCCGCAAGGGGCTGGATGATGTCGTAATCGATATAGACCTTATTTTGGCGGAGTTGTCCGGTACTGAGGTCAGAACAGTAGAGCGCCGGGATGCGTTCATTGAAGAGGCATTTATTGCAAGGAACAAACGGCTTGCTAGCCTTGCAAGAGAAAGCGGGGATCACTCAGCATGGTTTGTCGTCGGAGCGCCTGGCGCATCTGTGAGGCAGCGCTGGGCTGAGCAGCTGAAACCTTCCCGCATCGTGGTATTTGAGACGCCGCAGCATATCTGCGAGCAGCGAATCCGTGCTCAGACGGAAAGAATACCAACGGCGGATGGGCAAATTGAAGGCGTTTGGGGATGGTGGCGGCATTACGGGCGGGCTACGTGCGATACAGACTACCTATAGAAGTGTCCGCAGCCGAAAACGAAAAAGCCCCGGTCAGCGCGAAGCTGCCGGGGCTTTTTCGTCTCTTGTGTCAGGCCGTGGCGGCCTTGGCCTAGGCCGGGGCTGCGGTTGGGAGCTGGACGCCCTTCACCACATAACCGGAGTTCCGCGCCGTGAGCGCATCGCCGTAGACCTGGGCGAGGATCGAGCGCAGCTCGCCGTGATCTTGCTTTCGCCCGCGAAGCGCTTGAAGGCCTTGAGGGCCTCGCCACCCTTCAGCTCGCCGCCGGGCGCCGTCGCGGTCCTGAGCCACGCTTCGACCGAACGCTTGCGCGTTGGCAGGGGCGTGACGTTGGCCGGCAGCGGCTGTTGCGTGCCGCCGTTGCTTGGGCGCCGGGGCGGCGGGCTTCCTGGGCTTGGCCGCGTCCGCTGCCTCGCCAGCGGCCTTGTGCGCCGCGCTGGCCGCGCCGATCATGGCGAAGGCCTCTCCGCTCAGCAGCGCCACGAGTTGCGTAAGCACGATGGACAGCAGCGTCAGCACGCCGCTTTCCTGCCGCTCGGCGATGCGGCCGCCCTTGGCTTCGGCCTGGGCGGCAGCGAGGTCCGCTTCCGCCTTGTCGCGGGCTTCGGCCTGACCGGCGCGCTCGTGCGCCAGCTTCGCCTCGCCGTCCGCCGTCTTCTTTTCGGCTTTTGCCAGCATACACGCATCGGAGCCTGATTTCTTGCAGGCTTTTTCGACGGCCCTGCCAGCATCGGCGAGCTTGGCGTCCGCTTGCGCGGCCATCGCGCCAAGCTCTTTGACGCTGCCTTCCACTTTAATGCGCGTTAATACTTCGTTCGCCCGCGTCTCTTTCGCCTTCGCCATTTCGTAATTCAGGTTAACGGTTTGAGATGCGAGCGAAGTGTTTGCCTGTCCGGCAGTATAAGCCGAATAAGCAGAGTAGACGGTCATCGCGACCGCCGCAGCGGCGGCAAGCCGCTTGAGATGGCACCAGCCGCGTTTGCTTGCGACGGCCGGGATTGCGGGCACCGCGAACGCCGCGATAACCTTGATCCGGTCGATCCGGCGCATCTTCAGCCCTTGTTCAACCGGATGGAGACGTGTCTGGATATGCCTGCGATGAAGCAGGCTTTCCAGCGGCTGGGCGGGCGCACGCTGATTGCGTGGGACGGCACCGAGTACTTCAACTCATACAAGATCGGCTGTTCGAATTGCCTGACACGCAAGCGCAAGACGACCGAAACATTCCGCTATCGCTGGATCGAAAACGTGCCGATCCGGGATGGCAAAGACGCGATGCTCGTAAACTGGGTGGGTTCCAGATTCTGGACGCCAATGGTAAAATTAAATACACGATGGCATGGGTAACCAGTTTGCCTGTTTCAAAACATAACGTCGCTGAGATCGCCGCATGCGGCCGGGCCCGCTGGAAAATCGAAAACGAAAGCTTCAACGTGATGAAAAATCACGGCTACGAATTCGAACACAACTTCGGCCACGGAAAACAATTCCTCGCCATGATCATGGCCGCGTTCAATCTTCTGGCTTTCGCCTGGCACTCCGTTCTCGACCTGCTTGAACCTCCGTGGCAAGCCGCCCGCGAGGCAGCGGCCAAACGAACACGGTTCTTCACCAGCATCGTCACCCTCACCGCCTTCGTCATCTTCCCAGACTGGCCAACCTTCCTCGAAGCCCTCGCCACTCACAAAATCCCTCCCGGCCTCCTTAAAAACCACGGTTTGCCTTGCTAACCATCCAACAACTTAGTTTTAGAATTGCTGGTGACACCTGCGGCCATTTGCACGCGGTGCCCTTCGGGTGTATGATTTATGGGTGGATTCCTTGCTATAGGGGTTGCACAATGCCCGGTGCGGGTGCCAGCCCGGCCGGGCGTCTCCTTCGAAAAGGGACGAATGGATGGATGTCGAAGCGGAAATCGGCGATCTGAAAGATCGCGTCGCGAAGCTTGAAAAGTCACAGGATGGGCTCCGCACCGCTTTTGTGAAGCTCGTTCCTTTGCTTGAGGAAACGAGGCTTCGCGTCAGCAACGTCGAAAACGACGTTGCCGAAATCAAGCAGGATGTTTCCGCCCTCAGGCGCGATGTGGCTGGACTGCGAAAAGACCTGCCAAACATTGTGTCCAATAGTCTGCGCGATGTGCTGAAAGAGCAGAAAGACAAGTAGCCTGCGCGGCTTCCGTCTTATTTTACAGCCCGGCGCCTGGCATAGCTTCGCCATTCCCTCGCTTGGGGCTGTTCTCGGGATGATGGAGGTCCAATCTCTAACCGCTTCCGCTTCCGCTTCGCTTGAACTCGGGGGCCTTTTCCCCTTTGCCTTTTCGGCTACACCCTGTAGGCGGCGGGTGAACTAGCTTGCGTTGTTTCGGGCCATCGCTCCGTCTATGGCCCTATATATATATGCACATCGTGCGTAAATTATGCAATAGTTACTAAGACGTTTTTAACCTATATTCAGCCAAAATCCGCCTCGCAAAACGGCCGGACCCGGCGCGCCCAGCCTTGGCATCCTGATCGGCGGTAGAGCTATTGCCAGGTTCGTCGGATGCAGCGTCAAGCAGCTCTACAAACTCGCCGAAAATCCAAAGTTCCCGACTTTCAAAGAAGGTTCAAGGCTTTGCGCTCGCCGCGAAGCGCTGACAGCCTATTTCGCGCGCAAGGGGGCCTCATGCCAATGACCTGCGGAAGACAACCCATGCCACCATAGCCGCATCATCGCGCCACCCTGCGGCCATTATCGTTGCACCGCTGCGCCACTCCGGCGGCACCTCGCCTGGGCGTGGTGTGTTGTTGCCAAAACGCATGCGGGAGCGGAGCCCTGGGCCGGGGCAAGAAGTCCGAATCATGAGGCCAAATCCAGAACAAAATTGTCAAACCTAAATTAGACATAAAATTAGGTTGACAGAATCATCTAGATAACGCGTTGAATTTAAAGGGTGTTCTATTTGCATGGCGGAGTGGGAGGGATTCGAACCCTCGGTACGGCTTTTCAACCGTACAACGGTTTAGCAAACCGCCGCCTTCAGCCTCTCGGCCACCACTCCAAAGCCAGGAAACGCAGCAAAAACAGCGAGCAGCCTTACCCCGCCTTCGCCATAGTCGTATCAGCTGCAACGCAGTTTGAAGTTTTTATCAAGCATGCGCGCGTTGGGCAACCCATGATTTTCCGTAGCTGTGATTTACGGGCGTTTCCTGCAATCCGCGATCCTTCGCACTTGCACCGGTTTACGATCCTTCCCTCTGCGCCAGTTTGGATGTAAGTTCTGCCCAGAACTTCCGGGGGCGAGAAGGGCGTGTCAGGCAAAATCCTTATCAACTACCGCCGCGGCGACGAGCCGCGCTTCACAAGCGCACTCTACAAGGAGCTTGAGGCTGAGTTCGGCCGCGGCAACGTTGCGATGGACTGGGAAACCTATCTCAATGGCGGCGACGGATTTGCCCGCGAGGTGGCTGCACACGTAGCGCAAGGCGGCGTGCTACTGGCCGTCATCGGTCCGCGCTGGGTGGAGAGGCTCGCCATGCGGGATGGCGATCCGGAAGACTTCGTCCGTATCGAGATCGAAGCAGCACTCGCTTACGGCAAACCTGCGATCCCGATTCTTGTGGGAGGCGCGGCCCTGCCCAGTGCGGAACAGCTCCCCGAAACCATCCACGGCCTCGTCCGCCGGGGTGCCGTAACTCTGCGCCCGGACAACTTCCAGGCCGATTGCGCGGAGTTGATCGGGGGGTTGAAGAAAGCCTTCTCCGGAGGCGGACGCCCGGCAGGCGCAGGCGCGGCACAGCCCGCACAAGTCCCGCAACGCCCGGCGGAACGCGCGCCCGCCCCCGCAGGCAAGCCCGAGGAGAACGGCAAGCCCGGTGAATTTGCGAATTGGATGATCATCAGGGACAGTGGGGACCCCGACAAGTTCCGCAGCCATCTGGCGCGCTACTCCGGCGGCCCGACCGAACGCGATGCCCGCAGGCGGCTCGAAGCGGTGGTCTGGAACAGTCCGGCGACGCGCGGCAGCATCAACGGCTTGCGGAGATATTTGAGAGAATTTCCCGCGGGCGAACATGCGCAAGCCGCTCATTCGGAAATCGCGCAGCTGGAAGGAGCCGGAGGGGCTCCACGCGCTTCAGGCGAACGGAAGCTCAGCGAAAGCGAGGCCTGGGCCAAGGCTTCGGATAGCGGCAAGCTGCGTTACCTCGAAGAATTCCTCGCGGACTGGCCGAAGAGCGTTCATGCAGACGATGCCAAGCGGATGCTCCAGGAAGTGCAAGGCGAAGGCAAGGGCGGGCCGGCCTCGCTCTTCATCATGCTGGGTATCGTCGTGCTCGTGCTCGTCCTGATCGTGCTCGCCGGCATGAAGTTCTGACAGCCTAACGGCCGCGCGTCCCCCGCCGCTTCCGCTTTCGCCAATTTAATAAATGTAAACTTCACCCATATTCCCGCACCCTCACCGGGCATACGAGGTTTATCAATTCGATAGCGTTCGCCGGAAATCCGTGAGACCGGCGGCGCCGGCGGCGGACCTGCGCTTTTCAAGCATGAATGGCGGTGATATTGTTCTTATATGCAGGATCAGGACAAGAAGCGGGAAACCCTGGCTCCGGAGCGCGAGCGTTTGCGGTCGCTCTATGCCCGCGCCTTCGACGAATACGGCACGCGCGCTTTGTGGAATATGCGGCGCTTCGAGGAGCCCAAGCCCGGCGATATCCTTGCCATGACGCGGCAACTGCGCATCGAAGGCAACCTTGCCGCCCGGCGCCTCGCCGAAGAGATCGAGAAGCTGGTCCGTGCCGCTCACTGAACCACAGAAGGCGGTACTTGCGGCCATAGCCGTCTCCCGGGATCCGGAAAGTTTTGTGGCTGGAGGCTTGCCGCTGAATTGCACGGGGCCGCGCTACTCCGAAGACATCGACATCTTTCATGATCGCGAAGAGCGCGTGGCTCGCGCGGCGGAACAAGATGCCAGCCTTCTTGAAGCCAAGGGTTTCCAAGTCCAATGGCTGCGCCGCCAGGCAGGAATATATAGCGCGGAAATCACGACACCTTGTGGGGCAACGAAGCTCGAATGGGTGGCCGATAGCGACTTCCGGTTCTTTCCTGCCGTCAAGGACCCCGAATTCGGCTACGTGCTGCACATCGCCGACCTCGCGGTGAACAAGCTGATGGCCGCCGCGACGCGCCGGGAGCCTCGCGACGTGGTGGACCTTGTCCGCATTCACGAGCACTATCTCCCGCTTGGTGCCGTAGCCTTGGCGGCTGTTGTGGTGGCGCCCGGCTTCACGCCCGAAGGGCTCCTTGCGGAGTTGCGGCGGAACGCACGGTTCACAGCTGAAGATTACTTGCGCCTCAAAACCGGCGCTCCAATAGATGCGGCGCTTATATCCGCGAGTCTGCGCCGTGCAATCGGCGAAGCCGAAGAGTTCGTGGCTGCCATGCCGGGCGATGCCGCGGGCCGGCTGTTTCTCAAGGATGGCGTCCCCGTTCAACCCAGCCCAACGCACCTGGAAGACTACATCGCACACGAGCCCCGCCGGCGCGGTCATTGGCCGGTGGCTCCAGGCATTACCTCGGCGATGCTGGAAAAACTGTGGCAGCCTGTCTAGCTGTCCTCGTATCGCGCGGAAAATCCACGCGCCCCCGCGCCTTCAACCGCCCTTTTGGGGCTCCCGCGTCAGCAAAAACACCGCCTGCTGCGCGATGAGGTTATGCAAGGGAGGCGGCACCTTCATGCCGAGCGGGTGCCCGTAAGGCGACAGCGCGAACGACCGCTCCACCCTTGCGCCAACCTCGTCGCAGAGCGCGCGGAAATCGTGGATGGTGCAGAAATGGATGTTCGCTGTCTCGTACCACGCCTCGGGCAGGTTCCAGGTCACGGGCATGCGGCCGCGGAACAGGATTTGCAGCCGGATGCGCCAGAACCCGAAATTCGGAAACGAAACAATGACATGCTTGGCAATTCGCAGCAGCTCTTGCAGCACGTCCTTGGGCCGCCGCGTCGCCTGCAGCGTGCGGGATAGAATGGCGTAGTCGAAGGCCTGGTCGGGATAGGTGGCCAGATCCTGGTCCGCGTCGCCCTGGATCACCGAAAGCCCCTTGGCCACGCAGAAATTCACCCGCGACTGCTTCAGCTCGATGCCGCGCCCGTCGACCTGCTTCTGCTCTTCGAGGAGGTTCAAAAGCTCGCCCTTGCCGCAGCCCACGTCCAGCACCCGCGCGCCGGGCTCGACAAGCCCTGCGATCACCAGGAAGTCGATGCGCGGCTGGGCAGCCAGCTCCGCCTTAGCGCGCTCCTTGAACGTAACGAACGGCTTTTTGATCGCGGTCATCATTGGCTGCCTCCGCGCCCCGCCGGCGCTAGGCCCCGCCGCTTCGCCGCCGCGTTCAGGAAGCCGCGGATCGCGCCGAACAACTCCGGCTCGTGCAGTAGAAACGCGTCGTGCCCCTTGTCGCTTTCGATCTCGACGAAGCTCACATTCGCCGCCACCGCGTTCAGCGCCTGCACGATGGCCCGGCTCTCGCGCGTGGGATAAAGCCAGTCGCTCGTGAACGACACCACGCAAAACCGCGTCTTGGTACCCTTGAACGCGCAGGCGAGCACGCCGCCGCAGTCCGCCGCAAGGTCGAAATAGTCCATCGCCCGGGTGATGTAGAGATAGCTGTTGGCGTCGAACCGGTCGACAAAGCTGATGCCCTGGTGGCGCAGATAGCTCTCCACCTGGAAATCCGCGTCGAACCCGAATGTGACCTTGTCCCGGTTCTGCAAATTGCGCCCGAACTTCCTGTGCAGCGCCTCGTCCGATAGATAGGTGATGTGCGCGGCCATGCGGGCCACCGCCAGCCCCTTGGCGGGGTTGGTGCCCTCCTCCAGGTAGCGCCCCTCGCGCCACTCCGGATCGGCCATCACCGCCTGCCGGCCCACCTCGTGGAAAGCGATATTCTGCGAGGAATGCCGGGGTGCCGTCGCGATGGGAACGGCGGAAAAGACCTGGTCGCCGAAGCTTGCGCAGCATTCCAGCACCTGCATGCCGCCCATCGAGCCGCCGATGACGCAGAACAGGTCCGGAATTCCCAGATGATCGATAAGCCGCATCTGCGCGCGCACCATGTCGCTGACGGTGATGACCGGGAAGCCGAGGCCGTAGGGCTTGCCCGTCTCCGGATCGATCGAGGCGGGACCGGTCGAGCCCATGCAGCCGCCCAGGATGTTGGCGCAGATCACGAAATAGCGGTCCGTATCCACCGGCTTGCCGGGGCCCACCACGGTTTCCCACCAGCCGGGCTTGCCTGTTATGGGATGGCGGCTCGCCACATACTGGTCGCCGGTCAGCGCATGGCAGACGAGAATGGCGTTCGTGCGCTCCGCATTCAGCGCCCCATAGGTCTGATAGGCGATCTCGAACGGCACGAGCGAACGCCCGCAATCGAGCGGCAAGGCTTTCTCGCTGCGGAAGATGAGGGATGCCGCCTGCGGTTCCGCGCCAAGCTCGCCGCCTGCAAGAATCGGTTTATTCATGAATGCGCGGCCAGCCTCCGTGCAGGGAAAAATATCGATCCGGCCGCTTATTGTTGGGGCCCCCTTGAGGCCTCGACCTTTTAGCGAGTTCTTTAACGTGGCTGCAAGCAGGCCGGCCAAATCACCACGGTAGGGCGATTATAAGGGGAGCCGGCCCCGCCGCGTCAAGCGCCGGACGGCTTTCCGCTTGGATTTGTTGGGTTCTCCGCCACGCGCTGGGTGCACGCCCCGTCCTGGCGCGCCGTACCTTTGCCCTTTTGCCCTATTCCGCATCCGGCATTTTGCGCTATTCATAAGTCAACCTGCCGGAATTGAGGACTACCCTATGCCAAGCTATAAAGCACCGCTTGACGAGTATCGCTTTATCCTGAACGAGGTTCACGACGCCGCCGCACTCTCCGCCATGCCCGGTTTCGAAGAGGCAACCCCGGACCTCATCGCCAGCATTCTCGAAGAAGCCGCCAAATTCTGCGAGGGCGTGCTGCAGCCGCTGAACCAGACGGGCGACGCCGAAGGCTGCACCTTCGAAAACGGCGTTGTGCGCACGCCCGCGGGCTTCAAGGACGCTTACAACCAATATGTCGAGGGCGGCTGGACAGGGCTGCCCTGCTCCCCGGAACATGGCGGCCAGGGACTGCCGGAAACGATAGGCTTCATGGTGGAAGAGCTGGCGTGCTCGGCCAACGTATCCTTCAGCATCTATCCCGGCCTGACCGTCGGCGCCTATAACGCTATTCAAGCCCATGCCAGCGAAGACCTCAAGAGCCGCTATCTGCCCAAAATGGTGGCCGGCGAGTGGTCGGGCACGATGTGCCTGACCGAGGCCCATTGCGGCACCGACCTTGGGCTCATCAAGACCCGCGCGGTGCCCGCCGGCGACGGCTCCTATAAGATCACGGGCTCGAAAATCTTCATTTCGGCCGGCGAGCAGGACCTTACCAAGAACATCGTCCATCTCGTGCTGGCCAAGCTTCCGGACGCCCCCGCCGGCACCAAGGGCATCTCGCTCTTCATCGTTCCCAAATTCCTGCCCGATGCGAACGGCGAGGCGGGAGCCCGCAACGGCGTGCAATGCGGTTCCATCGAGCACAAGATGGGCATCAAGGCATCGGCCACCTGCGTGATGAACTTCGACGATGCCACGGGCTGGCTCGTCGGCGAGCCGAACGCCGGCATGCGCGCCATGTTCACCATGATGAATGCGGCCCGGCTGGGCGTGGCCATGCAGGGGCTCGGCATCGCCGAAGTGTCCCGGCAAAACGCCGTCATCTACGCCAAGGACCGCCTGCAAGGCCGCGCGCTGACCGGCGTCAAGGAGCCCGGCAAGCCTGCCGATCCGATCATCGTACACCCCGACGTGCGCAAGAACCTGCTCGAAGCCAAGGCGTTCACCGAGGCAGGGCGGGCGCTGGCGGTGCTGGTCGGCCTCAACCTCGACACATCGCGCCACCATCCCGACGCCGCCACCCGCGAACTGGCCGGCGATTTCATCGCGCTCTTGACCCCCGTCATCAAGGCCTACTTCACCGACATGGGCACCGACGTCGCCATCAAGATGCAGCAGATGTACGGCGGTCACGGCTACATCCGCGAATGGGGCATGGAGCAGTTCGTCCGCGACGCACGTATTTTTATGCTGTACGAGGGCGCCAACGCCGTGCAGGCGCTCGACCTCGTCGGCCGCAAGCTTCCGCATGGCGGCGGCCGCGCAGTGCGTGCGTTCTTCGGCATGGTCCAGGCGGATCTCGATGCGGCCAAAGGGGATGCGGCGCTGGAAGTCATCGCCAAGCCGCTCGCAGACGCGGTGGGCAAGCTGCAGCAGGCCACCATGTGGCTCGCCCAGAACGGCCTTTCCAACCCCGACGAGGCAGGCGGCGCCGCCACCGACTACCTGCGCATCTTCGCGCTGGTGAGCCTCGGCTGGATGTGGCTCAAGATGGCCCGCGCCGCGATAGGGAAGGGCAGCGCCGACGGCCTCTCGCCGCAATTCTACGACGCCAAGCTCAAGACGGCCGCCTTCTTCGCGCAAAGAATGCTGCCCGAAGTAGATAGCCGCTTGAAAATGCTCACTGCCGGCAGCAAGATCATGATGGAAATGGCCCAAGACCAGTTCTGAGCCGCTAGCGTAAGGGTTGCCGGTCCTGCCATGATCGAAACTTACAACCCCTCACCCTGTCCCTCTCCCAGCAATCTCGCCAAGGCGAGATTGCCATCTGAAGTGGCCAAATCCGCAAGCGGATTTGGCGGGAGAGGGAACGCCCTAACAACGGGCACGCCCGGACTCCCTCTCCCATGGGGAGAGGGCTGGGGTGAGGGGAGATTCCCTTCGTTCATGGCACAGCCCGTCAGCGGCTCCGATGCCGCCCAAAGGAAGCCATAGGGGGAACACATGCGCGCACTATCCGCCTTCGCCTGCGCCGCCGTCCTGGCCGTAATCAGCTTTCCGGCCTGGGCCTTCGGTTCCTGTACATCGGGCCGGTGCGCGGCTCCTCCCAAGACTGACGCGTCCGGCCCGGCGATCCCGGAAAAGGTTCGCCAGCCGGCACCGCCCGGCTGGGGACACTACATGAAGCAGAAGCTGCATGACGATCAGGCCCGCCCGCTGGCCATCGGCGACGAGCCTGGCGGCGCGGTGCTCTACCGCAACCGCCGGTAGCGCTTAACCCAGCGCGCCCGAAGGATGGCGCGAATCTCCGCGCTTGTTCTGGCGGCGGACATAGGTCACTGCCGAACTCGGGTTCCTGCCTTTTGGCCTCCAGCGCCGCGATGAGGGCGTCCTCGGCGTCGATATTGAGGTGGCCGCTCCGGTCCTTGAGCTTCAATCCAACGATATACTGCATGGGCGCTCCTTTGGCCCCCCGCGCTATCGTAGCAAGCCCAGGCGGAAAGCCTAAGCGGAAACAGCGCCGGTGGCGATCACGAGTTCGCAATACGCCCGGGAGTAACACGAAATCCGCTTGTGTAGTTCCGCGGCGGTCATCCCGGAAACGCTGGAGGCGTTATCCGGGATCTAAGCTAAGTTTCATTGGTTCGCCAACGAATGACCGGTGTCCGGCCACTTCATGGATCTATAGTCAAGCCCATGCTTGCTTTCACGCTATGGGTCGAGAGCAGTCCTGCTGGTTTTCTCTCGATCCTATATTCGTCAGGTCGGCTAAAGTATCCTATTGCGGTCCATTCCGAAAAGGCTGAAACAATCCCGCGCTTGACTCGGTGCGGAAGCTGGCCAGTTCAGATTTTTCGTCAGTCTGGATGGCGAGGAACTGGCCCGCCAAATACCCGTTCAACCCCAGGTGAAGTGAGCTTGGAGGCTTACATGGTTTACCTCTTGGATCCGGTGGACTGGGACGGAACCAGCTTTCTGCTTGCTGGATATCATGGGAACAGCGCCAAAGCCCCTCTATATCATCGAGAACAAGCCGATCCCTGCGCATTTGTTTCCAAATCGTTGACTATAGCTGACGCTATGCAACAGTTGCCCGACATCTTCCATACGTCAAGGGGCACTATTGTTTTTTCCGAGCGTGCTCGCGCCGTTATTGAGGAGCTGGCTCCTGGCCAAGTGGAATTTATCCCGGTTACGATCAATGCGGCGCCTGAGTTGGCGGAACGTCTAAATTTGGCCAGCGCCTACTATTTCATCAATGTGTTGGGGCGCGCGCAACGGCTGCAATGGCCAGAAATCCCGACGCAAATATCAAAGCCGAAAGAAAATGGTACGCAGGTAGCTATTCTATTGCCTGACCGGCGGAACTGGAAGCTGCGGGAAAGGGCGAGGGCGAGCCTTTGATTTGGCGCGAGAGCGATTGGCGCGCCGGCAACCGCGACTATCGTAATCACTCCGATGTCTTCGTCGAAGACGCCGTTTGGCAAGAGCTGAACGCGAAATTTCCTGATCAGATCAACGCACAGCGGGTCGGGACGTAGATCTCTTAGAAAGCGACGAGGTGTCTGTTTTTCCATTCGTACAGGGGCGACATGGAAATTTTGGGCAGTGAAGGTAGTTATCCCTGAGGATAGCTTTTGGTCCGGGCTGCCCAAAGTCTGTGCTCCTACGAAGCGTCCGGTAATGAGAATCGAAAGCAAGCAATGCCACGCAAGCAGTTTTCAACAGCCGCGAAGGTCCGTTTCCGGCCTGTTGCGCCGGTGAGAGGTAACGCCGGGCTGACGGACGGCCGCATCTACGCAGGCACGCCGTCGTTTCGCCGGGCCGTGTATCGGAAACCGTAATCGCGCATCACTGAATTTCATAACTCTATATCTACTTCCACGCCTGCCAAAAAGACTGGACGCCCCATCGCCTGGGACGCAAGCTTGTCTGTGTTCTCGCAGTATTTGAGTGGAGCTTGCGTGGAGCTTGGCGCGCCGCATTTTACAATCTGGTCGCGATGCGTTTTCAACAATTTCGTTAAATTTGTGCACAAAACACACGCTTGGGTTGCGCACAAGCCGGTCTGGTGCAATCCTTCAGCCATCCGCGGAACGCTTCATTCAACGCCGCCAAACATAGGGCGGATACCCGCGGAGCTCTTTGAAAAGTTGGTCATAGGACGGCGCCATGCACAGCGGGGCATATGCGCGCGCCTTTCCGGTACATGAAAAGCCAGCTCGCGATGGCCGCCATGTCCCTGGCAAGAGACGGTGCCGCCGGGGGTGGGAAAATCCGCAAGCGGCCTATCGCTACAAGACGGCTCTTTCGTTGCCGTTGCCCGGAACGGCGCCTTTTGCGAAGCACACCTTGCGTTACCGGGCAGTTAATCCCGCCTACGCCCCCGTCATGGTTAATACAAACACGGTAAACGCCGAATTCGCATGTTCCAAATTGGTCGCTTTCGACGAAAAATTTCCCAATTCACCCCCGGTTCGACGCATCCAAAACTACGGTTAAATATAAAACAGGATTTGGATTAACCATTATCCTGCCTGCCGTATCCAAGATTTTTCTTTCAATTCAACTGCATAGCCGCCTAACGAAATCTCAAGACATTTCTGCTATATTATATCGAAATCGATAGCTCCCATTTTGTCACCCGCATAGGGTAGCGAGCGCAGGATCGAAAGGAGGCGGCCCATGGAACTCATCGTCGAGATGCGCTACGGCTCGCATCTCTATGGCACCGATACGCCGCAATCCGACATCGACCTGAAAAGCGTGTACCTGCCGGAGGCGCGGGACATCCTGCTCCAGCGCGTCAAGGCCACCATCGTCATTACGCCGCCCAAGGCGCCAGGGCAGAAGAACGCCCCCGGCGAAGTGGACCGCGAAACCTATAGCCTGCAGCGCTTCCTGGGCCTGCTCGCCGAGGGCCAGACCATGGCGCTCGACATGCTGTTCGCGCCCGATAGCGCGCTGACCATGCCGCCCGCCCCGCTCTGGCGCGAAATCCAGGCCAACGCGCACCGGCTCGTCTCGAAGCGCTCCGCCACCTTCTTGGGTTATTGCCGCCGCCAGGCCAACACTTACGGCGTCAAGGGCTCGCGCGTGGCCGCCGCCCGCAAGGCACTGGGCGTGCTCCGAGAGGCGGAAGCGCGGTTCGGCGGCACGGCCAAGCTCGGCGAAGCCGCTGCCGGCCTTGAAGCGCTGGCGGGCGAGCACATCGCCATCGTGAGCCTCCCCGCGGCTGGCGGGAAGCCGCTCGACTACCTCGAAGTCTGCGGCCACAAGGCCCCCTTCACCGCCTCGATCAAGAACGCCCGCGAAATAGTCCAGCGGCTTCTAGAAGAATACGGCCACCGCGCGCTACAGGCCGAACGCAACGAGGGCGTGGATTGGAAGGCTCTCTCGCACGCCGTGCGCATCGGCCGCGAAGCCGTCGAGCTGTTCACCACCGGGCGCATCGTGCTACCCCGCCCCGACGCCGCGTACCTCCTGCGCATCAAGCAGGGCGAGGTGGTCTATGGCACGGTGACGGAGGAAATCGACGCGCTGCTGGGGCAGATCGAGGCTGCGGCGGCTGCTTCGAGCTTGCCGGAGGCGCCAGATATGCAATACATCGAAGATCTTATCGCCAACGCTTACGCCAAGCGTGTGGTGCATAGACATGATAGCATATAATATCTATGTATTGTTTGAGGCAATATTCAAACGCTCGAAGTTATGCCCTCGCATAAACATCCATAAATTGCAGACGCATAGCATCGAGTTGCTGCGCCATCACCGAAAGAAAGCATTTCGTTATTTCAAAACCAAGCTGACCGCTGGCATCGCAGTAGCCGCGAAGGCGTCTTGCATCGATGCCAATTGCCTGGGTTGCTCCCACGGCGCGCGCATCGAACGCCCAGCGGTACGGAGGCGCAAGCCAGGACGCACCCGCAATCTCACCGCCGCTCAAGGTCTCGAATACAACGGGCACCATTCCCGGAGCCGCAATCTCAAGAGCCGCCCTGCCATCGCGAATTAAGAAAAACTCGTCCGCGGATTCACCCTCACGGAACAAATATTCGCCGGCTTCAAAACGGGTACTTCGCGCGCAATTGGCCACAAGCGGGATATACGCCGGTTCAAGAGATGCAAAAAACGGATGCTCCCTTAATACTTGTTCAAGCCCTTCCATCGTTGGCACTCCTGCAAGCTGAAGGCGGCACATCGTCCGCAGTGCCCCCATCTTGGGGCGTTTCCGCCGCGCCGCCTGTCGGCTTGCTGACAGGCAGGACAAGGAATTGCGTTAGCGTAAAAACTGTTCGTTAACGCACCCGATGGCGCGGAACGCGGTGCCCTAAGCCCTTGTTTCCATTCGCTGTACCGTATTTGTCAATGGCGGAGCAAAATGGGACCAGCGCGGCGGCGCAAAAGGGAGCCAGTGCCGGGATGCTGTGCGCATGAAAAAGGGGCCTCGCGAGGCCCCTTTTTCATGCGGGCTGCCTGATTTGCTCTACTGGTCAGGCTAGGCGATGCCGTCAGCAGGCTGGACGCTGGGGCTGCCAACGGCAACGTCTTCGGCATCCACCTTGACGCCCTTGCGGCGGCGGCTCTTAGATTGCTTGAGGCGGTAGCTGTCGCCGTTCATTTCGAGAATGTGCACATGGTGAGTGAACCGGTCGAGCAGAGCGCCGGTGAGCCGCTCGGAGCCGAACACGCTGGTCCATTCCTGGAACGGCAGGTTCGAAGTGATGACGATCGAACCTTTTTCGTAGCGCTGGCTGAAGGTCTCAAACAGCAGTTCGGCACCGGTCTGGGAGAAGGGCACGTAACCCAGCTCATCGACGATCAGCAGCCTGGCTGACGCGAGCTGGGCTTGCAGGCGCAGCAGCCGGCGCTCATCCCGGGCTTCCATGAGCTGATTGACGAGCGCGGACGCGGTGGTGAACGCGACGCTGAGGCCGCGCTGGCAGGCAGCCAAGCCAAGGGCTAGGGCAACATGGGTTTTGCCGGCGCCGCTTGGCCCGAGAGCCACGATATTCTCGCGGCGCAGCACGTATTCGCAGCGGGCCAGTTCGAGCGTCAGCATTTTGTTGAGCGCCGGCATCGCCGCGAACTCGAAGGTGTCGAAGCTCTTGACCGCAGGGAACCGCGCTGCCCGGATGCGGCGTTCCACCATGCGCCGCTCGCGCGAGATCAGTTCCAGCTCCGCCAGGCGCAGCAGGTAACGCGCATGATCCACGCCGTCGCGGGCGCATTCCTGCGCAAGCTTGGCGTACTCGTTCAAGAACGTGGGCAGCTTCAACGCCTTCAAATGGTGCGCAAGCAAGACCTGTGGCGTGGAGGCGCTGGCTGCGGGGAGGACATCGGATGCGCTCATGCCGCCGCCCTCCCCATTTCGATGAGCTGGCCGTAATCGGCCGCCTTCGTACTTCCCACATCGGGTTTCGGCAGATGCGGATAGGCAGAAATATCGAGCACCGGCTGGCGTTTCTCGATCCTCGCGAGCACGATCTGCTTGACCGCATCGAAGCTGACGGCGCCAAGGCGGATCGCTTCGCCCGCGGCGGCGGCAACCCTTTCCTGGGGGAAGACTTCTATCAATCTCAAAACCTGGATGTATTCCCGTTTGCCCTTCCTGCCCATGCGCTCCTCCAGAAGACGGCGCAGGTGGCTGAACACCTCCGGCAGCTTCCACCCCTGCAGGGGTGCTGCCTGATCCAGCGCTCCAGGCTTGCGTTCCAGAAGAGCCAGGTAATGCAGGGGATTGTAGACATAGTCGCCGTCTTCGTAAGACCGGGGATGCCGGGCAATCTCCTCCGCCCCGTTCAGGATGACCACTTCCGAGACGAAGCCCTTCACCGCAACGGCGCGATGCCCGTATTGCACGGGGACCGAGTAATCCACGTTGCGGTAGCGCACCAGCGCTGTCGAAGAAACGCGGGCCGCTCTTTTCTCGCAAGGCTCGAACCGCGCCGCGGACAGGGGACGGAATGCGGCGAGATCGGCGGCAAGCCGCTCGCCGATTGTCTCCGCGTGGCGGCCCGAACGTCCGGACTGCCGCGTCCGGCAAGCGGCCTCAAGCCTGGCGTTCAGCTCTTCATAGCTGGCCGCCTCCGGCACGGGCGTCAAAAACATCCGCCGCCCGTTCTTCACGAGGTTCTCAACTTTACCCTTATCGTTGCCCTTTCCTGGCCGCCCGAAGCGGTCCTGGAACAGGTAATGGCTGACCAGCTCCGTGAACGCCCGCGTCCGCTCGCGTCTGCCGTCACCGCAGATCTTGGCCACGGCAAGCTTGGTGTTGTCGTAAAGGATGGAGAGCGGCGTGCCGCCGAAAAACGCGAACGCGCTCACATGGCCGTCGAGAAACGCCTCGGTGGTCTCCGCCGGATAGGCTTTCATGAACGGCGCGTCCGAATGCGGCAGGTCCATATAAAACACGTGCATCTTCTGGCGCACACCGCCGATGACGCCAATCGCTTCGCCGAAATCCACCTGCGCATGGCCGGCAGGATGCGCCAGCGGCACGAAGGTCTCGCGCGCCCTTGCCCGCGCCTCGCGCACATACTCCTTCACCGCCGAATAGCCGCCGCCATAGCCGTGCTCGTCCTGAAGGCGCTCGAAAATCCGCTGCGCGGTGTGCCGCTGCTTCGGCGGCGCCGTCATATCGGCTGCGAGGATCGCATCCACGATCCCGAGAAACGCCCCCAGCTTGGGCCGGAACACAGGTGTCTTGCGCACATAACCGGGCGGCGCTGAAAACTCGCACATCTTCTTCACGGACTTCCGGCTCACACCGAAAATCCGCGCGGCTTCCCGCCTGCTACCCCCTTGCACGAACACGAACTGCCGAACGGCGGCATATTTCTCCACGGCATGCATCTCCCGCTGTCCCCTGACAATTCGCCAAAGGACAACTTTGCTGCTGGCACCCTTTTGCGGCGCCGTGCGGCGGCACTCCGCCACCGCTTCCGTGGACTACTTTTGCAGCGCCGCGCACACGTATTCCTGAAAAACGCCTCGGCGGCGCTGCGCTCCTCCTCGCCGGACTTTGGCGGCCGCTTCCGGAACGCCTCGCCCGCAGCCTCAAGCTCCTCGCGGATGAATGCCGCCACCGCCCCTGGCAGCGGCTCGCTGTCGCTTTCCGCCCCTTGCGCCTTGCGCGCGATCAGCCCCGTGACCGCCTCGGCAAGCCCCGCCGGTGGATCGCATTCCGCCATCAGTGCCGGCAATTCCATCGGCGCCACGGCCTCCTCATGCAGCCTGAGCCATCTGAGCGCCACCGCCGGCCGGAGCGCGTAGAGGATTTTCTTGCGCGAGACCGCCCCTTCGGCAGCAAAGCACACATCCCGGAAGCGCTCGGCCAGATGCAGGTAATGCCGCGCCACAAGCCGCCGGTCCGCGATGCGCCGCGCCAGCGCCAGGAACTCATCGCGGAACTGAGCCTCGGCGCTGTAAATCACCGGCGACATCAGCCATTCGATGATGACCGCGTTGCCGCCCGCGAGCAGCCGGATTGCCTTGGCCAAATCCCAGCCGTTGACGTCCATATCGCCCTCGACAGGCGTCTCGATCACGTCCCGCCGCTGCCAGGGCGACAGATAATGCTCCATCGGCCGGACGAACACGAAACGGCAATCGTAATCGCTGTTGGGCGACGGGAAGCCCCAGGCGCGGCTACCGCTTTCAATGGCAAGGGGAATTGCGACGCCGTGCTGCTGGACGATATCCGCCAGCCGCGCTTCGACCTGCTCGACGGCCGAAGCCGCCATGTCCGGCGGGAGGGCACGCAGGATCATGCGGCCCATTTCCCGGATGTGCAGGTCAAAAACGCGGCGGCCTTATTTTCCAGTGCCGAGCGCCCGCGCCGCTTCGCGCGTAGTGGTAAGATTTCCGGTATTGCTGGCGATACCTCCGGTAATCGTGGAGAGGTAATCGAAGAACTTGCCGACCTCGACCGAGCGGGCGTTGGCCACGTAGACGATATCCTTGTCGCGCAGCGGGAAATGCTGGGCCAGGAAGAAGCCGGACGGATCGCGCAGGTTCATGCGATAGATGGTGGGGATGTACTTCTGCCCGGGCTTGAACTGGCCGAGGCTTGCCCCAACCGCCTGCAGCGTCTCGCGTTCCTCCACGCGGTAGAGATAGATCTCGACCGCATCGGCGCGCGTATCCGAAAGGCCGCCGACCCTGGACAGCGCCTCCTGGAGCGACATCTTCTCGCCCTCGAACGGATAAAGCCCGGTCAGCCCCATGGTCTGGCCCACCGAATTCGTCGCACCGAAGGCGCCGAACTTGCGCTGATAGTGGCTCACATTGATGATGTCGTCGGGCTGAACGTAGATGTTCTCGCGCGGATCGGAGATCAGCTTCGGATAATAGATCGTGGCCACGCGCCGGCCGCGCTGCAGGGCGACGAAGGTCTCGAAGCCCGGATAGCGGATGCCGCCCGCGCGGGCCAGCACTTCGAGCACGCGGTCGCCGGTGGGACGCAGGCTCACACCGCCCGTAATTCCGCCGCCGCCATTGCCCACGCCATCGCCCACCACGGTGACGTTGCCGGTTCCGGTCGAAGGAATCGAAACGATGGCCTGCGGTTCGAGCGCACGCTTGGAAAGCCGGCTTTCGATCTCGCGGCGGATTTCGCGCAAGCTCAGCCCCTTGGCCACGATATCGCCCGCGAACGGCACCGAAATCTTGCCGCTCTGGTCAACGACCTGCGGGGCCACGGAAAGCTGGTTGTTGGCGCCCTGCCGCTGTGCGGTTTCGCTGGAGCCCAGGAGCGTGCCCGCCGAGCTTTCGTAGATCGTCACCACCAGGGTGTCGCCCACGCGCACCCGGTATTCGGGGGCTGTGCCATGCGGCATTCCGAAGCTTTTGTTGAACATGCTGGGCCCGAGTTCCGGCACGTGTTCGGCAACGGTCTCGGTGATATCCACCAGCGCATAATCCAATGCGGGCTTGCCCGGTTCGCCAGGCAGCACCGCCACGGCGCTCGACGCCACGGCCATCGAATCCGGGCCGTCCGACGGCAGATCCGAACACCCCGCCATGCCCAGGCACAGTATCAGGCCGAAGCCCGCTTTGTTCAGCCGCATGTTGTAGCCCCGCGCAAATTCTGGCAAAATATTTCCAACGCACGCCACTGGCTACTCAAAGCCTGGGTCCGCTTGGATTCCGTGCAAGGGCATGCGTCTACTGTAGCCGCTGCAAATGCAGCCGGGCGAACAGCCAGCGCGAGGCCCCTAATCATCGAAATCCCCCCCCCAAGGTGCGTGCAAATACCTGACTGCGTATGCAACTCAGACTTTACGGCTCCCCCCTTGCACCGCCCACGCCAAGTTACACACAGGCTGAACGGGTACAATGGCACTACTTTCGCCGATAATTCGCTGGACGGCCATAAGCAATCCAACGAGATAAGGTTTTTGGTACATTCTGTTGCCGTGAGGAAACAGCCGGTAAGGAGTGCACAAGAAGCGATTCGCGCCAACCCGCAACCACCAGCTGTGCAAGCCATTCCGCCAGTATCGGCGTCTGTTATAGGGAGGGAACCACTAGACGCGGGCTGTTTCATTCTCGCAATATCGATAGGTTTATTTCTCCCAGGAGCATGTCAAGGTTGTGCTTCTGTGGTAAACGCTGGTTCCCCATATTCTTTTAGAGCGCTTTCCCTCATGCCGTTAAGCCAGAACAATGAGCCGCCTTCCAGCAGCGCTGCGAGCCTGCAGGCCATCCGTGCCGCGGCGGACAAGCTGAAGGGCGCGATTATCCGCACGCCCGCTGTCGAAGCACCCAAGCTTTCGGCGCTCTCAGGCGCGCAGATCTTTCTGAAATACGAGAGCATGCAGGCAACCGGCAGCTTCAAGGAGCGCGGTGCTCTGCTCAAGCTCCTGTCGCTGAGCGAGGCCGCACGCGAGCGCGGCGTCATCGCCGTTTCCGCCGGCAACCACGCCCAGGCGGTGGCCTATCATGCTGCCCGCCTCGGTATCGCCGCCACCGTGGTCATGCCGGAAGGCACCCCCTTCAACAAGGTCGCCAGCACCGAAGGCTACGGCGCCAAGGTCATCCTCGCAGGCGAGCATGTAGGCGAGTCCGAAGCCCGCGCCGCCGAACTTATCGCGGAGCATGGCTTTACCCTGGTCCATCCCTACGACGATCCCGCAGTGATCGCAGGGCAGGGCACGGCCGGTCTCGAATTCATTGAGGACTGCCCAGCACTCGACTGCCTGATCGTCCCAATCGGGGGCGGCGGGTTCATTTCAGGCGTAGCGGCGGCAGCGAAGGGGCTTAAGCCCGGCATCGAAGTCATCGGCGTGGAGGTGGAATCCTATCCATCCGCCTACGCGGCCTTGCACGGTGAGCCGGCGCAGTGCGGCGGGCCGACCCTTGCCGAAGGCATCGCCGTCAGGACTTGCGGCACCCTCACCCTGCCCATGATCCGCGAGTTCGTTCAGGACGTGGTCCTGGTCAGCGAAAAGGCCATCGAGGAAGCCATCTTCAGCCTTGCGAGCCTCCAGAAGACCATCGCCGAGGGGGCCAGCGCCGCCGGGCTTGCCGCCGTGCTGTCGAATCGCGCCCGCTTCGCCGGCCGGCGCGTTGGGCTCTTCCAATCCGGCGCCAACATCGATCCGCGCGTGCTCGCCTCCATCCTGATGCGCGGGCTGGAGCGGGAGAGCAAGATCGTCTCGCTGCGCATCTCGGTAGCGGACCGGCCCGGCATGCTAGGCGAGATCGCCTCCGAACTCGGCCGCTGCGGCGCGAATATCCTCGAAGTGCATCACAGCCGGCTCTTCCTCGACGTCCCGGCCAAAGGCGCGGTTGTCGGAATTACAATCGAAACCAAGGACCGCGCCCACGCCGAAGCGACGATTGAACGGCTCCGGCAGTATGGCCTGGAGGTTGAAAGGGCAAACAACCACTACGAAAAGGCTTAGTTCCGCCTTCTGCCGCCAGAAGACAGAAGCGGGTCCGCAAGCGGATGCGGATGGGAGAAGGAGTCCTGCCGCAGCCGTTGTTAGGGCTTCGTGTGGATCGCAACTGCCGCCCGCCCCAAAACCACCTTACCGTTTTGCAAGGAAGTTATGATTTCCCGTGCCGCCCAAATGCTGTATGGGAGACTTTAGTATCGAGTAGCGATCCTAGCTCCTGCGAGACCGTCAGCCATGAGCAAGCCGCCCTATTACAAAACCCTGTCAGGCCCGCAAATCTTCGTTTGGCGGATGGTTTTGTTTGTCGCCCTCGTCGGGCTCATCGCCTGGATCTTCAACCAGAAGATTTTGGAGCTGGTCAACTTCAACAGCAGCATGCCGCTGAAGCTCCTGATCATCTGCGTGCTGTTCTTCGGCATTATGCTGACCTTCCAGCAGGTGCTCCGCCTCTATCCCGAGGTGCGCTGGGTCAATAATTTCCGTATCTCGGACCCGGGTCTCGCCAACGACCATGTGCCGGTGATGCTGGCTCCCATGGCCATGATGCTGCGCCGCCGCCAGGGGCAGGCCGCGATTTCGGCGACGGCCAGCCGCTCGATCCTGGATTCCATCGGTTCCAGGCTCGACGAAGCCCGGGAAACGACGCGCTATCTCGTGGGCCTCCTGATCTTCCTGGGCCTGATCGGCACCTTCTGGGGTCTTTTGATTACAACCGGCTCCGTGGGCGAGACCATCAAGGCGCTCAACACCGAGGGCAAGGACACCGCAACCGTCTTCCAGGAGCTGAAGACGAGCCTCGAAGCGCCGCTGGCCGGCATGGGCACCGCGTTTTCCGCCTCGCTCCTGGGCCTTGCCGGCTCGCTGATCCTGGGCTTCCTCGATATCCAAGCCGGGCAGGCGCAATCGCGCTTCTACAACGAGCTTGAAGAGTGGCTCTCGACCATCACCGAGCTTCGCGGCGACTCCGGCGATTCACCGGGCGCGCAATCGCAGCTCCGTTTCGCCTTCCTCGATATGCAGCGCAGCATCACCGACCTTGCCGAGAAGATCGAGCAGGGCGTCATTCGCGGCGGTGGCGGCGCGCAAAGCGGCGATCTGCACCGGCTGACCGACGGCATCGACAAGCTCGTGCAGCAGATGCGCGCCGAGCAGAAGGTGTTGCGCGAATGGGTCGACGACCAGTCGCACAATCAGGCGGAACTGGCGGCCGTGCTCAAGGAGCAGAACAGGCTGGCGACGGCGCTTCGCGAAATCGCGTCGCGCGCGCCCCGCCGCGACGATATCCGGTGACCGGACCAAGGAGCTAGCTCATGCCCGGACCCCGATCGCGCCGCCGCCCATCCGCCATCGACTATTGGCCAGGCTTTGTCGATGCGCTTTCCACGCTTCTGCTCACCGTGACCTTCCTCATGGTGCTGTTCATGGTGGCGCAATATTTCGCGGCGCAGGAAGCCAGCGGCAAGGACAACCTTTTGTCCCAGCTGCAACGGCAGATCGCGCAACTGGCCAACCAGCTTTCGCTCGAACGCTCGCAGAAAAACAGCGCGCTCGACGACGCCTCCTCGCTGCGCGCCTCGCTTGCGAGCGCCGAAGCCGAGAAGCGGCGGTTGGCGGGGCTTTTGGGCGAAGGCACGGGGCTCAGCGCGGAATTGCGGGTCGCGTCCGTCACCAAGCAGCTCGACGAGCAGCGCGGGCTTACCGCACAAGCGCTGGCCCAGATCGAGCTTTTGAACCAGCAGATCGTCGCGCTGCGCAAGCAGATCCAGGCGCTGGAGAATTCGCTGGGCGACTCCGACAAGCGCGACAAGCAGGCGCAGGCGCAGATCGCCGACCTCGGCCAGCGGCTGAACGTGGCGCTCGCCAAGCGCGTGCAGGAGCTTGCGCAATACCGCTCTAACTTCTTCGGCGAACTCAAAAAGACGCTGGGCGACCGCGACGACATCCAGATCGTTGGCGACCGCTTCGTGTTCCAGTCCGAGATCTTCTTCGACAGCGGCTCCGCAGATCTGTCGTTCGCAGGCTACACGCAGCTCGACAAGCTCGCCCACGCGCTTTTGGACCTCGAAGGCCGCATCCCCAGGGAAATCAACTGGGTGCTTCGCGTGGACGGCCACACGGACAACCGGCCGATCAGCACGCCGACCTTCGCTTCGAACTGGGAGCTTTCCGCGGCCCGCGCGATTTCGGTTGCGAAATATTTGATCGGCAAGGGCGTGCAGCCGGGCAGGCTCGCCGCGGCTGGTTTCGGCGAGTTCCAGCCGATTGCGCCGGGTAATACCGAAGCCGATTTGCGGCATAACCGGCGGATCGAGTTGAAGCTGACCGAGAGGTAGGGGCTTGAACTGAGGTTATTACCGCTCACACTGCCCCTCTCCCTATGGGAGGGGACTCTCTCAGCGGCTGCGGCAGGACTCCCTCTCCCATCCGCATCAGCAAGCGGATGCGGACACTTTGGAGAAGCAAGCTCGCCAAGGCGAGCTTGCGCGGAAGAGGGCTGGGGGTGAGGGGTTCAGCCCTTCGTTCATGGCAGAACCGCCCATCGAATTTCAACCGGTCAATAGCGCGGACGGGGCCCGTCGCGCGGCGGCGTGGCGTAGTTGCCCTCGTCTTCCTCTTCCCAGGGCTTAAAGCGCGGTGTCCCATCGCCGGCATACTGCCCGCCATAGCCGGGGCCGTAATGGTAGGCGCCGGCGCTTCCGGAATCGCCTCGCGGCGCCTCATCTCCATAAGCCCCGGCACCGTACCTGGGGGCGTCCCGCCGCTCGCCGGACCCTGCATAGCCGCCGTACGGCCTGCCTTGAGGCTCCGCCGGCCCCGAATAGCCGTCATAGGTGTATGGGCCCGGATACGGCCCCTCGTAGGGGTATGGTGCCCGGTCGGGATAAGGCCGGGGACCATAGGGAGCGGGGCCTTCGTTGGAGCTGTAGCGGTCCCCGCGCGGCTGCATGTAAGGCGCGTTCGCGGCTACCACGCGCCGGCAGGCAGGTTCCAGCCTTTCCATCCGTTGCGCCAGACACCGGAATGCCTCCTGCCCTTTCGGCACATCCGGGCAAAAGCGCTGGTAATCCGGCAGGCAATCCTCGGCCGCTGAAGCGCTTTTGAGAGACTGCAGGCAGTAGGGCGCCAGATCCCTCTCGTGATCCATCAGGCATCGCGCTACACGCCCGTCGCCCGGCACCACTTCGGAACAAATCCGGTGATAGTCGGACCGGCACGCATCCATGATGCTGTCCGCCGTGTCCGGCCGGAGATCTCCAGCCACCGCGGCCGTTGCGCCGAAAATCAATCCGGCACCAATAACGTATCGGGCAATGTTGAACATTGCAGCTCTCCTGCGAGGATGTCCGCTTCGCAACCCGAGGGGACCCAGGTGCAGCTCAACCATACAATGTAATCCGGATTTGACGTAAACAAGAATTAAAATGCAAACAGGTAATTCGGCGTTGTAATATTTTGTATCGGTGCCATGCGTCCGTTCAGCCTATGCGAACTTATTGGGCGCGGGTATATTGCCCCTTCACCGCTTCAAGGAGGATTGCATGGCGCGCAAGGCATTCATCACGGGCTGGTCCCATTCGCCCTTCGGCAAGCTCGAAGACCCGGATACGGAGGCATTGATGGCGCGCGTCGTCCGCCCCGCACTCGACCATGCGCAGGTCGCAGCCGAAGATGTGGACGGCATCTTCGTAGGCGTCATGAACAACGGCTTCCAGAAGCAGGATTTCCAGGGCGCGCTGGTCGCGCTGAGCGAGCCGGCGCTTGCCTCCAAGCCCGCCATCCGGCTTGAAGACGCCTGCGCAACCGGCTCGGCCGCCCTCTATGCCGCACTCAATTACCTCGAAGCCGGGCAAGGCAAGGTTGCGCTCGTGGTCGGCGCCGAGAAAATGACGGCCAAGCCTACCGCCGAAACCGGCGACATCCTGCTTGGCGCCAGCTACCGCAAGGAAGAAGCCGAAGTCGAAGGCGGCTTCGCCGGCATCTTCGCGCGCATCGCGCAGAACTATTTCCAGCGCTACGGCGACCGCTCGGAGGAACTGGCCCGCATCGCAGCCAAGAACCATCGTAACGGCGTGCAGAATCCCTTCGCGCACATGCGCAAGGATCTCGGCTTCGAGTTCTGCAACACGATCTCGGAAAAGAACCCCTATGTGACGCATCCCTTGCGCCGCAGTGATTGCTCGCTCGTCTCCGATGGCGCCGCCGCAATCGTGCTGGTGGCCGAGGATGCGGCGGGCGATGCGCCGCGTGCGATCCGTTTCCGCGGGACCACGCACGCTAACGACATCCTTCCTATTTCACGGCGCGATCCGGTGGCATTCGATGGCGCAAGGCGTGCCTGGGCGGGCGCCCTGGAGCAGGCAGGCGTGACGCTGGCGGATTTGAGTTTTGCCGAAACGCACGACTGTTTCACCATTGCCGAGCTTATTCATTACGAGGCGATGGGGCTGACCGAGCCCGGCAAGGGCCATATCGCCGTGCGCGAAGGCTGGACGGAAAAGACGGGCAAGCTGCCGGTGAACCCCTCGGGCGGGCTCAAATCCAAGGGCCATCCCATCGGTGCGACCGGCGTCTCCATGCACATCATGGCCTCGATGCAACTCATGGGCGAGGCAGGCGGCATGCAGATCCCGGATGCGAAGCTCGCCGGCGTCTTCAACATGGGCGGCGCTGCTGTCGCGAACTTCTGCTCCATCCTGGAGCGTGCGCGCTAATCCGTATGCGGCCAGAGCCTGTCCGGTTCTATTGGGGCGAGGATTCGCCCCCATTCCGGCCCTCTCTCCTGTTCTGGATGATGGAGGCGAAGATCGATCCGAAGATCAACGCCGCCGTCACAATCAAGGCCCAGGAAGTGGGAATGTCGGGGTAGGGAAGATAGTTGTACGCCATCTTCAAGCCGATGAAGATCAGGACAAGCGCCAGACCGAATTTCAGATAGCGGAACCTGTCGACCATATGTGCCAGCGCAAAATACAGGGCGCGAAGGCCGAGAACGGCGAAAACGTTCGATGTAAAGACGATGAACGGGTCCTGGGTGATCCCGAAGACCGCCGGGATGGAATCCAGCGCGAATATTATATCCGTGATATTCATAACCACGAGCACTACGAATAACGGTGTCGCAACCCAGCGGTGGCTGGTGTCCCGTATGAAAAACCTTTCGCCGCTATATTGGTGGGTCACGGGAAGGAACTTCCGCACGAATCTGATGATGCGGCTGTGCTCAAGGTCGACGCCTTCATCGCCGGAGAACATGGTCTTGATGCCGGTGTAGATGAGGAACAGGCCCATGACGAGCATGGTCCAGTCGAACACTTCGATCAGCGCAAGACCGGCCATGATGAAAATGCCGCGCAATATGAGCGCGCCGATAATTCCCCAGAGCAGAACCCGGATTTGATACTGGGCCGGCACCTGGAAGTAGGAGAATATCACGACGAACACCATGATATTGTCCATGCTCAGGGCTTTTTCGATGAAGTAGCCCGTCAGGAACTGGATCGCCTGGGTAGGCCCGGAGGCATACCAGATCCACGCATTGAACAAGAGCGCGAGAGCGATGTAGGCGGCGGCCATCCGGAGGGCTTCGCTGATCGGGATCACCGCGGGCTTCCGGTGAAACACGCCCAGGTCTAGCGCCAGAACGCCCAGAACCAATGCGTTGAAGCCGATCCAGGCCCAGGCTGAATGTTCAGCAAAAATCATCGGTACGCCATTCTCTCCATGCGAAGAATGTCAGCATCGGCTGCAAAGCCAATACCCATTCTGGCCTATGAACACTCAATGTCCAGTCCCGCCCTGCCCGGAGGCACAGCCTGCATTTAGGCGCGGCTTTGGCAAATTTTAAGCTATTCGGGGGCGGGGCCGAATACCAGCACTGCATTCAATCCGCCAAAAGCGAACGAATTCGACATGGCGTAGGCGATGCTGCGGTTGCGGCCTTCGTTGGGCGTGTAGTCGAGATCGCATTCGGCGCCCGGCTCGTCGAAGCCGATGGTTGCCGGCACGAAGCCTTCCCGCATCGCCTGGATCGAGATCGCCGCCTCGACGCCGCCGCCCGCGCCCAGACAATGGCCGTGCATCGATTTAGTCGACGACACCGAGAGCCGGCCGGCATGCGTCCCGAACGCCTTCTTGATCGCGCGCGTCTCGTTGAGGTCGTTGGCTGTCGTGGCCGTGCCGTGCGCATTCAGATAGTCGATATCGCTGGGGGACAGCCCCGCATCGCCGAGCGCGATCTGCATCGCCCGCGTAGGCCCGTCGACATCGGGGTTGACCATGTCCGAAGCATCCGAGGTCATGCCGAACCCGCAAAGTTCGGCGAGCACCGTTGCACCGCGCGCCCGGGCATGTTCCAGGTCTTCAAGCACGAGAATGCCCGCACCTTCGCCAAGCACTGTGCCATTGCGGCGCTTGGAGAAGGGGAAACAGCCCTCGGGAGAAAGTACGCGCATTGCCTGCCAGGCGCGCATCGAACCGAAGGTAATCGCTGCCTCACCGGCACCCGCAACCGCAACGTCCACCGCGCCGCCACGGATCATCTGGAACGCGAGGCCGATCGCATGCGCTGCCGTCGCACAGGCGCTGACCGTGCCGAAAACCGGCCCCTTGATGCCGTAGTCCATGCTGACATGCGCGGATGCCGAACTGCCGATGGTGCGCAGGAGCGAGAGCGGATGCGTCGCCTTTTTTTTGTGGACAAAGATGTCCTCGTAAGCCTTTTCCAGCGTCGACAGACCGCCCGCGCCCGATCCGATGATGCAAGCTGCACGCTCGCCATTCTTCAGCGGCAGTTCGAGGCCCGATTGCTTGAGCGCCTCCTCAGCGGCGGCACCGGCATATTGCGAATAGCGGTCGGCCAGAAAGAGGGCCTTGGATTTGCAGTGGATTTTGGGATCGAAATCGCGAACCTCGCCGCCGATCCTGATGTAGAGCTCCTGCACATCGATGCCCTGGATCGGGCCGATTCCGCATTCTCCGCGCTTGATCGCCGCCCAAGACTTTTCGAAGCCGGTACCGAGCGGGCAAACCACGCCCATCCCGGTGACGGCGACGCGGCGCCGCTTGCCGTTTTGTGCCATATCCTGTCCTGAAGCGGCTCTGCTTATTAAGCCGCGTTGGATGCTTCAGAAGCGTTCAGCACGCCCTTCACCCGCTCTACGACCGCGCCAACCGTCGAAAAATCCTGTACTTCTTCGTTGGCGTTGTAGGGGATCTGAATGTTAAAAGTATCCTCGATATCGAAGACGATTACAGCGAGGTCCAAAGACTCGATCTCAAGGTCCGCAAGCTTGGTGTCAAGCGTGATTTCCTTGCCTTTGTCGCGCATGTTTTTGCGTAGAATTGCGATGATTTTTTCTGCTACGTCGTCCATTGCAGGCTCCCTGCGCCGATCCGGGCGCGCAAGCTGAAACCGGTTGCCGCTCGAACCCTCGCGAGCGGGCGCGTGGGCAACGGGATAGCGGTAAACTTATCTCAAGTCCAGCGCAGACGATGTCACGGCCCCTTTAGCTACAATTCAAGGTAAATTCGTGGGGAAAGCCCTGCAGCCGGCTCCAGGGCGGCCAGCGTGGGGCACATTGAAACTTCGTATTAAGGATCTTCCGGCGGAGGACCTGCGCCTGTATAGTGCTGAGCAGCAATAGAAAAACTCCGCAAGATACAAGGGTTGAACTCCATGGAACGCCCTCACCAGGCCCAGCTTGATAGCAAGACGGTGACAAACGGGGCCACTGCGCCTTATCCCTGGCTCAAGTCCTATCCCGCCAATGTGGACTGGTTTCAGCAATTCAAGCCGCAGCCCCTGCCATCCATTCTCGACAACGCGGCCGCGAAGTTCGGCGGCAGGCCCGCGACGAACTTTTTCGGCCAGACCATGACCTATGCGGAGCTTGCCAGCCAGGCAAACCGCGCGGCAAAGGGCTTGCAGGCTCTGGGCGTGAAGAAGGGGACGCGGGTGGGGCTCTTGCTGCCGAACTGCCCGGCCTTCGTCGTCTATTACTACGCGATTTTGAAAGCCGGCGGCACGGTTGTAAACTTTAACCCGCTCTACTCCATTCCCGAGCTGACCCAGCAGGCGAAGGACGCGGAAGCGGAGATTATGGTCACGCTCGATCTCAGGGCGACCTTCCCCAAGGCGAAGGCGCTGCTGGACGGCGGCATTCTGAAGCACCTAGTGGCGGTGTCCTTCGCGGGCATGCTGCCAGGCGTCAAGAGCGTGCTCTTCCGCATCTTCAAGCGCCGGGACGCCGCCTCGTGGCGCGCGGGCGCAGGCGTTGTCTCCGCCGCCGAATTGCAAAACAACGATGGCCGCTTCGACGCGGTGGACATCGATCCGGCGGACGTAGCGGTGCTTCAGTATACCGGCGGAACCACCGGCACCCCCAAAGGCGCGATGCTCTCCCACGCCAATCTTTCCACCAACGTGCAGCAATGCCACCCCTGGTTCGGCGGTCTGCCGCAGGAAGGCGAGGAACGCTTCTTTTGCGTGATCCCCTTCTTCCATGTGTTCGCGATGACGGCGCTTATGAACTTCGCCGTCCGCATCGCGGGGCAGATGATCATGCTGCCGCGCTTCGAACTCAAGCTGGCGCTGAAGACGCTCGACGCCACCAAGCCGACCATCATGGCGGGCGTACCCACCTTGTTCAATGCGCTGGCCAAGGCGCCGGACATCAAGAAGCACGACCTGTCGAGCCTCAAATTCTGCCTGTCGGGCGGCGCGCCCCTGCCGGTCGAGGTGAAGCGCGAATTCGAGCGCGTGTCGGGCTGCAAGCTCGTCGGAGGGATACGGCCTCTCCGAGACCTCGCCGGTGACACACATCAATCCCATCGACGGCCCGGTCAAGGAGGGCTCCATCGGCCTGCCCGTGCCTGGCACGGTGATGTCGCTGCGCCAGCTTGGAAATCCAGCCAACGAGGTTCCGCTTGGCGAGAAGGGCGAAATCTGCATCGCAGGCCCGCAAGTGATGATGGGCTATTGGAAGAAGAAGGAGGAAACGGCGGCCACCTTCGTTGGCGAATTCTTCCGGACCGGCGACGTCGCCTACATGGACAATGAGGGCTTCACCTACATCGTGGACCGCATCAAGGACTTGATCCTCTGCTCGGGCTTCAACGTCTATCCGCGCCGCGTCGAGGAGGCCATCTACGAGCATCCGGCGGTGGAAGAGGTGACGGTGATCGGCATCCCCGATCAGTACCGGGGCGAGGCGCCGAAGGCCTTCGTGAAGCTAAGGGCCGGCCATCAGGCCACGGTGCAGGACATCCTGGAGTTTCTGAAGCCGCGCATTTCGAAGATCGAGATGCCCGCCCAGATCGAGTTCCGCGAGGAGCTGCCCAAGACGCTGATCGGCAAGCTCTCGAAGAAGGAGCTGGTGGCCGAGGAGAAGACGAAGCCGCATTAGTGGGGGCGCGTCTGCAACGCCAGCCCAGTGCGGAAGTGCCCTGCGCCGGAAACGGTCACGCGATAGCGTCGAGGCCCTTCGCCTTTACCAGCGCCAGCAGCTTGAGCGAGGGGCCGGACGGGCGCTTCTCGCCGCGCTCCCATTCGCCCACCAGCTTGACCGCCACGTTGAGGTAACGCGCGAGCACCGCCTGGCTGACGCCTTCGCGCTCGCGCAGCGCGATCACGTCCCCGGGCGCCAGCGTCTCGACCTCGGTCAGGCACGACGCGTCGAACTCGCGCATGGTCTTCTTGTCGAGAAGGCCGATCTCGTGCAGATCCGACATAGCCTCATGCACCGCGGCTGAAATTTTGCTACGGTAAACCTTAGGCATTACAGTCCACCTCCTTCAATTTTCGAGCGGCAACAGCTTCCTGGATCTCTGTCTCGCTGAGGCTCATGTAAGCGTGTGCCGCTTTGCGCAGATCGCGCAATTCGCTGTCGTCGATGTTGTCCCGATCGTTCTTGGCATAGCCGAATAGGAACACGGCGCGGGTCTCGGAGCGGAACGCGATCAGCGTGCGATAGCCGCCCGAACGCCCTTGCCCCGGCCGCGCCACGCGCTGCTTGATCACGCCGCCGCCAAGGTCTGCATCCACGATGCCGTGCTCGGCCCGCTCGATTGCCTCGCATAACATGCGATCCCTAATACGCTCCTTGTGCGCGAATTGCCCGAAGGTCCGCGTCATGAAAACCCGCACCCGCCCTCCCCTTCACCCAAAGATACTACCCCTCGGGTAGCAGTTCAAGCCTGCGCCTCGCTTGCGCCGGCAAGTCGCGCGTCGCCAGCGGTTCGAGCATGACCTGAAGCAGCTTGCCATCCTCGGCCGCGATGGCGACCTCGTGCCGGACATTCCGGGAGGCGGCGGAGTTGGCGGTCCAGAACACGATGACGCAGCGCGATTGATCGAGCCGCGCATGGATCCACCGGTCCCAATCGTAGCCGGCGGGCACCTGCAAATCCCAGAACACCTCGAAGCCGCGCTCCGTCAGCGCCTTGTGCGCCAGCCCCACACGTTCGCGGTCCTTGCTCGAATATGAAAAGAAAATATCGGTCACGCGAATCCTCGCCGGCAACACAACTGACCTAAGCAATAACGCGCGCGGCGGTCAATGGCGCAAGGTTTCCGAAGCATCGCGCCATTTCCTAAGGCCGGCTACGCAACCTTTGGCGCAATACGCTTGATGTCCGCCGGCACATCCCGCTTGCGGATTTGCGCAAGATCGTAGTTCATCTGCATGCGCAGCCAGGTCTCGGCGGTGCTGCCGAGGCCAGCTTCGAGGCGAACCGCGATGTTTGGGGAGACGGGATTGCGGCCCGCAATTATGCCGTGAAGCAACTGCCGCGAAACGCCGAGCTGCCTGGCCGCCTCGCTGATGCTGACCCCCATTTCTTCAAGGGTTGCGCCAACCAGCTCACCGGGGTGCGCCGGGTCCTTCATCCGAAGCATCGCTCGCTCCTTTCAATGATAGTCCACGAAATCGACATCGCACGCCTTTCCCTCATCGAAGCGGAACGTGATGCGCCAGTTGGCGCGCACCGTAACCGCCCATGTACCGCTCTGCGCGCCCTTGAGTGGATGGAGCCGGAAAAGGGGGTTGTCCATACCCTCCGGCCTGTCCGCGGCATCCAGGGCCGAGAGAATGAGCCGTATGCGCGGCAGCATTTCATTGGGTAGCTTCCGGCCATCGCCGTGCTCGAAATACAGGCGCAAGCCCTTGTGCCGGAAACTTGCAATCATGCGCTGCGGCTATCCAATCATAACTGTAAAGCGATTGTTTACAGGTGTAAAGCGCATTTTCAGAGCGGCGCCGAAGCCGGCTGGCACTTTCAAATCCCGAAAAACCTCGAAGCCGCGCCCGGTCAGTGCCTTGTGCGCCACTGCTACCCGCCCGCAGCTTTTGCTTGAATATGAAAAGAAAACATCCGTCACGTGAATCCTCGCTGGCAATACAACCAGTCTAAGCAATTACGCCGGCTGCGCGCTGCGGTCAACAGCCGGCCGGTAGCGAGGGGCAACGGAGCTGCGACGGCGCATCCAAGTTAACGGAAGGTAAAAACGGCGCAGGCGGCGATTATGGTTAATTAAAACATAGTTAATCGAGAATAGGCACAGCTGAAATTGGTCGAATTCCGTCAAAAAACTCCGTTTGAGGTCGATTTTCAGCTTTCAAAACTACAGTTAATTATGATTCCAGATTTGAATTAACCATAGTTTCGTAACCAAATCGGCATCGATCTCAACATTTATCCAATTAGAATCAATGTGATATAAATCCGTGTGCGGACTTAAGGCTTACGCAACACTTCTCTGCTATATTATATCAAACTCGAAAACCGCCCTTTTCGCCCCATAATGGGTCCAAAACGGCAGCAAGGAGCATCGGCATAAGGCCATACCGGCGGCCGCTACCGGGCAGGCAGCGAAGCGATAGCACGAGGCAGGCGCGCCCCTACACCGGCAGCCCCCTGAGCAGCTTCGGCAGTTCGCCCGTAAGCCCCGCCGCCTCTTTCATGAAGAACGATTTCAGCGGCCCAAACCGGTCCACCGCGCGGAGCCCGGCGCTGCGCAGCATCCGCAAGGCCATGTTATCGTTCGAAAACAGCGTGTTCAGCGCGGCGGCGGAAGCGGCCGAGGTGACGCTGTCGAAGCGGCGCCAGCGCTCGTAGCGCTTGAGCACGTTCAAGGTTCCGATGTCGAGCCCGAGCCGGCTCGCATCGATCAGGGTTTCGGCCAGTGCCGCCACGTCCTTCAGTCCGTGGTTGAGGCCTTGGCCGGCGATCCAATGCAGCCCGTGCGCGGCGTCGCCAATGAGCGCGAACCGCGGGCGGACGAAATCGCGGGCCAGGGTCATGGTCAGCGGATACGCCTTGGGCTCGGACAGGAGTGTAAGCACGCCCAGTTCGTGCCCGAAGCGGCGGGATAATTCGGCTACCTGCGTTTCGCGGTCCTGCGCCAGGATTTCCGCGGCCGTATTCGCTTGCTCTGTCCACACCGCCGAGACCCGGTTGCCCGTCATCGGCAGGATCGCAAAGGGCCCGGCCGGCAGAAAATGCTGCCAAGCCGTGCCATTATGCGGGTGCTCGATGCCCACGGTGGCGACGATGCCCACCTTATCCGAGGGCCATTCCATGGTCTGGATGCCCGCAAGCCCCGCCAGCCGGGACTTCCGCCCATCCGCCGCCACAAGCAGCGCAGCGCTCAGCGTGGCCCCCGAGCCAAGCGAGACCGCAACCTCGCCCTCCTTCACCTCGAACGATGCAACGCTGTCCGGCGCGAAGAACGTAATGTCCGCCACCCCTTGCAACGAGCTAAGCAGTGCCGGCAAAAGCTCCGCATTTTCAACGATATAAGCCGTAGGCTCCCCCCCCGGCGCCTCGCCAGAATCGAGCCCGATGAGCGAAGGCCGCACTGGAGCCTCCAGCGCCGAATCGCTCAGCTCGATGCGCAGCACGGCTTGTGCCTTGTCCGCAAGCGCCGGCCAGACCCCAATCGCCTCCAGCATCGCCTTCACCGAGGCGATCAGCGCCACCGCGCGCCCGTCGCCGCCGCCTCCCGCCGCCTGCTCAAGCGGGCGCTGCTCCACCACCGCAATCCTGTAAGCGCCCGGCGCCATTGCAGTCAGCGCCCGCGCCAGCGCCAGCCCCGCAAAACCCCCGCCACCTATGACGATATCGAACCGGCTTGTCCCGTTTGCGCTCACGGCAGGGCTCCTTATGTATTCCGATGCAGCTTGACAGCGTTTCAAGAACGCCCGTTATTCCCATAAATTGCGCTCAAGTTGCGCAAAGCGCGGTAGCGCAGCCAAAGACTCCGCCCAAGTAGCGCGAAGTGCGGTAGCGCAGCCAGAGAATAGCCCTAAGGAGCGCGCATGTCTGCCGTCGACAGCCTACTAAATATCCTCGATCTGGAGCAGCTCGAACAGAATCTTTTCCGGGGACGAAGCCCGCAAAACGGCTGGCAGCGCGTCTATGGCGGCCAAGTCGTGGGTCAGGCGCTCGTTGCCGCGGCGCGCACGGTCGAGGCTGCCGAACGGATGACGCATTCGCTGCACGCCTATTTCCTGCTGCCAGGCGACCCCAAAGTGCCGATCATCTACGAAGTGGACCGCATCCGCGACGGTGGCAGTTTCACCACGCGCCGCGTGGTCGCGATCCAGCACGGCCAGCCGATGTTCAGCATGGGGGTGTCGTTCCATAAGTCCGAGCCGGGCTTCGACCATCAGATCGCAATGCCGGTCGTGCCGCCGCCGGAGGAACTCGCATCCGAGGAGGAGCTGAAGGCGCGCCTGCTGCCGCATCTGCCCGAAACGATGCGCAAGTATTGGGAATTGGAACGCCCCATCGAGCTGCGGCCTACCGACCTCTCGCGCTACCTGTCCTCAGAGAAGGGTGAGCCCAGGCAGCATATCTGGATCAAGGCGAGCGGCTCGTTGCCGGACGATCCGCGCTTGCACCAGTGCATACTGGCCTATGCGTCCGATTTCTCGCTGCTCGATACCGCGCTCGTCGCTCACGGCCGCCTGATGTTCGATCCGCGCATCATGATGGCGAGCCTCGACCACGCGGTATGGTTCCACCGCCCATTCCGCGCCGACGAGTGGCTGCTTTACGCTCAGGACAGCCCGAGCAGCCAGGGCGCGCGCGGTTTCTGCCGGGGCAGTATTTTTTCACGCGATGGAGTGCTTGTGGCGTCTGTAGCGCAGGAGGGGTTAATCCGGGAAAGGACGCAGAAATGACAGGATACATCGACCCAACCAAGGAAACATTCAAAGCTTTCCGCGAAAATGATCGCGAAGGGCCAATCCATATGCTCACGGTTGTGAAGCTGCGGGAGAAGGCGTCGTACCCAGACGGCCGCCAGGCAACGGGCGCCGAGGCCTACGCCGCATACAGTAGCGGGAGCAGGACTGTCTTCTCGCGGCTCGGCGGCAGGATCGTCTGGCAGGGCAGGTTCGAGCAGATGCTGATCGGTCCAGCCGGAGAATATTGGGATATTTGCTTTATTGCGGAATATCCGTCCGTTGCCGCTTTCGTCGCGATGATCCGCGATCCGATCTATCGCGAGGCGGTCAAGCACAGGCAGGCTGCGGTGGAGGATTGCCGGCTCATGCGTATGGCGCCGCTCGTGCCATCGGGAGCATTCGGCGAGGTGGTGGAGTAGGCCGGTGAAGTTCGCCGATCCGCTCGATGCGACTTGCGCCAGATGCGGCGAGACGGGTTCATACCCTGTCAAAACGCTTCTCGCGCTGGAGGCCAAATGCGCCGCCTGCGGCCATTCGCTTTCCAGCGCCGGCGAGAGCATGCGCCGCTTGATACGGGAGGTGGAAAACTTCTCCATCGCCGTACGGCTTACATTGGAAATCGAAGGCCTCGGCGAGGGGATTGTATTCGATGATACCGATCTCGAAGGCGCCGTCTGCCTGGACGATATCGTCGCCTTGACTGAGCGAAAGCTTCTGATGGCTTCCCGAAGCTTTCCCCACGGCGGTGCTGTGGAGATCGTGCGGCAAGCCGTAGCCAAGGCTTTCCCCGGCGCCCGGATGCCCGCCGGTGATGTTCCGTTGGCCGATGCTTTTCCGGAAGACCGGCAGGCTTGAGGAGCCGCCGCAGCGAAGCGCGTAACCAGGCGAACGGAAGGGAGAGTCACCCATGGGCGCTAACATAGCGGCAGGTTGCGCCCTGATCGAAGGTTACATCCCCTCACCCTGTCCCTCTCCCCATGGGAGAGGGGACGCCCTAACAACGGCTGCGAGCAGACTCCCTCTCCCAGAGGGAGAGGGCTGGGGTGAGGGGTTGTAAGCTTCGGCCAGGGCAAAACCATCCATTCGAATGCCCTTATGTCAGCGTCCATGGGAGAGTCACCCCCAAGAAATTGTCCTGCTGTCCACTTGCTATATGGAAGGATCGGCGGGTCCGCTGGAGAGCGCCAGGCATCCCAATGTGCCAGCTAGCGGGCGCCGCAGTTCTTCGAAAGCTTACTTTGCGGCAGACATCCGTGCTGGAGGCAGGATCGCCCAATTCACCCGGGCGGGAGCGACCGCCGCTCCGGTTAGAAACGGAAGTTCGAGCGCCGGCTGCTGAATTGCCCCAGGAAATTGCTTCATCAAACGGTCCCCATCCGGTTCCCTGTGCCAGATGATTACGGCGCCTGCCTCCTGCAGGTGTTCAGGCGTGACCCAAGGGCTGTACGTGAAGTTGCCGGCAATGAGCACAGACGGCCGGTCAGGATGGTAGGCCGTCAGCATTCCTCCCAGCCAAACATCGGATATGACATAACGGAGCGGTGCGGATGGATAGAGGGACGTCCATCGCGATCCCATCTGTTTCGCCATCTCCCGGGCCGGGAATTCATGCCTGGGCCCCGTATGCATCGCATAGGGCGAACCCACGCTGACAACGGCCACGGCGGTCATAGCGACCCCGAGAAACGCTAGGCCCCCAACGGCAAATACGGGCAATGGATCGCGCTCCAGCGGGCGCGCGGCGAGCAAAAGCGCCAGAACGATGCCAAGCAGCACGAACATGGGAAATCCCCACATGTCATGAAACCGGACGCCCCCCAGAGCTTGGATCACGACGCCGGTGACAAACGGCGCGGCGAACAGGATGCTAAAGAATTGCAGGTTTCGCCGTAGACCGGCATCTGCAATTTCGAGCGGCAGCAGCCTCGCCCTTGCGCTCTTCGTGCCCAGCAACACAAAGCCGGCAAGGCCAAGGGCAGGGGCGGCGTTCAAGATTTGCGCGCCAAGCCAGCCAAGCGGAAACAGCACGTGGTCGAATATCGACGTAGAGGTTTTCAAGCGCGCGCTGGCATAGGTGAACGGCCCGAAGTCGACCTTGTAGAGCGCTAGCAGGTGAGGGACGAGAATAGCGGACCCGCATAGGACCGCAATCAAGGGCCCCTTGCCCCAAAGTTTCGCCCGCGCCTCGCGATCCGCAAGAAAGGCGAAAAGCACGGCAAGCAACAGGAACGCCGTTGCGTATTTTCCTAGCATCCCCAGTGCGCTGGCAGCGCCCAGGAGTGCCCAATCGGCTGCTGTGCCAGCGATAAACACCCGGTGGGCGGCGTAGGCGATGAAGGCCCAAAGCGGCAGCAGGATAACGTTGTGGTTGAAGTCCGTGGCGGCGAAATTGAAATAGATGACACCTTCCAGCACAAACACGGCGATCAAGGCATAGCGCGCATCAACCACCCTGCGCGCGAGAAGCCAAACTACAAGCAGGCTCGCTGCCGATGTGGCGGCACCCAAGGTTTCGGCTATCCATGCCTGATGGCCGCTGGCCCAAAGTGCAGCAGCCATGATCCAGGCCGGCAAGGGCGGATGCTTGGCGTAAGCCCACTGCGGATCCCGGGCCCAGGCGATTTGTTCAATCACATCCTGCCCAGGCGTTGGCTGAGTAAGCAGAATTACAAGCGCCAGCCCCAGAAAATGCAGGAGTGCGAAAAGGAGTACGGCAGTGCCGGGCCGGGTAGCCAGAAACTGGCCGAAGCGAGTTTCTGCCGCGGTGCGTAGCTCATAACGCAAACGATTTCTCCTTGGGGATCTTGCCCAATGTCTCACATCCCATGCAACCGGATTCAATAAGCAATTGCAACGCGGTTCGACGCGGCGTGGTGAATGAGACTTAGCCGCAACAGCGCTGCAGTCCTTATGCCGCCAGCCGGGTTATATGCGGAAGAGCGGGCTGCCGTTTCAAGCGGGACGGCAGCTCCAGCGAAACCAAGGCCAGGAAATACGGGACGTTGCCATCGGGGCAGTGGCCAAGGACTGCGCGGCAAGGCACACTACCAAGAGCCTCACCCTGCAGTACAAGTGTGTCGCGGCAAATCTTGGCGCCGGCGCGCAACTTTTTGATCATGCGGTGCAATATAGTCTGTTCTGGAGGCGGTAAAACCCTCCCGGCTGGTTGCCCTAGCAATTGGGACTTGCGCCAGCCTGCGATTTGCGGGCGTCCTTCCGTCTGCGAGATGACGAGTTCCTCGCTGAGAAACAGCACGAGATCGAATGCGGAAAAAAGCAGCACCTGCGTGGCTCGTGCATCTCCAACCGCGCGTTTCGGCTCTACAGGAGGCACGGAAACGGCCTTTAACGCGCCATTTGCGCCGCGCTGTCTTTCCCTCGCCAGCCGCCGCACTGTCCGGCCGATGGCCTTGAAGGCGCGCATCTCCTCGGGGGTAAGCTGACCGGCGGATGCGGCCTGCTTGCTGCGTACCGGTCCAGGCACCGGGGTATTCTTCCGTTTGGCACAAGGCTTGACGATTGGCCGTTTCTTGGCGCTTCCACTCTCCTCGCTGCGCAACTTGTTGGCGCTATCGCCCTTCGGGCTACTTGAGCGCAACTTCTTAGGGGGATCTGGCAGGCGCACAATATCCGCCGTTTCGGATACGATCAGCCCTTTGTGGCCTCCCGCAAGCTCAAGAACTTCGAAGGAGCACGGAATAGCCGGACTGAGTCCGGCTTTGAGCGTGATGTCGCCGGAGGCCTTTCCCTGTTTTGCAGCCGCGCCAAAGCATCGCACCAAGGGGGCGGCAAGCTTGCCTTGCAATTCTTCTGCGCCAAGCCCGAATTTTGAGCGCCCCGCCGCATTCAGCCACGTAAGGACGCGGGCCGTGTGATCCCAGATGAAGGCCGCACGCGGAGAAAACAGCAAATCCGCAATAGGATCGGCGGTGGCTTTTTTCTGTCTTGCTGCCAAAGTCTCTTCCTGCCGCGATAGGGGTTGCGCAGCACCCGCCCATGACGCCGCAGGAGGGCGGTGTTCGGGGCGGAATGCAAGCGAAGAAAGATCGAGCCCAGTTATGTTTGTGGAAAATTCGCCCGGGATTTCACGATATGGTGCAGTGCACAAGATTTTTTGTTGCAATGCAACATAGACGGGTCTATATAGAAATGGCACGGCTCAACTGAGCCTTATCCCATTTCCGAAGTTCGAACCGGCCCCAAGGAGACCGCCATGACCCAGCAGATTGATTTCGAGATTCCCGCCTCCGTGCGCGACCTTGCCAGCAAGAGCGTCGAACAGGCCCGCGAAGCTTACAACCGCTTCATCGAAGCTTCCCGCCAGGCTCAGGACGTCGTTGCCAAGTCGACCGACGTGTTCGCCTCTGGCACCCGCGAGATTGGCGAGAAGGCTGTGAAGTACACCGAGGCCAACCTGCAGGCTAATTTCGAGCTTGCTCAGCGCCTCGTTCATGCGAAAGACCTGAAGGAAGCTCTCGACATCCAGAGCCAGTTTGCCCGCCAGCAGATGGAAACCTTCGCGCATCAGGCCCAGGAGCTGTCCCGGCTCGTCGCCCAATCCGCTCAGAAGGCGAACCCCTCTTCGCATTTCTAAGCTGGCGGCCTGTCTGGATAATCGCAAGCGTTTTGGCGGCAAGGCTGTTCCTGCCGCCAAGCACTCAGAATTGTGCATATGCGAACTGAGGGCGCCCTCAGTCCCGCCGCTGAGCGGCGGCGAAGGCGGACGGACATCGCCCCCTACCTCGCCAGCTATACGGCATCGTCACACGCTTCGGCACCGAAGAAGTCCACAAAGCTGCCTGGCGCCATCGTCTTGTACAGATGCGGCAGCTTGTTCTTAGCCGCCAGGATTACTGGGCAAATATTGCCTGAATCAGACGATGCTTTTGCTAAAACGTCAAAGATAAACTGAAGTGCTTCTTCGGCGTCCTGGTTAAAGTCCTTGGGGCAATACTCCCGGAAGCACTCCACGAGAACAGAACGCATGTAATTGCTCACCCCCTGCGCGTTTTGGATAAGGGCAACAACTCGATTGACACGAGAATCGCGGGCTGATTCAAGCTCGGGATGACCCCCGAGGCACTTGATTCGCTCAGCAAGCAGGAACTCATCGCGCTGGTTTTGGCGCTGATGGAGCAGAACCGGCAAATGCTGGTTCTGGCGGAGCAAAACAAGGCTCTTGCGGCGCGGGTGGCGGAACTGGAAGCCAAACTCAACATCCCACCCAAAACTCCCGGCAACTCATCGCTGCCGCCATCGAAGGGGCAGAAAGCAAACAAGCCTGAGAAGGCGAAGAAAGGGCGCAAGGGCCGCCCTGGCGTTGCGCGCAAGCTTTCGGAAAATCCGGACCGGGTGCTCGAAGTGTTTGCAAGCAGTTGCCCGCATTGCAGAAATACCGCCTCGCCCGGGGACCAGCCGGATGTGCATGCCTACGATCACATCGATCTGCCGGAGATCAAGCCGGTGGTGACGCGCATCGAGCTTCACAGCGGCGCCTGCGGGTGCTGCGGCCAGCGTATCGCGGGAACCCCGCCCGCCGGAATGCAGCCAGGCAGCCCGTTCGGGCCCGGCATCGTGGCGCTGGCGGTTTATCTCCATACCAGGCAGATGGTCAGTTACAGCCGCCTGGTGGAGATGTTCAAGGGGCTGTTCGGGCTGGACATCAGCGAAGGCGCCATCGCCAACCTGTTCAACCGTGCGCAGGCGTCCTTCGCCGCCGAAGCGGAGCGGATTGACGCCGAGGTCCGCGCCGCGCCGGTAATCGCTTCGGACGAAACTTCCGCGCGCATCGAGGGAGTGACCGGCTGGCAATGGGTGTTTGGGTGCGCCACGGCCGTAGCGCACTTCATTGCCGCCAGCCGCGGCAAAGCGGTGGTCGCGGAATTCCTCAAGGGTGCGGTGCCGGAAGTCTGGATCAGCGACAGGCTGGGCTCGCAAATGGGCCATGCCACGGCACATCAAGTCTGCCTGGCCCATCTCCTGCGCGACACCCGTTACGCCATCGAGGCCGGAGACAAACTGTTCGCGCCGGGCTTCAAAAGCCTGCTGAAGCGCGCCTTCGTTATCGCAAGGCGCCGCGAAAACCTGGCGGACAGCACGCTTGTGGCCTACCGGCGCGAACTGGATCGCCGCCTCGACCGGCTGCTGGCAATCGAACCCGATGCGGAAGCGGGCCAGAAGCTCAAGCGCGGCACCGAAAAATGCCGGGACAAGCTGTTCGTCTTCGTCACCCGCCGCGACGTGCCGCCCACCAACAACATATCGGAGCGCCTGCTGCGCCCTTCGGTCATCTTCCGCAAAGTGACCAACGGCTTTCGCTCTGCCTGGGGGGCACAGGTCTACGCCGCAATCTGCTCCGTGATCGAGACCGGCATGATGCGTGGCCTCACAGCCCTCGCAGCCATCCGCACCTGCCTCGCGGGCGGTTCAGTGCTCGCCGCGAATTGACGCCAGCCAAGCCGGGGGTGAGCAATTACGAACGCATTTTATCGAAATGATTGCGGCTCAAACCGAGCTTCGAATGAAAGCTTCCCAGCTTGTCGATTGCAGGGATAGACGAAGTTCCCGTGAATGCCTGGACGGGCCAAAGATGGCACGACCGCGTGAGTTTGACGATCTCCTGGAGCATGTGCAGGTAGCGTTCCTGCTGCTGCTGAAGATCTCCTTTGAAGAGGTGCCTGGCTTCCGGAATTGCGTCGAGCAACCGGCCGTACACGATTGCAACCGCCTGCGGGAGCTGCGATTCGACGCAGGCCAGGAATTTCCTCAACTCTGCAAGCTGGCCAGGATTTATCGTGGCTCCGATACGGGGCGGCGAGCTCTAACCGGTCGAGATGTGCCCAAGTTGCGGGTACGCGCCTACCCAGCGCCATGCCGGTGCTTCCGCCCTCAATTTTATTCTTGGGCTTAGCAATAACGATGCGGAATTCGGATTAATTCCGCATCTGCTGGATGCGTAGCGCATTTTTTTTACAGGCGCATGACGGATCGCGTCAATGAAGCGTCTGTGCCTCCAGCAGTTCGGTAAGCAAGGCCTCGCTGTTGAAGAAGCGATTGAAGTCCTCGGCAGGCAGTTCTTCGCCGCGGGCTGGAATACTATTTTTGCGAGCAAGTTCCTCTTCGCAAACATCGGCAGATTTGGTCAAGGAATTGGCGACAACGTCGAAGATGAAGCCCAAAGCCTTTTCTACCTGTGGATTGAATGCATCTCCGCCAATCTCCTTGCAGCATTGCGAGAGGATCGATTTCATCAGCTGGAAATGCTCGCGCTTGATGCCAACGTCCGCGTGGATGGTTCCGAGCTGGTCGAGGATGGGCAGGGATGCTTTGCCCGTGAAGGCGCCGATGGGCCAGAGATGGCTCGACCGCGTAAGTTTGACCATGGTTTGCAGCATCTGCATATAGCGCTTCTGCTGCTCCTGGAGGTTGCCCCTGAAGAGAGGTTTTGCCCAGGGCGCCGCCTCGAATATGCGATTGTACATGGCGTCGACTACATCCGGCAGCCGCGGTTCGATGGTGTTAAAAAAGCTTCTCAGCGCTGACAAATCGTTCGGACCCATAAATACTTCTCCCTGGGACTGCATGCAGCCCCCGATCGATGAATACAACTTTACGAGTTGAGATCCGGCTGGCCCCACAACCCGAACCGGATATGCACACGGATAGATAATGCTTTGCCAATTCGTTGATATTTTATTTATGAAAAATTTTCAATATCATTTTTTCCAAAATAAATAAAATTGCTTTGACGCAATGGAGAGTTTGCGGGACCGTCCAGAGCGGCAGCCAGACGAGCAATAACCGGCAAGCTTGAACTTTGCATGACGCATCATTCAGATGTGCGCATTTGGGGGCCAAGGGGCAGAATATGGTGGATGAGCCGGAGCAGTCCCGCTAGGCTTCTAATTCCTCAAGACCCGCCTCGCTGTGAATCATGAAAAAAGCATATCCCTACCTGGGCCTAGCGTTCCTGACCGGCCTGAACCTGTTCAATTATATGGATCGCTACGTGCTGGCGTCGGTGGTGCCGCCGCTCAAGGCGGAGCTTGGATTCACCGATGCGGAAATCGGCTGGCTGACCTCGGCATTCATGATCGGCTACTTCGCCACTGCGCCGGTATTCGGCTATCTGGGCGACCGCTGGCCGCGCAAGGGGCTGATTGCTTTCGGCGTCGCGTTCTGGAGCCTGGGCACGGTGCTCAGCGGATTCTGCAACGGATTCTGGGAACTGCTCGCGTGCCGGGTGCTGGTTGGCCTGGGCGAGGCAAGCTACGCGGTTCTGGCGCCGGCATGGCTCGCGGATTCGTTTCCGGCAGAGCGCCGCAACAACGCGATGACGATTTTCTATGTGGCGATACCAGTTGGGGCGGCGCTGGGCTACATGGTAGGGGGCGCGGCGCTTGCGCATGGCGGCTGGCGGACGGGTTTCATGTGGGTGGGCGTGCCGGGGCTTCTGCTCGTGCTGGGGATGCTGGCGCTGACCGAGCCGGAGCGGGGCGCGTTCAACGGCGGCAGCGAAAAGGCGGAACTGAGCGGGATGGCCAGCCTGCTGGGTATTGCCGACTACGTGCTGGTAGTGCTGGGTTACACGGCCTACACCTTCGCGATCGGCGCGTTTGGGGCTTGGGCGCCGACATTCCTGAACCGGGTGCACGGGCTCGATCTTGGCTTCGCGGACCAGTTTTTCGGCCGGATGCTGTTCGTGGGCGGCCTGCTTGGCACGCTGATCGGCGGGTTTGCCGCGACCGTGTGGGAGAAGAAGACGCCCGCCGGCTACGCGCTGACGATAACGCTGTCGGCGGCGCTGATGGCGATGGCGGGGCTGGCGGCATTTCTCGCGGAAGGAGCGACGGCGGCGATGGTATTTCTGGCCTTGGCGGCGTTCCTGTCATTCCTGCCAACCGGGCCTCAGACAACGATACAGATGGAGTGCGTGCCGGCTCATCTCAGGGCGAGCGCCATGGCGCTTTCGATTTTCGCTATCCATCTGTTCGGCGATTTCTGGAGTCCGGTACTGGTCGGGCATCTGGCGGATGCGGGCGGCCAGCCGGGCAGTCCAGCCGGGTTGCAACATGCCATGCTGATCCTGCCGGCCGCGATGGGGCTTGCCGTCTTCTTCTGGGGCTGGCTGGCCTGGCGGCAAAGGGCTGCGAAAAGGCAATGAAGGTCAGGGAAGCGCTGCGTTCCGCGTGGCGCCTGCTTCTAAGCCTGGACGACAAGATCTTCGGACTCGTTCTTGTGCCGATTGCCTTGAATAGCTGGCTGCGCCTGATCGAAGGGGTATCCCGCTATTGGCCTTCGGTTGCCGGGGGCTACTTTGGCCTGTCGGCGATTGCCCTTCTTCCAACCGCTTTTTCCGCAGCCTATGTCAGCGGCGCGTCAGCCGTGCTATTGACTTCGGCCCGGCCGCTGGCACGCGATGAAAGCCTTCTCGCTAATCTGCTGGCTGCGGTTGGGGCATTCGGCATCTACGTTTTCGTGTTGCTGCCGGCGGAACAGGAGCCGCCAGCCGGCTTTTGGGGGCCACTAAGCTTGATGGCGCTCGGCGGAGCTTTGGTTTTGCTGTCTCTTATGTACCTTCGCCGTTCATTCTCCGTGACGCCGCAAGCCCGCCGGATTAGGCAAAGCGGCCCGTACGCGATCATCCGCCATCCCATGTACGCTGGCAATATCCTGTCGGTACTCGGCTTGGCGCTGTTGATAGGCACGCCGCAGAGCCTGGCTTTATGGTTCGCGCTTGCGGCTCTGCAAATCGGACGTGCCTATTTCGAGGAACGCCTGCTCGTTTCCGCGTTCCCGGACTATGCCTTGTACAAGGCGAAGGTGGGCGCATTCCTGCCGCGCCTTACCGCCCTTCATTCGGACTGAACCGTCTTCAAATAGGCGAAAACCGCATCGACCTGGGCTGGCGTAAACACGTCCTTCCAGGCCGGCATTCCTTTGGATGGACGGCCTTCGAGCACCGTCTTGAAATAGGTGTCCTCCATCGCATTCCCATATTTCTGGCGAAGGAGGCGAAGGTCGATCTTGGCCCGGGCTTGCACCGCGTCGGGGCCGTGGCAATGACCGCAGACGTTGTTGAATATTTCCCTGCCGTCTTCCACGGGGGTGCTATCCGGCGCAGCGTTTTCTTCAGCCCGGGCACCTAGTGCAAGCAGGGAGGCACAAAGGAGCGTGACGAGAGCCTTTAGGATTGCTCCAACCCCGCTGTTGTCTCGCCCCCCAATCGTCATGCGCACGCCCCCTAAGCAGAATTCGCAAAAGCGGCCTTTCCGGCTTTGCGGCAAAACTCTGCGAAAACGAATGTCTGCTTAGCCCGTCCGATCCGGTTTGTCGCCGGGCTTTGCACCTGGGCCTTGATTCCAGCCGGATTCCGCCGGCTCCTCGCCACGGGCTTCCTGCGCCGCCAGCATGCTGGCGCGGATTTGAGCGGCAAGCGACTTCGCATCGATTGGAGCCTGTCCTTTCGGACCGGCAGGGGCTCCGGGCGGTGGCGCGCCGGGCGGCCTTGCATTTACCGATGCAAGCGAAGGCCTTTGAGGTGCTGCGGCAGCAGGCGGCGCGCCGGATGGCTTTCCTGCCGCCTGTCCGGGCGAAGCGGGTTTCTGAAGCTGCACTGCCGCGGGTTGTGCACCCGCAGAGGGCCTGGTTCCTAAGGGAGGAGCGCTAGGCGGCTTTACTGCTGCGGAAAATGGCGATGCCTGTTTCTGAGGCTGTGCCGCGGCGGCTTGAGCGCTTGCAGCAGGGGCGGGCTGCGTAACCGCCGGTTTGGCGGCTGTTGCCGGGTGAACTGCGGGAGGCTTTTGAGGCTGTGCCGCGGCGGTTTGTGAACTCGCGGCGAGCCCTGGTCCAGATTGCTGTGCGCCCTGTGGCTTTGCTGCAGCCGGGGGTGACGCCGGTCTCTGAGTTTGCGCTGCAGCCGGGGCAGGTCCAGATCCGGCTTGCGGCGTAACCGCCGGCTTCGCAGCTGCCGGCTGAATTGCTGGAGGCGTTGGAGGCTGCGCGGCGGCCGCTGCCGGCTGAGGCGGCGGGGTAACCGGCGCTGCGGGCTTCGGTGCAAGCGCAGCAACTTGCACCTGCGGAGGTGCCGGTTGCTGGGCAGGGGCTTTGCTTGGCGCTGCCGGTTCCGCTGGCGCCGGTTTCTGAGCGGCGATGGCAGGTTTCTCCCCGGCGGAAGCAACCCGTTGCTGGGCGGCGGCCTGCTGTGCCACGGGTGGCCGCAGGATAGCCATCACAGGGCCGTGGGTTTCGTTTATGCGCTCGATTGCCCGGCGGAGCGGTTCCACCACGACTTCCATATGCTGACCGCTCGCATGCACCATCCAGTCCTGCGATTGAACGATGGCAACGTGGCCTTTCCAGAACAAGAGGTCGCCCCGCTGGATCGCGTCCAGATTGCTGGGGTCCATCGGCTCGCCTGCGCTTTGCATCTGCATATCGCTGTCGCGCATGCAAGGGACGCCGGCCGCCCGGAGTGAAATCTGCACGAGCCCGGAGCAGTCGATGCCGAGCGAGGTTTTACCGCCCCAAAGGTAAGGCACACCGACGAACCGCTCGGCCACCCGGACGTAATCCTTGGCGCGCTCGCGGATGCCAACGAGGTGATCCGAGAAAATGAAACCGCCGCGGAGGACTTCGACGAAGCGGCCTTCAAGCACGCCAATGGGAGCCACTGTGCAGGAGAAGCTCAGTTTGGTGATGGGTGGCCGCCTGATGTCGGGCGCCGGGTAGAGATAGGTGAGCCGGGCGCTGACACGGTACGAGTTCTCCTCGATCACGGCCGATAGGCAATCCATCGGCGTGTAGCCGACATAGCCGTCGTCGTGAAGCTGGACCCAGGCCCAGCCCTCGCGGAATTCGTAGACCGTCAGCACCTCGCCGCACAGGGCTTCGGTGGCAAGCGGTGCATCGAAGCGCGGAGCGATACGGATGGGTGCCGCTGGTGCCGAGACCTGGCGAAGTTCGCCCTCGGCATAACGCGGGGCCCGAATCCGGTCTTGTAGCGAAGCGGCGGCCAAATCCTCGCGATATGCATTGAGGCGCGGATCAAGCTGGGTCATGAAATCGGTCTTTCAAATTCGCTGCGGATTACATCGAACAATGCCCGGATGGCCTGGGGTTCGCCTCCCTCCGGTTTGGCGGGCAGCGTCCGGGGTGTCCAGCCGTAAATGTCGAAATGAACGTAGCGCCTGGCGTTCTTCACAAAGCGTTTGAGAAACAGCGCTGCCGTGATGGAGCCGGCGAAGGGGCTGTTCGGGGCGTGATTGACGCTGGCAACGGTGCTCTTGAGATAGGTGTCGTAGGGCGCCCAGAGCGGCATGCGCCAGAGCGGGTCAGCGCGGCGGACTCCTGCGGCGTGAAGGCTCGCGGCAAGGTTGTCGTCTCCGGTGTAGAAAGGCGGCAGATCGGGGCCGAGAGCGGTTCGCGCCGCGCCGGTCAGGGTTGCGAGGTCGATCAGGAGATCGGGCGATTCCTCATCCGCTAGCGCCAAGGCGTCGGCCAGCACGAGGCGGCCTTCGGCATCGGTGTTGGCGATTTCCACGGTAAGTCCTGCACGGCTCTTGATGATGTCGCCGGGGCGGAAGGCGTTGCCGGAAACGTTGTTGTCCGCCGCCGGAATGACGATGCGCAGGCGCACGGGCAGGTTCGCGGCCATGATCATCGCACCCAGCGCCATGACGCTGGCAGCGCCGGCCATGTCCTTCTTCATCAGCGCCATGGCCTGGGATGGCTTGATATCGAGGCCACCCGTATCGAAGCAGATGCCCTTGCCCACGAGCGTAACCTTGGGATGGCTTGCGTCGCCCCAGGTGAGGCTGGCAATGCAGGGTTCGCGGTCGCTGGCGCGGCCTACCGCATGGATCAACGGGAAGTTCTCTGTAAGCAATGCATCGCCGGAGACAGTGCTGACGTCAGCGCCGAAGGTGCGGCCGAGATCCTGCAGTGCATCGGCGAGATCGCGGGGGCCACAGTCGTTGGCGGGCAGGTTGATCAACTCGCGCGCGAACCAGATGGCTTGCGCCTGCTGCAAGACCGCCGCGCGGCCGGCGCCCTCGGGAAGGACGAGCTTGCGGAGCTTTTGCGGCTCTTCCGTCAGATAGCGGTTGAAGGAGTATGCCCCCATCAGCCATGCCAGGAGCGCATCGTCCGGCGAGCCGGGGTAGGTTTCGAGCGCGTAAGTACCCTCCGGCAGAAGCGCAGGAAGCGCGCCCAGCTGGAGCGAAGCGCCCGGCGTTGGTTCCTCATCATCGGCCAGCGCCAGCAGGACGCCGGCAACGCCACCGTTGCCGGGCAATAACGCGTAGCTGCCCGGCTTGGCTGTCCAGCCGGTTGCGGCTAGCCAGGCTGCCTGTTCTGGCGAAGCGAAGTCTTGCGGGCTCTTTTCGTACGGCGCGCAGCTGACGGCGCGGATGGGTATGCCCTTTTCGCCCGGCGCGGCGAGCAGGCCGGAAATTGCATCCGCAATGTCCAGGAAGGAGAAGATCATCGGGCAAGCCTATTCGGGATCGTGGTGCGACCCTCTCTTGTCGTGTGGCTGGGCTCTTACGCGCGATCTAAGCTCTAATGATGGCAAAGGGAAGAGGGCAAGAGGCCCAGGGCGGCTGCCGCTAAAAGCCAGGCTGTTCGCTGCCGCCTGCCTTCACGCAGATGGCCTTGTTCTCCACTTTGCGGTTGTAGGCCTTGCTGAATGTGCTGGCGACCAGCACGCCGCTATGGCGGTCGATGCTGTAGTCATAATCGTAGCCCGTAACCCCAGCTTCATGCCAGCTTATCTGGTCTTCGTTAATCGAAACCTGGTCTGTTATCGTATGTCCGTTCTTCGACACGCCTTTTTCATTGATCGTAAGTTGGAACTTACTTCCCAAATCCCACGCACAAGTCAGGACGAACTCAGCGGCTGTGGCTTTCGCCGCAGAGAACAAGAGCGTAACTGCAATTGCCGGCATGATGAGCTTGTACATCTGTGCCTCTCCTCCGAACGCCCTAGGCGCTCGGGAACCTGGGCTGTAGACTTTACCACAGCTTAAGGTAGCGCAAATTCCTATGCAACTCCATTCCTGGTGGACTAATATTTTAGCTTTCAGGCTCAAGCAGGCGGGAAAATGCCCTCAAGCGAAACCTCGATGCCGGGCGGGTCGAGGCGCAGCATGCCTTCCTTCAAAATGGCCGTGACGATGGTGTCCGCTTCGCCGCGTTTATGATGGAGGACAAGGTGGCGGTCCAAATCCACGATCAAATAGTGCTGGATGCTGGGCACGCGGAAATAATCTGTAAATTTTTCCGAAAAGTCGCGAGCCCTGCTGGAAGGCGATACCACCTCAACAACAACGATTGCATTGGGAGCGAATTGGGCATCGTCTACGATTGCGTCGCCGCAATTCACGACCGCATCGGGGATGTAAGACGTATTTTCATCGACTGCGACCCCAAGCCCATCGATTGCGGCCTGGCAGGGAACGCCTGCGCGGCGGATCGCATCCTTTAGCTTGGCTGTAATTGCGAATTTTGCTTCGGCATGGGCGAAGCGTTCTGGCGCCATTGCGGTGAGCGGTTCGCCGGCGGTCCCGTTTTTCTGCACAGGAACCCCGCCGATCAACTCATACTTGCCATTATCCGGCTGAGCTTCGGCCCAAGCCAAAAATTCTTCCACCGTCATCTTTGCAGGTTTTGCGAGCGCAGCCATGCAGGAAATGTAACATCCTTTGCTTCATGCAAGAAGACGTTTGCGCAGTAGCCGGGGTCGGGCCCGGCCACCGCGAGCGCTTATGCGGCGAGGTTGAAGGCCCGGCCGTTGATGATGAGTCCGTCGGAGCCGGCGGTGATGCGGACCTTTTCGCCGTCCTTGATCGCGCCGGAGAGGATCAGCTCGGCGAGCGGATCCTGCAAGGCGCGCTGGATGATGCGCTTCAAGGGCCGGGCACCGTAGGCCGGGTCGTAGCCCTTGTCGCCAAGCCAATGCAGCGCCTTCTGGTCGATGTCGAGCGTGACCTTGCGCTCTTCGAGCAGCTTTTGCAGGCGTTTGAGCTGGATTTCGACGATGGCTCCGATTTCCTCGCGCCGGAGCCGGTGGAAGAGAAGGATGTCGTCGATGCGGTTCAGGAACTCGGGGCGGAAGTGCGAGCGTACCACCGTCATGACTTGCGCGCGGACGGCACTCACGTCTTCGCTGGGCTCCTGGCTGCTCAAAAATTCGGAGCCGAGGTTCGAGGTCATGATGATGAGCGTGTTGCGGAAATCGACCGTGCGGCCCTGGCCGTCGGTCAGGCGGCCGTCGTCGAGCACCTGCAAGAGCACGTTGAAGACGTCCGGGTGCGCTTTCTCGATTTCGTCAAAGAGCACGACCTGATAGGGCCGCCGGCGTACGGCTTCGGTGAGCGCGCCGCCTTCCTCATAGCCGACATAGCCGGGAGGCGCGCCGATGAGCCGGGCGACGGAGTGCTTCTCCATATACTCGGACATGTCGATGCGGACCATGGCCTGGTCGTCGTCGAACAGGAAGCCAGCCAGCGCGCGGGACAGTTCGGTCTTGCCGACGCCGGTTGGGCCCAGGAACATGAAGGAACCGATGGGGCGGTTCGGGTCTTGGAGGCCCGCGCGGGCGCGGCGGACGGCGGTCGAGACCGCATGCACGGCTTCGGACTGGCCTATGATGCGCTTGCCGAGTTCGTCTTCCATGCGCAGGAGCTTGTCCTTTTCGCCTTCGAGCATCTTTTCGACCGGGATGCCGGTCCAGCGCGAGACCACGCCTGCAATGTGGTCGGGGGTGACGGCCTCCTCGACCATGCCGCGGTGGGCGTCGGCCGCGTGCTCCATCGCCTTCAGCCGCTTTTCGAGGTCGGGGATGATGCCGTAGGAGATTTCGCCTGCGCGGGCGAGGTCGCCTTTGCGCTGGGCCTGCTCAAGCTCGATGCGGGCGGAGTCAAGTGCTTCCTTGACCTTCTGGGCGGAAGCTAGCTTTTCCTTCTCCTCCTTCCAGCGGCCGGCGAGCGAACCTGACTTTTCTTCCAGGTCGGCGATTTCCTTTTGCAGCCGGGCGAGGCGGTCCTTGGAGGCCTGGTCGCTCTCCTTCTTTAGCGCTTCGCGCTCGATCTTGAGCTGGATCAGCCGGCGGTCGAGTTCGTCGAGTTCCTCGGGCTTGGAGTTCGACCTGCATGCGCAGGCGGCTTGCGGCTTCGTCCATCAGGTCGATGGCTTTGTCGGGCAGGAAGCGGTCGGTGATATAGCGGTTTGAGAGGGTCGCAGCGGCGACCAGCGCCGAATCGGTGATGCGAACGCCGTGATGCAACTCGTACTTCTCCTTGAGGCCGCGCAGGATCGAGATCGTGTCCTCGACAGTTGGCTCGGAGATGAACACGGGCTGGAAGCGGCGGGCGAGGGCTGCGTCTTTCTCGATGTACTTGCGATATTCGTCGAGCGTCGTCGCGCCGACGCAATGCAGATCGCCACGTGCCAGCGCCGGCTTCAACAGGTTGGATGCATCCATGGAGCCTTCGGCCTTGCCAGCGCCAACCAGCGTATGCATCTCGTCGATGAATAGGATGACGCCGCCTTCAGCCGCAGTGACCTCCTGCAGGACAGCCTTGAGGCGCTCCTCGAACTCGCCGCGGTATTTGGCGCCGGCGATGAGCGCGCCCATGTCGAGCGCGAGCAACTTTTTGTCGCGCAAGCTCTCCGGCACGTCGCCGTTCACGATACGCGTCGCCAATCCTTCCGCGATGGCGGTCTTGCCGACGCCCGGCTCACCGATGAGGACGGGATTGTTCTTGGTTCGGCGCGATAGCACCTGGATGGTACGCCGGATTTCTTCGTCGCGGCCAATGACCGGATCGAGCTGGCCTTTGGCTGCCACGTCGGTCAGGTCGCGGGCGTAGCGCTTGAGCGCGTCGTAGGCTTGCTCGGCGGAGGCGCTGTCGGCGGTGCGGCCCTTGCGCAGGTCGTTGATCGCGGCGTTAAGGCCGGTTGGCGTGGCGCCGGCATCGGCCAGGATCTTCGCGGTCTCGGCTTCCTTCTCCATCGCGAGCGCAAGCAAGAGCCGCTCGACGGTGACGTAGCTGTCGCCGGCCTTCTCGGCGATCTTTTCGGCCTGATCGATGATTTTTGCCAGTTGCGGCGCGATGTAGAGCTGGCCTGCGCCGGCGCCGGAAACCTTCGGCATCTTCGCCAGCGCCTGGTCGACGCGCGCGAGCGCATCGCCAGGCCTGCCGCCCGAGCGCTGGATCAGCCCTGCGGCGAGCCCTTCGCTGTCGTCGAGCAGCACTTTAAGGAGATGTTCCGGCATCAGCCGCTGGTGGCCTTCGCGGATTGCCAGCGATTGCGCGGACTGGAAAAATCCTTTGGAACGGTCGGTGAGTTTTTCGAAATTCATAGTGCCTCGATCGTTGCGGCTTACCGCCACCGATTATAAGAGGGTTCGTGCAGATTTGCCCCATATATGGCAACCTCTTCGCACAAGAAAAGGACTTGCGCCATAGCTGCCGCGCCAAAGATTGCTTCGCTCATGCGCTACCCCGTCAAGGGGCTGGCGGGCATGCCGCTGCCGAAGGTCCAGCTGACGGCTGGGGAGGGGATGCCGCTCGACCGAGCCTATGCCGTTGAGAACGGTGTGAAAACGTTCGATGCGGAGAACCCAAGATGGCTGCCGAAAGGGCATTTCCTGCAATTGATGCAGCATGAGCGGCTGGCGAACCTTGGGGTCTGCTTCGACGAGGCGAGCCACGTGCTGACGCTGTACCGGGATGGCAGACAGATTGCGCGCGGCGCGTTGCAGACCAAGCTCGGACGGCAGATGATCGAGCAGTTTCTGGCCGCCTTCTTGAAAGCTGGGCTGATTGGCCCGCCGCGCATCGTCTTCGCGTCCGGCCACAGCATCACCGATATCGCGGAGAAGGCGTTGCATATCGTGAACCTGGAAAGTGTACGCGATCTTTCGCGGATCGTGGGAATCGACCTCGATCCGCTGCGTTTCCGGGCGAATGTCTATCTGGACGGACTGCCTGCGTGGGAAGAGCGGCACTGGCTGGGCAAGAGCGTTTCTTGCGGTTCGGCCATGCTCCAGGTGTTCAAGGAAACGGCGCGGTGCGAGGCCACAAGCGTCGATTTGAAGACGGCCCAGCGCGGCTTATCCATCCCCGCCGCGCTGCAACGCACGTGGGGTCACACCAAATTCGGGCTTTATGCGAAGGTTGTGGCTGGCGGCGAAGCTACGGTAGGCGGATGCATCGGCCTATATAGAAATTAAGCCCCTCGCCCTGTCCTTCTCCTGGGAAGAAAAGACAGAGTGAGGGAACTTCCTATATTCCAGTAAGCGGCCGGCTTAGGACGCGGCCTCGTCGGGAGCCGGATCGGCGCCAACGGGGGCTGCACCATTGGCTGGAGCGGCTCCTGCGCCAGGCCTGCCGTTGAAGCGCTCGCCTATCGGGCGGCGGCGGCGGCGGCCACGCTGGCCTGGGGCGCCATCCGGTGCTGCCGCGGGGAAGCTCTCGGCCCCAGCGGCGGCAAAGGGCGCACCATTCTGCACGGGCGCGGCCGGTTGAATGGGCTGCTGTACGTGCTGGAAAGCGTTCTGCGGAAGGACGGGTTGCGGCTGGTTCTGGTTATAAACGGGCCGCTCCAGGAAGCGCGGAAGCTGCGGTTGCGTTACGAAATCATCGCCGTCGCCATCGCCCCCGTCATCCTGATCGTTCTGAAACGGCTCGGACTGGTTGAAGCGGTTGCCGCCATTCATATTGACTGGCTGGTCCCCGCCGGGATTCTGGGCCTGCGCTGCCAGAATGATCCGGTTATAGTGCTCGGCGTGCTGGAGATAATTCTCCGCCGCCACCGAATCGCCCGACGACATCGCATCCCTCGCGAGCGAAGAGTATTTCTCCGCGATGTGCATCGCGGTGCCGCAAATCTTCACATCCGGGCCGCTCAATTCGTAGTTGCGGCTGATTGAATTCTGGGGTTTACGGCCGCCACGATTGCGGCCTCTGCGGCTTTGCTGTCCTTGCCTCATGGGTCCTATCTTATCGATGGTCACACACGCGTGGATTCACGCAAGACGCGGCGGCGCTCATTGCTGGCCGGCGCTTGCGAATCTTAAAAAAAACCTCTTCATGGCTCTTCCAGCCGGGGCGCCCCTTATTGCCGGGCTCAATAGCGGATTATCAAGGCTATCCTGCCTCAGAAATGCTGCCATCGATTTTGCCGGTGCCCGTGTACGCTGCACTCATATGGGCCAACCATTTCTGGTAGCGTACGTCCCGTGGACTCGCAGTCTTCTTAAGCTTGCCAAAGGCTCTTGCGAGATCGCTTCTGGAAAACCGTATCGCGAAAGAGCCGAATTTCCAATTCTTTTTTTGGGCCCTGGATTCTCCTCTCAAGACTGTCGCACGGCTGCAACGGCGCGGCCGGCTCCCCCCAAATCCTTCAGCACCCGGAGTCCGGAAAAGCCGGCACCGGAAGCAGAAAGTTTCATCAAATTGAGCACCGCCTCGCTTTGGCGGTCGCCTGTTTCGAAGACCGCCAGGCCGCCCTCGCGAATTGCCGCAAGAGCCCCGGGAATCACGGCGCGGTATGCATCGAGCCCGTCTTCGCCGCCATCGAGCGCGAGATAGGGATCGTACACCCTAACCTCCGGCTCTAGCTGGCAAATTTCTGAAGGCGCGATATAGGGCGGGTTACAGACGATGACGTCGAATACGCCGCCGGTGGCGCTCATCCAATTGCCACATAGGAATGCCGCGCGATCCTGCAACCCTAGGCGCGATAAATTATATCGCGCAACCGCAAGCGCGGCTTCGGAGCGGTCGATGCCTATTCCTTGTGCATGTGGCAGTTCGGAAAGGAGAGCGCCCAGAATGCAGCCGGAGCCGGTGCCAAGGTCCAGGACGCGCAGCGGCGCATGAGTAAGGTTCCGCGGCTTGACGTGGGCGAGGACTGTTTCGACGAGAAGCTCGGTTTCGGGCCTTGGATCGAGCGTGTCCGGAGTGATGCGGAAAGAAAGACCCCAGAATTCGCGGCGGCCGAGGATTCGGGAGACGGGCTCGCCAGCGAGGCGCCTTGCGGCGAAGTTTGCGATCCGGGCCGCCTGCTCCACGGAAACGGCGCTGTCCCGGTCGAGAATGAGACCGCTGGGGTCGCGCCCGCATGCTTCGGCGGCCAGTATGCGCGCGTCGAGCAAGGGGTTTTCGAGCCCAGCCTCTTCAAACATACGGCCCAGCTTGCGGGCGGCAGCGCCCAGCGTGGGCTGCCGTTCTTCCGCTGCCAAACTGCCAGCGGCCTGCTCAAGCATGAACGCTGCTGTGCTCGGCGGCGAGCAGGCTTGCCTGATGCTCGGTGATCAGCGCGTCGATGATGGTGTCGAGCCCTTCGCCTTCCATGATCTGCGGGAGATTATAGAGAGTGACGTTCACGCGATGGTCGGTGACGCGGCCTTGCGGGAAATTATAGGTCCGGATCCGCTGCGAGCGGTCTCCTGAGCCGATCTGGTCCTTGCGTTCGGCTGCGCGGGCGTCGGAGGCTCTGGTCCGCTCCATGTCGTAGAGGCGCGCGCGCAGGACCTGCATGGCGCGGGCGCGATTCTGATGCTGCGATTTTTCGCTTGAGGTGACGATCATGCCAGTCGGAATGTGCGTTATGCGCACGGCGGAGTCGGTGGTATTGACGTGCTGGCCGCCGGCGCCGCTCGCACGCATGGTGTCGATGCGGATGTCTTCAGCGCGGATTTCGATATCGATTTCCTCTGCCTCGGGCAGCACGGCGACGGTGGCCGCGGAGGTGTGAATCCGGCCTTGGCTTTCGGTGGCGGGCACGCGCTGCACGCGATGCACGCCCGATTCGAATTTCATGCGCGCGAACACACCCTTGCCGATGATGGAGGCCACGACTTCCTTGTAGCCGCCCGCATCGGCGTCGCTCGCGGAAAGCACTTGCACCTTCCAGCCCTTCGAATCGGCGTAGCGCTGATACATGCGGAAGAGGTCGGCGGCGAACAGGGCCGCTTCCTCGCCGCCGGTGCCGGCGCGGACTTCAAGGATGGCGCTCTTGTCGTCGGCTGCATCTTTGGGCAAGAGCTGGATTTGCAACTCGTGCTCAAGCTCGCCCACGCGCGGCTCGGCTGAGACCAGCTCTTCGCGGGCAAGTTCCGCCATTTCCGGCTCGGAGGCCGGGTCTTCAGCCATCTGCCGGAGATTGGCGGCTTCCTCTTCAGCCGCCTGAAGCGCCTTGATCGAGGCCACGAGCGGGTCGAGATCGGCGAATTCCTTGGAAAGCTTCCGGAACGTTTCCTGGTCCGTGCTCGTGGCAAGAAGGGCCTGCAGGGTCTCCCAGCGGCTTACAAGGCGGTTTAATTTTTCTTTCGGTATCGATGCCATAGTGTCCCCGCTTGGGCCTTCCGGCCCGTCCCGCGGCATTATTTGAATAAAAGATCGCCTGCGTGTGCAATATCGTCAACGCGCAAGATGCCTTCGCCGATGCTGCGCATGCCAGCCAAGCCTGAACGCGATCTTCCGTGCCTAAGCAGAGTTTCCCAAAAGTGGTCACCGGTTTTGGGAAACTCTGCAAAAACGAAAGACTCTGAGCAAACATTCGTTGAGCAAACAACGAATGTTTGCTTAGTGGATTACGTTTCCGAAGCGCAGCCAGCGGATCTCGAATGGCCAGCGCCAGGGCGTAAACCAACTCGCATCGGTCTCGTCGATCGAGAAGAACAGGACGCGCGCGCGGCCGACGAGGTTCTCCTCCGGAACGAAGCCCACGCCTTCCCCGACGGGGAAGCGGCTATCGGCGGAATCGTCGCGGTTGTCGCCCATCATGAAATAGCGCTTGGGCGGCACCACGAAGGGCTCCGTGTCGTCCTTCGCGCCGAGCGAATAGCGCTTGCAGGTTTCGGAAAGCTTTTGCGTGAGGTAAGAACGGCCGTCCGTCAGAGTCTCCCGGTAGACATGTACCGGCTGCACACCGCACTTGGTTTCCTCGATCTTGTCCTCGACCCGCTCGCGCTTGACAGGCACGCCATTGATGTTGAGCACGCCGCCAATCATCTGAATCCGGTCGCCGGGCAGACCTACAAGACGCTTGATGAAATCGGTCGAGTTGTCCGTTGGCGTTTTGAAAACGATGACGTCGCCGCGGTTCGGCGAGGAACTCAGGATGCGTCCGCTGATCGGCGCCATGCCGTAGGGAAACGAGTATTTGCTGTAGCCGTAGCTGAATTTGGAGACGAACAGATAGTCGCCGACCAGAAGCGTAGGGATCATCGAGCCCGAAGGAATATTGAAGGGCTGAAACAGAAAGATCCTTATGACGATCGCAATGGCGATGGCTTCCAGCAGCACGACCGCCAAGTCGAAGACGCCGCCCTCTTCCTTCTTTTCCTTGACGCCGCTATTCACGCTCATAATTCCTGGTCCGGTTTGCTAGAATTCCGCCTTGCGCGCCGGATGGCGGCTCACGCTTGCGGTGAAGAAGCTGAGGCGAGCGTCCAGATGCCGGATCGCATGGGTCCGGGCGGGACCGCTCTGCGCCTGATATAGACGAATACGCTCCGAAAGCAAGCGGATGCGGCTGGCATCCCCCTTATCCACGCACCGTACCTGCGGATGGATGCGAGGATTTCACAGCGGGTAGCGCGACGGCTCAGCCAGGTGTTTGGCAAGAAAATCTATGGTTGCACGGACTTTTGCGGGCGGCCGGTGGCCTCCGGCATGGACGGCGAAAATGCCATCGACTGTGATGGGGGCGTGATCGAGTTCGATTGGAACGAGCAGGCCCGCCTCGATTTCGCGGGCTACCAGAAATAGCGGCATGTAGACGATGCCCTGCCCGCCGGCGGCGGCCAGCACCAGCGCATCGCCGTTGTTGGCTTTCAGGTTTCCCTGGATCGCCACGCGCGTCTTCCGGTCCGCGCCGAACTGCCAGGACTCTGCGCCATGCGTTTGCGAAAGCGTGTAGCCAAGGCAATTATGGCGGGCGAGGTCCGCAACGGTTTTTGGCGTTCCATGGCGGTCGAGATAGGCCGGCGCCGCGCAAACCACGGTATGACACGCGGCCAGCCTTCTTACAGTCAAGGCCGAGCGCCGCAAATCGCCAATCCGCACCACCAAGTCCCAGCCTTCTTCCACAAGATCGACCTGTCTGTCGTTCAGCCCGAGATCCACGCTCAAGGCTGGGTAGATCAGCGCAAGTTCCGGCAAAATCGGTGCGATCTCGCGGATGCCGAACGAAAGGGGTGCATTCAAACGCAGTGTGCCGCGCACCTCCGCGGCTCCGGCGGCAATACTGGCTTCGGTATCGTCTATCTCGGCGAGGATACGTTCGGCACTGTCCAGATATTCCCTGCCAGCCTCGGTCAGCGTGAGGCGCCGTGTCGTCCGGTGCAGAAGTTTCACGCCGAGGCGCGTCTCAAGTGCTGCGACATGTTTGGCGGCCATCGTCTGCGACATGCCGAGCGCACGTGCCGCAGCCGAAAGACTACCCAAAGCAGCGACGCGCGCGAACACTTGCATGCCAGTTAGACGATCAAGCATTCAACCAGTTGCCTCGCACTCTGGGTTGGAGATGAACGCACTATAACGGGTATTATCGATGGCATTGCAAAATGCTATCAAAAATTATGGCAATCGGGAACGCCTTCGCATTTAAGTCTCCTGCCCCCTGCGAGACCTGCTCTTCTCCACAGCACCGCCTTTGCTGGGGGTTGCCGCCCGATCAGCAAAACGCACTTCGCGGCATTGCGCGGTGGCGGCTGGTGCCGGAAGGCCACCCGATCTTTAAAGAGGGCGACGAGGTGGAATCTTTTGCCGCAATCCTAAAAGGGGTGGTGAAGCTTGGTAAAGCCGCTCCTGCCGGCGAACAGTGCGCCATCGCGCTGATGTATCCTCCCGATTTCCTGGGCTATAGCTTCGGCAAATTGCACTGGTCTTCCGCGTCCGCTGCCACCGAGGTTGAACTGTGCACCTATCCGGAGGGGCCATTCCGCCGCCTTGCCGAGGAAATTCCCGAGCTCAGCAGGCGAATGTTCAGGATCGCATCCCAGCAACTCGACCTCGCCCGCGACTGGCTATCCATGCTCAATGGCAGGCCGTCATATCAACGCGTTGCGGGGCTATTCGCGACCATGGCAATACGCGAAAGCGCGGGCAGTGGCAAAGTGCCCGGGCAAAACAGCGCCACATTCCTTCTTCCGCTCTCGCGCCCGGAATTGGCGGATTATGTGGGGCTCACACACGAAACGGTGAGCCGGAATATTACGAAGCTCAGGGAAAAGGGGCTCATCGAGTTGCGGACGGCACGCGAAGCCGTTGTGCCGGACATCGGCCGGCTACGGGCAGAAGCCGGCATTTGCGATTAGCCGTTCAGCCGCGTTATCGCGTTTTGCGCTGCACGGGCGCAAGTTTTCCCAGGCTCTCATTGCTTATCCAAACCGGCGCTCCCTTATAATGGGCAGATCGGGCGAAAGTTGGCGTCCTTCCTTTAAGATCAACCACTTTCGTCCTCCGGACCGGCATACCTGCAGGCCGTCAGCAGGGACGATCCTGCTACAAATGGCCGCGGGTTCCGCCGCAGAAGGGCCTTGCCGGGAGCGCATCCGGTTGCCGCACTAGACCAATTCCGCTATGGACAATCGACGGAATACCCAAAAGACGCCTCAACAGTGGCGCGAATTGTAGCATGACTGATCGCGTGGGTGCTTATTCAAGCGCAGGGGCTGAAGGATGAAACTGGGATACGCAGCCGCCATCGTAGCGATGCTGGCATTTCCATCCGTGGGCTTCGCCGCGCAAACTTGCGATGCGAGAGCTTTCGGCGTGCAGATTGATCAGGCTGCGCAAGCTCTTCGAACGCTGAACCGCGAAGCCGAAACCCGGTTCCACAGCCGTCTCGAAGCTCTCGCCAAGACGCATGGCTGGACCGATCCGCAAAAGGCCGACAAGGCCGCGGCAGCCATGGACGACGCCAAGCTCGAAGCGTTCAACAACGACATCGAGGAGCTTGCCTCGCAGCTCGACAGGCTCAGTGCCACGCCCAACAGCGAGGTTTCCTGCGCACGGCTCAACGACCTGAAGGCCGTCCAGGAGAAGCTGGTGACTGTCATGGGGCAGAAGTCGGGCTTCATCCTGGCACAGTTGGAGGCCGAGGGCTCGAAGGCGCCGGTTTCGCCCTATGCCAAGCAGCCGTTCCCTGCCGCAGCCGGGCAAGCGCCGATAGCCGCCCCGGCGCAGCAGGCTGAAGCCGAACGGCCGGCGCCTGCTGGCTGGAAGTCTGCGCACAGACTCCGCAGCAGGCCGCTCCGCGCCAGCTAGCGCCAGCCAACGCTCCGCTTTCGCTGAAACCGGATACCCGCGTGGCCGTGCTGCCCAAGCCGCAACCCAATCCAACGCCCCTGCAACCGGTGCCCGCTCCCGCGGCTCTCCCGGTTCCTGCTCTAGCGGGCATTCCGGCTCCGCCGCCGCCATCCGCAAGCGGCTTTTCGGCAGAGGAGATCCATCAGGTTGGCCAGGGCGTTTTCGGTTCGTTGACGTCCGATCTCGCGGCTTTGGTGAACCACACCTTCAAGCAGTTCGGCCAGCCCAATGCCTATATCGTCGGCGCGGAAGGCGGCGGAGCGTTTCTGGCCGGACTTAGGTACGGCGAAGGCAAGCTTTACATGCGGCTTTCGGGCATCGACACTGGGCCGGTGCCGATCTACTGGCAGGGGCCGTCTCTTGGCGCGGATCTTGGCGCGACGGGGTCGCAGGCGCTGTTCCTCGTCTATAACCTCGAGGAACAGCCGAACCTGTACCAGCGCTTTCCGGGTATCGACGGCTCGGCCTATTTCGCCGGTGGTCTGGGGATGACCGTCTTTCGCAGCGGGAACACGCTAATCGTGCCGATCCGCACGGGGCTGGGCCTGAGGCTGGGCGCCAGCATCGCCTATCTGAAGTTCACCGAGCGGGCGAGCTGGAACCCGTTCTGGTAGGCGCGGCACCGCCTAAGGGCACCGGACAAGAGGACAAGCCAGGCGGCGCAGTTATTCTTCAGCTGCGCTATCGCGCTTTGCGCGCAATTGCCAGCAGCGGCTGGACGCTTATATAGCGGTAAGCCGAGCAAACCGATGCGCAGCCGCCTGACCTCTCCGCAGCGCCGTTACTGCAAATGCAGGAACCTCTGCCGGCGGAAAGGATCGCATTATTACCTTCATGCTTCTCAAGCCTGAACCGCAAGCAGCCCCTCAATTCCCTCTTTCCGCGTTCGAGTTCGTAGCACTGATGGCGGTGCTGATGGCGCTGACCGCGTTGTCGGTGGACATCATGCTGCCCGCGTTGCCGCAGATCGGCAATTCGCTGGGCATCGCCAATGGCAACGACCGGCAGCTTGTCGTCAGTATCTATCTCGGCGGGTTTGCGCTTGGACAATCCGTGTTTGGGCCGCTTTCAGACCGTTATGGGCGCAAGCCGGCGCTACTGTTTGGCCTCGCCCTCTATGCAGGCGCGACGGTTCTGGCGGCGGGGTCTTCCTCGTTCGCGGGCCTCCTTGCCGCACGCGTGCTGCAGGGCATGGGCGCCGCCTCGCCGCGCGTGATGTCGCTCGCCATAGTGCGCGACCGCTACGAAGGGCGGGAGATGTCGCGGATCATGTCCTTCGTCACCATGGTTTTCATCGTCGTTCCGATCCTGGCACCGGGGGTTGGCGAAGGCATCCTCCAGGTGTCGGGCTGGCGGGTGATTTTCGTGTTCCTGCTCGGCGTGGCGCTTTGTTCCGCTCTCTGGGCAACACTCAGGCTGCCTGAAACACGCCATGCGGAAGACCGGCTGCCGCTGTCGGCGGCGGCGATCTGGCATGCGGTGAAGCTGGCGTCCACCACGCGCCAAACCATCGGCTATGTGATCGCGATGGGGTTCGTGTTCGGCCTGCTCATTAGCTATGTGATGAGCTCGGAGCAGATTTTCGTCGAGGTGTACGGCCTAGGCCGGCAGTTTCCCATCGCATTCGGCTCTATCGCGGCGTTCATGATCGCGGCCTCGCTGGTCAACGCGTCCGCCGTGCGCGGGCTCGGCATGCGCGGCATCTCCCACAGCGCGTTGTTCCTGGCACTCGCCGCCTGCTCAGGGATGGCGCTGCTGGGCTTCCCGGAAAGGCCGCCGCTGCTCCTGTTCTGCGGCTTCATGGCCGTGGTATTCTTCTGCTTCGGGCTGACCATGCCGAACTTCAATGCACTGGCGATGGAGCCGATGGCGCATATCGCAGGGACGGCTTCGTCCATCGCGGGGTTCTACACCACAGCGGCCGGGGCAGCGTTCGGCACGATGATCGGGCGGTCGTTCGAGAGCGGGGTGAGGCCGCTTTGCGTGGGCATCACGCTCTTGTTCCTCGCGACGCTCGCCGTGGTGCTCATCACCGAGCGCTTCCAGCTCATGCAGGCCAAGACCGCCGTGTGTCCCCATGTGCCGGAGCAGGAGGAGACTGCGGCGGAGAACTGAAACGCGCCTTACAGGACAGGCATCCGGGCGGCGGCGATTTCAGCGAAAACCGCGGGCGGATTGGCGCGCGCCAGCCGGATCATACCCCATATGCTCGCGGCGTAACCATAGTTCGCCAGCGTGACGGAGGTGAATTGCGCTTGCGGGCACACAGCCAGGAGCGCCGTGGAACCGCGCGTTCCGCCATCGTGCATGTAAACCCTTGCGTTCTGGCCCTTCGGCTGCAGGGCGACCCAGCCGAGGCACATTTCCATGTTCTTGCGGATCGAATATTGCGGCTCAAGCGTCTTGCGGATGGCTTCATGCAGCGGCCCCGTTCCGCGCGGCGCGTCCGCAACGATCAGGCCGAATCGGGCCAGATCGGTGACGGTGGAGCGGAGCGCCCCAGCCCCGGCAAGAACGGCAAGGTCCCAGTGCGGCGTCGGCTTGCCCCTCCCATAATGCGGCGTGGCGAACCGCGCCATCCGCTCCGGTGTGAACTCGATGCGGGTATCGTCAAGGCCGAGCGGCAGCAAGACCTCCTCTATGAGCGCCGCTTCGTACCCGCCGCCATGCACGCGGCCAAGCACATAGCCCAGGAGGCCCACGCCGAGATTAGAATATCGGAAGCGCGCAGGCCGGGGCGGGCGCTTCGGCCGGTAGCGTGCCATCCACTCGATCAGGTCTTGCTCGCCGAACTTTGCATACGGATTGCGCAGGCCCCTGAACAGGGCTTCGCGCACCACCTGCTTGGGCGCGCTGGGCAAGCCCGACGAGTGCGTCGAGAGCGCACGCGGCGTGATCCAGGCGGGCACACCGGCAAACTCCGGCACGATTGCCGCGATGGGCGCATCTGGATCGATCCGCCCGCGCAACCACAGCACCGCCATCAAGAGCGAGGTGAACACCTTAGTGATGGAGCCGATTTCGAACAGCGTATTGCTGTCCGGCGGCGACGCGCGTTCTTCGTCGATGCGCCCGCGAGCCTCGAACACGGCGTCTTCGGGCGTCGCAATCGTCGTAATCGCGCCGGCGGACCGGTGCAGCAGCGCCGAAGCCAGCCGGTCACACCAGGGCATTGCCGTCGCGCGATCCAACATGCGGACACGGTTTCCATCCAATTGCGGTGCGGGAGCGGCGGAATTGGGCGGATATTGCGGCTTGCGCGGGCGTGTCTTGGCGGCCCGCATCGCCGCCACCAGCGATGCGGGCGATAACTTACTGGAAGCAGCAGCCCGAGCGGACGCCCATCTTCTTCAGGAGGAAGGGCAGCGGACAGAAGCCGGTAAAGGCGCCCTGAAACATCATCGCGCCAACGAAACCGGCCAGGTACACCCATCTTGGGTCCGAATATTGGGAAAGCACGATGCTGGCGAGGACGAGCGCGCCTGCGACGGCGAAAACGATCCGGTCGATTGTCATGGATTTTCCTTTTGTCTGAACAGCGGATTTTGCCGCGCCAGACTATCGCCGCCGCTAGCGGGGGATCTGTAGCCAATGTCACATAAGGGTGCGCGGTGCCGAAATCGACAGCGCGGCGAGGCGCCGGGTGCGCGTCAAAAAAGCTCAACGCGCTCCGGCTATTTCGTCTGAGCCCATTTGGGGATGGATGGGGCGCTGCCGTTCGTCGGATAAGGCGCCGGTGATCATATTCGATCCATCGTGAAGGAGCATCTCGCCAGCTGCGGCGCGGCGTCGCGCTCTCATTGTACCGGCTGTCCCGGATCGTAGCGGACAAGCGGGAACTCCTCCTCGCGCCGGCGGATCGCCGCGATGTCCCAATCGGTCTGGATGCGAAGCATCATCTCCATGCTGACGCCGAAAACCTTCTCGATGCGCAGCGCCATCTCGGGCGAAACCGACGCCTTTTCGTTCACGAGATCGGACAGCGTGGCGCGGCGCACGCCAAGCGCCTTGGCCGCGCCGGTGACATTGAGATTGAGCGGCCCCAGGATTTCCTCGCGCACGATAGCGCCGGGATGGCTCGGCATCATGCCGATGGTGAGCGGGGTATCGGTCATCAGTGGTAGTCCTCCAGGTCAAGGTCGAAGATCTCGCCGTCCTTGAGCCAAAATGTCAGCCGCCAGTTGCCGGAAACGGCCAGCGCATAGGTGCCTTCACGGCTGCCCTTGAGCGTGTGAAGCTTCCAGCCGGGCATGGTGTTCATTTGCTCAACGGAAGCGGCGTTCAGCAGCGCCGTCAGTATTCGCCGGATTCGTTCAAGGCGTTCCCCCGGCAACCCGCTGGGATCGTTCTTCTCAATGAAGCGGCGAAGCCCCTTGTGCCGGACTGAGCAAACCTTCATGCACAATATTGTACGGCATGACCGTACATATTTCAATAGTAGCGATGTGCCCCCTGCAAGGCTTTTCCCGGTTCAATCGGCAGCGAGGCGGGCTTGCAGCTCGGCAAGTTCGGGGTCGCGGCGGTGGTAGCCGGTATCGGCGATCAGCGCGGCGGCCTTGGCGGGCTGGGCCTCCGCCTCGGCGCGGGCGGCTGCGGGGCTCGCGAAGGCTGCCGGCACATCGAGGGCGAGGCGGGCGCGCTCAAGCGCCAGGTCCGTGAGGTAGAGCCGCATCTCCTCGCCGGCGATGTCCTCCACCTCGGTGAGATCGGCGCGGATGCCCTCGATGAGGTCCATCCCGGTGCAGGTCTTCACGCTAATCCTTGAGCCTTTTGCGCCAATAGCCTGTGCGCCGCTTGTGGTGCGCAACCGCTACGATATCGATCTGATCGCCCTTTTCGCAATAAACAAGTTGATAGGGGAACTTCCTCAGAATGTGGCTCCGCGTTCTAAAGCTCGCGGGCGGCCACGTATCCGGAAAACTCGCTATTTGCTCTCGGCCATGCTCAATTTGTTGCAGAAACCTTTCCGCCAAGTCTTTGGAAATCGACGCATAATGCCTGAACGCGTCCCGAAGCTCCTGGACGGCCTTCGGGTGCAGCCGGGTTTTCATAACTGCGAGCGCAACTCTTGCAACACGCCGTCGAAATCGCGCATGGAAGCCGAACCGCCTTCGATTTCGTCCACACGGCTCTCGATTTCTTTTCCGAAGGCGTGATCGGCGTCAACCGGAAGCTCCTGCATCATCGCAAGCAGAAGGTCGAGCAGGTCCGCCTGCTCTTCAGGCGTGAGCTTTGCTGCTTCTTCGCAGAGGATTTTGACACGTTCATTCATGTCGCAAATATGCACCCTCTGCACGGCGAGAGCAAGTGCGGGCTCGTTTATACACACATGGTTGTATTGTGTTGTCCCATGCCGGTGTGGCGCTCAGGGGGCGGCGAGGCGGGCTTGCAGCTCCGCAAGTTCGGGGTCGCGGCGGTGGTAGCCGGTATCGGCGACGAGGGCGGCGGCCTTGGCGGTCTGGGCCTCCGCCTCGGCGCGGGCGGCTGCGGGGCTCGCGAAGGCTGCCGGCACATCGAGGGCGAGGCGGGCGCGCTCAAGCGCCAGGTCCGTGAGGTAGAGCCGCATCTCCTCGCCGGCGATGTCCTCCACCTCGGCGAGATCGGCGCGGATGCCCTCGATGAGGTCCGTCTCGCCGGAAGCGGCGCGGCGGCGCCGGTGCGCCGCGCGGGCGAGGAGGGCTTGGGGGAGGTGCTGGCTGGCGCCCGACTTGCGCAAGTCCCGGACCGCGGCTTCTAGTGAGGTGGCGGCTCGCCCGTTGCCGAGCGCGTCCTGTGCACGGCCGATCAGCAGGTGGCCGAAACCGATTTCGTCGAGGCCAAGCCCGTTGCCGAAGTACCGCTCGGCTATGCCCAATTGATAGCGGCCCCGATCCAGTGCTTGCGACGCATCGCCGCGGACGAGAATCAGGTCGCCGTAACGGTAGCCTTGGATACTACTGAAGCTGCGGTTCCTCCAGGACGAAGCTTCGGATGCATTTCCTCTGCCTCGGCAAACAGGGAGACGGCACGATCGAACTCTGCCGGCAGCAGTCCGCGCGGAAGCCAGCCAGGTCCATGAGATCTCACGGAGGTCTTCGGTGGCCACCGCGGTCGGCGTAGATGTCGCGCCTGCTCGGCGGCGGCTGCGGCCTCGCTTGATACAGCGCCTGTATCAACAGCGTGGTGCTGGGTTGCTCCGCAGTTGGCCGCAACTGCCAAACCAGTCATTTTGATCAATAGCCATTGGCATCGCGGCCCGCCGTAATTCAACCGATTCGGGTCAATCGCCCAAGAGCCGTTAATAGGAAGCCTGCATTACCGAGCATCGACGGTCGTAGCTCAGCCCGCGAAATCGCGGTGTGGTGTAAGCCAGAGCACTTCGAAAAAGTTGGCCATTCCTCTCAAATCAGATCCAAACGAGCCAAGAACGCGCCAGACATAGTCCTGATTTTCCCGCCGAATTCGCCTCACATAGATTTCATCAAATGTCTCCTGCGCGTGCCCTGCCTTCACGCCGTGCTGGACGGCGTGGAACAGCGGCTGCATCGCGTCCAGCGTATCGGGCAGATCCGGTGCCGCCGCCGCATAATGGCGGTAGAGGATGCCGTGTGCGGCCCTCGCGGCCTCCGGCGCGGTCTCTTCGAGCCGGCCGGCGAAGAAGGCGCGCACCACGGGGTGGGCATCGAGTTCGTGCGGGTCCTTGGGATTGGCCTTGGACAAGAGCCGCAGTTTGCGCAAGCGGCTCTTCGCCTCGCGCAGCCGCGCGTTGCGCTTGGCTTCGGAAAGCGGCTCCAGCTCGATCTTGTGCGACTTGAACAGCCAGCCGGAGGTCTTCTCCAGGCGCTCGAAGAACAGATCGTCGGTGAGCCCTGGAATGTGCTGCGCGAGCAGCGCATCCACGGCAGGCCCGTCCGCCGGCCGGTCGAACAGGCCGAGCAGGTTCAGCAGATCCCGTTCCGGGCCGCCGAGTCCCTCCACGCCCTCATTCGCCAGCTTCTCGAACTGCGCGAGATAGCCGCGCATCACCTTGGCCGCGCGCTTGGCCGGGACAATGGTCTTGTCCGTCAGCAGCTCGCTTTGCTCTTCCGGCGACAGCACGATATGGGCGAAGTCGAACTGATCGCGGTGGCGGATGTCGCCGCCGCAAACTTCGGCGAGATAGGTGCCGAGCAGCGTCACCGAGAGCGCGTGGCCTTGCAGTTCGCGCACGGCGGCTTCGAGGTCGGGCTGGCGGCCGTGCACGCCGAGGTCCACCAGCAGGTCGGCGCCGGCGTGGCCGGATAGGTCGTTGAGTGAGTGGTTGATGACGAGCGGGCCGAAGCCGGCGAGTTCCGGCACTTCCTGACGGGTGGTTAGCACCACGAGGCCGGGATTGCGCCCGGCGAGGAGCTTGACCAGTTCGGCGAGGCCCTTGTCCTTGAAGCGGCCCTTGGCGACGCTGGGCGCGTCTTGCAGCGGTTCGAGGCCGTCGAGCAGGAGGAGCACGCGCTCTTTCTGGATGAGCATGGCGAGCGCGCGGGCGCGTTCGACGGGGTCTTTCGGGAGGTCGCCCGGATAGCCGAAGTCGCCGAGCGCCTTGGAGATGAAGCTGTCGGCGTCGGCGCGCTTCTGTTCGCCCGAGCCTTGGGAGTAGGCCGACCAGCCGTAGATGCGGCTCGCCCCGCCGCCGCCCGCCGCCAGCAGTTCGTTCGCGAAGGTGCGGAGCAGCGCGGATTTGCCCGCGCCGCCGAGCGCGTGGAGGACGATGGCGTTGATTTTATTGGGCGCATGGCTGTCCCACGCCTCCCGCAGCATGTCGAGTTCGGCCTCGCGGCCGATCAGCTTGTCCGGTGCGCCGGGGATGTCGCCGAACTCCGCTGAAGCGGTGAGCGTGTTTTCGCTGGCCGGTGCGCTTGGCTCGCGCTTGGGGCTTGGCCCGCCCGTGAGGCGGTTCACGGTTCCAAGGATCTTCCCGATCTGCACCGGGCGCCGGGTTTCGTCCGCCCAGCCGTCGAATGGATGAATGTTGGTGTCTTTGAAATAGCCGGGCACCACCGATTTGTCCTCGATGGGCGCGGAGAGAAGTTTGTTGATTCCGAAGGCATGATAGGCTTCGGCCTTCACATATTCGGAGTCCGCCGCCTGCCTGGACCACAAGCAGATGACGAGCTTGCAGCGATTGATCTCGTGGCGAAGCTCGCCCTTCCAGTCGCCGTGGTTGAGCTTGGTATCCCAGAAGACCTCGTAGCCGGCATCCTCCAGCGCGTCCACGAGCGCGGCGCGGGCGGCATCATCCCCGCGTTTGTAGCTGATGAATACGTCATAGGATTTGGCGCGGAAATGGTCTGGGGCAATATGGGGCGTCATGAGGCCGGGTCCATGATCGGGGAATATGCGCAGCAATTTAAGTATATCAGTCTGGCGGCGCTATGAAAGCGGGATACCGCGACGCGGCCAATTCCAGACAAGTTTTCCGTTTACGAAACGGCAGGGCGGCAATTTCCAGCGGATGAACGGCTTTCATCGTCATGGCGTTGCGAACTGCGATAGGAACGGCGGTAAACGTTATCGTAGCCTTATGCTGCCTGTGCGGGCTTGCCGCCGTGGCAGTGGCCACCTCCGGCGATCCGTTAGCGTCGGCGTTGCGCCCGAGGGCCGAGGCGGCAATCAACGGCTATCTTGCGGCGATGCAGAAGCGTGCCGCGGCGGGCAAGCTCAGCGGGCTGGACCGTGCCGCGCTGCATCTTGGCATCTGGGGCGGCATCGCGGTTGGGACGTTCGTCTCGCCCGAGGGGACTTTGGTCTTGACGCATGCGGTGTACGGCGACGGAAGCGAGTTGCGGCTCGATCCCACCTACTTCAAGCGCAGCAAGTTTCTGGCGAAGGAAATCAAGCGGCTGGGGCCGGGCGAGCATGGGCCGATTTCGTTCCCGCAGGACGAGGATATGCGGCTATCGCTGGTGTTCGATCCGGTATTCATTTCGGTTAAGGGGCGGCGGGTGCGGGTGGGCCATCCGCGCATCCGGTTTGCCGAGCCAAACGCGCCCCCGGTCCTCACGGTCGTCCCAATCGGTAAGTTGCGGCTGCGCGTGTTCGACAATCTTGTGGGGGCGCTTCAGGAAAAACCGTTCGCGGCATATGCGGAGTGGCAGCTGGAATAGCGCCAGCTGCTTACCGGCCCGGAATCTTCAAGCAGCGCCGTCCGCCCGGGCGTTTTCTTGCGCCCGCGCGCTTTCCCGTTTGCGAAGCGGCCGGATTTCTCCGGCACGCAGGGTTTCCAGCGCTATCGTGCATCCCTCGCCGTCCACGAATTCAACGTCGTAGGCTTCCCCGCCGTCTAGCACCGCCACGACGGTGCCTGCGTTGCCCGCCATCAATCCGGCGGAGGGCAAGTCGCTGGTCAGCGTGACGGTTTCGAGTTCGTGGATCATTGGCTGCTCCTTCCGGCTGGAGTTACCGTAACACGCGGCGGCACTCTTCCGTTTCGATAACCCAAACGGGATTGCGCTTACCGGGCGTCTCACGCGGGCCTTCGGTTATGTAGTGCACCCCGCACGCCGGTTCCACAGGGCCGGTAACGCCATAGTTCCGGGCGTGGTTAAGAAGAGCCTGCGCTATTGCGCCGGGTTCGCCGATCATCGTATCGTTATTGGCCATCGATTGTTCCTACTTGGCGGTTGGAACACCGGCGGGGAAAGCAAATTTTCAGACATCAAATTACACAGACGCCACACTTCTTAAGAGAACAAGGTTAACGCGGAATCGCGGATGCGCAAAACTCACGAAAATTGCTCGAATTTTAGCTCAAACTGCTCGAATCCGAGCATTGAAAAATACAGTTAAATATTGTGGCTTAACCATAATAGCGACGCCCATCGGTGACTTATTTCCGATATATCAACGACTTACACGTTGCGTGACTTTAACCTTCCAGTAAGACGCATTTGTTATAATTAGTTCAAATTAGAAAAAGCACCTCTTGGTTATCAAAATGGGTGCTTTTCTGCGTGCAAAGCGTGGGTCGCGCAAAGGTGTCGTAGCTTATGGATGCTGGTCTTATTCTGCCTTTCGATGGCATCGAGCCCCACTTCGGGGATGGCATGCGCTTTCTTGGGCCCAGGGCGAGCGTACTGGGCAAGGTCGAAGCAGGGCCGGACACGCTGATTGCGGGCGGTGCTGTGATCCGGGCCGACGGGCATTTCGTGCGGATCGGCGACGGCTGCTTTTTCGGCGAAGCGAGCACCGTGCATATCGCGCAGGATCTCTATCCAACCATCATCGGCGACCGCGTCACCGTTGGGCGCGGTGCCGTGGTGCATGCCTGCACGGTGGGCAGCGATTGCGTGATTGAGGGCGACGTGGTGGTTCTCGACGGCTCGCGGGTGGAGGACGGCGTGCTGATCGAAGCCGGCTGAACCGTTTTCCCAAAATCGAAGCTTGATGGCGGCTTCGTTTATGCGGGGACGCCGGCGAAGGCTGTGCGTGCCGTGACGCCGCAGGAGCGCGAGGAACGCGGGCTGCGTTTGCGGCAGGCGCCCGCTACGCTTGCGTTTTTAGGCCGGCAAGGGGCGGAGGTGACGGCGCCCGCGACCACGTTCATAGCCAGGACGGCGCGGCTCTCCGGCAGGATCGAGCTGGCGGACCGGGCAAGCGTGTTCTTCGGTTGCGATTTCGATGCCGGCGAGTTCCGCATCCGCATCGGGGAGCGGACGAACATACAGGACAACACCTATATCCGCTGCGAGGCAGGCGACACCGTGATCGGCCGCGATACGACGCTAGGGCACAATGTGCGGCTTTCCTCCTGCAGCATCGGCGAGCGTGCGCTGATCGGCATCGGCGCCATAGTGGCGGCCGGGGTGGCCGTAGAGGATGACGTGATGCTGGCAGCCGGGGCGGTGACGCAGCCCGGTCAGAGGCTCGAAAGCGGATGGCTCTGGGGCGGGCGGCCCGCGCGGGCGCTATCGAGGATGAACGAAGCCAAGCGCCATGTGATGCAGACAATCATCGGGCACTACTGCGGCTATGCCGAGGCCTATGCCCGCGCGCAGGAAGGGCTGCGGCTATAATGCCCTTCGTGCTCCCATTAATGGCGCTGGAGATCGGCGAAAAAACCGTCGACGGGTTCGCCGTTCAGCACGGCGGTAAGCGCGTCCAGCGCTTCATCGATCTGTGCCGCTTCTTCTTCCTCAAGCAGGCGCACCGCATTGCCGGCGTGGGTCAATACCCATGCGCCGGGCTCGGCACCTTCGATCAGCATGACGTTCACGCGCCTCTGCTCACCGCGGCCTTCGCACAAAGCGGTGAGGCCGTCGCTTTCGATGACGCGCATGGGGATGCCGATGCACATGCGTTCGCTCTCCTAAGGGCTCGATGCGAAATAAGCGTGCCGGATTGCGCGGGATTTTTGTTTGTCCGCCAGGCGCGGAAAGGGGCGCATATCGAGATATGTAACCGTTTCCGCAACGCCGCGGGCGGACAAAAAGACAAGCAAGGTGGCGCGCTTATTTCGCATCGAGCCCTAAGCCGCTTCGCCAGCGCGGGGCGTAAGCGTCAGCCCGGCCGCCTTCAGCTCCGCGACAAGCGCTTCGACGATTGCGGGCAGCTTGGCGGCAAGTTCGGGGGTTGGCTCAAGGCCCAGCTGGAACGACTTCGGCTCGGCTCCAATGAGCACGGTACGCTTTGGCGCGAGATCGTGCACGATAAGCGCCGCCAGCACATCGGAAAGGCCTACCTGATGGGGTGATATCTTGGTCTTGAAGAAGGCGTGAAGCTCGCCGTCCCCGATGCGCACGAGCGTGCCCGGCTCACGGCCGCCACGGACGCAATCGGCGACCAACAGTAAATCGGCTTCGGCCAGCTGATCGAGGCAATCCATTGCGGACGTGCCGCCGTCGATAACCACGGCTTCCGGCGGCAGTTCGTAGCGCGCCTCAAGCTCCCTCACAGCATGCACACCGATTCCTTCGTCGGAGAGCAGAATATTGCCCACCCCAAGCACTACCGCGCGCATGCGTTCACCACTATGAGCCGGGCGAAAGCCCCCTCTCGATAAGGGGGCTCCAGCCCTGTTACGTTACACCGCCGTCACTTTGACGGCCTTGCCGGTTTCCTCGTCGTGTACATGCACGGCGCAGGCAAGGCAAGGATCGAAGGAGTGGATGGTGCGAAGTATTTCCAGCGGCTGTTCGGGATCGGCCACCGGATTGTCGATCAGCGAGGCCTCGTATGGCCCTGGCGTGCCGTCCTCCGAGCGGGGGCCGGCGTTCCAGGTCGAGGGGACGACGCATTGGTAGTTCGCGATCTTGCCGTCGCGGATCACGGTCCAATGCGAAAGCAGGCCGCGCGGGGCTTCGTGGAAGCCGAAGCCCATGATCTCGCCCTTCGGGAAGACGGGCTTGTTGTAGGTGGCCACGTCGCCCTTGCCGATGTTGTCGATGAGCTTTTCCCAGTTGGCTTCGAGCAGGTCGAGCATCACCGCGCAGCGCACCGCGCGGGCGGCATGGCGGCCAATGGTCGAGTGCAGCGCATCGACGCCGACCTTGGCGCCAACCAGCGTGGAAACCGTGTCGAGCACCTTGGTGACGTAGTCTGTCGTCGGCTTATGGCCGGCGGCAACCGCGTTGAGCACCGCAGCGAGCGGGCCGACCTGGGCGCGCTGGCCGTAGAAGGTCGGCGATTTGAGCCAGGAATATTTGCCCTCGTCCTGGAAGTCGGTGTAGTGCGGCGTGGTTTCGCCCTTATAGGGGTGAAGCGGGCCGTCCTTGCTGTAGGTGTACCAGGAGTGCTTGACGGACTCTTCAACGCCCTTGCCGAAATAGTCGTCGCCGAAGCTCTTGATGGCCTGATATTTGGAGAGATCGCCGCCGGGGATGTATCCACCCGGATACATGAACTCCGTGCCTTTGGTGTCGATGGGGAAATCGGGCGCCGAGAGGTAGTTCATGACGCCCGCGCCGTATTTGGTCCAATCGGCATAGACTGAGCCGATTGCGGCGACGTCGATCAGGTAGACCTTCTTCACGAAGTCGGCGAGCTTGTCGATCTGGGTTTTGATCGCATAGAGCCGGTCGACCGTCAGCACGGACTGGCTATCGGTGGCAATCGGGTTGGCCACGCCGCCCACGGCCATATTCTGGATGTGGGGGGTTTTGGCGCCCAGGATGGTGACAATCTTGTTGGCCTCGCGCTGGACGCTCAGCGCCTGCAGGTAGTGCGCAACTGCGACGAGGTTGATCTCAGGCGAAAGCTTCATCGCCGGATGACCCCAATAGCCGTTGGTGAACGGCCCAAGCTGGCCCGTGCCCACGAACGCCTTGAGCTTCTCCTGCGTGGCGATCATCACCTCTTTGCCGTTCATCGGCCAGTCGGTGTATTGCTGAATCCAATTCGCGGCCTTGACCGGATCGGCCTTGAGTGCCGAGACCACGTCCACGAAGTCGAGCGCGGAGAGGTGATAGAAGTGGACGATATGATCGTGGATCGCGTGCGCGGCCTGGATCATATTGCGGATGTACTGCGCGTTGAGCGGCACTTCGAGCTGAAGCGCGTTTTCGACGGCGCGTACCGAAGTAATCGCATGCACGGTCGTGCACACGCCGCAGATGCGCTGGGTAATCGCCCAAGCGTCGCGCGGGTCGCGGCCGAGCAGGATCAGCTCGACGCCGCGCCACATCTGGCCGGACGACCACGCCTTTGTAACCTTGCCATCGCTAATCTCTGCATCCACCCGCAGATGGCCTTCGATGCGGGTAATGGGGTCGATGGTGATTCTTTTCGACACGGAACGGTCTCCTTAAACTCTCGCGCCAATCAACGGTATTCGTGACCGGGCAGAATGGGGAACTTCTTGACGAAGACGATGTAAGCCAGGACTTCGATGGCGATCACGCCGAGCGTCACCATGACCTCAGCCCCTGACGGGAAGTAGTGCCAGTGCGTTGGGCTGTTGTAGGCGATGAGGAACGCGTCGATGCGATAGATCACCGCGCCCGCCAGCATGCTTGCCGCCGCCGGGAACAGCCTCGACAGCCGGTATTGTCCCTTGCCGAATGAGAACACCAGGATCGGGAAGGCGAACAGGGCGGTCTCGATCCAGAACATCACGCCTTGCAGGTTCAGCTCGGATAGCCGGTGGAACTCGCCACGGTCGAAGATGTCGCCGAAGCGCAGAACCATGAACATCAGCATCACCGCCGCGACGATGTTGCCCATTTTCGTGAGAAGGGGCAGTTCCTCGCGCACGTCGCGGGCAAAGCCCACGGCCGCCAGCGTCGCCTCAAGGATGACGACCGCGTAGCCCATGCAAAGGGCCGTCATGAGGAACAGAAGCGGCAGGAGCGGCGTCTGCCAGAGCGGATGGACCTGATAGCCCATCGCGATCAGGAGCGAGCCGAGCGAGCTTTGGTGCATGCTGGGTAAGAGGACGCCAAGGCCGATGAAGACGAACAGCATCCGCTCGAACGCCTTCTGAACACCGCGCGTACCGAGCCATTCAAGGAAAGTCGGGAACCACTCGATCCACAGCACGAGGATGTAGAGCGTGATACAGGCCGCGACTTCGAACATCACCGAGCCGGTATTGAAGTAGGACGGCGACAGGATATGCCAGAAGTTCCAGTAGCGTCCGAGGTCGATCAGCACCGAAAGGCCGCCCAGCGAGTAGCCGAATACCGAGGCGGTCAGCGCCGAGCGGATCATCGGATGAAACTCGCCGCGGTTCAGGATGTAGACCAGGAGCGCCATGGCGTAGCCGCCGCAGGCAAAGCCGGTGGCGATGACCACGTCCCAGACCACCCAGATGCCCCAGGGGTAGCCGTTGTTGATGTTCGAGACCGCGCCCAGGCCGTATATGAAGCGCTGGGCGAGGAAGAAGAGGGCGATGCCGATGAGCACTGCAAGCGCGATGGTCAGCCGGCTTACCAGTCTGCCGCCGATGGCTTCGTGCCGCCTGCGGATACTTGGCCTGATGGGGATGTCTGTCATTTTAGGCCTCCTCATCGTCGTGATCGTGCAGCGCTTTCGTGCCGAAATACGCTGCCAGCACAAGGCCGGAGAGCGCTGCGGCGGGGAAAGTCAGGCCGGCGTATAGCGTTTCCTGCAAAGTCTCGGATACCGAGGCATAGGAGCGCTCGGGCAGGCCCACCGGAAGGTCGAACTTCTCGAAGGGCACGCCGGACAGGTAGCGCACTTGCGTACCGCCCAGCGCCTTTTCGCCGTAAACCTGCTCTGTGTAATGCGCCGCTGCGCGTTCATGCGTGTCGCCCGAGTCCACGGTGCGGCGCGGGAACACGTTCGGCTCGCCGGGCTTCATGGACTTGCGCCGGTCGATCTCCTTGCTCAAAGCCTTGTAGCTGCCGAAGAGCGTAGCGCCCGTCGGACATACCTTGGCGCAAGCCGGAATGTCGCCCTTGGCCAGCTGTTCTTTGCAGAACTGGCATTTGGCGATACGCGGGAAGGGCGTGTCGTACTGGAATTGCGGCACGTGGAAAGGGCACGCCGCGACGCAGTAGCGGCAGCCGATGCAGGCGTCCGCATTATAGGAGACAAGCCCGGTTTCGGCATCCTTGGTCATGGCCTTCACAGGGCAGACCGAGACGCAGGATGGATCGATACAATGCAGGCATTGCCGCTTGATATGGGCGAAGCCGTCCTTGACCTGATCCTTGTTCAAGGAAGTGCCATCCTGGTAGACTTTGATAACGGTGTAGGTCTTGCCGGACAGTTCGAACGGCGTATCCCAGAGCCCTGTGCCGGTATTGTCGTCCAGCGGCAGTTCGTTGGTGGTTTTGCAGGCCGACATGCACGCTTTGCAACCGATGCAAAGCGTCGAATTGTAGAGAAGGCCGATGGCTTTCTCCGGCACCAGCTTGTTGCCCCGCGCCTCGGCGGGGGGCGCGCCTATGGTTGCGCAGGCTGCCGCAGCCGCGGCACTACCCAACCCTTTGCGCAGAAAATCGCGGCGGTTGACTGTCATGAGCGTTACTCCTGACGGCCTTCGCCGTGCCCCTTGCTGCCAATACCGCTTTCAAGCGAACTGAGCTTCTTGGTGAGCATCGCGCCGGCTCCGGCAGCGGCACCCACGACTGCGGAAACGACAGCAACACCGGCGGTATTGAGGCCAATGCCCTGCTCCTCGTTGACGCGCGCGTAGCCGACGGGCGGGCGCTGGTTCTTGAGGTCGGCGAGCGCGTGGATGGGCTTCGCAAAGCCGATGCCCTTCTCGCTGCAGCCGATGCACGGATGGCCCATGCCGACCGGCCAGGACTGCATGCCCACGTCGCCGAACTGCACGATGGAGCAGTTGGCGTAGGTCTCGGGGCCCTTGCAGCCGAGCTTGTAGAGGCAGAAGCCCTTGCGGTGGTTTTCGTCGCCGAATTCGAGCGCGAAGCGGCCGGCGTCGAAGTGGGCGCGGCGCTCGCAGTTTTCGTGGATGAGGCGGCTGTAGGCGAAGAGCGGGCGGCCGAGCTTATCGACCGGCGGAAGCTTGCCGAAGGTCAGGAAGTGGACCACGCAAGCCAGGAAGTTATAGGGATTCGACGGGCAGCCCGGGATGGTGACGATGTCGTTGCGGCCAAGCGCTTCGGCGACGCCCACGGATCCGGTTGGGTTCGGCGGGGTCGAGGGCATACCACCCCAGGAGGAGCAGGAACCCAGCGCGATGATCGCCGCGGCGCCGGCTGCTGCTTCGCGGGTCAGTTCAAGCGAAGTCTGGCCACCGATCTTGCAGTATATGCCGCCGTCCTTCATAGGAATGGCGCCTTCGACTACGAGCAAATACTTGCCCTTGTTCTTCTCCATCGCGGCCTTGCGGGCGGCTTCGACCTGGTGGCCGGCGGCGGCGAAGAGCGTCTCGTGGTAGTCGAGCGAGATGATGTCGAGGATCAGCTTTTCGAGCGTGGGATGCTCGGCGCGCAACATGGATTCCGTGCAGCCGGTGCATTCCTGATGGTGCAGCCAGATGACCGAGGGCCGGGCCTTTGCGGTGATGGCTTCGGCGACCTGTTGGGCGCCCGCGCTACTCGCGAAGCCCAAGGTCGCGGCGATGCCGGTGCAAAACGTCATGAACTCCCGGCGGTCAACGCCGAAGCGGTGCTCGATTTCGTCGGATTTTTGCTGGGATGCTGGCATTTTCCTCCCCCGTTAACGCCGTTATTCTTGCGGGTTACCTGGCTTCCGCCGAATAAGCCTTTGCACCCCCGAATATTGCTACCGGAGGGTTCGCTGCTTCAGCGCGAAGAAACTAAGGACACACCTATAGAATAGCGCAAGATTACAGCAACGAGCAAGATCCAGCAAGCATATATTTGCTCCATGCAATATGTATATATAAAACGCTATTGGATATACTTTGATTTCCGAAGTGGAAACCGGCTTGCCGATCTGCGGCGGTGCAGAGCTGCAGGTGGAACGCCAAAGTTTCCATATTGGAAGCGGGGCTGCCAGTTGTCCGCGGATGTTCCGGTTTGCCGGTCAGCCGGTCCGGCCAGTGTCCCGGAAGGGTATTCGCCTAAGGGATAAGGCAGCGCATTCGCTTATCCACAATGGTCCCGGCCCGGCGCTGGCTGCAATATAGTCTCACCTGTTTACGAAAAAAGAACATTTATCGAGCAGAAACTACTTCGTGGGTTCTCATGGCATGTGCTATGGCGCTATGATTCAAGGGGTTCCGGTGGGGCGGAACCTTCCAGAAAAGGGGCCGCTTTCAGCTTGGGGCAACTGTGATGCGTACATATCTGAAGCCAATCGCTTTTGCGTCCGCTCTGGTGCTTGCTACCGCAGGACTTGCGGCGGCGGAGCAGGAGCTTGAACGGATTGTTTCCTGCGAGACCGGGCCGGGCGGCATTTCGGTGACCGTCGAGACCGGCGGGTGCACGGCGAAGGCGGACTTCGCGGTGAGCAGCACTGCCAGCGGCGGGAAGACGGAGATCGAGCTGCGGCGCACAAAGGCCGATACCTGCAAGGGCAACTTTCCCGAGGGCCTCAAATTGCAGTTCACCTGGGCGGAGCTGAAGCTCGCGCCAGGGACGCAGTATGCGTTGAAGAACGAGTTGCAGCCTGGAGCCACCGGAAAGCAAGCTTGCGCGGGGACTGTGCCTGCCGCCGCAAGCGCGGGCGAGGCTCAGCCCGCCAGGACTTATCATTACAGGCGGCACAGGCATCACCACTACCGGCACCGGCATCACAGGCACGATTGCGAATGCTTCTGCCCCTGCGATTTGTAGGAGGGGCGGCCGCGAGGCCGTCTCGTCCCGCGTCTGGCAAGATGCGACAGCCGGCGGACTTAATCTGTTCGCTTCTATGCGCAGTGCGATGAAGTAAGCCAGGAGCAGGCCGCTTCCCACCGGCGGCAACAGGTTGATCGCATATGCGAACGGCACGCCGCTCAAGGTCAGGTCGAACGCGCGCGCCGGAAAGAACACCAGGAAGCTTCCCCATACGAGCAGCCGCAGAGATACGGCCCCGAGCGCGGCCGGTTTATGCAAAGTATGCATCAGCGTCAATATTACGGTCACACCGGAATAGAGGTACACCAGCGTCGGGACATTCACCGCGAAGACCAGGTAACTGATAAGCCTCACCTGCCGCGCATCGCCTGTCAGCGCATGGGATGCTTCCGTTTTGCGGTCGCAGGCGACCCCTATGGCCAGCACCGCCAAAATAGCAATACCGTACAACGCGCCCTGAAACGGAGCGATTGCCGGGACGAATCGGCTAAGGGCACAGAATATCCCGAAAACGCTCAAGTTTTCGTCCAACCGGCAAGCGGCGCCGCGAATGAGCTGATTTCCGATAAACGATTGGGCGAGATCCCATCGAAGGATAAGCGGCAATACAGTAACGGCGAGAGCGGCACCGGCGAGCCGCCACCGCTTCGACAAAAGAAGGGGCGCAAACAATATCGCGGGGTAAGCCTTCAGCGCTACGGCCACCCCAAGCAATGCGCCGGAAATTGTCTCGCGCTCAAGTGCCAGGATGCTAAGCGATAGCAACAAAAGGACAATGCCGTCGATATTCCCGCGCTCGATGAGCATCAATGCCGGAGCGGAAAGCAGCGTTATTAAATAAAACGGCGTGCGCTGCGCTGAAGATAAGCCATACGCGTTGGATAGGATGTAGACGGAGCCGAATACGGCGGAGGCGTTGACTATAAAGAACAACCTCGCCGCCGCACCTTCCGGCATGAAGCTGAGCGGCATATTCAGCAGCGCCGAAAGAGGAGGCGTCACGAAGCGGGACCGTTCGTAGGGATTTACGCCAGAAATCACGTCTTCGGTGGCCTGGTAAAAATCGTGGTAATCGAGGCCGAAGGAAATGAACTGTACGATGTAGACCGGCCTCTGGAAAAAGAGGGCGAAGACAAACAGGACCCCATAGGAAGCAGCAAGCGCCGCTGCCAGGAATAGCGGTGCGCTTTCTTGAAATTTGTCAGGCGTCCGGCCGGCATCGCCGCTGCAATCCCTCAAATATGCGTTTTTGTTATCGCCGCTCCAGGAAGCGGCATTTCCGGTCATGGTCAAAGCCCGGTTCGATGAAAAATTGCGGCGGGCGTAAGCCGGATCGCGGTCATGATCCAGCGCCAAAAGCCCGGAGCATAAACAACCGGGGGTGGCGATTTGCGATTGGCGGCCTGCACGATGCTTCTGCCGATTTCCTCAGGCTTCGCCCATAATACGCCCTTGTTCGCAATCCGCGCCGTCATCGGCGTATCGACAAAGCCCGGCTTGACCACAACGGCGGCCGCCCCGCATTTGGCAAGGCGATGCGCGATGCCTTGCACAAGCACCGCCAGACCGCTTTTCGCTGCTCCATAGATGTAATTCGAGGCGCGGCCGCGGTCGCCCGCCACCGAGCCGATGACAATCAGCGTCCCATGGCCCTGTTTTTCCAGCACATTCGCCGCTTCCAGGCACCAGGCCGCAGCGCTTGTGAAATCGGTGGCGAGAATCCGCTGCGCTTCTTCCGCTTCGCACTCGGCCTTCTTCTGGTCGCCGAGAAGGCCGTAGGCGAGCAGCACCGTATCGGCGCCACCGAGCTTCTGCACCATTTCGCCAAATGTCTTGGCGGATTCAGCCCCGGCAAGATCGAGCGCAACGGTATCCGCCACGGCACCGCGCAAGCGCAAATCGGCGGCAACCGCATCCAGTCTTGCGGCGTCCCGCCCCACAAGCAGCAGATGTGCGCCTTGCTCCGCCCAGATGCGCGCCGCCGCCTCCGCAATCGCAGACAGGGCGCCCAGAATAACAACGCTTGGCTTGTCCCGTTTCCCGCTGTACCTCATGGAGCAACCCGCCTCCAGAAATCCGAGGCGAACCGCGGATCGGCATAGGCCATGAACCGGTGTAGTTCCGGATAACCCGCTTCCCACACGTCCTTCGGTATTCTTCCGTCCTTGGCGGCGTAAAGCCTGCCTTTGGCTTGCCGCACGATGGCGTCGAGCTTTGAGAAAAGCTCAAGCGTGCGTGTGCTGTTGTTGGGGAAGTCGAGCGCCAGCGTTGCTCCTTCCATCGGAAAGGACAGCATTCCGGGAGATTTCAGCGGGCCGCAGGTCTTGAGAACCGCGAGGAAGGAGCCCTGCCCGCTGGCGGCAATTTCAGCCAGCAGGGCCGGGATGGCGTCTTTCATCGTGGCTCGCGGTACGATGCACTGGTATTGCCAGAAGCCCTTTCGTCCGTAAAGCCGGTTCCAATTGGCGATACTGTCGAGGGGGTGGAAGAATTGGCTGTAATGCTGGCGGTGCGTCCCCGCCTTCCACTTATTTGCGGCGTAGTAGACTTCGTTGAAGGCCCGTACGGTCAGACGGTTGAGAAGACCGCTGGGCACGGCAGGCGGTACACTGAGCCGCTGCCGCGCGTCATGGGCCGCAAGGCCGCCTTCAGCGCTCCAATTGCCGCGCGAGAAGATTCCGCGCCCGGCGCTGCGGCCTTGTGCGGTGCAGTCGATCCAGGCCACGGTGTGTTCGTGGCTGACCGTTGAGGATTCCGCGATGTCCCAGAACTCATCCAGGCCGCCATACGGGACGATGTCCACATCGAGGTAGGCGCTCCGGATGGGCTGTAGCCGGATTTCGGCCCATTCGATCAGGCCGGTGAGGCCGATGCCGCCAACGGTTGCCTCGAACAGGCCGTTGCCGTCCTCCGATGGGGTCACGGCCGCTTCGCCATCGGGGCGGACGAGCTTGAAAGCGTTGACGTGGCGGCCGAACGTGCCCGCCCGGTGATGATTTTTGCCGTGAACGTCGTTGGCGATGGCGCCGCCCAGGGTGACAAAGCGCGTGCCTGGCGTGACCGGCAGGAAAAAGCCAAGCGGAACAACGCGCCGCATGATCTCCCCCAAGGTCGTGCCGGCCTCGGCCCGGAGCGTGCCTGCCGCCAGATCGAGGGCGAGAAAGCGGTCTATTCCGGCCAGGGATATGAGCCGCCCCTTGGTGTTCAATACGCTGTCGCCATAAGACCGCTGCAGCCCGACCGGCAGCACGGTTTGTGTCCGCCCTTCCAGAAGCAGCGGCTTGAGTTCGTCTCTGAAGCGAGGCGATGCAACATGTTGGGGGAACTGAACGGCGCGTCCCCAAGACATGGCGTCGTTGCGAAGCACGAAGCTCATGGCCGTACCGCCCGCGCAAACGCCACCGGAATGCCGGAAAGCCGCGTAACCGGGGAAATCCTGCAGGGATCGATTATTGGCCTCGTCCGGGTACTGTACATACATAAGTCCAAGTAAACGCGATCAGGTAAAGTAAAAAGAGTCCGGTATCTAGCTGTGGTGCCAGCGTATCCCGCTTTTTCTTTCAGCCGGTGGCGATTATTCCATGGGTACCTTAAGAATCGACTGTTTGCCGGGGCAGAAATTTCAGCTTAATGCTGTAGGAGTGCTAAACCTTTCGTTACAGCCGCCAAGCGTGGCGTCATCCCGCTTGGCCTTCCCACCGGCGCCCCTTCTCTGGCGCGAAGCATGCGGGCCTGCTCCCGTGCCTCAAAAAAGCCTTTGAGCGCCGCCAGCACTTGCGCTAATCGACAGGCGAACCACACGAACAATCAGGGAGAATCAACCTTGCGTGTCTTGGCTCTTCCCGGTGTCCGCACCGCAGTAGCGCTCGCTGCCGCCGCCGCCATACTGGCGGGATGCGGCGGAAGCCTTACCGGCTCAAGCACCGAGCAGGTGGCGGCCCCGCCAGAGGTCCAGATCACCGACGCGAAGGTGGGCTCCGGCATCAGCCCGAGGCCCGGCCAAATCTGCGTCGTGAACTACACCGGCTGGCTCTACGAGAACGGCACCAAGGGCGCCAAGTTCGACAGCTCCTACGACCGCAAGAGACCGTTCTCCTTCACGCTCGGCACGCACGGTGTGATCGAGGGCTGGGAGCGCGGCCTCGCGACCATGAAGAAGGGCGGCAAACGCACGCTCGTCATCCCGCCGGATCTGGGCTACGGCTCGAAGGGCTCGCCGCCGTCGATCCCGCCGAACGCCACGCTGATGTTCGACATCGAACTGCTGGACGTGAAGGCCGCCGGCTAGCGGGCCGGAACTTCCCTGCCTAAAGGCTCGAATTAACGGCATGTTAACCTCTTGAAATGTCCCCCTGGCCCTTTTTGGGGGCCGCGGGGAGCGTCTTTCGATTTTGAAACAGTTAAGCGCTTTCGCCTTGAGGAACCGTTAAGGTGTAACGCACTGATGTTGCTAGTGTTTTTGCGATGCGCCGTGCTGTCAAGGGGGCCGGCGGACTGGTTAACACTCAACCTGAGGTTATATTTAACCGTAGTTTTGGAATCCAAAAAACGGCCTGAAACAGGGAATTTTTGCCAGAATACGGGCTTTGGGGAACTCGCGGATTCGCGTTAACCACGCCCGCATTAATCTTTGTAGGCGCGAATTGCCGGCGTACGGTCCCCTACGGAGAAACTACTTACGCCGTAGCCTTCCGCCCAGGCTTGCGCTAGGGTTGCCCTCATATTGAGGGACGTATGGCAGCCAAGATATTCATCGACTACCGGCGCAAGCTGAACTTCGTGGAAGCGCAGGTAGACGCCATCGCCGCCATAGGCCGGCCGCCACAATCGCGACACTTTTGCCTTCGGCGCGGCAGCGGAGTCAAGCTCTTACGGGTGAACAGTTCCGCAGCTGCCATCCCGTGCGCGCGCCCACGGCAAAAGGCCCGCGATGTTGGGAATCGCGAGCCTTCGCTCCCTTGGGGGTAGGGATTCTGTATTTCCGTTTCCGCAACGGCCCGGTGCCCAGCGGCTGTGCCCGTAGCTTCTTCTGTTTGTCGCGAACAGGTCTGCGAAGGTTCACGGGCTGCGGAAAAAAATGATTAGCCCGATGTCTCCGCTGGAGACTCCGCCAGCCCCGCGAAGGCGCATGCGCGCTGACATAGCGGCAGGTTCTGCCATGAACGAAGGGCAGTAACCCCTCACCCTGTCCCTCTCCCTCTGGGAGAGGGGACGCCCTCACAACGGCTGCGAGCGGACTCCCTCTCCCATAGGGAGAGGGACTGGGGTGAGGGGTTGCAGCCCTCAGTTCAGGGGCAAAACCGCCCATTCGAGCGCTCCCGGCGCGGGCGCGCTCGCGGCTCATGCGGTTTCCGCCGCTACTGCAGCGAGGTCTCGGCAAAAGCGACGGCGGCCTGCTGATCGACCTCGCCGAAACCGGCCTCTTCCTTGTCAGCGCCGGGAACGGCGGCGGCGGTTTTCTGCAGCGCAGAGCGGATTTCATCCGGTCCCGCATTCGGCCGCTTTTCAAGGATGGAAGCGACAATACCGCTCACTTCGGCAGCAGCGAAGGAGGTTCCCGATTCCATGCCGTAAGTATTCTTGACGTGGGCCGCAAGCACATCCACCCCGCGCGCGGACACGGAAATGTACTTCCCCCGGTTGGCGGCGCTGTAAATCCCGCGCCTCCCATCCGAAGCCGTAACCGCGATCACCTCGGGATAAGCCGCGGGATAAAGCGGCGGCGACGACGGCCCCGCATTTCCGGCCGCCGCGACAAGAATGATGCCCTTGCGATAGGCCGCCGCCACTGCCCGCTCGATTTCCGGATCGGCTAGGCCGGCAAAGCTCAAATTCATCACCTGGGCGCCAGTCTTGGCGGCCCAGACCAGGGAGAGCCAAATCTCGCGGGTGGTCGCGTTGACTTCGTTGTCTTCCGTGGAAAATGTGAAGGCCTGCGCGGACAAAAGCGCGGCACCTTCCGCCGTGCCCCGAAGCTTGCCATGACCGGCAATGAGGCTCGCTACCGCTGTCCCGTGGTCTTCCGGATTGCAACCGCTGGCTTCTTGCCGAAGCGCGCTGAACGAGGAGGCGACAGACCCCTTGATCTCGTCGTGACCGGCCTCGACGCACGTATCGATAACGGCAAGCTTGACGCCTGCCCCGGTTGGCGGCTGCTTCCCGGCCGGTGGCGCTGCTTCCGCGCCATCCTGCTGGGAAAGCCGGCTGCTCCCCCGCTTGGGGCGGCCCCTGAACCGGCGTGTAGATATAGTTGGGCTGTACGCTCATGACCCGCCTGTCCTGCAGCAGCGCGGTAAGCGTTTGGCGCAGATCCCTGCCGGGCCCCAGCGTAAAGTGCCAAATCCGCACGCCCGTCACATCGGAGAAGCCAACTTCCGCAATTTCGGCTTGGTAATCGCGGGCCAAGTCCTGCTTGACGCTTTCGGAGGCATCTTGGCCAACCTCGGCCAAAAGTTCCCTTGGCCGGTGCCGCTTGTTGTCGAGAAGAGCGGCGGCGGTCCGGGCTGGATCTTGCCCCGGAGTATCTGAGTAGTATGGAGCGATAGGCGGCCGAGGCTCCCCCCGGACCCCAGGATAGCGAATGTGCCGCCAGCGATGGGTATTACGGGAACTATGATCAGGCCCAGGCCGCCCTCAGGCGGATGGCGTGGAAAAGGAACAGGGTCTCTTCCCGTCCCGTTCACGCCGGCAAGCCCCGTAGTCCCGCCACCGGCCGGTTGGCGCGAGCCAGTTCCTGTCCCGGTTACGTTAGCCGCACCTGTTGCCCCGCCACCAGCCAGCCCATTTGTGCCCGTGCGCCGGCCTCCTTTCGGGTGCCGGTTCAGCAATTGCCTGGAAGGCCCCCTTGGCCGCACTCTGGAACCGCGCGGCGTGATCCGGAAGCGGCCGATTGCTGGGCCGGGGGTTCGGAAGGCCGCGGGCTCCACGAAAGCCTGGACAGCCAACTGCTTGAATTCCGGAACGGGCGCCGCTTGTGCAATTCCCGGTCTGGAACCGGCAAGTAGCGCGCCGAGCGCCACTGCGATCCATCCGTATAGCGGTCTTAACGCCATAGGAAAACGAGCCTCCATCATGGAGAAGATCATTTCTCAGGCAAGATAAGCTTAGCCAAGCCAGACGCCTGCAGCTTTGCATAAGCGCGATCTTTCGCCTCGACACTATCACTGCGCAAGCCGAGCCGGTAGACCATATCTGCGTTCGGCCCTTCAACTACCGTTGTACCGGCCTCGTCGAGCGCTTTGCTGATCTCGGCGATAGTAGCAGTATCGCGGAACGATACGATGAAGGCAGACCGCTTTGGACTGACCTCCGCTTTCGGACCGGACGCCACATGGAACTTCTGAGGCGCTCCGCCGCCTGCCAGGTAGCCGATGGTGCCGGCCTCCACGACGCAAATCGCTATCGCCACCGCGGCCACGGCCTGCCATTGCGGCGTCGAAAGCCCCGCGAAAAAGCCTGAAACGGCATCCACCAATCCGCCGGTTCGCTGTGCGAGCCATTGACGGACTGGCTGCTTCCTATCCTGCTCCACCGACTTCTCGATGCGCGCCCATAGCGCCGAAGACGGCTCGCCGGCAGCTTCGTTGAGCGATGCGATTGCTTCCGCTTCCTGCTTCGCCTCCTGGATCAGTTTCGCGAATTCCTTGTCTCTATAGGCAAGTTCCTCGACGAAACGCGTCTCGGCATCTTCGAGCTTTCCGGCAACGTACCAAGGCGCGAGCATCTGCGCCTCTTCCGTTTCGCCATTATTGTCCGTAGCTGAAGGCATCGTTCTGATCTCCGGCCGCTAGAAGCATCTCTTTCAGGTTCTTCCGGGCGTAAAACATGCGCGTCTTGACCGTGGCTTCAGGGATGCCAAGAATTTCACCCGCCTCTTTCACGCTCATTTCGTGATAGTAAACGAGGTCGACTATTTCCCGGTGCTCCTCCGAAAGTTTCGCCAGGCATTCCCGCATGTAGTTTCCCGTACTCGACTCCATCGCTGACTTTTCTGGTGTCGGATCGGCGCGCCCTGGCAGGTCGTGCTCGGTAAAGGTTCTCCGTTTGCGCCTGGCATCCAAAGCCTTGTACCTTGCAATCGACAAAATCCAGGTCGTCACCGACGACCGGGCCTCGAAGCGGTTAGCCCCCTTCCAGACCTCCAGGAAAACATCGTGCGCAAGATCTTCCGCGGCGGTTCTGTCCGCCGTGAGTCTGAAGAGAAACTTGAACGTCCTGCTGCTATGCCGGGAATAAAGCGTTTCGAGTGCACGCTTGTCCCCATTAGCAATCCGTTTAACAACCTCCAGATCGGAAAGCTCCTCCGCCATCTGTTCCTTCCGAAGATATAGTCGCGTTGCGGGCTACAAAGGTTCACAGAATTCGTTACGCATGCAAGCGCAAGCGCTCTCATCCACATCTTGGCGTGCAAGGATGAAGCGCGGGTAAATGCCGTTCCCTAAACTTAGTTGGCTAGATAAAGCAACTCACGGGCTCAATTGTGAAAGCTTTATGGCACGGGCGCCGCAACTCTGCCACCAAATCCAGCCGCAGCGGCAACTTCGAAGGGGTCCGCCGGGCATAGGCGCTAAAATAAGGGCATTCGAATGGATGGTTTTGCCTGGCCGAAGCTTACAACCCCTCACCCTGTCCCTCTCCCTCAGGGAGAGGGGACGCCCTAACAACGGCTGCGGCGGGACTCCCTCTCCCATAGGGAGAGGGTTGGGGTGAGGGGTTGTAAGCTTCGGCCAGGGCGCAACCTGCGCCTATGGTCCGCCGGGACAGGCCACCGCTTCGAAGCCGATGCGCACAAAATTGGTAAGAAGTACTTGGATAAGCGCGCGGTTACTAAAACAGCTTCAGCCCCGGAGGCAGCGGCAAGCCGCCCGAGAGTTCCTTCATCTTCCCGGCCATCGCCTGCTCCACCTTTTGCTTCGCATCGTGATGCGCCGCGACGATCAGATCCTCCAAAATCTCCGCGTCGCCGGGCTTCATCAGGCTCGCATCGATGGACATGCGCGCCATGGCGCCCTTCCCGTTCAACGTCACCTTGACGAGCCCGCCGCCCGATATGCCTTCGACCTGGGTGGTCTCCAGTTCTGCCTGGAGTTCCGCCACCTTGGCCTGCAACTGCTGGGCCTGCTTCATCATGTCCATGATATTCACGAAACTCTCCTCTTAAGGCAGGCTAATCCAGCTTGCGCACGCCTTTGATTTCTGCATCGGGGAAATGGTGCATCACGCTTCTGACGACGGGATGCTTGCGGATGTCTTCCACAGCCTGGGCGCTCTCGGCACGGCGGCGCGCGCCCAGCGGCTCAAGACCGCGCTCCTCCGCCAGCGACACGATCCAGCGCTGCCCGGTCCAGGCCTGCATCTTTTTCGACAACTCGGTCGCCAAATTCTGCGGCGCACCTTGCAGCGCATGCAGCTCGATAAAGCCGGGGCCGAACTTCACCAGTTCCACTTGCTCTTCGAGGGCGAGCTTGAGCTTGATGTCGCGGATGCTGGCGGCATGGTCCACCACCTGCTCGAAGGAGGCGAATTGCGGCGGACCGGCCTTCGCCACAGCGGTTGCCTGCGGCGCGGCGGCGGCAGCCTCAGCACCCGGGCGCGCCTCCGCCTTCCGTTCAACCCGCGCGGCAGGCTTGCCCGTCAGTTCGCCGATGACATCGGCAGGCGTTGGTAGCTGCGCCGTATAGCACATGCGGATCACAAGCATCTCCGCGGCGGCGAACGGCCTGGGCGCGCGGGCCGCCTCGTCGAGCCCCTTGAGCAGCATCTGCCACGCAATCGCAAACCTCGGAACCGGGATCACCGCGGAAAGCTCATCGGCGCGCGCCTTATCCGCGGACGAAAAATCGGGCGGGTAGATGCCGGGCACGGCTTTCAGGCGGCTCAGCGCATGAACGGCGTCGGCGGTATCGGTGAGGATCATCAGCGGATCGCCGCCCTTGTCGTGCAGCGCGTTGAGCGAGGCAAGCGCCCCAGTCGCATCGCCCCCGAAGATGCGTCCGAGCAGTTCGAAGATCGCGCCCCGCCCCGATAGCCCGAGCATTTCGAGCACGCCAGCCGGGTTCAAACGGCCCTGGCCGAGCGTCAGCGCCTGATCGAGCAGGGACAGCCCATCGCGCACCGAGCCTTCGGCCGCGCGCGCAATCAGCGCCAGCGCGCCCTCGTCCGCGCTATGCCCTTCCTTCTCAAGAATTCCCGCGAAATGCTTCTCAAGCAAACTCGCATCCACCCGCCGCAAATCGAAACGCTGGCAGCGCGATAGGATCGTCACCGGCACTTTGCGGATTTCGGTCGTGGCGAAGATGAACTTCGCATGCGGCGGCGGCTCTTCCAGCGTCTTGAGCAGCCCGTTGAAGGCCGCCTTCGACAGCATGTGCACCTCGTCCACGATGAAGACGCGGTAGCGCGCCGAGGCCGGCTTGTAGCGGATCGCCTCGATGATTTCGCGGATATCGTCGATACCGGTGTTGGAGGCTGCGTCCATTTCCAACACATCGACATGGCGGCTTTCCATGATCGCCTGGCAATGCACGCCGAGCTCCTGGATATCGAGCGTGGGTCTGTCCGCGATGCCGGGCCGCTCGTAATTCAGCGCGCGCGCCAGAATGCGCGCCGTCGTGGTCTTGCCCACGCCGCGCACGCCGGTCAGCATGTAGGCCTGCGCGATCCGGTCCATCTCGAACGCGTTCCTGAGCGTCCGGACCATGATGTCCTGGCCGATGAGATCGTCGAAATTCTGGGGGCGGTATTTGCGCGCCAGCACGACGTAAGGCGCGGGCGCTTGATCCGGCGGCGTCCCCTGTTTATCGCTGGACTTGCTCATGCGCCAAAAAGCCATACCGTGCTCGGGAGTAACTGCGCACCCGTCATCGCGAGGCGGCTTCCGCCGCCGTGGCGATCCATGCCCGCCTTGCCGCATTGGCCCTGGATTGCTTCCGGCCGCGCTTTGCTCGCCGTCGCAATGACGCCCAAGGCGCATTGCAAAAGGTGCGGCGGTGAGAGGTTGGACAGCAACCCGCATCCGGTTCGTTAGGGCTGCTTCCTTCCGGACCTGACCCGGTTGGCGAGAGACACGTCTGCGCCAACCTCCCGGCACATATATCGCCGGCTCCGCGCTTTCGCGCAAGTGCGGCGTGCTTCTTTGTGCTTGCTTTCCGCACAGAAGCCGCCTTGAACGCAGCCGCATGCGCACATAAGTAGCGTTAGACGGCCTGCTTCAGCGTGGCTTACCAATTTTGCGCGCCGCAACCGGAGCGGGAATTGCTCAATTGCCAAAAACCTCTGTTGACATTTTTTAGAACGATTCTAAAGTGACTTCGCGCGGCAAGCCTCGCGCACGGGCCGCACTCTATTTGTATCCAACTTTCTCAGGAGGCGACTACATGGCCAAGCTCAAAGGCACTAAGACCGAACAGAACCTGAAAGACGCATTTGCCGGCGAAAGCCAGGCCAACCGTCGCTATCTCTATTTCGCACAAAAGGCCGACGTAGAGGGCTACAACGACACCGCTGTCGTGTTCCGCTCGACCGCCGAAGGCGAGACCGGTCACGCTCACGGCCATCTCGAATATCTTGAGGAAGCTGGCGATCCCGCCACGGGCCTTCCCATCGGCCCGACGGCCGCCAACCTCGCCGCGGCAATCGCCGGCGAAACCCACGAATACACCGACATGTATCCCTCGATGGCCCGCACCGCGCGCGAAGAAGGCTTCGAGGAAATCGCCGAATGGTTCGAGACGCTGGCTAAGGCCGAGAAATCGCACGCCGGCCGCTTCCAGCGCGCGCTGGACGAAGTCAAGAAGGCGTAACGAGACGGGAGGCAGGCCGCAACGCGCCCCCCCTTTTGCGAGCGCCCTGCCTCCCAACCTTTTAATCCCTATGTATTCCGGCGGAATTCATGTCTGAAGGCAGCTTGGAAGCCCCCGTCCGCCATCCGGTGGATTGGCAAAGCCCCGATTTCTACAACGAAGAGAAGCTCGACGCGGAACTGCGCCGCATCTTCGACATTTGCCACGGCTGCCGCCGCTGCTTCAATCTCTGCGATTCCTTCCCGCGGCTTTTCGATCTGGCGGACGCCTCGCCCGGCGAACTGCACGACGTAAAGTCCAGCGATTTCAAGAGCGTCGTGGACGCCTGCACGCTGTGCGACATGTGCTTCCTGACGAAGTGCCCCTACGTCCCGCCGCACGCATTCAACCTCGATTTCCCGCATTTGATGCTGCGCTACCGCGCGGTGGAGGCCAAGAAGGGCAAAATCTCCCTCGCCGACCGCGAACTCACCAAGACCGACCGCAACGGCGAAGCCGCCAAATTCGTCGCCCCGCTGGCGAACTGGGCTACCGGCAACCACACCTTGCGCGGCGTACTTGAGAAGGCCGCAGGCGTGCATCGCGACGCGGAACTGCCGCGCTACGCCTCGCAAACGCTTGTGGCCCGCGCGCAAAAGGAAAGTGTCGCGGTCAACGCCGAAGCCCCCGCCTATGGCAAGCGCAAGGCCGTGCTCTACGCCACCTGCTCGATGAATTATAACGACCCCGATCTCGGCTGGCTTACGCGCCGTGTGCTGGCCAAGCTCGGCGTGGAAACCGAAATCGTCTACCCCGGCTGCTGCGGCATGCCCCAGCTCGAACAGGGCCAGATCGCCGAAGTTGCCGGCAACGCCCGCAAAGTCGCGCTGTCGATGCAGGATTGGATCGCCAAGGGCTACGACATCGTGGCACTCGTCCCCAGTTGCGCGTTGATGCTGAAGCAGGAATGGCCGCTGCTTGTGCCGCAGAACGACCAGACGCGCCCGGCGGTCGATGCACTGGCCAAAGCCACCTTCGACCTTACGGAATACGTGGTCGATATTGCCAAGAAGCAAGGCCTTGCCCCCGGTCTGACCCCGCTTGCCGGCCCCGTCGCCCTACACCTTGCCTGCCACGCCCGCGCGCAAAACATGGGCGCCAAGGCTGCCGACATGCTGCGCCTCCTGCCGCGAGCGCAAGACATTACTGTGATTGAGCGCTGCTCCGGCCATGGCGGCTCCTGGGGCGTCAAGAAGGAATATTTCGACATCGCCCTCAAAGTCGGCAAACCCGCCGCGCGCAAGGCCGCCGAAGTCCTCGAAACCGCCGCTGAAATAGGCAAGCCCGGCTTCGTCGCCTCCGAATGCCCGCTCGGCGCTATCCACATCGTGCAGGGCATCGAGCGCCTGCCGGGCGGCGAGCAGTTCAAGGAAGCTCGCCCCTATCACCCCATCGAGATCTTCGCCCTGAGTTACGGTATAGCAAGGGACGCCAAATGAAGCACGAACTCGCCGCCGCCGATATTCTCCCGCTCGAAGCCTACGAGCGCGTCCGCGACGAAAAGCGCCGCGCTGTCCGCACGATCAAGGTCAACCGCCGCGTCGCCGTCGGCCCCTACGCCACCTTCTATTTCGAGAACTACGACACGATGTGGCTGCAGGTGCAGGAGATGCTGCGCATCGAAAAGGGCGGCGAGCCCCAGCTTGCGGACGAACTTGCGGCCTATAACCCGATGGTGCCGAAGGGCAACGAACTGACCGCCACCGTGATGTTCGAAATCGAAAACGAGGACCGGCGCCGGCAAGTTCTGTCGCGCCTCGGCGGTGTCGAACGCATGATGGAGCTGCGCTGCGGCGGCGAGACGATCAAGGGCGAGATCGAGAATGATCTCGAATACACCACACCCGATGGCAAGGTCTCCTCGGTGCTGTTCCTGCACTTCCGGTTCGCGCCCGGCCAAGCCGCAAAGTTCTTCGCCCCCGGCGCCGAAATCGCCGTAGCCATCGCGCACCCGGAATACAGCCATATCGCCATCGTTCCGCCCGCCGTGAAGGCCGAGCTGTCCAAGGACATAGGCTGACCGCCGTCCCGCCCAGCTAAAAGCAAGTTAGCGATGCGAAGCGGACGGGGGCAAGCTGGCAGCCGCGGCAGCGGAAACCAGAAACGAGCACAGGGCAAACAGGATGGAAGCGCGATAGCTTCCGGTCAAATCGCAGAAATAGCCGCCGAGGAAGGCCCCTGCACCAGGTCCGATGCCCATGCAAATCAGGGTCGCCAAACCCCATATCTTTCCCAAGGATTTCCGGCCGTAGACGGCGCCCGTATAACCGACGACCCCGCCCGGGATCATCGCCCAATAGATCGCGAACAAAAAGCAGGATGCCAGCCCGAAGGCCATTGAGGAACCAGTCTGCAACAGCATGATGGAAGCAAGCGCGCCAACGAGCGGGCCGGCCACCAACGATATCTTGCGGCCCTTGGCCTCGTCACCCGCGGCCTGCACAATCCTGTCGGCGGCAATGCCCATAACCGGCATGCTGAAAATACCAGCCAAGCCGATGACTGAATAGAGGCCGACAGCTTTGCCCAGATCCATCCCGAGATCCTGCACAAAGAAGCTAACGGCTTGCGACCACACCAGAAACTCACCAATGAGGCTCCCCAAGAAGGTGATGATCGCACCCCAGATAGCATAATGCGAGAAGGCCTCGCGGATTCCCCAGACATATTCATCTTTGGCGGACCCCGGCATCGCGCCGAACGGCTTGATACCGTAATCCTCCGGGTTCCCACGGGCGAGCCACGTGGCCAGAAGCATGGCAACGAGAACGATACAGCCCAGCATCTGCCAAGCGAAACGCCAGCCCTCGGCTGGAATTACCGCCCTCGAAATCTGGCTCAGGACGATTTGCGCTATTGGGCCGCCCATGAAGGCGAAGCCCCACATCTTGGCGTAGTCCGCTCCGGCATACCATTTGCGCACCGAGACGGTGGAGGAAACCCACAGCATGCCGGTGCCAACACCGCCCAGGATGCCGTAAGCAGCATAGTAGGCCGGAAGGCTATCGGCCACCGACGTGGCCCAGAACCCTAGAGACCCGAAAATGGCGGCCAGGAAGTAAGCCGGCCGGGTTCCCCAGCGGTCGACGATCAGTCCGCTGAAAAATGCCGTAATGGCATAGACCGTCATCATCAGGGCATAGCCGGCCGAGATGTGCGCGGCGGACCAGTGCATATCCGCCGCCATCGGAACTTTGAGAACCGCAAAGGTTGCACGGAAGCCGAACAGGCAGAACACAGCCAGCCAGGAGGCCGCAACCACCATGGCCGCGGTGCGCTTCGCTTGCTGGAGGGCGATCTGTTCCTTGCATTTGGTGCTATCGGCCGGCCGGAGGCTATCGTTAGCCGCCGCCCCAGTGGCGCTGGCTGGAATCCAGAACGGGAAATACAGTAACCGCACGCACAATCTCCATGCCCAGCCGGGAGTTGTGCTAGCTTTACAGACAATTCGTGCACTGTTAGTTTGCGGGATTAGTTTCTTTTTACCAAAAATTCATGAACACGTTCGTTCCAAGACGTTGATGTGCGATTAGGTAGCGGATCGAGCTGCCTGGGGCTGCCTGCCGCAATCCCGGCACCTTTGCCGCCTTTTCCGCTCGAACGTCTCGCCGTGAGGACCGGTACGGCCCGTTGTTTCCGGCCGCAAGCTCGCAAATGCGGGCATGCGGCTGCTAAGTTGGGCCTGGAGTTTTCCCGGCACTAAGCAACCCGCTTTTCATACGCCGCCGATCATGCTACGAAACTACCCAAGGCCTCGTGGCGGAGTGGTTACGCAGCGGACTGCAAATCCGCGCACCCCGGTTCGATTCCGGGCGAGGCCTCCACTCTCCAGCCGCCAGTTAGAAGCTTCCCACAAGATGCGCCGCTTTCCGGCAATCGCCGCGGCCGTGCCTAAATGTCCTTGTTGCCTTCTCTCGGGTACTGGCACTTCCAGCGCTGCACGAACCACTGCGGGTGTTCGCTTCCCCACCGCGCGATAGTGGGCTGCACATTCATCATGCATTGCACCGGTGTAACATCGGAATCGAGCAGCATATGCTGATCCCGGCAGATGGCGGGCTGTGCGATTACGCAGACAGTCATAAGAAGCTCTATCATCGGTCCTTTCCGCCTGCGTTGCTGCACATCTCTCCAATAAAGCTCGAGCTATGAAGAGTCTGTTGAGCTTAGGCACAGCAATTTATGGTTCACATGGTGTTGATAGACTTTTTCAATGCAATATGTGCAAAATAAGGCACCGAAAGTTTCGAGTAACACAGTTATTGCAATTGGATTGAGGTAAATAATATTCAGTAGTCAGAAATATGTATTTTAATGTTGGCACCATCGGCACATTTGGTTGTGTTGTTATGTATAAACACCATCTGTATACTTATCAGTTTTTGCGAAATGGCCGCGGCCTGCACACCTCGAGAACTCATCGGCAGAACCTGCTTAAGCCATCCAGTGCCGGCCCGCGATTGAGGCAGGCCCAATAAGCACCCTGCAACTTATGTATGGCGCAACTTTTCGACGCACACGGGGTTTTCCAGAGAACGGAGGCCAATTGCCTGGACGGAACCGCTTGGCTGGCCTGCCGGCTTGAGCTGTAGCACATTGTTTTGGAACGAGGTTTCTCTATTCAAGCCGCGCACGCCGGGCAAAAACCGCTCAGCAGGCGCGCGCTGGAGGCCCTGAGATGAACATCCGGACGTGCGCCGCTTTACCCGTCTCCGCCATGGCAACGCTCGCCTTCCTGGGGAAGGCCTCAGCCTTCGAGGGCGCGCCGCGCGATTGGCAAATGCAGTTCCAGCGGCCCGCATCTCCCGTCATGGCGGCAATGGACGGCTTCAACGTATTCATGCACATCTTCCTGGCCGGCGTGCTGTTGCTGGTGATTGGTCTCCTGGCTTGGGTACTTTACCGCTACCGCGAGAGCGTCAACCCAGAGCCCTCCACCCGGACGCATCACCCGGTTATCGAGACACTCTGGACGGTCATCCCGATTCTGATCCTGGTGATTATCGCGATTCCATCCTTCAAGCTCCTGTTCTACCAGTACGAATTTCCAAAGCCCGATGTGGTCGTGAAAGCGACGGGGCAGCAGTGGCTCTGGTCCTACGAATATCCGGATCAGAAGGTATCTTTCTACTCCGAGCCAGTGGCCGATAGCGATCTCAAGCCCGGCCAGATACGGATGCTTTCCGTCGACAACGAGATGGTCGTGCCCGCGGGCAAGGTTGTGCAGGTGCTGGTGACCGGTGCCGATGTCGTCCACGAATGGATGGTCCCCGCGCTAGGCAGCCGCGCCGACGCCATACCGGGCCGCGTCAACCGCACCTGGTTCATCGCCAGCGAGCCCGGCACCTATTACGGCGAATGCTCCGAATTATGCGGCCAGGGGCACCCCTACATGCCCATCGCCGTCAAGGCCGTCAGCGAGCAGGACTACGAAAATTGGCTCGCGGGCATGAAGAAACAGGCAGCGCTGCGCGAACCCGGCGAAGGAACGCCCGTCAAACTCGCTAAAGCCGGCACCACAGGGAATCGCTAAAGGAAGACAAGGGGCTAGGCCACCATGGCATATAGCGCAACGGCACCATTGCATGAGCACCGCCCGGGTTTTGTAGCCCGGTGGCTGTTCTCGACGAACCACAAGGACATCGGCACCCTCTATTTGATCTTCGCCATCCTGGCCGGACTGTTCGGGGCCACCCTGTCGATCCTGATCCGCGCCGAGCTGCAAAATCCCGGCCTGCAGATCTTCGATAACGTCCAGCAATATAACGTCGTGGTGACAACGCACGGCTTGGTGATGATCTTCTTCGTAGTCATGCCGGCCCTCATCGGCGGCTTCGGCAACTGGCTCGTGCCGCTGATGATCGGCGCGCCGGACATGGCCTTCCCGCGCATGAACAACATCTCGTTCTGGCTCCTGCGGCGTCGTTCACACTTCTGATCCTGTCGCTGTTCGCGGATGGCGCGCCGGGCTCGAAAGGTTTCGGCGGCGGCTGGACGCTCTACCCGCCGCTCAGCACGGCGGGCCATCCGGGACCGGCGATGGATTTCGTGATTTTCTCGATCCACCTCGCGGGCGCGTCCTCGATCCTGGGCGCGATCAACTTCATCACCACCATTCTCAACATGCGCGCGCCGGGCATGACGCTGCACAAGATGCCGCTTTTCGTCTGGTCGATGCTGGTGACGGCAACGCTGTTGCTGCTGGCGCTGCCGGTGCTCGCGGGCGCGATCACCATGCTGCTCACCGATCGCAATTTCGGCACGACCTTCTTCGACCCGGCAGGCGGCGGCGATCCGCTCCTGTTCCTGCACCTGTTCTGGTTCTTCGGCCATCCCGAGGTCTACGTCATGATCCTGCCGGGCTTCGGCATCGTGAGCCAGGTCGTGGCCACCTTCTCGAAGAAGCCGGTCTTCGGCTATCTGGGCATGGTCTACGCGATGGTTTCCATCGGCGTGATCGGCTTCGCGGTGTGGGCGCACCACATGTTCACAACCGGCATCAGCGTCTACACGCAAGCCTATTTCGCCTTCGCCACCATGGTGATTGCGGTGCCGACCGGCATCAAGATCTTCTCATGGATCGCAACCATGTGGGGCGGTTCGATCGAGCTGCGCACGCCGATGCTCTGGGCGGTTGGCTTCATTTTCCTGTTCACCGTCGGCGGCCTGACGGGCGTTGTGCTCGCCAACGCGCCCATCGACCGGGAGTTGCACCAAACCTACTACGTCGTGGCGCATTTCCATTACGTGCTGTCGCTGGGCGCCGTGTTCGCGATCTTCGCGGGCTTCTATTACTGGTTCCCCAAGATGAGCGGCTACACGCTATCCGAATTCGGAGGCAAGCTGCATTTCTGGACCACCTTCGTAGGCGTGAACCTCACCTTCTTCCCGCAGCACTTCCTTGGAGCTGCCGGGCATGCCCAGGCGGTATGCCGATTATCCGGATGCGTTCTGGGGCTGGAACTTTATATCGTCCATCGGCGCTTATGTCAGCGGAATGGGCGTACTGATCTTCCTGGCCGTTCTCGCCGATGCGTACCTTCGCCGGCGGGCGGCGGGCGCAAACCCCTGGGGAGCGGGCGCCACCACACTCGAATGGTCGCTCTCTTCGCCGCCTCCGTTCCATACCTATGCCCAGCCGCCGCAGATCCGCTGAGCGAAGGAGCAAGGGAGCCGCGCATGACCTCTGCCGGAGCAAGAAGCAACCGCCGCCTCGCTACCGCGCTCGTTGCGTTCGTGGCGTTCATGGCCGGCCTATCGTTCGCGGCCGTGCCGCTCTACCGCATGTTCTGCGCCGCGACCGGCTACCAGGGCACACCCCAGCGCGCCACCGGCGCACCGGGCCAGATCTATCCGCAGATTGTCACCGTGCGCTTCGACGCCAATGTCGCACCCGGCCTGCCCTGGCGCTTCGAACCGGAGCAGCCTGAACTTCAGCTGCACGTGGGCGAAAGCAAGCTCGCCTTCTTCCGCGCCACCAACCGGTCAGGCGAGACCATGACGGGCACCGCGGTCTTCAACGTCAGCCCTGGCTACATGGGCGGCTATTTCACCAAGATCCAATGCTTCTGCTTCACCGCGCAAACGCTCAAGCCCGGAGAAACGGCTGAGATGCCGGTCTCCTTTTTTCTCGATCCCGCGATGCTCGGCGACGCAAGCGCCAAATCCGTCCACGACATGACGCTTTCCTACACCTTCTTCAAAGCCGCAGCGCCTGCATCGGATCGCGCGAACAAATTCGCAAAAACGCACGTGGATAGCCCGGCTGCAGCAATTCGAAACCCAGGCTAGCGGAGAGCGGCATGGATGTAAGGACAGACACCAAGCAGGATACCTATTATCTCCCGGACCCTAGCCCCTGGCCCATCGCCGGCTCGCTCTCGGCGTTTGTCATGCTTTTCGGCGCGGTCGTGTGGATGAAGAGCGCCGACGGCGTATTCGGCCTGCACGGTCCCTGGATATTCGTTGCCGGAGCCGCGGGCCTTCTGGCGACGATGTTTGCCTGGTTCCGCGACATCGTCGTCGAGGCCGTGGTGAAGCGCACGCACACGCCCCTGCTGCAGATTGCGATGCGCTACGGCATGCTCCTGTTCATCGCCTCGGAGGTAATGTTTTTCCTGGCGTGGTTCTGGGCGTACTTCCATATTTCGCTATTTCCCGCGGACGTTTCGCAGCTTCCCGATGGCCAGCAGATCGGCGCGGTAGGCCGCGATCAAATCCTGGGCGGCAAGTGGCCGCCAGTGCCGGATGCCCCGGCATTCAGGCACACCTTCGACCCGTGGGGGCTTCCCTTCATCAACACACTCATTCTTCTCACCTCGGCCGTTACCGTTACCTGGGCGCACACCGCGCTGATGAAAGGCAGGCGCGAAAGCCTGATCCTCGGGCTGGCGCTCACGATCGTGCTCGGCCTCACTTTCACGGCCTGTCAGGCCTACGAATATTCGCACGCGGGCTTCACCTTCGCCGGGCACGTCTACGGCGCAACCTTCTTCATGGCCACGGGCTTCCACGGCTTCCACGTGATCGTAGGCAGCATCTTCCTCGCGGTGATCCTGGCTCAGGCCATTGCCGGGCAACTGACACCCAAGCTGCATTTCGGCCTGACCGCCGCCGCCTGGTACTGGCATTTCGTGGATGCGGTCTGGCTGTTCCTGTTCGCCAGCATCTATGTATGGGGAGCGGGCGCCTACGCCGCGGCGTGACCGGCGCGCTGGCCAGCGAAAGAAAGTACGCTTCGGGTCTGTACCTCCTGGATCGGCCTCGTTGGCGGAGCAGTCTTCCGATCCGGACCGCGGGTGTCCTATGCAGGCGCCGGAACCCGAACGAGCCAGGCATTGGGGCAAAAGGTGACATTGTGGCCATAAAAATCGCAGAGGCCGGTGTCGATCCGGTAATGGTCCGGCCATGCTAGAAGCAGATCGCGGACGGCGCGGTTCGGGCCATCTTCGTACTGCAGGTAGTGGGCCGGGTGCAGATCGGCCACGATCCCGTCCTCCACAACCAGATAGTCGCCGGGTTCCACGAGGCGATGGAAATAATTGAGAACGGCGCTCGTGCTGGCGTAGGTGTGCGCGCTGTCTTCTATGACAAGCCAAGGGTGGGGAGCGGACGAAATCCTCTCATGCGGGAACGTTTCTTCTGGCCGCCTCGCGTCCCCTTCGAGGAACGAAACGTCTTCGATCTCCAAGGCAGGCGGATTGAGGTCCATGGTGAGGATCCGGCAATTAAGCCCGAGCGCCCTGCACTGGTCCCGGAGCCACAGCGCACTGCCGCCTTCCAAGGTTCCAACTTCGACAATCGTTCTTGGTTTTAAGGTTTCGAGCAACCTTAAGTAGAGAAGTCAAGTCGAAGGGATCTTTGATCAGCCTCCGGCCCTTATAGCGCGTCTGCAACGCGCCTGTCTGCACGCTGTTCAGCAGATCGGGAGGCACACTGACCTTGAACGCGCGGCCATGCACCGACCATGCCTGGCGCGGCGGTGCGGCCGGCTCCCTGCTGAACCGCTGGGCCAGTTCAGCGCTGAGCGATCCGATCAGACGCGGCCGGTAAACAGGTGGCGTGAAAGGCTTTCCCAGGATGCGCTCGTACTCTGCGAACATGGCTTGCCGGTCCGCATCGCTACCGTTGGTCGCCGCACCGCCATGAACCTGATGAAAGGTTCCCTCGCCAAGGATTATCCACGGCTGATGGTTGGACGCGGTTACGGCACGCTTCCAGAAATCGAGGTTCACGGTGCCGCCGCCCGGAGCGGCGAACCGCTCATCGAGTCCACCCAGGCGCCCCCACAATCCCCTGTCGAGGAAGACGCCGTTCAATTCGGCAATTGTGCCGAACCAGCCCTCGCGCGACGAACCGGCCAGCACGGAGATGGAGAACAGCGCATAGCCATCCTCGCGCCAAGGTATCGAAGCGAGGAGTTCGTCCTCGACCGCCTGATTGTATCCCTCCTGCACTGAGCGCATCTGCACGCAGGGACCGAGATGAAAGGCGAGCGAACCCGTCACCTTCGTGGGATCGGCTTTGTAGGCGTCGAGCGCGGCCCGGATGAGCCCGGGCGATGCCATGCGCGCGCCGTCGATAAAGAGCGCCACTACCTGCCCTGTGGCGGTCCGCATCGCTTCGTTGATGGCGCGCGCCGGAGACGGCACCGCCGGATTCACACGAACCACGCGCGCATTGGGTGCAAGCCTGCGGAGTTCTTCGGCCGGGACGGGGGGCTGCGACCCATTGTCAACCACGACGATCTCGTATTCTAGGCCATCTATGCCGCGCTGATAGTCCGGACCCAGCGTGAAGACCGTGCGTGGCAGTTCGCGCTGCATGTTGTAAGCGCAAACCAGGAGACTGAGATCCATGTGCGATCGGGCCCTTGCTTGTTTTGGTTTAACGCGTAGTCGCGGCGCGAATTGCCTCTTCCCCGGGGGCAACCGCCATGTCGCGGCTGAGTACGGACTGCGGCAATTCCGGTTCGTTTTCCATGAGCGTGCGTACTACCGGATTGTACTTGTCCCATAGGCTGCGGTTACCCGGATCGAGCCTGCTTATGACAAGAAGTCCCGACGGTGCGGTGTCGAGAATCGTGAGCTTCAGATCCGGCCGCATGCTTCGCAGGAGCGGCACGATGCGCCAGACATCTCCGCACCACACACGCGACTGCCGCACCCGCGACGCCTGTACTGGGTGATTGGGCAGCACGTCGTCGATGACGATGACGCCTTCAGGGCTCATGAACCTCTCGATGTTCATGAAATCCCGGTAGACGAACTCGATCAGATGCATTCCGTCGATGAAGGCGAGGTCCACGGGCCGGTGAATGATCTTGGCTGCGTGGAAGAAGAAAAAGTCGTCGCTTGAGCAGGGGTACAAGGTGAGCCGCTCGAAGTCCTGCTTCAAATCGGCGCCGGGGTCGATGCCGATCATCTCGCAACTGCACACCCTCAGGCTGTTGCCCTTCCGGACCCCTATTTCGGCGTATAGTTTCGGTTGGACCAGGGAATGCAGCCGGGCGAGCACGTCGAGATAGGGAACATTGCCCTTCATCGCTTCCGCCGCCGGATCGACGTGCCATCCCTCGAATAAGGCAGGCTTCCCGGGGTGCGGAGGCTCGCTAACCGCCTTCAGGCCGCCACCCTTCTGAAATACGCCAGTCAGATCGCACCATGGTCCGCGCTCGTCGAGCCAGCAGTGCACGAGGCGCATGCCGGACCATTCCGCCAGAGCCTGATAGGCGTCGGGATAGAAGCGGTAGCAATCGGCTGGATAGCGATGCATCGGACCGGCTGACGGCGCAATCATGAACGCCAGTCCGCCGGGCTTTAATATGCGGGCAATTTCGGCGAACAGCAGCCAAAAATGCGCGCAATGCTCAAGCATCTGACCTGACAGGACGGCGCCCGCCGAGGCATCCTCCAATGGAATGCGATAAGGGGTATCCAGTACAACATCGACGCCGGGGCCTGGCGAGAGATCGAAGCCGGTATAATCGGCTTTGCCGGCAAGCAATTCTTTATAGGTGCCGTTTACGTCGGACGAGCCGAGTTCGATGACCCGCTGATAGCTGTTGGGCAGGTACCAATCGATGCACCTGCGCATATTCTCCATCGATGTCGGATGCATTTCAGGTCTCCCCTCTTGCCGCGAGCGGCTGGAACTGCGGCCGGCTCAACCCTTACAATCGTTAGCCCGCGCAAAGCTGACAAGTAGATCCCGGCTGCCGGGGCGGCTGCGGACGCTGGAGAACTGGGGAAATTGGCGAGTTCCGGCATGGACTCCATGCCTCCTTGCGGCACGGTCATGGCGTATCGCGCTGCGCCGGGCATCGGCCGGCTAATTGCAGTACGGGGCTTGCTTCGTCAGCATTGCCTTCCGGTCACGGCCCCATGCAATTGTCCTGGGCCTTCGCCCATGCGTCCGGCTTGGGCTCGTGTTTCTGCGGCCGGCCGCGGCCCACGGCATCGTTGGAACGCCCGCGAAGGTAGACGTAGATATCGTCTATGTAGCATGAGACGTTTTTGTTGTTCCCAAAGGAAGGCATAACGAAATCGGTGGAGGCAGAGACGTTCTTCCTGCCTTGAGCTACAATAGAAATAAAAGTTCCATAGTCTATGGTCTTTAGCGAGTTGGTTAGATTTGGTGCATACGAGGAACCCAAGCCGTCTGGTCCGTGGCATACAATGCAATTTGAGCTATATCTGAGGTACCCGGAAAATGAATACCAGTCAACCGTGCCATCGGCAGCCACTTTGAATGTCGGATTGCCTTGCTTGTCGTAATATTCGCCGTTCGTTTCTTTAACGGCGGCGGGATCGCCCGATGCGTCCGCCCAGGCCCGCGCACACGCCAACGCCAGCAAACACAACGCAAAACCAATCGATAATACGCGCATCTTTACCCACCGGCCGGCGAAAGGAAGGGCCGGAGCCCGGCGCGGCTTGCGCACCGGACTCCAGCTTTGTCCCCAGGGTCACTTCCCCGGAACCGCGAACACCGTCAGCGTGCCGCCGAGCGACGTGTAGTTCGACAGCGCCGCATAGCCGCCCACCGCGCCAAGCCCTTCATTCGGCTTGGTCAGTCCGGCCGCGAGCCCGATGCCCGCCCAGCCGCCGACGCCCGACAGCACAGCCACATATTGCTTGCCGTTGTGCATGTAGGTCATCACGTTGCCGATGATCCCGGACGGGGTCTTGAACTTGTACAGTTCCTTGCCCGTCTTGAGGTCCACGGCCTTGAGATACCCTTCGAGCGTACCGTAGAAGCCGATGCCGCCCCCGGTCGTAAGCACGCCCGACCAGACCGAGAATATCTCCGGATCGGACCAGACGACCTTGCCGGTCCTTGCGTCCCAGGCAATCAGATTGCCCATGTGCGTTCCGCCAGGTGCCGGGAACATGGAGAGCGTCGCTCCGACATAGGGCTGCCCAGCAGTGTACGACACGCGGAAGGGCTCGTAATCCATGCAGACGTGGTTCGTCGGCACGTAGAACAGCCCAGTCTCGGGCGAGTAGCTTGAAGGCTGCTCGTCTTTGCTTCCCAGGGCCGCCGGGCAGACGTTCTGGTAGTTTACATCCTCGCCCTTGGAGCCCGGGGCATATTGGGCAACGACCTCAGGACGTCCGTAGGTCTTGGAGTCCTTGTCCATATCGACCTTCGTGGCCCAGTTGACCGCGGGATCGTATTTCGCGGCGACCAGAAGCTCGCCCGTTTCGCGGTCGAGCGTGTAGCCGAAGCCGTTCCGGTCGAAGTGGACGAGGGTCTTGCGTTCCTTGCCGCCAATATTCAGGTCGGCCAGGATCATCTCGTTGATGCCGTCATAGTCCCACTGATCGTGCGGCGTCATCTGATAGACCCACTTGGCCATGCCGGTGTCCGGATCGCGGGCAAAAATGGTCATGGACCATTTGTTGTCTCCGGGCCGCTGCACGGGGTTCCAGGTCGAGGGGTTGGCGGTGCCGTAATAGATCAGGTTCAGCTTGGGATCGTAGGAATACCAGCCCCATGTCGAGCCGCCGCCGGTCTTCCATTGCTCGCCCTGCCAAGTCTTGAGGCTTGAGTTCTCGCCAATCGGCTTGCCAAGCTCGGTCGTCTTCTCCGGATCGACCATCAGATCCTTGTCCGGCCCGGTAGACCAAGCGCGCCAAACTTCCTTGCCGTCCTTGACATTGTAGGCAGTGAGCCGCCCGCGCACGCCGAATTCCGCGCCCGACACGCCAACGATCACCTTGTCCTTGACGATCATCGGCGCCGACGTACCGGTTTCGCCCTTGGAAGGATCGCCTTCCTTCACCGACCAGACGACGCTGCCGGTCTTGGCGTCCAGCGCGACGAGCGTGGTATCGGCCTGATGCAGAAAGATTTTCCCGTCCGCATATGCCGGACCGCGGTTGACCGTGTCGCAGCACATGACCGGGATGACCGCCGGGTCCTGCTTCGGCTCATACTTCCAGATGATCTTGCCGTTATTGTTCAGGTCCAGCGCGAATACCGGATTCGGGAATGGGCCGTGCACATACATGATGTCGCCCACCACCAGAGGTCCGCCCTCATGGCCGCGCAGCACGCCGGTCGAAAAAGTCCAGACCGGCTCAAGCTTGTCCACATTGGCGGTATTGATCTGGTTCAGCTTGGAGAACCGGTGATTGGAATAATCCCCGGTTGGCATCACCCAATCGTTCGGGTTCGCCTGCATTTTCATAAGCTCATCGTTCGCCGAGGCAGGCGCGTATAATCCTGCCAGCAGCGGGAGCGATGCCATCAGAAGTAGTTTTCTCACTCTATTTCCTCCCTTGATATCGAGGGTGCAAACACGGCTAGACGTGTTTCTAGCCAACGAAGTGTTTCTTCTTGTATCTGCACCCAGAATAAACCCAGGCGGCGAACCGTGTTCCGGGCCGTTCAGGCAATGTTCGCAAAAAGTGTTGCCATCAAAGCTGAATTGCAGCTGCAACGCCGACGTGCAAATATGCACGGCTACTGAAGAAAACAGCGGCGCCGGCTGCATATGCAAGGATCTGCATGTTAATACTTATGTAACGCAGAATTGATGAGGCGGGGCGGATGGCAGCCTATGCCCGAAAGGACCAATTATAGGCTGGGACGGGAACACTAGCGGTGCCCGCCATTTCCTGGCATTTCAGGAAAATCGTACAGGCTGGCACAGGACAGATAGGAAGGCCCTCCGGGGCGGCTGTCCCCATTCGAGAGGACGTCGTCATGAAGCGCTTCGCGCTCGCCGCTATCTGGGTCTTGTGCACAGCCGCCGCCGCTCCTGCCACCGCACAGGATATGCTGCGGCATCTGGATCTGCAGTCGCCCGCGATGACTGCGGCGGAGATGACGCGGGCGCAAATCGAGGCTCAGGCGGCAAGCCAGCCGGGCCGCCCGCTCGATCTCTCCGGAAAGGCTCTCAACGGCCTCGATCTTTCCGGCATAGACCTTTCGCACGCCATTTTGCGCAACGCCCGGTTCAACCGCACAAACCTTAAGGGCGCCAAGCTCGATGGCGCAATTCTCGACCAGGCCTGGGGCCTCGATGCCAATTTCAGCGGCGCAAGCCTTGAACGCGCGAGCCTCTTCGCAAGCCAGTTCCAAGGCGCAAATCTGGATAAAGCCAATCTCGCGGGCGCGCGCATCACGGCCGATCTCAGCAGAGCGAGCCTCAAAGGCGCCAATTTCTCCGGCGCCGATTGCAGCGCCGACCTCAAAAATCAGTCCATGGGCTTAATCACGACGGTATTCAAATCCGCCAACCTGTCTGGCGCCAACTTCGCCAACGCGAATCTTTCGAGCGTGAATCTCGAATTTGCGAATCTGCGCGATGCCAACTTCTCGAACGCCAATTTGAATAATGCCGATGCCGCCGGCGCGGATTTCCGGGGCGCCGGACTGACAGGCGCAACGGCGGCCGGGCTCGACATCAACTCCGCGCGCATCGACGCATCTTCCGCCAAATCCGCGTTTGCGGGCGCCGCACACGGCGAGCTTGCGATCAAGGAATAATCGCGGAGATATTTCCAGCGCCAGCCGGCTTTACCGGTGTGCCTTTACTTTCTCCAGCCTGGCGCGGAACGAAGGCGCGCCGCTGCCATCGGGCTGATAGCGGATGCTGAATTCGCCAAGCGCCTGGATGAACGCTTCCGCATCCTTGGCCTTCCGGACCTCGAAGGCATTGAACCCGGCCCGCACCATGAACGAGAACTGATCGCGCAACACGTCGCCCGTTGCCCGGATTTCGCCCTTGAAGCCGTAGCGCTCGCGCAAACGCCGCGCCTGGCTGTAGGCGCGCCCGTCGCGGAACACCGGGAACTCGAGCGCGATCAGGGAAAGCCTGCCCAGATGGGGCACAAGCTCGCTCACGGGCCGGTCGTTGGGCCACGTCACACCTAAAGGAGCGCTGCGTTTTGCAGCCGCGTCCGGCGATGTCTCCAAAAGCCAGTCAGGCGAGACGATCACGGGCACATCCCCAGGCACCGGTTCATCGCCTTCGATGCAAACCCAAGGATCGTCCGCAGGCGCGCCGTTCTTAATGTAGCGCATAGAGCGTCTCCTTGAACGGGGCGGTGCCTAGCCGCTTTACGGTATCGATGAACAGCTCTTTCGGGCTGCTGCGGATCTCCAGATAGCGCTGTACGATGCGCTCGACCGTCTCCGCCACCTCCTCATAAGGAATGGCGGGGCCTAGAAGCTCACCCAGCGCCGCGTCCTCGTCCGCCTTGCCGCCGAGCGTAATCTGATAGAACTCCCGGCCGTTCTTCTCGACGCCCAGAATGCCGATATGCCCGATATGGTGATGGCCGCAGGCGTTGATGCAGCCCGATATGTTGATGTGCAGCCGCCCGATTGCCTGCGCCTTCGCGTGATCGGCAAAGCGCTTTGCGATGTCCATCGCAACGGGGATCGAGCGCGCGTTGGCTAGGGCGCAATAATCGAGGCCGGGGCAGGCGATGATATCCGTGATAAGCCCGGCATTCGGCGTCGCCACGCCAAGAGCGTCGAGTTCCTTCCAAAGTGCCGGCAGATCCTTCTGGCGCACATGCGGAAACACCAGGTTTTGCTCGTGGCCCACGCGGATCTCGCCATGGCTGTAGCGGTCTGCCAGATCCGCGATGGGTTCCATCTGCCCCGAAGTCGCATCACCCGGCGGAGTGCCAATGGGCTTCAGCGAGAGTGTCGCTATGGCGTAGCCCGGAACCTTATGCTTCGCGGCCGAATTCCGGTGCCACAACGCGAAACGGGCATCGGTCTTGAGTGCGGCCCTCAGCGCCTCCGGCTCGTCCTCCAACTCTTCGTAATCGGGATAGGCGAAGCGCGAGCGGATATCCGCGGCCAATGCCGGATCGAGCTTCAAATAGCCGTCCCTGATCTGCGCCCACTCCTCCTCGACCTCGGCGGCGAACTGCTCCGCCCCAAGGTCGTGAACCAGGAACTTCACGCGCGCCTTGTAGTTGTTATCGCGGCGTCCGTATGCGTTGTAGGTCCGCAAGACGGCTTCGAGATAGCTGAGCAGGTCTTGCTTGGCCAGGAAGCCACGGATCGTTTTGCCGATGAACGGGGACCGGCCGAGCCCGCCGCCAACCGAAACCTCGAAGCCAACTTCGCCCGCCGCGTTCCTGATCATGCGCAGGCCGACGTCGTGGATTTTGATCGCGGCCCGGTCGGCCGGCGCCGCTGTGATCGCAATCTTGAACTTGCGCGGCAGGAAGGTGAATTCCGGATGCAGCGTGGACCATTGCCGGAGCAATTCAGCCCAGATGCGCGGATCTTCGATCTCGTCCGGCGCAACCCCCGCCCACTGATCCGTGGTAATGTTGCGGATGCAGTTGCCGGATGTCTGAATCGCATGCAGCCCGGCCGCCGACAGCTCTTCGATTGCGTCCGGCAGTTCCGAAAGCTTGACCCAATTGAGCTGCAAATTCTGCCGCGTGGTGAAATGCCCATAGCCGCGGTCGTAAACGCGTGCCACATGCGCAATCTTGCGGAGCTGGCCGGATGAAAGCGTGCCGTAGGGGATCGCGATCCGCAGCATATAAGCGTGCAGCTGCAGATAGACGCCATTCATCAGCCTGAGCGGCTTGAACTCGTCTTCCGTCAACTCGCCCGAAAGCCGGCGCGCAACCTGATCGCGGAATTGCACCGCGCGCTCCGCAATGAAGGTGCTGTCGAATTCGTCGTAGACGTACATGCTATCCTGGTCCGCCAGAGGCAAGAGTGCGTCCGGAAAAGTGCGAAGCGGTTTTCCGATAAAGACGCACGGCAAAACAAAAGCTTAGTGCGTCCGGAAAAGTGCGAAGCGGTTTTCCGGTAAAGACGCACGGCAAAACAAAAGCTTAGAGCCCGCTTTCGATTCAATCGAAAGCGAACAGGCTCTAAGCCGCTGCCTTTTCCGCAACGTCGCAGGGAAGCGCGAAGGTTGGGCCGGACAGGCGAATGAACTCGCGCAGATTGCCCGGCTGCGTCGCGGGCTTGCCCGCATCGATGGGAGCCACATAGGCGCCAACGGCGGCCTGCGCGTCGGCCTGCGCCTTCTTGAGCGCTGTCTGCGCTTCTTCCGCAGTCCACAACACCTCCGCGGCTGAAAGCCTCTGGGTCCACTCGCCTGCCCTGGTCCGGTGCACAACGGCTCCGTCCGAAAGCCGGTTTGCCGTAACGATAACGGGGCCGCTTATCCGGAATTTTTGCTGAAGAGGGGATGCCATGCTTTCCAGTTCCTTCGCTTCTGCGCGCAGTTGAATTTCCAGTTGGGGGCGGATCACGCCCGGCTATGCCGCTACCCGTGTACGCGGCCGGCTATGCAGGCCGCATTCCTTGCCCCAGCCGCTCTCCCACCACCAGCGGCCGGCACGCATGTCCTCGCCGGGCTCGATCGCGCGTGTGCAGGTCGCGCAGCCGACGGATGGAAAGCCGCGCGCATGCAGCGGGTTGATGGGGATGTCATGCTCTTCGAGATAGGCTTCGAGCCGTTCGAGCGGCCAATCGGCAATCGGGTTGACCTTGATGAGGCTATGCTCTTCGTTCCATTCCGCGAACGGCACATCGGCACGCTCTCCGGACTGCCCGCGCCTGAGGCCGGCCACCCAAGCCGATGCGCCCGCAAGTGCGCGCTCAAGGGGCACGATCTTGCGCACATGGCAGCAGGCTTTCCGCTGCTCGATGGAGTCGCGGAAGCCCAGAACGCCGTCGCGTGCGATCAGCGCCTCCACCTCGGATGCTTCCGGTGCCAGAACCCGGATCTTGACGCCGAAGCGCTTTTCGCTGGCCGCGATGGTGTCGATGGTTTCCGGGAACAGCCGCCCCGTATCGAGCGTGAAAACGTCGAAGTTTGCGCCGCTTCCCGCGATGGCGTGCAGAATGGCCTGACCCTCGATGCCAAGGCCGGTCGAGAAGGCGATGCGGCCCTTGATCGCGCTGGCGATCAGACCGATGCGTTCCCCAAGATCGCTGCTGCTTTCCAGCTCCAGCTGAAGCAATCGCGCCAGCTCCGCGCTGTCCGCCACCGCTCGCGCTGGTTGGGTACCCCATGCCATGCTTGCAACTCTCCCGCTAAGCCTACCTGACGCAAATCGACGGGGATTTGAAGCTGTGCCAGCCCGCCCCGTTTTGTAGACCTTCAAGCTAAGAGAAAACGATTGCTATTGGAACCCCCGAAACAAGAAAAGAAGGAAATATCATTCCTGCATAGCGCGATTAGAGGATAATTGCACCCAAAGGCAGAAAATCGCCGCGGTTTGGCGCGCTCTTGCGATGAACAGCAATAGTTTTTTGTCTCACGGCGCGAGAAATGCTGTGAACCGTGGCGTTGCATGACGAAATTGAGGTCTCCCGCAGCGCCTACTTTTTTATATTCGTAGTTTTGTATACATGGAGTGCTTTGGTAAGTGCAATCGAACCGCAGGGCTGCCCGGCTGCCCGGACGGCGCGCAGGACAAGCGCCTGCCCCGATGGGGTAACGGGCCGCCGGTATACCCGTCCACCGCGCCCTATTTGATCTTGAAGCGGTTACGCACTGCCAGGAGAAACAAGAAAATCAGGATCGCGCTCCAGACCGTCTCGCCCATTTGAATGAAGGTGCTCGTGACCGGCACGGCGCCATCGTAGAGGCAGGCATATTGCTGGTCCATCTTGCGGTCCGCGCCGCCGAAGATGAGAGCGTTTTTGGCCGAGAGCGCCAGTGCGTTGAGCCAGTGCGGCGCGGAATCGGCATCCGGCCGGGCGCAGCGGGCGGCATAAGCGGCGAGCTTACCCGCGTTGGCGAGGTAGGCGGCGGCGAAGGCGGCGATGGAGAGGAACCAGAAATAGAACGGCCGCATCATCGAGCGCCCGAAATCCGATAGCACATCGTACAGCAGGCCGAACCAAAAGGCCGCGTGCCACGGCCTGTCGAGGGTGCCGCGCCTCGCCCGCACCTCTCCCTTGAAGGCGAGGGATTCGTTTTCGTAATCGTTGCCGGCCACAGCAAGCCGCCGGATCGCCCGGAACTTGGCCTGCTCGTCCATCGCAGCCATGGCGGTCAGGCGCGGAAAGACCCCCACCGCCGGCAGCACGACATTGTCCAGGCGCGGCGCCTCCTTGAAACTCGTTTGAACAAAGTTCGGCAGCTTCGCAAATGTCGCGCCGCTAAGCTCGAACGCCCCTTCCACCTGGGCTGCATTGAACGATGCCGTACTGCTGAAGCTTGCATTGGCGAAATTGGTAAAGCCGCTGAAACTGGACAGACCAAACCACACTTCGTCCAGGAATTTCGCCTCGAAAAACCAAGCCGTACCTTGGAACCGGCATGCGTCGAACCGCACAATGCCCCTGAATTCCACGTTCCTGAACCCCGCGCGCTGGTTGATCTCGGACCAGGAAAAAACTGCATCCATATGAAAGACCGCCCCCGTGAAGCGGCAGCCTGCTTTGAAGACGGTTGGCTCGCGCACCGTTTTTGCCCGCGTCAAGCGGACCGAGTCGCCGAACAAGGCGGGGCCAGGAAATATGAAACCGCCAAAGTTCGGCGTATCCTCAAAGCCAAAACCGCTAAACGCCGTCTGCGCGGCCAGTATCCACTCCACGGCCCTGGCACTATCTCCAAAGGTTTCGGGCGCAACATACCGTACGTATTTGTCGTATCGCTTGGTTCGGAATTCGCCCGAGGCTTCCAGGGCCCCGCGTGCTTCGAGCATCCCGTTCGCCCAGGCATTCCAAATGGCTTTGGCTGCCTCATGCGCCTCATCCTCGGACTTGCCTTCCGCAAGTGCCGCCGCGCGGGCATCCTCGCACTTCTGCCAAAGCGCAATCGTTTCGTCGCGTGTCATGCGGCCCCCTGAACCATGCACCCAATTCCGCAGCGCCGATTATTGTCCGGCCCGCGCATTTCTGCGAGCGGAAAGACAGCGGCGGCGCCGCGCTCAAGTAGCCCGAAGGGCGATAGCGCCAAATACGCGCTCAAGTAGCCCGAAGGGCGATAGCGCCCAATAGTTGACAAACGGCCCGGCCGGCCAAAGCTTTGAGCGGCAGCAGACAACCAAGCGAAGAGGCCGCATTGTCCAGCGAAGACCAAAAGACGCCGTCATTTTCCCGCGAAATGAAGTTCCAGTACGGCGCGCTCGAACAGGTGGCACCCGGCTTGCGCCGCGTCGTCTGCCGCAATCCGGGGCCGTTCACCTACAAGGGCACCAATCTTTACGTGATCGGGCAAGGCGAAGCCGCCGTGGTGGACCCCGGCCCCGCGGACGGCGATCAGCTCGATGTGCTGATGGAGGCGCTCAAGGGCGAGCGGATCACGCACATCCTCCTCACCCACACCCACGCCGACCACAGCGGCGCCGTGGCAGCGATTCGCGAGCGTACCGGCGCGCTAACCTGCGGAATGCCGCGCGTCCCCGCCCATCCGGGCAAAGAAGCGATAGGCCCGAACGGGGCCAGCTACATCATTCCTGTGGATTACGATGTGCCCCTCCAGCACGGCAGCAGGCTCGCCGGCGGCGGCTTCGAAGTGGAAGCGGTGCACACGCCCGGCCACGCGCCGGATCACATTTGTTACCACATTCAGGCCACAAATAGTCTGCTTTCCGGCGATCACGTCATGGGGTGGAATACGAGCGTAATCGCGCCGCCCGAAGGCCATATGGGCAGCTACATGCGCTCGCTGGAGCTTTCGATGGAACGCGGCGATACCACCTATTTTCCTGCGCATGGCGGCCCCGTCTTTGAACCTCAGCGCTACGTTAAAGCACTAATATTCCACAGACGCTGGCGCGAAGGCGAGATCCTCGAAGCCTTGCGCGCAGGTGTTGCCTCAATCTCTGGAATGGTGCCGCGCATGTATAACGGGATCGACCCCTCCTTGATGAAAGCCGCCAGCATGGCGGTGCTTGCACAGCTCGAATTCATGGTGGAGAAGGGCTCCGTCATAATGTTGAAGCCGGGGCCCATTAGACTGGGCCAGGAGTTTGCGCTGGCCTGATGAGCGCCAAACTGCAAGCGTTCCGTCCGCGGCAAAAACAGCGTCCGCGGCAGAAGCGCGCGCCGGGGCACAAATGTGTACCCGGAGTTGTTTTACTTGCATCGGGGGCAGGATTGAATACCCTCCTGACACCAGCAACCCGCCCGGCGATTTGCGTGCAAGTAGTGCGAAGCGCGATAGCGCAGCTGAATACTTTCCTCTTTGACGGTGAGCGATGCTCAAGAGACTCATTGTAGCGGCGGTCCGGTTCAGCGCCGGACGTCCCTGGCCTGTCCTGTTGGCGGCCCTCGCCGTGTCCATCGCCTCGATCTACTACATCGGGGAACGGTTCGCGCTCAACACCGACATCACCACGCTGATCTCGCCCAAACTTGAGTGGCGGCAGCGCGAGGTCAATTACCTGAACAAGTTCCCAGGGCAGGCGACGACCATCCTCGCGGTCATCGACGGCCCAACGCCCGAACTTGCGGAAGAAGCCGCACGGCAACTCACCGAAAAGCTGGCCAAGGAAACCACGGCCATCCAAAGCGTGCAGGAGCTGATGGGCGGCCCGTTCTTCCGGCGCAACGGCCTGCTGTTCCTTCCGCAGGAAGACCTGAAAGACGCGCTCTCGCAAATGACGCGCTCCAGCTCGTTCCTGGACCCGCTCGCGGCCGACCCAAGCCTGCGCGGCATCATGAGCGCGTTCGCCCTGCCCTTGCGCGGCGTGCAACTCAAGCGCGTTTCGCTCGATAGCCTCGCACCGCAATTCAACGGCTTGTCCGCGCCCATCGAGGACACGCTGGCAGGCCGCCCAGCCTATTTCAGCTGGCGCCAACTCCTGAGCGGCCAGCCTCCTTCGGCGCGCGAACTGCGGCAGTTCATCGAAATCGTGCCCATTCTCAACTTCAATTCGCTGGAACCGGGCGAAGACGCGACGAACCTGATCAGGCAGACGGCGGACAACCTACACCTCAAGGACAATGGCGTAACCGTCAGGCTCACGGGCTCCATCCCCATCGCCGACGACGAATTCGCGACGCTCAAGCAAGGGGCGGCCCTGAATGGCCTGCTGACCGTGCTTGCGGTCCTCGTCATCCTCTGGTTCGCCCTGCACTCGGTGCGCATCATATTTGCGGTCTTCGTCAGCCTGTTCGTGGGGCTGTTCGTAACGGCGGCGGCGGGCCTCGCCCTGACCGGTTCCTTCAATCCCATTTCGGTCGCGTTCTTCGTGCTGTTCGTGGGCATCGGCGTGGATTTCGGCCTGCAATTCAGCGTGAGCTACCGCGCCGAGCGCTACGAGCGCGGCGACCTGTTCGAATCGCTCGTCGCGACCGCCGAGAACACCGGCGCCCGCCTCGCTCTCGCCGCAGCCGCAACCGCGGCCGGTTTCATGGCGTTCGCGCCGACGGCCTATCGAGGGCTTTCCGAGCTTGGCCAAATCGCGGGCCTCGGCATGATCGTGGCCTTCATCATGAGCATAACGGTGCTGCCCGCGATGCTGCGCCTGCTCAACCCGCCCGCCGAACCGGACCCGCTCGGCTACGCCTTCCTGGCGCCGCTCGACCAATTCCTGGAGCGGCACCGCATGGCCGTGCTCGTGGGCACGCTCTGTGTAGTTCTCGCGGCCGCCCCCCTGCTCTATTGGCTGAGCTTCAATTTCAACCCGATGGACCTGCGTAGCCCGCATGTCGAATCCGTCGCGACCTATCTCGACCTGAAAAAGGATCCCGAGATGTCGGGCCAGACCATCGAAATCCTGGAGCCGTCGCTGGCCGAGGCGAATGTCCTGGCCAGGAAGCTCGGCGCCCTGCCGGAGGTGTCGAAGACAATGACCTTGAGCGGGTTCGTGCCGGAGGATCAGGACGCCAAGCTGGCGCTGATCGCCGAAGCCGCCGCAACGCTCGACTCCGCTCTCAACCCGAAGGAACTTAAGCCCGCCGCCACGGATGCCGAAACGGTGGAAAGCCTCGAAGCAACCGCAGGCTCACTGCACGCTACGGCCGCAAAGGCGCCGAACTCGGCCGGTGGCAAGGCGGCGGAGCGGCTGTCGAAGGCCCTCGCGGCCTTAGCGAAGGCCAGCCCTGAGGTACGCTCGAAGGCCGAGGCGGCGCTGGTTGAGCCGCTGAAGGTAACCCTCGCCGACATCCGCGAAAGCCTGCATCCCGAAAGGATCGTGCTGGCCAGCCTGCCGCGCGGCCTGGCCTCTGGCTGGCTCGCCGCAGATGGCAGCGCCCGCATATCCGTATTGCCGCGAGGCGACGTCAACAACAACCTCGTGCTTGAGAATTTCGTGCAGGCCGTCACCAAAATCGCGCCCAACGCGACCGGCCAGGCCGTCGGCCTCATCGAAGCCGGCAAAACCATCGTCAGCGCCTTCAAGGAGGCAGCCTTCTGGGCGCTGGTCTCGATCGCGATCCTGCTCTATGTGGCGCTCCGGCGCATTACCGACGTGGCTCTGACGCTGTTCCCGCTGATCCTGGCCGGCATCGTCACGCTGGAAAGCACCGTGATCGTGGGCATGCCGCTCAACTACGCGAACATCATCGCGCTGCCGCTGCTCCTGGGCGTCGGCGTCGCGTTCAAGATCTACTACATCGTGGCGTGGCGTCAGGGAAAGAGCGGGCTCCTGGCGTCGCCGCTCACACGCGCGGTGTTCTTCAGCGGCATGACCACGGCCGTGGCTTTCGGCAGCCTGATGCTGTCGAACCATCCCGGCACGGCCAGCATGGGTCAGCTGCTGGCGCTCTCGCTGGTTAGTACCATGGCCGCCGCCGTGCTGTTCCAGCCGCTGCTGATGGGGCCGCCGCGCGGGAAACCGAAGGCCGAAGAGGCGCCGGTGGCGAAGGAGCCCGCGCTTACGGTGCCGCACTGACCGGGTGCTTCCGGGGAGGCAGCGGCGGAGCGGAAGCCGTCAGCCTCAACGGGCGCTTCTGCGCAGAGATGCGCGGGCACCATTCCACCGATGGACACACCCAAAGTCCCGCTCCCAAGGTTCAATGCCCGATTGCAGTCAATCCGCCCAGCCTATTTTATATAGCTACATGGAACCGCTGTTGTGTTGACAAATGGTACACAGGCCTCCAGACTTGAGCCATGAAGAATGCCGAAACCACCGCTGGTGTGACCATCCATCTGCGCGCCAGTGCAGCGGATCGGGATCTTATTGACAGGGTTGCGGAAATGGCCGGGTCCAACCGCTCGCAGTTCATGCTGGCGGCGGCACTCAGGGAGGCCCGCAACATCCTTCTCGATCAGACGACGATTTACCTGGACAATGCCCGTTTCCAGGAAGTGCTGGCCTGGATGGACACCGCACCCACTGAGGACGAAGCTGCCGGAATACAGCGCTTGGTGAACCGCAAGCCCGCCTGGACACGTGACTAAGGCGCCCCTCTCACTTCACGCCCCGATTCTGCTTGCCAAGCGCCACGATGTATCGGGCTTTACCTCCGGCGAGCCTGTCTTGGACGGGTGGCTACGCCAACGCGCCCTCGCCAACCTCGAAAATGGAGCCAGCCGGACTTATGTGGTTTGCCCCACGGGGGGAGATCGCGTGGCCGGCTATTATGCCCTGGCCATGGGCCAAATTCTGAACCAGGAGGTGCCGGGAGGCATGCGCCGGAACATGCCAGGCGCAGATCCCGGCCGTGATTCTTGGCCGTCTCGCCGTCGACAGCACGGTGCAGGGATACGGCGTGGGGGGATCGCTGCTGCAGGACGCGGTAGCCCGGAGCTTGCGAGCTGCGGAAGAGGTCGCGGCCCGGCTGATGATTGTCCACGCCATTTCCCCGGCCGCGGAAGCGTTCTACCTCCACCACGGATTCAGACATATTGGTGGCCATGTGCCAGCACTGGCGCTTGACTTGGTCAAGCTAAAGAACCTTTTCAGTTGATCCGTGATAGGCCGGTGAACGAACGCGCTCGCGCGCGAGTTTGCCGCTGCCCGCGCGGTGCCCTGGGTGCTGCGCGCTAACCATCTAAAGAGTTTTTGATAACGGGGCAGGCGCCCTGTCTTGAGGATCGTGGGGTCTAAGCACTTCCACCTCAAGACAGGAGCGAGAGATGAGCGTGACGCCATCGAACCCCAAGCCCATCAGTCCTTTGCGCGCTCGCATGATCGAAGACATGACGGTGCGCAACTTCACCCCCGATACCCAGCGCGAGTATATCCGCGCTGTCAAGAAGCTCGCGGCTTTCCTCGGCCGGTCGCCGGATACGGCAACAGCAGAGGAGTTGCGTGCCTTCCAGCTGCACCTGACTAAGACTGGAACCACCCCGCCAACCATGAACGCCACGGTCACGGCGCTGCGGTTCTTTTTCAAGGTCACGCTGGACCGGCCGGAGACAGCACGGTTTCTCGTGTTCGTGCATGAGCCCCGCAAGCTGCCGCGTGTGCTGCCGGCTGAGGACGTGCTGCGGCTGCTCGAAGCCGCGCCGAACCCAAAGTACAAAGCGGCGCTGAGCGTTGCCTATGGCGCGGGATTGCGCGCGATGGAGGTGGCGGGCCTCAAGGTCGCGGATATCGACAGCCAGCGCATGCTGATCCGCGTGGAGCAAGGCAAGGGCCGCAAGGACCGCTTCGCGATGCTCTCGCCGCAGCTTCTGGACCTGCTGCGCGACTGGTACCGGATCGCGCGGCCTCGCATCTATCTGTTCCCTGGCCGGGACAAGATCGGGCCGATGACGACGCGTCAGCTGAACCGCATCTGCCATATAGCGGCGGAGCTGGCTGGCTTACCGAAGTGGGTCGCGCCGCACACGCTCAGGCATTCGTTTGCGACGCACCTGCTTGAGCAGAACGTCGATGTGCGGATTATCCAGGTGCTGCTTGGGCATGCCAAGCTGGATACCACTGCGCGCTATACGCAGGTGGCAACCAACATCATCCGCGAGGTCATGAGCCCGCTCGACCGGCTCACGCCGCTGCGCCCGAAGGAAGGCAAGCCCGGATAGCCGGCCGCCATGGCCCGCCCATCCCTAGAGGTCGCGGACATCTTCCGCGGCCACGGGGCAGCATGGCGCCAAGCCAACCGCGGCCATGTGAGCCCCGGCCAGTTCAAGGTGATGAGCGCCATCGAGAACTGCCGCACGGCGGCGCTCGGCGGCCATGTCGCGGCTTGCGAGAACGATGCCTGCGGACACACGGCCATCTCCTATAATAGTTGCATGAATCGCCACTGCCCGAAGTGCCAGGGGGCTGCGGCACGGGAATGGCTGGCCGCCCGCGAAGCCGAACTCTTGCCGGTGCAGTACTTCCACCAGGTGTTCACGCTGCCCGCGCCAATCGCGGACATCGCCTACCAGAACAAGGCTGCGATCTACGCCATGCTGTTCAAGGCCTCGGCCGAGACCATGCTGAAGATCGCGGCCGATCCCAAGCACCTTGGGGCCAAGACCGGCTTTATCGCCGTGCTGCATACATGGGGCTCGGCGATGACGCATCATCCGCATGTACACATGATCGTGCCGGGCGGCGGGCTCTCACCGGATGGCAGCAGGTGGATAGCCTGCCGGCGCGGCTTCCTCCTGCCGGTGCTGGTGCTCTCCAAGCTGTTCCGCCGGCTGATGCTTGAGAAGCTCGCCGCCGCGCACAAGGCCGGCAAGCTGCGCTTCTTTGGCGAGCATGCGCACCTTGCCGGTGCGGACGCATTCGCGGCCTTCCTGGCGTCGCTCAGAAAGACCAAGTGGTTCGTCTATTCCAAGCGGCCGTTCTCCGGGCCTGAAACCGTGCTGGCTTACCTCTCGCGTTATACGCACCGGGTTGCCATCTCGAACCGGCGCCTGATTGCCGCGGACAAGACCAGCGTCACATTCAAATACAAAGACTACCGGATCGAGGGGCCCGGCCGCTACAAGACCATGACGCTTGAGGCGGGCGAGTTCATCCGCCGCTTCCTGATCCACGTCTTGCCCAAGGGCTTCCACCGCATCCGCCATTACGGGTTCCTGGCCAGCGGCGTCCGCGCGGATAATCTTGCCACGATGCGTATCCTGCTCGCCATGACCGCGCCTGCGCCCAAACGCAAGGATGCAGGCAAGACCGAAGCACTTGCCGGCGCCGCGCCGGTCCGCCTTTGTCCCTGTTGCGGCAGCCGCATGCTCATTATCGAGACCTTCGAGGGAAGCTGCCGGCGGCGCAGGCCCGCGCTGGCCCCCGCGGGGATCGACACGTCATGAGCAGGATCGTAAGCGCTTCCATCCCGATTGCTGCGCGCCTTCGCCGCCGCCTTCATGCCGGCCACGGAGGTGCTCGCCCAGGCGCGTCTCAACTGAAGCAATCGGCGCTCAAGCCAGCCTGCTTGCGGTCGCCCAAGCGGCTGCCTCGCCCCGTTGCGGCTATTGCGGGGTATTGCAGCGCCGCCCAGCGCACCTCCTGGGCCATGCCGCCAGCCCTTCGCATGCCGATGGCGCGGGCAAAATCCTCATAGCGCTGTGCTGTTGCGGGTGGTGCCCTGCTCCCCGCGCGTTCCTTCCCCGGAGACTTTCGGACGCCGGCCCGTGGTGCGCGCGGTGAGGTTCGGCAGGGGCCAGCATCCGAAACCCTTCACAGTTGCTGAAGTCGAGGGACTAGAAAAATCTTGACGCGGCAATGCCTGCTTTCGGATCATAAAGCGGCTGATTCGAAGGAGTGCCTGCCTCGGGAAGATCGGGCACAGAGCCAACAAGTTCATCACCGCCCAATGGTTTAATTGCTTACGACGTGAAGTGCAATACAAGGTTACAACACCATTGCCAGAAGCTAGACCAAACATCAGGCACCCACGATATGGGTATATAACCCAGGGCACCATTTTCTGCTGCGCTACCGCAGCCTATTACACTGGTTGTCAAGTTTACGGCCTGACAATCACTGCGCGATGCGATATTGCGCAGAATAAGTATTCTATATTGAATTACCTGCCGATTGTAAAACTCGGCGACTGGTTTCTGAGGGATGGGTTGGATATATTGTCAGAGCAGGAGATTGCATATCAGTACGGCAAGCTAAAGGGGATGCTCAGGCAAGCCAATCTAGACCCGATCCTTATAGAATCTGTTTCGCTCGAAAGCATCGCAGAGGTCCAGTTTCCCCTCAATCTCGGCTCGAAAACGCAGCAGAAAAAGGCCGCCGATTTTCGTACCCAAGTGCAAACCATTCGTGAATTCGAATCAATAATCCGCAACGAAAGTGCAAGTGACAAATTTGAGTGGTTTCGGGCAAATCGACATTGCAAGGTAGAGGAGATCGTAAGGCGTCTTAGTCGCCATTTAGTATCAGGCTATTATTTCATTGAGAAAATTGACGCCAATGAGAAAGAGGCCACAGGATATGTTTGCTTACTTAGAGAGGTTGCAACAATACCGCGAGTGGTTGCCGAAAGCATAGGTAGAGGATTGTCTTTTTCTCAATACCTAGAAGAATTTCAAACAGAAAGACAGCTGGCTCTTTCTTTCGAGCACGAGGATCTCGCAATGCCTATCGGCGAGGTGTCGTCGCCAACAATCGAGCATATCCTCCAGATGTTCGCTTTTCTCTTTATGCGAATAGGCGTTGATGATCCCGTCGAGAAAGCTATCGACGCAATCATTGGAAGATACTCCTATTTTTCGGGGAACGTTGAATCATGAAATATCTTTGCATAGACGATGGGGCAGTTAGTGATCTAATATCAGGCAGGAACTTCCAGTCTGTTGATTTCGAAGAGGGCGATAAGCTAATCAAGTCCCTTCGGCAATCGCTTTCGTTGGCAACCAAGTTCGGAAATATAACATCGTTTCAGGATAAAGACGGTGCTTTTTTTACAACGAAAGGATCTTGGAGAAGTAAGAGATATATTGTTATCGATTGCGAAAAGTCATTTTTATTTACTCAGTTGACTTCGAGAGAGTCTCTTACCTCGTTTCAAAAGCTTTTACGCTTTTGCTCGAAATATTGGAACAACGGTGTGTATAATAGGTGTGAGAAGATAATTGCAGGCACAAGTAAGGTCGTTTTATTTCCGCTGCCACATGCCACCGAGTCTCCGTTTCGAATCGTGCTTGAGCGGGAGCCCCTGAAGAATAGACTGCAGAAGCGCGAAATGGATGGGCGATTTTTACTTGTCTATAAGTCGGCCTGGGAAGGTGCCAACTCAGCTACCGAAAATGCCGATGAAACAAACTTTCGGAAGGTGTTTGAGCGTCTGCCGGAAATTTACAATACGCTTGGCTCTCTGCCCCCTGTACCTGCTGGCCTATCGGCTACGCAACTTGCATCCACCGACCTTCAGCCACCAGGAGCCTCCTTGCGCCCCGCTCACCTTCCCTTTGTCGATTGGTTGCCGCTGCTTACGAGCCAACAAAAGGTGTTTGTTCGCGCTGATCGCGAGGTTCCTCATCGATTACAAGGTCCTGCGGGGACAGGAAAGACCCTCTCTCTTATGTTGCGGACGATAAAGGTACTAACTGACGCGGAACGGCATCAGCTGGCGTGCCGAGCGCTTCTCGTTACCCATAGCGAGGCTACCAAGGAAGCAATCCAGGATGCACTGCGCGTCATTGACCCGCTTAACTTTCAGGATCGAGGTTCCAGTTTTGAACCTGTTTCCTTGTCGGTCGAAACGCTCGCCTCTTTGTGTGCAAAATTCCTGCAACAGTCAATTAGCATCACTGAATTCGTGGATCGGGATGCTCAGGACTCGAAAATATACCAGGCAATGTACATTGAGCAGGCAATAAATCGAACGAGACGCGATAGTTTTTCCTCATTTGCACCGCATTTGAGCGAAGAATTTCGCTTATTCTTTCAAAATCAGGCAGACGCTCAACTGGCCCCCCTATTTCAGCATGAAATTAGCGTTCTTATTAAGGGGCGCTCCGGCGATTCCCTGGATAAATACAAGAAATGTCCTGCGTTGCGGTACGGATTACCAGTACGAAATGAGGCAGACAAGGGATTTGCCTTTGCCGTATTCAAGGAATATCAACGACAGTTAGAGGACAATAGCCAGTTCGATACCGATGACGTGGTAATTTCTGCGGTAGGTCAGCTTGATACTCCGATTTGGCGCAGGCGACGTGGGCGAGATGGTTATGATTTTATAGCAGTAGATGAAACTCATCTGTTTAATATCAATGAGTTGCACGTTTTCCACCACTTTTCGCGAGATCCAAGCCGCTTCCCAATTTCGTTCACGGTCGATCAAGCACAGGGAGTTGGCGATCGCGGATGGAATGATATAGCAACCTTCAATAACCTATTTGATGGAACTGCTGAAACGGACGACACGACGACAGTAACGGCGGTCTTTCGGAGCGCGCCAGCAATCAGAGACTTCTGCCACTCCATACTCGCGTCCGGGGCAACTTTATTTACGAATTTTACAAATACCTTAGAGGATTCGCACAGCGCATTCACCGCCGAAGACGAACGACGTTCCATTCCCGTTGAATATTTTGAGTATCCAGACGATGACAAGATGGTTGAGGAAGCATTCCTACAAGCAGAGAAACTTTTAAAGCATACCGAGTCTCGAAAATCAGAGGTGCTAATTACGACACTGTCTGACAGTTTGTTAAATAAATTGCGCTGCTACGCCGAAAAAACGAATAAGACAGTCACCTTTCTTGAAAGGCGTGGAGATTTCTTGCAAATAAAAAAGGCTGAGAAATCTGGCCATTTTGTCCTTGGTCATGCCGATTTCGTTGGAGGTCTTGAATTCAATGCCGTCGTCATTGTTGGCGTTGATAAGGGAAGAGTGCCGTATGAAGGAGAAACGCCCGATTCGAACTCGCGCAGCTATGCATCCTACGCAGCGCATAATAGACTGTACGTAGCAGCTTCAAGGGCTAAATATGCGCTCTATTTGCTTGGAGGACGCGCGAGGGGGGCAAGTGTTATTTTGCGCTGCGCAGCCGCGAGCGGCTTGATCAATGGACCAGTGGTGTAAGATCGAGTGTTGTTTAATTTTGCTCTCAATCCGGCTCTGCATTCATCGAGAAACTGCGCGGGGTTGTTTGGGAAAAGGCCGCAGTAGGATCCAAAAGCTGCCCTAGAGCGTAAGGGATCGTGAAAATGCCGCGACTTCTGGTATCGCCCCCAAGCAGATGAATAGGGTGCTTGGGCTGTTGGGCAGATTAAGCCGCGCGATGCCGCTCATATCCTTCGTTGTCGGCACCATGAAAGCCCCCTAATCCGCAGCTGCTGGCGCGGGACGATAGCGGGTCCGGTTGAAGCGTCCCGGCTGCCTTTCGGAAGAACCGGCCGGAGGCAGGCAAAGGGAGGCAATAAGGCATCCGGAGCAAGTATTAAAGTTCGGTGTATTTTGCGTAAGCGGCTACTATAGTTAACGCGGACATGGTTAACCGCAAATCCGTGTGGCTGAAATTGCCCAAATCGCGTCAAAAATTGCCCGGAAAAAGCGTTTTTCTGGCATTCAAAACTACGGTTAATTATACGCGCAGATTTGATCTTAACCACGGCCCGGATCGAGGCGCGTGAAATTTGTCATTCAAAATCAATAACATGCCGCAACCGCCGCGTGCAGAGCGCCTGCGCGCAGCGAACCCGCCAAAATAATTCGAGATCGAAGGCGTGACTATGCATCATCAAAATGCGCAGTTTCGCCGGCGGCCAGCGTTAACGGGCGTTCATCCTTTCGCGTAAGGGGGCATACGCGCCCGGCAGACGCCTCGCCCTGTCCCTCTCGGGACAGGGGCTATCGAAACTTCCGGCTGACAGTCAGCAGAATTATTTGGGCAGCTTCGTGCAGACGGCTTGATCGGCCGGTGCGCCTTTCGGCATGGGCTGGCGCGTCCATTGCTGCGAACCGATGCCGAAGCAGAAGCCGGCCATGCAGCCCTCGATCTGAAGCACGTCCCGGCTCACAAGGCCGATCTGGACGTCCCAGGTCCGCCCGTCGAGCGGGTTGTAGACCTGGCCCTGCCATTGATCGGCCGAAGGCTTCAGGTTGATGAGGATCGGCGCGCCGTTCAGCGAGCGGTTGCGAAGTGCCGGATTGGGGTTGTTCCTATCCTTGTCGTCGCCCGAAGTATCCTTGCTCCAGACCGTGATACCCCACAAGGAACCGCCGCAATCCACGATGCGAATATCGGCGGTGCCGTCCTCGACGCGCCACACGCCCGTAGGCCCAACCGGTGCCGCAGGCGCAGCGGCCGGTTGCGCCAATGCCGCCCCGGCAGTGAGAAGCGAAAACATACCTGCAGTAACGATGCGTTTCATTGCGAACTCCAGCTTGCGCCCTGTTGTCCTCCTCTTATCCTCGCAAATGTGGAATTTCTTGGGTGCAACGCCTGATTGCTGGCCTTATTTCCCTGAAACATGACATTTCTGGCGGCTGCGTTTAAATAGGCCGGCGGGCGCACGCATTTCGCGCCGTGCTGGAGGGAGACCGGAAATGAGCATCGACATCGAAGCCTTGTTCGCCGAGCGCGAATCCGAGCGCTATGCGCTGCACACGCGCTACCTGACCGGGCAAATGGTGCGCGTACTCAAGACCATCGGCTTCGACACCGGCTTCGTGCGCGGCAAAGGCCCCCATCTCTGGGACCGCGAGGGCGCCAAATACCTCGACCTTCTAAGCGGCTTCGGCGTCTTCGCCATCGGCCGCAACCACCCGCGCCTCCGCGAAGCGCTGGGCCAGGTGCTCGACGCCGAATTCGCCAACCTCGTCCAGATGGACGTCTCCCCGCTGGCTGGCATCCTGGCCGAGCGCCTCGTCGCCCGCGTGCCCCACCTCGAAAGTGTGTTCTTCGCCAATTCCGGCACCGAAAGCGTTGAAGCCGCGATCAAATTCTCACGCGCCGCCACCGGCCGCCCCGGCATCGCCTATTGCAGCCACGCGTTCCACGGACTGACCTTCGGCTCGCTCTCCATGATCGGCGACGACGTGTTCCGCAAAGGCTTCGGCGGCTTTCTCACCGACGCTGTGGAGGTGCCGTTCAACGATCTGACCGCGCTGGAAGACGTGCTCAAGACCAAGAAGATCGGCGGCTTCTTCGTTGAGCCGATCCAGGGCAAGGGCGTCAACATCCCCGATGACGGCTATCTCAAGGGCGTCGCCGAACTCTGCCAGAAATACGGCACGCTGTTCATCGCCGACGAAATCCAGACCGGCGTGGGCCGCACCGGCAAATTCCTCGCCTGCGAGCATTGGGGCGTCGAGCCCGACATGGTGCTGCTCGCCAAGGCGCTCTCCGGCGGGCATATCCCCGTCGGCGTGGTGATGACCCGCAAGTGGATTTACGACAAGCTTTTCAACCGCATGGACCGCGCCGTGGTGCACGGCTCGACTTTCTCCAAGAACGACATGGCGATGGCGGCGGCGCTCGCCACGCTGGACGTGCTCGACGAGGAGCACGTCATCGAGAACGCCGCCGTGCAGGGCGAACGGCTGCTCGCCGCCTTCCGGGGCATGCGCGACAAGTACGAACTGGTGAAGGACATCCGCGGCAAGGGCCTGATGATCGGCGTCGAGTTCGGCGCGCCCAAGTCCATGGGTCTCAAAATGGCATGGAGCGCGGTCGAGGCGGCCAATAAGGGGCTGTTCTGCCAGATGATTATTATCCCGCTGTTCAAGGAGCATAAGATCCTGGTGCAGGTGGCGGGCCATGCGAGCCATACCATCAAGCTGTTGCCCGCGCTGACCATCACGGGCGAAGATTGCACCTGGATCGAGAACAGCTTCGAGGCGGCCATCGCGGAGGCGCATAAGGTGCCGGGCTCCGTGTGGTCGCTCGGCAAGACGCTCGCGGGGCAGGCGTTGAAGGCGAATGCGGGGTAGGCCTCGCAGCACTAAACCATCAATATTGCCGCAGCTTTGCATTTCCCATTGGCGTTGAGAAAACGGATGGCGAATTGCCCTCACGCAGCGAACCTTAAGTGGAACCTGCAACGTCTTTTGTGTGCTCCATATCTAGCTTGGTTTTGCATTCGAATCGCGTCCAAATGGCAGCGCGTGCATTGGAGACGGCGATGGCAGACATCACTTGGAAACGGACAGGATCGCTATTACGCAAATTGTTTCGAATTTTGATGGATGCCCCAGAGGGTTTGCCAGCTGCCGTCGCGCTCTCCAAGGTCGCCGAAGGCGAAACGCTCAGTGAATATGAAGCGGGAACCTATTCTGCGGGTGGGCGCCGATTCGAAATAAATATCCGGTGGGCAACAGTCGATTTGGTAAAGGCCGGCTGGCTGGTCAAGCATAGAGGTGTCTGGTCGATCACGGAAGCCGGACGGGCCGCCTATCAGACGTATGCCGACGGCGAGGTCTTCTACCGCGAAGCTGTTAAGCTCTATCGGCAGTGGAAGCAAAGCCAGGAACCAGAAGCTCCCGCTGGTTTGAGCACATCGGAACCCGCCGCCGACGAGGTCCAAAGATCACGCGTAACGTTTGAACAGGCAGAAGAACAAGCTTGGCAAGAGATTGAGTCATATGTCGGCAGCATGGATCCATACGAGGTCCAGAGACTGGTTGCAGACCTATTGAAGGCAATGGGCTACTACCCATCATGGATATCTCCCCCCGGCAAGGATGGCGGGCTTGATATCATTGCACATCCGGATCCGCTGGGCACAAGACCGCCTCGGATAAAGGTTCAGGTTAAGCGAACAGAAGCAAAGATTTCAGCCGATGGCGTCCGGTCATTCCTCGCGCTGATCAACGGGGATGATGCAGGGTTATTTATTGCCACGGGCGGTTTTACACGTGATGCTGAAGAACTTGCCAGGATGCAGGAGTTAAGAAAAATCAATCTCATTGATCTCGAACGCCTCTTCCAGTTGTGGGTCGAGTTCTATCCAAAGCTCGATGAGTTGGCACGTGAACGCTTACCCATCACGCCGATCTATTTCATCACGCCACGCGGCTGACACTTGTCGCAGAGCCAGTTAAGCCCTCAAGAAATCACCCGCAGGTCACAACCCGAAACTGAAATGCCAGCCGCCACTGACAAGCCCGAAGACCGCGCCGCCGCCCTCGCCCCGATCCATCCTGGCGAAATCCTGCGCGAAGAATTCCTCGCCCCGCTGGCGCTCTCCCCCTACGCGCTGGCCACCGCCTGCCGCGTCCCGCGCACGCGCATCGAACGCCTGGTCCGCGAAGAAACGCCCGTCACCCCGGACACCGCGCTGCGCCTCGCTCGCTATTTCGGCGGCACCGCCGAATTTTGGCTCGGCATCCAGGCGCGCTACGATCTGGAGGTTGCCCGCCACGCGCTGCAGGCCGAAATCGAGGCAATCGAGCCGCGCGAGCTGGTGTGATGGCGCTACGCTACTCCTTCCACGGCAGCGGCTCCAGCGTCCGGGCCGAACCGCGAGGAAAACGCCGCCCCGCAAATTGACATCCTGGCGAAGCTAGCCTAGATGCGCCTAGAATTATTCTAAGGAGCGGCCCGATGGCTTTTGCAGGATTGGCGTACGCGCCCAAAAAGTTTTCCGATCTCACCGAGCGTGAAATCCTGGCCGTAGCCATTGCCGCCGAGGAAGAAGACGCCCGCATCTACCTGACGTTCGCGGAAGATTTGGAAGAGCGCTATCCAGCGTCGGCGCAGGTGTTCCGGCAGATGGCGGCGGAGGAGAATGTCCATCAGGGCTGGCTCACCGATACGTTCGCGAAGCGTTTTGGCGGGCATGTACCGCCCATCCGGCGCGAGGACGTGAAAGGGTTCCTTACGAGGCGTCCCATCTGGCTCACGCGCAACCTGTCGCTCGACACCATCCGCAAGCAGGCCGAGACCATGGAATTCGAGGCGCACCGCTTTTACGAAAGGGCGGCGGCGCAGGCCACCGATCCCGGTATCCGCAAACTGCTGGGCGAACTGGCGGCTGCAGAAACCAAGCACGAAAGCCTTGCCGCCAAGCTCGGCGAGACGGTGCTCACCCCCGATATCAAGAAGGAAGAGGATGAGACCGCCCGGCGCATGTTCGTGCTGCAATATGTGCAGCCGGGGCTGGCGGGGCTCATGGACGGCTCCGTGTCGACGCTGGCGCCGCTGTTCGCCGCAGCCTTTGCCACGCACCATAACTGGCAGACATTCCTGGTAGGGCTCGCCGCCTCGATTGGCGCTGGCATCAGCATGGGCTTCGCCGAAGCGCTCTCCGACGACGGCTCGCTCACCGGGCGCGGCTCGCCTCTCCTGCGCGGCGGCATTTGCGGCATGATGACGACGGTGGGCGGCCTGGGCCACAGCCTGCCTTATCTCGTGCCGGATAGCTGGGCCAACGCGTTCTGGATCGCCACCGCCATCGCCGGCTTCATCGTGCTGATCGAGCTGTGGGCAATCGCCTGGATTCGCGCGCGCTATATGGATACGCCGTTCCTGCAGGCGGTGTTCCAGATTGTCATCGGTGGGCTGATCGTGCTGGCGGCGGGTATACTTATAGGCGGGGCATAGGGCGGACAGGGGATGACTGAAGGCCGGGGTACATTGGCCTGGCAGCGGCTGTGGCGCCTCGCCTGCAAATCAGTCTGCCTTCGCGCTCGCTCGCCTGTCAGCCGGTAGCTCCTCGCCATGTGCGCATGGCGCTGCAGTGCCACTGACGCGCGTTCGATAGCCTGCGCGCGTGTGGAGTTAGCTAACGTATTCGAATTGGGAATTGAAGACTAACTCATTGATTTTAATGGTACCGCTGCCCCAGCTCGAACGGTGGGGGCACCCACTATAGAAGTGGAGCAGCCCGGCGAGGCCAAGCCTGTAAAGTCTCCCGTTACCATCAAGATCGCCTTTCACGCCCAGGATGGCGCGACCATCGACCCGTCCTCGCTCCGCATCACCTATGGCTTTCTCAAAATCGACATTACCAAGCGTGTGCTGGACCATGCGACGCTGACTGCCGATGGCTTGACCGCCATCGATGCCGTGCTTCCTTCCGGGCAGCACCATGTAACTATGCAAATTGCGGATAGTAAGGGGCGTGTGACGGCGAAATCTATCGCGGTCACCGTGTTATAGCCAAGCGGCCGCGGCGGCGCCTTCCATAAGTTAAAGAACCGTTCGTTTTGCGTAATCCCCTATTATCATTAATGTCAACATGGTTAATCCAGAATTGCGGTGGCTCAAACTGGCCGGATTCGACGAAAAATTGCTCGTTTGGGGTCGATTTTCAGCTTTCAAAACTACGGTTAATTCGGTTAAATATAAACCGAACTTCGAATTAACCTTTCGTTGCACCGCGTCCCGCGATTTATCTTTTAAAATCAATAGTCCCGCCATCACAAACCCGTTTAACGCTTACGCAAGACATTTCTGCTAAATTACCTCAAACTCAAAAAGCGCCATTCTGCCACCCACTAGGCCGGCAGAACGGCAGGGAGAGTTAGTTTGGCGGCAAAAAAGTCACGCCGGAAGAAATCCGGCGCATCTTCCGAGCCTCCGTCTGCCGGGCAGCAGCCCACGCCAGAGCCCGCCAGCGCGGGCCTGGACACGCCTCCCGCACGCCCGGCGGCCGGCAAAAAGCGACCCTTGCGCAAGCTGAGCAAATCAGGCGAATTATCCCGTGGGAAAGTTGGGGATAGCGGGGGATCTGCCATGTTAGGCATGGATGGCATTATACCGGCCGGCGGAAGCGGGAACGGGCGCACGCCCATTCTGCCGATGCCGCTGCCTTCCAACATCGCGCGGCTGCCCTCGGCGGACCGGCGCGAGAAACTGCGCATTGTCGAAGCCCTGCTGTTTGCGGCCGCCGAGCCGCTCGATGAAGTCTCGCTTGCCAAGCATCTGGGTGCCAAGGACGATGTCAGCTTGCTGCTGGAGGAATTGCAGAGCCTCTATTCCGGCCGCGGCGTCAATCTGGTTCGCGTCTCAGGCAAATGGGCCTTCCGTACTGCCGAGGATTTGTCGTTCCTGTTGGAGCATTATTCGGTCGAGCAGAAGAAGCTCTCCAAGGCCGCACTCGAAACGCTGGCGATCATCGGCTACCACCAGCCCGTTACCCGCGCCGAGATCGAAGAAATCCGCGGCGTCAGCACCTCCAAGGGTTCGCTCGACGTGCTTCTCGAAATCGGCTGGGTGCGTCTGCGCGGACGCAGGCGCGCCCCTGGCAGGCCCGTGACCTACGGCACCACCGAGGCATTCCTTGAGCATTTCGGCTTCGATTCCGTCCGCGACCTGCCCGGCCTGGCCGAGCTTAAGGGCGCCGGCCTTCTCGACAGCAATCTGCCGCCTGGCTTCTGCGTTCCGGAGCCCGACGACAGCGTGGTGCTGAGGGAGGACGAGGAGCCGTTGGAGATGGACGATCCCCAGGCGGAACTGGATCTCGAAGCGGAAGAACCGCTGGAAAGCGGCGAGCCGGAAGAGACCCAGGAAGTGCAGGAAGAAGAGGAGGACGAAACTCCGCCGATGCGCGCGGCTTCTGTGGGGTAACGCCCGCGGGGCCTTGGCATTCCGCTGAACATCGGCCAAAATCTGCTTCTATGTGCTGTCGATCCTTCGCCGTGCTTGACATGCTTCCCGCGTGCGGCCACGTTCTCTTCAGCCGCGTTGGATGTGTGTGCTTCCAGCTGGAAGCGCAAGCTGAATGGAGTAGACATGGAAACAGTGCCCCAAAACCTGATGATGCTTGGCAACCCCTGGCAGCTGGGGCTGGTCTTGCTGGTCATTATTCTCCTGTTCGGCAAGGGCAAGGTTTCGGATCTTATGGGAGACTTTGCCAAGGGCATCAAAGCCTTCAAGAAGGGAATGGCCGAGGACGAACCTGCGCAAACGCCGGCGAAGCCTCTGGACAACCAGCAGGCGAAGACCGAGGCCGGCACCCCCGCAAATACTGAAACTGGAACAAGGGTTTAAGAACCCCGCGGTGGCGTGAGGTAGCAGTCTTAGCATGTTCTCGTGGTCCGAGATTCTTTTGATAGCGATTGTGGCGCTGATTTTTATTGGCCCGAAAGAGCTGCCTGCCGTTCTGCATAAGCTGGGCCAAATGACGAACAAGCTGCGCCGGGCTGCCGAGGAGTTCCGCCGCCACTTCGACGACGCGATGCGTGAAGCTGGGTACGAGGATTTGCATAAAAATATCAATGACTTGCGATCTTTGAACCCATCCACGCAGCTCCGCTCGGCGCTCGATAGCGCGATCAATCAAAACTATGCGCCAAAGCCTCAGCCAACGGGCACGCAGCCATCCACGCCGCCGTCTTTTGCCAGCGCTCCGCAGGCTCAGGCCAGCGCAGGAGCGGCAGAAACACCCGTGGCAGCGGCTTCCGGACCGGGACTGCTGAACGGTGAGGCAGGGGAAGCGGCTGCTCCCGTTGTGTTGGGGGCGGCAGCGCGAGAGGGCCTGGAAGGGGCGGCCGAGCCCTCAAAAGATCACGCCGCACCAATGGTCTGAGTCCCGGAATGACAGTGGCAGATCGCGACGAAGATATCGACCAAACGAAAGCGCCGCTGCTTGAGCATTTGGTCGAGCTGCGGCGGCGGCTTGTCTATTGCGTACTGGCGATCTGCGTCAGTTTTATCTTCTGCTATATCTATTCTAATTCGATCTATAATTTCCTGCTCATTCCTTATAAGCTCGCTGTAGGGGGAGATAACCCGCATATAAAGCTGATCTATACCGCCCTTGAGGGGAAGTTCGTGACCGACGTGCGCGTTGCCTTGTTCGGCGCAATCGCACTTTCCTTCCCCGTGCTGGCTGCTCAGCTCTACCTCTTCGTAGCCCCCGGCCTTTACCGCAATGAAAAGAGGGCCTTTTTGCCCTTTCTGATTGCGACACCTGTGCTGTTCCTGATCGGCGGCGCCATTGTGTTCTTCGTCGTCATGCCGCTTGCGGTGCGCTTTTTCCTATCGCAGCAGCAGACCGGCGACATCGAGATCGAGGCTCTTCCCGACGTCGGCAATTACCTGCATCTCACGATGACGTTCATTTTGGCGTTCGGCCTTTGCTTCCAGCTGCCGGTACTGCTGACCCTGCTGGCGCGTGCTGGGATTGTGACTTCGCAATGGCTGCGGGCGCAGTGGCGGTTCGCCGTCGTTCTGATTTTCGTGGTCGCGGCAGTGCTTGCGCCGCCGGATGTGCCGAGCCAGGTCGCCCTGGCCATCCCAACCTTGCTTCTTTATGAGCTTTCAATTCTTGCGGTGAAACTGGTCGAGCGGCAGCGTGCCACCCCGGACAACGCCACCGGAAACACTAGCGAATAGCGTAACCCGTGCCAAAGCGGATATTCCCCTGTGCGCTTGCTGTGCTCGTAAGCGCCGTGGGGTGGGCGCAAGACCGTGCGCTTGCTCAGTATCTTTCCGCAAACCGCGCGAACTCCGATTGCCAGCTACAATCGGGTGGCGAAAGCATGGCCGTCGCAGTGGCTGGACCGCAAACGCTGCGGCTGGCGGATGGGCGGTTTGTGCGGCTGGCGGAAATCCTGGTACCGGCGCCCCGGCTTGCGGGCTTCGATCCATCGGCCGCGGCCTCGGCATATCTGCGGCAGGCAGCCGTTGGCCGGAAAGTCGAGCTGAAATTCGGAGGTGTGCAGCGCGACCGCTACGGCGTCTATGCCGGGCACATATACGTTCAGGGAGAGCCCGCGATTTGGCTGCAGGAGGGGCTTGTGCGATCAGGGTTTGCCATTGCCGCCCCGCTGCCGGACAACCATGCTTGCAGCCCGCAACTGCTCGCAGCCGAGGCTGCCGCGCGCGAGGCGAAGAGCGGTCATTGGGGACTTGGTTACTTCAAGGTACTGAAAGCGAGCGATCCGCGCTCAGTCTTCAATCTTGCTGGATCCTATCAAATTGTCGAGGGTACAACCAGCTACGCCTCGGAAAACAGCGGCCGGATTACCCTGCATTTTGGAACCGCGGACAAGTTTGGCTTCACCGCGACAGTCGAGCCCGCTGCCAAGCAGCGGCTCGCCAGCAAACAAGCCGCCGAAAACTGGGCGAAGGTGACGCTTCGCCTTCGTGGCTGGATCGACAAAAAAAGAGGAACGTCGCTCTCGCTGGGATCGGCCGAGCAAATCGAGTTCTTGCCGCAAGCCCCAGAATCGTCTGCTCACACGACAACGACTGCGCGCTAGCACCACCGGCTACCGCGCAGTCCTGGGTAAGCATCAAAATGCGAGCCGTGGCTAACTAAGCCGCAGCCTTCTTTTCACCCTCTGCCGCTTCCGCCTGCTTCCGCTGCGCGCGGCTGCCTTTCGTCAGAGCCTCAGCAACCTTCTGAATCGCAATCGATTCGTCGACGTCCTGAGCAGCTGCGATTTCGCGCGCCATGCGGTCCAACGCCGCCTCGTAAAGCTGACGCTCCGAATAGGACTGCTCCGGCTGGCTGTCCGAGCGATAAAGGTCGCGGACCACTTCAGCGATCGTAATAAGATCGCCCGAATTGATCTTCGCCTCGTATTCCTGAGCGCGCCTGCTCCACATCGTACGCTTAATGCGGGCGCGGCCACGCAGCGTGTCGAGAGCACGGGTGAGCACGGATTCATCCGAAAGCTTGCGCATGCCCGCACTTTGCGTCTTCGACGTAGGGACGCGCAAAGTCATTTTATCTTTTTCAAAATTAATGACAAAGAGCTCAAGCTTGCACCCAGCGATCTCCTGCTCCTCAATCGCAACGATACGCCCCACGCCGTGGGTTGGGTAAACTACGTATTCGTTGGTTTCGAAGCCGAAGCGTTGTTTTGCGTTGTTCTTTTCGGGCATACTCGCTCTCACTCTTCGTTCACATGGTTCAATGACATCATCTCGATCCGCAGAAGCCTTCGCGCATGAAATTCAGAAAACTAATCTGCCCCCCCCGCCCTGGGTCAGTTCTAGCCATGCCGGATGATGATCTAATTGCAGGTGTCCTCACCTGCGGAGGTCCTTGCCGAAGCGTTGGACGCAACTCGAGCGCGTGAAACTAACTTCACTGATAGGGGGTATTATTAGCAAAAATCGCAGCTCTTGAGAAGGTTGCAAACGGGTTAACGCGTTCAATTCTGGGGATTATGCGTTGATTCTTATCGATAGTGTTAACAGGGCAACGGCCGACCCCGTTAAGTTGTGCGTACCACATTGTGAACTTTCACCCGGAATCCCGGCGCAGGCCGTTCCAGCAATACACTGCGTCTGAAGCGGTAGACCTTTGCAGGCCGCCCACCTGTGCGCGCAGCGTCGCCTCCCGCCGGTTCGACCAGACCAGCATTCTCCACAAGCCGGCGGAAGTTTTGCTTATGGAGGTAGCTCCCCAAAATAGCTTCTACCACACGTTGGAGGTCGAATAAAGTAAAGCTTTCGGGCATGAGTTCGAAAATAACTGGGCGGTACTTAAGCTTACCGCGAAGCCGGCTCATGGCGGTAGCCAGAATCCGCCGGTGATCGAATCGCATTGGACGCCCCAGCGGCGGCAATCCGGACCAATCAGCGGCTGCCGAGCGCCCATCCCGTGCCGCCTCGTGAACCAGTCCAGCCTCGTACAAAATTTCGTAGCGCTCCAGCACCCGCTCGTCGTCCCAGGGTACGGAAAGCCCGAAACTCATACGCAACCGCTCGATGCGCCCCAACGGCCGTTTCGGCACCCCTGGCGGCTCGGCCCGGCTCGCCCATTCCTCAAGCCGCGGTTCGATTGCCTGGCTCAAAATCGGCGGCTTGCCGTCCCGCCAGTCTTCCCAAGGGAAATGGCCGTACCAGCTGCTCCACTGGACACCGCTCGTAAGCGGCGCTTCTTCGGCTCGCGTCAGCGCCAGATAGCCGATGGACACAACCTGCCGGCCATCGTCGCCCGGCCGCGCATGCCGCCCGCGGTCGCCGAACGTATAAAGCTGCTCCGCATAGCCTAGATCGAGCCCAGTCTGGTCTTTCACCCAGTCGCGCAGGCCGATTTCAAGTGTGCGGTGTTTGAGCGGTGCGAATAGGCCGAACGGCAATGCCGGGGCCCGTTTTGCGGCGCCTGCGCTTACCGGACATACAGTAAGGATCTGCGGTTCGCCCGCTGTCATCGCGACGATGGCCGCGTTCAGCCCGATCTCCACCGCGACGGCACTGGCCGCCGGTGCGCCGGGTGTTTCTATGTCCAAGCCGATGGGGACGATGGAAGGCTCCAGGGGCTAAACAAAACGCAGGTATGGGAGTGCCGCCGTCGCGAGACGCCTTTCCGCGCTAGAGCGCAGCTGGCTAGACTTCCTCTTTCGGCTTAAGCACCTGCCGGCCGCCATACTTGCCTGACTTCAGGTCGATATGATGCGGACGGCGCAGCTCGCCGGAATCCTTGTCCTCGACATAGGTGGGGGCCGCGAGCGCATCGGCGGAACGGCGGAAGCCGCGCTTCATAGGCGACACTTTTCTCTTGGGGACTGCCATTTGAGCCAAACTCCAGATAAAATGCAGAAGCACGCGCGCTTCGGGCCCCTGTCCCAAAGATGCACGGCCTATGCAGGATTTTCGTGTCCGCAGATATACATGCGGTTTTGGCGCTTGGCTAGCGGTTGTTTGCGCCTTTCCACGCACGGGGCCCGCTCTCTGCGCCAGTATCGGACAAGCTTATGAGGCGCTCTCCTCCCCCTGGCCCTCGCTGCCTACCGCGATTGCAAAAGGGAGACCAGCTCCGGGCTTGGATAGGAATTGGCGGGCAGGTCATATTTCTGCTGTGCCTTCCTGACGCTCGCGCGCGTTTCGAGGCCTAGCTTGCCGTCAGCTTCGCCGTTGTAGAATCCGCGTCCGCGCAAGAGCGTCTGAAGTTCCTTGGTCTTGTCGTAGCCGAATGGCACCGCATTGCCGCGCGCGACGGCAGGGGCGCCATCGATGCGCGTGGCGAGATAGGCGACCGTGGTGGAATAGACGAGCGACTGGTTCCATTCGAGGAACACCTTGAAATTCTGGAAGGCGAGGAAGGCGGGGCCGTTCTTGCCCATCGGCAGAAGCAGCGCGGCTTGCAAATCGCCCGGAATTCGGTTGCCATCCGCAATATGCACGCCCTTGCGCTCCCACTCGCTCACCGGCTTCTCGATGTTGAGGTCTGCCTCGGCCCAGTCCAGACGCTCTGGAAGACGTACCTCCTTGAGCCAGGGCTCGCCGCGCCGCCAGCCAAGGCCGTTCAGGTAATTCGCGGAGGAGGCGAGCACGTCGGGTACGCTGCGGATGAGATCGACCTTGCCGTCGCCGTCGAAATCCACACCATATTTGTAATAGATCGAGGCAACGAACTGCGTTTGCCCCATTTCGCCGGCCCACGGCCCCTTCATTTCCTCCGGTGCCATGTCGCCGCGCTCTACGATTCGCAGCGCAGCCATCAGCTCTTCGTGGAACTTCTCGGGGCGGCGGCAATCGTAGGCGAGCGTCGCCAGCGAACGCAGTGTCGGCAGTTTGCCATTATCGGCGCCGAAGTCGGTTTCGAGCGCCCAATAGGCGGTGATCACGGCCGGAGGCACGCCCCACTTCGCGACGGTCTTGTCGAAAACCGCCTTGTTTTTCGCGATCTTGCCCCTGCCGCCCTCAATCCGGTTCTTGCTGGCCATGCGGTCGGAAAATTCGAGAAAGCTTTGGCTGAACACGCTTTGCTTGCGGTCGGCGCCGATGACATTGGGATCGAGCGTCACGCCGTCCAGCGCCGCAATCGCGCGCGGCGAGATGCCAGCTTGGCGCGCTTCGGCTTTGAATTGCTGGAGCCAGCGGTCGAAATTGCCGCTGTTGGTGCACGCCGCGGCGTTTCCCGCGGCTCCGGCAAGAAGTGCGCCGGCAAGGACCGCGCCGAGCAAGGGCATTTTCATGGATCGCCTCCAGCAATCTCTAAAGCGATGGGAATTCACAGACATGGGAGGGATGACACCCGGCAATTAGGCGAAACCAAGGCGCCGCGCCGCATTGCGTCTTATAACCCGTAAGACCTTTACTCTCTAGAGCAGAGCGGGCAATCGCCCCGCCTGCAAACTTCACCCGCCCAAATATCCCGGTGGTCTGTGTCTATCCGTCTAGTTAAGGCGCTTGCCGCGAACTGGCCGGTATTTTTCCTTAAGCCGCGTGTACAAATACATGGCGTCTCTTGCCACGGTGGTGGCCTTCGATGCAACCAGGCCGGCCGTCTGCCGCACCCAGGCCGCATCCAGAGTTCCTGCAGAACGGTCAGTTCTTGCAAAGCTGGACGGCCAATTTACCTTGTTGAGCCCGGTAATGTCGTCTTCGGCCCTTTCGATCTTTTCAAGCAACCGGCCAAGGCGGTGTTGAAGCTCGAACGGGCCGTCGATTGGCGCGGCCTTATCGAGCGCGAACTCGCAAAAACCGATAACCTCGCCCGCTGTGCTGCGCACCGCCCTGGCCATGACCTGAACCTCAATGGTCTTGCCGTTCTTGTGCAGCCGGCTCCCACTGTAGCGCCGGACGGCAAGGCCAGCCCCCATTGCGCCCTCGAGGCCGCCCTCCCGATCCGCCGTCCCCGGCCGGAACAGCCGGTTCATCGGCTGACCGATTATTTCTTCGGGGCTGTAGCCATACAAGCGCTCTGCTGCAGCGTTCCAGCTGGTGACGATCCCCTCTAGCGATGTGCTGGCAATCGCATAGGGAGACGACGCCACAATAGCGGCCAGATGTGTGAGCGCTTCTTCTTTCCTTTTGTGATCGCTGATGTCTTGAAATGTACCGAGGCCTCCAACTGGCTTGCCCTTTGCGTCGAACGTCAGCTGGGCGCGCGCACGGACCCATATTTCTTTTCCGGCTCCAGCTATGCGGTACTCGACGTCGTAGGGTTCTCCCTGGAGCGCGGACTTCCAGCAGGCGTCGACACGCTTCCGGTCGTCAGGGTTGACCGCAGCCAGGAACTGCTTATAGCCAAGCACCTTTTGGCCGCGAACGCCAAGCATCCGGCACATCCCGGCGGACATCGTGATTTTGTTGCAGCCCTTATGAAGGCGCCACATTCCGATGTCCGCAATGGCTTGGAGGGCATCGTCCCCCGTTTGCGGCGGCGGGGAAGGAGGCAGCGCCGCATCGGCCGCTACGAACATGCCGCGGATCTTCCGGCCCGTCCGCCAGGGCCACATCTCTAGCTGGAGCTTTTGCTTCCGGCCATCGGCGCGGACAAATTTGTCGACTTCGTCACGGATGCTCTTGCCGCGAAGACATGACGCCTGCAGTTCCTTCCAGCGTTCGGCAAGACTTGGAAACAGCTCATAATGCCGGCGGTCTGAAAGCTCGTTCTTCTTAAGCCCGTAATTGTCGAGCCAACCGCTGCTAGCCGCGACATACCGCATGTCTCGATCGAACAGGGCGATGGTGGCCGGCAAATGCTCGATCAACTTGGAAACCCGCTTTTCATCTGGCAGCAACGGGGCCACGGCCTGGATGGCTTCACGAATGATACTCGTAACCGGCTGCAATGCGGCATCGGGCTTAACAGAAGGGCTCATTATAAGCCTCTGGGGACGTGAGCATCCGGCTTGTGGCCCGCTCGATGCAACGATCTCAGGCCGCCCGAAGCTTGGCTTGGATCAATCGCTTTCGCGAAGAGAAGTCAGTATACCGGTTACCATTCGAGGCTCCACTTGCCGGCAGGCCGCCGCAACGAAGCACCTGCGTTACAGCCATATTTGCACTTTTTTGTGATGCTGCTCATAATGGGTTCGGCGGCTGTCTCCAGCGGAACGGACGGATTGTGTTCCGAAATGCACAGACGAAGGATGTCAGGAACACAAAGTTCTTAGTTATTTCATTGGCTTAATAAGTCACATTCTGAGCAAATGATAACCTCAAGCTCTGCCGTAAATCCCGCCAATTTGCCTTAACCTTGATTTCGTTGAAGGTTGACATGCCAACTACTGAGGGCTTTGGTGACAATGATGAAAGTTAGTTCTGCGTAAGGAGCCTCCGATGATGTTTGAACGCCGCTCGAATCTGCTGTCCTTTGAATGCTTTGAAGATTTTGGAAAGGAACAAGCCGCGCCAGAGCCAGCCGATAATCTGATCAGCTCAGTGGTCGTTGCCTACGAGCGGGCGCTCGATGAGGGAACGAATCCGGCCGCCGCTCTCTCCGCATTACTCGATTGGGCATCCGAGGAGATCAAGCGGTACATCCGGTAGCATGGCGGTTCACCGCCAAGGAGAACCTGCCCCATTGTCCAAGCCTTGCCCGCCTTTTAGCCACCCTGCGTACCAGGATAGGGGCCGCGCCTCAGGTTCTTGATGATCCCCCTGAGCGTGCGCACCTCCTGCCCGGTCGGCTCCATCCGCGCGAACATGGTCCTGATATTGTTCACCATCGTGTCGCGCTTCTCCGGCGGGAACAGAAAGCCGCAATAGTCGAGTTCGTGTTCGAGATGTTCGAACAGGCCCAGCAGTTCGTGCCGTTCGGCCGGGCGGCTGTCCTTGAAACGCGGGCCGGGCCCCTGCGGCGCGCCGGGAAGCTGGCGGCCGAGCGAATGCGGGTTGGCGAGCTTGCGCCATTCGTAGGCAAACAGCAGCACCGACTGCGCCAGGTTCAGCGAGGCGAAGTCCGGATCGACGGGCGCGGTTACAATGACGTCGGCAACGGCGATATCCGCGTTTTCGAGCCCCGCCCGCTCCTTGCCGAACAGGATGCCGCAGCGCCAGCCAGCCGCGTTTCGCTCGAACATTCCGGCCGCGGCGCTGTCCGGCGCGAGCACAGGCTTGGCCAGGAAGCGGCTTCTGGCCGTTGCCGCGGCGACGAAGTGCAAATCGGCGATTGCCGCGGCGAGCGTGCCGTAGACCGTGGCATTGTCCACGACCGGCACCGCAAGTGCTGCCGAATTGCGCGCAGCCTCGTTCGGCCAGCCATCGCGGGGAGCCACAAGGCGAAGGTCGTGCAAGCCGAAATTGGCCATCGCGCGGGCGGCCGCACCGATGTTCTCGCCAAGCTGCGGCTCGACGAGCACGATAGCCGGGCCTGCCGGCACTGGTGCTTCGCCAGCGTTGCGGCCTTCCGGGTTCGTTGAGCGCGTGCTGTTCTTCTTCATGGCGTATATGGTTTGCTGCATATCCCAGTTTGGGCAAGCCGGCACGCCATAAGAAGACTCCTTACCCTAAGAGCACCCATTTTGATAACCGAAGGGGTGCTTTTTCAATTTGAACTAATTGTAGCAGATGTGCCTTGCTGAAAAGTTAAAACCAAAGCGCCGATAAGTCATTGAAATCATTGCAACAAGCAATCTCCCTGTGCCATGATTATGGTAAAGACACAATATTTAACTGTAGTTTTGGATGCTCGAATTCAAGCAATTCGAGCTAAAATTCGAGCAATTTTTGCCAGTTTTGAGCATTCGCGATTCCGCGTTAACCGTGTTTTCTTAAGAAGTGTGGCCGCTGCATAGGGTGCCGTAGGCCGCCTACCACAATTGCGGCACATTTGGCCGCCGGCACCCGCGAAATGTTGAGATGGCAGGCGGGTGGCCCCGAGGCAGGCTAAGCAGAATTTCCTGGCTTCCCCCAGCGCATGGCCTTCCCAGGCGTTAGGGGCCAGTGGGGGGAATTTTGGCGTGAAAGGCCGGAAACGGACCTTCGCGGCTGTTGAAAACTGCTTGCGTGGCATTGCTTGCTTTCAGATCTCATACCGGACGCTTCGTAGGAGCACAGACTTTGGGCAGCCCGGACCAAAAGCTATCCTCAGGGATAACTACCTTCACTGCCCAAAATTTCCATGTCGCCCCTGTACAATGGAAAAACAGACACCTCGTCGCTTTCTAAGAGATCTACGTCCCGACCCGCTGTGCGTTGATCTGATCAGGAAATTTCGCGTTCAGCTCTTGCCAAACGGCGTCTTCGACGAAGACATCGGAGTGATTACGATAGTCGCGGTTGCCGGCGCGCCAATCGCTCTCGCGCCAAATCAAAGGCTCGCCCTCGGCCCTTTCCCGCAGCTTCCAGTTCCGCCGGTCAGGCAATAGAATAGCTACCTGCGTGCCATCTTCTTTCGGCTTTGATATTTGCGTCGGGATTTCTGGCCATTGCAGCCGTTGCGCGCGCCCCAACACATTGATGAAATAGTAGGCGCTGGCCAAATTTAGACGTTCCGCCAACTCAGGCGCCGCATTGATCGTAACCGGGATAAATTCCACTTGGCCAGGAGCCAGCTCCTCAATAACGGCGCGAGCACGCTCGGAAAAAACAATAGTGCCCCTTGACGTATGGAAGATGTCGGGCAACTGTTGCATAGCGTCAGCTATAGTCAACGATTTGGGAAACAAATGCGCAGGGATCGGCTTGTTCTCGATGATATAAGGGGCTTTGGCGCTGTTCCCATGATATCCAGCAAGCAGAAAGCTGGTTCCGTCCCAGTCCACCGGATCCAAGAGGTAAACCATGTAAGCCTCCAAGCTCACTTCACCTGGGGTTGAACGGGTATTTGGCGGGCCAGTTCCTCGCCATCCAGACTGACGAAAAATCTGAGACTGGCCAGCTTCCGCACCGAGTCAAGCGCGGGATTGTTTCAGCCTTTTCGGAATGGACCGCAATAGGATACTTTAGCCGACCTGACGAATATAGGATCGAGAGAAAACCAGCAGGACTGCTTTCGACCCAAAGCGGGCTGCTGCGCATTCGTTGGGCAACCAACGAAAGTCTGCCTGGGCGGCTTCCCTTCAGAGTCCCCTGTTTTTTACGAAATTTGCCACAACACCGGAGTTCCCGGGGAAATTCGCTGTTCCTCCCATCGCAGGCGCTCTGGCGCACTTGGCGCGATACGGCAAAGCACGGACATCCGCGCTCGCAGCGGCCTCCCGTTCACCTATATAACAGAAGGTTGCAGGTGCGCGATGCGCTTCCCTTAGGTAGCCGTTAACGGCATTCCGGCATCATGCGGCGGCAGAGGTTTCGCATGCATGCTGCAGGGAAGATCGCTGTGAATGCCGCTCTCATCGGGGGCGTTGTGCTGGCTGCGGCCCTGAACGGCCCCGCCAACGGCAATTTCACCGTGATTTCTCCCAAGTGGCTCGGTTTCCCCGGCGCGTTCACGGCGATTGCCAATGCGGGCGGAGCGGTTATCGCAGAAGGCAGCCTGGACGCCATCGCTTCCGGATTCTCGGAAGACCCCCAATTCATCGCGCGCCTTCATCGCGAGGGCGCGCTGCTCGTATTCAACATGCCGGGCATTCCAGGATGCACGCGCAAAAAATAGGCGGAGACGGCCAAATGCCGCCGGTTCCGGGATGGCGCTCGCGGCGTAGGTCGCGGTAGCTACAGCGGCAAGGTTGGGGAACCGCCGGGTGCATCCCAGGAAGCTCGCGGTGCTCGCGCAAAATTACCCGTGATTGCAACCAGATAGAGTATCTCCTTTAGGTGGCCGTTAAACCTGCACCGGCATTGTGCGCGGGGGAATCCCAAGAGAGCCGCATGCATCCTGCAAAACCCGGGCATCCCAGGATGCGCATAGGAATAGACGGAGACGGCCGCATGTCGAACCTTGAGGCGCTACGCCAGAAGGTCAGCCAGGTTATCATTCTGCTGATTTGGCTCAATGTTGGCCTCGTGTTTCTTACCGCGATGTTTACAGGGCAGATGAACGCCGCCGCACTTGGCGGGGCGGTTGCCATAGCGGGCGGGGCCACCTGGACCTGGGCCGGCAGCCGGACGGGCGTTGCCACCCGGATCGTCACCTCGCTCGCGCTGGCGGGCCTCGTAGCGCTGATTGTCGGGTTGCTCGACGGCACGCCCTATCAGGCCGACATGCATATGTATTTCTTCGCAATCCTGGCGGTTTGCGCGGGCTGGTGCGACTGGCGGGCGCTTGTGCCAAACGCGGCGTTCGTGGCGGTGCATCATCTGGTCCTGAACTACACCATTCCCTCGCTCGTCTTTCCAGCCACCACGCCCGATCTTGCCCGGGTCATCCTGCATGCCGCTATCCTCGTCCCGCAAACCGCTATGCTTTCCTGGCTAACGCTGCGGCTTGAGGGGGCGTTTGTAAGCTCCGGCGCCGCGCTGGAAGCCGCCGCCGAGGCCGAGGTCACGGCGAAGGCCGTTGCCGAAATGCACGAGCGTCAGGCCGCGGACGAAGCGGGCAAGCGCAGGCATCTGCAAAACGAGATCTCCCGCTTTCAGTCCACGGTCATGCAGGTTGTCGGCTTCCTGAGCAATCAGGTTTCGCAGCTCAAAACGACCGCCGAGACGCTGTCGGAGGCCGCCGAGAACGCCAATTACGAAGCGGCAAACGCCGCCAGCGTGTCTGCAGGCGCTGCCCACAATTCCAACGCCGTGGCCGCTGCCACCGAGCAGCTCAGCGATTCGATCAAAGAGGTTTCCAATCAGGCGCACCGAACCAACGGCGTCGTCGAGGACGCGACGCGCGAGGCGAACCAGACCAACCACGATGTGGCGGGGCTTGCCAGTGCGGCCGAGGAGATCGGCTCCATCATTGCGGTGATCCGGGGGATTGCCGACCAGACTAACCTGCTGGCGCTGAACGCGACTATCGAGGCCGCGCGGGCTGGCGAAGCCGGCAGGGGATTTGCCGTGGTCGCGTCCGAGGTGAAGGGGCTTTCGGCGCAGACGGCATCGGCGACGGACGCGATCGCGGAAAAGATCCATGCGATTCAGAGTTCGACGGGGGCCGCGGTGGATGCCATCAAGTCCGTTGCGAACAAGGTGAGCGACATTCAAAGCTTTACCGGGGCCATTGCCGCGGCGGTGGAACAGCAAACGGCTACGGCGCGGGAGATTGCGAGCAACGTTTCGCTGGCTGCGAATGCGAGCGAGAAGGCGGCGAAAAGCTCAAGCGAAGTGAGCCAGGTTGCCGTGCGGACCAAGCAGCAGGCGGCGTCGGTTTCGGACGTGTCCAGCCAGCTTTCGGATATTTCCCAGCAACTCACCAAGGCGCTGCACGGCTTCGTGGCCGCCATTGCGGCGGATACCGCCGATGTGCCCGGGCATACTGGCGGCTCCGGCTACCGGTTGGCGGCATAGGTAAAGGCTGCTGGCGGTTGGTTACGCCCTCACCCTGTCCCTCTCCCCATGATGGGAGAGGGGACGCCTTCACAACGGCTGCGGCGGGACTCCCTCTCCCATGGGGAGAGGGCTGGGGTGAGGGGCGTAACCTCCGGTCAGGGAAGAACCTCTCAGCGGCGCATCGGTCAATCGTCAGGCTGGCCGGCATTACTCCGGCTTGGCGTAGGTCAGCACCGGCTCGCGGGCCGCGCGGGTTTCGTCCAGGCGGCTGCGCGGGGCGAAACGGGGGGCAGCAGTGAGGCGGCCTGCATCGCCTGTCTTGACTGCTTCGGCCAAATCGCGGATTGCGCCAATGAACTGGTCGAGGCTCTGTCTCGATTCCGATTCCGTGGGCTCGATCAGCATCGCGCCGGAGACCACCAGCGGGAAATAGACCGTCATCGGGTGGAAGCCCTCGTCGATGAGCGCCTTGGCGAAGTCGAGCGTAGAGACGCCCGTGCCCTTGAGGAAGCGGTCGTCGAACAGCACCTCGTGCATGCAGGGGCGGCTGTTGAAGGGCTGCGACAGGGCATCGTGGAGCGCCACGCGGACATAGTTCGCGTTCAGCACCGCGTCTTCGGAGGCCTGGCGGATGCCGTCAGCCCCGTGGCTCAGCATGTAGGCCATCGCGCGCACGAACATGCCCATTTGGCCGTGAAAAGCGGTGAGACGGCCGAACGGTTTGGCCTCGCCCGCCGCGGCGTTCTCCTCAAGCCTCAAGCCATCCGCATCCCGCACGATCAGCGGCAGGGGCGCGAAGGGGGCCAGCGCCTTGCTGAAGACGACAGGGCCGGAGCCGGGGCCGCCACCGCCATGCGGGGTGGAGAAGGTTTTGTGCAGGTTGAGGTGCATGGCGTCGGCGCCGAGGTCGCCGGGCCGCACCTTGGCCGCGATGGCGTTGAAGTTGGCGCCGTCGCAATAGAGATAGGCGCCGGCTTCGTGCAGGGCCGCGGCGATTTCCACGATGTCGCGCTCGAATAGCCCGCAGGTGTTCGGGTTGGTGAGCATCATGGCGGCCACGTCCGGGCCAAGCTTTTCGCGCACCGCCTCAACGCTCACCGTGCCGTCCTCGCGGGCGGGTACGGCGCGGACGGTGAAGCCGAGGAGGGCGGCTGTCGCGGGGTTCGTGCCATGGGCGGAGTCGGGGACGAGCACAACGCGGCGCGCGGCCACCTCGCCGCGGGCTTCGAGCGCCGCTTTGATCGCGGTCATGCCGCAAAGTTCGCCATGCGCGCCGGCCTTGGGCGAAAGCGCCACCGCTTCCATGCCGGTCAGTTCAAGCAGCCAGCGGCTCAGCTCCTGCATCAGCGCCAGCGCGCCTTGCACCGTCTTTTCGGGCTGCAGCGGGTGGATGTCCGCGAAGCCGGGCAGCCGCGCCATCTTCTCGTTGAGGCGCGGGTTGTGCTTCATGGTGCACGAGCCCAGCGGGAAAATGCCGGTATCGATGGAGTAGTTCTTCTGGCTCAGGCGGACGTAGTGGCGGATGGCTTCGGGCTCGGACAGGCCGGGCAGGCCGATGGGCTCGCTGCGCTCCAGGCCGCCGAGGCGGGGGGAAGCCCCCCTCACCCCCAGCCCCTCTCCCGCGAGGGGAGAGGGGAGTCTGGCTGTGCCCGTGGAGAGGGCGTCCCCCTCTCCCCTCGCGGGAGAGGGGACAGGGGTGAGGGGGTCTTCAAAATCCACGCCGGACGTTTCGGGACAGCCGATCTCGAAAATCAGCGGCTCCTCGATGGAAAGGGCGCGGTTGCCGGTGAAGGTCTTGGGTTCGTCCATGGCTTGCACCTTATCGGCCACAAATTCCTTCGGCATCTCAGTCATGGAGAACCTCGCTCAGCGCGGTCTTGTAGTTCGCGATATCGTCCGGGGTTGTCACTTCGGTCGCGGCAATGACGATGTGATTGGCGAGCGTGGCGTCGCCGGGCCACAGGCGGGCTGCCGGCACGCCGCCGATGACGCCGCGATCCGCGAGGGCTTCGATTACGCCGGCGCCGGGCTTGGGCGTTTTGATCGTGAACTCGTTGAAGAAATGCGGCGTGATCACCTCGACGCCGGGGATTTGCGCCAGCGTATCCGCGAGCTTCACGGTGTTGGCGTGGTTCAGGGCGGCGAGTTTCTTGAGGCCCGTTTCGCCGAGCAGCGTCAGATGCGCGGTGAATGCCAGCGCGCACAGGCCAGAGTTCGTGCAGATGTTGCTGGTGGCCTTCTCGCGGCGGATATGCTGTTCGCGCGTGGAGAGCGTCAGCACAAAGCCGCGGCGGCCATCGCGGTCGAGCGTCTGGCCGCAGAGGCGGCCCGGCATCTGGCGCACGAATTTCTGGCGGGTGGCGAAGAGGCCGAGATAGGGGCCGCCGAAGTTGAGGCCGTTGCCGATGGATTGGCCTTCGCCGGCGACGATATCGGCGCCCATGGAGCCGGGGGATTTGAGCGCTCCGAATGAGACGGCTTCCGTGACCACCACGACGAGAAGCGCGCCTGCAGCGTGGGCCTTTTCCGCGAGGGCGGAAAGATCGGCGACGCGGCCGAACACGTCGGGCATCTGGACGACGATGCAGGAGGTGTCCTTATCGCAGTCCGCCTCGAAGGTCTTGGCGGGGTCCGCGGCGGCGGCTGCGGCGAGGTGATCGGAATAATGCGAAATCGTCTCGATCACCGCGCGGTAATGGGGATGCAAGCCGCCGGTCAGCACGGCCTTTTTGCGCTTGGTGAGCCGGTGGGCCATCAGCACGGCTTCGGCCGCCGCCGTCGAGCCGTCGTACATGGAGGCGTTGGCGACTTCCATGCCGGTCAAGAGCGCGACCTGGCTCTGGAACTCGAACATATATTGCAGCGTGCCCTGCGCGATTTCCGGCTGATAGGGCGTGTACGCGGTCATGAATTCCGAGCGCTGGATGACGTGGTCCACGGTCGCCGGAACGTGGTGCTTGTAGGCGCCGCAGCCTGCGAAGAAGGGGACGGAACCCGCCGGCACATTGCGTGCGGCAAGTGCGGACAGCGCGCGCTCAACGGCCATCTCGCTTTTCGCGCGGGGCAGGTCCGGCAGCTCCTTGAGGAGCTTCGAGGGCGGGACATCCGAGAACAGCGCATCGGCGCTGGAGACGCCAATGACGCCCAGCATTTCGCTGCGGTCCCGATCAGAATGGGGAAGGTAGCGCATTACTCGTCCTCGCTCGCATAGGCGAGATAGGCGTCGCGATCCATCAGGCCGTCCAGCTCGGCGGCGTCCGCGATCTTGATCTTGAAGAACCAGCCAGATCCTTCGGCGTCGCTGTTTACGACTTCCGGAGTGTTTTCCAGCGTGCTGTTTGCTTCCAGGACTGTGCCGCTTACGGGCGTATAAACATCGCTCGCGGCTTTGACTGACTCGACGACGCCTGCCGCGTCGCCCTTTTTCAAGTCCCGGCCCGCAACCGGCATCTCCACAAAGGTGATGTCGCCGAGTTTGTGCTGGGCGTGGTCCGTAATGCCGACCGTGCCGGTGCCATCCTCGACAATGATGTATTCGTGGTCCTTGGTGTATTTGACCTGGCTCATATGCGTTTCCTCGTGTCTAGGCCCGGCGGGCGTAATTGTGGGGAACGAAGGGCATGGGGACTACGCGGGCCGGCTGCAGCGCGCCGCGGATTTCGACGGCAAGCTCAGTGCCGGGTTCTGCGAGGCGTGGCGGCACGTAGGCCATGGCGACGGAAGCTGCCGCCGTTGGCGTGAATGCCCCGCTCGTCACTTCGCCAACCGCGTTTCCGCTCCTATCGGCAACCTTCATGTGGGTGCGTGCGGCGGCGCGGCCTTCGAGCTTGAGCCCCACACGAATGCGGGAGGGCCCTTCGGACAACTCGCGCTGGATGCGTGCGGCGCCAGGGAAGCCGCCTTGCTCGCGCCGGCGCTTACCGATGGAGAAGGCGAGGCTGGCTTCGACCGGCGAGGCGGTTTCGTCCATATCCTGGCCGTAGAGGGGAAGGCCCGCCTCCAGCCGCAGCGTGTCGCGCGCGCCAAGGCCGATGGGCAGCACCTCCGGTTCGGCGAGCAGGTGGCGGGCGAGGCTTTCCACCGATGCGGCGGGAACGGAGATTTCGAAGCCGTCTTCTCCAGTGTAACCCGACCGGGAGACAAAAACGGCCTCGCCATTCACATGGAACACTCCGCTTTCCATGAAACTCAAGCGGTCAACGCCGGGTATTGCGCGCGGCAGGACGGCCGCGGCCTTGGGGCCCTGCAAAGCAAGCAGCGCCCGCTCGGGGTGTGGCGTCAGCACGATGCTTGCCGGTAGCCCAGCCCGCATATGCGCGAAATCGATGTCCTGGCGCGACGCATTCACGATCAGCGACAGCGCCTTGCCGTCCACGGTGCGCGTCACCATCAGGTCGTCGATGATACCGCCCTCACCGTTCACAAGTTGCGTATAGCGGATGCGGCCGGGCTTCAGGCTGAGGATATCGGCGGGTGTCAGCGCCTCTAGCGCCGCGGCCGCCGTCTCGAAATCCGCCCCCTCAAGCCGCGCCTGCCCCATGTGGGACACGTCGAACAGCCCCGCCGCGCTCCGCACGTGATTGTGCTCCTTGACGATGCCCGCGGCATATTGCAGCGGCATCTCGTAGCCAGCGAAGGGCACGAGCTTCGCGCCCAGCTCGCGGTGCAGCGCGTTCAACGCAGTCAGCCGCAGCTCCGCGCTCGAATGATGTGTGGCTTGAGAATCGCTCATTATGAATCCGTGATGTTAAGGCCATCCGCTTGCGCGGCCCTTTGCCCCCTCTGTCACGGAACCTGAGAGTTTTCGCCCGGACCTTGCGCTCAAGTAGCCCAGAGGGCGGTAGCGCAACAAACCGGGCCTACCCCTTCGGTGAGCCGCCAACTGGGGCGGCTGCTTTCCAGAGTGCTGTCTTCGCGCGGTCCTTCTGCCTGAGAGTTTCCGGGGCGGTTGCTCCTTCGGCGCCAGGTTCGCTGGTCTCTCCCGCACGAATCCATCAGCACGTCATAAGTCGCCCGTGGATTGCTCCGTGTCAACCGTGGCAGGCCCCGCATACGCCAGGATTCACACCTTGTTGCGGGCGCCCGTCGCGCAGGGGCCGGAATTGGCGGCGGCGGGAACCGCTGTCATATTCGTTAAGGGACATGGTTAATGCGGTCTCCGCCAGCTCGAAACTGACGGAATTTTGCTCGAAATCGGCCGGATTCCTGCTTCATCGTTCCAGACTGGCTGGGCCGCCAGCCGCGACGAGACGCGCATACACAATGGGCGATTTTTCACAATTACGCCATAATGCTCCATGAGGTCGTAGTGGATGACTGGCCAGTTACATCTCAAGGTTTCACTCCAATGCGGATAATGTGTTTTTGTTTCGCCTTGATAGTGTCCGCTGCTATCTTTGGCACAGCAAACGCTGATCCAAAGACTATCCGCTTAACACTTCAGTTGACGCCAGAAAGTCTTTTGTATCAGAATTTGAAGGCATTTAGCGATCAGGTGGCTGCAGAAAGTCACGGCGAACTAGATATACAGATATTTCCTTCGGCGCAACTCTATAAGCCCAATGAGGTGCCAGCAGCTGTCGGCTCTGGACGGATCGAAATGGGCTCTTCGCAGCTCTCGCAATATGACAAGATCGTTCCGGCTACAGACATTTTCGCCATTCCTTTCCTATTCAGCCTGCCGGGCCTGTTCGAAACTGCGATAAAGCCGGCAAGCGGAGTTCGAACCGCCCTGGACGAAGCAATCCGGACATCCACTGGCGCCCGGGTTTTATGGTGGGCTCCTATCGGTTCGGAGGCGTTCGGATCGAAAGGCTCGCCGCTACTGACGCCCTCCGATATCGCAGGGAAAAGAGTAAGAGTGGCGGGGAGCATTCTTTCAAGGTTCGTCGACGAATGCGGGGGCACTGGCATCGTAACTCCAGGTTCGGAGCAATATGCCGTCCTTAAACGCGGCGACGTCGATGCTGTCTCGACCGGCATGGAGATTTTCGAGTCGAGAAAACTTTGGGAACTCACCGATCATCTGACGCTGCTTCATCACACCCACCAAATCCACGTCATCCTCGTCAACGAAATGTTCTGGCGGAGCCTCTCTGACGACGAGCGGCGCATTGTCGAAAATGCAGCGTCGCAAGCCCAGATCAGGGCGGTGAACTATGATGCAGAGGCCGACCGCCAGGGCATCGAGACACTCAAGGGGCGTGGGATGCACATTACCGAGGCCGGACCGGACGATCTCGAAGAATGGAAGATTTGCTCCTCGCCCGTGTCGGAATCGTTTCTTGAGAACTCGGGTGCGGCAGGGGGCAAGGTGATGCTCGAATATCGCAAGCTTCTCCTCAACTTGGCAAAAGGTCAGACCGCCCAAGTCCGCCGCTACTGAACAAGCAAACCGCGTTCCGATGTGTTTATGGCAACGAAGCCTGAAACAGCAAAATCTTCGGCCGGCGGCGATCCGGCCACCATTTGCAAAGGACTTTTGTGGGACTGCAGGCGAGAATTGCGGCGATGGCTCTTGGGGCTGAAGAGAGTTCATTTGCCCGGCATCGATCATGGTGCGCTTGAAATGCAGGCGGTTGCATGAGTGATGCTGCTATTAGTGAAGAGCAAGGCGGCGCGCCGGGCGGTAAAGAGCTTCTGAGGCCGCTGCGGCCGCTCATCCAGGGAACCGTCAATCTTTTCTACGATACCATCGCCGCAGGCCCAGCGGCGGTTGTCCTCATCGTCAATATCATCTCTTTCGCCGCACTGATGTTCCCGGCTCCGCTGAGCGAAGGAGCGCCGGTGGCGATCTGGGCGATGTTGATCGGAAGCAGCGTTGGCGGCAGCATCATCGCCTGGAAGGCTTCATTGCCTCCGCTTGCCACCGGGATAAATTCGCCAACCGGCGCGGTCCTTGTTCTCATCAGCTCGTCGGCGGTACAAAACGTAATCGCTTCCGGCGGCAGTCCGCAAGCGGCGGCCACAGTGGTCATGTTGCTTTTTACCGCGGCAACCGCTGTTTCGGGGGTTGCGCTTTATGCCCTCGGTGCCCTCAGGTGGGGAACCTATTTCAGGTTTGTCCCATATTTCGTTACCGGCGGATTCCTGGGGGCGACGGGCTGGTTCTTGATTGCCGGCGGCATACGGATGACAACGGGGGTGTCCATCGGTCTCAGTGCTTTTCATGCCAACTGGACTTTGGACGGCGGCGTAAAACTTGCCTGCGCTGCCGGCGTCCTGGCAGTTTTGCTGGCACTGAAGCGATGGGTGAAGTCGCCGCTTGCTACGCCAATCACGCTTGTGCTGCTGTGCGCCGGGACGTCCGCGATCTTGCGCAGCCAGAACATATCGGGGTCGGAAGGCGGCTGGTATTTGCCGGCCCTTGGAAGCTTGAAAAGCTGGGTGCCTTTCCAGGCTTTGCAAGAGCCCGGTCTCGATTTGACGCCGATCCTGGCAATGCTTCCGCAGGTTGCCGCTGTCGCAATCGTTGCGCTTCTGTCTCTCGTGGCCAAGGTCTCAAGTCTTGAGGTTTCCCGTCAGGCGTCGGGCGATCTCGACACGGAATTCCGTTCGCACGGTATCGGAAGTCTGATCGCAGCTCCGTTGGGAGGCATCCTCGCCGGGGCCCAGGTCGGCACCAGCCGTCTGCTGGTCCAAATGGGAGGCAGAACCCGGGTGAGCGGCATTGTCTGCTCGCTGATCATGGGCGGGGTAGGGCTTGCCGCCTTCGATCTACCCGGTCTTGTTCCTCTCCCTGTCGTAGCCGGGCTGATTTTCCAGTTGGGCCACTCTTTTCTTGTCGACGCCTTTTCACGGTCCCTGGCGCGGCGCGCCTGGCTGGAACTGGCGTTGACAACAGCGATCCTGATCGCATGCGTTCAATACGGCTATCTGACTGGCGTGCTGATCGGAATCATCTTCGCTTGCGTCCTGTTTGCGATAAATTACGCGCGGGTCGGAGCGATCCGCCGCCATGCTACGCGTGCAAATTTCGCGAGCGATGTCGACCGTTCACAAGACGCGTCGGACTTTTTGATCAAGAATGGCGATGCGATCAGGCTTTACTGGCTTTCCGGCTATATTTTCTTTGGTTCCTCGGAGCGCGTTTTCGAGCGTATCCGCGATGACCTGGAGACAGCGGAGACACCGGCCGGCTATGTGGTGCTAGACTTCAGCGGAGTGACGGATGCGGACTCCTCCGCCATCTTGAGTTTCACGAAGCTCAAGAACGACTGTAACAAGAGGGGATCCGTACTCGCTTTCTGCTCGCTATCCGAAGGCATGCTCAATACTTTTCAAGAAGCTGGATTTTTCAGCGGCAAAAGCAAGCACCGCTTCTTTGCCAGTCTTAATCTCGCGCTTTCCTGGTGCGAAGACGAGATTCTGAAAGCTGCCTACCCGATTGAGCCATTTTCACTGGCGGAATTCAAGCAATGGCTCCTTGGACGGGTTGGCGGCGGCATCGACTTTGCGAGCTTCGCCCCCTATTTGACGCGGAGAGACATCGAAGGCTCCAGCGTTCTTTATAAGGCTGGCGAACCGGCCGATACGATCGACCTCGTCGTCTCCGGGCACATCGCCGTCGAATTGGATACGGGCGCTCAGGCCTTGGGCCTGCGCCGCTCCCACACCACCCACACCGTGGTGGGCGAAATGGGCTTTTTCCGCCGCACGGTCCGCTCGGCCACGGTATCTTCCGAGGGCTCCGCGGTCGTTTATTCGCTGACGCGCACAAGTTTCGAGCGGATGAAGCGGGAGAAGCCGGGCCTCGCCAACGCGTTCTATGAATTTGTCATCAGCGTGCTGGCGGACCGGGTCGAGTTCCTGGACCGGTCTCTCTCAGCCATGGCGTCTTAGAGCGGCAGCCGCAACCGTCTCTCCAGCCTTCGAGCCGGCCGCAAGGCGTAGATGCGTTCCTGCCCGCCCGGATCTATTATGGTCTCAGCCGCGAGCCGCAAAAGGCTCGCTCAGGGGCAAACCCGGCACAAGAACATGCGCTCAAGTAGCCCAAAGGACGGTAGCGCCAACAAAAAGCGCTCAAGTAGCCCAAGGGCGGTAGCGCCAACAAAAAAGCGCTCGAATAGCCCGAAGGGCAGCAGCGCCAACGATATTGGGGAGAGAAACGATGGCTTGGTCTGCGAGGAATTCCTATACGGACCGGACGGACAGGAACGGGCTCGATGCGGCCGAGCGCGCATCGCTCGATGAGTTGCAGGCGCTCCAGCGCAAACGGCTGGCATGGACGCTGCGCTATACCTACCAGAACGTGGCCGATTTCCGCAGGCGCTGCGACGAAAAGGGCGTGCATCCCGGCGATTTCAAAGAGCTTTCCGATCTGGCCAAGTTTCCGTTCACGGTGAAAAGCGACCTGCGCGGCAATTACCCGTTCGGTCTGTTTGCCGTCCCGCGCGAGCGCGTCATCCGCGTGCATGCGTCCTCGGGAACGACCGGCAAGCCGACTGTGGTGGGCTACACCCAGGCCGACATAGACATGTGGGCCGATCTGATGGCGCGGTCGATGCGCGCGGCCGGGGTGCGGCCCGGCATGATGGTGCAGGTGGCCTACGGATACGGCCTCTTCACCGGCGGGCTTGGCGCGCATTACGGCGCGGAGCGGCTGGGGTGTACCGTCGTGCCGGTCTCGGGCGGCATGACCGAGCGCCAGATCATGCTCATCGACGATTTCCAGCCCGACGTCATCATGGTGACGCCGAGCTACATGCTGCAGATCCTCGACGGCTTCCGCAAGGCGGGCCTCGATCCGCGTGAAAGCTCGCTGCGCTACGGCATGTTCGGCGCCGAGCCCTGGACCAATGCCATGCGCCAGGAAATCGAGCGCGCCTTCGATATCGACGCCACCGATCTTTACGGCCTATCCGAAGTCATGGGGCCGGGCGTGGCGCAGGAATGCGTGGAGACCAAGGACGGCCTGCACATTTGGGAAGACCACTTCTATCCCGAAATCGTCGATCCGGAGACGGGCGAAGTGCTTCCCGATGGCGAGAAGGGCGAGTTGGTCTTCACCTCGCTTACCAAGGAAGCCTTCCCCATCGTCCGCTACCGCACGCGCGATCTCACCCGCCTCCTGCCCGGCACGGCGCGGCCTGCCATGCGCCGGATGGAGAAAATCACCGGCCGCTCCGACGACATGATCATCCTGCGCGGTGTGAACGTCTTCCCCACACAGATCGAGGAACTGCTGCTCGCCTGCGACTGGTCGAACGGCCACTACCAGATCGAACTGACGCGCGAAGGCCGCCTGGACGAAATGGCGGTCAACACGGAAGCGCGCGAAGCTTCGTGGGAAGATACGGGCATGCAGGCCCATTCCGATAAGCTCGCGGCCCGCATCAAGGACGTCATAGGGATCACCGCGCGCGTCTTCATCCGTCCCTCCGGGTCGATGGAGCGCTCGCAGACGGGCAAGGCCCGGCGCGTGTTCGACAGGCGGCCCAAGGAATAGGCTGGCCGGGCCTGCGATTGACAAACGATGCGATACGGGAGTTGATGGCCTCCCCGGCTTAGCTGTATCGTGATGCGCATAGCTGAACAGGACCATACGGCTCAATCGCAGGCAGGCAGGATGGACGAAGACGCCGATCTGGCACAGGCAATCGGCCGGCTGACCGGGAGCTTACGCCTGAATGCGAAATCGCTGATCGTGTCCCTGTTCGGCGATGCGATCCTTCCTCACGGCGGAGCCATCTGGCTCGGCAGCCTGGCGGCGCTCGCGGCTCCCTTCGGCTGCAACGAGCGGGTGGTCAGAACCTCGGTTTTCCGGCTATCGAAGGAAGGCTGGCTCACCGCAACGCAGGAAGGCCGCCGGTCGTGGTATTGCCCCACCGGGCCGGCTCTCAGGCGCTTCGAAGCCGCGGATCGCATCATCTACGCAACCACGTCCAAGCCCTGGAGCGAAAACTGGACCATTGTCTTTACCGGCCTGATCGAAGGCGAAGCCCGTGAGAGCGTACGCGCGGACCTTGCCTGGCAGGGCTTTGGGCAACTGCTGCCCGGCGTGATGCTGCATCCCGCGCCCGATGAGGCGAGCGTGCGGCAGGCTTTGGCCGCGGCGGGGCTCGACGGCAGCGCTGTGGTGATGAAGGCCAGCGGCAACGGCTGGATGAGCGCCGAAGCCCTGCGCGCCACCGCCGCCCGCGCCTGGGATCTCGGGCGGCTCGCATCAGCGTACACGGAGTTTTCCGCCAATTTCAAGCCGTTCCTTGAAGCGCTGAAATCGCGCCGCATAAGCCCGCTGCAAGCCTTCCGCCTGCGCATCCTGCTCATTCACGCCTGGCGCCGCGCCATCCTGCGCGATCCCTTGCTGCCGGAGGAACTGCTGCCTGCAGGCTGGCCCGGTGCGGAAGCGCGGGCGCTGTGCCGCGCCCTTTACCTCAAGCTGCACGCCCCAGCGGAGGCGCATCTGGCCGAGGCGATGGAGACACCGGGCGGGCCGATTGGGAAGCCCGGCGCGCAGTATAGGGAGCGCTTCGGCGGGATCGCCGCGAGTTAGAGCAGCTTCGAGGAATGTCCGCCGGGCGCCGTTGTGAGACTACCAATTTGCCTTCAGCCAATCGAAGACCTTTTCCGCGTTTCCGCGCGGTGCTGGCGGCGGCGCCGGAAGTGCTAAAATCGCGGGCTCGATCACCGTCAAAGAGAAATTGCGGTCGGGATCGAAGCTTCCCATTTTGTTATGAAACGGTATCTTCTCTTCGTGGTGCACGTCCGAGAAGCTGATGGTGATGCCGCCCGGCCGTCTCCTCTGCAAAAGCGTATACGCTTTCTTCACGCCCTCTTCCGACAAAGCAGATGTCGCGTTATCGAGGATGAGCACCGGCGGCTTATGCAAGAGCGCGCGCGCGATCTGCAGCATTTGTACTTGCGGCAGGCTTAAGCCGTTTTTCGCGATTTGAATTCTGCCCAAGCTATCGTCGCCCGGATTCTGCAACAGTTCTTCAGCGCTCTCGCCCAAGCTCGCTGCGAAGCCGGCATCGATCAGAACCTGCCTGATTTCATCGTCTGAGAAGCTTTGCAGCTCTTCTTCCGCAGGCTTGCCTCTCAGCGAACACATCGCCTCCCTGAAACTATGCTGCACGATGTTCGGATGCTGAAACAGAACCATCCGCTCCCCGGCCCTTCCCGCGATGCCGCCGAAGGTTATGCTGCCCTCTTCATGTGGAAGCACCCCGGTCAATTGATGCAGAAATATTCTTTTGCCGCCGCCGATGGGGCTTTCCGTGATCAGCAGACTGTCTCCGGCCGTCAAATCGAGCGAAATCTTGCTGCCCCCGTTGGTGTCCTCCAGCACTAAATCCGCGATGAGCAGTTCAAGCGGCGCATTGGGATCGTAGCGCGGCCAGCGTGCCTTGCCGGAATATTTGCCGGCCAGAATATAGGTGGTTATGCGCTCGGCAGCCCCCCGCCATTGCGCAATCGCGTCTGCGTTGAGCCCGTACCAGTTCAGCGAATTGCCCGTCAGGTCGGTCAGGCCCCGCATCTGATCGAGTGTGCCCGCCGCGCCCAGGTAATAGCCGAGCCCGAAGAAGTTTCTTTGCGCATAAAACAGCGGTATCCAGCGCGTGACGCCGTCGAAAACCCCGTTGATGAGAGTCAGCAGGTTTCTCGCCAGAATGAGCCGCGTATTGGCCGTGTTCCACTGCAGCAGTTCGCTGTCGTATCTCTGCTGGGCTTCCTCTCTTGCCTCATTGGCGATGAATTCCTCGGCCCGCTCCGCCAGCGCCATCATGCCGGCCCGCCTTCGCGCATAGGCCGCGATGGCTTCGTTATTGCGCCGGGTCGTCATTTGGCCTGCGTAATGCGTCAGCGCCGTGCGGCCGGCGGCAAGAAATGCGATCCCCCCCAATACAAGCGGCGAGAGTGCATACAGCGCGGCCGCATAGCTCACCAGGCTGATCTGATTGACGACGGCGCTGATCATCAGATTGACGGTCAGATTGGCAAACGTCATGAAATCGTCCGCCATGATTTGCTCAGCCTGCGTTTCGACAGGCCTTTTTTTGCTCGAAGCCGTCATGATGGCTTCGCTGCCGGCTATCGCGCCGCTTTCCTCAAGCCCAGCCGACAGAATGAGCGTCTGCAGGTTGCGGTTCTTTATGGCCCGCAGGAGCAAAGGCAGCCCTCGCGAGGAATGCTGGGTCCATTTGTACCAATCCTGCACGAATAATTGGGTCGAGGTTATAACGGCGGAATCGGTCACTCTGGCTCCGATAAAGCAGACCGCGGCGGGGAAAAGATACCAGGATGGCGTGCTGAACCCGTTCATCATCATGTCGTTGATGAAGCCGGCGGCGGAGAAAATGGCGCCGACATTGAGCGCCAGCACCAGAAGATGCCCGGTGCCGATGCCGGCCAGCGCCAGTTTTGCTTTCGTCTGGGCGAAATAGGGAGCGATAAAGCGGTCGTAGAGTTCGATTGTTCCCTGGCGGAGAAAGACTTTCCTGACCTGGTTGCTTACGCGCTTACCAGCTGCTGTTTCCGCTCGCCGGAACAGGTTCAATATGCTTTTCGCTCGCCGGCCGGAATGCCCTTGCCAAGACAGAGGCCACCTCCATCACGCGGACGACGTTCCGCTCACGTCCCGTCTTAGAAGCGTTTCATGGCAATTGTCTCATGCTTCGCCGCCTTCCGGAAGATATTCGGAGTATGGCGGTAAACGGCCAAGCCGGAGCTGGAAACCGCCCGGCGCTACATCGCCGCGCGGCCGCGCACGGGCGAGAACGGAATGGAAGCGCTGCGCGTGAAGGCGGCGCGGGTAACGATCACAAACTTGATGCCCCCGCCAGTAACCGCAGCGAGCAGCCCGGCCAGCGCGATGCCTGGACCTGTCCCCAGAACCATCGCGAGCGCAAGGCCCGCCAGCGCCACAAGCTGAACCAGCCGCAGCGCTTTGCATCCACGCGACGAGAATACGGCGAGCGCCTGAGCGGCCACGCCGGATTCAGTAAGCCCGCGCATATAGGCAAGCCATGTACCCTCGCGCGCAAGGCAAGCCGCAAGCGCCAGGAGCGCAAACCAGCCGGATTGCGATCCCGCGGCCAGAAACAGCCCAGAGCCTTCCGCAATGCCCGTCGCAAGGATGAGGGGCACGATTTCCTCCTGCCGCCATGCCGGAATGCCGCGCGAGGCCCGCAGGATGCGCGCCTGGCAATAGAGGAAGCCCAGCGCCAGCGCGCCCGCGAGCAGCATGAGTGCCGGGATGGCGAACCACGCCCCGGCCGCGGCTGCCGCCAGCAGCGGCCCGGCAACGATGCTCTCCCGCGTCATCCACGAAGTCTGCGGATGGAAGAACACATTGAGCGCCCGCCACGGCTTGCCGATCTCCAGCCACACAAGCGAAAGCCCTAGCCCTACCAGCACCACACCAGTCAGCATAGGCATCCGCGCCGCCTGCACCTCGCCCGCCGCCGCCGCCAGCGCCGAGACCGCAATCAGCCCGGAACCGGAGCCGCCACCGATGAAGTTGCCGGCGGCGCGAATGTCCCAGTAAGTCTGCCGGCGCGCCGTGACCGTCGTCATAGCGTCTCCTTGTCCCACAAATAGTAGAAGTTGGGCTTGGTGCCCAAGTCCTCGTGCATGCGGAAGGAGCGGTTCTCCGCCAGCAGCTTGGCGACCGGGCTTTCCGGATCTTCGACGTCGCCGAAAGCGAGCGCGCCCGAAATGCACGAGTTCACACAAAGCGGCGTTGCCTCCGGGTCCACGCCGGGTTTCAGGCCCTTGGCCACCCCGGCATCGATGCGCTTCGAACAGAACGTACACTTCGTGGCCACGCCCGTGGGAAAGTCGCGCTTCTCTTCGGAGGCGGTCGCCTGCTCGCCAAATGCGTAGTCGCGCTTTTCGACCTTGAAGCGCGCGTCGTAGGGGCACGCGGCCATGCAGTAGCCGCAGCCGATACAGAGATCGTAGTCGATGGTGACGATCCCGTCCTTGCGCTGCCCGGTGGCCGTAGTCGGACACACCTCCATGCAGGGGGGATCGGCGCAATGCTGGCAGCCCGTAGGCACGAACACCCGGCTCACATCCGGATATTCGCCGAATTCGAGGTCGAGTACGCGGCGCCATTGCACGCCGGGTGCGGTGCCGTTGCCTTCCTTGCAGGCGGCGGTGCAGGTCTGGCAGCCGACGCAGCGGCGGAGGTCCGCGGTCATGACATAGCGGGTCATGGCAAAAGCCCCCTCACCCCTGTCCCCTCTCCCATAGGGAGCGCAAGGGGAGAGGGGGACGCCCTCTCAACGGGCACCGTTACCCTCTCCCCTTGCGGGAGAGGGTGGGCGCTAAGCGGCCGGGTGAGGGGGCCTTCGGCTGCCTCCAATGCGAAAATCATGTCCGCGCTCCCTTCGCTGGGCCGCTTACCTTCTTCACCGAGACCCGCACGAGGTCCGCGCCGGAGCCGGTGGCGTCCGTCAGCCCCAGCGAAATTGGAATAACCGTATTGAGCGACGGAAAGTTCAAATCCTTCGCTACCGGCGTTTTCCAGTGATCGAACTGCCCCGGAATGACGATGGTATCGGGCCGGCACCCCTGCACCAGCTCCGCCCGCCCGCGCGTGAAGTTGACCGGCGAGCGCACCTCCACCCAGTCGCCTGTCTCGATGCCGAGCCGTTCCGCGGCCTTGGCGTTGATAATCACAGTGCCCGTGCCGCGGATATTCTTGCTCGCCTCGTTCATGAGCGGAATGCCGGCGTTGTTGCCGGTGGTGAACGTCATCAGTTTCGTGGTGATCCCCCAGAACGGGAACGCAGCCGGATCGCCGCCCATGTCTTTCACGGACTTCTCCCAGCGCCCTGGCACATCGTGCCATTCGGGGATGGCCATGTATTCGCTGAGCTGGTCGTCCCACCAATGGATGTCCGCTTCGTGCAGGCGCCGGCGTAGCTCCTCGCCCACGCGCATCAACCGCTCCTGATAGGGCAGTTCGAAGCGCAGACCCTCGCGCACCATGGCGGGATAGAGATACCAGTCCTCGCGTTTGAACGGCACCACGAACCAGCCGTGCTCCTCGAACCAGGCCAGATCCTTCACGTCCTTGCCGCCTGTGAGCGCGGCCGTGGCAGCCTTGCATTCCGCGTTCCAGATGGTCTCGACGCTATGCACCTGGTCCGTGGGCAGCGAGTAATCGAAGCCTTCGCCCTTCAGCGGTACACCCGCATTGCCCTTGTTGATGGCGGCGTTATACCGCTCCAGAAGCCCCGTCCGCCGCGCCAGTTCGCCCGAAATCCACGTAAAATCGCGCGCGTCCCCTTGCGGCTCGACCGCACGCTGCCGCAGTGCGAAGCCCTGGTGTTCCCAGTGCTGTTCGATGAACTTGGTGCCGCCGATGCGGATGAGCTGGGTGCTTTCGAGATCCGTGGCCTCAGGCAGCAGGATGTCGGCCATATGGTTGGTTTCGTCGAAGGTGTAAGCGAAACAGACCGTAAACGGCATCTTCGCCAGCGTGTCGCCGATCTGCTTGGTATCCCAAAATGAAATCGCCGGGTTGGTGCGGAAGGCGAACCAGACTTCCGGCATCGAGGGCTGAGGCCATTCGGCGGGCGCATCCTGGGCGAACATCCAAGCCAGATGTGTCGGCCCCAGCGCCTGCGCCCAGGGCGAATTGCCGACGATGGGCACGAGGCTCTTATGCGCGTTGCGGCCCGAGGGCTTCGAGGCCCATTGCCCTTTGCCCGTCGCGTTGAGCTGCGGGATCATGAAGCCGTCGGGACCGGGCTTCACGCTCAGCAGCCGGTTGTCATGCGGCTTGTTGAGCCGGACCGTTGTGCCAAGCGTGCCGCCCGGAACCTCTAGAGCCCCAACGAGCGTGGCCAGCATCGTCCGCGCCCAGCAGCATTCGTAGGCGCCCCAGCCATTGTTGACGGTCTTGCCGAGCGTCACCGCCACGGGGCGGAAGGGCAGGGTCTCGCCGTTGATTTCGATGGTCTCGCCGACGCAGGCATTCTCCAAATATTCATGCGCGATGCGGCGGATAGTTTTGGCGGGCACGTCGCAGATACGCGAGGCCCATTCCGGCGTGTACGAACTGAGCGTATCCGCAAGCGCGGTGAACGCCGTGCGCGCGTTAGCCTGCCGGAATTCGCACCGCTCCTCGTCCGGGCCGAGCGTTACCGCGAACGGCACGCTGAACGTCCCTTCAAGCGCAGGCACCGCGCCTGCGGTATCGTGCGGAACCGCCGCGCCGGTTTTCGTGTCCCACAAGAGCGGCTTGCCGCTTCCGGGATCGCGCAGGTAATAGCCGTCCGATGCCACGAGATAGGGCGAGGCGGTGCGGTCGCGCAGGAATTCGATGTCGAGCGTGTCGCGCGGCGCCTCGAACAGCATCGTGTGGATCATCGCCAGCATGAACGCGCCGTCGGTCTTGGGCTTGACCGGCACCCATTCGGCGGAACATGCGCCCGTCGTGGAAAGATGCGGCTCGACCTGCACGCGCTTGATGCCGCGAATGCGCGCGTCGGCATGGCGGCGCACCGCACACACCCCGCCCGAGACTTCGGCGTTGTTGCCGAAGGAGACGATGTAGCGGCTCAAGACGGTGTCGGACGTAACTGTAAAGGCGCGGTGCCAATACTCGCCGTAAAGGTGCTCGGAATGGACGCACTTGACGCCTTGCCCCGAGCCGAAGCTGTAGTCGATCTGCCCCCAGGCCGAGAGGAAGCAGGGGAAGCTCCCCATATAGCTCTGCGGCGTGCCGCCATGGCCGAACGTCGCCGCCACGCGTGGCAGCCCGTCCTCGCCCACAAGCCCGCGCTCCCGGATATCGAGCAGCCGCGCCGCAATAGTGTCCAGCGCCTCGTCCCAGCCGATGGGTACGAAGCCCGGATCTTCGTTGCGGCCCTTCTTGGGGTTAGTGCGCTTCATCGGCGTCAGCACGCGATGCGGATTATAGGTCTTCTGCACGAGCCCTAGCGCTTTCACGCAGACGCGGCCCGCGCCGGGATGCACCTTTTCCGCGGTATAGTCGGGGTCGATGCGGGTGGCGACGCCATCCTCGACGCGCACGGTCATGAGATCGGGGCCGGCCACGCAGTTGTAGCAGAGCGTATGAACATCACGCACGTTTGGGGGGGCTTTTGCGGTCATCGTGGCAGCTCCCGTTGAGCTTTATCCGAAGGGATAAACGCGTTTCGCAGGGGTTGTTCCGCAGCGCCGGATAGCGGAATGAACTGAGGGAATCTCCCCTCACCCTGTCCCTCTCCCCATGGGAGAGGGACAGGATGAGGGGCGGAACCTTCGGTCATGGCAAGAACGCTCCCGGCGAACGCCAGCGTTACAGCGCCTTGGCCTTTGCGGCTTTGGCGGCGAGCCGTTCGGCGGTCTTGGCGACATCGACCACGAACCGCGTATGACGCCCGTGCGCGACCTGCTCGACGCTATCCTTCACCGTCACCTCGAAGGTCACGAGGCGGCCTTTCACCCCGGCAATCGTGGCAGTCACCTCGACGGGCATTCCCAGGAGCGTCGCGCCCGTATGATGAACGTCCACATGCGTGCCGACCGAGTCCTCGCCGGCATCGATGTGCTGCAGCAACAGCTCGCGGCAGGCCACTTCGATGTCGCGCACCAGTTCGGGGGTGGCGTAGACGCGCAGCTCATCGCCCATGAAATCGATGGTGCGGGCGCGGTCTACGGTTACGCTGCGCTGGTGCGCGGCTCCTGGAGCAAGCGTTGGCTTCACGGCGTTTCCCCTTCGGTCCTCAATTTGTGGGCGCTACCGCCCTTCTGGCTACTTGAGCGCAAGTTTCTCATCTGCTTCCGAGCGGAGACCGTGCGCCAGGAAGCGCTTCCTGCATCACAATCGTGATACAGTATTTAGACTAGGTCAACAATTTCTGTATCGCAACTATTGTATCATTTGGCGGAAACGAACGTGCCGGTTCTTGCCCGCTTCACGCTCTTGAGGCTTGCGAGCGCTGCTTCCAGTTCCTCCATGCCGTCCCCGGACTGTGCTGCGGCGGTAAGCGCGCGCACGTTAGCGGCTGAGACCCTCGGGTCAGATCTGACGAAGTCGCAGATCGTGTGGAACTTCTGCCAGCCGCGCGCCAGCGTCTCGCCGTAGCCTCGAAGCAAGCCGCGCGCTTCGGCGAGGCTCACCGCGAGCTGTAGGTCGCGCTTGGCCGCCGCCCAAACGATGTCGAGCCATTCCTCGATATGTTCGGTCTCCTTCGCAAAGCGGAAGGAACGGCGCCGCCAGGGCTTCATGGAAGCGATGGCGTAGAGCAGCAGGAAGCCCCTGAGCGAGGTGGTGCGGACGATGCGGCCCCGCGATGTGAACTGGCTGAAGAACCGGGTGGCGAATGCGCTCGTCAACATCCAGCGGCCGGCGGCCGAGGGCAGCGTGTCCGCGATCTCTTCGAGACGGGGGTGCATGTATTCGGAAACTTCGAGCACGTCGTCCGGCCCAAGCCCCAACTCGCCGCGAATTCTCTCGAATCGCGCGGCGCGGATTTTCAGCTCGGCGACGCGGATCGTATCGGGATAGGTCATCGCCAGCGCGAGCTGCCGCGCAGCTGCGGCCAGAAGCTCGCATTCGGCGATGCTGTTCGCTTCGGCATGTTTGACGAAGGGCAGAAGCCGCTGCCAGTAGAGCCTTGCGTAGTCCTCGTCCTGGTAATCGGCGCAGCGCTCAAGTCCGGCCAGAATAAGCGAGTGCGACGAACCGCAAGCGTGCTGGTGGACTTCTTCGGCAAGTGCTGCCGGTGCGCGCGGTTCGGGCCGGGGGGGCACCCCGGATGGGGCAGGCGCCTCTTCCCGCGCGGCGGCCAGCCCGGCCTGAAAGGCGGCAAGGCTCCGGGCCACGCTGATGCCGCTTTCGCGGATGGCATCTTGGAACAGCGAAGCCGCGAGCGGAAGGGCGCCCGAGCCAGCGATTGCGCCCAGCAGCACGGCGCTGATGACGCTCTTGTTTGCTTCGGCCGCCGCTGCCATGTCGAAGCCCACATACTTGGCGGCAGTGCCGCGGCACGCTTCGAGCAGCGCGTCTGAAACGACGCGGCCATCGGCCAGCGCCGTCTTCTCGGTCATCGAATAGACGCGGTGCGTGGAGGCGATCAGCGTCGTGCGGTCCGGCGTCACGAGACCGCGCACGATGGCGCGGCCAGCTTCCATCAGCTCGGACGCCACCACGAGATCGACATCGCCGGGGATCGGCATGAGGCCCAGAACCGGTGCCCGCCCGTGCTTCTCCGCCTCAGCGCGCGAAAACAGCTCAACGTAGTAGACCGTGGCGCCCGTGCGCTGCGCGACACCCGGAACGGAGGTCGTCTGCGCGAGATAGCCGCCCTGTTCGGCCGCGCGCGCAAGCCAGTTGGTGAGCACGCCCCCGCCTTCGCCGCCCATCGCCAGAACGGCGATCTTGATCGAAGCCGCAGCGCCGTCCCCGCGAAGGCGGGCTCCCATACCGGAGTTAGCGCCAACGGGAGAGATGGATTCCCGCTTTTGCGGGAATGACGCCGGTGAAGCGGTGGCGGGATTTGGTTGCGGAGTGCCTGCGCCGACTGCAGTTGCCGCGGCCCGTTCGAGGCGGCGCTGGAAAAAGGAAATCGCGGCCTTGCGGATGCGCGCGCGCATCCGGTCCGCGAAGGTGGGATTATGGATGTACGACGCCTTGTAAAACGAAGGGCACAGCTCGGCCGCATGCGCGATCTCGCCGCAAAGCCCGCAGGCCACGCAGGACGAAATGACCTTCGTCACCGGTTCAATGCGCAGCGGATCGGGATTGGGCGCAATCGTCAGCGACGGGCAGCCCGAAAGCCGGATGCAAGAGCGGTCGCCCACGCAGACGTCCGCGTCGACCCCGAACTTCTCGCGCCTGGTGGGCAAGTGCTGCCTGAGCCGCGCGGCCATCGCAGGCTTTTCGCGGCGCTGGCGGTTCAGCATGCACTCGGATTGCGCGATGACGGCTTTGGGGCCGGGCTCGGGCGATGTCAGCGCGGCTTTGAGCGCGTGGTACATCGCCTCGATATCGTAGGTGCGCTTTACCGTCTGCACCCAGTTCACGCCCACGCCGCGCAAGGTCCGTTCGATGGAATGCCTGGTTCCTCGCGTTGGATTGTCCCCGGCGGAGGAAGGGACTTCCTGCCCGCCCGTGGCAGCCGAATAACCGTTGTCCACGATGAGCAGCACGTTATCGCTCTTGTTGAACACGGCGTTGCCGACCGAGGAGACAAGCCCGTTGTGCCAGAGACCGCCATCGCCCAGGATCGAGATGGCGCGGCGGGCACCCTTCACGTTGAACGCAGCAGCGCCGGCGCCGCCCAGGCCGTAGCCCATCGTGGTGTTGCCCACGTTGAAAGGCGGCAGCACGGAGAACAGGTTGCAGCCGATATCGCAGCTGACGTGAAATTCGCCGATGTCGCGGGCAAGCATCTTCATCGCCGCGAACACGGGCCGCTCGGGACAGCCGGTGCAGAAAGAGGGCGGGCGCTGGTGGACATGGGGCGCAATCGCCTCGGCGGTGCGCCGGGCGGCGGCTTGCGCCGGGCGTTCCTGCGCGGCAGGGCTCAAGTCTGGCCGGTAGGCTTCGATGAAGCGCGCAACGCCTGCCTTGACGATGCCGCCTGTGTACTCGCCGGCTCGCGGCAGCATGCCCTTGCCTTCGCAGCGCGTGGGCGCACCGCTGCGCGACAGGATCGTATGAATTCCTTGTTCGATGAATTCGGGCTGCCCCTCCTCCACCATCAGCACAGCGCGCTTGCCTTCGCAAAAGCGCAGGACTTCCTTGTCAACCAGCGGATAGGTGACGTTCAGGACGTAGATCGGAATTTTCGTCTCGCCGAACGCATCGGCGAGCCCCAGCCCCTGCAGCGCATGAACCAGCGTATTATAGAGCCCGCCCTGCACGATCAGTCCGATATCGTCCGCCTCGCCCTCGAAGACTTCGTTCAGCCTGCGCTCTTCGATGTAGCGCACCGCCGCGGGCCAGCGCTTTTCGATCTTCTCCTTCTCGTGGAGGAAGGCCGCAGGCGGCAGCACGATGCGGCTGGTGTCGCGGCGCGGATGCTCCAGCGCATCGGCTAGCGTGAAGGACGCGCGCACATTGTCCTTGGCTTCGAAGCTGCCGTAGACGTGGCAGGCGCGGATTCTGAGCTGAAGGATTACCGGTGTGTTGGAGGCTTCGGAAAGTGCGAAGCCGTGCTCTACCGCCGAGACGATGGAAGGCAGGTTCGGCCGTGGATCGAGCAGCCAGAGTTGCGACTTCATCGCGAAAGCATGGCTGCGCTCCTGGTTGACGGAGGAGCCTTCGCCATAGTCCTCGCCAACGATGATCAGTGCGCCGCCAATGACGCCCGCCGAAGACAGGTTGGCAAGCGCGTCGGAAGCCACGTTGGTGCCGACCGGGCCTTTGAAGTTCGCGGCGCCGCGCAAGGGATAGTTCACCGAAGCCGCAAGCGTTGCCGCCGCCGCTGCCTCGTTGGCGCTCATATCAAAGCGGATGCCCAGCTCGTCCAGAATGTCCTGGGCATCGTTCAGCACGTCGATAAGATGAGACACGGGCGCACCTTGATAGCCCGCGACGTAGCTAACGCCTGACTGGAGCAGCGCCTTGGTGACGGCAAGAATGCCTTCCCCCCGGAACTCCTGCCCCGCGCCAAGCCGTAGCAGCTCCACTTCCTTTTTGAAGGAGCGCTCAGCCATGTTTCCTACCTACGCCCGTCACGGCAATTATTTACCTATTATTATAGGCACCGCGCTACCGCTTGGGCTTTTTTTCCTACCCCAGCCAAACATGGTACGGCCAGTTTGCGCTGTCAATCGAACCTTAGACAGTGTCCAGCGGCGCGGCGTCTATTGCACAGGTAGTGCCGCCGCGCTCCGTGCTATTCGAGCACAAGCTGTTTTTGGAGCTTAAGCTGGGAATACACTGCATACCGCCGGAGTCTTTGTCTCCAGCTGGCGGGTCTTGGGACCGCCGCTACCGGCTACAGCGAATGGTCCGCGCGCGGCAATTCCTGCTTGAACGTGCCCAACCTGCCGGACCAGTTTGCCTGCTCCGCGAATTGACCGCTGCGGCACGAAGCGCCGCTCTCATTGAGAGCGGTTGCTACGCGATTTATGCCACGCGCGGCTACGATGGCAGCTTTGCGCGCAGTTCCACGGGGGCAAGCAAGCTAGACAGCGCAACGCGGGGGAGATGAGGAGTTTAGCTGCCTGACAACGCCCGTTCGTGGGTTAGGAGAGCGTGCGCAACCACAGATAAGCTCCTGCTGTGAAGTATATATGAAAGCGATAGCCAGCGCGCTTCCTTCTGGGGAAGATTGCCGTTGGCGCGGCAATGAGGACCGCGGCCGGCGGAAAACTACCCGCTCTGTCCGTCAAAGTGACGATCCGCGAAGCGAACCGGGCATGCGCCCGCGTTCCAAAGCTTCGCCGCTACCGCCCCGCAGGACCGGCGGAAATCACCTGCTCGATGCCATCCGCGGGCTCCGCCCAGGCAAGCGTGCCCTGGCGCAGCATATAGTTCATATGCGCCAGCACCTCGCTGAACGCGAAACTCATCTCGTGCGGGTCGAGCGGCTTATGGAAGAGCACAGGCAGCAGTTCGGCCGCAGTTTTCGGCGTGCGCGCCGCCTCGAAGATCGCATCGCAGCGCTCCGCATGATGCTCCGCCAGTTCGCCGATGCGCTCATGAAGCCCATAGAAAGGACGGTGATGGCTCGCCAGCACCAGCACATCGTCCGGCACGCGCGCTTTCAACTCCTGGAGCGAGCGCAGATAGAGGCCCAGCGGATCGCCATGTGGATCGACCGCCCAGACGCTAACGTTGGGCGAAATCCTCTCCATGACTTGATCGCCCGCGATGAGCAGTTTGTCTTCCGCGCTGTAGAGCATCGCGTGTTCGGGCGCGTGCCCTTCGCCGGTTATGATTTGGAAGGTGCGCCCGCCGATTTTCAGCCGGTCGCCGTTGGCAATCCGCTCAAAGATAGGCGGCAGCGGCGTCACCATTTTCAAATAGGCATGCCCTTGCGTGAACACGATCGCAGTCTGCTCCGCCTTGAGGCCCCGGCGGGTGTAGAAGTCGCGATAGACGGGGGCATCGAGCGCACCGGGGCTCAGCGAGATGTTGAGGCACTGCAGATAGGTGGTCTGCGTCGTCACCAGCGGCACGCCGAACCTTTCAGCGAGCCATCCCGCCAGGCCGATATGATCCGGATGGAAATGCGTCACGATGAGCCGCGTAAGCTTGCTGCCTGCCAGAAGCCCCGCCGCAAGCGCTTCCCAGAAGTCCCGGGTGGCCTGGTTCGCTATGCCGGTGTCGACGATAGCCCACCCGCCGGCATCTTCGATCAGAAAGACGTTGATGTGGTTCAGCCGGAAGGGCAGCGGAAACCGCAGCCACAAGAGGCCGGGCGCGATTTCGGTTGCCCCGGCTGGGGCTGGCGCTTGTGGAAAGGGAAAGCGGAGTTTGCCGGAGGGAAGTGCGTGCGTCATGCCGCAAGCATACCCCGCGCTGCCCGGATCGCGACAGCGATATTCTAGGCCGCCGCACTTTTCAGGCCAGCGGTGCGGCCATTTCCAGTCTCCAGTAGCCTGAATAAGGCGTGCAACCCTAGGTAACAAGGTGGTGCATCACAAGCAGTAATGGCTCGAATCCATAAAATCATAGTATTGGTAATATAGCACAACTGGAGGTTGCGTGTATTTGGGCAACAATGTGTCATGGAAAAGTCTTTAGGTCGCAATCTGAACTCTTGGCTGCAACCAGAATCACGTAAGCAGAATCCATTGGTGGGCAAACAGCCACCCGCTTCATTTCCTCCAAAGTAAGCGTTGCGTTGCGTTCTTCTGGGAAAATTAGGGGAATACACTCAATGCAAAAGACAATCTTTGCCGCCTCGCTTGCGGCAGTTATGGGCATGGGCGGCGCGCAAGCGGCAGATTCTCAGCAGCTCGAAGGAAGCTCCGGTTTACGCTGCGGCCAACACCTGGACCGGCTTCTACCTCGGCGTTGGCGGCGGCTTGGGCGCGACCAACCAGGACCTCAAGGGCAGCATATTCGACAATCACGGCAACGCCATAGGCGCGGAGCTCAACGGCGCTGGCGGCGAAGGCGGCTTTGGCACGGTCCAGATTGGCTATGACCACCAGCTCGACCAGCACTTCGTTGCAGGCATCTTCTTCGACTACGACTTCGCCAGCATCGAGAGCAAGGCAAGCGTCAACTTCCTTGGCCTCAACGGCTCGATCAGCAGCACTCTGACGGACAGCTGGACCGTGGGTGGCCGCCTCGGTTACCTCGTCAATTCCAACACGCTGGTATATGGATTGGGCGGCTACACCGAAGCGCATTTCGACATGCCCTTCAGCCTGCCCGGCGACTTCACTGGCTGGACGGGTGGCGCAGGCCTCGAGACGCACCTGGGCGGAGCTTGGTACCTGAAGGGCGAGTACCGTTTTACCGCGCTGGACGAGAAGACGCTGCTTTCGGGCACCATTGGACGCAACATCGGCTACAAGCTCACCGACCAGCCTGACATCCAGTCCGGCCGCCTCGTTCTCAGCTACAAGCTGAATGGCGCCAGTGGATACGAATCCCTGAAGTAAGCCTGACCCCTCCCCCTGTTTCAAGGTCAGCGAAACGGCGTGCGAAAGCGCGCCGTTTTTTTGCTGGCGCTCCCGTATTTCGGGGCCGGCGAAATGACGCAGCACGCTAGTTTCGGCGGATTTTTTGCCAAAAATCAAATTCGCGCGGTTAGCTAGCCCTTAAACTTCCCGGACGGGTAATCACACCTCCTAAGGGAAAGGGCCCATGTTTAAACTCGCACTCCTTATCTGGGTAGTCCTTGGTACGACAATCGCCGGCCTCGCTGTCCTCGTTGTTGTCAGCGACGCTAGCCTGTCCATGCAAGGCATGAAGTTGATCCCCGTAGCGGCAATCGCTGGATTTGTCGTCGCTATCCCGCTGTCATTTTTTATCAGCAAGCGGCTTACTTAGCTAGATAGATAGCTTCTAACGGGAGAACACCAATTCGGTTGCGGGGAAGGGTCGCCTTCCCCGCAATTTTTTGTTCTTAAGAGGCTCCGGATAGACGGCAGGAGGCCTTCGCCTACTTGAATCCGCGAGAGAGCGTCGGACGCAGCGCGCCGAAAATGCGGAAGAAAAAGCCCACCACGAAGAAGGGCAGACCGATCATCCAGAAGGGCAGCGCGTCGAACTCGCCTTTGCTGATGTCACCGAGGTTCAGCCAGGGCTTCATGCCAAGAAGCAAACCGGCGATCTGGCAAGCCACAAAAAACACGCCGAGCACGATAAGCACCCGGCCGCATAACCTCAAAAGCCCGGTCGCCCCGCCGGTAAACAGCCAAACCAGCCAAGCGATGCCGCCCAGAACCAGTGCGGCGATGCCCGCATCTGCGATGTACCACATATAGGGCATCATCTTCGTCATGACCTGCGTCATCAGCTCGATAATATCTTGCATGGCGTTCCCCTTGTTTTTCAGTTCATTTTTTGCGCGCTGCCGGGACGGCCGCGGCACCGTAGCCGCGCCCGCTCAGCGGCTCACATGGAATTCATATATTCGCATGTCAGAGAAAGCATATGGTTGTGAAAGCTTCAGCACAAGGGTTTTCCTGCGACACTTTGGCCTAATTCGCGGGCAGGAACGGCCGCTTTCGCAGGCCAAGCGGACATTCGTTGGGCGGTGGCCACTTTTGCGGAACTCTGCTGGGCGCCGCTACTTGCCGCCGTGGAAATAATCGTAGATCTGATGCGCCATTGCCTCGCTGATCCCGTCCACGGCCTGTAGGTCCGGCAAGCCCGCGCGGCTCACCGATTTCGCCGAACCGAAGTGCCGCAAGAGCGCCCGTTTGCGCGCCGGACCGATGCCGGCAATGTCATCAAGCGAAGTCTCGCTCATGGCCTTCTTGCGCTTGGCCCGGTGCGAGCCGATGGCGAACCGGTGGGCCTCGTCGCGCAGGCGCTGCACGAAATAGAGCACGGGATCGTTGGGCGCGAGCGAAAGCGGCGGCTTGTCCGGGATGAAAAAGCGCTCGCGGCCGGCATTGCGGTCCGGCCCCTTGGCAATCCCCACCATGGCTAGCCCCTGCAGCCCAAGCCCCTCCAGCACCTCCCGCGCCGCCGAAAGCTGCCCCGCTCCGCCATCGATCAGAACAAGGTCCGGCCAGGCGCCCACGCCGCCGCCCTGAGCCTCGGACACGGCATCGAATTCCGCCTCTACTTGTTCTCCGGGTTGCAATTCTTCTTCGAGGGAATCGCCCCTCACCCTGTCCCTCTCCCCATGGGAGAGGGGACGCCCTCCCAGCGGGCTCGGCGGGACTCCCTCTCCCATGGGGAGAGGGGGGGGTGAGGGGAGTAACGCTTGGTCATTTCCCGCAGCCTCCCCGCCCGGCGCGCCATGCTCCTTGAGCAGCCGTTTGAACCGGCGCGTCAGCACCTCGCGCATCATGCCGAAATCGTCGCCCGGCGAGAGGCCTTCGGTCTTGATATTGAACTTGCGGTATTGGTTCTTCACGAAGCCTTCCGGCCCCGCCACGATCATGGCGCCCACCGCGTTCGTGCCCATAATGTGCGAATTGTCGTACACCTCGATCCGCCGCGGCACGCGCTCCAGGCCGAACACACCCGCCACAGCAGCCAATAGCTTGCCCTGGCTCGAACTCTCCGCAAGCTTCCGCCCGAGCGCCTCCCTGGCGTTCTGCTGCGCGTGATCCACAAGCTCGCGCTTCTCCCCGCGCTTGGGCGCCAGCACCTCCACCTTCCGCCCGAGCCTCGTCGAAAGCGCCTCCGCGATCAGCTCCTGCTCCGGCACCTCGCAGGAAAGCAGCACTGTGCGCGGCACGATCTTGTCGTCATAGAACTGCGAGATGAACGAGCCCAGCACCTCGCCCGCGCTTAAGGAGCGGTCCGCGCGCGGAAAATACGCGCGGTTCCCCCAGTTCTGGTTGCAGCGGAAAAAGAAGACCTGGATGCAGGTCTGCCCGCCCTCCTGGTGAATGGCAAACACGTCCGCTTCCTCGATGCCGCGCGGATTGATGCCCTGATGCGCCTGGATATGCGCCAGCGCCCACAGCCGGTTGCGGTATTTCGCGGCGCGCTCGAATTCGAGCTTCTCCGCCGCCTCCGCCATCAGGACATTGAGCTTCTTCTGCACCGCATCGGTCTTGCCCTTGAGAAACGTCTCCGCCTCGTCCACGAGCTTGGCGTATTCCGGGAGCGAAATCTCGCCCGTGCAAGGCGCCGCGCAGCGCTTGATCTGAAACAACAGGCATGGCCGCGTCCGGCCCTCGTAAACGCTGTCCGAACACGACCGCAGCAAAAACGCCCGCTGCAGCGTGTTGATCGTGCGGTTCACCGCGCCCGCGCTCGCGAACGGCCCGAAATACTCGCCCTTGAGCGTCCGCGCCCCGCGATGCTTGGAGATCTGCGGCGCCTCCTGGTCGCGCCGGACGACGATATAGGGAAACGACTTGTCGTCGCGGAACGAAACGTTGTAGCGCGGCTTGAAGCGCTTGATGAGGTTGGCTTCGAGCAGCAGCGCTTCGGCCTCGGTCGCGGTGTTCACGAACTCCATCGTCACCGTGGAGCGGATCATCGCCGCGATGCGGTTGGTATGCCCGCCCAGCCGTGCGTAATTCTGCACGCGGTTCTTGAGGTTGCGCGCCTTGCCGACGTAAATCACCTCGCCCGTCTTATCGAGCATGCGGTACACGCCCGGTCCGCTGCCAAGGTGCTTCACGTAAGCCGCAATCGCATCCGGCCCGCTTACGGCCTCGCGGTCCTCGCCTTCCGGGGCTAAGCCCTCCGGCCGGTCTTCGCTGTTCTCCTCGCTGTCCGCCATGCGCGCTATATAGCAAATCTCGAGATCATATTCATAGGTATTGGAAGCCGATATCTGATGGATCGTTGCACTGGCGCCAGCTTCGCGGAACGAGGTGGCGCCAGCCCGTAACCCGGCTAACCTGAGCTGCCTGAACAGCCAGCGTTAGCCGGGCTGGCCCCGCAGGGGGTGGCGCAGTGAAACCTTAGTTGCATAGTTCCCTGCCTCAAGGCTGTTGCACTTCATTCCGGCTATCACCATCTTCGGCGCCTCGCTTTGGCTAACAGCTATCAGTACTGCGAGGATCATCGCTGCGATCACCACAGCGGCAAGTTCATTCGCTTCCGGAAGATTGCAATTCCTCAGATAGCGCAAGACGAACTTCCCCACAGTTAATGCCACTAGCATAAGATGTGCAGCATCGCTCTTCAGGAAAGACCGCACCTCGTGCATCCCTTCGGCGATCAAGTAAGTACAGGGTTGTGAATATGGCATGACAGGCTCCATCGAAGTGGTAAGCGCTGGTGTAATAAATTAGATCAGTAACAACCCGAGGCCGTCCATCTGAAGAACAATCGAATCTTTCATTCGCTTAATATTAAGCGGATTGGCTTGGTCCACAGTGCAATAGCGCACCGGCAATGCAATAGCTGGACAGCGTAGACACAACGATGCGAGACGAATCATGCAGCGCAGCGAGCGGGCGGGCAGCGCCATAATGCCGCATCTAGTGTTTGATGCGATGTTCTCCATCTATATTTGGTGGCTGGAGCGTTTGGCGCGGTTCTGAACCCGCAACTGCCCAATCGGCATGGGAGATTGCAGCACCTTATATGAGTAGGATTTTGAGCGGATGCAGACGCAGAGCGGCCGCAGTTCAGTCTGGATATAAATCCGGCACGGGTTCAGCCTGATAACCGGGCAACTTCCAGCCATGAAACTCGAATATCTTTCCGATCTGGCGGTAGACCCGGTTTAACAATCTGCCAACAAGTTGAACGGAAGAAACAATGTCTTGGCAGATCCGGTAAGCACAACGAATCCCCGGCCGCGCGAGGAAAAACTCCTTCTCTTTTCCAGATACTGCGGACCCGCGGCCCGGCTTGGATTGGAATTGCATAGGATTTGAAATTATTCCGTAGAAACTCTACAAAAATGTTGCGCTTTTGTTACTTTTGATAAACCTTAAAGCTGGTGCGCCCTGTTCCCTGCCGTATTCGCAGATGAGGTTTCGCACGTCTTGCGGTTCGCGTCGCGGCCGCTGTGTGGGTAGGACGATGTCTAACGGCCAAGCTGAAGCTAAACCTGCAACAACTATAATCCTGCGTGCATTGATCGATGAATATGGGGCTGAGCTTAATCTGCCCGCCGGAGACAACGCCATCGCAAGGCGGATCGCGGAGCAGGCGAGCATTGCCCATGGAACGGTGCTCGGCATTCTCAACGGGACGCCTCAACGGATCGCCATAAACACCGCGAAGAGGCTGGCGGAATTTTTCAACCGGGTGGCCGTCCCCAAGCTGCAAGGGGAATGGTTCTCAAGCACCTCGCTCGACGACTTCTACCACAAACGCGGCGCGGCCGGTTTTCTCCCCATAAAGATCCCGGCCAATTATACGCAGCTCGTATCGTCGATAGAAAGCTGGCTCTGCGGAGTTCACATCGCCTACCGGTACAGCCTCAATTCCATCGATACCGGCGACATTGCCACGGAGGTTCTGCACATCTGGCGTTCGGGGCCGGCGCTGATGCACCGGATGTCGTTCGTGCCGTACTCCGGAGGGAAGGAAAACGCGATCTATTTCTTCGAGGGGCCGGTCATTTTGATCGGCCGGACCGCGATGCTGGTTGGAACGAATGTAGGCCAGGAAGCGAGGGATCGCGACCGGGCTCGCGTGATCATGCTCGACCACGGCGATAACGACAAAGACACAGCCGATTGCAAGATCGGATTGATGACGAGCACCCGGAGGCAGGATTTATCTCCCTGTACTGCCACCACGCTGTTCATTCGCGCCAAATGGGATGTGTCGCCGGTGCTGGACGGCCTTATAAATACTGCAACGACCATCCGCCCGCTGCATGACACCGTCAGGGACGATTTCGGCATGGCACATGAGACCTTGGTCCGCGTCTTTTTAGACAACCGGCCGTCGGGATGCCCAAGAGAGCCGGAACTGCAGGCCTACGAAGCGCCCATCCCCGAAGGCAGTCATGATCGCGTTTTGAGGCTGAATACCGAGCGTTTCGCCCGGAACATGAAACGGATGGTCGCCACTGCCTTGGCGGACGATACGGTTTGCGCACCCTTTAAGCCGAACTGGCAGACGAGGATGCGTACGGCGTAGGGCCGCTAGCTCGACTGTATGCAGGAACGTTACGCTACTCAGACAGAACAGCGTTATTGAATTGCAGTCCGCGCGTGAGGCTGTTGTGCCTGGCATCAAGGTTGCGGCAGGCGGCAATTTCGTGACTGTGCTATCGCACCTTGCGCTACTTGAGCATAAATTGAATGGCTGCGGCGGGCGGCGCCGCACGCAGCCGTTGTCGGGTGCCTTAAGGCGTCGCTCCTAAAAGGCAGAGGCTGCGCTATCGCGCAGCCCCATCGATTAGCTCAGCGCTCTTAAAGCCAAGCGAACAGCCGGCGCCAGCTGTGCTTGCCCTCTGCAGCACCTACTGTTACAGGCTCCCGCGCCGCTGTCTGAGCCTTTTGGGCGTCGAGTTGCGTCTTGATGACTTCCGCCAGCGCCGGCACTTTGAAGATGCGGACGCCGCAAGCGTTGTAGATGGCGTTGAGGATCGCCGGATGAGGTGCCGTCAGCGGGGCCTCGCCGACGCCAGCCGCGCCGAACGGGCCGTCGCCGCGCGGCGTTTCGAGATAGAGAATCTCCATGTCGTCCGGAATGTCCTTCGGATACGGGATGCCGCAATCTCTGAGCGTGGTGTGCACTTCCAGATCGTCGAAGTCTTCGGTCAGGGCAAGGCCGACACCCTGCGCAAGGCCGCCATAGATCTGGCCGTCCACCGTGGCGCGGTTGATGATGGTGCCGGCGTCCACCGCGGTCGTGAACTTCACGACCTTGGCCTCGCCGGAGTCCATGTCGACCTCGACCTCGGGCATGAACACTTCGTACATGTAGACCGGGAACGGGTTGCCTTGACCGGTCTCGGCGCTGCACGCCGTGCAGGCCGCCGCGGCCCACTTGCCGTCATAGACGAGCGGGATGTTTTCGGCGACCATCTCGGAGTACACGCGGTATCTGCCGCCCGGCTTCCTCATGGCGTTCAAGAGCATCTCCGCCGCGATCCGGGTCGCGTTTCCGGCGAACACGTTGGAGCGGCTGCCGCCGGCCGGACCCGAGTTCGGCAGGGTGGTGTCGTTCATCACAAGTTTGATGTCGGTGGGCTTGAAGCCGGCCTTGCGCAGCACCTCGTGCGCCATGGTCAAGGTGCCGAGATCGGCGCCCTGGCCGTGGTCTTCCCACGAGTTGTAGACCGTCACACCTTCAGGCGTCAGCTCGACGCGGGCCTCGGAGCCGTCGGGGCCGTCCAGGCCGCAGCCATAGATACCAAGCGAGAGGCCGACGCCGCGCTTCTTCTCCGGCGTAGAGAGTTTGGCGCAACGCTTCTTAGCCTCCTGATATTTCGGCCGGATCAGGTCGAACAGCTTTTTCAGGACAAGCACGTCCGGCTTCTGGCCGGTGGGCGTGGTCGAGTTTTCGTTATAGAGGTTCTTATAACGGAACTCGAACGGGTCCTCGCCTACCTTTTCCGCCAGCATATCGATGGCGATCTCGGAGGCCAGGAACGATTGCGGCGAACCGTAGGCCCGGAAGGCCGATCCCCACGCATGGTTCGTAGCGACGGTCCGGCCATGGCCCCGGATGTTCTCCAGGTGGTAGCCCGCGCCGATGAACTGCGCCTGACGGACTGTCAGGAGGTCGCCGAACTCCGAATACGGGCCGTGGTCGATCCACCAATCGGTTTCCATCGCGGTGAGCTTGCCCTTTTCGTCGCAAGCCAGCTTGATGTTGACGTTGCCGGGCGAGCGTTTGCCGGTGTAGGTGATGTTCTGGTACTGGTTATAGACCAGCGACACCGGTTTGCCGGTGGCCAGAGCCGCAACACCCAACAGTGCTTCCATGGTCGGCGAGAACTTGTAGCCGAAGGTGCCGCCCGTGGCGTTCTGGATCAGCCGCAGCTTGGCGGGTTCGACGCCCAAGCCTGGGCAGATCATGGCGTGATGCAGATGCACGCCGATGCTCTTCGACTGGATGGTGAGCACGCCATCGTCGTCGATGTAAGCAAGGCCGCAGTCGGGCTCCAGATGCAGGTGGGGCTGGCGGCTGCAGTAGGTCGTGATGTCCACCACTGCCTTGGCGCTGTCGATGAGCGGTTTGGTTTCCGCCCCCTTCACCACACCTTGCTCATAATAGGCATTCGGCGTGCCGGGATGGATTTCCATCGCGTCCGGAGCCAGCGCCGCAAAGCCTGACATATAGGCCGGCAGGACATCCAGGTCGACCTTCACCTTTTCGGCCGCCGCGCGGGCATTCTCCACGGTGTCGGCAGCCACGATGGCAATGGCGTCGCCGAACTGGAAGACTTTATCTTTGCAGAGGATCGGACGGTCCCAGCCGTCGCCCTTGTTGGTCGGGAAGGTGATGAGGCCGGTGATGGCGTTCTTGCCCTTCACGTCCTTCCAGGTGATGACCTTGGCCACGCCCGGCATCTTTTCGGCTTCGGTGGCGTCGATGCCCTTGATGATCGCGTGGCTGACCTTGGCCTGTACGAGGGCCAGGCGCAGAGTACCGGCAGGCATCTTGAGCGCCAGATCGGCGCCGAAGTCCCATGTGCCGGTGACTTTGGCCAGGGCCGACGGGCGCGCATATTTCGTGCCGAGAATCGAGCCGTCAGCCTTCGGCGTAGCGAGCACCTGGGAAGCTGTCTTCTCGCCGCGCATCATCGCCGCCGCGTCCATTACGGCGTCGGTCAGCGGCTTGTAGCCGGTGCAGCGGCAGAGGTTGCGGTTGCGGTTGAACCAGCCGCGCACCTGCTCGCGCGTGGGCGACTTGTTGGTGTCGAGCAACGTCTTCGCGGACATGATGAAGCCGGGCGTGCAGACGCCGCATTGTGCGCCGCCATGCGCCATCCAGGCGATTTGCAGCGGATGCAGGTTGTCGGCCGTGCCGATGCCCTCGATGGTGACGATCTTGGCGTTGGGCGCGAGCTTCTCCATCGGCTGCTGGCAGGCGCGGTTCGGCTTGCCGTCGATGATGACCGTGCACGAGCCGCATTGGCCGTCTTCGCAGCAGACCTTGCAGCCGGTGAGCAGCATCTGCTCGCGTAGCACATTGGCCAGGTTTGCTGTCTTTTCGGCAACGACCCAACGGTCGACGCCGTTCACGTTTATCAGGGTCCGTTTCATTCCGTCTCTCCTCCAAAGCGCGCAATTTGCTAAACTGCGCGGTTCCACGCACTTTGCAGTTAGGCTGCGATGCGGCTGCATTCCGGGTTTTCTTGCTGTATTCGCAGCGCCCGGCATTCCGTTGCTTGAAGCGTGCCGCGCGTGAGCGGACGGATTGCCGCCGCTTTGCGGACGCGCGCGATCATTCTGGCGGTGCCAGCGATGGCGGCTTCTTCGAACCCCGCTGGGAGCGCGAAGGTTCGCGTGAGACTGAATAGGCTTGGTAGCGCAGCGATTGCGCTCGCCCGTGCGAGCGCATTAGCCGATGCCATGAATGGCGTTATTGCGAGATGATCCCGCATGAAATGAGGTCTTTTCGCCTGGAGCCGCACCTCAACTATCGGCACTGAAGCTAGCGGAAGACCTCTCTCGCGGCTGTCGGTTGGCTGACACCCCTATGAGCATAATTGTCGCAGGTTGGGGCCGGTCGAAGGAGCCCGGGCTCACGGCCGAATCCAGTCGAATGCTTCCCGATCGCCCTTCGGGAAAACCGCCTGGAGGCGCGCAAAGAAAGACAACGAGGCGCCATGAGCAAGTATTAAAGAAGCGTTCGATTTGCGTAGGCCGCTACAGTGGTTAATGCAGACATGGTTAATTGGGAATCCGAGTGTCTGAAATTGGCCGAATTGCGTGAAAAATTGCCCGGAAAAAACGGATTTCTGGCTTTCAAAACTACAGTTAATTATAGCCGCAGATTTGATCTTAACCAGGATTTGGCCCAAGGCCGGGCGCACCGTTCTCACTATTTATTGTGTAGAATCAATGGTATATCGGCAGCCGCCGCGCGCGTGACGCTCGCCCGCCGCGCATCCGCTGAAATAATTCAAGACGGGAGGCACCGCAGATAATTATCAAAATGCGCAGTTTCGCCGGCAGACAGCGCTAACGGGTATTAACCCTTCCTGCGAACGGTTCGTACGGGGTTGTATCAGTTCGCCTGCTGCTGCGGCAGGACTTCGTTGTGAGCATTATGCCGCCAGAGCGCCCGCCAGTGCACCGCATGATGGACGTTGCCGCCGGAGAGCTTGCGGCCCTGCGGCGCATTATGGACGAACCGCCGCAGGTGCCCGCTGGCCGCCGGCTGCAGCCTGCGCATGTGCTGCGCAACATGCCTGCGCGCCGTGGCAAACTGCTGCGCCTTGGCGTGGCGCCTATGCGCCCGCCGCTGCCGCTCCAGGTGCGCCAGGTTCTTCTCGAACTGTGCCTTGCGCTTGGCAAACTGCCGGCCCAGATGCCGCTTGACCCGCTCGGCGAACCGGATCGCCTCCAGGCGCGCCTTGCGTTCGCGCACCTCCACGAGCACCGTTGTCCAGCCGCTGCCGCCCCGCTGCGCACACGCCGCCTGGGCCTTCTCCGCGCAAACTCCGGCCGCCGCAGCCGGAAATATTCCGGCCGTAATCGAGACCACGGCAGCCAAAAGCCACCGGGATAACTTGCGCTCAAGCAGCCCAAGGGGCGATAGCGCCGTTAAATAGCTACTGCACTTGGCGAGCATGACGCGCTTCCACGAACTCAAGGCAACTAACCACCTTCGATTATGCTACCGAACCCCATAAATCTGGCGCGACCAAGACCACTAATGCAATCTACGCGCGGCCCCCGGAAAGCCGGTTTTGATACACCGCCAGATGCGTATAGGCCGCGGCGAGCAGCGGCGCGGGCACGCCTGCCTGCCGCGCGCGGACCAGAAGATCGCCAACGATCTCATCGGCTTCAACCGGCGCGCCCGTTTGCATGTCCCGGTACATGGAGGCCGTAAAGGCTGAGCTAGGCTCCGTCAGTTGCGCCCTGGTTTTCGCCAAAAATGCCTCCCTCGGCGCATGGCCTGCTGCGGCCGCAATTACCGCAATCTCATCGAGCAGGCGATTGACGAAATCGCTGCCGCCCGGTGCGGCCACGACCTCGCCCACGCTGCCCCGCATCAGGCACGTCACCCCGGCAAGCGATGCGAGCATCGCCCATTTCTCCCACATATCCTGGAGGATCGCCGCCGAAAGCCGGGCATCGAAGCCGGCATTCTGCATAAAGGCATCCAATTGCTCAATTCTTTCAGACCGCGCGCCGTCCAGCTCGCCATAATCGAGGCTGTGAAAGGTTCCGAGATGGACGATCTGCCCCTCCTCGCCGAGCTGGGCAGGAATCCGGCAAACGCAGCCCGCCAGCGCATGCGGGCCGAAGCGCTGGGCAATAACGTCCATATGCCTCATGCCGTTGAGCACCGGCAAAATCATCGTATCCGGCCCAACCGCAGGAGCGAGATCCTCAAGTGCTGCTTCCAGCGCATAAGCCTTCACGGTCAGAAGAATCGCGTCGAAATGCGCTGGAATGGCACCGGCACTCACAATCTTCGGCGCCAGCTCGAACCCGCCATGCGGACTTGCGGCCCTAAGCCCTTTGGCTTGCAGCTCCGCCGCCCGGCGCGGGCGCACGAGGAACGTTACGTCCCGCCCCGCATGCGCCAGCCGTCCGCCGAAATATCCGCCGGTCGCGCCAGCCCCAACAACCAATAGACGCATGCCTTCCTCTCCATCGCCTAGCGCTTGGCGGCGATCCTACCAAAAGCCCCAAGCGCTTCCACCCAACGTTTTGGTGTTGACAGAATTCGCCAATGCGTTCATTCGCCTTACACAAAGGGCTGCGATTTTGGTTTTCCGGCCCGCACGCACAATTTCCCAATCCGTTAACGTAACTGCAAGGCCAGCAAAAGCACATGGCATGAGAATGGGCTGACGCGCCCAAGTTCCAGGAGCGAGCACGCGATGACATTGGCAACACGCACCGCCGGCAGCCGCCGCATCGCCAACATCTCCGCCCACGTCGCCAGCGCCTGGCCAAACCGCTACGATGCCGTCGTCTTCTTCGCCTTCGGTGCCCTTTTCGTGGGAATCGTGCAGGCCGCGAACTGGATGCGCCAGCCGCTCGCGAACCTGGAACTCCACCCCGTTTCCCTCGACCCCGCGAACCTGCCGCAATATGCGCTCCTGACGACGCTCAGGATGTTCGCCGCCCTTGCCTTCTCGCTCCTCTTCACCTTCATCGTCGCGCCGCTTGCCGCCAAAAGCAAAAAGGCCGAGCGCGTCATCGTTCCGGCACTCGACATCCTGCAGTCTGTGCCCGTGCTGGGCTTCCTCACCTTTACCGTGCTCTTCTTCATCGCCCTTTTTCCGGGCGGTGAGTTCGGCGCCGAACTGGCCGCGATCTTCGCGATCTTTACGAGCCAGGCCTGGAACATGACGTTCTCGTTCTACCAGTCGCTCACGACCGTGCCGGGCGACCTCGACGAAGCCGCGACACATTTCAGGCTTTCGACCTGGATGCGCTTCTGGAAGCTAGAAGTGCCCTTCGCCATGCCCGGCCTCGTCTGGAACATGATGATGTCCATGTCCGGCGGCTGGTTCTTCGTGGTCGCTTCGGAAGCAATCTCGGTTGGCGATACCAAAATCACACTTCCCGGCATCGGGTCCTTCATTTCTCTTGCCATCGAACAGCAGAACATCGGCGCGGTGGCTTGGGCCGTCGGCGCCATGGCGGTCGTCATCGTTCTCTACGATCAGCTCGTCTTCCGCCCTGTCGTCGCCTGGTCGGACAAGTTCCGCGTGGAACTCGTCGCGGCGCAGGCGCAGCCGCAATCCTGGGTGCTCGACCTTATCCGCCGCGCGCGGTTTCTTTCGGTCATCGGCCGCTACCTGGGCTGCCTCCTGGATGTGTTCAGCGGCAATGTCAGCAGCCTCTCCAAGCAAATTCCCGAGCCGCCCAAGGTCGGCAGCGCCACGGGTAAAATCTTCGACTGGGCCTGGAATGCAGCCCTACTGGCGTTCGCGGCCTGGGCAGCCTGGTCCGTCTTCTCCTACGTGCGTGCAACGCTGGGCTGGGCCGACTTCGAGGAAGCGGTGCTAGACGCGTTCATTACCTTTTTCCGCGTCATTATCCTGATCGCCGTTGCGAGCCTCATCTGGGTGCCCATCGGTGTCTATGTCGGGCTGCGGCCGGTCCTTGCCGAGCGCGTGCAGCCCCTGGCGCAATTCCTGGCCGCGTTCCCGGCGAACGTCCTCTTCCCCTTCGTCGTCGTCGGCATCGCCAAATTCCATCTCAACCCCGATATTTGGCTGTCGCCGCTCATCGTACTCGGCACCCAGTGGTACATCCTTTTCAATGTGATCGCAGGAGCCAGCGTCTTCCCGAGCGACTTGAGCGAAACCGCGACGCTCTACAAGGTGAAGCGCTGGCAATGGTGGCGTAAGGTCATTCTGCCTGGGATTTTCCCCTATTACGTGACAGGCGCGCTCACTGCCTCTGGCGGTTCGTGGAACGCAAGCATCGTGGCCGAGGTGGCAAGCTAAGAACAAGAACA
>CAVYEY010000021.1:0-174344 GCA_963767435.1 uncultured Alphaproteobacteria bacterium
ACAACAAAATCGTTAAAATGAAGAACGGATGCGCAGTGTGCGAATCCAAAACGGTCTACGGCTACAACGATGAAGAACGACTTCTAACACCTATGATACGCAAAGAAGGTAAACTCGTTCCTGTATCATACGACGAAGCCGCACATAAAGCCGCACAAATCCTCACAGACGCCAAATACCCATTGCTATTCGGCTGGAGCTCCTCCACCAGCGAAGCACAGCGGATAGGCGTAGCTTTAGCCGAAGAACTTGGATCAGCACTTGACAACACATGCAGCATCTGCCACGGACCTTCTGTCATGGCAATTAGGAAGTAGGAATCCCGACCTGCACTTTAGGTCAAATTAGACACCGTGCAGACCTGATTATTTACTGGGCATGCGATCCGTGGAGCGCCCACCCAAGGCACCTCGAAAGATACACATCCTTCACCGAAGGCCGTTTCGAAAAAAGCGAATACAAAGGATTCATACAGAAAATGAAAGCAGGCGCAGGAAAGAAAAAACTCGACGCTGCAGCCCGCCAAGGCGAATTAATAAAGTACCGAGCCGGCCCCTCACCCACAAACATGCACCGTAGAAGGTCCACCTGCTCGAATTCAAAGCAAGGCCGTAAACTAATCGTTGTTGACGTGAGAAAAACGATGACCGCCAGACGCAGCTGACTATTTCCTCCAAGTGGCCCAACAAAGACTACGAAGTAATCGAGGCGTTACGCGCACTAATTAACGACAAGGAACTGGATGTGGACAAAGTCGGGGGAGTACCAGTATGGAATACCTGCAAGAAGTGGCGGATGCCATGGTAAACTGCGAGTTCGGCGTCATATTCTTCGGTCTTAGGCTTAACACAAACTGTAGGCAGATTCCGAAATATCGAAATAGCAATTAAACTCACACGCGACCTAAACAAGAAAACAAAATTCGTCATCTTGCCAATGAGAGGACACTTCAACGTCACTGGCGCAAACGTGGTTTTCGCTTGGCAAACAGGCTACCCGTACGCCATTGACTTCTCGCAAGGTTACCCACAATATCAACCCTGGAGAATTCACAGCCATCGACCTGCTCAAACGCGGCGACAACGACGCTACACTTGGTAATCTCATCGGATCCGGCGCGCACTTTCCCAAACCCGCCGTTCAAAACCTACGTAAGAAACCCTTAATAGTCATCGACCCACACATGAACTGCACCTCAATGCTTGGCGACGTGGTTTTCCCAACCCAATGGTGCGGTATAGAATACGAAGGAACTGCCTACCGCATGGACCACGTACCAATAATGCTAAGGAAAAGTTGTTGAACCCCCACCAGGAATTCTTAATGATGAGCAGATTCTGGAAAAGATACTCGCAGAAGTCAAAGCAATCAAAGCCCAAAAAGCAGGTCGAACCCCACCACCCGAGACTCATACAAATCAGGCGCGAAAAGCAAGAAAAAAACAGAGGCAAACTAAATGACTGAGACGATAATAAGGAACGGCTTCGTCTACGATCCCATAAACGGGATCAACGGCGAAAAAATGGACATCTCCATCAAAACGGCAAAATCGCAAAGACAGTAGACGAACACAAAGCCAAAATCATAGACGCAACCGGCTTAAGTGTGATGCCTGGTGCCGTGGACATTCACACTCATGTTGCGGGTACCGAAGTTAACACCGGCAGAATCCTTCGCCCCGAAGACCACATCAAAGACGTGGAACACAAAACAGCCATTACACGCTCCGGCGTGGGCTATTCAATTCCGTCCACATTCACCACGGGTTACCGTTACTCACGAATGGGTTACACTACCATAATGAACCCCTCTATGGCGCCACTGGAAGCGAAGCACACTCACGAGGAACTCAACGATATACCCATGGTGGACAAAGCCACTTACCACTGCTTGGCGACTGGTGGTTCGTCCTCGAATATTTGAGCAAAGACAAGATCGAAGAATGCGCAACGACATATCGCGTGGATGCTGAAAACCACAAAAGGCTATGCGATAAAAATCGTGAACCCTGGCGGCTTAGAATCTTGGGGTTTTGGTAACAACGTTCATAGCATTGACGATCAGGTGCCCAACTTCTGCATCACTCCTCGAGAAATAATGCGTGGGCTTAGCAAAAGTTAACAAATCCTTAATTTACCCCACACAATTCATCTCCACACAAACAACCTTGGTACACCCGGTAACTACATCACTACACTTGACACCATGAGAGCATTGAAGACTTATCCACCGACGGAAACCAGTTGCCACATCACCCATCTGCAGTTCAGTAGCTTCGCCGGCGACAGTTGGGGTCATTTACATTCAGCTGCAGAAGAAATCTCAAGCTACATTAACGCTCACAGCCACATGACCGTAGACATGGGTCAAATAATATTCTCAGACACCACAACTATGACCGCAGACGGGCCCTTCGAATTCCAACTTTACAAATTAGGTGGTCATAAATGGGTCAATGCAGATGTTGAGACCGAAACAAGCGGTGGAATCATCCCCATGCATTACAAACGCACTAGCGCCGTAAACGCCATACAATGGTCCATTGGCTTAGAACTTGCCTTGATGGTTAATGATCCATGGAAAATCTTTATGACAACCGATCACCCCAATGCAGGACCCTTCTTCGCTTACCCAAAAATCATTGCATGGCTAATCAGCAACAAAGCCCGCATGGCAACACTCGCGAGATGTCACAAAAAAGGCCAAAAGAATAGCCTGTTACCCACTTTGAACCGGGAATTAACCCTTTACGAGTTAGCAGTCATGACTCGTGCAGGACAAGCTAAATCTCTAGGACTCAAAAACAAGGGTCACTTGGGCGTAGGTGCAGATGCGACATAGCAATATATAATTTTAACCCTGAAACAATCGACATAGCCAGGAAATACAAGACCGTGCGCAGAGCTTTTGCCCACGCAGCTTACACCCTCAAAGACGGCATAGTAGTGGTTAAAGATGGTGAAGTAGTTCAGCAAGTTAGCGGCAAAACAATGTGGCTTGATGTGGAGACAACCCAACAAGTTCAGATTGATGATGACATGAAAAAACGGTTTAAGGAGTACTGGACTGTCGAGTACGATAACTATCCAGTGTTCGATCACTACGTAAAAGTTCCCGAACAAATACCAGTGAAGGCGAGTGTCTAAGATGATCGTTCTGACTCCTTTGAGAAAATTTGAAGTTCCAGTTGAAGCACCGTGCATCACCCCCGAAGTGTTCCAAGGAAAGACTCTTCAGAAATAGGCAAACTGCCAATAACCGAAGGCAACCAACAGTTAACAATTAGCGATCTCTTTAAAATCGAAGAAACACCCGCAGCAACCCCAAACATAACGATCAAAGGCGACGTAAGCAAAGTCAAACGCATCGGACAGGGCATGAAAGCAGGAGAAATAGTCATCAATGGCAATGTCGGGATGCACACTAGGCGAAAAAATGACCGGTGGCAAAATCACAGTCAATGGCAACACCATGGGATGGACAGGCAGCCAAATGAAAGGTGGTTTGATCGAAATCCGCGGAATGCCAGTGACTATTTGGCTTCTCCTTACCGAGGAAGCGAACTTGGAATGAAAGGCGGCTTCATAACTGTCGACGGAGACGCTGGAACTGATGTCGCCTGTTACCTTCGCGGCGGAGTTATAAAAATCAAAGGAAGCGCAGGGCGATTCCTCGGATTCCACATGAGCGAGGCACAATTTACGTGGAGAAAGAACTGTGCATACCGTTTAGCTCCTTGCATGACCGGCGGCAAAATCGTGATTGGAGGCGTCTTAGAAGAAGTGATGCCGACATTCACCATCGACAGTGTTAAGCCAAAAGAAAGTCGATGATACCCAAACCGTGCAGGGTCCTTTCTACGTGTTCCTAGGAGACTTAGCAGAGGACGGCACAGGTAAACTCTTCATATCAAAAGCGCAACGATAATAGCTACGAAAATACCTCAAGTTTCTTTTTCTCTTTTCCTATCGAAAATATTCTGTACCTTTAGGATGCGCAACTATGCACGAAAGTCCTCAGCGTAAACGAGCTTTCATCGAACAATAGCCCAAAAGCTTCTAAGATAAACAAGCTTTCTGATGGCTGTTCACGCGTCAAAAAATGACTACTGGTGCTACAGTTATAGATGCATGGAGTCAACGTGCCAGGTGGTTTCCAAGCAGGGAAAATGTTCACGGAACTCTGCTTAGGCGGTGCGGGAAAAGCCCAAATTGGCTTCAAAACCTATGGCGATATAACGTTCCCTTCGATAACTGTCTCATCTGATCACCCAGCCATCGCGGCGTTGGGTTCGCAGTTTGCAGGTTGGCGGATAAAGGAAGCTGATGGCTCTATAGCTATTGGTTCTGGTCCAGCCGAGCTTTAGCGTTGAAGCCAAAAGATGTTTTCGAAGAAATCAGCTACAAAGACATTTCTGATAAGGCCGTTCTCATGCTTGAAAGCAACAATTTGCCCTCCGACGCTTTAATCGAAAAAGTCACAACAGCTTGCAATATCAAACCTGAAAAGCTAATTGTAGTTGTTGCGCCCACTGCAAGCATTGCTGGTTTAACGCAGGTTGCTGGCAGAGTCGTTGAGGTTGGCATCCATAAACTCCGAACGTTGGGTTGAGCCCTAAAGTGATCAAGTACGCTTACGGCTATGCTCCTATTCCTCCTCAGGGTAAAGATTTCGAGATGGCTATGGCACGTACCAACGATGCAATCCTGTACGGTGGAACCGTTTACCTCACTGTGGAAAATGACGATGAGGCCGTCCCTGCAGAAAATCGTTGAGCAGGCGCCTTCAAAGATGTCAAAAGACTACGGGAAACCATTTCTGCAGATTTTCCGCGAAGCCGGTAAGTGACTTCTACAAAATTGACCATAACCTCTTCGCCCCTGCCGTACTAATGGTGAACAACGCGAGACGGGAAAGTCTTCAAAGCGGCGAAATTAACCCTAAAGTTTTAGCCCAATCTCTGGGCTTCTAACTTTGGTTTTTTCAGCTTGGAAGAAGTTAAGATTTAACGGTTATTCTATTATTGAGGAAACTTGAGTTTATGGCTATAGCAACTGCGACTCCGATGGGAATTGTGTAGAGTGCTATTGTTCCGTTGAAGAGTGCACTGAAGGGCAAGAATGCTAAGACCGCTTGCTGTCCAGTTAAGCCTCCGAAGGAGAAGAATGAGCCGAAACCGATTGGTGAAGGTTGGCTTATCAAGAAGTAGTTTACAACAGTCGTGATTGCAACTCTGGTTGTGACGCCGAAGGCGGTCGCGGATATTGTGAGTGCCAGTTTGTGCTGTTTTAGGAAGGTTCCCAGTTTTTCCGTGGGGCATTTTCGGGTTACGATTTTCGTACGCTCCGAATATGCCTATGAGCATGGCGAGTTCTGCGATGAGGTTATAGAAGGGTCCTGTTGGCAGGTCGCCTGGGAAGATTATGAGCAGTAGCACTGTGTTTAGGGCAGCGACGGCGACTCCTGTTTTTGGTCCAACAGTTAAGAAGGCTGCGACTATTGGTATTTCCCAAATTTGGTAAAAGAGGAATGGGGCGTAGGGGGCGGGAATTTTTGGTCCAGCGATGTTCAGTGCTGTGGTTAATGCTACGAAGATTATGACTAATGCGAGGTCTTTGGTGTTCAGTTTTGTCACTTTCCTTGCGTTAAGGCGTTTTGTAATTATTTTAAGAGTAACTACTCAGGAAACACGTTGCTCCATCCGAGATTTTGGGTGTCAAATAGGGAAAGTCGATAAATAGCAGAAAACCGTAAATCATCCAGTAGTGAAATCAATTGTCTGAAAACAAGCTCACCACCGCCGAACTCAAACCTTGGCTCGAAACCATTTTGGAACTGGTAGCTCACCTCGTTATCCTCGTCGTCCTTGTAGATAACGCCGACGAATTGATCCCTTATGAAAACTTCAACCAATCCGCCTTCTTGGGTCTTTTCCGGACCTCGATCGCTTCAAGGCCGAACGTTTTCCTCAGATAGGATTGGAGGGAACTTATCTCTGCTGGGTTCATGACCTGCCTGTTTTCTCAGCTTGCTGCTCCGCGCAACCACAGTCCGTGCCTCGAGGGCTGGTTTCATCATCCGCGACGGCTGACTGCACCCTGCTTCGCCTATCACCCGCGCGGGCACCCCCGCAACTGTTGTCTTCGCTGGAACGTCCTTCAATACCACGCTGCCGGCGGCGATGCGCGCGCAATCGCCAACGCGGATGTTGCCGAAATTGTCGACCCGCTCCAATCATCACGCCGCGGCCAACTTTGGGGTGCCGGTCGCCCATCTCCTTGCCGCTGCCGCCCAGCGTCACGCTATGCAGGAGCGAGGTGTTATCGCCAATTTCTGCCGTCTCACCGATCACGATGCCGGAACCATGGTCGAGCATTGATACCGCGCCCGATCTTTGCGGCAGGGTGGATGTCGATGCCAAACACCATGGAAGACTGGCTCTGCAGGTAGAGCGCAAAGTCCCGGCGCCCCTCATGCCAGAGCGAGTGCGCGAAGCGGTAGGTTTCGAGCACGTGGAATCCCTTGAAATAGAGGAGCGGATCGATGAGACGTGCGCAGGCTGGGTCCCGGTCGTGGACGGCCGACAGATCGGCCCTGATGATAGCCCCATACTCCGGCTGCCTGTCAGCGATCGACAGAAAAGTTTGCCGGATGAGGTCGGCGTTGACGTTATCGTGATCCAGGCGCTGAGCGAGCCGGTGGCAGACGGCATGCTCCAGCCGGCTGTGATTGAGAATGTTCGCGAACATGAGCGCCGCAAGCTCGGGCTCGGCCCTGGCCGCAGCCTCCGCATCGCGCCGCACGCGGTCCCAGACTGGATCGTAGGCCGCAATCTTGGCGGCTTTGCTCCGCCGTTTCATTTCAGGCATTGGCAGACCTCACAAGCCGGACCCCGTACAGATACGCTGCCGTCGAATTTTCCCACACCTGCCAACATCTGTGGATGGTCAGCCGGTTCTTCAACCTGAGCGGGGCCGCAGCCGCATCTGCCGATTAGATGCAATTGAGAAGCAAGGCTATCCTACCAGTGCCCCTGGTAAACGTAAATCGGCTTCCAAGCAGCGGTTTTGCAGTCCCTTGGTTCCCGGATTTCTAAAACCTGTTAATATCTGCTGGTAGACGGCAGACGTCGCAACATAAGCGTGTACCACTTCTGCCGCATATGTTAGTTGGATGCTTCTACGGAAGTAGAGATGAGGATCCAGCCAGTGCGACTGGAAAACGTAAATCGGCCTGAGCCCGGTGCCTTGGCTGCACCCAATGGACGCAGTTTTGTACGCCGGCTTGTGCGCGATCGTGTTACGCTCGTGTGCTGTTACTACATCGTAGACGATTGGTTTCAGGGTCGGCGCCTCGCGCGCGGCGATATCGGCAGCGACAGCGGTACGCACCCGGAATTCGATAGCGCAGCCATGGTCAGCTATGGCACCCAGGTCTGGAGTGCCTATTGCGAATTAGCTGGCGGGCACAACTTTACGGGCCGCGTAGCCGAAATCGGGCCAGGCGGCAACGACGTGGTTGCGTGGCATCTGCTGGCGCGTGGGGCGGCGGAGGTTCATCTGGTGGATCGCTTCGCTCAGAACGGCGATCCCGGCCGCGCAGGGCAGATACGTGCAATCGCAGCCCGCGACCCAGCCATCTCCCCGATACTAACCGGCCAAAGCGGAGATCCTGCGGGCCTATACCGGCATATCGGCCAAGCTGCGGAAGAGTTTTTTGTTGAAAGAACCGGCGCCTTCGACGCCATCCTATCCCGTGCGGTGCTGGAGCACGTAATGGATCCCATTGCGGCGCTTACCACAATTGCGCGGGCGCTTCGCCCGGGGGCAGTAATGGTTCATACTGTTGATTTGCGCGACCATGCTATGTTCAAGGGACAGCCTCCCCTGACGTTCCTGACTGTGCCTGGAAGTCTGTGGCCAACTATGACCGCCAATAGCGGCAGGCCCAACCGCGTGACTTTTTCCCAGTACCGCGAATGGCTTGCGGGCTCGGGGCTCGAAGGCTCTCTCACCATCAACATGCTCGCAGGCAGCAACGTAGATGTTGAACTTGCTGCGGCAAACGACGCGCCGGAACCGCTGCGCGCGACGGCCTTCGCCGAGGTCGCCAAAGTGCGCCCGAAGCTTTCTCGCGCGCTGCGTAACGAGAGCGACGCGGACTTGGCAGTTTCCTCCTTCACGCTTGTGGCGCGCAGGCCTATTTGAAAAGGAAGCCCCCAACGGCCGCGATGTTCTCCGCCAGTGGCACGCCCCTGACCACCTGTCCAGGTCTGTTAGTGCCTGTAGGTAGCCATCCATTTTTGCAACCTAAGCATATCATCAAGGGGGCGCATCCGCTAATAGGATGCGATAAGGAGTAATTAAGGGGTATTTTATCAGTGAGTTCAGAGAACATAAGTCTTTTTGTGAATGGCGGCGCTACCGCGTCCAACCTCCGCTCTCTGGCGCGCCGGATGGCAGGAAAAAGCGTTTCGCTCATCTGCTTGGGTTATTTGGTGGACGATTGGCTTCAAGGCAGGCGGCTCGCGCGGGGCGACATAAGCACGAGCCTTGGCAGTCATCTGGATTTCGATGCGGAGGCCGTGGCCGATTACGGCGCGCAGGTCTGGCGCGGCTACTGCACGGAAGGCGGCGGGATCGATTTCACCGGCCGGGTGGCTGAAATCGGGCCAGGCGACAACGATGTAGTCGCGTGGCATCTGCTGGCCCACGGAGCGGCGGACGTCCATTTGGTCGACCGCTTTGCACCCACTATAGATCCGGAACGTGATAAACAGACCCGTGCCATAGCGTGCCGGGACCCAGCGATTGCGGCAATGTTCGATAGAGCAGGCGCGGCGCCCGCAGGCATTCATCGCCATGCAGGCAGTTCTGCGGAAGAGTTTTTCGCAAGTAAAGCCGGAAGCTTCGACGCCATCCTGTCCTGCGCCGTGCTGGAGCACTTGAGCGACCCTATTGGAGCGCTCACCACGATGTCGCGTGCGCTCCGGCCGGGCGGGGTGATGGTGCATTTCGTCGACCTGCGCGACCACTTCATGCTCGCCGGGCTGCCGCCGCTGACTTTTCTGACAGTGCCCGGGCCGCTGTGGCGCCGGATGACTGTCAATAGCGGGAGACCCAATCGCGTGGGCCTATCCCGCTACCGGAAATGGCTCGCAGAGTCGGGGCTCAACGGTTCCATCACTGTGACCATGCTTGCCGGCAGCGACACTAGGCACGAACTCGCCTCGGCAGACGATGCACCGGAACCAGCCCGCAGCGCCGCGTTTGCCGAGGTTGCCAGGGTGCGTCCGAAACTTACCCGCGCGCTCCGCCATGAAACCAGCGCCGATTTGGCGGCTGCTAGCATTGCGCTTGTGGTGCGCCGGCCAGAGTAAGGCGCGAGCCGCCGCAGGTTCACGGCCTTCGCTTTAGAAAGGCAAGGACGCCCTCTTTGAAAGCGCGGTCGCCCACGGCTTTCATGTGATCGCGGCCGGGGATATCGAGCGCCTGCGCGCCTGGGATCGCGTCTGCAAGCGGCTGCGCGGGGCCAGCTATGGCGTCGTCCGTCCCCACGGCTACGAGTACAGGCACCTTTAGGGCGCTCAACTCCTGGGCTGGGATACGGTCTCGCGTCGCCATAATGCAGGCGGCAAGCGCCTTGCGGTCGCTTTTGGTTTGATCGGCGAACACCCTGAACGCGCGGGCGTGCGGATCGGTTACGGCTGCGGCGTCTTCCGCCAGCAGCGCGGCTGCGATAGGCCCAGGATCACCCACGCCATGGATCATATTTGCGCCGAGGCCCGCAAAGACAGCGCTACGCACGCGCTCTGGATACGCCAGCGCAAGGAAGGCAGCAATCCGCGCGCCCATGGAGTAGCCAATGACGTCGGCATTCTCGATGCCGAGACGATCAAGGATACCCAGCGCGTCTTCAGCCATTGCCGGGCCGGTGTAGGCTTCCGAAATCGTAGAGCTTATCGCTGGCGCCGTGGCCGCGATTGTCCAGCGCGATGGCGCGGAAACCGTGTCCTGCGAGAAACCGCATCCAGCCCGTGTCGCGCCAATTGGTCCGCGCGTTTGAGGCGAAGCCATGGATGAGAAGGACCGGGTCGCCTTCGCCTTCGGCGATATACGCGATCCGGACACCGCTTGTTAAGAACGACCCCATGCCTTACCTCCGCCCGGCAAAATAAGGATCGCACCCGGAAAGGCAAGCGGGCGCCATGCAGCGCCGGCGAATTGCTGCAGCCCAGCAGCGCTCCAAAACCTACGGCTAGGCTTTCGTCAGTGCGGTCCCTGCATATCGGCGGCAAAAGCGGCGGACTGATCGCCATTGACTGGGAGCTTGCCGCCCTTGCCGGACCGGTTCAGCTTCTGGATCGAATTCGGGTCAGCTTGATCCGTCGGAACCGCAGCGGTTGAAAACGCAGACGCTACGGGGGCAGGCGGCGCTGCCAGCGCAGCAATAGGCGCTGGCGCCTGATAATTCACAGGTTGCGCAGCGCTAGCCGTCGCACTGGGAGGCACTCGCACTGGCGCTGGAGAGACGGATGGCACATCGGCAGCCGCATAGACCGGCGCCGCCGGCGCCCTTGGCGCCTGTGCGGTGGCGGTCACGACCGGATTGGGAACAGGCCGGGAAATGACTGGCGAGGCAGACGTATCCACCTGTGCGGCAGCCTGCGTATTCGATGGCGCGGTCAGGAAGCTCGCCGCAAGCGCCGGAGCTGGCTGCAATTGCGGAGCAGGCTTGCCTGCCTCGCCCTTGCCAAGGCCAGCCGGAGCTCAGCCGGCACCCCGTCAATCCCGTGCGTCGAAGCCAGATCGATCCTGGAGTAGGATGGGCACATCTCGGTAGGAGCCGGATCGCTCCCCGCGAAGCTCACATTCACCATATACTGCTTGGAACAGACCTTGACGATTGGCGGTTTGCCGGTCGCCTCGAAGGCATCGTATCCCTCTTTGAGCTTGAGCCAAAAGGAATACCAGGGGCTGTCGCGATGGCGCTGCATGTTCGAAACTGTCATGCGGAAAGGCAGCGCCTGAACGTGGAACTTGGTCTGGCCGCCGCCGAAGGCTTCGCGCGCCAGGATATAGATTTCCTCGATATACGCGTCGGTCATGGCGTAGCAGCCGACGGACTTGCAATCGCCGTGAACCATGAGCGCCGAGCCGGAATGCCCGTTTGCCGAATCGTAGGCGTTTGGGAAACCGATGTTGAAGGCGAGATGGTAAAGGCTGCGTGGATTCATCTGCCCGCGGCTTACGGTATAGAAACCTTCCGGCGATTGGCGGTCGCCCGCCTGGATCTTGGGGCCCAGGCCGCCGGACCAGGCGCAGATCGGATAGGTGCGGAAATGCTGGAAATGGCCATCCTTGAGCTTCCAGACCTCAAGCTCGGACTTTTCCTTGAAGATGCGGACGAAAATCGGCGATTCCTGCCTCATGCCTTTGACGGCGAGCAGCGCCTGGGTAGCGGAAGAAAGCTGCCGTTCGGACGGAGCCACACCGTCGTCGCCACCAAACCCCAAGAAGCCGAAATTGAAGCATCCTCCCAGGAATAGGAGAAATGGCGCTAACAGCGCAAAACGCACGACAGACCGCATCGACCTTACCCTGCTTGTATTGGCAGGATAAGATCGCTGGTTTGCCTGTACGTCCCGTTGCAATCCGCGCCCCAATTTTAAGAACCGCATCCCGTAAGCTTTAAGCCTGTGATTCGCCCTAACCTATCATAGCAGCTTGGCCGCGATATTTGGGCTAAAATTGGACTGCTACCCAAGGTGGCGTACTGCTAGCGGTAAACGGGTAACGGCTTTCCTATGTTCAGGAACTTTTCGCGCCTGAGTTTGCGGATGCTGGCGCCGTCTATGTTGTCGAATTCGAGAAGTGCTAGCTCCAGTGCCTCGCCCACTCGCTGGATGGCCGTGTCCGCCTCGCGGTGCGCGCCGCCCACTGGCTCGGCAATGATCGTGTCGATGATGCCGAGCTGGAGCAGATCCTGCGCGGTAATCTTCATGTTCGTGGCCGCATCCTTAGCCTTGGTGCTGTCATGCCACAGGATCGAGGCGGCGCCCTCCGGTGAAATCACGCTGTAGATGGCGTGTTCCAGCATCAGCACGCGGTTCGCCGAGGCAATGGCGATGGCACCGCCGGAGCCGCCCTCGCCGATGATGACCGAAATCATGGGCACTGTGATCGAAAGGCTGCAATCTGTGGAGCGCGCGATGGCTTCCGCCTGCCCGCGTTCCTCGGCCTCGATGCCGGGATAGGCGCCGGCCGTATCCACAAGGGTTATGACAGGGATGCCGAAGCGGTCGGCCATTTCCATGAGGCGGACGGCCTTGCGATAGCCTTCGGGCTTGGCCATGCCGAAATTGTGCTTGAGCCGGCCCTGGGTGTCGGCCCCTTTTTCATGCCCTATGATCATGACTGTGCGGCCGTGGAACTGCCCGAGCCCGCCGATGATGGCCAAATCCTCGGCGAAATAGCGGTCGCCGCCGAGCGGCGTGAAATCGACGATCAGCTCGCGGATATAGTCGATCGTATGCGGGCGCTCGGGATGGCGCGCAACCTGCGTCTTCTGCCAGGGGTCGAGATTGGCGTAAGTCTCTTCGAGCGCCGTCTGCGCCTTCTCGCGCAAAGTGGCGATTTCCTCGGTGATCGAGACCGGCGCTTCGCCTTCGCCTAGCGCGCTTAACTCCTCGATTTTACTCTCAAGTTCGGCGATAGGCTTTTCGAAATCCAGATATGTCCGCATGAACAAGCACTTGCGATGTTATGTAGGTTGGACAAGTCAGTAACATGCCTCGCAGCCAGCGCCTAGCCCGAACTATACTTAACGGCACGTTTCGCCGTTTTGGAGGGTTTGGCCCGAGAGTTAATTCAGGGTGACGAGCTTGGCCGGGGGAAGGGGGGCTGCTCCCGGCTGAAGCTGCCAATCCCTGGCGTTCAAGACTTCGCCATCCTTGCGGATGCGGGCGAGAGCCTCAAGGTCGAGGTCCGCATAGACCCATTGAGGGGTGTTGAGCGTGCCTTGGGCGATGACGCCATCAATAGAGAACCGGCTTTCGGCGGGGGCGAATACGCCTGCCGCGCCGGCGTTGGTCTCAAGGCCGGCAAGCCAGGGTGCGTCGCCTATGGTGGGCGACTGGATCGCGAAGATCTGGTTTTCGAGCGCGCGGGCGGCGCATGAGGTTCTGACGCGATGGTAGCCTGCCAGCGTTTCGGTACAGGAGGGGGCAAGGAGGATTTCGGCGCCGGCTTCGGCGAGCGCGCGGGCGATCAGCGGGAACTCGGAATCGTAGCAGATCGTAATGCCGAGCTTGCCTACGGCTGTGTCGAAGACGGTGAACCCGGAGCTGGGCGAAATGCCCCATTCTTCGGCTTCGAAGCGCGTCATGATGCACTTTTGCTGGTGGGCGCTGGCACCGCTGGGTGCGAAAAGGCGGGCGCGGTTGACGTAGGCGCCGTCCGGGAGCCTTACGGGGGCGCTGCCGGCGAGGATGTAGAGGCCGTGCTGCTTGGCGAGCGCCGCATAGGCGGAATCGTAGGCGGGAAGATAGGATTGCAGGGCTTCGAGCGACGCTTTCAGATCACTGCTGACCTCGCGGCCGGCGAGTGCGGCCAGTTCAAGGGCGGCGTATTCCGGGAAGACCAGGAGTTCGGCGCTCTGGCTTGCGGCTTCGGCCACCCAAGCGCTGAGCTTGGCTTCGAAGGCGGCAAAAGATGCAAGCTCTTCAATGGGATACTGCGCCGCGGCGATGCGGACTTTGCCTCGCGTCATACGATCTCCCGCAGCCAGAATTGCATGGAGTGCTCCGTTTCGCCCGCCTGATCGACGTCCTTCCAATCGAAATTTGCCAGCATTCCCGGCACCTTGGCGTAGCCGCGCTTCTCCCAGAAGGCGTCCAGCGGCACATAACCCGCGGGGCGCAAAGGATGGTCCGCCGGCCGCACCACCGCGCAGAAAGCCGAGTATTTGTAGCCGCATTCCCTGGCGTGGGCCTCGCGGAAATCGAAGAATCTGTGGCCCAGGCCGCGCCCGCGCCATGCGGGAAGCAGCACGGATTCGCCGCAGTAGAAGACCTCCGCGGGGTCGTAATTGTGGGCGGCGAAGGGGGCGGCGAACTCCTCGTGGTGGCCCCAAAGGGCCGAGCCCGTGGCGCAGCCTACGATACGGCCCTCGTCCTCGGCGGCGGCGATAATGGCGTCCTTGGCGCGGGCGAGGCCCTGGATATAGTCCTGCTCGTAGGCCAGCGTGCCGTCGTAGAGGTAGGGGAAATCGCGGAACACCTCGATGCGCAGCCGCGCCAAGTCATTGAGCGCACTATCTAATTTATCGCCCGTCAGTTTGTGTATGTGCAAATTTGGCCTCCCTCGCGCGTTTGCGATTGCCGGAAAGATGCGGCCTGCCCTATATCTTGGCAAGGAGCAGCCATGATCCGGGTTCAAACACAAGACTTCGATATTGGGGCCGAAATTGCGGCGCTCAGGGCCGGGCGGACCGATGCCGGCGCTATCGTGGCGTTCGTGGGCACGGTGCGCGAAATGGCCAGGAACGGCGCCATCACGGCCATGACGCTGGAGCACTATCCCGGCATGACCGGGAAGGAGCTGGAGCGCATCGAGGCGGAGGCGCGGGAGCGCTGGCCGCTGCTGGACAGCCTCGTGGTGCATCGCATCGGGCGGCTGGCGCCCGGCGACAACATCGTGCTGGTGGTGACGCTCTCCACGCACCGGCAGGCGGCCTTCGAGGCGGCGGAGTTCCTGATGGACTACCTCAAATGCAATGCGCCGTTCTGGAAGACCGAGGAGACGGCGGAGGGGAACCATTGGGTCGCCGCCAAGGATAGCGACGAGGCGGACGCCCAGCGCTGGGCAAAGCAATAGGGTTCGCGCTCAGGGGGCTCTGGCGCGTTCGTCTGGGCTGCCTTGGGGGGAATTATTTCCAGCGGTTGCGCGCCGGCCCGGCAGCCTTTTTCGACTGTCATCCATTGTAGCGGATGCGTCTTGCTAAAACGTAAATTCGTAAGACTTTGATTTAAAATGGAAAAATCGATGAGATGTTCCCGCTAGGGATGAGCTTGGCGCCAAAACAGGGTTAACCGGGAATCTGCTCTTATATTTAACCGTATTTTTGAAAGCTGAAAAACGGCCCGAAACAGGGAATTTTTGCCAGAATACGACCTGTTTCAGCCATCGCAATTCCGGGTTAACCTTGTTTGCATTTACCAAAGTGGGCGCCTACGCGAAACGAACGGATTTTTAAGCTTTGCCGGAATCGAAATGCGGCGCCTTCAAGCGGGATGAGCATGGCCCTTGGCGGCGGAGATTTGACCTAAACGGCACAATGATATATTCTTTTGGTATATGCCAACTGGAGGCGGCTATGGAAACTGCACGCGTGTTTTGGTCGGGCCGCTCTCAAGCGGTCAGACTGCCAAAGGACTATCGATTTGAAGGCGAGGAAGTCCGCATCCGCCGGCACGGCTCAGCCGTCATCTTGGAACCGATCCCAGCGGATTGGGCATGGCTGGACGGTCTTTCCGGCCCGCTGGATACCGATTTCCTTGAGGCTGCGCTGGAGCAGCCGCCGATGCAGGAGCGCCCAGAGCTGAACGAAGCGTTTCGCTGATGCGCTACCTTTTTGACACCAACGCGGTTATCGCCTTGCTTAAAGATCCCGGCGGGCCGGTCGTTCAGCGTGCGCGGCAGCACCGGCCAACCGATATCGGTTTGCCCTCCATCGTTATTTATGAGCTTTATTTCGGAGCGTTCAAGAGCCAGCGCCACGCGCACAATATGACCATCGCCGACAGTTTGCAGTTCGAAGTTGTTCCGTTCGACAAGGAAGACGCCCGTAAAGCGGGAGAAATCCGCGCCACCCTGGAAGCACAGGGAACGCCAATCGGTCCCTACGATGTCTTGATTGCAGGACAGGCGTGCGCCCGCAACCTGGTGCTTGTGTCCCGGAATTTGCGGGAATTCCAGCGCGTGAACGGGTTAATCGTGGAAAACTGGGAAGAATGAAAGCACTGCCTTAACGAGAATGACCTGCCAGTACGGCTCCTCAAGGCCGATTGCTGCGTTTCGGCTTGTTAGCCGCCGCGCCACTTCCTGGGGGTAAGCGGTAGTCATAACCTGGCAGTTGCGTTGGGCGAGCCTGAGCACTATAGCCCTCTAGTCGAGTTCAGTGCCGTCTCCGGACGGCAGATCGTCTCGATCCTGCACACGCTTCTGCTCATCGACCGCCTTCACCACAAGCAGTTTGAATTGTGTGAACGTATTCATAAGCCCCGTTGTCTGCTTCATGAAGTAGTCGAACCTGGCCCAGTCGAAGAATTCAGCGCCGATCCAATCGTTCTCTTCCAGGAATTTGGAATGCCAGACGACGAGCGGCCTCTCTTCATTCGTCCACATCCAAACGCCGTGTCCGATAAGGTTGCGTTCCTTTGTGAGCACCTTCAGCGCAGGCCATATTTTGTCCGTTTTGGCCCCCGGAATTTGACCTACGGCTTTCTTGAGGAGCCGGAAATTCTGGTCGCCCCAAGCCTTCGCGATCTGCTTCTTGCGTTCGAGATCGGCCTGTTCGAGTTCCCAAATGATTTCGACGCAGCAGGATTCGATCCGGCTGTAGAGCACGATTGCATCAGCGATCGCGATCTTCAGTCGGTCAGGCAGATCGAAACTCCACTTCAAACTCGGTGATCGATGTCTAGCGACGGGCATGGTCTGGAAACTTTGACACAGCTTCGTTGAGAACGGTGCAAACTTCGGGTGCCGATGAGCAATGCCATATGGCATTGGAGAACGCCGCCAACACGGGATTCTTGAAGGAGAGCGGCGGCGCTTGTTCGAGATAGATCAAACTCAGCGCTCGCGCCGTCTGCGCATTCTTGTACACGCTACTCTCGTTGTACAGCTTCGGGCCGAAGAAGTTGCTGAGCAAGGATTTGATCAACCCTCCGTTCATGTCCCATCTGCGCACCAACACGCCGGTTTGCGCGATGGACACGTGCACGACCTCGCCGTTGTCCAATTCAATCGTGGCGCCGCAACCTGCTGTCTCGCTCGACCTCAAAAGCTTCGGCATTTCCTGATCCCTAGTTTTTCGTCGTCAGCCCAGACGGATGCTGTCCACTTGCAGGCTGAGAGGCCGCCGCAGTGTTGATTCTTCGCAGCAACTCCGCGTCAATGTCATCGTGCGAAGCGACGCCGGTTCGCAATTTAGGAAGTACGCTCCGCGCTGATATGCATGCCGCCAGGAACGGCGTGGCCGTTCCCAGAACGACATCCGGGCTGATGTCATCCGGCGTCCTATAGGTCGTTATGAGCTGCGCCACGTAGTCACGCGCAATGTCAAGCTGTCCATAGACGGTGATCACATCTATTCCGTCTTTTTCGAGGAGCCCGATCTTGTGCGCGTTTGCCCGATAAATGATCGGATCTAGCATTCGCGACTGGCTTTCGACCATCCAGGCGGTGATTGGTCCGTCTTTCTTGCTTCCCAATCTTGTGAGTAGGCCATGCACGCTGAGCGCTCCAGGAATGAGTAGGCGAAGCTCCATGGCCAGTGACTTGCGCAGCGCGTTCAGCTCGTGATCGACCTTTCGTCTCTCGCCTTTCAGCGTGAAATAGACGGTGATGGCCGCAGCGATCAACGCGATCAGCCCAGCGATCAGAGTTTGCCAGTGGTCGACGCAATCAAGGAGGGTTGTATAGTGCCACGGCATAGCAACAGTCGCCCAGAGCTGGGTTCACCCCCCACGAATATGGCCAGTGAGGCACCAACTGGCGGTTGCGCAAGTATCGGCAATTCGCCCTCTTCCGGCAACGGGCAACGTAATCAGAAAGCTGCCGAATCCAAAATCGCAGGCATTGATGAATCGTTGGAAACCCGATTAGCTTGCTTCTGCTTGCTGGGGTACTTCAGAAATTAGTTCGGATATCTCGAACTCCTGCTTTCGACCCAGTGGAGTACTTCTTCCCGCCGGCAACGGCGGCAACTGCAAAACCGCCGGGCTTTCGTTCACAGCGGCGCGCCATTTTGGCGGCCTAAAGCGGCACGCGAAACCGGAACCTCACCTTTTCCGCCGGCACCTTCAGCGCCTTAATACCCTTGGCGTGCGTGAAAAACCCTTCCCTCAGCGCCGCAAGGCCGAAGCCCGTGGCAGACCCAAACGCTACCCCTTCCGTCCGGAAAATCCGCGGCCCGATATGGCTCGCCTCGGACGCCACCGCCACCTTCACAACGTCCTCCGAGCCCTGCACCGCCTTGATGCCCTGCTCGACGGGCAGGCTGTCCAGCAACTGCTGCCCCGCATGCCCGGCCGCCGCGCCGATCATCTCCGGCAGCACCTCTTTCAGGAGCGGCACGGTATCCACCGCAACGTTCGCGAGCTGCGAAATGAAGCCAACAGCCGCCGCCCGCGCCTGCCCGGCCTTGAGCGCCAGGGCCTTGTTGCCGGCGGCGACCGTCGCGTCGAGTTCCAGGAGTTCGGAGGCCGAGCCTGGGATTTTGCGCTTGGCCGGCGCGGCATGCGGCGTTTCCAGCACCTTTTCGGGCGGAAGCGACCGGGCCGACTTCCTCAATGCCTGGTCGATTTCCTCCGCGGAATAGGCCTCCGCACTCAGCTTCGCCTCGTCGAGCACCTTGCGGTAATTCTGGGCGAGGCCGGCCAAGTGGGCGGCATGGGAGGGATCGGCCTTGAACCACTGCTCGACGGCGGCGGACATTTGGATTTCGGTCTCGTAGCGGAGCTTATCCTTGAGGTGCGCTTCGAGGCGCTTCTGCACGTCGGGCTCCCAGTTGAGGCCCGCCGTTGTGTAGGAGAAGCCGATGGACGCGGTGACGGCGGCGGCGAAAATCACGGTCTGAAGGGCCTTCTGCAGGCCCAGGCCGAAGCGCAGGATCGCGGGCCGCGACAATATCCAGGTGAGGGCCAAGATGGAGACGGCGAAGAGCGCCCACCAATACCATTCGAGGTTGCTGATGGGGGCGAGCCACATATTGAGCGTTACCGCCGCGTTCTCGCACCACCGGAAGGTAGAACACCGCAAAGGCCCGTCAAGCGCGGGCTTCGCTCCTATGAAGAAGAACATCTACAGCCTTGGAGACTTGACCGGCATTCTCTTCGCCTGCAACCGGCGTTATCTTGCTCATCTCTCGGCCCTCGACGATTTCTCCGCAGGCGTCCGCCTGCTGGACCGGGTTACGCGCCCGCGAAAGGTCGAGGGTAAAACGGTCAAGCTGTTTTAGAAGCGGGGACAGATCGGCGCGGCGGACGCCCGCGATGTTGAACTTGGGGTTCTGCAACGCCCAGCAGGGTGCGTTCGGTAGGATTGAAGAAATCCACGCCCAAGGCGGCCGACTTTGCCACGGCGAAAAAGACCAAGTCAGAACCACTCATTTTGGCTGACGCAGGCCACTAGCCTTCAACGTTCTCGCGCCAGCTCCGCCGCTTGCGCCTCCTCGGCCTCATCAAACGCGCCGCCAAGACCTACCGCTACTACCTCACCTGCGCCGGAAGAGCTGTCATCGCTGCCGCTTCCCACATCACCGAATACGGCATCGTTCCCGCACCCGCGTGACGGATTCCGTGCGCAAAGTGACAAGATTTGGTTGGTAAGGGACTAAAAGTACTCATCCTTCGAGGCGCCATCGTAGCGCTTGGACTTCATGCAGCACTTTTTGAAATCTCCGTGTGGAGCCGCACGGGCAGAGGTCTTCGCGGCCCAGCTTTTCCAGAAGCTCTACATCCCTGTGTACGAAGCGGGCGCCACGCTTGACCTTAGTTTCCGATGGGAAAGACTTGCGGCGCTTACTCATGGACTTCAAAAGGAGGGGAGCGTGTCGATGGTGAGTTTCCTAGTCATGGGAACCTCCTGCTTAGAAAGTTGAGAGGCAGTCTTATCGCACGATAGCTTGAGCGGGAGCAACCGGAATGCTCGCCGTTGTGCTGCATGACGATGGATCTCAAGCTGGAGCGAGCACGAGCTTACGGCAGTGTTCGGTTGTGAAGACGCCGGTATGGCGCGCGCACACCCTCAAGGCAACGCAGAAAAATTGGCCGCGAGCCACGCTGGGAATGCCCCGCACCGCGCTACCTCTGTCCCACCAGCAGGAATAGTCAGCAAAAACGGTATGTTAGAAGCTGGATGGTGGACACGACAGGGATTGAACCTGTGACCCTTCGCGTGTGAAGCGAATGCTCTACCGCTGAGCTACGTGTCCAACGCTTACCGGTGTATATCTACGTGCCGCGCCGGCGTTCTGTCAACAGCTGGCGGGCGGCCATCGCGAACAACGGCAAAATAGACGTTCACGGTCAGCCCGCGGGGAGCGGCTAGCACTCCTTCCGTGCGAGGATGCGTGGCGTTCTGTTCTCGGCATAGATCAACGCAGCGTTGGCGGCGATGACCGTGCCGCCCCCGATACAGACCGCAACCGCCGGTACCTCGCCGAATACCACGTAGCCGGCCAGCGCTCCGTAGGCGAGTTGCAGGAACTGCGGCGGGGTTGCCAACGCCACCGGCGCCATGCGGAATGCCAAAACCAGCAGTATCTGCGCCGGGGCGAACAGCACGCCGCCCAGCACCATCAGGGCGAAATCCGCTGTGTTTACCGGCTGGTAGACGAACGGCGTCACGGCCAAAGCCGCGGATGCCAAAGCGACCGAGGCGGTAACGCCCGCCATCTCCACCGTTTCGCTTGCTGCCATGCGCCGCAATACCACCTGGCTCGCCGCCAGCAGCACGACCCCGGCAAACGCCATGGCCGCCCACCAGTTCACCCCCTGATCCGGCCGCAAGGCGATCAGCACCCCGAAGAAATTCAGGCCGATCACCGCCCAGACATGGGCTGCGGCGCGTTCCTTGAGAAACCAGCCCGCCTTGAGCACCGTCACCGCCGGCATGCAGAACACGATGACGTAGAACTCCGCCAGCGACAGATGCGGAATGGCGAGATAGGCGAGCGACTGGCCTGCGATCTGAAAGCCGCTGCGCATAAGGTGAAGGTCCGGGCGGTTCATGCGCAAGCCCGACGGCCCCACGCCGGTCCAGACCTTGGCCTGCGCGTAGACCCAGATCAACAGGGCCGCAGTGCCAAACTCGACGCTCATGATCTGGAAGACCGAATAACTGCTGGCCAGATATTTGCTTGCCGTGTCGAAGCCAGTAAAGAACAGGAACGCCACCGCGGAAAGCAGCATGCCGGTAATGGGCGCGGAAAGCGTCGTCATGGCGTTTCTGTCCGGTTTTGCGAGCGGCTGGAACCGGCAGCTTAATGCAAAGTGCGGGAAGCACAAGCCCGCGCACGGCAGCCCGCTCCGCCGGCGATCAGCCGCTATTTGAATACGGACAAGCCATTGAAAAACGCTTTGCAATTAGGGCACTGCAATTCGTTGCGCCCCCGCTCCTGGGTCTGCGTCAGCAGAAGCATGTACCCGTCCTTCTGCATGCATACGGGGCAGTACGCATTCCCCTTCGGCCGTCCCTTTTCATCCTTGTCGTAGTGATAGCCCAGCACCTCGACCGTCTCGGTGAACAACCGGAAGTTCCTCCGGAGCGTGTCGAACTCCTGCTCCTGGCCTTTCGCCGCCGCATTCGCTTCCACAAGCGCGTTCTTCAAATCGGCGATCAGGCTGATGGCTTCCGCGAACTTCAGCTTGCGCTGCGGGTCGCCGCCAGACTGGCCGTCGAGTTCCTTCACAAGGTTGATCGCTTGTCCGGCGGTTGCAATTGCGGTCATAAGGTCGGGCATTTTACCAGATCCCTGGCTTACGGGGGGCCCCGGCTAACCGGGGGCTGCGCGGGGGGCATGAGGCCGGGCCGCTCGCCATCCAAGAAAATACATGCGCGCGATTAACGGAACCTCTGCCTGGCGTGTACAAATGCCAGGTATTGAGTTTCCTGGGGTTCCCGGGATAAGGGCCGGCGAGCGGCCTGCAGGTCTTTACCGTGCCGCCGGCGTGTAGTTGCAAAACTATTGCCGCCACACTTACTAGTTCAGGCAAGATTGATGGGGCCCCAAAGGCTCATTCAATAATACATACTATTTGTAATGGAGTGTCTCATCTGCCTTTCTGGCGCCTAAATTAACTAAGACTTTGCCGGCCGAGCCGGGCGCGACTGGAGGGCAAACATGAAATTCAGAACACTTTTTCCAGAATTGCAAAGTAAGCGGTTATCCCTTGGCCTGTGGAACGCCAGGCTCATGCTGCTTGGCATAATGGCGGCGATGTTCCTGTCCGGGCTGGTCATGGCGCCCGCGCCTGCAGCAGCCGGGCTCGCCGTCGCAGTCACCGTGGCCCCGCCAGCCCTGCCGGATTACGACCAGCCGCCAATTCCCGGACCCGGCTACATCTGGACACCCGGCTATTGGGCTTGGGACGAAGATGCTGGAGATTACTACTGGGTGCCTGGCGCCTGGGCGGAAGCGCCCCAGGTTGGATATTTGTGGACGCCCGGCTACTGGGGCTGGAACGATGGCGCTTATTTGTGGAACGATGGCTATTGGGGCCCTACCGTTGGCTTCTACGGCGGCATTTGCTATGGATTTGGCTATACCGGCGTTGGTTTCTTCGGCGGATACTGGTCTGGCGGCGCGTTCTACTATAATAGGTCGGTCACCAACGTAAGCGTGAACATCACCAACGTCTATAGCAAGACGGTCGTCAGCAACAAGAGCAGCTTCAGCCATAACGGCCCTGGCGGCTCTCAGTCGAAGCCAACCCTGCAAGAAAAGGCCGCAGCCAACCAAAAACACATCGCGCCGACCCACGAGCAAGGCAAGCACCTGGAAGCCGCGCGTTCGGACAAGGGCCAGTATTCGAAGACCAACCACGGCGTTCCCACGGTCGCCGGGGTATCGAAAACTGGGCAGCTCTCAGGAAACGGCGTGAGCAGCGCAAAATCTGCTGGAGCGGCATCTGGGCACAACGGTACCGCCGGCATGGCGGGAATGTCAGGGCATTCCGCCGCCGGGCACGCCGATGGAACATCGGGGCATAACGGCACTGGACATAACGGCACCGGCAGCCAAGGCAGCAGCGCTCACGGCCATGCCGGCAGCCTTGGCGGAGCCAGTTCCAGCTATGGGAGCGCCAAAACGGGCGGCTCGCCGAACAAAGCCTTCAACGCGCACCACGCCGCAAGCCGGACTACGACGGGAAGCTATCATCCGTCTGGATCGATGAACCGCAGCAGCGGGCGTGGGGCTGGGAACCAAGCCATGCACTTCCCGCGTGGCGGACCTGCGCGCGGGGCTGCTAGAGGTGGCGGTTCTGCTAAAGGCAACAGCAAACACAGGTAATCAACGCCAGGGAATTACCCTTCATAACGGCCCCGGATAAGCGCTTTCGGCCCTTATCCGGGGCCATTGCGTTTCAAGCGGCTCAACTCCCGGCGCCAGGCGGCCGGCAGCGAGCGGCCGGAGCAGCCTGACCGCTGCCGCTGCAACGATTGCTACTTATGCGGTAAGCCAAGCCGCTCAAGGTCGCCCACATAGTCGCGCCTGAGCTCGATTAGGGCGAGCAACAATACGACACCGCCCAAGGCGAAATCCCAGTAGCGCAGCGTGCCGGCATTCGCGTAACCACCGAGGAAGGGAAGCAGGATCAGAACGCCGCTGCAGAGCGCTTGCAGCACTTCCTCCCATTCGCGGGCTGTTTCCTTTTCGCCGAGGATTATCTGCATGCGCTCCGCGGCGGCTGTGAACGCGATCAAAACGCCGAGAAACCCCTGTGCCGTTTGCACAACCGGGTTAACCTCTTCGCTGACGGCGAAGGGAATAGCGACGATCAGCGCTCCGAGCGCCAAGCACAGGATATCTTCCCAATACGGATGCGATTTGGCTTCATGGTAGTCGTTGAATTTTTCTGCCACGACGATCTCCTATCAATCCACGATCATGGCATAACGCGGCAAAGCCCCCTTCGAGGATCGCACAGCCGGGATGCGCTGTTCCTGCGAACATGCGGCGTCATGCCGCTCAGTGAAACAACTGGGCGGTCCGGAGGCTCCATCAAGAAACGCAGCCATCTTTCACGAAGGCTTGACTGGTAGAATTGCCGGACCGGCTTTCGATATAAAGAGGTCAAATCCGCATGCCATGAATGCGGGCGCAAGGGTGGCGCAACCCTCCTGAGTTGTAGTCGTGCCACACAGCCCCCCGCGCCACGGAAAGGAAATCCGAATGCCGGAACGTCCCGCTGCCCAAAGCAGCAAAGGCCCGCTATCCCGCCAGGAGCTGAAGCTCATGCACGCCTGGTGGCGCGCGGCGAACTATCTGTCCGTAGGCCAGATTTACCTGCTCGACAATCCGCTGCTGAAAGAGCCGCTGAAGCTCAGTCACATCAAGCCGCGGCTGCTAGGCCATTGGGGTACGGCACCGGGGCTGAACCTGCTCTACGTGCACCTCAACCGCGTCATCAAGGCCAACGATCTCAACATGATCTACATCGCGGGCCCCGGGCATGGCGCGCCGGGAGTCCTGGCCAATACCTGGCTTGAGGGAACCTATAGCGAGACTTACCCGCATATCTCGCAGAACGCGGCCGGCATGCAGCGGCTGTTCAAGCAGTTCAGCTTCCCAGGCGGCATCCCGAGCCACGTAGCGGCCGAAACGCCCGGTTCGATCCACGAGGGCGGCGAGCTTGGCTATGCGCTGTCGCATGCCTATGGCGCGGTGTTCGACAATCCGGACCTGATCGCGGCTTGCGTCGTGGGCGACGGCGAGGCGGAGACCGGCCCGCTTGCGGCTGCGTGGCATTCGAACAAGTTCCTCAGCCCGGTGACGGACGGCGCGGTGCTGCCCATCCTGCACCTGAACGGCTATAAGATCGCCAACCCCACGATCCTTTCGCGCATCAGCAAGGAGGAGTTGTGGAGCCTGTTCAAAGGCTACGGCTACCGGCCCTATTTTGTCGAGGGCGACGATCCCGAGACCGTGCACCAACTGATGGCCGCAACGCTCGACGAGGTCGTGGCCGAGATCAAGTCCATCCAGAAGACGGCGCGCGAAAAAGGCCACAAGGAGCGCGCGATCTGGCCAATGATCGTGCTCAGGACGCCCAAGGGCTGGACCGGACCGAAGGAGGTCGATGGACTTAAGACCGAGGGCTACTGGCGCTCGCATCAGGTGCCGCTGGCCGAGCTTGCGGCGAAGCCGGAACACATTCAGCTGCTCGAAAACTGGATGAAGAGCTATCAGCCCGAGGAGCTTTTCGACGGCACGGGCGCGCTCAGGCGCGAAATCGCGGAGCTGGCACCTAAGGGCGAACGCCGCATGAGCGCCAATCCGCATGCGAACGGTGGTGGAGGCGCAAGCGATCTCGATCTGCCCGATATGACGAAATATGCGGTCAAGGTTGGCAAGCCGGGCGAGCATGACGCCGAGGCGACCACGGTCATGGGCACGTTCTTGCGCGATGTGATGAAGGCAAGCGAGGACCAGCGGAATTTCCGCGTGTTCGGCCCGGACGAGACGGCTTCCAACCGGCTTGGGCGCGTGTTCGATGTAACGAACCGGGCGTGGGAGGCGGAAGCGTTCCCCTATGACGACCACTTGGCCCCAGGCGGGCGGGTGATGGAGATCCTCTCCGAACACACCTGCCAGGGCTGGCTCGAAGGCTACCTGCTGACCGGCCGGCACGGGCTGTTCAACTGCTACGAGGCCTTCATCCACATCATCAACTCGATGTTCAACCAGCATGCGAAGTGGCTCAAGACCTGCGGCGATATCCCCTGGCGCAAGCCTGTGCCATCGCTGAACTATCTGCTGACGAGCCACGTCTGGCGGCAGGACCACAACGGCTTCAGCCACCAGGACCCCGGCTTCATCGACTATGTGTGCAACAAGAAATCCGGCACGGTTCGGGTTTACCTGCCGCCGGATGCCAACACGCTCCTGTCAGTCACCGATCATTGCCTCAGGAGCCGGAACTACATCAACGTGATCGTGGCCGGCAAGCAGCCCGCGCCGCAGTGGCTTTCCTTGGACGAAGCGGTCAAGCATTGCACTGCTGGCGTGGGCATCTGGGAGTGGGCGAGCAACGACAAGGGTGCCGAGCCCGATCTGGTCATGGCCTGCGCGGGCGACGTTCCCACCATCGAGGCGCTGGCGGCGACCAGCCTGCTCAGGCAGCATTTCCCGGAACTGAAAATCCGGTTCGTGAACGTCGTCGATCTTATGACGCTGCAACCGAAGGAAGAGCATCCGCACGGGCTCAGCAACCGCGATTTCGATGCGATCTTCACCAAGGACAAGCCGGTGATCTTCGCCCATCACGGCTATCCCTGGCTGATCCACCGCCTCACCTACCGGCGGACCAATCACGCCCACATCCACGTTCGCGGCTATAAGGAAGAGGGCACGACCACGACGCCGTTCGACATGGTCGTGCTCAACGATCTAGACCGCTTCCATCTGGCTTCGGACGCCATCGACCGGCTGCCGCAGCTCGATGGCCGTGCCGCCTATGCCAAGCAGGCGCTGCGCGAGAAGCTGATCGAGCACAAGGCGTATATCAAGGCGCATGGCGAGGACATGCCGGAAATTGTCAACTGGCGCTGGCCGGACGCATAGACGCAAGCAGGCTGGGGCGGCTGGCGGGCACGGAATCGGCCGCGCTTAGCTGGCCGCCTTTTCGAATGCGTGCTGAAACTCGCGCAGTTCCAAGATGTTGATGTCCGAAACGGCCGCCGATGAGAGCGATCCCGGCCGGCAGGTTCAAAAGGACCGCCGCGGTTCTGAACGAAGGTTACGTTGCGCTCCTCCCGCTTTCTGCTGGCCGGCCCGGCGGTGGTTATAGCAATTGTAGTCTCGATCCCCATGCTGTTCTGGCTTGGCAGGAAGGCTGAACTCTCCATAGCTCGATGGTTCCGCGAACCGCCCGTGGCCAGCCCCCACTTAATGATGCTAGTATCCGAGGCTGAGAGCCGGCGGCGCCGGGAGAGCCATGCACAGACTGATCGAAGGCGCGTTGCGCTTCCAAACCGAAATTCACGGGCTTCTGAAGACCGGCGGCACCGGGAGCCAGCAGGCGCCGTTTGCGGTGTTCGTCGCCTGCTCGGATAGCCGCGTCGTGCCGGAGGTTCTGACCCAGCGAGAACCTGGCGAGATCTTTGTGGTGCGCAACGCGGGCAACATCATTCCGAGCTACGGCCGGCGGCGGGCGGCGTGTCCGCCAGCATCGAATATGCGGTGGCAGCCCTCGGCATCGAGGATTTGGTGGTTTGCGGGCACACCGATTGCGGGGCCATGCGGGCGATCTTGCGCGAGAACAGGCTCGACAAGATGCCAGCGGTCGCGAACTGGATCAAGCACGCGGCGGCGGCGAAGGAGATTGTCGGCGCGACGCTGCCGGCGAGCGCGGACGAGCACGCCCGGCTGCATGCGCTGGTGCATGAGAACGTGCTTTGCCAGATCCGGAATTTGCAGACGCACCCCGTCGTGGCGGCGAGGCTGGCAACCGGCAGGCTCAGGCTCTACGGCTGGGTCTACAGCATCGAGACCGGCAAGGTTGAGACCTACGACGGCGAGACGGGCCGCTTCGTGCCGCTGATGCTTGGCCAGGCGGTGCACGCAACCCCCAAGCCGCGGTTCGCCTATCCGGTGCTTGGGGAATAGACCGCGATGGATGACACGGTTGCGGCGCAAATGCCCGCGCAAAAGCAACTTTTCGGCCATCCGCGGGGCTTGAGCATCCTGTTCGCCACCGAAATGTGGGAGCGCTTTTCCTATTATGGGATGCGCGCGCTTCTGGTGCTCTACCTCGTCAAATATCTGCTGGTGCCAGGGCGTTCGGAGCATGTCATCGGGCTTGCCGCGCTCAAGAGCGGCCTGGAGGCGGTGTTCGGCCCGCTCGATCCCCAGCCATTCGCCTCGCAGATCTTCGGTACCTATACGGCGCTCGTTTACCTGACGCCGGTATTCGGCGGCTTGCTTGCTGACCGGGTGCTGGGACAGCGGCGTACCGTGCTGATCGGAGCGGTGCTCATGGCTATCGGCCATTTCATGATGGCGTTCGAATCCCTGCTGCTGTTTGCGCTCTTGACGCTGATCCTGGCCAACGGGGCTTTCAAGCCGAATATCTCGACCCAGGTTGGCGAGCTTTATGCGGAGGGCGATCCGCGCCGCGACCGCGCGTTTTCGATCTTCTACATGGGCATCAATCTTGGCGCGATGTTTTCGGGCGTGGTCTGCGGGGCGCTTGCGGACAATTTCGGCTGGCACTACGGGTTCGCCGCGGCGGGCGTTGGCATGCTATGCGGGCTTGCGATCTATACGCGCGGGCTTCGCGAACTGCCGCCGGACGAAAGGCACCGGGCCAAGGCCGCCCATCATGAGCACGATCCGCTGACCGTGGCGGAGTGGCGTTCCATCGCCGCGCTTCTCCTGCTGTTCCTGCCGAATACGCTGTTCTGGGCGGCCTACGAGCAGCAGGGAAACACGATTGCGCTTTGGATAGACGACTATACCGATCGCACGCTCAATCTGTGGTTCTGGCAGGTGGAAATCCCGGCACCCGCGTTTCAGTCGGTCAATCCGGCCATGATCCTGGCGTTCACGCCTTTCATCGTCGCCTGGTGGGGGTGGCTGGCGCGCCGCGGCCGGGAGGCGAAGACCGTCACAAAAATGGCCATTGGCTGCTTCCTGCTGGCGCTTTCCTATCTAGTGCTCGCCGCAGTGGCGGTCCATACCGGCGTGAACGCGAAAGCGGGCTGGGGATGGCTCATGGTCTATTTCGCGATTCTCACAGCGGGCGAACTCTATCTTTCTCCGGTGGGGCTTTCGCTGGTCTCCAAAGTGGCGCCGGCGCGCGTGCTTTCGCTGATGATGGGCGTATGGCTTGCCACGAGCTTCCTTGGCAACTTCCTGGCCGGCTGGCTCGGTTCCTACTGGAGCAGCATGGAGAAGCCCGCCTTTTTCTGCATGATCGCGGGCGTGACGGCATTTGCCGGTGTTGCGATCACTTTGATAAGCCGGCCCCTTGGAAAGATCCTGGAGCATTGATGCATGCCCGGCATCGCAGCAGACCAAGAGGTCTGCCGCACGAAAAAGCTTCTAGCCTGAATCGCACGGCAGACAAAACCTCCGCATTTGGAGGCGCTTCCTCGCGGAGATGTCTTCTTGAAGCGGGCCTCTTACGGAGAGACCGGCCCTGTGACACAGGCCCTCTCGCAACTCATGCGGCAGGCCGCTACGGCTCGCGCGCATACCCCTTCCTGCTGCGCCGGCATGGGGCCACAAACAGTCCGGATGGCATTCGACATTGCTATGGCGCACTTGCCGGGACAGGCCGGCTTCGGCGAGCCAAAATCCGGCATTACGCCGAGAGAAGGACAATCAAGGGCTTGGGCTATCGCGACGCCCGGAGCCATAAGAGCGAACGCGACGGCAAGCCTGAGAACTAAATCCCGCATTGTTTCAAAACCTCTACCTATTAGATTCACTACCCCCGCATAGGGGCCCCGATACCTCTCCAGATGAGGGCAGCCGCAATATAATATTAAGTACCTTGCGTGAATCCGGTGCGCGCGGTGAAGAAGTTTGCGGAGTCACATATTATCCCCAGCGGCCGGCACCGGCGAGACTTCAGGAGCCGCGGACCTGGCTGAGCCAATCTTCGAGGTTGTAATAGTTCGAGATGCGGACGATGAGGCCGTCCTTGAAGGCGAAAAACGCGCCGCAAGGGAGCGTGTATGTCTGGCCATGCGCGGCCGGAAAGCCTGGGTCTGCTTCGAGATAGGTGCCGTTCACCTTGAATTCTGCTGCGGCACGCAGGCCGTCTTCGCTCGCAAACAGCATCACATCCGTCAGCTTCTCGTCATAAGCTTTCGCGTTGTGGAGCACGAAGTCGCGAAAGGCTGCCTTGCCATCGCGGGCCGCGCCCTGGTTGGGGTGGTGCTCTACATCGCCGTGGACGCAGGCGAACATGCCCTCCCAGTCTTTGGCGTTGAAGGCGGCGTAGTAGGCGCGAAGGCGTTCGATGGGCTGCATGGGGGTCTCCATAGGCAGTAATTGTCGCCCTATTTTTTCCACCTTCCGGCGGACTTAGACGCCTTCCAATTGTCTGCCCATTCCTTGACAATGACGCCATGTGATACATATATCGAAGCAAGTGTTACATATTGACCTGCTAAGTGATACAAATGGCGCGAAAAAGCAAACAGCGGCCGGAGATACGTGAGTTCATACTGAAGCACGTCTCCGCTCACCCGTCCAACGCCGTCGCGTTGGCGGCAGCCGAGTTCGGCGTGACCAGGGTAACGGCTCACCGGTATGTGCGCCGCCTGGTCGAGGAAGGCGAGCTGACCGCATCGGGGACCGCCAAGGGCCGGACCTACGCGCTTCGAGATTTTGAGGACAAGGTATTCGCGTTTGAGGTGAAGCCGCCTCAGCAAGGCTGGCAAGCCGAGTTGCAAGAAGATGCGATCTGGCGCACGAACATCGAGCCGCTGCTTCACGATTTGCCGAAAAACATTAAAGACCTGCTCGCTTATGGCGGCACCGAAATGATCAACAACATCATCGATCATTCGGAGTCGCCGGCTTTTACAGTCGGTTTGCAACGAAACGCCGCGCGCATCCGGGTCACGATCTCGGACCAAGGGGTAGGCGTGTTCGAGAAAATTAAACGCGACTGCAATCTGGCCGATTCCCGGCACGCACTCCTTGAGCTATCGAAGGGAAAGCTAACGACAGATGCCGCTCATCATTCTGGCCAGGGAATATTTTTTAGCTCGCGAATGTTCAATAGCTTCTCTCTAAGCTCTCGCGGCCTGGCTTTTATTCGGACGATGGACGAGGAAGACGGCTGGCTGTTTGAAGATAATAAACCGGAAGAGTATTTTTCAGGCACGGCGATAACGTTCGAACTTAGCACCGCTGCAACTCACTCCTGCTTGGATGTGTTCGCGAAGTTCCAGGATAATGAGAACGCTCCAGGGTTTGCAAAAACCCACGTTCCGGTCCGGCTTGCCAGATACGGCGACGAGCAGCTTGTTTCGCGCTCTCAGGCGAAGCGTGTGCTCGCGCGGTTCGATAGATTTGCCGAGGTCATGCTCGATTTCGAGGGCGTTCCGCAGATCGGGCAAGCGTTCGCCGATGAGATTTTCCGCGTTTACGCCATACAGCATCCCGAGGTGGAAATAGTCGCGGTTTCCGCAGCGCCCGATGTGCTGAAAATGATCGCGCGTGTGAAGGCGGACGCTGCGAGTGAGGCAAAGTCACTTGAGTAGATCGAACTCGTCAAAGCCTGCGAAGCGCTCGCCGTCTCTCTGGATGCTGGCAGATAATTGCCGCCGGCATTGCCTCAGTGCACGGTTTGTTCTGTGCGCATCGCCAAGCTACGCGCGAGCGACAGGATGGACTGCGCGCCCGTTTCATCGATCTCCGCTGCGTAGCCGTGGACGATCACATTGCGTAACGCCAGAGCGCGCTGCAACTGACGGAGTTCGGGGTCGGATATCCGCTCAGCTTCATAAGCCGTTCTAAGCATATCCGGTATAGCGGCAGGCCGCTCGCTGGCGCCTTCGGCCAGCATTTTCCGAAGGCTTGCCTCGATGACAACCCACGCAATCAGAACTGCTTCGCTGTAACGATGCTCGGCGGAAAGAGTGTGAATGAGCGCCAAGCGCTTGGGCGTCTCTGTCTCCGCGATTACGCGCATCGGATGCTCTTTGGTCAACGGCAACAGTTTTACCTCAAGACGCCAATTCGGCTGCTTTTCCACCAGCTTGCGGAGGTCGGAAATCTTCGGTTCGGGAGCGCTCCCGACCCGCTTGATTTCGACAACGAGATATTCGTCGCCCCGGCGCAACAGAAGATCGGGACTGAAACCGACAGAGGCAAGTGCCTCTTCGGAATTCCGCACCTCCCAGCCTTTGCGGACATAATCCTCCGCAATTTCAGAGGCGAAGTCCTGTTCGGCGCTCATGCCTCGTTCTCCAAGTTGAAGCTCCTAAGATAGACCAAAACCACCTCGCCCACGTGAGCAAATGCCTCTTCGTCCTGAAGCGTTTCAATCATATCGCTTATTTGGCTTGGAGGCGAGCCGATGGGCGCCTTCTCGGCAAGGATGCGGTGAACCTGCCTATCGTCAGCGATGACGGTTTGGTTGAGGGCATCGATGAAGGGCTTCAGCATATTATCGAGATCGGGCTGGGACGCATCGGAGGGGTTTGCGCTCAACCAGTAGATTTGCACCTCTACGGGGTCTTCGAACAGAACAAAGCTTCTATCCCTCGAACTCGTTGCAACTGCTGCTGCCAAAGCGGTTCCGATAGCCCTGCGCCAAGCTGGCAGTCTTGCCGGTTTGTTTCCGTCGTCGTTTTGGACCGAAACCGGCCGGCCGAAGACCCAATATATGAACGGTAGGGAACATCGGATCGGCGATCTTTGCCTGCCCATTATACATACACGCAGAAAATGTGTTTATCAAAGAAGGCTATTTATCTGTATATCGAGTGGGGCCGCCGCGGCAATCTCATTTTGTCACAGGTGGCGATTTCGCCGATGGAATGCAAGGCCCGGAAGGCGCATAACACCTCCCGGAACCTCAGTTGCATATCAACCGCGGATAAAATCCGCGATCACCGCAGGTGCTGCGGCATCGAACCCCACCACGTCCAGCATCCCGCCGTCCTTCGGGTCCGCGATGGAGAACCCGTTGGACACCATGCCCACGACCACGAGCTTCGCCGCGATCCCGGTCTTCTCCCGGTACTCGCGGAGCGCCTGCACCGGATGCACATTCCCGGCCCAGGTCTCGCTGTCGGTGTACACCACGAAGGCATCCACCTTGAGCCCCCGCTCCAGCGCGTGGAGCATGGGCAGCGCGCAGTCCGTGCCGCCGAACGGCAGGTTCGACACGGCCTTCACCGCTGCGTCGAGCCGCATGGAGGGCGTGAGCGGCAGCGGCGTCAGCTGCGTGTTTGTGCGCCAGTCGCCGCCCTTCGTGGTGAACCCCATGATGTGGTAGTTCTCCTCCGTCGCCGCCGTCATCAGCGCCATCGCCGCCGAGCCCTCGCGGGGTGTCAGCGATGTGCCAGCGATCCCGCCTCCGCCCATTGAGCCCGAGACGTCGAGCGCGAGCAAGATGCGCTTGCCAGTAGGCTCAACATTCGCGAACGCGGTGTAGAAGGCCGCATTCAGAGCATCGATCACCTGCGGCACGGGCTCCCACTTGAGCTTGCCCTTGTCGCCGTGCCCTTGCGCGTAGGTCTTGAGCGCAAGCAGGATCGCCAGCGGATGCAGGCGCGCCTTCTTGATACGCTCGCTGTCGCGCAACGCGGTCAGCACCGGCCCGAGCCCGTCGCCAAGCGGCTTCAGCACGCCAACCGCGCTGAGCTTGCCGAGGTTGCGCACCAGCGCCGTCAGCGGCATGCGCTCAAGCAGCGCCTGCCAGACCTTGGCGTCGTTCAGCCACTCCGTTGGCACCGCCTCGCGGGGCAGATCGTGCTCGTGAATGAGCGCGGCGATCTCCTCCGCAGTCTGCGCCTTCGAAGCCGCCACGAACGCCCGCACGAGCGCCGGCAAGGCCTCGCCTGCCACGTCGCGGCACACCCAGTCGAACAACTCCTTGCGCGCCGCATCCTCCGTGGAGGGGTGAGCGAGGCGCAACAGGTCGCGATGCGTCCAGCCTCCGCGCTGGCGGTACTTCACCGCCTGCAACGCAAGCCGGTCGAGCGGCTGCCCGGTGTACCAGGCCGCGATGCCGCGCCGGAGCCCGCGCCCCCAGCCGCGCATGCCCTCGACGGACTCCGCGAACTGGAAGAGGTGCGTGCCCGTGCGGCAGACGCGCGGGATCGCCGCAAGCGCAAGCCGCTTGGTCTCGTCATCGCCAACCGACGCGGCGAGCGCCAGCGCGAAGATCGCGGGATCGTTCTTGGGCGCACGGCCCGCATGGCTGATCTCCACAATGCGCGCAACCGCACGCGCTCCGTCCTCCTGGATCGCGCCGATGGTGGCCTCCGCGTTCTCGCGCGTCAGCGTCCGCTCGCTCGCGTAGTAGCTGCCGCCCTCGGAGCCCAGCACCAGGAAGCGGTCGAGGCGCGCCCAGTCATCCACCGGGAAGGTGAATCCGCCAGCCGAGTTCGCGACCGTGCCAGGCACCGGCTCGGACTGTGGAGTCCGCCGGAGGATGAAGTGCTTCAGATACTTCTTCATATGCGCCTCCTTTCAACCGGCCCGCATTTCTCATGAGATCGCGCGGGATGGCGCAGACCGTGACAAATGCAGGCAAAGGTCCGGGCGGACGTGTTATTGCGCTACCGCCCTTCGGGCTACTTGAGCGCAAGTTGTGACCGAAGGCCGTTTTGCCGCTCTGACCGCTGAGCTACGCGGGCGCAAATGGTACCCGCGGCAGGATTCGAACCTGCGTCCTGCTCCGTTTCAGGGATAACCTTCCTGTCTCCGGCCCGCCCGGGCCAAACTCGTTCTCCAATTTCTCCGCGTCTGGCTTCGCGTTCCTTGGGCACTATTCCAGCGTGACTGTTTGCGGCGGCCAAGCGGCGGCACCGCGGAATTCCTGGGGCGCTCCTTGAGCACAAACTCAAATCCGGCGCGGTCATATTATGCAAAAGCGTGCTCAACCAGCTGAGCGGCCGCCCATCAGGCTGGGCGGGGTGGAATCGAACCATCGGTAACGCTTACTGCTCCGGCCCGCGCCGGAAACCTTCATGCTGCCGTTCGGCCAGGCGGGCATGTTTGTGACCAAGGATTGCTGAGCTACGTCTTGCGACGGCGGGAATTCGACTCCCGCGCCTCCACCTGAGTGGCGCTCTATCCGGTAACCCTCGATCTCCGGCCCGCCCGGACCGCCATTCAAACTTGATGGCACTACCGCGCTCCGCGCTACTTGAGCGCAAACATAATTCCAGCGCGGGCGTAACATTGCACAAGCGATCTGCTCTACCGTTGGAGCTATAGGCCCGCAGATGGTGGACCCAACCGGATTCGAACCGGCAACGCGATAACGCTTACTGCTCCGGCCCGCGCCGGAAACTCAAAAACTCACAGCGCGGCCAGGCGGACATGCTGCGCTCGAAGGCATTTCCGGTGCGCACCGTTTCCGGCCGCCTGCCGCCACCTGAAGGTAACCTTCAAACTCCGGCCCGCCCGGCCAATTCGCTCTGGCGCGGGCATATGTTTGCTCAAGGATAGGGAACACCTTGCGATGTCCGCGCCTCCCATGGGGTGACGGGTAATCCTCAAGCTCCGGCCCGCGCCGGCATGCGTCTCGATGTGGCGCGGTCATATGATCGCTGGAAGGTACGTTCCGGTGCTCTAACCAGCTGAGCTACAGGCCCCGCAACCTGGCGGAATTCGAACCCGCGCGCTCCGGATTAAAGGTAACCTTCAAACTCCGGCCCGCGCCGGGAAACTCTCTAGCCCCGGGCATACTGCTGCCAATGCGGAGTAGCCTTTATGAGAGGTAACGCAGTGGCTCCGGCCCGGGAGCGCACTTATGACGCAAGCGGAGCATCCCGTCAATATGAAACTTTAAATTTCTTTAAGTTTGAGGCACCCGAGGGTGGGGCATTGAAGTGGTGGCCGCATCGATGGAGCGGCCACCCGCGCGCGGTCACACCACGCTGAGCTTCACGTCGATATTGTTGCGTGTGGCGTTGGAATAGGGGCAGACCTCGTGGGCCTTGGCGACGAGCACTTCGGCGTCACCCTTGGCCACGCCGGGCATGGAGACTTCGAGCGCAATTTCGAGGCCGAAGCCGCCTTCCGAGCGCGGGCCGATGCCCACGGCCGCGGTGACGGTGGTATCGGCAGGCACCTTCGTTCCGCCGCCCTGCCCGGCCACGAACTTCATCGCGCCCAAGAAGCAGGCGGCATAGCCGGTGGCGAAAAGCTGCTCGGGGTTGACGCCCGCGCCGCCGGGGCCGCCCAGTTCCTTCGGTACGGTCAGGTTTACGTCTACGGCGCCGTCGAGGGTTGCGGAGTGGCCGTCGCGGCCGCCAGTGGCCCGGGCAGATGTGCGGTAGAGGACGTTCACAGGCATGCGATTTGTCTCCTGAGCGATTATATCGTGTACGATTAACCTAGGCGAGACACTGGCTGCTGTCAAGCGCTTGCGATTAAATCGCGCGCGATGTATATTGCGGTCGAGGCCGGCATACAGGTCCTCCGGCTGCCCGTTCGAGGTTTCGCGATGTCCCGCGCCAAAGACAAACTCCCCGCCCAGATCGAACTCGGCGATTTCCTGTGCTTCGCCATTTATTCGGCGAACCACGCCTTCAACCGCTTCTACAAACCCTTGCTGGACGAAATCGGCCTCACCTATCCGCAATATCTCGTGCTCACCGCACTTTGGACCCAAGACGGCCTGACCGTGGGAAACCTGGGAGATAAGCTTATTCTGGAATCCAATACGTTGACGCCGCTCGTCAAACGGCTGGAAACGATGGGGCTTGTCTCGCGCGCCCGCGATCCAGCGGACGAGCGGCAGGTGCGCGTGCGCCTGACGGCCGAAGGGGCGGCCCTGCGAGGCAAGGCTCGCCATGTGCCTGCAGATGTGCTGCATGCGACCGGACTTTCCGTGGACGCGCTTCGTGAGCTTAGGGTCAAGATAACAAACGTAAGAGACAGCCTGTTGAAGGCGTCCAGCGGGGGCGGTTGAACCTGGGAAGCGCGGACATATCCGGCGCAAACAAGGGGCGCGGAGGATAATCCTCACGCTTCGGCCCGGCTGCATTTATGGCACAGACTGCGCTGTACGTCAATTGAAACTTTAATTTTCTTTAAGTTTCCTCATAAGGCAGCCGGGGGAGGACGCTATATCCGCCCCCCGGCTGGTTCCAGGCTCCCCGATTAATGGGTCAGCGGCGCAACCGGCTCCGGCATGGCCGAGGAATGATGGTGGACGATCAGCCATTTGCCGTCACGCAGTTCGTAGACGAAGCTGTAGCGGGCCGCGACCTGGCTGGTCTTGCCGTCGGCGCCGGTTAGCGTAAAGGTATAGGTGCCCACGTCGTAAGCGTCGTTGCAGCCGATGTGAATGGTGCGCGAGTTGATCGCGCCCTTCGGGTTCTTTTGCACGAAATGCTCGAAATAGTCGGCGATTTCCTTGTGATTCGTGCGCGGCTTATTGGAGACCGTCGGCAGCAGCACCGCGTCGTCCGCGTAGTTCTTCACGACCTCTTCCGGGTTCTTTGTCTGCAGCGACTCGTTCCAGCGGTCGAAAAGGCCCGCAACCTGTTCCTTGCTGACGGTTGCGCAAGCTTGCGTGTTTTCCGCATAGGCAGCGGCCGGAATGAAAAGTGCGGCGATAGCTGCGATGAAGAGCTTACTCATACTCACGGTGTCTCCTGAACTGTCCAAAACGGGATTTCGCTGCGGCCGCTCCACGAGGGGGGCCCTTGAGCCGCGGTCCCTCGACGGGTAGACGGCCTGGGCGAAGCTTTAGTTAAGAGGATCGCATCGAGCCGGTTTGGACCGGCAAAAAGTCTCGGGAACTTTAAATTTCCTTTAGTTCGCGGTATAAAATTTCTCATGATCACAGCCGCACAGATTCGCGCCGCGCGAGGGCTCCTCAAATGGACGCAAAGCTCGCTCGCCGCCCGGAGCGGCTTGTCCGTGGTGACGCTCAATATGATCGAAAGCGAGGCCGTTCAGCCACGCAAAGGCTCGCTCGCCGCCATCCGGCAAGCGCTTGAAAGCGGAGGCGTGGAGTTCATCGGTGCGGGCAGCGGTGGACTTGGCGTGCGTTTTCGCAATACGGGCCAAAATCCGCCCGATATTCCTGTAGGTTAGCGTGGCGGTTGTTTTGACGCATCGATAGCCAAGGACACTTTGGCTGGTCTGTGCTAATCTCCCGCAATCGTTTTCCCCTGCAGGCGAGCGGAACCGCCGCCTCTCCTAGTTCAACGGGAGGCATTGAATGAATTACGAGCCGGTCAATACACCGCCTAAACGCCAAGGAACTAACCCTTGGGTTGTCCTTATCCTCCTGCTGCCGCTGATCGGTGTTGGGGCTTACCTTGGACTTCAGGATATCGACTGGAAGGAGAAGCTTGCTTCTCTGCAACAGACTGCGGTTCAACCGGCAGCCGTGCAGCCAACTGCGCCGGCCGAAACGGCGGCGATTCAGCCGAGTTTCGACGCGGTCTCGGCCGAAGGAGGCATGCTTGTCGCGGCAGGTAAGTCGGAACCTAGCGCCACGATCCTTTTGCAGAACGGTGGGCAGACGCTAGCCGATGCCAAAGCGGACGAAAACGGCGAATGGATCGTGACGCTGGAGAAGCCGCTTCCGCCCGGCCCCTATGAGCTTTCGGTCATGTCCATCGATCCGAAAACGCAAAAGAGGCTGGCTAGCCGCAAGAGCTATGCGCTGACGATTGCGCCCCAGGATAGGAAGGCGCCCGTACAAACCGCGTCCGCTTCCGCTGTCGCCGTTTCCGGCTCCGCTGCCGGTACGCAGCCAGGGAAAAGGCCCGCCGGGATGGCGGACGTGAAGCCCGGCGACACGCTCTGGGGCATAGCCGAGCACTACTTTGGCCGGGGCATGGGCGCGCGCTACCCGGAAATCGCCGGCGAGAACAAGGAACAGATCAAAAATCCCGACCTGATCTATCCGAAGCAGCAATTCGCGCTCCCGGAGAAGAAGACGCCTTAGCTGGAGCGCGGCCCGGCGGGAGACACCCGCCCGCGCCTTCAGCCGCTTCAACCTGCCGGAAACGCGGAAGAGACGATGGTTTCCGCTTCGGCGAGCCAGGCCGCGCGCTCCTCCGGCGTACTTCCCGCCACAGTGCAGAACATGCGGCGTATGACTGTGTCCACCCCGCAGAACCGGAACACGCAGTTCCGCCACAGAAGCTCCAGCGGGTCGCCGAATACGGCCCGTTCCCTTTCAGGCGGCGTGTTCGACGTGTTGAAAATCACGGCGGCGCGGGCTTTGAGCAGGCCATCGGGCACGCCGGAAATTCGTAAGCCACGCCTTGCCGCAGCACGCGGTCGATCCAGCCCTTGAGGATGGCGGGCGGCTGGCCCCACCAGTTGGGGTGGACGATGACAATCCCGTCCGCGGCCCGGATCTCCGCGATATAGGCGGCAACGGCTGCGCCGGGCGGTCCGCCCGCCAATTCCCCGGGCGGCATGATAGGGTCGAAGCGTTCCAGGTACAGGTCGTGCAAGGGGGCACTGTGACCCGCCGCGCATAGCGCATCCCGCACCGTTGCGGCGATGGCATGGTTGAAACTTCCTTGCCACGGATGCGCCAAAATGATTGGAATGTGCATGCCGGTCCGTCCTTAAGTATTTATTTGCAGTTCTGCGGCAAAGCTGAGGAAGGAGGCGGTTCGAAGGCACGCCTCCATCTAGGCAATTGGTCTATTTGAATCCGGCGAAGATGTGATAACTTAAGCGTGCCACTGCTGTGTTAAGCTCTTTTGCGCCTTTACCGGATTGCGGCTCACCTAAAGCACGGCAGGGTTGCATGTAGACATTTTGCCGGCTGTAGCGTGTGGAGCCTCCCTTTGGCCCCATTCTTGCTGATGCTTGAGAAAGACGGAGACTTTGTGAGAAACCGGGTCCAAACCGGCGCGCCGCCCGATTTCGGGCCCACAAGGTCCAGGACGTGCTGAAACTGATGGAAGGTCAAAAAGTAATGCGCATTTCCCGGCTCACGCTTGGTGCCTTTGTCTTGATCGCTGTTGGCGCCAGCGGAGTTTACATCCACCAGTCCCCGGCACAAGACCGCTCCGTTGCGGCAAGTTCCCAGGTTTACAAGGATCTCGAACTGTTCGGCGAAGTCCTCCAGCACGTTCGCGAGGAATATGTCGAGAAGCCCGACGACGGGAAGCTCATCTCCAGCGCCATCAACGGCATGCTCCAGAAGCTCGATCCGCATTCGAGCTATATGAGTCCCAAGGAGTTCCAGGAGGAACAAGTCGAGACCCATGGCGAATTCGGCGGTCTCGGCATCGACGTGATGATGGAAAACGGCATCCTGAAGGTCGTGGCCCCCATCGACAATATGCCGGCCGAGCGCGCGGGCGTGCTTGCGGGCGATGCCATCGTCGAACTCGACGGCCAGCCGATCAAGGGCCTCTCCATGGATCAGGCGGTCGACCGCATGCGCGGGCCCGCGGGCACAGCGATTACGCTTACCGTCGACCGCAAGGGTGCGGCTAAACCGATCGCGATGAAGATCGTGCGCGAGACGATCAAGGTCAATCCAGTGAAGTACAGCCTCGAAGGCGATACCGGCTGGATCAAGATCAAGAGCTTCGAAAACGAACACACCACCGACTATCTCCAGACCGCTGTCGAGGACATCCAGAAGAAGGCAGGGAAGAACCTTGCGGGTTACGTCATCGATCTGCGCAACAATCCCGGCGGGTTGCTCGATCAGGCCATTGCGGTTTCAGATGCCTTCCTCGACCGGGGCGTCATCGTTATCACCAAGGGCCGCAATCCAACCGATATCGAGCGCGCGGCGGCAAAGCACGGCGACATCACCGCTGGCAAGCCCGTGGTGATTTTGATCAATGGCGGGTCGGCGTCCGCCTCGGAAATCGTGGCAGGCGCGCTGCAGGATCACAAGCGCGCGATGGTCATCGGTACGCGCTCCTTCGGCAAGGGATCGGTGCAAACGCTAATCCCGCTGGCCGACAAGGGCGCGCTCAGGCTTACGACGGCGCGGTATTACACGCCGTCCGGCCGTTCGATCCAGGCGACCGGCATCGAGCCGGATTATGCCGTGGAGCCCGAGCTTCCGGACGACCTGAAGGCGCAACTCGCCACGGCGCCGCTGGAATCGGAGGCGCAGCTGCCGGGCCACCTCAAGAACGCCGGCGCCACCCAATTCTACGGGCAGCGTCGCCTACGTTCCCAAGGACAAGGACAAGGACAACCAGCTTCACGCCGCAATCGATTTGTTGCACGGCAAGTTGCCCGTGGTCTCTGCCGAGCAGAAGAAGCCTTTGCAGCGCGCGGATGCAGCTTTGGAGACGCCGACGGACCAGAGGTAGTTTGCCGCACGCCGGAAACCGCTCAAGCAGCACGAAGCGCGATAGCACACATTGCACGATTGATTTACCGGGCCGCCTTCTGCATAGCAGGGGCGGCCTGTTTTTTTGCGCCGGGCTTTTAGCTCGATTGCCGCGCCTTCAATCAGAGGCATCTGCTTATGTATCACCGCAGCCAGCCCCCATTCCCGGATCTCCGTGCCTTCCTCGCCTATCTCGACGGCAAGGGCGAAGTGTGCACGGCCGCAAGCCCCATCGATATGAACCTTGAGGTTACGGAGGTGCACCGGCGGGTTATCGCGGCGGGAGGGCCGGTGCTGCGCTTCGAGCGGCCTATGGCAGCGGGGCGGGCTTGCAACCTGCCTGTGATAACAAACCTGTTCGGGACGCGGGAACGCGTGGCAGCGGGGCTTGGCACGGTACCTGAAGACCTCCCGCGGCTTGGCGCGTTCATGGCCTGGATGCGCGCGCCTCAGCCGCCCAAGTCCATCGCGGAGGCGGGCAAGCTGTTCCCGGCCGCGCGTGCGGCGTTGCAATCGCGGCCGAAATTCGTGTCCGCGCCGAAGGCCTGGGCGGACGTTCCGGCCGATCTCTCGCAGCTGCCGGTGCAAACCTGCTGGCCGGGCGACGCAGGCCCGCTCATCACCTGGCCCATCGTGGTCACGCGGGCGCCGGGCGATGACGATGCTTCCACCTACAATCTCGGCATCTACCGCATGCAGGTGCTGGATGACGGTGCCACGATCATGCGCTGGCTGCCGATGCGCGGCGGGGCGGCGCATCACCGGCTATGGGCGGCCAAGGGGCTCGATATGCCCGTGGCGGTGGTCATCGGCGCCGATCCGGCCACGATCCTCGCGGCTGTCATGCCCGCGCCGGAGGGCGTCAGTGAGCTTATGCTTGCCGGGCTCCTGGGCGGACGGCGGCCCGAGCTTGCGCCCTGCCGCACGATCCCGCTGCATGTGCCCGCCAGCGCGGAAATCGTGCTCGAAGGCACCGTCTCACCAACGGAAACCGCGATGGAAGGCCCGTTCGGCGACCATACGGGCTATTACAATCCGGCCGAGCCGTTCCCGGTGTTCCGCCTCAAGCACATGCGCATCCGCGAGCAGGGCATGTACCTGACGACCTTCACCGGACGCGCGCCCGACGAGCCTTCGGTCATCGGCGACGCCATGCTCGAAATTTTCAAGCCGCTGCTCCGCCAGCAGCTGCCCGAAATCCTCGACGTTTGGCTGCCGCCCGAAGCCTGCTCCTACCGCATCGCGGTGCTGGCCATCGACAAGCGCTATCCCGGCCAGGCCCGCCGCGCGATGATGGGGTTCTGGTCGCTGCTGCCGCAGTTCACCATGACGAAGGTTCTGATCGCGGTGGATGCGGACATCGATATCCGCTCCTGGAGCGATGTGATGTGGGCCGTGGCCACGCGCATGGACCCCTCGCGCGACCTCATGGTGCTGGACCGCACGCCCATCGACCACCTCGATTTCGCCTCGCCGCTGACTGGCCTCGGGGGCAAACTCGGCATCGACGCGACGAACAAGATCGGGACCGAGACCACGCGCGGTTGGGGTGAGATCATGCGCATGAGCGGCGGCGTGGAGGCCCGCGTGAGCGAGCGCTGGAGCGAGCTGTTTCCCGATCCGCCGTCAACTGGGAAGCCTTCGGCGTGACCCAGGAGCCGTCAATCGAACAGGAGTTGGACACACCGGGACAGGCACGCGTTCCCTATTGCGGTTCCGGCAGAAACGGGTTCTTCACAAACACGGGCTGGACGGACGCCGGCATGAAAAGCCGCCTGCTGTAATAGGACCGGGGAGGCGTGTTTTCCGGGCAGGGCTTTGAAAATCCACAAGCCACAGAGACTAAGCTTAAAGCAGCAGAACCTCGATCCACCCCTGTGGATACAGAAGCGGTATTTGCGCTGGCAACTTCGATCGCGAGCAGGAAAGCACCGCCTGCGACTGCGGAAGGCAGGCAATTCATAAAACAACTCACACGCATAACATCGCCTTTGACAGCGGCAGATACAATTACGTCTCCCGCGGCAACCCGGAAGGGCGCACGCCTGGCTCTACAACCATATCCGATTTTAGCGCGGCGGCGCCAGATCGCCAGCACTTATTTCAATAGGTTCCAATTTCGTGCGGAGAGGGTTGGAAAGAGCAAAAATCCATGATAGCAAAAGCGCGACTGGCGCTTCCGGCTTGAGCGCTTGCACATTCAACTTACGGCTCGTGCTTCCTGCGGCTCAAGTGGCGCGCGGTGGCCCTGAAGGTTTTGGCTATGAAGATCAAAAATTCTCTCAAGACGCTTCGCACGCGTCACCGCGATAACCGCATCGTGCGCCGCCGCGGGCGGCTTTACATTATCAACAAGACGGTACGGCGCTACAAAGCCCGGCAGGGCTGAGCCATTCACCGGCGCATTAACTGCGCCGGCCATCTTCTCCTAGCGTAAAGACGCGCAACATATTCGTCGAGCCCGGCCGCTTGAATGGCACGCCGGCACAGACGATTGCGCGCTCGCCATCGGCCGCGTAGCCGCCAGCCTTCAGCTCCGTTTCCGCTATCCCAACCATCTGCGCGGTGTTTGCGGGATCGGCGGTTTCGACACAGTGAAGGCCCCAAACCAGATTAAGCCTGCGCGAGGTGGCCTTTACCGGTGTCAGCACCAGGATCGGCTGGCGCGGCCTCTGCTGGGCTATGCGAAGCCCGGTTGTTCCGGTCGCCGTGTAGCACACAATTGCCTGCAGATTCAGCGTCTCGGAGATGGATGCCGCCGCTGCGCTGATCGCTCCGGCGGTCGTTGAATTGGCGTTCGATCTCCCGGAAATGCAGGATGCCCTCGTAGTTGCGGTCCTTTTCGACTTCCCGGGCAACCCGGTCCATCGTGGCAACGGCTTCGGCAGGATAATCGCCGGTCGCGGATTCCGCGGACAGCATGACAGCGTCAGCACCTTCGAACACAGCCGTGGCTACGTCGGAAACCTCAGCGCGCGTCGGAACCGGCGAAGCGGTCATGCTTTCCAGCATCTGTGTGGCCACTACCACGGGCTTCCCGCGATTCCTTGCGGCGCGTAAAAGCCGCTTCTGTATACCGGGCACTTGTTCCAGCGGCAGTTCGACGCCAAGGTCGCCCCGCGCCACCATCAGCCCATCGGCCACATCCAGGATATCGTTCATCGCGCTGACGGCGTGGCGCCGCTCGATCTTCGCCATGATCCAGGCACGGTCTTGCACGATCGCCTTTACGTCGAGGATATCTTGCGCGCGCTGCACGAAGGAAATCGCGATCCAATCGACGCCGGCCTCGACGGCGGCTTCGCAATCCTCGCGGTCCTTGCCGGTCATAGCGCCCAGCGGCAAGTATCGCATCGGGCAGATTGACGCCCTTGCGGCTGGACAGAATGCCTCCCGTCACGGCCTCTGCAACAAGGCGGCCGGGCGTAACCGAGTTAAAATCCGCAAGATTGAGCTTGCCGTCGTCGATCAAGCAGCGTATGGCCAGGCTCCGCGGCGGCGTAAATCTCGGGGTGCAGCAGGCCGACACGCTCCGCGTTTCCCGGCGCGTGATTGGCGTCGAACACGATGCGCTGCCCGCGTTCGAGCCGGATTTGCCCTTCGGCAAGCGAGCTGATGCGAAGCTTCGGTCCCTGCAAATCCGCGAGAATCGCGATGGGACCGTATTTGGCCTCAAGCGAACGCAAGCGCGCCACGTAGGTTCGCATGTCCTCGTGGCTGGAATGGCTCATGTTGATGCGAAACACATCCGCACCCGCCTCCACGAGTTTCTCCATAGTGGCGGGATCGCAGCTCGAAGGTCCGAGCGTTGCGATAATCTTGACGCGGCGTTCCCGCTTCATCTTTTCCTTGTTCCTGTAGGGGCGACGGATGCGGCCTGGGCTGGAGCCGGAGCGGCCGGACCTGGCCCAGACACCGGGGCCGGAGACTTGAGGTTCGGCCTGATCCGTCAGCTTAACGGTCCAGTCGGTTTGTTCCTGAGTGTCGACTTCGAAGAAGCCGCTCTTTTTATATCCCCGGCCCTCGCAGCCCTCGATGCCCTTGATCGTGAACTCCACGTCATGGGTGCACATCGGGATGGGTCCGCCCCATTCGCCGCCTTTGTCGTAATCGAAGGCATAGACGTAGTAGAAGCGGGCGCGAAGCTTGTCCTGTATGAGCAAAGCGCAAGACTGGCTGTCCACATTCCACCAGCCTTCGCTGGTCCAGCCGTCCTTATCCTTGTAGCCGATGGCGACGCCAATGCGGCTGGACGTGCTGTTGCAAAGCTTAAGCTCAGCCTGAGCCGGCGCGGGGGCGAGAAGCCCGGCTCCAACGAAACTCGCCAACGCCAAGTAAAACGCGAGTCGAGCGGATCGAGTATATTTATGCAAGGTCATCCTGGAACCTGGGAATCGAATGAGCCGTTCGCAGAACACTAATCTCCGATGGGACCGCTCGCAACAATCGCCCTTAACCCGTCCATATTTGCCGCGGCGGAACCGCAAATCCAAGAGATGCTCCGTTAAAACCGGATGCTCCGTTAAACCGGAGCCAACCGGTTGTGCCCTTATTTTCGAAAAATGTGGCTGGAACGAGATTGCGGCCGATTCCGCTTGGAATGTTTCAAATCCCTCCGATGCGGCGGCGGGATTGAACCGGCGTCGCTTGCCCTTATCCAAGACGATAACCGCGGTTGCGCCATGAACGAAGGTTATAACCCCTTGCCCTCTCCCTGTGGGAGAGGGGACGCTTTCTCAACGGCTGCGGCCGGACTTCCCTCTCCCACAGGGAGAGGGCTGGGGTGAGGGGTTACAACCTCAGTTCATGGCACAACCGCGCATTCGAACATAGCACCGGAGACAACGCGGTAATCGGAGACGAAAAAGCCAGCGGCTCTCGCCGCTGGCTCGAATGCTTTCTCGATGCAGCCTACTTCAGCGGTGCATCCGCCGCCGGGCTCCACAGCGGCTTGATGATCGTAAGCGTGGCGCGGCTTTCCTTTTGCACGTCCACGCCGCCGATCTGGTGGGCTACGTCCATCGCGAACTTGGCCTGAGCGATGAACGATCCGAAGTCGTAGCCAACGAGCGAGCCGACAGCGAACTCATATTCCTTGGTGTCGTAGGAGACAGAGCCAAGGTAGTCGCCGGTATGATGGCTATAGAAGTTGTCCTGGCCGACGCTCGTAAGATCCCAAGCCCCGTAGGCAATGGCGCCGAGTTCCAGCTTGCCAAACTTCCGGGTAGCGGTCAGATCGAGGTTGAACCACTCAGGCTGGTAGTCGGTATCCGCATAACCCACTGCGAGCCGGGGAGGACAGATGGTGCCACTTCTAAAGCAACTATAGTTCGTTCCGGCTTTGCCGCCGCCACCAGTGCCGTAGATACCGGTAGCCGACAGATCCCAGCCATTCTTCACATAGCTAAGAGCAGCAAACCCCTGGAACGCGGTATAGTCGCGGCCCAGGCCGTTCGCAACGAGCTGGCCAGTGCTAGCCAGATAGGCGCCACCCTCCAAACCGAAGTTCCAGCCGTTGCCGAGGTTCCACTTGATGTTAGCGGAGAGATACGGGTCCAGGAAACCATCGTTGCCCAGAGGATTTCCGCCGCCTGCCGTCCAAACGTCCGCAACCGCGTAGTTAGAAGTCAAGCCGATGCGGCCGCCAGCGATCTGCCATGGGGTCGACCAAATCAGCCACACCGGAACGGCATAAGCCAGGTTTACGCCATGAAGCCCGGCCGAGTTGGAGCCGTAGCTTGCGATCGAGATATCGTAAACGCCTTCCGGCAAAGGAGCGCCGAGAGCGATGCCTGTGGTGATACCTGCCGGAAGTTCCGAGCCAGCAAGAGCTGCAGTAGACGAAGCGGCTAACGCGCACGCGCCAAGAGCCGCGAACCTAATGGTGTTTTTCATAAAACCCCCTCCAAAGTGCCAAATCCGGCTAATCCGCGTGTGTTTGCGGCCCTAGTTCCCGCCTGCCCAGGCAGGGAACCAACTATACGCGGTGCCTTTGGATTCGCCGTGTGGTTGAAAACTAGCACAACTTATACGCGAGTCGAGACGAATTGGGCCCATATTGGGCCACTCGCGGAGATTGCAATCGGTTGCGATATTTCAGCCACAGCTATGGCTTCTGGGGTACGACGCTGGGAGAGAAGGCGTAAGTCTATGCCGGTACGCCAGAATTGCGGGAGCTCGCGGGCGCCTGGACGGGCTCGATCCGCGTGGCGGACCCGCGGAATATGGGGAGATTCGTTCAACATGGCATTGGAGCCGGCTAGCAGCGCGGTGCGCACGCTTCCGCCGGCCGAATCAAAAAAGCCAGCGGCTTGCGCCGCTGGCTCGAAGACTGGACGTAAGCCTAGCCTACTTGAGAGAACCGGCTTCCGGGTTCCAAAGCGGCTTGATGATCGTCAGAGTGCCGCGGACTTCCTTGCCGTTGTAGTTCTCTTCAGCAACGTCAGCAGCCAACTTGCCCTGAGCGATGAAGGAACCGAAGTCATAGCCAACCAAGCCGCCGACTGCGAACTGGCTCTGCTTGCACGACAGGTTCGGGCCGCAAGAGCGGGCGTACGTGTCGGTCAGGTAAGCATGGGTCGAATTGCTGAGGTCCCAAGAACCATAAGCAATAGCGCCGATTTCCATCTTGCCGAATTTCTTAGTCGCGGTCAGGTCGAGGTTGAACCAATCGCCCTGCTGGTTGTAAACGCCATTCACCAAAGCGCCGCCGGTCTCCTGGCCGCCGCCCGAACCGTAAATGCCGGTCGCGGTCAGGTTCCAGCCGTTCTTCACATAGCTGACCGAAGCAAGGCCTTGGAACGCTGAGTAGTTGCGTCCGAGAGTTGCCGCAATAGCTTGGTCGCTAGGCAGCCACACGCCAGCCTGCACGCCGAAGTTCCAGCCGCCGCCGAGGTTCCACTTGATGCCTGCGTCGAGCAGCGTGTTCAGCCAGCTGTCCGTGCCAGAGGTACCCGGCTGCCAAACGTCGGCAACGCCCGTGGCGGTGTCCAACTGAATACGGCCACCAGCAATCGTCCACGGCGTCGACCAGATCAGCCACACGGGAACAGCATAGGCGAGGTTGCTCAGAGCGGGGCCCGAAGAAGAAGCGTTGCCGCCGCGAGAGCCATAGCTGGCGATCGAGATGTCATACACGCCTTCCGGCAGAGGAGCGCCGAGAGCGAGACCGGTAGAGATACCAGCCGGAAGTTCCGATGTAGCAAGAGCAGCGGTCGAAGAAGCGGCAAGGGCTGCAACGCCGAGAGCCGCGAACTTAATGGTGTTTTTCATAAAACCCCCTCCAAAGTGCCTAATCCGGCTTATCCGCGCTTCTCTGGCCCATATGCCCCCCGCCTGCCCAGGTGGGGAACTAACTCAGCCGGTGCCCAAAGATCAGCCGTGTGAGCTGAACTTAGCAGAACTTTTTCGGATGTGCCGATGAACTGAACCCAGAATGGGTTTTGGGGGTAGTTTCACGCAAGCTGCGGATTTTGCGCCACAGATCTGCTTCATTGTCAACAACTTAAGAGCGAACGACGCAACCTATGCGTGCAGAAAGGAAGCGCCTCGCTATGCTATCCACCGATAGTTCTACGGGAGACCAAGACTCGCCTAGAGGCACACTTAGCGTCCCAATGCCTTCAATGCGCAATTTTCTCCTGCGGTTCGAACTTCCCGGGTTGATATCCGGCTCTCCCGGCCGGCCCGTAGGCATCGGGCACGGTGCAGGCCCTGGCGGGGCTAAGGCTAGCGCCGAGGTAAGAAACCCGGCCGGAAGAATGGATATCAACCCAGTATGTATGTGCTTGCAGACATATGTTTAACGGGGTAACAGGCCGTTGTCAAGCAAACACATACATGCGAAATTCGCAGGGCTTACATGCGAAATAAGAATGTTATCAAAGTCTTCTGGGAGGGAGAGATTTGTTTATGGAACAAAAGCCGCGGAAGCGGGATCGGGAAGCCAGCATGCAGGCGCTGTTGCGCGCCGGCCTGGAAGTGTTTTCGAAATATGGCTACGACGCCGCGACCACGAAGGCGGTGGCTGCCGGCGCTGGCCTTAACGAACAGCTGATCACGCGATATTTCGGCGGCAAGGCGGGGCTTCTGCTCGCGATCCTAAGTGCGTTCATGGAGGAGGAAGCCAAGGACGTCAACTACCCTCCCGAGGCCGGCAGCGTCGAGGAGGAGATCGAGCATTTCCTTTTGTACAGGCATGAGCGCCATTTGGAGACGCTGGAATTCTTCCGCACATTCGTGCCCCGCGCCATGATCGATGCGGATATCCGCAACAGGCTGCACGAGATCCTGCTCGAACGCCGCTGCATGCTGCTCGACCGCCTGATAGCGCTGCAAGAGCGCGGCCTCATCCGGGCCGATGCCGACTTGGACGCCGCAGGTCTTATGGTGAGCGCGCAGTCCTTCTATATTTCGTTCATGGCTCGCGTCAGCACCAACCTCGACGAAGCTTTTCTCAGGCACCAGCTTACGGAATTCGCAAAATATATGGCGCGCGGCCTGGCTCCGCTTGCTGCGTAAAGCAAGCGCCGTTCGCGCGAAAGAGGGTGCGGCAAGTTGAAATCGGCACCGCAGCACCAATAAAAAAAGCCAGCGGCTTGCGCCGCTGGCTCAAATACTGGAGGAGGCTTAAGCCTACTTCAGAGAACCGGCTTCCGGGTTCCAAAGCGGCTTGATGATCGTCAGAGTGCCGCGAACTTCCTTCTCACTGCAGTTAGAAGAAGAGCCGCAAGCATTGATGATGTTCTCAGCCTGCAGGTCGCCGGTCAGCTTGGCCTGAGCGATGAAGGAACCGAAGTCATAGCCAACGAGGCCGCCGACTGCGAATTCGCTAGCCTTCTTCTGGTAGGTGCCCGCAGTATAACCAGCCCTCTGGTCCACATCCCACGAACCGTAAGCAACAGCGCCGATTTCCATCTTGCCGAGCTTTTTGGTCGCGGTGAGGTCCAGGTTGACCCACGAATTCTGGGCAACGCCAGCGCCGAGCGCACCGGACTGACCGTCATGGCCAGAGCCATACAGAGTGGTCGCGGTCAGGTTCCAGCCATTGGCGATGTAGCTAACCGAACCGCCGCCCTGGAACGCGGTATAATCGCGAGAAAGGAGCGTCGGGATGGTCTGGGTGCTCGGCAGCCAAGCGCCAGCGCGCAGCGATACGTTGAAGCCGTTGTGGAGGTTCCAAGCGATAGAACCTTCAACCAACGTGTTCAGCCAGCTGTCGGTGCCGGTGCCGCCAGCGGTCCAAACGTCAGCAACGCCAGTCGCGGTGTCGAAAGCGATACGGCCGCCAGCGATCGACCACGGTGTCGACCAGATCAGCCACACCGGGATGGAATAAGCGAGGTTACCGAGAGATGCATCGCGCGAGCCGTAGCTGGCGATCGAGATGTCATAAACGCCTTCCGGGAGCGCTGCGCCGAGAGCGATACCGGTGGTTACGCCAGCCGGAAGTTCCGACAGAGCGAGAGCAGAAGTAGAAGAAACGGCAAGCGCTGCTGCGCCGATAGCCGCGAGCTTAATGGTAGTTTTCATAGAAACCCCCTCTAAGGTGCCAACTCCGGCCTAATCGCGCTTTTGCCCCGGGCCTCCGAAGTGCCCATCTAAGGAAGCCATGTACGCGCATACATCAGCCGTGTGAGCTGAAGTTAGCAGAACTTTTTAGGATGTGTTGGCGAAGTGAGCCCAGAATGGGTTTTGAAGGTAGTTTCACATAAGCTGCGCCTTTTGCGCCACAGATTTGCATTTATACCAACAACTTAACCGCGAAAATACAACCTACGAGTGTGAAACGCGCACTAGGCAAAAGAACACCGCCGGTGCAAAAAGCTAACGTTTTCGCCATAATGCATTGATATAACACAATAAAAGCGAAAACGCCCTCCGGCCGGCATGACGGTCTATAGAAAGAGCACGCCGCTATGGGGGAAGGCGCGTGCGCCCTTTAGAAGAGTGCCCGCCAGCCCGATGCCTTTATATCAAGTGCGGTCGAACGCTTCGCCGTAGCGCAATAAGGGGGCGAATCTCCCCTCACCCTGTCCTTCTCCCCATGGGAGAAGGGACGCTAGAATTTTCGCTGCGGCTAGTTATGGGGTCCCTTCTCCCATGGGGAGAAGGACAGGATGAGGGGCGTGACCTTGGATCATGGCGAGTAGCGGCAAGCGCGATGCTTGACCGCCTCGCCGCGCCCTCGGCTGCGATGCCGGACGGCGCATTTTCACGCGAGTGCCATCCCTTAATTTTCCGTCAACGCCGCTTACGCCGCCACAATCCTTAATACGGATATGGTTAACTCCGGACCAGGTTAGCTCAAATTGCCGGTATTCTGGCAAAAATTCGCTGTTTCACCCCCGTTTCGACTATTTCAAAACTACAGTTAATTATAATCGCAGATTTGAATTAACCATGCGTTTCGCACATTCTTAGCACGTCCCGCCTTGAAAATCAGCCATTCTTGCACCAGCGATGGCTTTACTATTCGTAAATTCGTTTATGCTATACTGTTTCAAAATCGAAAGGCTTTCAAAATGTGTAGGATCGTCCCCGGAATACCTTGTATCGGAAAGCCCCAGCTTCGGCCCATAGGCGTTAACATAAGAGCATTCGAATGGATGGTTTTGCCTTGGCCGAAGGTTACAACCCCTCACCCCAGCCCTCTCCCTCTGGGAGAGGGAGTTCCGCCGCAGCCATTGTTAGGGCGTCCCCTCTCCCAGAGGGAGAGGAACAGGGTGAGGGGCTGTAACCTTCGATCAGGGCAAGGCCTGCCGCTATGTTAGCGACTATGAGCTTCGGCCGGGGGGCGGCGCATGACGGCGCCTGCGTTCCAAGAGCTGGAACCTTCGCCCGGCGGTATAAAAGATTGTGTCAGAGCGGCAGAACAAGGAGTCCTGCTATTCGCAGGCGTGGCAGCCGGCTCCTCGCTGGCGGCCTATATTATAGTGGCGGCCAGCCGTGCCCAACTCGCGTCAGCAATTCGGATCGAACGGTTCCACTGCGATGGTCTGGCGCTCCCGGTACCAGGAGACGTAGGGCCGCTGGAAATGCGCCCGGTTCTTATAAGGCCGCAGCAGCACGCGGCGCGGCTCTCCGTCCCGGTCCTTCACCCAGCCGTAAATGGAGGGCACCCGCGCCACTTCGTATACGCCGGGCTCCTGCACCTCGCGCTGGATCACAGTACGATGCACAACGCGCGGATGCGTGTCCGAGGCGCACTGCGCGGCACTTTCGCCTGCGAACGCGCAAGTCAGCGCCAATGTTCCAATCGCTGCAAGCCCAAAGGCCCGTGCCTGTCCGATCATATCCGCCCCTCGCCGCGCATGCCGCGCCGGAATCAAAGCTTCTGCCCGCTTCATGTATAATAGGTGTTCGCGCCGGCGGCTATGCGCATTTGCGCAAAATTCGCGGGGCTATTGCGCAAACGTCACAGATTGCGTGCGCGCGGGTTCACAGCCGATTGCGATGCGCACACCATCCCGCAGCGCAGGGAAAAGACCTTCCTCCCCTCCCTGGAGAGCGGCGGGGGGCGTGGGCACCGCAAGCGCAATGCCGCCCCCAATGTTCCAACCTATGCAATTTTCACAGTTTTTTGCTATCGCCTGGCGCCCGGTTGCGGCACAAGCTCACGTTGCCAAGCACCTCGGGCTGGTCCATTCTGGCCGCTCCTTGCAGACGGCGAATCTGTGGGTGGACCGGCGTCAGCTTTCCGGCTCCCGCTGCGCTGAATAGGCTTCAAAATAAGTTCCGTATAGGAATGAAAATGAAAAAGGTCAGCGCTTCAGCCAAGGTCAAGAGGTGCAAGAACAGCGCGCGCGCTTATGTTGCGGGCGTGCTCGCCGCTCTGCTTCAACCCCAAATCGATTCTTGTTACGCACAGCAATCCGCGAATATTCCAAATACATATAATCAATATGTAAATCGAAGCTACGGCTACTCGATCTGCTATCCAGACAGTATTTTTGTACCGCAAGGAGAGGCGGTTTCGGGGGACGGGCAAGCATTCCGCGCCGATGACGGTGCAGAATTGCGTGTCCATGCCGATTATAACGTATCCTATAAATCTATACAGGAAGATTTCAAGGACACGGTTGCCGGCGAAAGCCGGAATGGCCAGGTGACATTCAAATTGCAGGAAGATAATTGGTATGCCGTTTCCGGGATAATAGGCAGCAGGATTTTCTACCGGAAGACGATCCTCGAAGGGGAGATGTTTATAACCTTCCGCGTCCTCTATCCTGGAACTTTGAATTCGATTTACTCGGATGTTGTCACGGTTCTGGCCAAGTGCCTGAAAACTTCGAGGGCAAATTAGGCGCTGAACGGAGCGCTGTAACCCCTCACCCTGTCCCTCTCCCTCAGGGAGAGGGGACGCCTTAACAACCGGCATAGCGGGACTCCCTCTCCCTGAGGGAGAGGGCTGGGGTGAGGGGTCACAGCCCTCCGTTCATGGCTCCCCCGCCGTTCGAATGTTAAGGCCTGTTAACCCCCTCGTTACCGCCCCGCGGGGGTGCCCATTTTTTTTTGCGGGACCGCGCGAAAAATCGCTTGACCTTGAAGGCAACATAGCCACTTAAAGCATCCTCGATTGCGAAACGATTGCGCCATAGAAGGGCGCTGGGGAGGTGACTTCTGCTCACAAAGGCTGCGCGCTAGACCGAAAGGCCGCTTAGCATCCGCACGTATGCCGAAAAGCAGAAATAGCCTGTCTGGCAACCCCGCCTCGGCGGTGAAGCGTTCGTCGGCAGCATCGGATTGTACTCTTAAATGGGAGGTCCCATGCGATGGACATTTACACGGCCGCTGCGGAGGTCATCCGCGACGTTCCAGTAGATCAACCCGTACTTTGCCTACGTCCACACGCGGCCGCTCGCGCCGCGCGCTGGTTCATTGAGCATTTTCCGGGCGAAACGCTCTACGCAGTTAAGGCGAACAATTCGCCCCTCATCCTCGACGCGCTTTGGGGTGCCGGTATCCGGCATTTCGACGTGGCTTCTCTCACGGAGTTGCGCACGATGAGCCAGCGCGCCGGCGCCACCCTGCATGTCATGCATCCGGTGAAGCCGCGCCGCATGATCGAGGAGGCATACCACGATTTCGGCGTGCGCACCTTCGCGCTCGATTCCGAAGCCGAACTCGACAAAATCATGGAAGCGACCGGCGGCGCCAAGGACTTGACGCTGGCGGTGCGCATTGCGTGCCCCTCGACCTTCAGCGAGATTTCGCTCGAAGGCAAGTTCGGCGCGTCCTGGAACGAGGCTCCGGCCCTGATCCGGCAGGCCCGGCAGGTAGCGGATACGCTGGGCATTTCGTTCCATCCGGGCTCCCAGACGATGTGCACGGGCGGCTACGCCCAGGCACTGCGGACGGTGTCGCAGCAGATCGTGCGGGCGGCGGCGATGGTCGACGTGATCGACGTGGGCGGCGGGTTTCCGGCGCGCTATCCGGGCATGGAGCCGCCGGCGCTCGAACACTACATGGACGAAATCCGTAGCGCCTTCGACCGGATGGCGGTCGGCTACACCTGCCAGCTCTGGTGCGAGCCGGGGCGGGCGCTGGTGGCCGAGGCCGAATCGGTGATCGTGAAGGTCGATGCCCGCCGGGACGACACGCTCTACATCAACGACGGCGCGTTCGGCACGCTCTACGATGCCGCCCATTGCAAATGGGTGTTCCCGGCAAAGGCGTATTCGCCGCAAGGCATTCCGCTCGATGCGCACAGCCTGACGCCGTTCGGTCTCTACGGTCCGACCTGCGACAGCGCCGACTACCTCCCCGGTCCGTTCATGCTTCCGTGCGGCATCGGCGAGGGCGATTACATCGAGATCGGCAATATCGGCGCCTACGGCCGCGTAATGGCGGGCAATTTCAACGGCTATGGCTACTACAGCGAGGCCATCCTTGCGGATGAGCCGATGCTGGGCATGTACGCGGAAGAGGATGAAGAAAGCCGCTGGGCTTCGGCCTGACGGCAGCCGGACGGGACAATGCGTTCCGGCTTCCCCAACACTCCGGCGCGCCGCTCCGTTCTTGCTGGCGCGCCGGAAAGCTGCGGTGAACACTGACTTGAACCGCCGCAACAGGCTGATTCCGGCCATTCTGCTTGTAGCACGCAACGTCTCCCGCTGAGGATCCTGCCCAAGTGAAAATCGCCGGTGCCATCGGTGCTATGGGCGCACGTTTGCACGTTCCACGATCTCAGCACCGGGCCAGAAGCGGGAATCACCGCCTATTGTTCAAAACGATTTGCTGACGGCGTGCGGAGTTACTCTGGCTCGCAGTGGCGATTTTTGACAAAAGCTGGCGGCAGGCCGCGAGATGCCAGAATTCTTATCCAGGCAGCACTCGTGGTACCGAATGGAAATTGTATCCACCTCCTGCTCGTCTCCTCCCGCCAGCAATGTGAATACTGCGGATAAAAACACAAAGGTGTAGAAAGCGCAGACAGCTCGCACTAGTTGTGCCTCCAGCAAAGCATCGGTGTAGCGATTCTTAGCTCGACCGGTTACCGGGGCCGATCGTCCAAATGGCATCTATGCCCAGGGACCCTCTCAGGTGCCCAGAAGACCGGCCCCGCCAATCCGGGTCCAGCCAACTTCTTTTGCGGTGGCCCGCACAATTTACGAAAAGGAGCAATAATGGGTTCGAGGCTTCCAATTGCCTGCCCTATCGAAGGGGAGCGCGAATTCCATATCGTCCTTATCAAACCAGCTCACTATGACGATAACGGCTACCCCATACAATGGTACCGCTCGGCAATTCCCTCCAACACACTTGCGTGTTTGAACGGCCTAGCTACCGATGCGCAGCGCCGCAACGTCCTCGGACCTGACGTAAAAATCCAAGTTCACACCTACGATGAAACCAACCGGCGCATGCGGCCGGGCAAGATTATCCGCATGGTCCAGAAAGGCTCCGGCAAGGCGCTAATCGGCCTAGCCGGCGTCCAGTCCAACCAGTTTCCCCGCGCGGTCGATATCGCCCGCCCATTTTTGGCAGCGGGACTGCCGGTCTGTATCGGCGGATTTCATGTCTCGGGATGTATCGCCATGCTACCGGACATGCCCCAGGACATGCGCCACGCGCAGGCGCTTGGCATCTCGTTTTTTGCGGGCGAGGCCGAAAACGGGCGGTTCGACCAAGTCTTACGTGACGCCTGGAACGGGACCCTCGCGCCGCTCTACAATCACATGGACACGCTTCCCGATCTTGAGGGCGAGCCGCCGCCGATCCTCCCGCAAACGCACTTGCGCCGGACTTTTGGCTCGCTGTCGAGTATGGATCTTGGGCGCGGCTGTCCCTACCAATGCTCCTTCTGCACAATCATTAACGTCCAGGGCCGCAAAAGCCGGTTCCGCTCACCGGACGATCTTGAGAGAATTGTGCGCGAAAACCACGCCCAAAAAATCACGCGCTTTTTCATCACCGATGACAATTTTGCCCGTAACCGCGATTGGGAGCCGTTGTTCGACCGCCTGATCGCGCTGCGCGCCAACGGAGGCCCGGCCATCGGACTCACGATCCAGGCCGACACGCTGTGTCACAAAATCCCGAATTTTATCGAGAAGGCCGCACAGGCCGGCGTCCGCCGGGTTTTCATAGGGCTGGAAAACATCAATCCCGACAACTTAATCGCGGCCAAGAAGCGCCAAAACAAGATCACGGATTACCGGGACATGCTGCAGAAGTGGCGCGCCCACGGCGTGAATACCTGTGCGGGCTATATTCTGGGCTTTCCGGGCGACAGCAAGGCGTCGATTCTTCGCGATATTGAAATCATCAAGCGAGAATTGCCTCTCGATCTCTTGGAATTGTTTTTCCTCACGCCCTTGCCCGGTTCGGAAGATCACAAGGTTCTCTCGGCAAAAGGGGTGTGGATGGACCCCGATATGAACAAGTACGACCTCAGTCATCGGGTTACACATCATGCGAAGATGTCCGATGCGGAATGGGAGGACGCCTACCAGGCAGCCTGGAATGCCTTTTACACGCCAGAACACATCCGGACGATCTTGCGCCGGGCCGCGGCCAACCCGCGAGGCCTGCCCAAGGCTCTCCTGTCGACGCTTATTGGGTTCAAGCTTGCGCACAGTTTCGAGGGCGTTCATCCCCTCGAAGCCGGCGCATTCCGGCTGAAGTTCCGCCGCGATCGCCGCAGTGGCCTGCCGCTCGAAAATCCACTGGTTTTTTATCCGCGCTACCTCGCCGGGATAGCCATCAAGGCTTGGCGGTACATATCGTTTATCCGGCAATGCAACGCCATTCTCAAAGAAGTCCTGAATGCGCCCGATCGGTGGACCTATACCGACCTTGCGATCACGCCGCCAAAGGCTGATGAATTTGAGGCGCTCGATATTTATCATGCCACAGCTGGCGGCGAGGCGGCGCTTGCGCGCAGGCATTATCACGACGGTATCCGCTCAAGAATAATGCCCGATGAAGCAGCGGAGATGGAAAACGCAAATTAGCAAGAGAGAATGGCACTGCCCTGGAATTTCGCGGCGATTTCCGTCAGCCGGAACGGTGCATTTGGGTGCTCCGGTAAAAGACTAAAAAGGAGTATATGCCATCTACGGCACTTTTATGCTTAATGCGAGCATGGTTAATCCGGTTTCGCGATGTCTCAAACAGGTCAGTTTCTGCAAAAAAATGCCCGGAAAATGCGTTTTTTCGGCTTTCAAAACTACGGTTAATTATAATCGCAGATCGTGTGTTAACCGCGGAACGGTGCATTTCAGGCGGTCCCGCGCCGGGTGCAATCGAAAATTACCGTGTGTTTTCAATGCTGTTTCAGCCTGTTAGAAGTTTTTGAACGGCTTTTTGCTATACTTTGAAACATCGGCAAGGACCGGCCTCCAGAAGCAAGTCCGGCCCCAAATGCCTAATCCCACCCATATGGGGGTTAATCGATGCTTAACTTATCGGCTGCGCAACCGGGCTTAGCGTTTCCGCCAGCGCTTTACGCCTGCTCCAACTCGACCAGCGTGCCGCAGAAATCCTTGGGATGCAGGAACAGTACCGGTTTGCCGTGAGCACCTATCTTGGGCCCGGCCGGGCCCAGTACGCGCGCGCCCTTAGCAACAAGGCGGTCGCGGGCGGCCAGGATGTCGTCCACTTCGTAGCAAATGTGGTGGATGCCGCCGTCCGGGTTCCGTTCCAGGAATTTCGCGATAGGCGACTCCGCGCCAAGCGGCTCCAGCAGTTCGATCTTGGTGTTCGGCAGGGTGATGAAGACCGTGGAGACGCCATGTTCGGGCTGTGGCACCGCTTCGGAGATGCTGGCGCCCAGCGTATCGCGGTAGATGGCGGTGGCTTTGGCCATATCCTTTACGGCGATGGCGACATGGTTCAGGCGTCCGATCATCGAGGTCTCCAGCATTGCGATAGGCGCCGGGACCGGCCCGGCAGGCAAGCCGGAACCCTAGCCGGCGCGCGCGGGCCAGCGCAACAACTGCAGATCTGCGACGGTTTGCGCTCAAGTAGCGCAGAGCGCGGTAGCGCCCCGCAAAAGCTTCGGGGCCTGCCGCTCAAGCCGCCAGCATCCGGTCCACCTCGTGGACCAGATCCTTGAGGTGAATAGGCTTCGAGAGAATCCGCGATTTGAGCGGCGCCTCCGGATACTCCTGCAAGGCGACCGCGGCAAAGCCGGTGATGAACATGATCTTCATGTCCGGCTGCAGTTCGGAAGCCTTCTTGGCCAGTTCGATGCCGTCCATCTCGGGCATGACGATATCGGTAAGGAGAAGGGATACAGGCCGTTCCTTCAAGCCTTCGAAGGCTTCGGCGCCGTTCCCGTACGAGAAAACGTTGTAGCCGGCGCGTTCGAGGGCCTTGGCAAGGAACCGGCGCATGGAATTGTCATCTTCAGCAAGAAGAATCGTGCTCATTTCTTTACTCACAAGCAACTAACATGGCCGCTCCCGGCCCCGAAAAACCCGCATTGCGAACTACCCGCATCTAACAAAATGCCGCCGCCCTCACAGCGTCTCTCTGGTGTATCGCAAGTTTGGACAAATTCGAGGTACTGATTGGTTTTAACCTTACCTGCAACAAGATAACAAAACCTTCGCAACCGCCGCTTGCTTTTGACCGAGTGAGGCGCGGCGGGGCTCGTATCGCTAAAGGAGCAGGGAATGCGGCAATGGTCCATTATCCTATCTGCGCTGGCCGGGGTTTTCCTGGGAACTGCCGGTGCTCTGGCTGGGGATAATCCGGAGCCCGGCCGCTTCGGCAGAGGCGACAACGCGCTCTGGATGCGGCGGCATTGGCTGCATGAGGGGCCAACGGCTGAGGAAATCGCGGCGCTTGCCCTAAGCCTTCGCGAGCGCGGTATCGCGCGCATCTATCCGTTCCTCGGGCCGATGGACGCCGAAGGCTGGCCGGGCTGGCGCTCGAAGGCCGGTCACGTCCGCTATGTGCCCGAACGCGCGGGGGCATTCCTCGCGGCGTTTCATAAGGTTGCGCCGGAGATCCGCGTGATCCCCTGGACTGGGGGTAATCTCGGCTCCGATGTGCATCTGGACGATGCGAACCAGCGCCGGGGCTTTGCAGAGCACGCCCGCGCGCTGGTGGCTCTCGGCGCGGACGGTATCCAGCTCAATGTCGAGCCGCTGCCCAGCGGAACGGCTGCCTATTTGGATCTGCTGCGGGAGGTCAAGGCGGCAATCGGGGACCGCACGCTGTCGGTGGCCGCCTACCCGCCACCGCAGGACGGAGAGCCCGGCGGCGATAATAACTGGGAACTGCCGTTCATGCGCCAGGTTTGTGCAAATGCGGACGAGCTGGCGGTCATGGCTTACGATACGGGGCTGAAGTCCGCGCCTGCCTACGAGGCGCTCGTTTCCACCTGGACGCGTCAGCTTGCCGCTGCGCTGCCGCCGCCCGAAGCGAAAGGCTGCGAGTGGCTGATGGGCGTCCCGGCCTATGACGACGACAAGGATTATCACCGGCCCGATGTGGAAACGGTCGAGCATAGCCTTAGAGGCATCCTCGCGGGTCTTAAGGCGGCAGGTGCTGCGCCGGGGTTTCGTGGCGTGGCGATCTATGCCTCTTTCAGCGCGGATGAACGCAAATGGTCCGATTATGGCAAGTTATGGTGCGGAACGGCTGCGTTTTCGTCACCCGCACCCGATCCGCGCAACACCACAGAGTAGTGCGGCGCCCGGGCGCAATCACGAACGGCATTGCAGGCTTGTAATGATGGACAATTTCTGGCACGCTCCCCTGCTGGCGGGTGAATGCAGCCTTGTGCCGTAAAACCCGGTCCGGAGAATATTTGTTACTAAAACAAGTACTCTCGGGCCGCGGTATTTTGCGCGCCTGCATGAATGACGGCAGATTAGGAAGAAAAGATGAGAACGGGCAGCCTTTACAACAACTCGGTACTTGACGCGGCTCTTGAGACCGCGCCCCGAAAATGATGCTCCCGTACCTACAGCTGCCCAGAAAGCGGGCAAGTTGTGGCAGCACATCACTAATACCCGGATTCAGCAGACCGCTCCATAGAGTTTAGTTAAAGTTGCAACCATGACCGGCACCACGATGCAAGCAGGTAACAGGGCGAAGCACGCCTACGGCCTTCCCGAAGCGCAGGGCCTCTATCATCCTTCGAATGAGCACGATGCGTGCGGCATAGGACTTGTCGCAAACATCAAGGGCGAGAAATCGCACCAGATCGTCCAGGACGGTCTCAAGGTGCTGCTCAACCTCGAACATCGCGGGGCGGTTGGCGCCGATCCGCTGGCGGGCGACGGTGCCGGCATCCTGGTTCAGATTCCGCATAACTTCCTGAAGGCGGAAGCGGAGCGCCTCGGTTTCAAGCTGCCCGCTCCTGGCGCCTATGGCGTTGGACATCTGTTCATGCCCCCGGACGCCGAGGTTCGCGCGCGCTGCGAAGAAATCGTCGTGAAAGTGCTCGGCGAAGAGCACATCCAGGTCTTGGGCTGGCGCGATGTGCCCGTGGATAACCGGGGACTGCCTGAATCGGTGATCGCCGTCGAGCCGGTTCACCGGCAAGTCTTTGTTGCCAGGCCGGAATTCATCCAGGACGAGACCCGTTTCGAGCGCGCCCTTTATCTTGCGCGGCGCGTCATCTCGAACCGCATCCTGGCGAATGTCGGGACTAAGGATTTCTATCCGGTCTCGCTGTCCTGCCGCACGCTGGTCTACAAGGGCATGTTCCTCTCGTACCAGCTTGGGCAATACTACCCGGACCTGCTCGACCCGCGCTTCGAATCCGCGCTGGCGCTGGTGCACCAGCGTTTCTCGACCAATACGTTCCCGTCCTGGCGGCTGGCTCACCCCTACCGGATGATCTGCCACAATGGCGAGATTAATACGCTGCGCGGCAACATCAACTGGATGGCGGCCCGGCAGGCGGCCGTGTCCTCGCCGCTGTTCGGGGCCGATATCGCGAAGCTCTGGCCGATGTCCTACGAGGGGCAGTCGGATACCGCCTGCTTCGACAACGCGCTCGAATTCCTCGTACAGGGCGGCTACAGCCTTGCCCATGCGATGATGCTGTTGATCCCCGAAGCATGGGCAGGAAACGCGCTTATGGATAGCAAGCGCCGCTCCTTCTACGAGTACCATGCTTCCATCATGGAGCCGTGGGACGGCCCGGCTGCCATAGCCTTTACCGACGGCCGCCAGATCGGCGCCACGCTCGACCGCAATGGCCTGCGGCCCGCGCGCTACTGCATCACGTCGGACGGCCGCGTGATCCTGTCCTCCGAAGCAGGCGTTCTGCCGGTGCCCGAGGAGATGATCGTCCACAAGTGGCGGCTGCAGCCCGGCAAGATGCTGCTCATCGACCTGGAAAAGGGCGGGATCGTCTCGGATGACGAGATCAAGGCGGAACTGGCAAACGCTCATCCGTACCAGGATTGGCTTAATCACGGCCAGATGCGCGTGGAAGCCCTGCCCGCCGCGCCGGCAGAAGCGGAGAGCAAGGTTCCGCTGCTCGACCGCCAGCAGGCGTTTGGCTACACCCAGGAAAGCTGGAAATTCCTGCTGTCGCCCATGATCGAGACCGGCCAGGAAGCCATCGGCTCGATGGGCACGGATACGCCTATTTCGGCGCTTTCCTCCAAGCCCAAGCTGCTGCACACCTATTTCAAGCAAAACTTCGCGCAGGTTACGAACCCGCCAATCGACCCCATCCGCGAAGAGCTGGTGATGAGCCTTGTCTCGTTCATCGGACCCAGGCCCAACATCCTCGATCTCGAAGGCACCTGGAAGCAGAAGCGGCTCATTGCCTCCCAGCCTATCCTCACGAACGAGGATCTGGGGCGCATCCGCAAGATCTCGCAGGTGCCGTCGACGCCGTTCCGCACCATCACGCTCGACATTACCTATAGCGCGCATCTGGGTGCTGCGGGTATGGAGCGCTCGCTCGACTGGCTGTGCAGCCGGGCGGAGACGGTCGTCCTGCAAGGCTGGAACATCATCGTGCTGTCCGACCGCGAGATCGGGCCGGACCGCATTGCGATCCCGAGCCTGCTCGCAACGAGTGCGATCCATCATCACTTGATCCGCAAGGGCCTGCGTACCTCGGTCGGTCTCGTGGTCGAGACCGGCGAAGTGCACGAGATCCATCAATTCGCGGCTTTGGCCGGCTACGGCGCGGAAGCGATCAATCCCTATCTCGCTTTCGAGACCATCGAGGCCAATCTTGCGGATCTCGACAAGCCCGTCGGCAAGGACGAAGCCTTCCACCGCTACGTGAAGGCCATCGGCAAAGGGCTTATGAAGGTGATGTCCAAGATGGGCATTTCTACCTATCAGTCCTATTGCGGCGCGCAGATCTTCGACGCCGTTGGCCTGAAATCGGACTTCGTGGACAAGTGGTTCACCGGAACGCGTACCGCAGTCGAAGGCGTTGGCCTTGGCGAGATCGCAGCCGAGACCGCCGAACGCCACCGGCTCGCCTTCGCGGATGTGCCGGCTTTGCGCGATACCCTCGATGTGGGCGGCGATTACGCCTTCCGCATGCGCGGCGAAGCACATGCCTGGAACCCGGACACGATTGCCGATCTGCAGCACGCTGTGCGCGGCAATTCCAGGGACAAGTACCGCGCCTTCGCCAAGACGCTCAACGATCAGTCCGAAAAGCTGATGACGATCCGCGGGTTATTCCGCTTGAAGGATGCCAGCGAGATCGGCCACACGCCTATTCCGCTGGACGAAGTCGAGCCCGCCAAGGAAATCGTGAAGCGGTTCGCCACGGGCGCCATGTCCTTCGGCTCGATCAGCCGCGAGGCGCACACCACGCTTGCCATCGCCATGAACCGGATCGGCGGCAAGTCCAATACCGGTGAAGGCGGAGAGGAGCCCGCGCGCTTCAAGCCGCTGCCCAATGGCGACAGCGCACGCTCGTCCATCAAGCAGGTGGCTTCGGGGCGGTTCGGCGTGACCACGGAATACTTGGTCAACTCCGACATGATGCAGATCAAGATGGTGCAGGGAGCCAAGCCCGGCGAGGGCGGCCAGCTTCCAGGCCATAAGGTCGACGAGACCATCGCGCATGTGCGGCACTCGACGCCGGGCGTGGGCCTGATTTCGCCGCCCCCGCACCACGACATCTATTCCATCGAAGACCTGGCGCAGCTCATCTTCGACCTCAAGAACGTCAACCCGGATGCCTGGGTGAGCGTGAAACTTGGCTCGGAAATCGGCGTCGGCACGGTCGCGGCGGGTGTCGCCAAGGCCAGGGCCGACCATGTGACGATCTGCGGCTTCGAAGGCGGCACGGGCGCGTCCCCGCTCACCTCGATCAAGCATACGGGTTCGCCCTGGGAAATCGGCCTTGCCGAAACGCAGCAGACGCTGGTGCTGAACCGGCTTCGCGGGCGTATCGCGGTGCAGGTCGATGGCGGCTTCCGCACCGGGCGCGACGTGATCATGGGCGCGCTCCTGGGCGCCGACGAGTTCGGCTTTGCGACAGCGCCGCTGATTACGCTTGGCTGCGTGATGATGCGCAAGTGCCATCTGAACACTTGCCCCGTTGGCGTGGCCACACAGGACCCGGTGTTGCGCGAGCGCTTCAAGGGCAAGCCCGAGCACCTCATCAACTACTTCTTCTTCGTAGCGGAAGAGGTGCGCGAATATATGGCGGCGCTGGGCGTGCGCACCTTCGCCGAGTTGATCGGGCGTTCCGACTGGCTCGACAAGGAGCGGGCCATCGAGCATTGGAAAGTGCAGGGGCTCGACTTTACGCGGCTGTTGCATCGCCCGGACGTTCCGGCCGATGTGCCGGTCCGGCATTGCGAAGCGCAGAATCACCCGATTGCGCATGTGCTCGACCGCAAGCTGATCGAACTTGCCAAGCCGGCGCTCGAAAGCCAGAAGCCCGTGAAGCTCGAAATGCCCATCGCAAGCCACGACCGCACGGCAGGCGCCATGCTGTCGGGCCGCGTCGCACTGGCTTACGGCCACGGCGGTCTGCCCGAGGATACGATCTGGGTCGGCTTCAACGGCACCGCGGGCCAAAGCTTCGGCGCCTGGCTCGCGCGGGGCGTTACCCTCGATCTTACCGGCGAGGCGAACGACTACGTGGGCAAGGGCTTGTCGGGCGGCAAGATCATCGTGCGCCCGCCCGCGAATGCGGCCATCGTGCCCGAGGAAAGCATCGCCGTCGGCAATACCGTGCTCTACGGCGCCATCTCCGGCGAGTGCTATTTCCGGGGCGTTGCAGGCGAGCGCTTTGGGGTTCGCAATTCCGGTGCAATCGCGGTTGTCGAAGGCACCGGCGATCACGGCTGCGAATATATGACGGGCGGCTGCGTGGTAGTGCTTGGGCCTACCGGGCGCAATTTCGCGGCGGGCATGTCGGGCGGCGTCGCCTATGTGCTCGACGAGAAGGGCGATTTCGACAAGCGCTGCAACATGGCGATGGTGGAACTGGAGCCTATCGATCCGGGCGACGTTTCGCCCTTCGACCAGGCCAATAGCGACACGCTCGAACGCTTCAACTTCGTCCACCTGCTGCACGACATGACCAAGGACGACGAGCTGCGGCTGTTCAAAATCATCGAAAACCACCGGCATTATACGGGCTCGGAGCGGGCAAGGCACATTCTTGAGAACTGGGCGGACTACCGGCCGAAGTTCGTGAAGGTGATGCCCGTGGAATACCGCAAGGCCATCGAGGCCCGGCGCGTTGCACCGCCTCCGCCGCCGCATGCCGATATCGCCGTTGGCGTGGACAACGAACAGCAAGCTGGACTTTGAGGTTCGAGAGCGGGCCTAAGGGTCCGCCCTCCTTGGCTGCGCCGGGCAGCCAATCGCGATTTGAGGGTTGAATATGGGGAAGATAACGGGGTTTCTTGAGATCGAGCGCGAGGACCGGGAGTATGCGCCCGTAGCCGAGCGGATCGGGCATTACCGCGAGTTCGTGGCTCAGCCGCCAGAGGAAGCGATCCGCAATCAGGCCGCGCGCTGCATGGATTGCGGCATCCCCTTTTGTCATCGCGGCTGTCCGGTGAACAACCAGATCCCGGACTGGAACGATCTCGCCTATCACGGCGAGTGGCGGGAGGCTGCGCGCAATCTCTATTCCACCAATAACTTCCCCGAGTTCACGGGCCGCGTTTGCCCGGCCCCCTGCGAGGCGTCCTGCACGCTCAACATCGAGGATGTGCCGGTCACGATTAAGAGCATCGAGTGCGCGATTGCGGACCGCTCGTTCGAAGAAGGCTGGGCGATCCCGGAGCCGGCTGCCAGGAAGACGGGCAAGCGCATTGCGATTGTGGGCTCTGGCCCGTCCGGGCTTGCCGCGGCGCAGCAGCTCGCGCGTGCTGGCCACGAGGTGCATGTCTATGAGAAGAACGCCATGCCGGGCGGGCTTCTGCGCTATGGCATCCCCGATTTTAAGCTCGAAAAGCATATCATCGAGCGGCGTGTTGCGCAGATGCAGGCGGAGGGCGTCACCTTCCATTGCAACGTGCATGTGGGCGTCACGCTTTCCGTCGAGGATCTCGAAAAGGGTTGCGACGCGGTTCTGCTTTGCGGCGGGTCCGAGAAGTCACGCGATTTGCCCGTTCCCGGCCGGGAACTCAAGGGCATCGAGCAGGCGATGAAGTTTCTGCCGCAGCAGAACCGGCGCGTATCCGGCGAACCGCTGGACAATGCGGAGCCGATCCTGGCCACGGGCAAGCGTGTGGTCGTCATAGGCGGCGGCGATACCGGTTCGGACTGCATCGGTACGTCGTTCCGGCAGGGAGCGGCGTCGGTGGTGCAGATCGAGATCATGCCCAAGCCGCCGGAGAAGGAGGACAAGCTTCTGAGCTGGCCGCATTGGCCCTCGAAGCTGCGGACTTCGTCGAGCCAGGCCGAAGGGGCAGGACGTGAGTTCAGCGTGATGACCACGCGCTTCGAAGGCGATGAGAACGGCCATGTGAAGGCGCTGCATTGCGTTCGCGTCGACAGCAAGCTGAAGCCCATCGAGGGGACGGAATTCCAGATCGAGGCCGATTTGGTGCTGCTCGCCATGGGCTTTGTTTCGCCCGTGCATGAGGGGATGATTTCCGCAGCTGGGCTTGAGCTCGATGGCCGCGGCAATGTGAAGGCGGACGAGCAGGATTATCGCACCTCGCGGCCCAAGGTGTTTGCCGCGGGCGATATGCGCCGGGGGCAATCGCTTGTGGTTTGGGCGATCCGCGAAGGACGGCAAGCCGCCCACGCCATCGACAAGGCGCTTATGGGGCGGTCCGATCTGCCGCGATAAGGCTGCCATGAGCCAGGCGAACCCGTGGCTTGAAATTCCGCTTGCGGACTACGAAGGGCACATGGCCCTGCCGGAGGTCGGGCAGGCGGACTATTTGGCCGGTACGCTGGAGCGGCTCGCAAGAGAGCACAGGCCTCAGTCCGTTGCCGTAATCGGGTGCGCCGGCGGCAACGGCTTCGGCCGCCTTGCGGCGCTGAAGGTCCCGCGGGTAGTAGGCATCGACATTAATCCCGCATTTCTCGCGGAGGCGAAGCGGCGCTACCAGGACAGCTTTCCGCTCCTGGAACTTGCCTGCTGCGATATTGCCTCGGCCGATTGCCAGATCGAGCCCGTGGATTTCATTTTCGCGGCCCTGATTTTCGAGTTCGCCGATGTGCGCGCTAGCTTGGCGTTCATCCGGCGGCTTGCGCGGCCTGGTGCTGCCATAGCCGCGATTTTGCAACTCCCGCATCCGCATATCGCCGCTGTTACGCAAAGCCCGTTCACCTCGCTTGCAAAGCTTGGACCGGCCGTGCAACTGAGATCGCCAGACGGATTTCACCAAGCCGCGGAACGGGCGGGCTTCTGCATCGAGTCCAACTTTCGCCGGGCCTTGCCATCCGGAAAGGCCTTTCAGGAAATCCTCATGGTTGCGGGCTGCGCCCGCTCTTGATTACGCCGCGCGCCGGACTCCCCCGCGGTCGCCGCGAAGGCTCAGGGCTTCGGCAATATGCAGTGCATGGATGCCTGGGCTTGCGTCGAGGTCTGCGATGGTGCGCGCAAGCCGTAGCGTACGGTGATAGCCGCGGGCCGATAGCCCGTTCGCTTCCGCGGCTTTTTCCAGAAGGCGCAGGCCCTCCAAATTGAGGTGGCAGAACTCTTCGAGAAGCGGGGCTGGGCATCGTGCATTCGTGGTGAGGCCCTCGATGCCGGTGATGGAATAACGCTGCGATTGCACGGCGCGCGCGGCGCGGACCCTTCCCGCAACATCGGCGCTGTTCTCGCGCGATGGCGGCAGGGCCAAGTCCGTGGCCTTCACTGGCGCAACTGCGATCTGAATGTCGAGCCGGTCCCAAAGCGGGCCGGAAATCCTTCCCCTATAGCTTTCTTCGCATCGCGGCCCCAGTCTGCAGGTAACGCCCGGCGTCCAGGCATGTCCGCACCGGCACGGGTTCATGGCGGCGACAAGCTGAAAGCGGGAGGGGTAGCGGATGCGGTGATTGACGCGCGCAATAATTGTCTCGCCGCTTTCGATAGGCTGGCGCAGCGCGTCCAGCACATGCGGCGGAAATTCCGGAAACTCGTCGAGGAACAGCACGCCATGATGGGCGAGGGCAACTTCGCCGGGCTTTGGACGCGCGCCGCCCCCGACAAGCGCTGCCATGCTCGCAGAATGATGCGGCGAGCGGAAAGGCCGCTCGGCCGTCAAGCTTCCGTTGACAAGGCTGCCAGCGATGCTCTGGATCATCGCAACTTCGAGCATCTCGCGAGGCTCAAGCGGCGGCAGGATGCTTGGCAGGCGCTGGGCAAGCATGGATTTGCCAGCACCTGGCGGTCCGATCATCAGCATATGGTGGCCGCCGGCCGCCGCAATTTCCAGCGCACGCTTGGCGCTTTCCTGGCCCCGCACGTCCTTGAGGTCGAACGTAGCCCCAGCGTCTTGCTTCAGATGCGGCTTGGGTCTGGGGATCGCAACGCTGCCCTTCAGGTGGTTGACAAGCGTGAGCAGGTGAGGCGGGGCCACGATGTCCATTTCGCCTGACGCCCACGCCGCCTCCGGCCCGCAAGCCGCCGGGCAGATCAGCCCTTTCCCAAGCGCGCTTGCGCCGAGCGCGGCAGGCAAGGCGCCGGCGATTGGCCCCAGGCTTCCATCCAGTCCCAGCTCGCCGATGATGATGAATTCACTAAGCTTCTCCGCATCGATCGCGCCTGCTGCAGCCATAACGCCCAGCGCAAGCGGCAAGTCGTAATGCGTTCCCTCCTTCGGGGTGTCGGCGGGGGCCAGATTGACCGTAATCCGTTTTGCAGGCAGACCGAGGCCAATGGCGGTTAGTGCAGCCCGCACCCGTTCACGGCTCTCGGCTACCGCCTTGTCCGGGAGCCCTACGATGGAAAACGCAGGCAGTCCGGGCGCGATAAGAACCTGCACGTCGACCTGCTTGGCGTCGATGCCCTCAAACGCTACCGTGGACACCTGCGCGAACATCATACTCCCCGTACCTACTGCCGATACGGAAACATTATCGCCAATTTTGCAAAAATCAAGAACAATACGCGAACATTATCGCGCTGCGATCTTCTCCTCCACAACATCCCACACCAGGGCCGCGATATCGGGACCGCCGAAGCGCTTCACCTCGCGGATGCCTGTGGGCGAGGTCACGTTGATTTCGGTCAGGTAATCGCCGATGACGTCGATCCCTACGAAAATCAGCCCGCGCCGGCGCAGCTCCGGCCCAATGGTGTCGCAGATTTCCCGTTCGCGCGGCGTCAGCTCCGTTGCTTCCGGCCGCCCGCCAACGTGCATGTTCGAGCGCGTTTCATTGGCGGCCGGCACACGGTTGATGGCGCCAACGGGTTTGCCGTCCACAAGGATGATGCGCTTGTCGCCCGCCCGCACTTCCGGCAGGTAGCGCTGAACCACGAAGGGCTCGCGGAATACGGTCTGGAAGAGTTCGACCAGCGAGCCGGCGTTGGTGTCGTCAGGGCTTAGCCGGAACACCGCGGCGCCGCCATTTCCGTAAAGCGGCTTTACGATGATGTCGCCGAACTCGGCGCGGAATTCCTTCAGCTTCTCGAAGGAGCGCGTGATCAGAGTCGGCGGCATCAGGCTGGGAAATTCCGTGACGAAAAGCTTTTCGGGTGCGTTGCGCACGCTTGCGGGGTCGTTCACCACGAGCGTCTTGGGATGAATATGGTCGAGGATGTGGGTGGTGGTCACGTAGGCCATGTCGAAGGGCGGGTCTTGGCGAAGGTGGACCACATCCAACTCTTCCAGCGCTAGCGTCTGGGCAGCCCCCAGTTCGAAATGCGCCCCATGCACATCGTCGACGCGGAGTTCGTGACCTTCGGCAAGGACGCGGCCGTCGCGCATGAACAGCTTTTCGGGCGTGTAGTAGAATATGCTGTGCTGGCGCTTCTGCGCTTCCAGCATAAGCGCGAAGGTCGAATCGCCGCCGATATTGATGCGCTCGATCGGGTCCATCTGGACCCCAGTTTTCAGCCGCATGCGCTAGCCTCCCGGTTTTGCCGGAGGGACATTAGGGCACTTGCCGAATTACGCAAGAAAGGCTTGCTCGATGTGAACACAGCAGCGGTTCGGTGTAACGAGAATGGCGTCGAAACTCGCGGTGCAATACGGCAGATCCGAGTGCTCGCCCAAAAACACCTCTGCAGCTACGGCGATCCGCGCCTGTTGCCTAGGTTCGATGGCGTAGGCCGCATCCTCCTCGGTTTTCCGCCGTTTCACTTCGACAAAGGCGAGGTGGCCGCCGCGCATTGCAACGAGATCGATTTCGCCGCCTTTGGTTCTGTAGCGCTGAGCCAGGATGCGATAATCCTTGCTTTCGAGAAGCCCTTTTGCCCAGCCTTCCGCTGTCATTCCGGTTGCATAGGCGGTGGGCCTTTGGAACCTCGAACTATTTCGCACGCTCATCGCTTTTGCCCTTCATCTGCAACGCCAGATTGTACACCTGCTTGCGCCCAACTCCCAGTCCCTTCGCGACTTCTTCAACAGCCTCCTTCAAGCTCATCCGCCGCATCGCGTTTTGCAGTGCGTGTTCGATATCTTCGCTGGCCGGCGGCGTCTGCTCTCCAGGGCCGATGAGGATGACGAACTCTCCAGCGGGCGGGGCATCGTGGATTTCGCTTAAGATTTCGCTGGGCGTTCCTCTCAGGATCGTTTCGAAGAGTTTGGTCAGTTCGCGCGCGATTACGATGGGGCGGCCGGGGAATACCTCTTTCAGCGCCGCAGCGGTTCCCTCAAGGCGGGAGCCGCTTTCGTAGAAGATCAGCGTGCCAGGAATGGCGCGGGCGGCTTCGAGTTCATTGCGGCGGGCGGCATCCTTGGGCGGCAGAAAACCGCCGAAGTGAAACCGGTCCGTTGGCAGGCCCGCCGTCACAAGCGCAGCCAGGATGGCCGAGGGACCCGGGATTGCGAATATGCTGGCGCCTTCTTCGATAGCCGCCCGCACCAGCTTGAAACCGGGGTCGGCGACCAATGGCGTGCCGGCATCTGAAATCAGTGCGACGCTCCTGCCTTCCTTGAGCATTGCAAGGATGCGGGTGCGGTCGTGCTCTTTGCTGAAATCGTGATAGGCATCGAGCTTGCGGCCGATGCCATAGGCAGACAGCAGCTTGCGGCTGTGCCGGGTGTCCTCGCAGAACACCGCGTCCGCCGATGCCAGAACGAAAAGCGCGCGTAGAGAGATGTCCGCGAGATTGCCGATGGGCGTCGACACAATATAGAGGCCGGGTGCTAGCGGGGCTGCCGCCAGCTTTTCGATCTGGCGGCTCACTCCAGCCGCGAGCGCAGCCTCGACGGCGTGATTCGCGGTTTCGCCCTGTGCTGCCTCCGCGGCAGCCGGCTTTGAATTTTTTGAGAAGTGCCGCACGGACATCACCAATCAGCCATAGTTGCGAAAGAGGTTGCTTGCCGGCAGCGGCGCTTGCAAGATGTGCGCGCCGCCGGTAGCGGGAAACCGGTTGCAGCGCAACCGGCGCTGGTTAACGGGAAGCTGATACTCGCTCAATGACGATACCGTTTCAACATGATCGGGCGCGCAATCGCCTGTTTCCGAGCGTAATGGCGGTTCTGGTCTGCCTCGGTTTGGCCGCATGCGCGGTGGGCGGGCTCGGGGGCGCCGGTACCGGCCTTGCAAACGGTCCAGGCGGCGCGCCGCATGGCGTTCCTGCAGGTCAGACTGTGAAGGTGGCCCTGCTATTGCCCCTTACGGGCAACGCCAATGCCGGGCCGGTTGCCAAGGCGATGAAGCAGGCCGGAGAGCTTGCTCTGTTCGATTTCGACAAGCCCAATATACAGCTTATCCCGAAAGACACACACGGTAACGCGGACGGAGCGCGCCAAGCCGCCCAGGACGCGGTCAAGGACGGCGCGGAGCTGATCGTCGGGCCGCTGTTTGCCAACGAGGTTTCTGCGGTCGCCCCCATCGCTCAAGCCGCCAATGTGCCGGTGCTAGCATTTTCGAGCGACAGAAACGTTGCGGGCAACGGCGTCTATCTATTGAGCTTTGTCGCGGGCGCCGATGTGCCGCGCATGATTTCCTACGCCGTTTCGAAGGGCAAGACGCGCTTTGCGGCTCTCTTTCCTCAGAACGACTATGGCCGCCTTGTCGAGCAGGCCTTTCAGCGCGCGGTTCAGGACAACCATGGCCAGGTTGTGATGACCAAGACCTTCCCGGCCGATGCGAACGGTATGCTTCCGCCGGTCAAGGAGATGTCGGTGCTGGCCAAGAAGGACACGAAGGACGGGCCGGCGCCGCCAGCGCAGATCGACGCCATTTTCATTCCAGCCGGCGGCGATACGCTGCCATCGCTTGCTCCGCTCTTCCCCTATTATGAGATGGACACCAAAAATGTGAAGCTCATGGGGCTGTCGGGGTGGGACTATCCAGGCGCGGGCAAGGAACCCGCCATGCTTGGAGGCTGGTTTGCCGCGCCCGATCCCAAAGGCTGGCAAGGCTTTACGCGCCGGTACGTCGAAACCTATGGCGACGCGCCGCCGCGTCTTGCGAGCCTGGCTTACGATGCGGTTAGCCTCGCCATTTCGCTTTCGAACAATCCGCCCACTCAGCGGTTCGTCGCAAGCGAACTTACGCGGCAGAGCGGATTCCAAGGCATCGATGGCCTTTTCCGGCTGCGGCCCGACGGTACGTCGGAACGTGGCCTGGCTATCATGGAAGTGCAAAAATACGGCAATCAGGTTATAGAGCCTGCACCTGCGGCGTTCGCCGCATCGGATGCGCAATTTTAAGCTTAAGCGCAAATCAGCCGCGCGACCGTCCTCAGGGGGCGTGAGCGTAAGCCTCTTGCGCTTCCGGAAGCTTTTGTACAAATTCGCGGCCGAGTGCCGTTGGCAACGGCTGAAGGACCGCAAAATCAGGAACCGCCTCCATGCAGAACCGCCTGTTCAACGCTCATAAAGAGAAGTCCGCACCCATCAACTGGCGCCGCGGAATGTTCCGCCTTTGGATACTTGCGTCCATCGCATGGATGATGGGCTGGGTCATTCTGTTCGTGATCCAGTTCCTTCTCGGCGAGGCGCCTACTCCGCAATTGGCGGTCGCACCGGTTATCCTGATCGCACCGCCGATAGCGCTTCTGCTATTTGGCTTGGCTACGCGCTGGGCATTCCAAGGCTTCCAGGCCGAAGACGAGTCCACGGGAATCTGAAAATATACACCTAACCAATCGTCGGCGTATCCCCCGTCAACCCTGCGGCAAGTGTTTCGATAACCGCGTTCAATACGAGCCTGCCCTTCGCTGTGGCGCGAATGCGGTTGCCTGCCCGATACAGCAAACCCTCTTCCTGAAGGGCGGCCAGCTCCGCCGCCTTAAGGAGATGGCCGGTTCTGCGTTGCAATGCCTCGATGTCCAGCCCCTCGCTCAGGCGCAAGCCCATGAGCAGTGTTTCTTCGGCCTGCTCCCATGAGCCAAGCTCGCACATCTCCGCTGCGCCATGGCCGCGTTCGAAGACCTGGGCGGCCCAGGACGCGGTGGTCTTGATTGCTGCCGTTGCGATTTTGGTTTTGCCTGTGCCAATGCGGCCGTGCGCGCCGGGGCCTACACCGATGTAGTCGCCGTAACGCCAGTAGGTCAGGTTGTGGCGGCTTTCCTGGCCGGGGATCGCGTGGTTCGACACCTCGTAGGCAGGCAGGCCAGCCGCTTCGCAGAGATCCTGAGTGAGTTCGTACAGGTCCGCGGAGAATTCCCCGCCCGGAAGTTGAAATCCGCCGCTCCGGTGCCGGTGGAAAAAGGGCGTTTCGGGCTCGATGGTCAGCTGGTATAGCGATAGATGTCCCTGCGTCAGGGGCAGCGCTGTACTTAGTTCCCGGCGCCATGCATCGGCCGTTTGGCCGGGCAGGGCATAAATCAGGTCGAAGGTGACGCGCTCGAAGTGGCGCGCGGCAAGGCCGAGCGCCTGGCGGGCTTCGCCTGCGCTATGCATCCGGCCCAGGAAGCGAAGTGCGGCGTCATCGAACGATTGCACACCCAGCGAAACGCGGTTCACGCCGGCCTCGCGGTAGCCGGCGAAGCGGCCTGCCTCGGCACTCGACGGATTGGCCTCCAGCGTGATCTCGCATGCGGAATCCACCGGCCAAAGGGAGGCGACTTCGGTGAGAAGAGCTTCGACGGTTGCCGGAGCCATGAGCGAGGGGGTTCCGCCGCCAAAAAAGATGCTCGAAACGGGCCGCCCGGTGGTTTGCTGGGCGTAGTACCTGAGCTCGGTGGCGGCAGCTTTTAGGTATTCCTCCTCGCCAATCGACTGCTTGGCATAGGAATTGAAGTCGCAATAGGGGCACTTGGACAGGCAGTAGGGCCAATGGATATAGACTGCGAGACCGGGGCAATCGGCCGGCCCGGCATCAGGCGTTTGTGCCATCTGTGTCGAGAACGGCGGCCCGGAAGGCTGCGAAGGCGTTGGCACGGTGCGAGATCGCATGCTTTTGCGCGGGGTCCATCTCCCCGAAAGTCTGGCTGTATCCGTCCGGAACGAAAATCGGATCGTAGCCGAAGCCTTTGTCACCGCGCGGGGGCCAGACGAGATGGCCTTCAACGGTGCCCTCGAAGAACTGGGCTACGCCCATCGGATTTGCAAGGCAGAGCACGCAAACGAACTTGGCGCGGAGCTGGTCTGGGGTAGACGCGCCCTTGGCTTGCAGTTGCTCCTCGACCTTGGCCATCGCAGCGTAAAAATCGCGTGGCTCTCCGGCCCATCTGGCGGAGTGAATGCCGGGTGCGCCGCCCAGAGCCTCGACCGCAAGGCCCGAATTGTCGGCTAGGGCCGGCATACCGGAAGCGAAAGCAGTGATCACCGCCTTGAGCCGCGCATTTTCTTCAAAAGTCTCGCCGTCTTCGACCGGCTCGGGAACGCCAAGCTCCCCGGATGAAAGAACCTTGATCCCGTAGGGATGGAGCAAGTCGCGGAATTCGCGAAGCTTGCCCTGATTGTGCGAGGCGAGGGCCAGGCTGGCGCCGCGGTTGAGCCGTAAATTCATGCGGGGGCACGGCTCAAAGAACAGTCAGCTTTTGTAGGTTGACGAGTTCGGCGATGCCCTTCTTGGCAAGCTCCATCAATTCCGCCATGCGCTCCTCGGAAAACGCGGCCTTCTCCGCCGTGGCCTGCACCTCGACGATCAGGCCCTTGCCAGTGAACACGAAATTCGCGTCGGCTTCGGCGTCCGAATCCTCGGGATAGTCCAGGTCGAGCACTGGTGTGCCCTTGTAGATGCCGCACGAGACGGCCGCCACCTGATCCTTCAGCACATTATTCTTGATCATGTCCCGGGCGCGCATCCACTGGAAACAATCGTGAAGGGCGACCCAGGCTCCGGTGATCGCAGCAGTGCGCGTGCCGCCGTCCGCCTGCAGGACATCGCAGTCTATCATAATCTGGCGTTCGCCCAGCGCGTGGAGGTCCACGACTGCGCGCAACGACCGGCCGATCAGGCGCTGGATTTCCTGGCTGCGCCCCGACTGGTGCCCGGACGATGCTTCACGGCGGGTGCGATCGGAGGTGGCGCGCGGCAGCATGCCGTATTCGGCCGTGATCCAGCCCCGGCCCTGGCCCTTGAGCCACGGCGGAACCCGCTCTTCGAGGCTTGCCGTGCAAAGCACGTGCGTGTTGCCGAACTTGATGAGGCAAGAGCCTTCGGCGTGAAGCGAGAAAGCGCGCTGGAAGCTGACAGGGCGCAAGTCGCCCGGCTGCCGTTTCGAGGGACGCATTTTAACCTGCGTTGCTAATGGAGGGAACTGGCGCGTTGGGAAATGGCTGCCAGCATTTGGCGCACATTAGTGCACGATCTGAAAAAGGAAAAGCGGGAAAACTGCTTTTTCCCGCCGGACGCTCTCAAACTATAAGAATAACGGCTGCGTTAGCTAACCGGAAAACCAACCCACCAGCGGTCGGTGTTCCGCTCATCGTCTTCTTCTTCAGTAGAAAGCCTTCCAGCGAGAAAACTGCAAACGTCATCGCTTTCGAGCGTATTGCCTTCCATCACCGGCTTAAGCAGGTGGCTGTTGAAGCCAAGCCCGGCTTTGTCGATGGCGGCCTGCGTTACGGTCTGCTCGGTCATCGCGTCGTTCCTATTAAATTACTATTAACAGATACTAGACTTCTGATTCGCGGGGAGATGTCATGCCCTTGGCCTGAAAGCGGCCTCGCTCTGCGGGCCAGCGTGCCCCTAAGGCAACAGGCCGCTCCGTGAGCGGCCTATCGAATTAGTTAGTGTTATCAAAGCTAACGGCCTGCCCGATTCCCTTAGGGGAGATCGTGAAGCAGGCCGGCGATGTGTGCTGCCCGGCCGAAGCCGGGCTGCTATCGCTTAGGCTGGGCGGTTCATCCGGTTGTCGATCAGATCGGTGACGACGCCAGGCTCGGCCAGTGTCGAGGTATCGCCGAGATTGGAGAAATCGTCCTCGGCGATCTTGCGCAGGATGCGGCGCATGATCTTGCCGGACCGTGTCTTGGGCAGGCCGGGCGCCCACTGGATCAGGTCGGGCGTTGCGATTGGCCCGATTTCCTGGCGCACCCAGTTCTTGAGTTCGCTCCGCAGCTCCTCGGTGGGTTCGATACCGGTCATGAGCGTCACATAGACGTAGATGCCCTGGCCCTTGAGGCTGTGCGGGTAGCCGACGCAGGCGGCTTCGGCGACCTTGGGGTGCGCGACCAGGGCCAATTCGACTTCGGCCGTGCCCATGCGGTGACCGGCAACGTTGATCACGTCGTCGACGCGGCCGGTGATCCAGTAATACCCGTCCTCGTCGCGGCGGCAGCCGTCGCCTGTGAAATAGGTGCCGGGATAGGTGGAAAAGTAGGTTTGCACGAACCGCTGATGGTCGCGGTACACCGTGCGCATCTGGCCGGGCCAAGAATCCGTAATCACAAGATTGCCTTCGCCCGGACCTTCAAAGGGTTGTCCCTCGGGCGATACGAGGGCTGGCTGCACGCCGAAGAATGGCCGCGTCGCGGAACCGGGCTTGAGTGCCGTGGCGCCCGGCAGCGGGGTGATCAGGATGCCGCCGGTTTCGGTCTGCCACCAGGTGTCGACGATGGGGCAGCGGTCCTCGCCCACGACATGGTAGTACCACTCCCAGGCTTCGGGGTTGATCGGCTCGCCGACGCTGCCGAGCAGCTTGAGCGACGTGCGGCTGGTCTTTTTGACGTGTCCTTCGCCAGCCCCCATCAGGGCGCGGATGGCTGTGGGGGCGGTGTAGAAGGTGTTCACCCGGTGCTTGTCGACGACGTCCCAGAACCGCGAGGCGCTCGGATAGTTTGGCACGCCTTCGAACATCAGCGTGGTGGCGCCATTGGCGAGCGGCCCGTAGACGATGTAGCTGTGGCCCGTGACCCAGCCCACGTCTGCGGTGCACCAGTAGATATCGCCTTCCTTGTAGTCGAAGACGTATTGGTGCGTCAGCGCGGCATAGACGAGGTAGCCGCCCGATGTGTGCAGCACGCCTTTGGGCTGGCCCGTCGAACCGGAGGTGTAGAGGATAAACAGCGGATCTTCCGCGCTCATCTCTTCCGGCGGGCAATCGGCGGAAACGCTCAGCATTTCCTCGCCGAGCCAGTAATCGCGGCCGGCTTTCCAGTTGACGGTGCTGTTGGTGCGCTTGACGACGAGCACGCGCTCCACCGTCGGGCATTTTTCAAGCGCCTTGTCGGTGTTGGCCTTGAGCGGCACCTTGCGGCCGCCGCGGATGCCCTCGTCGGCGGTGATGACGACGGTCGAATCGCAGTCGATAATGCGGCTGGCCAGGCTGTCCGGCGAGAAGCCGCCGAACACCACCGAATGGATCGCGCCCACGCGCGCGCAGGCGAGCATGGCGTAGGTGGCCTCGGGAATCATCGGGAGGTAGATCGTTACCCGGTCGCCCTTTTTAACGCCGTGCTTCTTGAGCACGTTGGCGAACCGGCTCACGCGCTCGTGGAGCTGGCGGTAGGTGATCTTCTGGTCCATTTCCGGGTCGTCGCCTTCCCAGATGATGGCAACCTGATCGCCGCGTTTTTCGAGATGCCGGTCTATGCAGTTCGCGCTGACGTTCAGCGTGCCGTCCTCGAACCATTTGATGGAAAGGTTGTGCGGATCGAACGAGGTGTCCTTGACCTTGGTGAAAGGCTTGATCCAGTCGATCCGGGTTGCCTCCCGTCCCCAGAATCCATTCGGGTCCTGGATGCTCTGCTCGTACATCGCGCGGTATTTTTCTTCGTTCGCGTAGGCAGAGGACGCCCAGCCCTCAGGAACCGGATAAGTCTTTACCGTCATCTATATCCTCCCAAAGTTAGAAAATTCCGGGTCATTATGGTGATAGCTGGCCTGTGGGGCAACCGGCCTTAGGTCGAACAGCGCAGCCTACCCGCAGGTGGAGAATCCGCAGTTGCGGCAGACGCGGCAGCCTTCCTGGAAAACCATGCCCGGCGAGCTGCAGCGCGGGCAGAAAAGACGCGCGTCTGCGGCTGCTATTTCTGTACCGCTTTTCCTGACACCGGCAAGTAGATTTCCGCTTGCCTGGCCGCCGCCAGCATCCCTGAACCCGATGTGGACGAGATGCTGCTCGATGATGTCTCCGATGGCGGCGAGCAGGCTCGGGACGTATCTGCCGTTCATCCAGGCGCCGCCCCTTGGATCGAACACGGCCTTGAGTTCCTCGACGACGAAAGAAATGTCGCCGCCGCGCCGGAAAATCGCGCTGATCATGCGGGTGAGTGCCACCGTCCAGGCGTAATGCTCCAGGTTCTTGGAGTTGATGAAGATCTCGAACGGGCGGCGCCGGCCGTCCTCGAAGGTGTCGTTGAGGGTCACATAGATGGCGTGATCGGAGCCGGGCCATTTGAGTTTGTAGGTGAAGCCGGTGAGGACTTCGTCCCTGGCGGGAGGCGGGGAGGCAAGCGGCAGCGGAAGTGCCGGCTGCGAGGGGGGAGCGGCCGCGGGAACCGCGGGCGACAGGACTTCCCCGGTAACCGGGTTCGGCCGGTAGGCGGTACAGCCCTTGAGACCCAGGCGGTAGGCATCGAGGTAGAGCGCTTCGAATTCCTCGAATGGCATGGCTTCGGGGCAATTCACGGTCTTGGAAATCGAGGCATCGACATAGCGCTGGAGGGCAGCCTGCATGAGCACATGCTGCTGCGGCGAAAGTGCATGCGCCGTCACGAACGTGTCCGGGAGCGGGGCCTCTGCGTGTTTTTCCCGGAAAAGCCGGACGGCGTAGTCCTCGACCGTTTGGTAGGTGGGGGTGCCGTCCGGGGCCAGGATGCGGCGGCGGTATTCGAAGCCATACACAGGCTCGATGCCGCTCGACACGTTGCCTGCCAGGAGCGAAATTGTACCGGTCGGCGCAATCGAGGTCAGCACGCCGTTTCTGATGCCGTGCTTTCCGATTGCCTCCCGTAAAGCCTTCGGCAGCGAGCTTGGGAACGGCCGTTTCAGGAATCCGGCCGCATCGAAAAGCGGGAATGCGCCTTTTTCCTTCGCGAGTTCCACGCTTGCGGCGTAGGCGGCGTGCGCAATCTTCTCCATCCAGGCGCTTGCCAGATTGCGCCCCTCTTCGGAGCCGTAATGCTTGCCGCACATGATCAGTGCGTCCGCAAGGCCCGTCACGCCGAGCCCCATACGCCGCTTGGCCTTGGCTTCCTTCTCCTGGGGCGGCAGCGGGTAGCGCGAAACGTCTATAATGTTGTCGAGCAGCCTGACCGCCGTTGGCACAAGGGCTTCGAGCCGCGCGGCATCGAGCTTTGCCTCTGGCGTGAACGGCTCCCCGATCAGCGCCGCGAGATTGATCGAGCCCAGCAGGCAGGCGCCGTAAGGGGGCAGCGGCTGCTCTCCGCAAGGATTGGTGGAGGCGATTTTCTCGCAGTAATCCAGATTGTTAAGCGCATTCACCCGGTCGATAAAGATCACGCCGGGCTCGGCGAAATCGTAGGCGCTGCGCATGATCTTATGCCAAAGCCCGCGCGCGCTTAACGTGCGGAAGACCTCGCCGCCGAATACGAGCGGCCATTCCGCGTCCGCCCTCACCGCCTCCATGAAGGCATCGGTTACGAGCACCGACAGGTTGAAATTCCTGAGCTTTTGCGGATCGGCCTTCGCCTCGACGAACGCTTCGATATCAGGATGATCGCAGCGCAAGGTGCCCATCATGGCGCCCCGGCGGGAGCCGGCGGACATGATCGTCTTGCACATCGCGTCCCAGACTTCCATGAAGCTCACGGGGCCCGACGCATCGGCACCAACGCCATGCACGAGCGCGCCCCGGGGCCGGAGCGTTGAGAAGTCGTGCCCGATGCCGCCGCCTTGCTGCAGCGTCAGGGCTGCCTCGCGGACGTGCGCGAAGATCGAGCCCATGTCGTCGCCGATTTCGCCCATGACGAAGCAGTTGAACAGTGTGACGGCGCGCCCGGTTCCGGCCCCGGCCAGCACCCGGCCGGCGGGGATGAAGGCGAAGCCCGAAAGCGCGCCGCAGAAGCGCTTCTGCCAGGCTTCGCGATTGGCGGGCTGTTCGGCCGATGCGGCGGCGGCGGCAACACGCGCCCACGTCTCGTCGATCGACCGCTCGGCTTGCTCGCCGGGAGGCTCAAAACGGTATTTGGTTTCCCAAATCTGCTGCGAAACTTGAATCAGCATCCCGGCCCGGTCAAGTGTGTTCTGTCTGTGTCCGCTTAACGTTCTCTTTTTGTATCGATCCGTCAAGCCCGGTTGTGGATAACTCGGGGACAGCCTGCGCATAAATGTAATTCGCGACGCGCTGAATGACAGCGGCTGCGGCAAAAAACATGCCGTCAGAAAGTTTTACGCCTCGCGCCCCCAGGTAACCGGAACGTGACAGGGTGTGACCGCCGCTGCCGCCGTGAACGGCGTAAAATTGAACAGCACCCGGTGAACTTGCAGGCGGCCGGTTGCGCCTGTGCGAGGGCACGGGCACCGTGGAGCATCTTCGAACGGGGACGGTCAGGCGAGGCGCCATAGGGAGAAGGCACAATGCAAGGCGAACCCAAGGTCATAGAATATCTCAACGATGCGCTGCGGCATGAGTTGACCGCCGTCAATCAGTACTGGCTGCATTACCGCCTGCTGGACAACTGGGGTTACAAGGCGCTGGCCAAGAAATGGCGCAAGGAGTCCATCGAAGAAATGGAGCACTCCGACAAGCTTATCGCGCGCGTTCTGTTCCTCGACGGCTCACCGAACATGCAGACGCTGGACCGGCTCCGCATCGGGCAAACGGTGAAGGCGGTCATCGAAAACGACCTGCAAACCGAAATGGAGGCGCGCCAGCTTTACGAAGAGGCGGCCACCCATTGCCACGCCGTCCGGGACTATGTCTCGCGCGATCTGTTCGAGGGGCTCATTCACGATGAGGAAGCGCACATCGACTTTCTGGAAACGCAGCTCGATCTGATCGCCAGGCTTGGGCAGGAACTATACGCTCAGCATCACATCGGCTCGCTTGAGGAAAGCTGATGCCGGGGCGGCGGTTGCTTCCACCGCGGTTGGCTGCCGGGACGATCCAATGCGCCACCGGGCGCTAACGGGTCGGCACCGCGTCTGCCGCTTCCAGGGGAGCGGGCGCTTCGTATCCCATATCCTCAAGCTCCTGCCTGGCTTCCGCAAGCAGCCGGTCCGAAGCCCCCTCGATTGCCTGCTCCAGGCGCGTCATGAACTCCTGCCGGGGCAGGCCCGCCGGGATCGGATCGAGGAACTCAGCCACAATCGTTCCGGGGTAGCGCAGGAAGGAGCGGCGTGGCCAGAAGACGCCGGAATTCAGTGCCAGCGGGCAGACGGGAAGATTGAGGTCGTGATAGAGCAAGGCGATGCCCGGTTTGTAGGCTGGAGGAGTGCCCGGAGTTTTGCGCGTTCCTTCAGGGAAGATCAGTATTTCGCGGCCCTGCCCGGCGCGCGTGCGGGCCTCGCGCGCCATCTGCCGCAACGCTGCCGGCCCCTGCTCGCGCTGTACGGGAATCAGTTCGAATTTCCGGCAGAACCGGCCGTAGAGCGGGATGGAGAGAAGTTCGGCCTTGAATACGAATGCCGGGTCGCGCATGAGCGGAATGAGCGCGAAGGTGTCCCAGGTCGCCTGGTGTTTGGCCGCCACGAGGACCGGGCCAGGAAGCAGCTTCTCGTGGCCCCTGACCTCCAACTTCGTCCCGCATATGACGCGCATCAGCCAGACCGTGACGCGCCCATGTACGGCGAGTCCCGCCATGGCCCAGCTGCGCGGTGCCCAGAGCAGCCAGCTGCCGAGGATCAGAAACACAGCCCAATTTATATAAAGTACGGGATAGAAGAGCGCCGACCGTACGTAGAGCGCGGCCTTAGTCCATGCGTGCATTGATCGTCCACTGGCTCGACTGCTTTACGTTGCTGGGAGAGGGGGCGAACATGTTAGCAGCGTAACGGGCCGACGCCGTTACGAATTTCAGATATTCCTTGCAAAGAACCCAGGTCGTTTTGGAATCGTTCCACCATTCGGTCTCCATCCGCGGCGATTTTACCGGATAAGGAATAAGGCCGGCTTCGGGCATCGACTGCTTCAATTCCATGAGGGTTCTTGGCATGTGGTAAGTGGACGTCACGACGATGAGCGAGCGGAAGCCGAGCTTCCGGGCCCACGCGCTTGCTTCGGATGCGTTATCCTCTGTGTTGGCCGCGTGCTTGCCCAGGTCGACGCAGCAGTTGAACAGCGAGGCCTCGTCGGGGCCGGTGCCGTTCATGCTGATGATCTGTGTGGGGCCGGTGCGCTTGTAGACGCCCGATATGAGCAGCCGGCCGGCCTTGCCTTGGGCCAGAAGGCGGACGGCTTCGGAAATCCTGTCCTCGTCGCCGGTCAACACCACGATGCCGTCGGCTGTGCCCCCGGATCCTGCCGGCATTACACTTACCCAATGGGCGAACGCGAAAAAGCCGCCCGTCAGCGCAATTGCGAAAAAGATGAAGATGCCAAGCGTTCGCCGGACTATCGCTCTCGCTATCCGCCACCCCATGGGCCTGCGTTTTTCACTGCCGGCTGTCATAGTGCCTTATGATACCGCTAACCGGTAAGCATTGCATACGATTTTTTGCATCGCTCCGGTCCGTGGGGAGCGGGAGCGCTGGCGCAAGCCGCAGGCCCGGAAAATCGGATATATGTGCATATTGCTGCCATCGAATGCGAATGCGTTGATGGGTTTTTACGTGACGGCCAGGAAGCGGCGGGCTAGAAACGGCGCAACCTAGCGCCGCAGCCCACGCTTCCCGGTTCGATGCACGTTTACTTACCCATCGCGGACATGCCTGTAAACGCCTTGCTTATGCTGGCGCTGGGCGGGATTGTGGGTTTCTTGTCCGGAATGTTCGGCGTGGGCGGCGGATTCCTCATGACGCCGCTGCTGATCTTTGCGGGCGTGCCAAGTGCCGTGGCTGTCGCCACCGGCGCCAACCCGCTCATCGCCTCCTCGATTACCGGCACGATTGCGCAATACCGCCGCAACAACGTGGACATTAAGCTCGGGCTCTATCTCCTTGTTGGGGGTGCCGCGGGCTCGCTTGCCGGCGTGCATATCGTGAAGCTGCTCAGGCAGGCGGGGCAGTTCGATCTCGTTGTCTCCTTGCTCTATGTCGTGTTCATGAGCGTCGTTGGCGGGATTATGTTCGTCGAGAGCCTGGGGGCGGTTGCGAATCGGCAGCGGGGGAAGCCCGCAAGCGCGCGCCGCAAGGGGCAGCGCGGCTGGGTACACGCTCTCCCGTTCCGGACGCGCTTCAAGGCGTCGAAGCTCTATATCAGTGCGCTGCCGCCAATCGGGCTCGGCGTCCTGGTGGGGTTGCTATCCGGTGTGATGGGCGTGGGCGGCGGCTTCGTCATGGTTCCAATCTTGATCTATGTGCTGCGGGTGCCCACGAGCCTTGCAATCGGCACGTCGCTGTTTCAGGTCATTTTCGTGAGCGCCATTACCACCGTGCTGCAGGCGGCGTGGAACCACACCGTCGATATCGTGCTGGCGCTGATGCTGATGGCGGGCGGCGTTCTGGGCGCCCATGCGGGGGCTGCGGCCGGGCAGCGGCTGCGCGCCGAGCAGCTTCGCCTTTTGCTCGCCATTCTGGTGCTGGGCGTGGGCTTGCGGCTGCTGGCTGGGCTGTTCTGGCCGGCCGAAGTTTATAGTTTGAGCCGCGGCGGGGCATGAGGATGCGGAACTGGCTGCCGTTCTTCGCCTGCTGCCTTGCGCTTTGGCTCGCACCGGACGCGGGCCGGGCCATGCCCGCCGGTGCGGCGGTTTCCAATTCGATCGATGCCGGTGCGTCGGAGAATTATTTCTACATCGAGCCTGGGTATAACGGCTCCAGCATCGTGCTTTTCGGCTCCATCGACCGCGAGAAGCTGCGCGGTGCCCCAATCGATGTCGCCGTGACCATCCAGGGGCCGGTGAAGCCGGTCACTGTCTGGAAAAAGGAGCCGCATGCAGGCTTTTGGATCAACTCCGATAGCCTTACCTTCGCGGGCATTCCGAACTACTACGCGGTGGTTTCCACCAGGCCCGCAGCCGGGATTGCGCCTATCGAAGAGCGCAAAGCTCACGGCATAGGGCTCGACGCGCTGGCGCTTGCCGTACGCCCCGGCCGCGGCGATGAGGCGGCGCCGGAGGAATTCCAGAAGGCGTTGATCCGGCTCAAGCAAGCGAGCGGCCTGTTCCTGGAGAAAAGCGAAGGCGCGGTCGAGTTCCTGGGGTCCAGGCTTTTCCGCACGCACATCTACCTTCCCGCCTCCGCTGGCCCCGGCACGTACCACGCCCAGTTCTACATTTACCAGAGCGGCAAAATCGTGGGCGAAACCGGTTCCGATATCCAGCTATCGAAGGTCGGAATCGAGCACGAGCTGTCGGCGGCCGCAATCGATTTCCCCTGGCTTTATGGAATCGCTGCCGTAATCCTCGCCGCGCTCACCGGGGGCGGCGCCTCCCTTGTCTTCCGCAAGAGCTGATCCGAAGGCCTGCCGCTTCACTCTAACGTGATGCCTCCGCTGCCGCAGCGATTGCGCGCACGCCATTCCTTCTTCCGGGGAGGAATGTATAAGATATTGTTTTTTGGAAATAAAATCGACCTCGCATGTGCGAGGCAGGCGGCCCTGCGGACGAAGCGTGCGGATTTGTTGAGATGTGGAAAAATCACACGTCAAGCATTTTTCTCTATTAGGCCTTATTTTCGTCCAAACGCCGGGTCATATATATCACATCACAGGACGCGAACCTCCGGATCGCCCCCCGCCCCAGAACGGAGCGCTTCTTGTGAACGTAGAGGGCAGCGGTAGCGTAGCGTTGGGTAAGTAGGCGTAGAGTTGCGTTTCAGTTAAGTTGTTCGAGTTGGTTTGTTCGAGTTTATGCTGTTGCGTCTGTGGAATATTAGGAGGCGTGTGGCCGGTATTGCGTGACGCCTGCGTAATCTGCGGTACAGCGCGTAAGAGTAACCGGTTGTTAGTGAGTTGCGTTTAGTGTTGTTGCGTAAAAGGGATCGGTAAACCCGCGATAAGTTGCCCCTGAGAGACGGAGCCTCCTGCATGGCCCCCCCCCGTAAGCCAACTGGCTTCGTCTCTCACTTTCCTTCCTTCTAATCCCCCCTCAAGCTAAGCTCACCGCCTGAACGGCCTTTTCGCGCCGGTACAGCAGGCATATTCCGGATGCCCGGTGAATTCCGCTAAACAGCACCAGATCCAGCGGCTGCAATTCCTCCGATTCGGCAAGGCCGCGCGAATAGGCCCACAGCTCAGCCGGGCGGAAACCCCATCGAAAAGCGGCTCGACCGCACGAAGACAGGTTGACAAAAAAGCTCCCGGAAGCCCCTAAAGGCGCAGACGGGCATAGTTTGTTGGGCTCAGCGGGAAGCGGAACGTGGCGGCGATCTATTTTGTGAGGCATGGCAAGACCGACTACAACGTGGGCAAGCGCCTCCAGGGCATTACGGATACGCCTATCAATGCGCTGGGCCGCGAGCAGGCCAAGCGCAATGGCGGCCTCTTGAACGAACTGATCGCGGATAAGCCGCGCATCGATTTCGTAGCAAGTCCGCTCGCCCGCGCCTGCCAGACCATGGAAATCGTGCGCGAAGCGATGGGCCTGGAACCGGGCGCCTACCGCACCGATGCCCGGCTGCGCGAGATCGACTTCGGCGCCTGGTCCGGCCTGACCATGGCCGAGGTGCGGGAGCGCGATCCGGAGGGTTATGCGCGCCAGCAGGCCGATGTATGGAACGTCGCGCCTGGCGGCGGGGAGTGCGTCCGCGATCTATCCGCCCGCGCGGTATCGTGGCTCGAAAGCGTGACGCGGGACACCGTCGCTGTTTCGCACGGCGGTATCAGCCGCAGCCTGCGTGCGCATATCCTGAAGCTATCGCCGGCCGAGCAAGTGCAACTTGACGTGCCGCAGGATAAGATCATGTTGATTGAAAATGACGACCCGCGCTCTGGCGGCCCGATGGGCGGCAGCGTTTACAAACTTACCTGGCTTTGACAGGGCCGCACCGATGCCGAACATAATAAGCGGTTCAACCCCTCACCCTGTCCCTCTCCCTATGGGAGAGGGAACGCCGGAAATTCCGCTGCGGCTAGTTCGAGGGTTCCCTCTCCCATGGGGAGAGGAACAGGGTGAGAGGAGATTCCCCCAGTTCATCGCGCTGTCCGGCGCCTCGAATGCCACCGCCGAACCGTCGAGGTAATCGAGATGTCCCACAACACCTTCGGCCATCTATTCCGCGTCACCACCTGGGGTGAGAGCCATGGGCCCGCCATCGGCTGTGTGATCGACGGCTGCCCGCCGCTTATTCCGCTGACCGAGGCGGACATCCAGCCCTATCTCGACAAGCGCCGGCCAGGGCAATCGCGTTTCACGACGCAGCGGCAGGAGGGCGACCGGGTGAAAATCCTCTCGGGCGTGTTTCCGGATGAGGCCGGCGTGCAGGTCACGACGGGTACGCCGATTGCGCTTCAGATCGAGAACGAGGACCAGCGTTCCAAGGACTACTCGGAGATCAAGGACAAGTTCCGGCCTGGCCACGCCGATTTCACCTATCTTACAAAGTACGGCATCCGCGACTATCGCGGCGGCGGGCGTTCGTCGGCGCGGGAAACCGCGATGCGGGTGGCGGCGGGGGCCGTGGCGCGCAAGGTGCTGCCGGGCGTCACCATCCGCGGGGCGATGATCCAGATGGGCACGGAGAAGATCGAGCGCGCCCGGTGGGATTGGGACGAGGCGGACCGCAATCCGTTCTTCTGCCCGGATGCTGGCGCGGTGGAGCGGTGGACCGCCTATCTCGACGAGGTGCGCAAGAACGGCTCGTCCTGCGGCGCCATCGTGGAGGTGGTTGCCGAAGGCGTGCCCGCCGGACTCGGCGCCCCGCTCTACGGCAAGCTCGACCAGGACATTGCTGCCGCCTTGATGAGCATCAACGCGGTGAAGGGCGTTGAAATCGGTGCAGGTTTTGCGTCCGCCGCTTTTTCGGGCGAAGAAAATGCCGACGAAATGCGCACCGGCGCCGATGGCAAGCCGCATTTCCTCTCCAATCACGCCGGCGGCATTCTGGGCGGCATTTCGACCGGGCAGGCAATCGTCGCGCGTTTCGCTGTAAAACCAACCTCTTCGATACTTACACCCCGCCGCACGGTGGACGCGGCCGGCAATGAAACCGATATCCAGACCAAAGGCCGGCACGATCCTTGCGTAGGAATCCGCGCAGTGCCGGTTGGAGAAGCCATGCTCGCGCTCGTGCTTGCGGATCATTTCCTGCGGCACAGGGCGCAAACGGGCTGATCTGGAGCTGGCTTTTCTGGCTTGGAACGAGACAATTCATGGCCCGGCGCCCTGGACTGCCCGACTATCTGCAGGAAGGTTTCACCCTTCCATACGGCCGCAGCGAGGCTCCGCGCTTTCATGTGCTGGCCTTCATCGCCGCCGCGTCGTTTGCCGCCTGGGTCACCTGGCGTTATCAGCTCCTGTCCATCCTGGCGATCCTTTCGGGCTGCTCGGCCTATTATTTTTTTCCGTTCACGGAGCGGCGGCGGATACGCCTGGGCGCGAACCAATACGGTCTGTTCATCGACGGCTTCGGCCTCATCGCCTGGCGCGCCATCGCCGAAGTCGAGTTCGTCACCTATTGGGTCCGCACGCTCGAAATGGAGGAGCTTCACATCAAGCTCAAGCCGCCGGTGCATTCGGCACTGCTTGCCGATTGGCGCAGGCTACCGGTGTGGCGCCTCCTGATGCGCCTTCCATGGCAGATGGGGCACGACAATATCGTGCGCATCAATCTCCAGCCCTTTGCGCCGCCTGCGGAGGAGATCCACCGCACCATACAGCGCATGTGGAAATTCTACCGGTAGGTTATGGCGGCAATTATAGACTGTGGTAGCTTTCTGGAGCCGGACAGTCTCAGGTCAAGCGCTCCGCATTCCGCCAAGTTCTATGCTGCGGTCCCGTTCCCAAGAGCGCATGGCGGTGAGAAGGTCGGCAAATAGTGTAAAGTCGTCGATGCGTTGCTGGCGGAGCCGCTCGCCGCTTCCATCCGGGTCTTGGGCTGCAATGTAACTGCTCCAAAACCTGCCCGCCGCCTCAACGATTCCTGTGAACCACATCGCCTCACTCCCAAACATGAAAACATCTACCGCAAGAATATCAACCGTAGGTTGCGCGTTCCTTAACTATGAGGGGATGTGAGCCTTAATGCCGGAGAGGGCCGCAAACCAGCTGTGGATTGCGCGTTTCCGTTGTCGCGTCCGCGGCGGCTTGCCCGCAGACTAACACAATGATTCGAGTTTCAGGGGCAAAGCATGGCAAATCAGGCTGAGCGCAAATTCACTGTCAATATGTGGTGGACCAACCTTCATGACGTGGAGATCGGCTTCTTTATCCATGCGCGCCACCGCGCCAAATCGCGCGAGTTCACGCAGGATGCCGATGTAATTGGCGAAATACTGGAAGGCGGCGAACGATCCGGGCTGATCACCTATCGCGAGGCGCTCTGGAAGTCCGAAAATCCTGGCGAGAAGCGGCTTGTGCTCAAGCTTTTCACGCCGTCGATGAACTGGCGCGCCAGCATGGACATGCTCGTGGGCCGCAGCGTACAGCTTTCGGCGGGAGCCGGCGGCTTTCCGGTCACCGCCTATTCGATCAATATCGACGGCCTCGACGAGGTGGTCCAGCTTGAGCGCTCTGCCCGCAAATGGCCGGGCATGCCGGAGCAGTTCTCCTTCTTCGTGATGAAAGACGGGGAGGTCAAAGTCTACCGGCTGCGGCAGGACTGGATCGATTTCAGCAACGACTATACGCTTTTCGACCAGACGGGCACAAAGATCGGCCGGCTGGAGGGCCATTTCTTCAATGCCGCCGGATGCTGGGATGTTTCTATCGACGCCGGGCAGCCAGCGCAGCTCGCTCCCATTCTGCAGCTGACCGGCGCCATGCTGAAGTTCAATCACGCCGCTCGCCGCCATGTGGGGCGGGTCAGCAAAGGGGTTGCGGCTGGGGCCATGAAGCTTGCCCTGGCAAAGCAGGAGGCGGATCTCTACCTGAACCCGCGCCGTCCGCGCTGAGTCTTCTTGTTTGCGCGGCCACTTTTCGGGGTGCTAGAGCGCAGGTTCTTGCCGGCGGCGAAGGCCACGCCGCGCGGCAGGACAGCGAGCAGTTTCAAGAGATGTTCGCGTCTCAAGGCGATGCAGCCCGCCGTTGGCGAAAGGCCTGGGGCGGCAACATGAACGAAGATCGCGCTGCCGCGATTGGCGCTGCGGCGGCGGATGTTGTAGTCGAGCACGAGGATTGCGTCGTAGAGGCTGTCATCGCGCCAAAGCGTTTCCGCGCTTCGGGGGTAGGGCAGACGGACGGGGCGATTATAGTTGCGGTCGTCCGGCGCGTCGCACCAGCCAAGGTCCGGGCGCAATGGATGGATGCTCAGGGGCGTGCTGGGCCGCATCAGGCGGCCGGGCCGGTAGTAAGCCTGCAGCACCGGCCAAGAGCCGCGCGGGGTGCCACCATCCCCCTCGTGCTTCAAGGCGCGTACTCCGCCCTTGCCAATTGCAGCCGGAAACTGCAAGTTACGGAACCGTACGACCCCGGCGGTGGCGCGGTCCGATCGTGTGAACACGCGGACCACAGCATTTTGTCGTATTCTGTTTTGTCTGTTTTGCGCTAATCTTAGCCTCGGCATGTGAAACCGCCAGTTGCGTAAGTCCGGTTCGTTCCTAAATCACAAACATATATGCGGCCCGCTTATCGGAGGCACTTATGAGCAATACGCGCAATATATTGGTTGTCGACGACGATCAAGACCTTGCGCGGTCGCTGGCCGAGCAACTCGCCCTGCACGAGGAGTTTCAGGCGCAGATCGCACACACCGCCGCTCAGGCCTTTGTCACTGTAAAGGCTGGGCATATCGATCTCGTCATCCTCGATGTGGGCCTGCCGGACATGGACGGCCGCGAGGCATGCCGCCTGCTGCGCAAGAATAATTTCAAGAATCCCGTCATCATGCTGACAGGACAAGCGAGCGACTCCGATACGATTTTGGGGCTCGAATCCGGCGCCAACGACTATGTCACCAAGCCTTTCCGCTTTGCAGTGCTTCTGGCCCGCATCCGCGCCCAGCTCCGCCAGCACGAGCACAGCGAGGAGGCGGTCTTTTCGATTGGCGATTATTCGTTCCATCCGGCGGCGAAGGTTCTCGTCGACAAGAAGGGCAGCAAAGTCCGCCTTACGGAGAAAGAGACTTCGATCCTCAAATATCTCTACCGGGCCGGAGAGAAGGTCATCTCCCGCGATGTGCTTTTGCATGAGGTTTGGGGCTATAACGCCAACGTCACGACCCATACGCTGGAAACGCACATCTACCGGTTGCGCCAAAAGATCGAGCGCGACCCGTCGCGTGCCGAGCTGCTGATCACCGAATCAGGCGGCTACAAGCTCATTCCCTGAAACGCTCCGTAGCGCGAACTGTGTGATTCTTGCATCAGCCAGATAAGATCGGCGGCTTTTGCAACTTTAAGTTGAGTTATCCTCAGGAATCAACGAAAAGCAAACCGTTCCAGTTAGGTAGAAGGAGTCATCCGCAACATTATCAGGTTATCTCGTCATGCTCGGCCAAAGGATCGAGCTTCTTGAGGCATTGCCCATTTTCAGGGGGCTGTCCAGGGGGCAATTCGCACGGATTCTCGATGTTGCGGTAAAGGCATATTTTGAAGCTGGCGACAATCTGGTTACCCGGGACAATCCTGGCGATACCACGTTCCTGATTTTGACCGGCACCGCGCGATGCCTCGATTTTCCTGGAAATCCCGAAGCCAGCGAGCAGATAGGACCGGGCTGTTTGATTGGCGAACTGGCCATGCTGGTCGAAACCGCCTATTCGCTGACCGTTGAGGCTGGTACGAGGGTTCGTGCGCTGGCGTTCCAGCGCAATGCCATCAGATGGGTCATGGAGCGCGATCCGGCCATCGCCGCACGGATCTCGGACAACCTTCTTGTAAGGCTGCATAGCTTTGCTAACGATCTGAGACGGCTCGACAGTTTCCTTGCGGAGATCGAGTGCACCGCACCGTCGATGTACGGTGTGCAGGGCTTGCTGGAGCCGCCCGCTTGCGTTTTGCCGCGGTCCGCTCTGCCGGCATGCTTGCCAGACGAGAAAATGGCCCATTACAGATGACGGGGGACATTCCCTCGATTTCAACCTCCGCTACATTGCCTGCCCATCCCAAATCGCACGACACTCCTCAAAGTTTAGTTCCAGTAAAAGGAGTTCCCGATACTCAACATGGGTGGATCCGATGCTCGAACTCGAAAATCGAGCTTTTGCAACTCGTCCCCTTGTTTGCCGGTTTGACCGCAGATGAGCTTGAGGCGATAGCAGACGCAGGGGAAAAGCGGTTCTTCGTCGCCGGCGAAGAGATAATCGCACAGGGCGAGAAGGGCGACACCGCCTACTTGATCCTGACAGGCAAGGCTAGCTGCAAAAGAGTTGAAAAGGGCCGGAACCTTGAAGACGATCTCTGGCCGGGCACGTTCGTTGGCGAACTGGCCATGCTTGTGGAGACCGTGCACGGTGTGACGGTTACTGCCAGCGAGCGGTTGCGCGCGCTGGCCCTGCCGCGGAAGGCATTTCGCGGGGTGATGGAAGCAAAGCCGCGCATCGCCAAGCAGATCGCAGGGAAGCTATTGGCGCGCCTGCACAATCTGGCTGCGGAGTTGCGAGATGTCGACAGCAAGCTCGCCCAAATCGAAAAGGCCGCGTAAAGGAACTGCGGTTTTTGCGAATGAAGGATGAGTGCGCCGTTTCGAGCGAACGGCGCGTTTTGTTGTAAGTGCTCCTCATGGCCCTGTCAGCTGAGAGCGCAAAGCGCGATTGCTGCTGATAGGATGAGCCACGCCATCCTGGCGAGCGTCAGGGCGCGCAGGATATCGCTGCAGGAGGCGTCCGCACGCCCATCTCCCATATAAGCATCGGCCACTGTAACGCCGCCATAGCTTCGGGGGCCTGCGAGCTTCAGGCCGAGTGCACCCGCCATTGCGGCTTCCGGCCAGCCTGCATTGGGAGAGCGATGGTGCGGTGCATCGCGAAGCGCGGCTTGGGCCGCCCCCGCCGGAGAAGCCTTGCAAAACAACGCAGAGAGAACGAATAGCGCCGCCGTCAGCCGCGATGCCGGCAGGTTTACGAGGTCGTCGAGCTTTGCCGCCGCCCAGCCGAAAGCTTCATAGCGCGGCGTGCGATGCCCGATCATGCTGTCGGCGGTATTGATGGCTTTGTAGGCGGCGAGGCCCGGAAGCCCCAGAAGCACGAACCAGAAAACGGGTGCAACCACGCCGTCCGAAGCGTTCTCCGCCAGGCTTTCGATGGCCGCGCGCGCAACCCCGGCGCCATCGAGCCTATCGGGATCGCGGCCCACGATGCGCGAAACGGCGGCCCGGCCGGCTTCGAGCCCATCCGCATCGAGTGCTGTGGCCACGGCGCGGACGTGGACGTAAAGGCTGCGGCTTGCGAACAGGGCGCTTGCGGCAAGCGCGGTTAGCGCCCATCCATAAGGCAGCCTGCCGGACGCGATTTCTATGAGGAGCCCGATTGCAGCGGCGGCTGCGGTTACACAAATTATGACGGCGAGGCCGGCCAGCTTGCGGCTGAGGCGGGAGCTGCTTTCTCTGTTGAGGTGCTTTGCGGCAAGGCCTATCAAGGCGCCAATCCAGTTGACGGGATGGCCGATGGCCCGGAACACCCAATCAGGGTAGCCAAAAGCGGCATCGAACAGCAGGGCGGGCAGGGCAATTGCGAAGGTTTCTGGTGGCATGGGCGCACAAATAGCAGATGAAATCGATTTGCGCTTCTTCGAGCATGGCGGCCGGCTGGATGTCGCGCGCGAAGCTTTTCCGGAAGCGCCGGAGCCTTGGATCGATCTTTCGACCGGCATAAGCCCATGGGCCTTTCCCGCACCTCATCCGCGCCCTGGACAATCTCACCGTTTGCCGGATGGCACGGGCCTGCGCAGGCTGATCGAACTTGCGAGGAAGGCCTACAAGGTTCCGCCGATGAGTTCGGTGGTGCCGCTGCCGGGGAGCGATGCGGGCCTGAGTATTCTGCCCTGGCTGTTCCGCGAGCCGAAGCGGGTGGCGGTACTTTCTCCCTGTTATTCCGGCCATGCGGCCGCCTGGACCGCCGCCGGGCATTCGGTCAGCGCGATCGACACGCTCGACCGGGCGGGAAGTGCGGCGATCCTGATCGTGGCCAACCCGAATAATCCCGATGGCCGCTTCATCGAGCACGCGAAGCTTGCGGCGGCACTTCCGTCGCTCAAACGCGGCAACGGCTTGCTGGTCGTGGACGAGGCCTTCGCCGACGCCGATGAAAATCACTCGCTTTTGCCGCACGTCGCCCGGCTCGACTACACGCTGGTGTTCCGGTCCATCGGCAAGTTCTACGGCGCTGGCGGCGTGCGGCTCGGCTTCGCGATCACCTCTCACCCGGTCGCGGCGCGGCTGCGGGAGGCGCTGGGCTCCTGGCCCGTTTCGGCGCAGGCCATTGCGTTCGGCGAGGCAGCGCTTGCCGATGAGGAATGGGCAGCGGTGCGGCGGACGAAGCTCAACGAAGCCGCAAGCCAGTTGGACGCGGTGCTGACCGGGGCCGGGTGCCGCGTGCTGGGTGGAACCGCACTGTTCCGGCTTGTGGAATTCCCGCTCAGCCGGACGCTCTTCTCGCATCTGGCGCGCCGCGGTATTCTCACCCGGCCGCTCAAGGACCGCAGCGCGCTGCGGTTCGGCTTGCCTGGGGGTACGGAAGAATTCGAGAGGCTTCGCGAGGCGTTGCAAAGCGCGCCAAAGGAATGAGGGACGGCATGAAAGTTTTAGTTACTGCGGGAGTTTTCTCGCTCATCGCGTCTGCCGCACTGGCGGACGATATCGGCTGCGTGAGCACCACCTTCCGGCTGATGGGCCGCAACGACCAGGTTTGCGTGAGCGCGTTCGACGATCCGCAGGTGCCGGGTGTTGCCTGCCATATCAGCCAGGCGCGCACGGGCGGGGTGGGCGGCTCGCTGGGCCTCTCTGAAGACCCGAGCCGGTTTTCGATCTCCTGCCGGCAGATTGGCCCGGTGACGGCGGATATCGGCAAACTCGCGGACCGCGAAAAGGTCTATACCGAGCATACCTCGATTTTCTTCAAGCATACCAACGTGTTCCGGATCGTGGACAAGAAGCGCAATACGCTCGTGTACTTGGCCATCAGCGATAAGCTGGTCGATGGGTCGCCGCAAAATGCGATTTCGACCGTGCCGGTTATGCCGTGGGGCGGGGGGCGGTAAGAATAGGAGCTTCTGTAACGGCAGGTTGCGCCATGATCCGAGGTTACGCCCCTCATCCTGTTCTTCTCCCCATGGGAGAAGGGACCTCCGAATTGACCGCAGCGAGAATTCTGGCGTCCCCTCTCCCGCCAAATCCGCGTTGCTCAATAGTTTCGAACGAGGTGCCGGATCTCGCCGGGCGGTGGCGTTCGAGACGGTCGCATTTGTCTAGTAAATGCCATAAAATGACGCTATCGCCGCACCAGTTCAGGGGGGCTGCCATGCGCATTATTTTGCTTTTGCTTGCAACTCTACTCGGCTTCACCGTGGCGCAAGCCGCTCCAGAGAAGCGCGTGGCCCTGGTCATCGGCAATAACGCTTACAAGGAGTTGCACGCGCTCGGCAACCCGGGCGCCGACGCCACAAGTATCGCGCAGATGCTGAGCGAGCGCGGCTTCGACGTGGTCTCCTGCGACGGCAAGCGTCCCGGCTGCTTCGACCTCACCCGCGAGGGGCTTTCCGGCGCCATCGCGCAGCTCAAGGAGAAGTCGCAAGACGCAAGCCTTGCCTTCGTGTTTTATGCGGGCCACGGCCTGGAATCCAGCGAAGGCAACGTGCTCGTCCCCGTCGACGCCGCCGTCGATTGCGAGCGCCAGCAGGTGGAGCGCGGCGTGCTGCTCGACGAGGTGCTGGAGGCGCTCTCCGGCGCCAGGCAGAAAATCGTCATACTGGACGCCTGCCGCAACAATCCGCTGGGCGAGATCTGCCCGCCCGCCACCAAGGCCAAGCTGACCTTCCGCGATTTCAAGATCCCCAACGCCGGCAACTTCTTGCTGGTCAGCTCGACCAAGCCGGGACAGGTGGCCGACGATGGGCTTGAGGGCGCGCACTCGCCCTATGCCCGCGCGCTTCTGGCCGCGCTGTCCGGCGCGCCGAACGTACAGTTCGATCAAGTCTTCAACCGCGTCTCCAAGACGGTCATCGAGGAGACTTCCAAGGGCAACTTCACGCAAATTCCGGAAGTGCTGATCCGTGGCGGGGCGCCCGAGGATTGCCTTGCCGGCGAGGCATGCGCGGCCGACCCGCAGGCCGCCGCATTGCGCGAGGAACTGGCGGCGCTGCAGCGCGACCGCGCGCGCGACCAGGAACTGGGCGAGACCGCGAAGGAATATCTGGCGCAGATCGAGAAACAACGGGGCAAGGCGCTCTCCGAGGACGAACGCCGCGTGGAACTGGCGGCGCTCAAGGAAGCCACCCGATCGCTGGCGGCGCGCAACGACAATCGCGGCGACCGTGCACTGGCGAAGCTCAAGACCGGCGATACCGGCGAGGCCGAGAAGCTGTTTCAGGAAGATTTGGACGCCGAGCAGGCCGAGGAGAAGGTGGAGGCGCAGCGTGTGGTGGAGCGGCGCAAGAAGGCTGCGGCCTCGGCCAAGAACATCGCCGCCCTTGCGCGCTGGAAGGATGTGGCAAAGTCTGTAGCCTACTACAAGCGCGCCGTGGACCTCGACCCCGGCGATTCTAATACCTGGAACGATTACGCCTGGGCAGCTCAGGCTGCGGGCAGCACCGATGAGGCCAAGGCTGCCTTCGAGCAGGCGGCACTGAAAGCGAGCGGAGAGAATGCGGAAAGCATGCGATACGCCGCTGCCAATGGCCGGGGTGACATCGCGATGACACAGGGCAAGCTCCCGGAAGCGCGGCAGTTCTACCAGAATGCGTTTGAAATCGCGGACCGTCTCAGCAAAGACACCCCCGCTGACGCCCGATGGCAGCAGCGTCTGGCGGAGTCTTACTCAAACCTCGCAAACAGCCAGGCAAAGCAAGGCGATTTTGCTGGAGCGCTTGGCCGCTACGAACAGGCCAGAGACATATTGGAGCGCCTCGCCGCCGCCGAGCCCAACAATACCGGTGTTCAGAAAGATCTTGCAGGATCGTATCGAAATATCGGGGTGAGCCACTTCGCTAAAGCCGATCTTGCAGGAGCGCTCGATAGCGCCCAAAAGGCTGAAGCCATCCTGGAACGCCTTGCCAAGGCAGCCCCGAACGACGCCACCAGGCAGAGCAATCTGGCGGACATTTACAGTTACCATGGCATGATAAAGACGTCGCAAGGGGATCTTACCGGCGCCCTTGGCAAATACACACAGGCACAGGACATCTTCGACCGGTTGGCCAGGCAACGATCCCAGCAACACCGGCTGGCAGCATAGCCTAGCGTCGGCATGCCAAAATGTTGGCAGGGCGCAGAGCGGATTGGGAGATCTTGCAGGCGCGCTCGCCAATCACCAGCGGCAGCACGGCATTATGAGCCGGCTAACGGAAGTGGACCCAAATAACACAGCTTGGCAAGTAGACTTCGCCTCATCTCTCGACGATACCGGAGAGGTATTGGCGAAACGGGGAAACCTGCCGGAGGCGTTAAAGGCCTTTCAAAGCGATTTCGCCATTTTCGAACGCCTCACTGCAACGGACAGCCAAAACGCCATCTGGCAAATGGGGCTGTCGATCTCCAGCACAAATATTGGGAATACACTGCGGGACCAAGGCGATCTTGCGGGCGCGCTGAGCAGTTATGAACGGTCCAGCGGTATCGTGGAACGGCTTATCAAGAAAAACCCAGGCACGGGCATGATGCAGGGAGGCTTGGCCTACCTTTACGACAAGATTGGCCAAGTAAAGGAGGCACAGGGCGACCTATCCGGCGCGCTGGAAAACTTCGAACGATACAAGAGCGTTATGGAACAGCTCTCCAAGACCGATCCCGCTAACGCCATGTGGCAGGGCCATTTGGCCACCTCCTACGAACGGATTGGCGACGTGCTGCGTTCGCGGGGAAGTGCGCCCGAGGCGGCGAAGGCTTATCAGGACAGCCTTGCGCTGCGCGACCGGCTCGCCAAGACCGACCCCAGCAACGCCGGTTGGCAGAGCGATTTATCGATTTCCTACAGGAAAGGCCGGCGATGTGCTCAAGTCGCAAGGAAACCTTACTGAGGCGCAGAACGCCTACCAGCAAAACCTCGCGATCTTCGGCCATCTCGTGAAAATGGACCCGACGAATGGCGCATGGCAGAACAATTTGGCCGCCGCTTACGAAAGGGTAGGCGACCTGCTGCTTGCTCAGGGAAATGTGCCGGAGGCAATCAAGGCTTACCAGGACGACTTGGCCATCTCGGAGCAACTCGTCAAGACAGCTCCCAACAACACGGCATGGCAAAGAGATCTGTCGCTCTCTTATAACGAGGTGGCTAGCGCACTAGAGGCAAAAGGAGACCTTGCCGGAGCGACGAAGCTTTACGAAGCGCGCGTGGAGATTGCCGAGCGCTTGGCCAAACTGGACCCCGGCAATGCCGGGTGGCAGGGCGATCTAGCCTTAGCTTATTCAATTGCTGGCGGGAGGCTGGCACTGCAGGGAAAACTGGCGGAGGCTACTGTATCGCTGGAGCGCTCGATAAGCATTTACGAGAGGCTTGCCACGAATTCCGGCGATGCCTGGACGCAGGCCAATTATGGTACGGCCTTGGCCATGCTCGGCATAGCCAAGGGAAAGAACGGGCAAGCGGAAATGCGGAGGGCGCTTGCAATTCTGCATCCCCTGCGCGACGCGAACCGGCTCAATCCTCAGCAAGCCGCTTTGATTCCCACCTTGGAAAAGTTAGCCGGAAGTCCGCTTCCCTTGGCCGCCGTCGCAGCCTTCCAAGAGGGCAAATATGCGGAAGCTGTGGCGCTTCAGGTCAAGTATGCCGCGGCGGAGGAAAAGGCCGAGAGGAAGAAGGGCGGAAAGCCTGGGCCAAACACTGCCCGCGCATTACTCGGCGTGGCCGGGTACAAGCTTTTCGCCCACGACTTCAAAGGCGCCCTGGCCGCATCGGAACGCGCCACCAAGTTGTCGCCAGATCCAATATATGCAGCGGCCAAGGCGCACGCGCTGCTGTTTCTTGGGCGGGAGCGGGAGGCGCGTGCGATATATCTGCGTTACAAGGGCCAGCCCGTCGAGGCGGGCGGCAAGCTCTGGGAAGAAACGATCCGCGACGATTTCAAGTTGGCGGAAGCGCATGGGCTGAAGCACGCCGGAATGGCGGAGATCAGGGAACAGCTCGCCGCGAAATGACGTGGTGGAGCGGCGCGGGATAGAGACGCGGCGCCAGCAATCGGCCGTTCAGTGTGCGGTCCCAGAAATTGCGGCACGGCGCATTTCGCGCCCCCGTCCATTGCTTAAAAAAACGTGTATTTCGCGTAAGGAGCTATGATGGTTAAAGCAAACGTGGTTAATCCCACACCGGCGTGTCTGAAACAGGCGGAATTCTGCGAAAAATTGCCCGGAAAAAGCGAATTTCTGGCATTGAAAACTACGGTTAATTATAATCGCAAGTCATAAGTTAACGGCGGTTCTAGCGGGGCAGGCTGCTCTTTGTTGAAAATCGCAATATATATCAATGGCATGAGCGCTTAACGTTTATTCAAGATGTTTCTGCTATACTGTTTCAAAATCGAAATGCGCCCTGCACGCAGGAAAAAATACCGGCCAGGCACGCTCGATTGTTAATGCGGTTTAACCTGGAACCGGCTCAAGACGGCTGGACCAGGGGCGGACGGTTTTTGCCGGCGGCCCGGCTGTCTCAGGCGCGGATCAGGCCCGATGCGGCGGCGCGGCGGGATGGCTTGCGCTTCAGGAATTCGGGCACCACGTCTTCCGCACGCTCCACCACCGTGTAGGGAAGTTCCAGGCCGGACCGGATGAACTCCTGCCCGCGCATCTGGGCGAACAGCTGCAAAAGTAGATCCCAGTAACCGCCGGTGTTTACGATGAAGACCGGCTTTTCGTGGTGGCCGAGCTGCGCCCAGGTGAGTTGCTCCACCAGTTCTTCAAGCGTGCCGACGCCGCCGGGGAGCGCCACGAAGCCATCCGAAAGGTTGAACATCAGCATCTTGCGCTCGTGAAACCCGTTGGTCACGTAGCGCTCGCTGATATTGTCGAGCGCGTTTTCAAGCTGCAGGAGCGAAGCCGGAATGATCCCTGTTACGTGTCCGCCGTGATCGCGCACCGCCCCGGCCACGGCTCCCATCAGGCCGTTGCCGCCGCCGCCGTAAACGAGCCCGAGCCCCGCTTCCGCCATGTCGCGGCCGAGCCTTGCCGCTGCGGCTTTGAAGCTTGGGTCGCGCCCAGCCCCCGAGCCGCAATAGACACAAAGGCGTTTCATCTTGCCCGCGCTACCGCCGTTTTTGCTGCCCGAGCGCGAGTTGGCGGCGCTACCGCTCTTGTTGTTGCTTGAGTGCGAGTTATTCATTTTCATGGGCCGTCTTCACATTCTCTACTGCGAAGGTCAAGAGGGTATGCACGGCGTGGTTACATGCCGTTCGGGGACCTTGAGGCTCTCGCTATTGCACCGGGAGCGCTTATATGGAGAGCGAGCGATCCACCTTCCAGCCCTCAGCTTGCACTTGAAGAGGACCTGTTGCGTCATCACGCCGTTTCCAATCATGCGCCCGGTTCAGACGCCGCAGAACCGTATCATCCGGCGATCCTGAGGTATCTGCTTCCGTTCGTCTGGCCCAAGGGAAGGCCGGACCTGCGGCTCAGGCTGGTATTGGCGGGGGTGGCGCTTGTCGCCGCAAAGGCCGTCACCATCGCGATGCCGCTTGCCTACAAGGCGGCGGTGGATTCGCTGACTGCCGCCTCGCATCAGGGCGGTGCTGGGCACGCGCAAATGCTTGCGGCGCCTGTCGTTTTGATCGCCGCTTACGCAATCGCCCGCATTTCCATGATTGGCTTCGTGCAACTGCGCGACGTGCTGTTCACCCGCATCGGCCAGCATGCCACGCGGGTGCTCTCCACCAATACGTTCCGGCACGTCCACGATCTGTCGCTGCGCTTTCATCTGGATCGGAAAACGGGCGGGCTGGCGCGCGTGCTGGAACGCGGAAAACTGTCCATCGACCTCATCATCCGGATGGGGGTGCTGAACCTCGTCCCAACTATTCTGGAGATATTGTTCATCTGCCTCCTGTTTGGGCTCTATCTGGGCTGGCAGCTGGTGGTCATCACCCTGGTAATGATCGTGCTTTATTCGTGGTTCAGCCTGTTTTTCAGCGAAAGGCGGATCGCGATCCGGCGCGAATATATCGAGGCCGACACGGAGGCCAGCACGAAGGCGGTGGACAGCCTTTTGAACTACGAAACCGTCAAGTATTTCGGCAACGAGCGTTGGGAAACGGATCGCTACGACCGCTCGATGGCCAAGTTCGAGAGCGCCACCGTCCGGACTTACAACTCTCTTGGGGTGCTGAATGCGGGCCAGGCGGTGATTTTTACGGCCGGAATGGCGCTTTCCATGCTGTTCGCGGCCCGCGGCATTGCGGCCGGTACCATGACCATCGGCGATTTTGTGCTCGTGAACGCGATCTTTATCCAGCTTTACCAGCCGCTTAACCTCATGGGCATGGTCTACCGCGAGATCAAGCAGGCGCTGGTCGATATCGAAGCCATGTTCACCCTGCTGGGTGAGGCGCCCGACGTGAAGGACAAGCCTGGCGCCAAGCCTCTAAGCATCCAGAGGGGCGCGATTGCCTTCGAGAATGTCAGCTTCGCCTACGACCGGGAACGGCCGATCCTGCGCGGGGTCGATTTCGAGGTGCCTGCGGGGCATATGGTGGCGCTCGTAGGGCCATCGGGCGCGGGCAAGTCTACGATCTCGCGGCTGCTCTATCGCTTCTACGACGTGAAGGCCGGCCGTATCCTGATCGACGGTCAGGACGTTCGCGAGGTAACGCAAGGATCGCTCCGGGCCGCGATTGGCATCGTGCCGCAGGATACGGTGCTCTTCAACGACACCATCGAGTACAACATCCGCTATGGGCGCACCGGTGCTAGCGATGAGGACGTGCGGGAGGCTGCGCGGCTCGCGCAAATCGATGAATTCATTCGGCAATTGCCGCTCGGTTACAAGTCGCCGGTTGGCGAGCGGGGGCTCAAGCTCTCGGGCGGGGAGAAGCAGCGCGTGGCCATCGCCCGCACGATCCTCAAGGCCCCTCCAATCCTGATGCTCGATGAAGCAACCTCAGCGCTCGACAGCTTTACAGAGAAGGAAATCCAGACAGCACTCGACCGGATCGCGAAAGACCGCACCACGCTTGTCATCGCGCACCGGCTTTCGACTGTGATCCATGCCGATGCCATCCTTGTCATGGACAAGGGGCAGATCGTGGAGCGTGGCACGCACCAGTCGCTGCTCGCGGCGGAAGGTCTCTACGCCGGGCTTTGGACGCGGCAGCGGGAGGCGGAGGAGGCGCGGCGCAAGCTTGCTGAGATGGTCGAGGAAGGCGCCTTGAAGACAGAGGATGCGATGCCGGTTCTGCCTCCGGCCGCCAAGCTTGCCGCTGCGGAGTAGGGGCGGCGAAGGATTTTAGCTCTCCTCGCCGCCCGGGTCTCTCCCAATGGGAAGGGGCCTGCATGTCCGTTCAAAGGTGTTGGCTCGCCCCGGTGGCGAGGGCATAAAGGTGTGCTACAATCCAGTCTACCACCGGTCGTCGAAGGAGCGGCTTCTGGCGCCGCTACGGCGCGAATGGGGCTGCTCCGAGTTGAACGACCACCCGCCGAAGAACCCGTCCCCGGCTTCTTTTTCGCTGCTGGGCTTGTGCCGCGAGGTAAGGCCGCCCATCGGCTCGCCGGGCATGATCACGACGAAGTCGGTGTCCTTGCCCGTTTCGCTATGCATGCCTTCGTCGGAGATTATCAGCGATGCACCGGGCAGCAGCACCCGGGAGATATATTCCTGGGCCTCGGGTGTGACGGTAATCCGGGCGAGAGCGGCCTGCGCCGAGGTAACGTCCGCGGGAGCCGCCGGCTCGGTGGAGACTTTGCCCTTGTTCTTATAGGCCTGATCTGCAGGCTCTATATTCAGGGCGTCCTTGTACATCGAGACCATGTTCCAGCGCATTGTGCCGCTAGCGCCCTTGTAGTCGAGCGCGGTAAAGACGAACGAGCCGATGCGCTTATCTGAGTCGCGGATGAGAACCGGAGCTTCGTAGACCGGAATGTAGTTCTTGCGGACATAGAGGCGCTGCGTCTTGCGGCTGATGAAAACCGATACCGGCGACTGGTCGAGCCTGGCCTCGTCGGCGGCATCGCGAGCAGCGGCGGCGCCGGCGGCAGCGGCCTGGGCTTCCTGTTCCGCCTTTTCCGAGGCTTCGGTCTTGGATTGGGCCTCCTGCTTGGCTGCATCGAGTTTCGCTTGCGTTGCCTCGACTTTGGCGGTTGCCTGGTTCTTCACCAGGTGCGCCTGCGTTGTGTGTTCGGGCGTATCGGCGGTTTCGACCGTGTGCCCGGCCGCCTTCAGCTCCTCTTGCGCGCTGGCAAGGCCCGCTTCGGCGGCGTGCAGCGCCTTCTCGGCTGCCGCTGCTTCGGACGCTTTTTTCGTAGCGGCTGCCTTCACGTCCTTCAGCCGGCGCGTAGCTGCTTCGGCGTCCTGAGACTTCTGGCTGGCCTGGGATCTCAGCTGGCTGGCGAGGTCGCCATCGGATTTCGAACCGGCGGCAGAGAACATGGCAGGTTGTGGCACCTCGGCAGGGATGATGTCGTCCCTGACCAGGATCACGCGCATGCCGACTTTGGAAGTTTCGAACAACTGCCAAGCGAACCGGTCGGGCAGGCGCACGCAGCCGTGGGAGGCAGCATAGCCTGGCAGCACGCCGACATGCAGCGAAATGCCGGTCCATGTGATGCGCTGCATGTAGGGCATCAGCGCATCGTCGAAGAGGTTGGAATGATGCTCCACTTCCTTCTGCACCACGCTGAAGATGCCGGCAGGCGTTTCAAGGCCGCTTGTGCCGCTTGAAATAGAGCCCTCAAGCATCTTGCCTTGCGCGTCGTAGGCCGTGATGTGCTGCTGGCGCAGTCCGGCAACTGCCACAAGCGGCGTCCTGCCTACCAGATGGCTGTCCAGGGCGCCCTGGTTGTGCATCGTGTAGGTTCCGCCTTGTCCGCTGCGGCTATCGCTGTCATCGTCCTCCGAACCGAACCAGGGGGAACGCGCCGTAGCCGGGATGGCCAGCGTAACGAGGCTCAGCGAGATTGCGGCGGCAACGCCATACAGGGAACCCTTGGATTTCATGTTCTAGACCTCGAATACAAACCAGCCGCCTTTTTTCTTTAAGCTGCGCTATTGCGCGTCATTCCATATCGCGGGCGACCCTGAAGCCGCCGTTGTTCAGCCGGACTTCGGGTGCTGTCGCATAACGGTACGCGGACCGTAAAAGTTTCGGGTAGTAGTTCCAGGCACCGCCGCGCATAATATGCAGCTTGCAATCGCCGGTGGTTACTGCCGAGCCGTTGGCGGGGGCGCCTTCATAGGACGGCTTGTAGCAATCCTGGACCCATTCCCAGACGTTGCCGTGCATTTCGTAGAGGCCGAAGGCGTTGCGGGGCAGGGAGCCGGCGTCCACCGTCCTTTGCCGGAATTCGCCGGGCGAACTGCCATTATAGGTCCAGTTGCCGTCGTAATTGGCTTGGCGAACATTAATGGTTTGTCCGGTGGCGTAGGGGGTGCTCGGATCGGTGGCCTTGGTTTGGGCGCGAGCGGAGTATTCCCACTCGGCCTCGGTCAGGAGGCGGTAGGGCTTGCCGGTCTTCTTCGAAAGCCAGGCAGTGAATTGCTGGGCATCGGCCCAGGAGACGTTGATGACCGGGTGCCTGCCACGGCCCCAGCTTTCGTCGCCTGGATTCTCCGTGCAGCCGCCATCGGCAACGCAGGCGTCCCATTCGGAAAAAGTGACTTCGTATTTGCCGGCTGCGAAGGGCTTGGCGAACGTCACCTTGTGCTGGGGGCCTTCGTCCTTGCCGCGGCCGCGCTCGCTCTCGGGCGAGCCCATGAGGAACTCGCCTGCGGGGATCGTCGCCATTTCGGGGCAGTTGGCGCAATCGCGGAAATAGCGCGAGGAACCGTTATCGGACTGTACCTGCCGGTCCCTGGCCGCGGCGCTGGGGATCAAGATCGCAAGAGAAATAAGTGCCGCAATCGCACGTACCATCGCACATCCGTTCTGTTAGGCGCCAGCCCCCACCCCGAAAGAGGTAGTAACGGAGGCGGCGAATTCCCACAACCCTGTTTCAACGTTCCGGAATGAGGATTCCCTGTCTGGCGGTTCCGTTTCCCTGCCGCCATTTCCCCACTTTACCTGCATCGCCAGATTATGGCTATTTTACGGCAACAATGTGACGCCGGTGCCGGCGGCGGGCGGCGATAGCAGGTCGTTTTGGGATCTGGGAACCTCGATTTGGTCTAAATGATACGCAAAAGCACCTTGATCGGGCGTTAGCGGCGAAAAAGCAAAAAATATTATTACAAATCAATAGTATACAGTACGGCAACCTGTTCGTAGCCTCCAGGGATGGTATCATAGAAATGTTGCGAGCTTTCCTTCTATCGATATTTCTTGGATCTCCGGCGCATGCGGAGCATAACACCCGCCGGAACCAGGGTATTGAACGGAGGGGGCCATGAAAGCCAGGGAAACAAGGTTCGCGCGTCCGGTGCTGCTACTGTTCCTGCTGGCTTGCTTCATGCCGGCGCAACTTTACGCGGAGGGCAGCGAAATACCGGCGGGAGGCTACAGCAAGCCATATAAGTTCTCCACGAGCTGGTTTCTCGACAGAATACCAACCTGGACGAAGCTGCTTAAGGACTTCAAAGGGAAGCCTGATATTAATTACCTGGAAGTTGGCACCCTCGAAGGGCGTTCGGCTTTGTGGGTGCTCGAAAACGTCCTAACCCATCCAACGTCGAAAATAACGCTTATTGATACATTCACCGAAAACAACTACGGCACGCTCGTTTCAAATATCGAGCTTTCCGGCCAAGCGGACAGGATCAAGATACTGGCCGGGTACTCGACCGATAAGCTCAAGGAACTGCCGTCGAATTCCATAGACCTGGCCTACATCGACGGTTCCGGCAAAGGCACGGTGATGCTGTCGGACCTGACCAGCACCTGGCACCTTCTCAAAGCCAACGGCATTGTCATGATCAGCCGTTATCAGCTGAACGATCAGCTAAGAAAGGCCTTGGATCTCCAGCTGGGCGATCCCGGACCCCAGGAGACGATCGATACCTTCCTGAAATTCTATAAGCCGTACATAAAAGTCCTGGCGTACGAACCCAATCAGGTCGTTTTCCAGAAGATACGCCAATAGGCGGGCCGGTATTGCAACGAAATGCCGCGCGTGACCGGCATGCGCTTGGGAACGCGCGCCTTTCTTAGGACGCGGCGCCGAAGCAAAGCCCCAACGCGGTCCGCGGCATCCCAAAGGCGGCCCGCGCTGTCGCTTCAGTCCGCCAGCAGCGGAGACATGTAGTAGACGAAGACTGCGAAGGGAACGGCGAATACAATGGCCTTCGCGAGAGCGTTCGCAAACCGGTTTGTAAACGTGATCAAGTTGGAGACGATATCGGTGACGAAAACGACGCCGCCGGTGGCGAGAGCCGCCACGAAAGCAGGCTTGAACGAGATCGCCCAGAACCAGCAGGCGAGCCCTACGATGACCATCGATAGGACTGCCGATGCGAGTGCATTGGTGTATCGGCTGTCAAATGAGATGAGGTTGCCCAAAAGGGCGGCGATGAAAACTGCTGCTGTGGAGATCAGCACCATAAGTACTGGAAGTAGCATTTCGTTTTCCCTCTGAAAATGGCGCCATAACCGGAGGAAGTAACTTACCAGAACCGGCGTCCTTTGCAATGAACTACAATACGCAGTTTTCGATTCGCGCGTTCGCGGGCTAACTGTTACCGGACCCAGTTTGTTGCTTCCCTCTCGCTGCCGTTATTTGGCCTGCGGGGCGGAGCGGGCGGCGGCGATCAGGGCTTGGCCCAGCGAAACGCCGCCGTCGTTGGCTGGGAAAGCCGCGGGCGCGATAGCCTTGAGGCCAAGGCCCGCAAGGCGCTCGCCGACACCTTCGAGCAGGATTTTGTTCTGGAATACCCCGCCAGTCAGAACCGCGGCCTTGCAGCAATGCGCTTGCGCCAGCGAATGTGCCATAGCTGCCACCGTTTCGATGAGGCCGCGATGAAAACGCGCGGCGATAACGGCCCGATCCACCCCGGCGGCCAGGTCTTGCAAGATGGCGGTCCACAACGGTGCCCAGCTGAGCTGCGCGGGCTCACCAGCCAAAACGGCTGCGCCGTAGCCTTCGCCGGCGCCGGGCATGGCGCTTTCCGCCAGCGCCTCCAGTTCGATTGCCGCCTGTCCTTCGTAGGACGCCGCATCGAAGCGGATGCCGAGTGCAGCTGCTACGGCATCGAAGAGGCGGCCTGCCGACGATGAGGGCGGAGAATTGATGCCCCGTTCCATCATGCGCAGGCAGGTGCCGAGGAGCTTCCGCTCCAGGCGCTGGATCGCTTCAAGGCCGGAATATTGCGTGCGGGCGCTTTCCCAGCCCAGGAAGGTGTGGAGATGCGCGAAGAGATTGCGCCAGGGCTCGCGCATGGCCTGGGCGCCGCCGATCAAAGGCACGGGTGTGAAATGGGCAAGCCGCTTATAGGAGCGGTAATCCGCAAGCAGGAATTCGCCGCCCCAAAGCTCGCCGTTTTCGCTGAGGCCCAAGCCATCGAGTGCGATGCCAAGCGCGGGCGGGGCGGAAAGGGGCTGGCCTGCTTCGCCAAGGGCGGCGGCGATATGGGCATGATGATGCTGGATGCTTACGAGCGGCAGGCCCCCCTCCTTTGCGAGGTCCTGCCCCCATTTCGTGGAGATGTAATCGGGATGGGCGTCCACGGCCACGGCTTGCGGTTCAAAGCGGAACAAATTGCGGTAAAGCTCCTGATTGCGCCGGTAATCGGCATGCGTTGCGGCTTCCTCAAGGTCGCCCATGTGCTGGGAAACGATGGCCTGCCCGTCCTTCAGGAGGCAGAAGGTCGATTTCAGCTCGCCGCCCATCGCGAGCACGGCCGGCGCAGTCTCGAAGCCCGGCGGCAAGGTGAGCGGCGCTGGCGCGAAGCCGCGAGCGCGGCGCAAGCTTCGCGGCTTGCCTGCCATCGTGCGCGCCACGCTATCGTCGAGGCGGTTCACGATATCGCGGTCGTGCATCAGGAAGTAATCCGCCACGCCTGCCAGACGCTCGCGCGCCTCGTCATTGCCGGTGCACTGGGGCTCGTCGCTGCGGTTGCCCGAGGTCAGCACAACCGGGCGCGCAAGGGCTTGCATCAGCAGGTGATGCAGCGGCGTATAGGGCAGCATGAAGCCAAGTGTCGCCTGCCCCGGCGCAATTCCCTCCGCCAAGGAAGGCTGTAACCCCTCACCCTGTCCCTCTCCCTCAGGGAGAGGGAGCGCCTGCACAATCCCTTGAGCGCGCCGCACCGTCCCCTCTCCCATGGGGAGAGGGACAGGGTAAGGGGAGATTCCCTCGTTCATCGCGCCATCGGCCGCTATCTGGCTGGGCTTCACCTTCAAAATCGCGATAGGCGCGGCGACGCCCGCGAGCAGCGCCCGCTCAGCCTCGCCAAGCTCCGCATATTGCGCAATCATATCCACATCCCGCGCCATCAGCGCGAATGGCTTCCCGTAGCGCACCTTGCGCTGCCGCAGCCGGGCGACGGCGTCCCCATTGCACGCATCGCAAGCCAGATGAAACCCGCCGATGCCCTTGATCGCGACGATCTCTCCCGCCGCGATCAACCTGGCCGCGGCCTCAATTGCGTCGCGCCAGGCGGACACATCCGCGAGCGCGCCGCCAGCACCTTCGAGCCACACCTTCGGGCCGCATTCCGGGCATGCATTGGGTTGCGCGTGAAAGCGGCGGTCGGCTGGGTCCCTGTATTCCGCGAGGCAGGCGGGGCACATCTCGAACGCGGCCATGCTGGTGGTGGCGCGGTCGTAGGGGACTGCGCGGACGATGGAGAGCCGCGGCCCGCAATGGGTGCAGTTGGTGAAGGGATAGCGGTAGCGGCGGTTGGCGGGATCGCGGATGTCGGCAAGGCAGGCGGGACAGGTTGCTGCGTCGGCGGCGATGCCGGTTTTGATGGCGCCGTGCTGGCTTTCGACGATGCGGAAGCCTTCGCCTTCGAACGCGGCGCTGAGCGGCGTGCATTCGATGGAGTCGATGCGTGCCAGGGGGGGCGGCTCCGCGGATAGTGCTATTTCGAACTCCGCCAGCGCCGCCGCCGGCCCCCAGGCATGAATAAGCACGCCTTCGCCGTCGTTCAATACCTCGCCGGAAAGCCCGAAGCGCCGTGCCAGCCGCCAAACCGTGGGCCGGAAGCCAACGCCCTGCACCAGCCCGCGCACGCGGATGGCAACGCCCTCGCTCTCGATCATCTCGCGCTTACCAAAGGGAGGAGACCTGGACATAGGGCGCAACCCCTCACCCTGTCCCTCTCCCTTTGGGAGAGGGGACGCCAACTCAGTGGGCATGCGCGGACTCCCTCTCCCATGGGGAGAGGGCTCGGGTGAGGGGCGTTGCGCGTATTATTGAGCACGGAATCTAACAACCCGTGGGCCACTTATCAGCCCCGCGCGGCGAGGTCTTCGCGGCCGGTAAGTGCTAGCGTGCGCGCGCCCCGGATAAAATTGGCCCAGGCGTCCATGCCTTCGCCCGTGCGTGCGGAGACCTTCAGCACCTTGATGCCGGGATTGATCTTGCGCGCGTTGGCCACGAGTGCGGCCACATCGAAATCGATATGCGGCAAAAGGTCGATCTTCGAGATCAGCACGAGCTGGGAGCTTGCCACCATGTCGGGGTATTTGAGCGGCTTGTCCTCGCCTTCCGTCACCGACAGCACGACCACGCGATGCGCCTCGCCCAGGTCGAAGGCGGCCGGGCAGACGAGGTTGCCGACATTCTCGATGAACACCACAGAGCCCAGTGCCGGCTCCAGATGATCGGCCGCATGCTCCACCATGTGCGCGTCGAGGTGGCAGCCCTTGCCGGTGTTGATCTGGATCGCGGGCACGCCCGTCGCACGGATGCGGTCGGCGTCGTTCGAAGTCTGCTGATCGCCCTCGATGACGGCCACCGGCAGTTCGCCCTTGAGCATCTCGATGGTCTTCACGAGCAGCGTCGTCTTGCCGGAGCCTGGGCTTGAGACAAGGTTCAGCGCAAGAATGCCCGCCGCGCCGAAGCGCAAGCGGTTGGCGGCGGCGTAAGTGTTGTTCTTGCTCAGGATGTCCTGTTCGAGCTGAATGATGCGGGTCTCGCCCTGGCCGTGGTCATGGTGATCGTGCTCATGATCGTGATCGTGGCTGTGGTGGTCATGCCCGTGCGCATGGTCATGGCTGTGAGCGGCGGCGCCTGGTCCGCCCTCGATGCGGACTTCGCCCTTTCCGCACCCGCAAGTGGTGCACATTCAATCCACCTCCATGGACTTGATTCTCAGCTCGTTGCCGCCCGTGATCTGCAACTGGTGGCCTCCGCATTCCGGGCAGCCATCGAAGCGGTGCTCCGGCGTCACATTCTTGCTGCAAGTCATACACCAGGCAACCAGCGGTGTGTGAACGATTTCGAGTTTCGCGCCGTCCGCGAGCGTCCCCTGCGCCACCGCATCGAAGCAGAACAGCAGCGATTCAGCCTCGACGCCCGCCAGCGGGCCGATTTCGAGCAAAACGGACTTGACCCGCGTGTAGGAGTGAACCTTCGCCTGTTCCTTCAGCGCCTCCACGACGCTCATGCAGATCGACATTTCATGCATCGGACAGGCTCAGCTCGTAGCCGACGCACGGATCTACGGCAGTGATGAAGAGGCGGGCAAGGGCTTCGCGGCGGGCGGGGGCTGCGCCAGCGATGCTGGCCAGGCCCTTGGCGGCGGCACCGCGGGGGTGGAAGTTCCATTCCGTCGGCGCCAGGATGCGATAGCTCCGCACCATGCCGCCGCTTATCTCCACCGCATGGACGAGCCTTCCGCGCGCGGCTTCTGCAATCCCAAGGCCAGCGCCGTTCTCGCGCGCCGGGCCTCGCGCCTCATGGCTCGCTTCCGCAAGTGTGACCGCCAGCGCGCGCATTTTTCCAGGAATTTCCGCGAGTTCAGCCAGCAGGGCCGCAAGCCGCGCAAGAAGGCCCGGCCCGTAGTGCTCATTCACGGAGCGGATCAGCGGATGGCTGGCTAGACGGCCAAGTGGCGTCGTCTCGCGCGGATGGCCGTCCCATTCCGGCTGCGCAATGAACCCTTCGGCTCCGCTGCTTAGGAGAATGACCAGCAATTGCTGCGTATCCATCGCGGGAAGCGGTGCGATTTCGGCAGCGCCCGCGTCCGCCATGCCGGTCTGAACGAGATATTCGAACAGCGTCTGGGCCAGGGTTTCGTTGCGGCGCGCCCAGTGACTGAGTTCGCCCGCGTCATGGCGCGAAAGCCATTCCTCAAGCGTCTCGCCGAATACGGCTTCGGCCAAAATGGCGGTCAGCTCGGAAATCGCGTGGTCCAGCCTGCCGGAATCTATGGCATTTGCGTCCTGGACTGCCTTGCCAAGCTCCCGGTCGAGCGCAAACAGCCGCTTGATCGAGGCGGCCGCCATCGCGGGCTCAGGCGTATGCACGCAATGGGGCCAGGAATGCAGCACTTGAAGCGCGTGCTCGCGGGCGGTTTCGCTTAAGACCGTGAGCGCGCGGATCGCCTTGGTGCGCGGGCTTGCCACGGCACCGGTGGCGTTCTCGATGGCTTCGGCGCAGGCAGCGGCCTGGGCGGCGCGGCAGATCGAGAACACGAGCGGGACAATGTTCGACACATCGGCCGGCTTCTTGCCCGAAAACCGGTTCGCAAGTCCGAGGGGGCGGGCATTCTCGATGCGCGCCGAACCCTGGCCTGCCTGCGCGGACAGCGCGATGCGGATGACGCCTTCGGCCGGCGTGCTCATGGATGCCGCCTTTCGCAGCTCCGCCCCGCAGGTATTCGCCGCTGTAGCGAAACTGGCGCAGGTTTCATTTTCATCGGCGCTACCGCCTCCAGTTGCGCCCGTACTTTTGCGGGCCGCCCTGCCATTTCAGCAGGCTTGGCTTTTTCAAAGCTTAACGTGGCACAGCGCGGCGGATGCGGCAAGTCCCGGCGCGCGTGGCAAAATGGCGGATGGATGGCGCGGGCTGGTTCATGACGAGCCTGCCGTTTGAAGGCAGCGATCATGCCTGTAACCTTTCCAGTGCTCGCCGGTATAAGACGCAATCAAGGTAACCGGCGAAAATCGGAAGGGATAGCGGGCGCATGGCGGAGGGGGATGAAGGAGCTTTCCGCGACCTTGTGCGCAAGCTGCAGGGACCGCTGTTCGGCTTCCTGGGAAGGATGGGGCTTGACCAGGCGCGCGGCGAGGAAATCGCGCAGGAGACTTTCCTCAGGGTGTGGCAGCACTATGCCAGCTACCGTGCGGACAGGGGAAGTCTTGTCACCTGGACCTTCACCATCGCTCGCAATCTGGCGCTAAATGCCGTTTCCCGCGCCGCAGCGCAAAGGGAAGTGCTCTTCGGCGAGCCCCCTCCCGAAATTGCCTGCGAGCAGCCGCTGGCAAGCGAAGCTCTGGAAGAACAACAGCAGTTCGCGCGCTTGCGGCGGGCACTGCTCGAACTTCCGCCGGGTGATCGCACGCTGCTAGCCCTGATCTATGTGCAGGAGCTTTCCCATGCGGATGCCGCGCGCATCGAAGGGTGCTCCGTGGGGGCCATCAAGACAAGAGCGCACCGGGCCAAGGCGCGGTTGCGGCAGATCATGGAGAACGAAGATGGAAGATGAACTCGACCGTCTGCTGCGAACGCCGCTTCTAACGCCACCGCCAGATTTCGCCGGGCGGGTTATGGAGCACATTCAGCACCTCCCCGCGCAGGAAATGGCTCCGCACCGGCAGCCGGTCTGGCACTGGCTCGCTTTGGCAGCGGGCGGCATTCCGGCAGTGCTTCAATTACTCGCTTTCATTTTCGGCATGTGGGCGGCGACCGCCGCAGGATAAGGACCTTCAAATGCAAACAACCGCTTCACCCCGCAACCCCGTCATCGCTGCGGCGATGTCGCTGATCCTTCCGGGCTTCGGCCAGCTCTATAATGGCGAGGCCAACCGGGCCATCTGGCTGTTCCTCGGCTTTGCCTTGCTGACCGGACCAGGCATTGCCATAGTGGCGCTGTATGTGCCCGCCGCGCTGATGCTGCCGCTGCTGGCGATCAATCTTGGCCTGGCCGTGGGCATCTGGCTCTGGGGGATCTTCGATGCCTGGCGCGGCGCCCGGACCCTCGCGGATTACGTGCCGGCCGGCTGGCAGCTGAGCGGCGTCTATGCCCTCGTTCTCCTCGCATGCGATTTCGTCATCCTGCCTAGCATGACCCTCTATCTGCGGGATCATCAGCTGGAGTCCTTCAACATCGCCGGCGCCAGCATGGAACCCGGCCTGCTCCGCCATGACGTGGTGTTCGCCGATAAGCGCTATAATTGCCGCAACTGCGCAGCGTCCGTGAAGCGGGGCGAGGTCGCTGTGTTCACCTACCCGGACGACCGTGTCATGACCTACGTCAAGCGGATCATCGCGCTGCCCGGCGATCAGGTGCACATCAGTGGCACTGCCGTCGAGGTCAACGGCCATTCGCTGAAGACCGGCGAAACCGCTGGGGGGAACGCCATTCTGGTTACGGAAAGCCTGGACGGCCGGCAATGGCAGGCCCGCTGGCCTGCCTAGATCCAGCCACAGCCGGAGCTGAACCTGACCGTGCCACCAGGCCATGTGTTCGTCTTGGGCGACAACCGCATGGAGAGCAAAGACTCCCGCGCATTCGGCACGGTTCCGTTATCGGATGTGGCCGGCCGCGTACAGCAGATCTGGTTCTCTTACGGCGAGGACGGCATCAGATGGCGGCGGTTGGGAATGACCGTTGAGTAGGCTGGTCATGAGGATACGGCGAGGCTTTGGGCCTCGCCGTCAGGGACCGGTTTCCTGCCGCTATTCGCTTGTTAGTTGTACGTATCGCATTGATGCACGGCGATCATCGGGCCGGGATGGAGCCGTTGAAGGTCATGGCCTGCATCACGGTATGGGTTTTTCCGCACGCTCATCTCGAATTCGGCGAGCTTCGGTACCCTGTTCGTCGTTTGCGCGTGCAGATAAATAAGCGGCACAGCGAGCAATTTGATTTTCTCAAACATGGCGGTCTCTTGTTTCATGGAGACGTCACACGATTTAGGCAACTGCTGCACTTTGCGCGGCAGCAAACACCCGGTACAATGCTGAAACAGGCTACCTAGGCGCTCCATGCCGCTCGACGCACAGCATATCGCAGGCTTGCCCGCCTTTGCAGGTTTTCCGCCGGAAGACCTGACGCAGGTGCTGGCCGAGGCGCATTCGGTTCGCTTCGCCAAGGGTGCGACGATTTTCGAGCAGGGGGCGCAAGCGGGTTCCTTCTTTCTCCTGCTACATGGGCGCGTGCGGGCCTACCGGCTGACGCCGGACGGCCAGCAGATCGTGGTGCGTTTTGCGGGGCCCGGCGAGATGTTCGGCATCGCCATGGCCATCGGCAGCCCTACCTATCCCGCCAATGCGTCCGCCGTGGTCGAGAGCGTGGCCATCGTATGGCCCGCCGGCGCCTGGAAGAAGCTGGTGACGCGCATTCCGGCGCTGGCACTCAATACCATGCAGACAGTGGGCGGGCGGCTGCAGGAGGCCCATGTCCGGCTCACGGAGATGGCGACGGAGGAGGTGACGCGGCGGGTGGCGCATACGCTCTTGCGGCTTGCCCAGCAGGCGGGGCGGAAGACCGGAGCGGGCGTGCTTATCGATTTCCCCATCACCCGGCAGGACATTGCGGAAATGGCGAGCACCACGCTGCATACGGTGAGCCGTATATTGAGCGCGTGGGAGCAGGAAGGACTGGTCGAAAGCGGCCGGCAGCGCGTGCTACTGCGCGATCCGCACCGCATTCACCTGATCGCCGAATTGTCCTCGGAGTGAGGGGCGGCGGCCGTCTTGGTGAGGGCGCTTAGGAAGCCATCCAGGGCTATGCCGTGCTCCTTGCAGGCTTCCTCGACCGTGTGAAAAGCGCCGATGGGGCAGCCGGCACAGCCCATGCCGGCGGATAGGAAAGCGCGCATCGTGCCTGGCCACGTCCGCATCACAGTGTCCACGGCCAAGCTGCTTCCGCGCGAAGGGCTGAATGCTTCCGGTTGTTTTTTGCTGGACTGCATGCCGCAGAGTTGCACGCGGTCTTCCGTCCTCGTTGCGGCAGCGCAAAGAAGGGACTTTTTCCGGCTCAATGCTGCCGGTAACTCTGGACTTGGCAGGGGCGGGCGGCGCAATTATGCATGTACCATCCCTTCAACGACCCCGCCTGCAACGCCCATGACCATCGAACGCATCGCCACAAGCCCCATTCCTGGTATGAAGCCCGGCACCAGCGGGCTCCGCAAGAAAGTCACCGAGTTCGCAAGCGGCAACTACCTTGCTAATTTCGTGCAGTCCGTGTTCAACGCCGTGCGGCCCGCGGACGGCTTCGGCGGCCTGACCTTGGTGGTGGGCGGCGACGGCCGCTACTACAATGCCCAGGCGATCCAGACCGTGATCCGCATTGCGGCGGCGAAACGGCTTCGGCCGCGCGCTGGTAGGTCAGGGCGGCATCCTTTCGACGCCCGCCGCGTCCTGCGTCCATCCGGAAACACAAGGCGTTCGGCGGCTTGGTCTTGTCCGCGAGCCACAATCCCGGCGGTCCGGATGGCGATTTCGGCATCAAGTTCAATGTCGGCCAATGGCGGGCCGGCGCCTGAGAAGATCACCGATGCGATCTACGCCGAAAGTCTGAAAATCGCGTGAAAATCCTGTTCCCTGCGGCACGCCCGATGTGGACCTGGAGCCGCATGGCCAGCTTCCAGGTTGGCGGCATGCAGGTGGAGGTGATCGATCCGGTCGCGGATTACGTTGAGCTGATGCGCGAGCTGTTCGATTTCGACGCCCTGCGCGCAGCGTTCGCCGGCGGCCTGCGCCTTGCCTTCGATGCGATGCACGCCGTCACCGGGCCTTACGCACATGCGATCTTCGAGCGCGAACTGGGCGCGCCCGCGGGCACCGTGCGCAACGGCACGCCGCTGCCCGATTTCGGCGGCCACCACCCCGACCCGAACCTCGTCCACGCCAAGCACTTGCTCGACCTGATGATGGGGCCGGACGCGCCTGACCTCGGCGCCGCATCGGACGGCGACGGCGACCGCAACCTCATTATCGGCCGCGGGATTCTTCATTCCGCCGTCGGATTCGCTTGCCATGCTGGCCGCGAACGCACATTTGGCGCCGGCCTACCGGGGCGGCATCGCGGGCGTGGCACGCTCCATGCCGACCTCCGCGGCGGTCGACCGGGTAGCGGCCAAGCTCGGCGTGCCGTGCTTCGAGACGCCCACAGGCTGGAAGTTTTTCGGCAACCTGCTGGATGCCGGCCGGATCACGCTTTGCGGCGAGGAAAGTGCGGGCACCGGCAGCAATCATGTGCGCGAGAAGGATGGCGTCTGGGCCGTGCTCTTGTGGCTCAGCGTGATCGCGGCGCGACGGCAGAGCGTGGCAGAAATCGCCCGCGAACATTGGGCAGCCTATGGCCGCAATTACTATACGCGGCACGATTATGAGGGGATCGATACGGGCGCGGCGCAGGCGCTGATGAAGGCACTTGGGGAGAAACTTCCGGGCCTCGCCGGCGCCAGCGTTGGCGGGCGCACGGTCGCGAAGGCGGACGATTTCAGCTACACCGATCCGGTCGATGGCAGCGTGTCCAGGAACCAGGGCTTGCGCGTGATTTTCGAAGACGGCGCCCGCATCGTGTACCGCCTTTCCGGAACCGGCACCTCCGGTGCCACCCTGCGCGTCTACATCGAGCGCTACGAGGCAGACCCCGCCCGCATCACGCAAGACACGCAAGCAGCACTTGCAGACCTTATCGCCACCTCCCGCAGCCTCGCCCGCCTGAGCGAATTCACCGGCCGCGATCAGCCCGGCGTGATCACCTGAGCAGGTGGACAGCGATTGCTATGTCAGCTAAATCCCCTGCTTCCTGTGGCACTTCGGGTCATTAGCTTTGTAGCGGCAATATGCGCCATGGGGATCGGGATCGAGTTCTGGCTGATAGTGTTGGTTGCTGGTCCCAAAGGGTCGCTTTCATTGCGCCAGTGATCCTGTCCGCATGCCGGCAAAGTGAGCAGCAAAAGCGCGCTTGCAACAAATCGCATGAGCCCGGTCCCACAAGCCAAATTTCTTATGTTAAATTATCGGAGCCGGGTGCGCCAGTCACGCCCCGCCTTGACCTTGGCGTGCTGCCCCCTGCTACGAGGTGAGGCGGCTTGGTGCATGCATTCGAGTTCGGCAGGCAGGGACAAAAAGCCCCGCTCTGCCGGAGCTGGTCAATCCCCATTGCTTGTGATAGGTTACATGTAACCAGCGCCCGAGGATGACCATGCCCCTAGCATCGAAGCCAAAACCATCCCGCGTGAAGGTGCGGGAGCATCGCGAACGCCTGCGCCGTCAAGGTCTGCGCCCCATTCAAATTTGGGTGCCGGATGTGCATGCAGCTTCTTTCCGGTCAGAAGCGCACCGGCAATCCCTTGCTGTCGCGGCGAGCCGCCATGAGCGAGAGGATCAGGCGTTCGTCGACGAGGTCTCGGTTTGGGGCGATGAATGAGGCGCGGCGAAATCTGGACCGTCGCAGGCGGAAAGGACTACGCGGGCAAGCCCCGCCCCGCCGTAATCCTGCAGGATGAGAGCTTCGACGCCACCAATTCCGTTACAATCTGCGCCTTCACAACCGATGAGACGGACGCCCCGCTCATCCGGCTACCCGTGAAGCCCAGCGAATACAACGGGTTGCGTGAGGATTGCCGCTTAATGGTGGACAAGATCACCACTGTCCCGAAATCCAAGCTTGGCACTCATATCGGCCGCCTGGACGATGAAGATATGCTGCGCCTCAATCGCGCGGTGCTTGTTTTTTTGGGCTTGGCGGCGTCTCCAAGATCGAAACTAGAAAAGTAGCGGGCAAACCGCGAGAATTGGCCTTGGCAGCGCCATTGCACCAAGCTATGCAATTCTCAATAAAAGCATGGAGTTGCTATGACCGCCTCAGCCTTTCCAACGCCGCGCACCGATCTTGCGCCCAACACCGCCGATTTCGAGCGGCTGCCCTTCGTGAAGCCTACCGGCTTCCGCGAATACGACGCGCGCTGGCTGTTCCCCAAGGAAATCAACCTGATGGGCATGCAGGCCATCGGGTTGGGCATGGCCACGCTGATGCGCGAGCGCGGCGTGCCCGTCCGCATCGTCACCGGGCACGACTATCGCTCTTACTCGTCGTCCATCAAATGCGCGCTCATGACCGGCATGCTCGCGGGCGGCGCCGAGGTGCACGATATCGGGCTGGCACTGTCGCCGATGGCGTACTTTGCCCAATTCGACCTTGATGTCGAAGGCGTCGCGATGGTCACGGCGAGCCACAATGACAACGGCTGGACAGGCATCAAAATGGGCATGGGGCGTCCGCTGACCTTCGGCCCCGATGAGATGACCGCGCTCAAGCATATTGTGCTCGAAGGCCGGTACCAGACCCACGGCGGAGGCAGCTACCATTTCCACGCCGGTCTGGCCCAGCGCTATATCGACGATCTCACCAACCGCGCGCCCTTCAAGCGCAAGATCAAGGCCGTGGTGGCTTGCGGCAACGGCACGGCGGGCGCGTTCGCGCCGCAGGTGCTGGGCAAGCTCGGGCTGGACATCGTGCCGCTCAATATCGATCTCGATTATAATTTCCCGAACCACAATCCGAACCCGGAAGACCTGAAAATGCTGCACGCCATCTGCGATGCGGTGAAGGCTTCCGGTGCGGATATAGGGCTGGCCTTCGATGGCGATGGCGACCGCTGCGGCGTGGTGGACAACGAGGCCAACGAGATATTCGCCGACAAAATGGGCGTGCTGCTGGCGCGCGATTTCTCGGCGGCCCATGCGAACGCGCATTTTGTGGTGGACGTGAAATCCACCGGCCTGTTCACCACCGATCCCGTGCTGCAAGCGAACGGTGCGCACACCGTCTATTGGAAGACCGGCCACTCCTATATCAAGCGTTATAGTTACGAGACGGGCGCGCTCGCGGGCTTCGAAAAGTCCGGGCACTTCTTCTTCAATCCGCCGCTGGGGCGCGGCTATGACGACGGGCTCGTGGCGGCGCTCGCGGTTTGCGACATGCTCTCGCACAATCCGGATAAGAGCATGGCCGATCTTTACCGCAGCCTGCCCAAGACCTGGCAATCGCCGACCATGTCGCCCCATTGCGGCGATGAAGTAAAATACGGAGTGGCGGAGCGCGTGATCGCGCATTTCAAGGGCGTTGCGGAGCGGGGCGGCGAACTGGCTGGGCAGCGCATCCGCGACGTCGTCACGGTGAACGGCATCCGCATCACGCTCGAAGACGGCACCTGGGGCCTCGTCCGGCCGTCGTCGAACAAGCCGGAACTGGTGGTGGTGGTCGAAAGCCCCACCTCCGAGGCCAATATGCGCGCCATTTTCGCGGAGATCGACGGGCATCTGAGCACCTACCCGGAGGTTGGCGCCTATAATCAGAAGATTTGAGGCCTGGGTGATGCGCCTCCGCTGCGCCCCCGGCATCGCGCTCGCTCTTGCCTGGAGCGTCGCGGCACCCTGTCTTGCGAACGACACCAGCGCCTCGCTGAATGCGGGCGGCCTCGTATTCGAGAAGAGTGCGGCCATCCGGATGAAATCCGAGGTGCTGTCGATTTCACCCGATGCAATCGAGGTGGATTACGTTTTCGCGAATCCCGGCGATCAGGACGTGACCACGGTGGTGGCCTTTCCGCTGCCGGAGTTGAATCTCGCGGAGATGGCCCATTCGCCCGTGAGCATACCGTCTCCGGGCAAGCAGAATTTCGTGAACTTCAAGACCTGGGTGAACGGCAAGGAGATCGCTCTGCAGAGCGACGTTCACGCAGTGCTGGAGGACGGACGCGACATCGCCGGGGAATTGCAAAAGCTCGGCGTCAATCTCTTCACCGAAAGGCAGCAATATACGCCTGAGCTGCAGGACAAGCTCCTGAAGCTGGGCGCGCTCGTGGACGGCGGATATGGCGATATCTTTCCGGCCTGGAAGGCGAAAACGTCCTATTATTGGACGCAAACCTTTCCCGCAGGCAGGGAATTGCGGATCGAGCATCGCTATAGCCCTGGCCCCTATGAAAGCCTGGTGCGCGAGGCCGAAGCGGAGTGGTGCACCGATGACGGCTACAAGGCCGCTTTCGCAAAGCTGCCGAAGCGCGAAGCCGGCTATCTTCCGGGCAAAGCCGTCCGCTACGTGCTGACGACCGGGGCAAACTGGGCCGGACCTATTGGGGATTTCACGCTCAAGCTCTGCAGGGGAAGGGCCGCATTCCTCTCCACCTGCCCGGTAGAGGGGCTGGCGCTCAAGCGCAAGGGCAGCACATTCGTGGCCCGCGCCAAGGATTTCACGCCCAAGGCGGATCTCAACATTCTGTTCGTGTTTGCACGCAACAAATAGCGCCGGGCTGTCTTGCCGCAGCCACTAATTTTCCGCCGGCGTCAGACTGCAAACGTTTGTAAAGATTTCGATGGTAGGTGTGGGCTGTAGCACTCGTTCACCGGCGGCAAACATGACAATCCCCACGCCATCCATAGCGGAGAAAGACTACTGCGCTATCGAGGATACGCTCCAGTCGACCGAAAAGGGCCGGCGTTTCCTGCGCAAGTATGTCGAACTCAACCGCAGCCTGGAATCCCGCAGGTTGCTGCGCTCGATTTCGCGGCTGCATCGCGCAGCACTTGGAACGCCGGGGCTTCATGCCGAGATCAGCCGCGACCTGTCGTCGGTGTTGCGCAGCGTGAGCCGGCACCGGCAGGCCACCTTTCAGCATGACGAACCGGCTTCGCGGGCCCAAGCGCTGGAACGCAGTCTGGAAGAGGTCGAAGCTTGCTTGATCAGCCTTATCGAGTCCATCGAGGATAGGGCCTTCGAAACGCTCGGCAGCGATCACGCGCCGTCTGCCTTCGAGGAGATGGAAGAGCTGTTCCCTGGCAGCCAATCCGCGAAGCTTTTTGGCGAATTATCCTCTTATTTTTCAAACGAGCCGCGCTGACCTGACGCAGCTATGCGGCTGCGGCATTGTTGACATTAATCAAGGTTGCGCTGGCTCACAGCCCCAATGTGTATTAGAGTTGACGCGTGTGTTCCACGCGAATGGGGCCTCGATGCTAGGAGAGTTGGGATATTGGATGCGGCGCAGGGCCGGCAGCGCGCTTAGGCGCGAGGCCGTCACGGCGTTCAGCGCCTTTGTCCTGTGCCTCAACATCCTGACCGGCACCCTTTCGCACACCCATTATGCCGCCGCCGCAGACGGGCTGGAACTCGCGCTGAACGGCAGCAAGATGGCCATCTGCTCAGGCACGCAGATGGTCTTCATCGACGAGGATGGCAACGCCATTCCTGTGCCGCAGCAACAGCAGCACCACGAGTGTGCCTGCTGTCTGTTAATGCTGGCAAGCGCGGTCATGCCGCCGCCCTCCGTGCCTTTGGCGCTTGAAGCGGGCGCAATCCATATCCTGCGGCCAAACGACGCCGAACGCCTCGGTACAGCCGCGGTTCAGGCGCACCGCAATCGCGATCCCCCTTCCCAAGCCTAGCATCGCCGGGACCCCCCGGTTTCCCAAGCGACGCGGATAAAAGTAGCGGGCCGGCACTCCTCAGCAGGCGTGTTCCCCATCCGCCAGTTTCGCAAAGGGCTCCAGAAGCAAAAACTCTGCTTCGTAAGGTTTGAATTAATTCGGGAAGGTAGAAAGTTGCAAAAGTTACACGGTCACAATGCCTATCCTATCAGGCATAGGGGCATTCGCACGGTCCTATCCGAGGACCAGCTACGCAAGCTCGAAAGCGCAGCCCGGCGGAAAACCTTCCGGGCTGGCGAACTCATCTTCATGGAAGGCGATGTAACCACACACTCCTTCATCGTGGTTGCCGGCGCGCTCAAGCTCACCAAGATGCACCCGGATGGTGAGCGGCATGTCATCGGTCTCATGTTCCAGGACGACCTGCTCTGCGGGATGTTCAAGCCGAATCAGACCTGCTCGGCGGAAGCTGCGACCGATCTTGAGTTGTGCGCCATTCCGCTCGAAGCCTTGTCCAGCCTGACCTCCGAAGCTCCTGGGCTCGAACGCGTTCTGTTCCGGGGCGCGCTGTCGGAGCTTGAGGGCGGCCACGATTGGATCATGCTGCTGCGCGGCTGCTCGGCCTATCAGCGGGTGGCGGGGTTCCTGAGGCTGGTAGCCAAGCGCGGCCAGCAGGACGAAGGCGGATGTATTCGCTTCTCGCTACCGCTTTCGCGAGCCGAAATCGCGAGCTTCCTCGGCATCACCATCGAGACGGTCAGCCGTCAGATGACGCTGATGAAGAAGCGGGGGGTGATCGAGCTTCCGGTCAGCCGGGATAGCCGCGAGGTTATTGTGCCCAATCTTGTGCTGCTGAGCGCCCATGCGGAGCGCGAGCTGTCCGCGAACGGTACTGCCGGGTTTGGCGGCTCTGCTTATTCGATGGAAGCTGCTTGATCCAGCACACACCACTCCGAAGGAGGCACAGCCATCTGCGTCTTCCTTTGGGATTTGCGCTGCCTCCCGGCAAAGCGCAGCTCCCACCGCGCGAGAGGGACGCCTCTCTCTGCCGGTTTCAATCGCGTCAGAGCGCGGAAGCTAGGCGCGCTTCCTGATCTTGGCTTTCGGCAGCTCCATCATATCGGAGCGGCCGAGCAGCCAGTCGACGCTAACGTCTAGCCGGTCCGCTATCTGGGCGAGCCGGTAAACGTCGAGCGCCCGGAGCCCCGCAAAGTGCAACTCGACGGCCTCGTTGCACAGACGGTCATGGCTCATCTTGCGGACGCGGCAAGCCTCGGCAAGGTGGTCGTGTAAAAGCGAAAAGTTCGATTGCATGGCGCACACCTGAAGTAGCAGCGTGGCTGAAGGGAGCGCTAACGCTAAACTACCCGACGGACTCTATCAGCCAGTGAATATTTTAGCCAGAGCCGGTGGCATCAAAAAGCAGTGAAACATGCTCCGTTCTGCAGGCGTTCTACAATATATGCTGAGCTGCTTTTACTTTCGTTAATTTGGCGGCCAGCTTTGATTGCATTGCTGAGCTATCTTGCAACAGTTGTGCTTTTGTTACCTGCGCAGTCTTCACGCCGCGCGCGATCATGCACTTGCCAGGGCCATCCAGGGCGCCCGAGGAAATCCCGCTTGCGTTCCGCTGGCACCAAACTAAGATCGCCGCCACGGGGTTGTAACGATATTCAAGAGCCATTGGCGATTTGTCTGCAAGCTTTCTGTAGGGCACCGAATTCGAACATGATGCGTTTTCTGTCTGGCGAGCGGCCACTTCATTCTGAGACTAACGGCAAAGGCATATGGAAGGCGGCCTGGTTCCTGGGGGCTGCGGTCCTTGCGGGGCTTGCGCTATCGCTGCCCGCTGCCGCAGGTCCATCGTTGCTCATTGAGCCGCAAAACGGGCTCGTTCTTTACGCCGAGGATGCCGATCTGCCTTGGCGCCCGGCCTCGCTTACCAAGCTGATGACGGCCTATCTGACCTTCGAGGCCATCCGCGACGGCAGGCTTTCGCCCGAAGACACGGTAATCAGCACGCAGGCTGCGCAAAGTCAGCCTCCCAGCCTGCTTGGCCTGACCGTTGGCCACCAGCTCAAGGTGGATCTGGCGGTCAAGGCCCTGATCGTCAAATCGGCGAACGACGTTGCGATGATGCTTGCCGACAAGATCGGCGGCAGTCAGGAAAACTTCGTCGATATGATGAACAAGACGGCCCAGCGGCTCGGCATGACGAATACGCATTTCGTCAATGCGAACGGCCTGCCGGTGTTCGTTTCGGAGAATGTGGAGGGGCCGGAGCAGTCGGTTACATCGGCTCGCGACATGGCGATCCTGGCCAGCATGATTTTGAAGGAGTTTCCGCAATATGCGCCCATCTTCGCCATGACGGAGGTGAAGATCGGGAACCGCATGGTGACGACGCACAACAGCCTGCTGCGGGCTTATGACGGCGCGGACGGCATGAAGACGGGCTTTATTTGTGCCGCAGGCTACAATCTCGTCGCGAGCGCCACGCGGGATGGGCGGCAGCTCGTCGCGGTGGTGCTGGGCGAGAATTCCGGTTCGGCGCGGACATTGCGCGCGGCGGCTCTGTTCGAGCACGGCTTCGAAATCTATCCCTGGAAGACGATGATGGCCCCCACGCTGGCCAGCTGGCCCGTCGAAACGCCGGAAGGTGCCACGGCTCCCGATATGCGCAATATCGTCTGTAACGGGGCCCATCTGGCGAAACATATGAAGGGCAAGCGGCCAAAGCTGAAGCCGGGGCATCGCGCACCGGGAGCGGGTAAGCCGCTGAGGAGAAAGCCCCACACGAGTGCCGCTATGGCAGCACCGTCTACGCCGCCCGTCAAAGTCCAATAAATAAAACAAATGCGGCGGCCGAAGCCGCCGCTACGCAATTCGGTTTCGCGCCGCTCAGTGCCGGCGCAGGCGCAAATGGGCGTCGAGGGAAATGACGTTTGGCTCGGCGCTGAGCGCTTCCAGAAGGGCTTGTTCCTGAAGTGCCGGAACCTGAACGGCCGGAGCGCCCGTACGGGAGAACACGGTCTTCGGTATCGGATTGGAAATACCCCAGAGAGCCTCGAAGCTCGCATTTGCCTCGGCGATGACCTGCGGCGTGCCTTCGTCGACCCGGTCCATCGCACTGCGCGAATCTTCCGCCCGCCGCATGGAGTCGCCGGTCCAGCAAAGCGTCTTGCCAAGCGTCAGCCGCTCATGAGCGTCGAGCAGCGCCTTGTTCTTGGCCCAGCGGATGATCGTTTCAGGAGCTTGCCTGCAGGAAGCGCCAAGCTCGCGGGCGATCAGGTTAAGGGCACCCGCCGGGGCGATCTGCGCGAAGATGATGCGGACCTCCAGCGACATGGGTTGAAAGCGGCCGAGGTTCATCGCGAGAGCCTGCGCGGGCGGGGAAGCCGGCGAGCGTGCGATTAGAGTCACAGTGCGGCTCTCCAGCCCGGCAAGCTGTTTCAGATCCAACCCGTAAACGTCAAAATAGGGATCGAAACGGCTTGCAGCTTGAAGCGGAGATACCGAAGGAAGGTCGTCGAAATGCGAGGTGAGGCTCATTTCATTCATCCGGGTTTTGCGCAAGGCGTCAGTGCTTGGCTCTCACTTCACTTGGTAAACCAGCAAGGTTAAATATCCTTTGAGATCGCACCTCCTTTATGCGGAAATTGGGAAAAAGATTGTAAATTTTAAAATACGAAGCAACACCTTGAGGATGTAAAATATATATGCTCAACCCATGGTAGTAAAATTGGTAAATGTACTGCTTATTCGTGTGATTATACGCTAGCGGCCACACTTCCAGCGCTTGAGAGTGAAGCACAACGCTCTATAGAAGCAGCAATCTCGTCCACTACTTCTGTAACGAGCGTGCGGTCGTCGCCTTCGGCCATGACGCAAATCACGGGTTCGGTGCCGGATGGGCGGATGACTAGCCGGCCGCTATTGCCGAGCCGCCGTCCGCCAGCTTCGATAGTCTGTTTTACTGCTTCGCTATCCAGGGGACTTACGCCACTGTAGCGGACGCTCTTCAAGAGCTGCGGCACCGGCTCGAAGCGGCGGCAAACCTCGCTTACAGGCCTGCCGCTCTGGACGACCACGCTTAGTACCTGAAGCGCCGTAAGCAGGCCGTCGCCGGTCGTGGTGTAATCGGATAGGACGACGTGGCCCGATTGCTCGCCGCCAACATTGTGGCCGCCGCGCCTCATCTCCTCGACAACATAGCGGTCGCCGACCTTGGTGCGGGTCAGCGTCAGGCCGAGGCTGCCGATGTAGCGCTCAAGGCCAAGATTGGACATGACTGTTGCAACAATGCCATTGCCGTGGAGCCGGTTTGCATCGCGCCAGCTGGCCGCGATTACCGCGAGGATCTGGTCGCCATCGACGACCCGGCCATTTTCGTCGGCAATCACGACGCGGTCGGCATCGCCGTCGAGCGCTATACCCACATGCGCGCCGGTCTCAATGACCTTGCGGCAAACAGTCTCGGGAACGGTCGAACCGCACTCGCGATTGATGTTGCGGCCGTCGGGGTTCACCGCAAGCGCCGTCACATCTGCACCCAGCTCCCATAGTGCCGCAGGTGCCGCCCGGTAAGCCGCGCCATTCGCGCAGTCGAGCACAACTTTCAGGCCGTTGAGGCTTACGGTGCGGTCGAGCGTGCGCTTGGCGAATTCCACGTAGCGGTCGTTGGCGCCGTCGATGCGCTTGGCCTGGCCGATGCGGTCGGGCTTGGCCAGGAGTACGTCCACGTTGCCCAGCACATGCGCTTCGATTGCCTCCTCGGCCTCGTCGGAAAGCTTGTAGCCGTCCGGGCCGAAGAGCTTGATGCCATTGTCCTGGTAGGCGTTGTGGGAGGCGGAGATCATCACGCCCAGGTCTGCGCGCAGCGAGCGGACGAGCATCGCCACGGCTGGCGTCGGGATAGGCCCGAGCTGCACGACATCCATGCCGACGGAGGTGAAGCCTGAAACTAGCGCAGATTCAATGACATAGCCGGATAGCCGGGTATCCTTGCCGATCACCACGCGATGCTTGCGGCTGCCGTTTGTGAACATATGGCCCGCGGCCATGCCTACCCGGAGCGCGATACTCGCGGTCATCGGGTGAGTGTTCGTCTGCCCCCGGATACCATCGGTGCCAAAAAGCTGACGCGTCATGATCGGACCCCCACATCGCCGTTATGCAATACAACAATACGCCTGGTACCGGGCGCCGGACCAAGCTTCTACGCTATCTGTTTGCCGGAACGGTGAACGTTGCTACGGTGAATGCCGGGTGCTGGTTGGCCATTCCTTAAGGAATCCCCACTGAAGGCGTCCACAGGCAATTGCAACCCTGGATGGCCTCTACGCGCTTTCCCTATCACCTTTCTACTACCTCCGGGACATTATGCATTCTGTGTGGCGACATTCGGGCCGCCGCGAACCGCCCACCATAGCTTCAGCGCTTGCCGCGTTTCACGAACGTCGTGCACGCGGACGATCTGAACGCCTTGCGATATTGCATCGAGTGCGGCTGCAACGCTTCCGGGTACGCTCTGCTTGGGGCCTTCCGAGCCGGTAAGCTTCTGGACGAATCCCTTTCGCGACATCCCGGTCAGGAGCGGTACGCCAAGCCCGTGGAAGATGGCGATGCTCTGCAGGATTGAGAGGTTGTGTGCAAGCGTCTTGCCAAAGCCTATGCCTGGGTCCGCGAGAATGGCTTGGCTGGGCAGGCCCGCGCCTGTGGCGGCAGCGATGCGGGCTTCCAGGTAGTCGTAAATCTCGATCACGACGTCTTTATAGACGGGGTTGTGCTGCATCTTGTCCGGGTTCCCCTGCGTATGCATGAGAACCGTAGGCAGCTTGAGCGCCGCCGCAGTGGCGAGGCTTTCCGGCGCGAAGGCGAGGGCGGTCACGTCGTTGAGAATCGCGGCGCCTGCGGCGGCTGCCTCGCGCATGACTTGGGGTTTGCGGGTGTCGGCCGAAATTGGAGCGGAGAGGCCGGCAAGCCCTTTCAGCACGGGAAGTGCCCGCTGCAGCTCTTCCTCTTGCGGGACGGGCGCGGAACCGGGCCGGGTAAATTCGGCGCCAATGTCGATGAAATCGGCGCCATCGGCTACGAGCTGCCGCGCATGGCCGATTGCCGTTTCGGGCTCCAGGTGATCGCCGCCATCGGAGAAGCTGTCGGGCGTCACGTTCACAATGCCCATGATGCGCGGGGATTCCATGGAAACGCCGGCGATTGCGGGGCGGGGGGCGGCGAGCCTGTCGAGCAGTTCCTTGACGCGGGGCTCGTCGATAGCCTGGATGGTGCTAAGGCGCACGATGGCGTGCTTGACGTTGCCCGGCTCGCCTTCCCAAAGGCGCACGGCGGCAAAGGCGATGTACGGGCTTCCCGCAAGAGGGAGTGCCGCGCCTAGGCGGACTGCGTCCTGGGCAACCGCGCCGTAAAGCAAACCAACGGGTTCCAGGTATATGCCAGGCATAGCAAACTCCGGAAAAATGGGTTGGGACCGGAAACAGACGCGCTTTGCTGCGCGTGAATTGGATACACGGCTTTAGGCGGCCGGCTCAAGGGGGATGCGGCAACTGCGCGGATATGCGGTGCGGCAGCTGGCCGCAACATGGCACGGAGCCGTTCTCCTGTCTTGCGATAAGCGCGCTGTCCGGGCTCCCGGCACATCTACAAACGCCTTTTGTTAACGCGATCTGGCAGGGATTCGGGAAGGTTCCGCCGCTTTCAATTTTGAACTAATTTAGCAGATGCGTCTTAAAGAAGGGCTAATGCGAGGGAATTTTTTAAGTTATTGATTTAAAATGGCAATTAGGCTGAACGGCGGTGCGGCTGCGATTAAGAAAAAATCTGCGGTTATATTTAACCGTAGTTTTGGAAGCACGAAATCGGCCCAAAACGGGGAATTTTTTGCAGAATCCGGCCTTTTCGGGCCTCGCGAATTCAAGTTAACCATGGCCGCATTAACCCTGATAAGCGCCTACGCGATCTTTACGGAATCGCAACGGTTCGCCAAGTCCGCCGATGCTCCGTCCAGCGCAGGCACCAGCAATCCCGCGCCGTGCGAGGGACTGGGCCGGCAGCACCGCTAACATGGAGGAGTAGGTGGAAGCGGAAGAATTTACGCCTCGTCGCCAACGCGGCGGAGCCCGTCGGAGGCCCGCTCGTTCGACGAGCTGATCTGCAACGCCTTGCGATAGTTGCGCGCCGCTTCCTTGCGGTCTCCCATCCCTTCGGCCGCTTGCCCGGCATAGGCCCAGGCCTCAGGGTTGTTGACTTTGTTGGTGCCCGCAACCTGGAAGTCGTCGAAGGCCTTTTTGTATTCGTTGACGGCCATGTAGCTGACGCCGCGGGCAAAATGCGGGTCCGGCGCATCGGGCCGGTAATTGACCGCTACGCCCAGGTCGGCGATCGCCGAGCGATGATTGTTCATCGCCTGATAAATCAAGCCGCGCTCGTAGTAGGCGGTTGCGTCGCTGGGCTTCAGCTCGATGGCTCTCGTGAAATCGGAAATCGCGGACTGGTAGTTGCGGTCTTCCTTGTAGACATTGCCGCGCCCGACGTAGGCCGGAGCGTAGTCGGGCTTGATCGAAATGGCCTGTTCGTAGTCGGCAAGCGCTGCTTCTAGGCGGCCAGCCCGCAAATTGATGAGGCCCCGGTTGCTATAGGCCTGATAGAATTGCGGGTTGATCTGAATGGCGGCGGTGAAATCGGCGATGGCCTTGTCGTAGTCGCCAGACTGGCCATAGGCGGTGCCGCGAACGTTGAGGGCGCTTGCGTCGCGCGGGTTCTGGGAGACGACCGCTGAAATGGATGCGATGTTGTTGCGCTGTTCGCCGGCCTGCTGCTTGGTCACGGCGGCTTGCGGCTCGTTCAGGCCGTTGCCACCGCCACAGCCGGCAAGCGCCAGCACGGCGAGCGTCAGCCCGGCCGTTGCACATATTCGTTTCGCTGTCAGAACCTTCATGGTCCGGCCCCACCCAAGCAAATGTCTTCACCCATGCTCGCGAACTTGGCCGCGGAATGCGGCCACATTCGGGTACCCTACGGAAAAAGCTCTGCTTTCGTGTCTGCGATTAGCCCCAGATTGGGCTTTCGCGACACTCCGTTACCGCATCGCTGCGCGGCCGGGAGCGCTCACACCTTCGCGCTGGGCTTTCTTGCGTGCAAGCTTGCGAGCCCTGCGCACTGCCTCGGCCTTTTCGCGGGCGCGCTTCTCAGAGGGCTTCTCATAGTAGTTGCGCAACTTCATTTCGCGGAAGATGCCTTCGCGTTGCATCTTTTTCTTGAGCGCCTTCAGCGCTTGGTCGACGTTGTTGTCACGGACGTGTACTTGCACACTGGCTCCTGTTTCTAGAGGATGGGGTCAATAAAAAAAGGCCCGCAACGCATGCAGGCTTCTCTGGGCGCATTGTAGCAAACTCTTCGCGCAATGTCCATTTCCCACGTATTTTAGGCGTGGTTTTCCCTATTTCGCTGTTAGCGGTGATATTCGGGTAACATGGCCAAGCTTGCGGCCCGCCCTTACATCGGCCTTTCCGTAAAGATAAATGGACGAACCGGGGTCCTGTTCCAGGATGTCCTGCCAATGCAGGACGTCTTCGCCGAGCAGGTTCGTCATGGCTGCGTCCGAATGCCGCGCCGGGGTTCCGATGGGCCAGCCGGCAACTGCCCGGATGTGATTCTCGAATTGGCTGATGGCGCAGGCGTCCATGGTCCAGTGGCCGGAATTGTGGACGCGCGGCGCGATTTCGTTGACGAGGACCGGTTCCGGCGCCCCTTCCGGCATGACGAAGAATTCGACAGCAAGCACGCCGCAGTAATGGAGTGCGTCTGCAATGCGGCCTGCCATCTCCTTGGCGAGCCGCTGGTGCTCTTGCGTGCAGCGGGCGGGAACGGTGCTCGTGCGCAGGATGCCGCCCTTGTGATCGTTTTCGGGGCAATCGTAGAAGGACATGCCGCCGCCAGCCGCGCGCACGCCGATGACCGATATCTCCATGGAGAAATCGAGCATGGCCTCAAGCACGCAGGGCTTGGCGTCCAACTCCGCGAATGCCGCTTCGAGTTCCGCCGCCGTGGAGACGCGCGCCTGTCCCTTGCCGTCGTAGCCCTCGCGGGAGCGCTTCAGAATCGCGCGGCCAGCCTTTTCCAGGAAGGCGATGGCAGCAGGCAAATCTCCGGGCTTCCCGATGACAGCCTGAGGGGCTACCGGCAGGCCTGTGTCCATGAGGAAGCGCTTTTCAGCGATTCGGTCCTGGGCGATGGCTGCGGCGCGCGCGCCCGGCCGGACAGGGCAGTGCTGTGCGGTGATTTCCAGCGTTCTGGCGGGCACGTTTTCGAATTCGAAGGTGATGACATCGCAGGACTTTGCGAAGCGCTCCAGCGCAGCCTCGTCCGTATAGGAGGCGACGTAGCGCCCGGAGGCGACCTGAAAGGCGGGATTGTCCTCTTCGGGCGCGTAGATCTGGGTGCGAAGGCCCAGCTTGGAGGCGGCGATGGCCAGGAAGCGTCCGAGTTGTCCGCCGCCGAAAATGCCGATGGTTGCGCCCGGCTGCAGAGGCTTAAGCGGCATCGCCAGGACGCTCCGGCACCTTGGCGGTTCTGCTGGCCCGCCAGGCTTCGACGCGCTGGCTTAGCTGAGGATCGCTAATGGCGAGGATCATCGCCGCCAGAAGGCCTGCATTGGTGGCGCCCGGCTCGCCGATGGCGAGTGTTCCCACGGGCACGCCGGCCGGCATCTGCACGATGGAGTAAAGCGCATCCTCGCCGGTAAGCGCCGTCGTCGAGACGGGTACGCCCAGCACGGGAACGGTGGTCAAGGCAGCGGTCATGCCTGGAAGATGGGCCGCTCCACCGGCGCCCGCAACGATCACCTTGACGCCCGAAGCCTTGGCGGACTTGGCGAAGGCGTAAAGCCGGTCGGGCGTGCGGTGAGCGGAGATCACGCGCGCTTCATAAGCGACGCCAAGCTCGTCCAGGATAGCGGCGGCAGCGCGCATAACGGGCCAGTCGGACTGGCTGCCCATGATGATTGCAACGGGAGGCGATTGAGTCGTCATGACAAATCTCAATCATGAAAACGCGCTTAACGAAAGCCGCAAGCGTTCTCGCACACGGTTTGCCCACCTGTTTTGTAACAAGCTGCGCTCAAATTGGACGAAGGGCGGCAGGGCCGCCACCCGCCGGATCGTCAGGCGATAATGTCTGGAAGAAGCTGATCTTCCAGGCGGGCGATCTCGTCCTTGAGGCCTAGCTTGCGTTTCTTGAGGCGCGTCAGCCGGAGCTGGTCGCGCTGCGCCCCAGCTTCAAGCGCGACGATCGCTTCGTCGAGGTCGCGGTGCTCCAGCCGAAGCTGAGTAAGCTTCAGGCGGACATTATTGCCGTCCTTGTCGTCGGTAGTGTTCATCAACCCCCAGGGATGACGCTGCGGGTGCTGTGCCCGGAATAGCTTACGAGGTGCATGGTATCATGAATTCCCAAAATCCCGAAAAACGCAATCACTAGGCGGTGCACATCCTAGCATAAATCTTAACGCGCCCCGCGGGCCGGGCCCCTGGAAAAACTGGATTTTATTAACTCTGAGACAAATTGGCCATACCATTCGCGATTGTCTTGACAGCTTTACGCAACCAGCCATAATTTGACCGCGCTTTCGTCATCGTTTTGACATATGTTCGCGGTGCCATAGCGTGTTAACATTAAAGGAGGCCGGGAAATGAGCCTTTTTGCGCATGTCGAGGAACTAATCGAGAAGCACAGAGCCATCCATCGTGAAATAGAAATGGAAATGGCCCACCCCCTCGTCGATAGCCTGAGAGTCTCCGAACTTAAACGCCGCAAGCTCCGCCTCAAGGAAAAAATAGAAAAACTCAGATCCGAGAAGAACGTAGCTTAAATAGACCTTCCCAATACTCCCGCTTATCGCTGCCGCCGCCCTGCGGCAGAACGCTAAACCGTTAGCCCGGGAACTGGGCCGCGATAAGCGGAATTAAGGGAATGATCCAATAATTCTGTTGCGCTGAGGCGCAGACACCTTCATTTCTCGCCGCTATGAGCGGGAAAAAACAGAACACACTGGTGAAGGCGCGCTTGCCTAAGGGTATGCGCGACGTCGAAGCGCAAGAGATACGCGCGCTCAAGCATATGCTGAGCACCATAGCCGATGTTTACGAGCGGTACGGATTCGAACCGCTCGATACGCCGGCATTCGAATATACCGACGCGTTGGGCAAGTTCCTTCCGGACACCGACCGCCCGAATGAAGGCGTGTTCTCGTTTCAGGACGAGGACGAGCAGTGGGTGTCGCTGCGCTACGACCTGACCGCGCCGCTTGCGCGATTTGTCGCAGGCAATTTCGATGCGGTGCCGAAGCCGTTCCGGCGCTATCAATCGGGCTACGTGTATCGCAACGAGAAGCCGGGGCCTGGGCGTTTCCGGCAGTTCATGCAATTCGACGCGGATACCGTGGGCACGGCCAATCCGGCCGCCGACGCGGAGATGTGCATGCTGGCGGCCGATACGCTGGAGGCGCTTGGCATCCCGCGCGGCAGCTATTGCGTCAAGCTTTCAAGCCGCACATTGCTGGATTCGGTTCTCGACACCGCCGGGGTCGAGGAGGCGAAGCAGCGGCTCGTTGTGTTGCGCGCTGTGGATAAGTTCGACCGGCTTGGCCTTCAGGGGGTCGAGGAGCTTCTGGGCGAGGGCCGGAAGGACGACAGCGGCGACTTCACGCCGGGTGCCAAGCTCACCGCAAAGCAGACCGGCAAGATCTTGGAGCTTTTGTCCGGGCAGTCGCCGGAGGACGCAACCATCGGCGCGATTGTGGAACTCGTGCAGCAGGCGGGCTTTGAGGCGGATCGTATCCGCTTCGATCCTACCGTGGTGCGCGGCCTCGAATATTATACGGGGCCTGTTCTGGAGGCGGAACTGACTTTCCCCGCCACAGACGAGAGCGGGCAGGCGGTGCGCTTCGGTTCCGTAGGCGGCGGCGGGCGCTATGACGGCCTTGTGTCGCGCTTCCGCTCGCAGCCTGTGCCGGCGGTCGGTTTTTCCATCGGCGTATCGCGCCTTTACGCGGCCCTGTCGCATCTGGGCAAAATCCCCCGCGAAGCCATCGGGCTGGCGCCGGTCGTCGTGCTCGTCATGGATAAGTCACGGGTGGCCGGATATCAGAAGATGGCGCGGGACTTGCGCGATGCGGGTGTGCGCGCGGAGATGTATGTCGGCGATGCAGGCATGAAGGCGCAGATGAAATATGCCGACCGGCGCGGCAGTCCGTGCGTGATCATTCAGGGCGAGGACGAGCGGGCGCAAGGGGTGGTCACGATCAAGGACCTGTTCGAAGGCTCCCGCCTTTCCGCCGGGATCGAGGACCGCGCGGAGTGGCGCGAGGCCCGGCCGGCGCAGTTTTCGGTGCCCGAGGGCGACATGGTCGCCGCGGTGCGTAAGCTGTTGGACGAGCAGCGCAAACAATGACAGCGGAAGGCGCAATCGAATTCGAGGCCCTGGAGGCGCAGGCGGCCAGCATCATGAGCCTGTTCGGCGATGCGGGCTATGAGCGCGTGGCGCCTTCGTGCATTCAGCCGGCCAGCCTTTTTCTCGACCGCATCGGCGAGTCGCTTCGCGCGCGGACTTACGTTTTCTCCGATCCGAATGGCGAAGAGCTTTGCCTGCGGCCGGATTTGACGATCCCGGTCGCGCGCGTGTTCCTGGAGCGCGGGGAGGAGAGCGGGAAGGGCAAGTTTTGCTACAACGGCCCGGCCTTCCGCATTCAGGAAGGCGCGCCCGATCCGCTCAGGCCGCGCGAATTCAGGCAGGCGGGCATCGAATATTTCGGCGATAGCGGGCCTGCGGCCGATGTCGAGGTGCTGCGGCTGACCGTCGAGGCGGTGCGCGCGAGCGGCGTCAGGGCTTTTACGATCAAGGCCGGGCATATCGGCCTGTTTTGTACGCTTTTGCAGGCATTGCCGATGCCCGGGCGCTGGAGGAGGCGGCTGGCGCACGCGTTCTGGCGGCCGCATGCGGCGTTTGCGCAGGAGCTTGCAATTCTGTCCCGGCCGCATGATGGGCGGTCGCTGCCGCTGCGGCGGCGGAGTTGACGCCGGACGGGTTGCTCAAGCACCTCAATGCGTGCGGCATTTCCTTCTTGGGTGCGCGCCGTCCCGAGGAGATTGTGAAGCGCCTGGCCGGCAAGGCTGCGGACGAAGGCGAGACGCCGCTCCCCAGCGAGACGGTCCGGCTTATCGAGACTTACCTGTCCATCGCGGGAGAGATGCCCGCCGCGTTCAAGTCGATTGAGCGGCTGCTTGGGGATGCGAAGATCGATCTGGGGGCCGCTCTCGGGCAGGCGCGGACGCTGTTTGAGGAGCTGAAGGCCATCGCGGGCAGCACGCCCATCGTCTTCAGCGCAGGCTTCGGCCGCGATTTCGAATATTACACGGGCATGGTCTTTCAGATCGAGATCGAGGGCGCCGGGATTGCGGGCCAGATCGCGGGCGGCGGGCGCTATGACGGCTTGATTCGAGCGTTGTCCGGGGCTGCGTGCGACGTGCCCGCGGTTGGGGCGGCCATCCACACAGAGCGGCTGCTCGGCGCCGCGCGGAGGTGAGCGCATGAGCGGCAAACTCATAATCGGGATTCCGTCCAAGGGGCGGCTCATGGAGGCTACGCTTGCGCTGTTCAAGGCGGGCGGGCTGCCGATCGGGAAAACCGGGGACGAGCGCGGCTACCGGGGTGCCATCGAAGGCGAGCCCGGCATTGCTGTGGAGTTTCTGTCGGCGGGCGAGATCGCGCGGCATTTGCAGTCGGGCCGCATCCATCTTGGCGTGACCGGCGAGGATCTGATCCGCGAACAAATCCCTGATGCGGACGAGCGGGTGGACCTGCTCCTGAAGCTTGGTTTCGGCCATGCCGATGTGGTGACGGCGGTTCCTGACTGCTGGCTCGATGTCGAGACGATGGCGGATCTGGAGGAGGCGGGCGCGCTGTTTGCGGCGGAGCACGGCCTGCGCCTCAGGGTGGCGACGAAATATCCGATGCTCACGCGCCGGTACTTCCTGTCGAAGGGGGTTGTGAGCTACCGGACGGTTGAGAGCCTTGGGGCAACCGAGGGCGCGCCGGCGTCGGGGAGTGCCGAAGCCATCGTGGATATCACCAGCACCGGTACGACGCTCAAGGCCAACGGCCTGCGCATCCTGAGCGATGGCATCATATTGAAATCGCAAGCCAACCTGGTGTTCTCGAAAGTGGCCGGATCGAGCCGGGAGGTGCAGCCGCTTGCGCTGGATATAAGCGGAAAACTCGCCGCCGCCCTGTAGCAAGTAGGCGCAGGCGTCTGGCCGGTCCGGCACCCATGGTGAACTACGCCTGTTGCCGGCGCCACGGCCCCTAGTGGAGCGAATTTGACATTTGAGTCCCACTAGCCGTTAGCTCGCGATCAAATGTCAAATTCAAAAGCTCCACTAGAATCATGAAGTTGCTAGTGGTCCTTATGATTCCAACATTTGCTCTCGAGTTCCTCCGCAAGCGGATGCAAATGTTGGAATCGGACCACTAGGGGGCTATCGGAGCACGGTTTAGTTGCTGACGCCCGCCAGACGTACGGTTGACGGGGCTTCGGTAGTCCCTTGCAAGCCCCAAAGCCGGTACATGCGGGCTGCCGGTTCGCGGTCCTTCCCAGCCAGTTTCTGGCCGTCAGGCCCAGAAATCAGCGGGGAATTACCATGCAGCGCGCTCTGCTCCGCGGCGACCGCGGCGCCTTTCGCGCCGGAAGCGGCTCCATGCTGGGCTTCCCCCTCCAGATAGCCGCCATCCGGTGCGTTAAAGGGTGAGGCGCCCGATTCCTGCACGATAAAGGTATTCGCTTCGAGGATCTCGATGGGCAACGCTTCGGCGCGCGCCTCTTCGAACATCTTGCTCACCCACGGCTTGTCTTCGGCGGAAGCATTGCGCCGGGCGATGGCAAGCAGTCCGAGCCCTTCGCCAGGAACGCGCTTCAGCCCATTTCCGTGCCAGAGCATCTCACCCAGCAAGGCTTGAGCGGGGGCATAGTTCTTGCGGCTTGCCCTCAGCAGCCATTGGGCACCGGCGCGCGTATTCTGGGAAACGCCGTCGCCACCGATGAGCAGCTTGGCCAGTTCGTATTGAGCCACCGGATCGCCGAAATAGCTCGCCGCCTTGTGCAGGAGATCGAAGGAGTATGACGGATTGGCCTCGATATTGGCCGTGGGAACGCCGCGGCGGTAGAACTGCGCCAGGAAACGGCATGCCGTTGCAGCTGCGGGCGCGCGCTTATCGTGCGGCCCGATTTCGCCGAGTTGATTGACTGCCGACTGGAAATAAGCCGCAGCCTGCGCCTCGTTCTTCCTGACGCCCTCGCCCAGGGTCAGGCGGCGGGCGATCTCGACCTCGGCTGCGAAGTCGCCCTTCTTGACGGCAGGCGCGAGATCCTGAAGCTTGACGCCCGTGAAATTGCCTGTGGAAGCAGCGTCTTGCGCCTGAGCCGTATGCTCGGCAAGGAACTTGGCGCGCGCGGCCTTGCGCTCTTGCGATATGTGAACCGTCGCGAGCCCCAGCGATACTGCCGCAAAAAGCAGGGGAACGGCTACGATTTTAAGTGCCCGGAATGCTCTAGACATTGGCTTGGCCCGCTATTCCTACGCTCGACACCGGACCGGGAGCGCCGCAAAGCATGCTTCCAGCCTTCAGTCCACAACCCTCGTATGCGCTTGGCGTATAGTTATTTTTGGGCCAAGGCCGGGCATAAAGACGGCAATGATGTCTGTATTGTGGCAACCGGGGGTTGTACAAATGCGCGCAGATGCTGCTGGCGGCGGCTTCCGCCTGCAGGTGCGTCTCTATCTTGCCGCCAGTATTATGTAAGATCCCTACTGTGGCCATTTTGTAACTACCCCGTCTTCTAACTGTGCTCCGCAGAAATTCTGGCGCGCGTCATCGTATTCCGTGGACATCCCCGGTTACGGTGTAAAACCAGATTTTTCTTTGAAAGGAAGCGCCGGAAACACAGTACCAACGGCAACTTCGCCGGCCTGAGCCGCTTATCGCACGGTACCAGTTTCTTGCCGGTTACCAGCCACGACAATTTGTTTCCCGTTTATGGCCTAAACTTGGCAAGGATGCCGCAGTCCGTGACGTTTCGGCAACAGACGCTGGGAAACCCGTTTTAGGTGCGGAAGACGGGAGCGAAAAGCCGGATGAAGAATTCGTCGCGTTCCAAAGGCCTAAGCAAAACCCTGGCTTGTGTAATCCACGCCGGCGTCGAGGGGGCGAGAGCCTTTAGACCTTGGTCGAAGATCGCCGACGTAACGGGCACGTCGGCTCCCTCCGCCAGCGCCCTGCTCAAGGCAGTATTGTTGACCCAGTTGGCGAGCGCGCGCAGATCGGCGCCGGAATAGCCGGCAGTCTTGCGGGCGACGCGTTCCACGGCAACCTTGTCATGACCGGGCACACTGGAAATGCCGTTTGCGAGGATCTTCGCCCGTGCTTCCAGCGGGGGCGGTGGAATGTAGATGGTGCGCTGAAAGCGCCCAGACTTGAGCAGAGCGGGATCGATGGCCCAAGGAGCGTTCGTGGCAGCGATAACCAGGACGCCGCTGTTATCGCGCAGCGTGTTGTCCAGTTCCGAAAGAAACGCCGCGTTCAGCGCCGGGGCCACCTCGCCAAGGGCGTGGCCGCTCCGCTTGTAGGCCAGGAGGTCGAAATCGTCGAAGAACAGGATTGCGGGCGGCTCGGCGCGGGCTTCGTCGAAGAAGACGCGCAGGCGCTTCTCGGCGTCGCCCGCATATTTGTCGAGGATTTCCTCGGGGGCGACCGAGAGGAAGCGCGCGTCGCTTTCGCCCGCCGTGGCGCGTGCAATCAGGGTCTTGCCGCAGCCGGGAGGGCCGTAAAGCAGGATGCTGCCGCCGGGCTTTTGCCGGTAACGCTCGAACAGCGTCGGCTTGAGGTAGGGAAGCACGATCCGGCGGCGGATTTCGTTCTTTATGTCGTCGAGGCCCGCTACGTCGCCGAAAGTTACGGCCGCATCGTCCAGATCCTCAAGCAGCGAGTTCGGGGATGGGATCGGGCCGGTCCAGCAGGTTGCGGTTCTCGCGCCGGGCGGAGTAGTTCGTAAGCGAAATGATCTTGGCGGGCTGCGAAAGCGCCGCTCCCGGCCGGATGCCTAGAAAACGCTCCAGCTCCCGGTTGCGCATGGCCGGGTCCTGGGCGATGGCCTGGCGGTATAGCGCCTGGGCCTCCTGCTCGCGGCCTAGGCCTTGCAAGGCGCGGGCGCGCATGGCGCGGTCTTCGGGGTGCTCGGAGGCGCGGGAGAGGCGCTCGGCAAGCTCGAAATCGGTGGCGTTGAGGCAGAACTGGCAGGCCTGGCGGCGCACGGGCGCAAACGCGTCTTCGGCAAGGGTACCCGGCGAGAGCGCGCGCAAAAGCTCCAGCACGGCATTACGGCCCTGCAGCCCTTCGGCCTCGTCCATAATGATCGAAAGGAGATCGTTGCTGGCCCGGACCTTGTACACTTCGATGAGCGCTTGCAGCGTCTCGTGATCCATGCGGGGACTGCCCATCATTGCCAGAGCAAACCCGGGATAAGTTCTGCTAAAAACGCCGGCATGTTATCTACCCCCGATATGTGCCGCATAACAAAGGCCCGGAACACAAGGCAAGCAGGAGCGCCGCCTTAGGCCGGCCAAGGCCGATATTTGCCCGCGCTTGTGGCTGCTTGGCAACGGATTTGGGTGCGCCCGCGCCCGGGCCTTAGGCGGAATAGACGGTTTGTTAATGGATGCTGTGGTTCGCGTTTTGCGCCTAAGGCCGAATGAAAACCGCCGAAGCCGGGCGCTTTATCGATCGGATAACGGCGTTGGTGGGATAGGCGCTTTGCGGGCCATGGAGCCGACGGGAGCAGGTCAGGCCTGACCTTCAAGCGCGCCGGCGACTGCATCGGGGATTTTTGCGATCACCTTGAGATAGGCCCGCGCGCAACTGTCCGGCTCGCTCTTGCCTTGTTCCCAGTCCCTGAGCGTGCCGGGAGGGATATGAAAATGCGCGGCGAACTCCTCTTGGGTGAGGCCAAGCGCCCGGCGCATGACCTTCACCTGCGGGACGCGCCGCAACTTCTGCTCGCGTTCGGGTGAGCGCGGCGGATTATCGGGATCGGATAATGCAGCAGCCTCGATGGCGGCATCGTCGCGGTGTGGCAGCGGCCCTGGATCGGGCAGAAGTTCCTCGCCTCCGCCGGCAAGCACACGCACGAGTGCGCCGTCAGTCTTCCTGCGCCGCACGATAATAGTTTCGTCTTTCATAGTCCGTAGCCCAAGGGAATGCTAATGCCGCATGAAAACCGGCAGCCCCGCGTGGTCCAGCACGTACCGCGTCACGCCGCCCAAAAGCGCCTCGCGCCATTCGCCATGCGCGTAGGCCCCCATCACCAGGAGATCGGCGCCAAGCGCATGCGCGAGCTTCAAGATTTGCGCGCCCACGGGGCCATCGCCCTCGGGGACCACGTGGGCTTCGGCCGCGATGCCGTGCTCCAGAAGCAAGGGCGGAACTTCGGCTACGTCAACGCGCGCGCGCAACACATGCACCTCTTCAGCCCTGGCCAGAAGCGGCAGGGCGTCCAGCACGGCCTTGGGCGCGCGCGCGTCGTCCTTCCAGGCTATCGCCACGACACGGCCGAATTCGCCTGTGTATGCGGGTGGCACGGCCAGAACCGGGCGGCCGGTATCGAACAGCGCGGCGTGGAGTGCATCGTGCGTCTTGCCAGGCCCGCGCACGTTGCCGAGTACGAGCACGCTGGCGATGCGGCCAAGCCTGCCAACGAGGTGGCTGATGTCGCCTTCGGTCTCGATGAACTTCATGGCAGCGCTATCGCCCTTCGGGCTAGTTGAGCGCAATTTGGCTGGTACGGCCGCTTGCGCTTTTTGCTCCCAAGCCATCGCCATGGCGCGCACATCGCTTGCCCAGGCTTCCTCTTCGGCCCTGAAGGCGGCCTCCTGCCAATGGGTGAGAGCCTGATCGGCTTCCATCAGCTCCGTGACGGGCGGATTGCGCACTGCGAGCGCCTCAAGCGCCGCCTTGTCTCCCCAATAGCCCAAAAGGCGGGCGGCATTCGAAAGCACGCTGGGGACGTTCTCGGGGCGGCCCAGCACCGCCAGGACCACGCCGCCATTGGCTTTCATACCCAGCGCTTCCACCCGCGGCGCGCCCTTGTTGACGGCCTCGGCGCTGGCGTAGCCCGCGCTGACGGCCAGGAGGCACAGGACCACGGACAGCGCGATGTTGGCGAATGCCTCGGTAAGCTTGCCGTCGCGGGCAAGGTCGAGCGTCTGCAGGCTGAAGGACGAGAAGGTGGTAAAGCCGCCGCAAATGCCGATCATCATGAAGGCGCGGGCGTCGGGATGGGCGGTGAAGCGGCCGTCGCTCGTGGTCAGCGCGCCGAAGAAGCCGATGATGAAGGAGCCGGTGATGTTGATGAAAATTGTGCCCCAGGGGAAATGCGATCCGGCCATGCGGACGAAGACGTTGGCCGTCCAGGCGCGCAGGACGCTGCCGATGGCGCCGCCTAGGGCGATGTAAAGATAGGTCAGCATCACGCTTCCGTTTCGATTGGGGCACCCTGCGGCGCAAAGCCTGGGGAGGCACAAAAATACCCGCCGGAACGCGGGGTTCTTTCTATATTTCCGCCGCTTTGCTATAGCAGCGATCAGCCGGCGGGGGCTTCGTCCCTGCCGCGGGTGGCTTACAACCGATCCCAGCTGCTTCGCAATACGAAATCCGGATGAGAGGTTTGCCTTATGCTCATGCGCTGTCTGCCGATTCTCCTGATCTGGCCCTCATTGGCGGCGGCGGAGCCGCTTAGCTGGAAGGACAGTTTCGGCACGCGTCTTGAGCTTCAGGCGCTGATCGAGACCCTGAATGCGGAGCTTCTGAGCCATCCAAGCGCTACTGCGACGCTCGAAAAATGGTGTAGGGACCACAAGCTGGCTGGCGACGCCAAGGTGGTTGCAGTTTTGGAGCGGGGCGCGGAGAAGCCTTTGGACGGGGAGGGGCGGCGGCTGCTGGGGATCAAGCCGGCGGAGCCGGTGCGTTACCGCCATGTGCGGCTCGTCTGCGGGGAGAAGCTCTTATCGGAGGCGGACAATTGGTATCTTCCGGGGCAGCTTACGCCGGAAATGAACCGGCTTTTGGAGGAGACGGATACGCCCTTCGGGCGGGCCATCCGGGACTTCGATTTCCGGCGCGAAACGCTGTCCACCCGGCTGCTCTGGCAGCCGCTGCCGGAGCATTGGGAGATGCAAGCCCCGCCAGCTATCGATCCGCAGGCCAGGCTTGAGGCGCCGTCCCGCATTCTCGAACACCGTGCGCTGTTGCGGAAAGGCGATAACAAACCGCTGGCGCTGGTCGCCGAGACTTATGCGAGCGGCGTGTTGGATTTTCCGCTGCCTCTTGCCAAGCGTTAGCGGCCGCCGGCTGACATCGATGATCGCTCCCGCAGCGTAGGAGGCGGCATCGCTGAGCAGCCACACGATGGCCTCGGCAACTTCCTCCGCGCGGCCGGCGCGCCCCAATGGCGTGGTGGCGCCGATACGCTCAGCACGGCCGGGCTGGCCTCCGCTTGTGTGAATTTCCGTCTCGATCAGGCCGGGGCGGACAGCATTGACGCGGACGCCCTTTGGGCCAAGCTCCTTGGCAAGGCCGATGGTTAGGTTGTCGATGGCCGCCTTCGACCCCGAATAATCGACATACTCGAAGGGCGAACTGAGGCGGGCCGCCGCGGAGGACACAAGCACAATCGAGCCGCCGCGTCCGCCCCGGTCCCGCGGGAGGCGGCGGGCGCTCTCGCGGGCACAGAGGTAGGCGCCGAGGACGTTGACTTCGAACATGCGCTTGAGCCGGGCGGCTTCCATATCGGCAAGCGGCATGGACGGTGCCACGATCCCTGCGTTGATTACCACGCCGTCGAGGGGGCCAAGCTGGTTTGTGGCGCCATCGAACATCGCCTGGACTTCCGCTTCGATGGATACGTCCCCTGGGAATGTGGCGGCCTGCCCGCCAGCGGCGCGGACAGCGGCGGCGGTATCTTCGGCCGCCTGCCGGTTTGCCGCATAGTTGATCCCTACAGACCATCCCCTGGACCCGCAAAGCAGAGCCGTAGCCCGGCCGATCCCGCGTCCGCCTCCTGTTATGAATATGGTCTTCATCGTATCCCCGGAATGCTAGCGCGCCTCACCGTTTCAGGAATTTCAGCATCGTGTCCGCGATAAAGCCGAACGGCGCATGCAGCAGGCGCGTGCCGCTGAAGCGGCTATGCAGATAAACGCCTTTGCGGTGCGAGAACGTCTGAAATCCGTACTCGCCGTGATAGGCGCCCATGCCCGAGGCGCCCACGCCGCCGAAGGGAAGGTTCTCCACCAGCACATGGAACAGCGTTGCATTGACGGAGCAGCCGCCGGAGATCGTCCCTCTCAGGACCTCGTCGCGCCTGTTCTTATCTTCGCCGAAATAGTAGAGTGCCAGGGGGCGCCGGCGCTGGTTGACATAGTCGATAGCTTCGGTGAGCGTCCGGTACGTTTTGACCGGCATTACGGGACCGAAAATCTCGTCGCACATCACCGCAAGGTTGTCGCCGGGCTTAATAACGAGCGTTGGCGCCAGCTTGCGGGCTTCTGGCGGCAGGGTTTCGCTCTTCGGATTGATCTCGATGACGCGAGCGCCGCTTTCCTTGGCTTCCGTCACGTACTGCGCGATGCGCTTGTAGTGCTGTTCGTTGACGATCGAGGTGTAGTCGGGGTTGGCTTCGAGGGCCGGATAGAACCGTTGCACGGTTTTCACGGTGAGCGAGACGAACTCTTCGAGCACCCGCTCCGGGACCAGTACATAGTCAGGCGCGATGCAGGTCTGCCCTGCGTTGAGAAATTTGCCGTAGACGATGCTTTCCACCGTACGCGGCAGGTCTGCGTCTTCGCCTACGATGCAGGGCGACTTGCCGCCAAGCTCAAGCGTCACCGGTGTCAAATTTTCCGCCGCGGCCTGCATCACGAGGCGGCCTACCGCTGTCGAGCCGGTATAGAGCAGATGGTCGAACGGCAGGGACGCGAACGCGGCGCCAGTATCTGGGCCGCCCAGAACCGTTGCCACCTTATTCGCCGGAAAGAGCTTGCCAAGGAACTCAGCCAGAAACTCCGCGGTGCGCGGGGCAAGCTCGGAGGGCTTCAGCATCACCCTGTTGCCAGCCGCAAGCGCTGCGATAACCGGCATGACGCTCAGGTAAAATGGGTAGTTCCAGGGGGCCATGATGCCTACCACGCCAAGGGGCTGGTAGAGAATCCGGGCGCGCGCGGGCATCAGTTCGAGGCCGGCGGATACGCGCCTGGGGCGCATCCAGCCGGGGAGATGGGATTTCGCATGGCGGAGGCCCGCGAGCACGGGAACGACTTCCGCAAGCTCAGTTTCGTAGCGCGAGCGGTTGCCGAAGTCCGCCGAGATTACATCGGCGAGGCGGTGGCTTTCAGCCTTTACCGCTTCGGCAAGCTTGGCCAGGCTGTCGAGGCGTTCCTCAAGCGGCGGGGTGCCATCGCTCAGAAAGGCCTCGCGCTGAGTGTCGAGGATCTCGCGCATTCCTGCGTGACGATCCTGGCTCACGGGCGCCTGCGAAGGCGGTTGCTCCGCAACCTGTTGACCGGTCTCTTGCATTTCACCCCCAGCTATTAGACGCGCTCAAGTGGCACAGAGCGCGTTAGCGCCTGCAAGGGCCGGCGTGGGAAAACGGGCCGGTGGCCGGTTCGTACGGTACATATGCGGAGGAAACAGGGCGCCGGTTTCCGCTCCTCCGGAATAAGCGTCACCGGCCTGGCGCCTTGAAGCTTGCCACGGCCGCTCCGTGTTCGCCAAAAATCATGTAGCAGGAGACGATCTTGCCGCCCTGCTTTCCGGCCAGATGGCGAAGGGCCGGTTCCCGGTCTTCGGGCTTGGCCAAGATCCCCTTTATTGCGTCCTGCGTGAAGCGGCCTTGTGTAATGATGATCGGCATCGGAGGATTCCTCTCGGGAAGTGCCTCTAAAATAAGTTAACCCACGTGGATTAGTTCCAAATTGATCATAATCAACACCGGTTCTTCAAAGCGATTTTGCCGTTACTACCCGGCGGTTCGCGGGCTGCCGCAACCCTTTAGTCACTCATCGCCGTGTCACAAGTATCTGCTAGACAAGGATCTGAATGCTGGCTCTTTCTGGAGTTCCGGTCATGCCCTTGAAGCCATCGAGGTTTGCGCAGCTTTCTGTTCTGGCAAGCTTCCTCGCCGTGCCGGCCGCTCACGCGCAGGAAACGCAAACGCCTGTCAAACATCTCATCGTTATCATCGGCGAGAACCGCACCTTCGACCACGTTTTCGGTGTCTACAAACCGCGGCCGGGAGAGACGGTATCCAATCTCCTGTCCAAGGGCATCGTAACGGAAGACGGCAAGCCGGGCGCGCATTTCGAGCTGGGCCGGCAATACAGGGCGTCCGGTCAGCCGGGCTATTTCATCGCCGCTGGGGGCAAGATGGCGTATGAACTGCTGCCTCCGCCTCAGCTTGAGGGCACGGCGAACGTGCCGGGCAGCAAGCAGCCGCCTTTTGCTTCCGTTCCCGATGGGGCTGAGCCGGGTCTCGCGCCTGAGGACGTGCGTTTGCTGACAACCGGTACGACGGGTCTGCCTGAAATGCAAGGCATCGATGCGCGCGTGGCGGATGCGGAAAAGCTTCCCAACGGGCCGTTCCAGCTGACGGGGCCGGGCCTGCCTTACGATGCCTATACGGGCGACCCGGTGCACCGCTTCTACCAGATGTGGCAGCAATCGGATTGCAGCGCGGCGCAGGCCACGCCCGCCAATCCGAGCGGCTGCCTGAGCGATCTCTACCCCTACACCGCCAATGCGTTCTCTACCGCCCTTCAGGGTGGAACTTCGATGGCGTTCTACAACGCGCTTAAAGGCGATGCGCCTTATCTCAAGGCGCTCGCTGACGAATACGCCATGAGCGACAACTACCATCAGGCGCAGATGGGCGGCACCATGGTGGAGCATTTCTACATCGCCTTTGCCGATAACCTCTATTACAGCGACGGCAAGGGCAACGCGGTTCCCGCTCCGGATTCCGCTATCGCCAACCCCAATCCGAAAAGCGGAACGCCTGGCCAGTTCACGGCCGATGGCTGGTTCAGCAATTGTTCGGATGCGGCCCAGCCGGGCGTAGGGCCAATCCGGAGCTATCTCGCATCGCTGCCATATAAGCCGGACCCGAAATGCGAGCCGGGCCACTACTATGCTCTCAACAACGTCCCTCCCGGTTACAAGGCCAGCGGCACGCTCGACGCGGGCGGAAAAGCACTGCCGCCTTCGTCCGTGCGCAGTATTGGCGATGCGCTGGCCGAAAAGGGCGTATCTTTCCGCTATTACGGAGGCGGCTTTAACGGCGCCGTGGCAGGCAAGGATTCGCCTTACTGCGACATCTGCAATCCGTTTCAATATCAATCATCGATCATGAGCGATCCGGCCTCGTGCGCTGAGCATCTGAAAGATGTCCAGGATTTGCTGGACGGGATCGAGGCCGGCACACTGCCTGCCGTTTCCTACGTGAAACCGGATTGGTGGACGGATGGGCATCCGCAAACCTCGAAGCTTGGCCTGTTCGAGGCGTTTGCACGCAACATCGTCGAGCGCATCAAGGCCAAGCCGGAGTTGTTCGCGCAGTCGGCGATTTTCGTGACGTTCGACGAGGGCGGCGGATACTACAATTCGGGCTTCATCCAGCCGCTCGACTACTTCGGCGACGGACCGCGCATTCCCTTCATCGTGGTCTCGCCATACGCGAAAGGCGGGCGCGTGGTCCACGATTATGCGGATCATGCCTCGGTGGTGAAGTTCATCGAGCGTAACTGGGGCCTCAAGCCGTTGAGCGCGCGCAGCCGCGACAATCTGCCGAACCCCAAGGCAGACCGGGCCAGCCCCTATGTACCGGTCAATATGCCAGCCATCGACGACCTTTTCAGCATGTTCGACTTCACGCGGAAGTGACGTGTGGCGAAGTCTCCCTCACCCTGTCTTTCTCCCATTTGGGCGTGTCCCCCTCCGCTCATGGGGGAGAGGGCTGGGGTGAGGAGGCTTTGTGACGCGGCGCGCAGGAATTCCTGTCACCAGACGATGGTTTGGAACATGTCGAGGCGTTCCTTCAGGTAGTCGCGCTCGACGGACACGCCGTCGTTGCCGAAGACCAGCGTCTCTTCGTGGCCCTGGCCGAAGCGCGGCCATTCAAGCTCGCCGCCGCCATTGGGATCGCCGTTCCTGGCGAAGTTGGTCCAGTAGGCCATCATCACACGGCTCACCGCATAGTTATTGCGGTGCATCAGCACGTTGAGCGGAAACGGCACGACCTTGCGCAGCGAGCCCAGCGCGTAGGCCACTTCAAGTCCGTGGGGCGAGCCGCCGAGCAGGCGCAAGAGCGGCGGCTGGAAGTCGAAATTGTAGTGATAGACGGGCTGGCCCGTATGCGCGGCGGCCCTGGCGATCATGCGGGCGGGTTCGACGAAATGCGCGTCGCCCCAGATGTGGTCGGCGGTGAAGCCCTGCGTCAGGAGCAGCTGCGGCGGGTACATCGAGGACAGCTGATCGAACTGCGCCCCGGCGGCGCGCTTTACGTCGCTTTCGGTGACGTGCATGGCCTTGCGCAGCAGTACGCCCTCGTAGCTGTTGGCGCCGGCGATGAGCGGAACGGGGGCCTGCAAGCCGTCCTCGAAAACCTGCTCGATCTGGCCCTTCAGCAATTGGCCGTCGAGGAAGGGGGCGTAATCCGCCACGCCCAGAGCGGTGAGTTTGTCCAGGATCGCGGGCCAGCTTTTGCCGCGCAGGCTTTCGATGGCCTCTTCCGGCTTGAGGCCGAAGGCGCGGGCCGTTTTCTCGCCGAGCTGGTGGGCCGAGAGGTATTTGCCGCTGCTGGCTTCCAGCGAAGGAGCGATCCAGCGGCCGCCGCCGCTCTGGACGATGGCCTTTTGGAAGAGCCCGCGCGCTGCGGGGGCCGTCATCAGGGTCAGCACGCTAATGCCGCCCGCGGAACTCGCCGAACAGGGTGACGTTGCCTGGATCGCCGCCGAACGCTTCGATGTTGGCCTGCACCCATTTCAGCGCGGCGATCTGGTCGAGGATGCCGTAATTCGCTGTGGGCACGTGTTCGGCCCTGGCTTCTTCGTCAAGAGATGGATGGCCGAAAAAGCCCAGCACGCCGAGGCGGTAGTTGAGGGTGACGGCCACTACGTTGCGCTGGGCGAGCGCCGATCCATCGTAGATCTGCATCCGCGATGCGCCGGCCTCGAAGGCGCCGCCATGCAGCCAGACCATCACGGGCAATCTTGTGCCGTCCGGGTGCGCGGGCGTCCATACGTTGAGCGTGAGGCAGTCCTCGCTCATATCGGCGAGCGGGATTTCCAGGGTGGCGGCCTGCGGGCAGGCCCGGCCGTATGCGAAGGCGGGGAGCACCCTGTTCCAGGAAGCCGGCGGCATCGGAGCACGCCAGCGCAAGGGCCCTATGGGCGGCGCGGCGTAGGGCAGGCCCTTGAAGACGTGAAGCCCGCCCTCCCATAGCCCGTCCACCTCCCCGCTTGCCGTGACGGCGCGAACCGGGGCTTGCGCCCAGCTTGCTTCTACGCATGCAAGAAAGAGGACCGTCAGGACGCTTGCGATTGCGGCACGGGCAAAGACTTTGCGTATGTTCATGGCCATGGCTTTGAAGCTCTGTTACGCCCCCCACTTTACGAGCGGAAATCCATGGCTCAATTTGGGATGGAGTGCGGCTTTTCGTAGGCCTAACGGGCAGGCGCGTTTATTTCGCGCCTGGTGCTTAGCCCTGGAGGCGGCGGCCGGTAAATTCCTTGATCCGCTTTGCGAGTTCGTCTGCGCCGGTATCGCGGAAGTCCTGATCCGCGCCGGGGATCACGGCGAGCGTCACCGTTTTGAGGCTAGAGAACTCGGGTGCGTCTGCCTGGATCTCGCTCGCATTTGGATCGGCGTCGCCTATTGCCAGCAGCACGGGGAGCTTGATGCTCTGCAAGAGGTTTGTGGTCTTGAACTTCGCATTGGCGCCGTAATAGTCCGCAAAAGCGCCCGCCGTTACCTGCGCATGCGGGCAGGTCAGGAAGCCCCCGCCGGCGTCCAGGAGCTGGTTCCCGCGCTCGGATGCGACATATTCCTCTGCCTTGCCAAGCTCGGGGAGCAGCGGTTTGCCGAAAACGGCACGATAGTCCGCTTCGGTCTTCTCGGCCGTCTGCATCATGGGCGCGATCAGAACAATGCGCTTTACGGCCTTGTCCAGCTTGTTGATTGCATAGAGCGCGACTTGGTTGGCGCCCCGGCCGTGGCCTGCGACGGTGATGGCCTGCGCGCCCTTTTCCTTGAGCCAGCGCACCCACACATCGATTTCGTCGATGGCGTCTTCATGACGGTGATCTTGCTCAAGGGAGCAGTCGAACATGCCGTGCCGCTTGTCGAGGCCGAGGCTCAGCGTGATTGCGAGGGAGTTTATGCCCTGGTCGCGCAGGCCGTCCTGAAGTGCGGCCATTAATTCCATGCGGCCGTGGCCAAGCGTGTCGTGCACCAGGATGACGGCGCCGTCCTTGAGGGATCTACCCTGCGCCACCTCGAAATTCGCGGACAGGCCGAGCCCGAGATATTCGATCGAAACCTCTTCGGCCGCGCTCCTGGCCGTCAATGACGCTAACGAAATTGCCGCCAAAGCCAAAACCATCAGGCCGCGCATGACTATCCTTCCGTAAAATTCCTTAGCCACGCTGTCGCGCTATTCGAGCGCAATCTCTGGCGTGGTGCCTTCGCTAAGACCGCTTATGGACGAAATCAGGGCCAAGCCGCAGGGACGCACACTTTGTGGTGGTAACAAGGTGTCACAGGGCCCGTTTCGCCATCTAGCCCGCATTATTCACGGTCTGCGCGCGCCCTGGCTTGATCCTTGTCCCATCATGTCTTTTTCGATCCTCGCCAATACGTCCGGTATTGGCTCCGGTCTCAAAAGTCCTGCTGGAACAAATCTCTGCGCCATCATCGCGCGATCCCGTGAATAATGCGGGCTAGGATCGCGTGCCAACGGTATCGCTCCGGGCGGTCAGGCCCAGCGCCACGACATAGATGGCAGATAGGACGAATATGGCTTGGACAGGGCCTGAGGCGGGAAATCCTCCTGCGATGGCCACAGCCGCCGCTATTCCCCAAATGGCGCAGACGCACAGGGTAATGGGCCTCAGCCTGATCACGCGGAGGGGATGGACGTAGCGGAACGGCACGAAGGTAAGCAGTGCGCAGAGGACGATGATGGAGGCTGCGAGGGCAGGGGGGATGGCAAGCACGAAGCAATAGAGGACAACGAAGTTCCAATTCGCCGGGAAGCCTACGAAATAGCCATCGGCGGTTTTGCTCTCCTTGTCGGAGAAGTGGTAGAGGGAGGTCATCATGATCGCGGCGGCGAGCGGCAGGCGGAGCGCTTCGGGCACGATGAGCCCGCGCGCTACCATGAAGGCGGGGACGGCTACATAAGTCAGGTAGTCGATGATCTTGTCGAGGTCGTCGCCGGAAAAGCGCGGCAGGATCCGCTTGACGCCGAACTCGGCGCGCCATCGGGCCGTCTGCGCCATCGACAATGAGCGCGGCACCGAGCCAAGCGAAGGCGGTAGCCCAGGCACCATCGGCTGCAGCCAGAAGCGCCATGAGTCCCAGTGCTGCACCCGCGGCGGTGAAGGCGTGCACGGCCGCAGCGCCGGCTACTTCAAGCTTCGTGGGCGGCGTGCGGATTTCCATGTCAGCTCCGCGTTTCAAGTCCATGCCGAGGCTTAACCCGAAGCTGGGGGGAAGGCAACCGGCCGTAGGATGCGTCTTGTTATGCCGGTTAAGCGCAAGCTGCGGGGCAAACAATTGCGCCGCCCCGAAGCCGGGACGGCGTGCGTAGAGCGAAAGCCCCGGTAGGCCTAGAATTTGTGGCTCAACGTACCTTTGATCTGCATGTCGTTTTCGGGAACATGCTGATCGAGGTTATGCTGATCGAACTGCAGCGTCTCCGGTGCGCTTCTGGCGCCGTACAGCAGCTCAAGGCCGAAATCGAGCTTCGGCAACTTTCCAACCGATCCTATGCCCGGTATGTTGACCTCGGTCCCGTTGTCCTTGCCCGTTACCGCGAGCGGGTCCACCGGACCCTGAGGCGGCTGGTTTGGCAAAGACAGTTGCTGGCCGAACGGCGACATCGGTGCTGGCTGCGCCGTACTCTGCTGTGGCGGCGCGACGGTTTCAGCCTGAAACGCCGCCGCTCCCGTTATTGGCAGGGCAAACGGCAAGGCGATGCTTAACGCCAACGCCGCCTCCCTAAACTTAAAATGCCTGCCCATGACTCGCTCCCCGCTAGTGCTAATAAGATGAGTGGGAACCTGGGCGATTGCAAGTCTGTTGATTCAGCCGCTAAGTTGTTCCGATCTCAGGAGATTTTTTGATGCGGGTGCGCCTGCGTGACCAAAAAGCCGCAGCCGGGCCTCTCAAATTGCCTTATTTTGGCCAAAAACGTTTACCGGCCGGTTACCGTTTGCTTGAAAAGCCAGTCCAGGTACGGCGGTGCCACATATTGTGGCTCAAAAACCACGAGGGCGGGAACCGAATAGGGATGTTTGGCCGTCAGAGCTTCAAGCACTTGTTTCGACAAATCTTTTCTTGTCTTGACTAGCATGGCGGTTTCATTTGCTGTTTCAACGCCTTCCTGCCAGCGATAGATGGCCACCATGCCGGGAAAAATATTTACACAGGCTGCGAGCTTTTCTTCCACAAGTTCTTGCCCTATTTTCCGTGCGTCGTTTTCGCTTGGAAACGTGGTATAAACAACGATCATTCCGGCATTTTCATTCATGGCATCAACTCCAATCCCTCTCGATATCCACCGCAAGCCCAGCCCGATATGGGTTTCTATCATAGCGTGTGAGGCAATATGACGCACGCTACGGTTGAGAGCGGTGCCGCGATTCTACCTGATAAGGTTCGCCTGGGCTTCGTTGCAAGCCCCGCGGCTGAGGCGCAGGAGGCTCTGAAGCGGCTTTCCAAGCGCTACAAGGGCGTGGAGCCTGAAGAGGCCGATATCGTTATCGCGCTGGGCGGCGACGGGCTCATGCTGCAGACGCTGCACCGCTTCATGGGGACCGGCGTGCCGATCTACGGCATGCTGCGCGGTTCGGTCGGCTTTCTCATGAACGAGTTCCACGAGGCGCGGCTCCTGGACCGGGTTGCGCGGGCCAAGCTCAGTATTCTGCATCCGCTCAAGATGGTGGCGGAGAATGTAGCTGGGGAAACGTTGGAGGCGCTCGCCATCAACGAGGTGCATCTGTTCCGGCAGACGGCGCAAAGCGCCAAGCTGTCCATCTCGGTGGACGGCAAGGAGCAGATGGCCGAGCTTATCTGCGACGGCGTTCTTGTAGCGACGCCTGCCGGAAGCACCGCATACAATCTTTCCGTAGGCGGGCCGATCTTGCCGCTCAAGGCGGACCTGCTGGCGTTGACGCCGATCAGTCCGTTCCGGCCCAGGCGGTGGCACGGCGCGTTGCTGCCGAACAAGGCCAGGGTCAGCATCGGGGTGCTCGATGCCGGCAAGCGGCCTGTGAGCGCGGTCGCCGATCACACTGAATTCCGCAACGTCGTTTCGGTGCAGGTGCGGGAGGAGCGGGGGATCGGGCTGAAATTGCTTTTCGATCCCGGCCATGCTCTTGAAGAGCGTATTCTGGCGGAACAATTCAAATTCTAATATAGGTTCACCGCGCCTGAGATATAGGCAAGAGCGGAAGGAAATGGGCGATGCGGACGGTGCTTCGGCTTTCTCTTTGCTGGGTTGTGCTCGGTTTGTCCGTGATGGCCTGTGCCGCGGGCGATAGCAAGACGGTGCTGATATTGGATGCGACCGCACAAATGAGCGCCAATCTCGGCCAGCATCGCAAGATCGATGCAGTGAAGGCGGCGGTTGCAGGGGCGGTGAGCCGGATGGAAGCCCAGGCGCCGCTTGGCGTGTGGGCGTTCGGCACGGACCCCTCGAAGAAATGCGAGGACAGGGGGGAGCTTGTTGCGCTGCAGCCGGCAGGGAAAGCGGCGGGCGCGCTGGAGAAGGCGCTGAGCCCGATGGCGCCCAGGGCCGGGCGCGCGCCGGTCACGGGGGCGCTGCAGGCAGCACTTGCCGCGGCGGGCGAGCCGAAGGACGCCGCCATTTCCGCCGTCATTATCGCGGGCACGGGCGACGATTGCGCTCCGGACATGTGCGGGGAGGCGCAAAAGCTGCACGCCACCTATCCCAATGCCAAGCTCAATGTGCTGGGACTCGGCATGAGCGAGGGTTCCGCCGGAACCTATGCTTGCGCGGCGAAGGCCATGGGCGGTGCTTTTACCGCGGTAAAGACGGCAACCGACCTCGACAGGCTCTTGCGCCAGACGCTGGGGATTTCTGCCGATGCCAAGCCCGTGAAGGCGGCTTCCGTTGAAGCTCCGCCTAAGGATGCGAAAGCGCAAGGAGAGCCGCAGAAACAGGCTGCGGCGGCCCCGGAGCAAGCTCCAGCCGCAGCGGCACAGGCTCCGGCAGCATCTGCACCTGCGCCGGTCCCTGCCGAGGTCAAGCCGGCACCCGCGCCAGAGCCCAATACGGTGCTTTCCGCGGTGCTTTCCGATGGCATGCCGGCACTCGATGGCGGGGTGACGTGGGAGATTTACAAGTTCAATACGACGGCGACTGGCCAGACCAGGATCGCCGATGCGCCGGGCTTCGTGGGCGGAGGCGGCAAGGCACAGATTAAGCTCGCGGAGGGCCGCTATCAGGTGCGGGCGGCCTACGGTTTTGCGCGCGCGGAGGATACGATTACCGTAGGCGAGAGCAAGGTTGAGAAGACCGTCAATCTCAATGCGGGCACCATTTCGGCGGAGGGGGTACAGAAGGCGGGCGGCACCAGGGCGGACAACGTGTTTTTCGTGCTGACCAAGCGGCAGGAGCCGAGCGTCGAGCTAGGCAGGTCTAGCGAATCGCCTGCGATTTTCCAGGTGAATGCGGGGGAATATACGCTTTCGGCTGCGTCGGGGGCGGCGAAGATCGATGGCAATGTCAAGGTCCAGGCGGGCCAGGTTTCGGTGGTGAAGATGGCGCTGAACGTGGGCACGCTGCAGATCATGACCTATGAGGTCGAGGGTGCTGCCGGCATCGTTTCGGCCTTGCACCGGATCTACCCGGCGGCGGGCGATGTGAAGAAGGCCCATCCGCTTGTGACCGTCAAGGCCGCGGCGCACCGCGTGCAACTCCCGGCCGGCGACTACCGCCTCGTGACGGAATACGGCAATGCGCGGGTGGAGAGCACCGTTTCGGTGGCGGCCGGGCAGACGGTGACGAAGAACGCCGTCCTGGGCACGGGGCTTGCGAAGATCGCCGTCCCGGCCGGCAAGCCTGCGCGGGTGTGCGCGGTCTACGAGGAGGGCGCGGACCGCAAGGCAGGCCCTGCCGGCCGGGCGGCTGGCACCGAGATGAGCTTCATCCTGAAGGCTGGCGCCTACGAGGCGGAGTGCCGCTCGCAAGGCGCGCCTGCCCCGGTCAAGCCCGCGGAATTCCGCGTCGTCGCAGGCCAGACGCAAGAGGCGAAGCTCGCCGAGTGAGGCGAGCCTGCGACGACCGTTCCGGTTTCTTTCAGGGCAATTCTTCACTCATTTCCGGCAATTCCAGACACCCGGAATTGGCGGTAATCATGCGCGCGCATTGTGGCAGCCTACGCCGTCGAAGCGGTTTGTTAATACTTCGCTGGGACGCCGGATGCGCCGCCGCTTTTCACCGCTAGCCCGCCAGCGCATGCCTACGCAGCAGCAGCTTGAGCACTTTTATAACCGTAGCGATGACGAATAGCGACATGAACAGCCGGAAGGCCAAGGTATGCGCGATAAAGAGCCTGGCGCCGGCGTTGGGGGCCAAATGGGTGAGCGACATGCCCAGATGGTCGAACACCGTAAAGATTGCGCCCCGCAGCGTGAGGTCGGCAACGAATACGAAGATCGAAGCCGCATCGGGCCTGGTGGAGAAAATGCCGGGCGCGAGCCAGGCCCATAGAAGCACGGTCGCAAGAAAAATTGCCCAAACGGACACGAACAATATGGATATTTCCCTCGTGAATTTAATTACAAGTTTATCCATGATCTTGAGCCTCAGCCTCGGGACAAAGCTGCGGGCAAAGAGTTTCGAAACGATAAGCATCTTCAACGCATCGAAAATGCCGGTATCGCCAGGCGGGCTCTCCTCCCGTATCGTTTTGATGGCAAGTTTGACGTCGGCCCGCGGAAAATCGATGCACCCGGATTGCAGCAGGTTTTGCCAAAGGAATTCGGCGCGGCGCGCGATCAGGCTTTCAAACGCGGCGCTCATCGCGGATTGCGCTCCCCAGGAATTGCCCTTACCCGCTTCGTCTTGAGAGCCGTCTGGGTCCGCGTCCCCTGGCTTTTCGGGCGAAATGCGTTTCAGGAACTGCCTCTGGGCTTCCTCTTCGACAGCGTAGGAAATCCGGTCGATATCCCAGGTGATGATCATCGTGACGAAAACGGCGTACAGCACCAATAGGGACGCACCGAGCAGCAGCAGGAAAACCGTCCCAACGATGTGCGAAGTGTACGGCAGGCTTCGCCAGAGGCCTGTTTCAAGCGACGAACCAAGGAGAATGCCAAGGAGGCCCAGCAGGGGCGCGGCAAGGAAACAGAACCAGCTGAGCCATTTTCTTATTTGCATTCCAGCGCTTCGCTCCGTCCAAGCCTGCAAATCGCGATCAAGAAGCCCGGAGGATATTTGGCGCCGGGAGGTTGCCTGCACGCGGATGTTATATGCGTCAACGGCATAGCTTAGGCAACCGGCCCTTTGCGCCGCAAGGTGCGGCGTCAATCGCAGGTCTTCCGATTGCAACAGAAGCCATGGCAACTGGGTTGCCGAAGAAGGAAACGGCAACTGCACCGGCGGCAGCGGGCATGAGTGTTTGCGCGCACAGGCAAACCCTGCGCACGCTTGGTTAAGTCCCGGGAGCGGGCTCGCCGCATTTCAAAAAACACCGCCCCGAGCACAGCGGATCTTTAGCGGGACGAATTGCATGAGACGAATGAATCGTGGTGTGACCATCACACCGCGTGAAAGGCCTAGCTAGCTTGTTGATTTAACTTCATGACAATTTGTGCACTGCCCGGTGTTTTCATCCCAAAAACAAACAATTTTTGTGCCCGGCACTGTTCCTTCATGTATATCGCAAATACTGTTGTTGCGGCGGCCGGTTTCTGAGAAGCTTAATATCGCCGCCGACGACGGCCTTGGTACGGGTTTCCCGATTTTTTTAGCGTGCGATAATGTGCGCGGCAGTCCGGTATGGGTTGTCATAGTTGTGATCCATTAATTTTGAATGAGAGAACGCGCTATATACGCTGCGAGTTCTTGGGAGTTTTGAGCGTTTTGAGATGCAGCGGCTAAGCCTTTTGCCTTTTGGCCGGTGCCGGATTGAAGAGGTCCAAGCGTTATGATGATCTGCTGTGATCTGTCGCGACTTGTGCTAAATAGCGGCGAAGAAGTCGTGGCCACTCTGACAAGAGTCCAGGTTGGTGTAACATTCCCGCTTGTAACTATGTCGAATTTAATATTGTGACTCATCCCAACAACGGAAGCGGATTGTCCGCCGATTGGTTCGTCAGCGGTCCGTGTATACAAAGTTGAAATGAATGAGAACAGATCGTCACGAAAACCAGAATCAGTTTGTATAAACAATGTACCAGGTTCACCGACACTTGAGATGCATGATCTGTCAGTGCGACCGCCGCTGTATCGTGCACCACCTTTCAAGAAGTCCGTAATTGGATAAAATCGCTGTTGTGTATCAATACGGTTCGCTTCGCTAGAGAGCGTCGCTCCAAAGTTTGTTGAATATTTTTGTCCACCAGAAAGCGGGGTTATCAACGATACGCCAGGATTAATGCCGCTTTTTTCATCGGCTGTAAGTATTAAAGTAAACTGCGCGCCCCATGTTTTAAGAAAATTAAGCTCGCCTTTGTTTCTTGGCGAATAGTATGTTTCCCGTATAGCCTGTCCGATCTCGCAGGACATCTGCCCAACAATCGAATTAACGCCGATTTGATGGTCGTTTTCGTTGGCCCAGGATTCCTGGATTTCCGGAGTGACAATACCGCAACCGCCACACAACGTGACAAACGAAAAAACGATATTTATAGCAACAAAACGTTGAAGTCTGATTATAGGCATGGCAATTCTCCAATATTGTTGGAATGCATACCACATTTGCGTCAACCTGTCTGTTGCGCGGACGCAACACTCCAGCCAATTACTATCGTTTGCTGCAAGGATCGCGCGGCGATCCTGCGCGCGCTGGCGATATGAGCGAGACTGCGGACCCAATCCGGCTCCTCCGGGGGATGGATCGGAACCGCCAAAGCAAGCGCCATACGATAGAGAAGGCAGCCATTGAAGCGCTTCGCCGATGGCGGGTGCCATTCGTCGCCTTCAGGGCACGAGCGATGGTTTTGGGCCATTTCGGAGGAGCAGACCGCATCAGTATCCCGCCTTGGCGCGCACGGTATCGCGAGGAAACCGGCACGTTTTCCGCTGGCCCCAATCCGGCGAATGCCGCTGGCTGTCACCCAATCCCCGCCTCATCAAGCGCCTGCAACATCAGCTCCTCCGGAATCGTAAACGCATCGTCCCGCGTCTCCGGCGGCCCCGCGAAATAGCACCTGTAATCCAGCCCCCGCTGCTGCGAGATCAGCCACATATTGGCCGTGGCGTTCCGTACCCGCCCGCGCGGCCCCCCAAGCCCCGGAAAGAACTCGATGGCCTTAGTCCCCGGCTTGCACCACGCCAGATGCGCAAGCCCCGCGCCGTGCGGCGCCACGACCGCCTCGGCCTGCCGGAAGTGCTGCACCTGCCGCGCCATCGGCATTCCGCCCAGCGTAACGCGCGCAAACCCGCGCTTTTCGAGGATCGCCATGAGCCGGTCTTCATTGACGACCCGGCGCAGGCGCGCGTCGTTGCGGCTGATATAGATGCGCTTGGGAAAGCCGCTTTCCGGCGTATCTTGCGCGATGAACTGGCCAAAATCGGTCAGCATCCCGATGCCGGCCGCCGGTTTGAGCGCCAGCGGATCGTAGGGTACGGCAACGGCCGCGTGAAGCTCCGGCACCCGCGCCGCATCGCCGGCCCCCAGCGCCTCGACGGTATCTATTCCGTGCCTCGCCTTGAGGTAGTCGAGCGTTACCTGCTGGATGCCGCTACGCCTGGCGTTGACAAGGAGCCCCAGGCCAAGATCGCTGCCGCCGTTCTTGAGGAAGGCCAGCAGCGGCACCACGGATTCGAACAGCCAATGGAAGATGTGGCCGCGTGCCGGGATGGGGCACATGAGGTTGAAATAGGGCCGGCCGGAGGGGAGTTCGCGCAAGCTGTGCGTACGGGCGCGCAGGTGCGAGGCCCAGTTGGGCATCTTGGTGATGGCCATGAGCAGGCCGTCCTTCATCATGGCGCCGGCCCAGCCCGTGACGATGGCGTTCTCAAGGCGGTAGATGTGCAGGATGGATTGAAGCGGCTCGGCCAGCGGCACCTTAAGCTCGACGAGCGGCAGAGGCACGGGAACGCCGAGGACCGCGGAGGGCAGGGCGAGATCCCCGGCTGCGGCCCCCGCGATGGGGCGCGATTCGACGGGAAACAGCCAGCGCTGCTGCAGGGCGGGAAAGGCGCGCGCCGCCTGGTCGGAAAGCACGTAGCGGATGCCCCTCATCGAGAGCTTCGATTTGTAAATCCGGCCCTTATAATGCAATGAAAACATGGTGCCTCCGCTCAGGCGCTTGCTTAGGCCAGCTCCCAGGGCAGGCGCAACGGTTTTCGTATCGCGTGCAAAACCGGTCCTGCGCCGCCTCAATTTCATCCCACCTGCATCCTAGGTTGCGGCCGGTTTGGAATGGCTGGGGACTGTGCATGGGCATTTGCGCTCAAGGAGCCCGAAGGGCGGAAGCGCGCCTGGGGAATTTCAGGCAGGCGTGGCGGTTGCCGGCTCTCTTGGGGCTGGTACGCCCCGCGGGAAATCCTGCCCCATATGCGGCTGGCGCTGACGGGATTTCCCGCGGATCAGGCGTACTAGCAGATCTTTGTGCTAGTACAGCTTATCCGCCGGAAGTTCGCTTGCGAGCGTGCCGCCAATGGGGTGCGAACTTCCGGCGGGCTGTACTGGGGCTCGCGCTTTGCCTTTGGGCGGCCCAAGGCCCCTTGAGTGCTGCATACGCGGCGTCCCCCAAGGCCCATCCAAAGGGCGCGGAATTGGTCGTCGAGGGCGAGACGATCCCTATCGAGGGCGAGGGGCCCAAGGCGCCCATCCCGGAAGAGGCGGGCACCGAGGAGCCGCAGGCCAGGCCCGTGCCGCCTTCGGAGGGCGCGTCCGCCCCGGTGACGCTGACGGCCTATTTGAGCGAAGGCAGCGCGCCGATGACGTCCGGCGTCGTCTGGCGCATTTTCGAAGGACGCATGATCAAGGGGGGCAGCTACAAGCTCTTGCAAACGATCCAGGAGCCGCAGCCCACCGTCGAGATGAAGCCCGGCGAATACCTCGTCAGCATCGCCTATGGACGCGCCAACCTCACCAGGAAGATCGGCGTGTGGCCGCAAAATCCGGTGAAGGAGGATTTCGTCATTCATGCCGGCGGCCTGCGCATCAATGCCACGCTGGCGCGGGCGCCGATCCAGGCGGAGCACCTGCTTAAATTCGAGCTTTTTTCCGATACGCAGGACCAGTTCGGCAACCGTCAGAAGGTGCTGGGCGACCTGCACCCGGGCGTTGTCATCCGGCTGAATTCGGGCATCTACCATGTTGTGAGCACCTATGGCGATGCGAATTCCGTGATCTCGGCCGACGTGGTGGTCGAGCCGGGCAAGATCACCGAGGCCGGGATCGACCACGATGCGGGCAAGGTCACGCTGAAGCTCGTGCAGCGCTCGGGCGGCGAGGCAGCGGCCGACACGCGCTGGACCATCTACAACGCCGTGGGCGAAGTCATCAAAGAGAGTGCCGGCGCGTTTCCGACGCATATCCTGGCAGCGGGCGACTACCGCGTGGCCGCCCAGCATGGTGACCTTCAATATGCGAGCGCGTTCACGGTCGGAGCGGGCGAGACCAAGCTCGTCGAAGTGCTGATGCAGTAGCGCCGGCATCCCCTGGCCTAAAGCCGTTCGAAAACTGCGGCGATGCCCTGGCCGCCGCCGATGCACATCGTCACCAGCGCGTAGCGCCCGCCGGTGCGCTCAAGTTCGTAGAGCGCCTTGGTGGCGATGACCGCGCCCGACGCCCCGATGGGGTGCCCGAGTGCGATGGCGCCGCCGTTCGGGTTGGTCTTCTCCATGTCGAGATCGAGCCCGCGCGCCACCGCGATGGCCTGCGCCGCGAACGCCTCGTTGGATTCTATGACATCCATCTGATCGAGCCGGAGCCCGCCCTTCTTGAGCGCCAGCTTGGAGGCAGGGATCGGGCCTTCGCCCATGATTTCGTGCGGGACGCCGGCCACGGCATAGGAGTGGAGCCGGGCGATGGGCTTGAGCCCCTGGGCCTGGGCCGCCTTGGCTTCGGCCAGCACGAAGAAGGAAGCGCCATCGTTGACGCCGGAGGAGTTGCCGGCTGTCACGGTGCCGCCCTCTTTCTTGAAGGCGGGCCGGAGCTTGGATAAGGATTCGGCCGTGGTGCCGGGCCGCACATGCTCGTCGGTGCCGAACACCACGTCGCCCTTCTTGGTCTTCTTGACCACAGGCACGATCTGCGACTTGAAGCGGCCGGCTTCGATTGCGGCAGCGGCGCGGGCGTGGGAAAGTGCCGAAAGCGCGTCTTGGTCCTCGCGGGAGATATTCCATTTGACCGCAAGGTTCTCGGCAGTGATGCCCATATGGCCTGCGCCGAACGGATCGGTCAGCGTGGCAACCATCATGTCGATCAGCTTGGTGTCGCCCATGCGGGCGCCGGAGCGCATCGCGGGCGAAACATAGGCGCCACGGCTCATGACCTCCACGCCGCCGCCAATACCAAATTCGCAGTCGCCGAGCAGGATGTTCTGGGCGGTCGTCACGATGGCCTGGAGCCCCGACGAGCAAAGCCGGTTCACCGCCATCGCGACCGAATCGATGGGCAGGCCGGCCTGGATCGAAGCCACGCGCGCCACATAGGCCGAGCGGCTTTCGGTGGGAATGGTGTTGCCCACGGTTACGTAGTTAATGAGCTTGGGATCGGCGCCCGAGCGCTTGACGGCCTCCTTCATCACGATGCCCCCCAATTCGGACGGCTCGATATCCGCAAGGGCACAGCCGAAGGTGCCAACCGCCGAACGGACGGCGCTCAATATCACGGCATCGTGTTTACTCATGCTTTGCTCCCGAATATGTGTTTATATTAGCCTGCTGGATAAGATGCCGCAGGCTATACGCTATGTTAGGTTGGCAAATCTGGCGATCTTGCATTTGCAAATCGAACATAGCACGGGATAAGACCCGCGCTCTATCGTCTGTGGGTCAATAAAGACTTAGGTATTAGGAGAAGCGGCATGACCAAGCGCGTGGCACTTATCACCGGCGGCATGGGGGGACTTGGGGAAACGATTTCGACTAAAATGTCCAAAGCTGGCTACCGCGTGGCGGTGACCTACTCGCCTTCTAATAAGAACTCCAAGAAATGGCTGGAGGATATGGCGAAGCATGGCTACAAAATTCATGCCTATCCTTGCGATGTAGCCGATTTCGATTCGTGCAAGGCTTGCGTCGCGGCCGTCGTGGAAGAAATGGGACATGTCGATATTCTGATCAACAACGCCGGTATCACCAAGGACATAACCTTCCGCAAGATGGCGAAGACCGATTGGGACGCCGTGATCCGGACGAACCTCGATTCGGTCTTCAACATGACCAAGCAAGTATACGACAGCATGATGGAGCGCGGCTGGGGCCGCATCATCAACGTGTCGTCGGTGAACGGCTCGAAGGGCGCGTTCGGGCAGACCAACTACGCCGCGGCCAAGGCCGGCATGCACGGCTTCACCAAGTCGCTGGCGCTCGAATCCGCGAAAAAGGGTGTTACGGTCAATACGATCTCGCCCGGCTACATCGGCACGAAGATGGTCACGGCTATCGATCCCGAGGTGCTCAACAGCAAGATCCTGCCTCAGATCCCGGTAGCACGGCTCGGCAAGCCCGAGGAGGTTTCGGGGCTCATTATCTATCTTTGCTCGGAAGAAGCCGCTTACGTGACCGGCGCCAATATCGCCATTAACGGCGGCCAGCATATGCAATAAGGCCATTCCCGCACCGGGGTTAGAGGTAGGGCACGAACGGGGGGAATCTTCCATAGGCGCTAACATAAGACCGTTCGAATGGGCGCTTGCGCCATAGACAGATGTTATAACCCACCCTGTCGCTCTCCCTCAGGGCTCCCATAGGGAGGGGTTACAACGCTATGGCCAAGCTGCTTCCCTCAGCGCCGCAGCAGAACCCTTCCCGGGCTGAGGATGCCGCGCGGGTCGAAAGCATCCTTCAAGCGCCGCATCATCGCGAGTTCCACCGGCGATTTCACGCGTTCGAGCGCCTCCGCCTTCATGCGGCCGATGCCATGCTCGGCGCTAATCGAGCCGCCGAACTTGCCCACGATGGCGTGCACGGCATTCGAAACCTCCTCCCAGCGAGCGAGGTAAGCGTCCTTGTCCGCGCCTACGGGCTGCGAAATGTTGTAGTGAATGTTGCCGTCGCCGTAATGGCCGAAGGGCACGGGGCGCGCGCTCGGAACGAGCCGCTCGATTTCGGCATCCGCTTCCGCGATGAAGGCCGGGATGGCCGAGACCGGCACGGATATGTCGTGCTTGATGCTGCCGCCCTCGTGCTTCTGAATCTCGGAAATATTCTCGCGCATGGCCCAAAAATCGCGCGCCTGCCCTTCGGACGCGGCGACGGCGGCATCGGCCACGATGCCCTTCTCCAGCGCCTCCTCAAGGATGGTCATCAGCACGCGCCCGGCCAAGCCATCGGCCACGGGCGGCGCCACTTCGATCAGCGCATACCAAGGGTACGGCGCTTCGAGTGGATCGCGCATCCGCTCCATATGCGTGGTCAGGAACTCCATCGCGATGCGCGGGATCAGTTCGAACGCGGTCAGCATCGGCCCCGCACTTTCGAAAGCGCGCGTGAAAAGCTGGCCCGCGGCTTCAAGGCTCGGGCAGGCGGCGATTACGGTCGCGACTTCGGCCGGGCGCGGGAACAGCTTAAGCGAAGCCGCCGTGATGACGCCAAGCGTGCCCTCGGAGCCTATGAGCAGGCTGCGCAAATCGTAGCCCGTGTTGTCTTTGCGCAGCGTGCGCAGACCGTTCCAGATTTCACCGCCGGGGAACACGGCCTCGATACCCAGCACGAGGTCGCGCATGGTGCCGTAGCGCAGCACATGCACGCCCCCCGCATTGGTGGCAATGTTGCCGCCGATCTGGCAGGTGCCTTCCGCGGCAAGGCTCAGGGGAAAGAGCCGGTTCACGCCTGCGGCAGCGTCCTGCACCGCTTTAAGCGTCGCACCTGCTTCGGCCGTGATCGTATTGCCGGCGGGGTCTATGGCACGGATGGCTTTCATCCGGTCCAGGCTCAGCACAAGCTCGGTGCCGGTTTCCAACGGCGTCTGCCCGCCCACAAGCCCGGTATTGCCGCCCTGGGGCACGATGGCGATGCGCTCCTCATTGGCGAGCTTCAAGATCGCGCTCACCTCCGCCGTGGACGCAGGGCGGAGCACCATCGGCGTGCGCCCGAAATACTTGTCGCGCCACTCCTGGCAGTAGGGCTGCACATCGGCGGGCGTGGTAAGCTGGCCCTTTCCGCCTACGATGGCGGCGAAACGCGCCAGTAGCTCGGGCGTTGGGGCTTTCAATTCGTCTGGCATGCCGGTTAGCTCCGCTCGGGTTTGCTGGTGGCGCCATGAACGGGGGTTATAACCCCTGTCCCTCTCCCTATGGGAGAGGGAACGCCCTAACAACGGCTGCGGCGGGACTCCCTCTCCCATAGGGAGAGGGTTGGGGTGAGGGGTTATAACCCCCGTTCATGGCGCCACCCGGTGCTAAATTAGCGCCCAATACTGTGCCCGCGCAAACGGCTTATCGCTGGCCACCCTGCTGGCTCAGGCGCTCTCGCTTTCAAGCTCTTCGAACCGCGAAAGAAAGGCGGTTTCAGCGGCGGCGGTGTTCAGCGGCATGATGTGCTCGACCGAGTCCGGCACCTTGACGGCATGCTGGCCGGGCTGAATGAAATACTGCCTCGCATCGGCGACCGAAAAGCCCGCGAGTTGCACGGCCTCGTGATAGGCCGCGATCCGGTCCGCGCGCTTGATGAGCTGAGCCACGCTCGACGGCAGCTCCGGGGGCAGGCCGAAGCGCATGTAAATCGCGCGCTTGATGCGCTCCTCGAAGGTCTTGTAGGTGTCGCCCATCGCCGCCTTGAAGGGGCTGATGAGGTCGCCCACCACATATTCGGGTGCGTCGTGCAACAGGGCCGCGAGGCGGAATTTGGGGCTCAGCTGCGGCTTGAGCGTGCCGGCGATGGCTTCGACCTGCACACAATGCTGCGCCACCGAGAAGGCGTTGCGGCCCTTGGTCTGGCCGTTCCAGCGCGCGAGGCGCGCCAGCCCATGCGCGATGTCGCCGATTTCGACATCGAGCGGCGAGGGGTCGAGCAGGTCGAGCCTCCGGCCCGAAAGCATGCGCTGCCAGGCGCGGGCGGGGTAGGCGGCGGGTTCGCTTATGACTTTCAGATTGTGCAGCATTGGCTGGGTTCCAACTCGATTTGAGCCCTTATAGCAAATCCGCAGCCAAGGATCATCACGCTGAAAACCATGCGTGCACAAGATGGCGCAGGACTTTTGTCCGTCCGGCACCCGATATGATGTGACTTATTGTGTCTGCTAATACGCGCTTTCCTTGAACACCGGCCGCACATCCCCGCCCCACTGCCCGTGGTAGCGTTCGAGCAGCCTGTCCGCCAAGGTCTTGCCGCTCTCGACGATCCCCGCCATCGGCTCCAGGAAAACGCTCTCGTCGCCGGTGAAATGATCGGTATTTCCGCGCGCCCGGAGCCCCGCCTGCGAGAGCTTCAGGGCCTCGGCGGCAATCTCGCGGATCGTTCCACCCCGGAACGGTGTTGCAAGCGCCAGCCGTGGCGTCTCGTCGCGAAGCTGCTGCCGCTCTTCCGCCGTCCAATCCTTCACGAGATCCCAGGCCGCGTCGAGGGTTGCCTGATCGTAGAGCAGCCCCGTCCAGAAGGCAGGCAGTGCGCACAGGGTAAGGTGGGGGCCACTGTCGGCTCCGCGCATCTCCAGGAAGCGCTTAAGCCGGACTTCGGGGAAAAGCGTGGTCAGATGGTCGGCCCAATCGTCGAGCGTGGGCTTTTCGCCCGGAAGCTGCGCCAGCCGGCCGTCCAGGAAATCGCGGAAAGAAGCGCCCGACGCGTCGATATACCGGCCGCCGCGCCGCACGAAATACATGGGCACGTCCAGCGCATAGTCCACATAGCGCTCGTAGCCCATGCCGTCTTCGAACGCGAAGGGCAGCATGCCGGCTCTCGCGTTATCCGTGTCGAGCCAGATGGCGCTGCGCATGCTCAGATAGCCGTTCGGCTTGCCTTCGGTGAACGGCGAATTGGCGAACAGCGCCGCGGCGATGGGCTGCAAGGCGAGCGACACGCGCAGCTTTTTCACCATGTCCGCTTCGCTGCCGAAGTCGAGGTTCACCTGCACGGTGCATGAGCGGTACATCATGTCGAGGCCCAGGCTGCCAACCTTCGGCATGTAGGCGGTCATGATGCCGTAGCGGCTCTTGGGCATGCGGGGCGTTTCATCGCGCGTCCAGATGGAGAAAAGCCGAGGCCCAGAAAGGAGACGCCGAGGGGGGCAGCCACCTCGCGTACCAGCTGGAGGTGCTTGCCGGTTTCCTCGCAGGTCTCAAAAATCGTTTTCAGCGGCGCGCCGGATAGCTCGAACTGCCCGCCCGGCTCAAGCGTAATCGAGCCGCCAAGCGCACAGGTGGGGTCTTCGAGCGCGATGACGTTATCCAGATCGTAGATTGGCCGCCAGCCGGAGCGCTGCGCCATGCCTTCGAGGAGCGCCCGGATTCCCGCCGGCCCCTCGTAGGGCACCGGTCTCAGGCTGTCGCGGTAGAATGGAAATTTCTCGTGCTCCGTGCCGATGCGCCACTGGTCTTTGGGCTTTTCGCCCGCCTGAATGTAAGCCGCAAGCTCGTCGCGGCTCTCGATCGGGGCCTGCTCAGTTTCGCCGGACACTGCCATTGGGTTTCCGTTCTGTTGATTCTTCACAAATTTTGTAGCGCTTCGCATAAAGGCTGGCAATTGCGCTTACAGAGAGCGAAGCGCGGTAGCGCCGCTCATGAAACGATCAGCGCCAATCCCCCAGCACCGCGCCGATGAGCGCCAGGATCGCGACGGCCGCCGTATCGGCACGCATGACGCGCGGCCCAAGCGAGACCGGGCAGACGAAATTCTTGGATAGCAGCAGTTCGTGCTCTTCCTTGGAGAATCCGCCTTCCGGGCCAATGAGCGCGGTGATTTTGCGGCCCTCAAGTGCCGCGAGCGCATCGAGGGGCCGTGCTACGGCCGCGCGCTCGTCGCAGAACACGATGACCCGGCCCTTCGCGCATTCCTTGAGCAGGGCCTCCAGTTTCACCGGCGGCTCGATGCCGGGAACATTCAATATCCCGCATTGTTCCGCCGCCTCTATGGCGTTGGCGCGCATCCTCTCAAGATTGAGCCGGGGCACCGCGGTGTGTGCCGTTATCACCGGCTTGAGCACGCGGCCCCCATCTCGGTCGCCTTTTGCACCATGTAGTCGAGGCGCGCCTGCTTCAGCGGAGCGAAGGCGTAATGAATGTCCTGAGCCGCCGTCTGCTCACGCACCCTCTGCTTAATTCTTATGCAGCAGCTCCCTTTCCGGGCCTTGACGATTTCCGCGCGCCACTCGCCGTTCCTGCCGTCGAAAACAAGTACGCCGGCGCCTTCTTCAAGCCTCAGGACGTGCATCAAATAGTGGCCCTGCGCCGGCGCCAGTGCTATCTCTGCATCAGCCTCGATACTGTTTGCGACAAATAATCTAGTTGTGGCCATTGCCGGGCATGCCGTTTTGTGCTGTTGACATAGAGAATCCCTTTTTTGGCATACTACTTGAGTGTTACAGCGTCGAGAAGGATCGCTGCCACGGACAAAGAAGCTATGCGAGCAGTCGCTACAGAAGTACATGGTGAGCCTGGAACGAAAAGGGCCGGAGACGGTCCTATCGCCGACGCGCCGAAAGCCAATTGGGTAGACCGTTTCGCTCCCGCAAGCCTCAAGCCGTGGCTCAGGCTGATGCGGGCCGACCGCCCCATCGGTGCGTGGCTCTTGATGTGGCCATGCTGGTGGTCGGTCGCCCTTTCGATACGGGCGGAAGACAATTTTCCGAACTTCCTGTCCGACTTCGGCGCGCTCCTTCACGACTGGTGGCCCGCCGTCTTTCCGGTAATCGCGGACGGCAATCCGGCAGACCTCTGGTCCGATCTCGGGGTGCTCGCTCATTACGCCTGGCTGCTCGTTCTGTTTGCGATTGGCGCCTTCGTCATGCGCAGCGCGGGCTGTATCTACAACGATATCATCGACCGCGACATCGATGCAAAAGTAGCGCGGACGAAAGAGCGCCCGCTCGCGAGCGGGCAAATCTCGCTTGGTGGCGCCGCCCTCTGCACCCTCGCATTGTGCCTCGCAGGGCTAGCCGTTCTCTTGCAATTCAATACGTTCGCAATCGCGCTGGGCTTCGGCTCCGTTGGCATCGTGCTGATTTATCCCCTGATGAAGCGTGTCACATTCTGGCCGCAGGCGGTGCTGGGCCTGGCGTTCTCCTACGGCGCGCTCATGGGCTGGGCCGCCTATTGGGCAGACCTCGCACTTCCCCCGGTCATGCTTTACGCGGCCGCCATCGCCTGGACTATCGGCTACGACACGATCTATGCGCATCAGGATAAGGAGGACGACATACTCGTGGGCCTCAAATCCACCGCGCTCCGCTTCGGCAGCGATACGCCCGCCTGGCTTACCCTGTTTTTCGGGATCACCATCGGCGGCCTGGCGTTCGCGGGATGGACGATCGGCGCCGGGATATGGTTCTACTGCGGATTAGCCGTTGCGGCCGGCCACCTCGTCTGGCAGGTGACGACGCTCGACATCGACGATGCGGACAACTGCCTGCAGCGCTTTCGCAGCAACCACCTTTTTGGCGCCATCGTGTTCCTGGCATTCGTAGCCGACATAATCCCCGCCGCCTTGCGGTAGTGCGAGCCAGGAAGGAATGCGGCGTATTGCAATTCCTAAGCCGGACAAGCCGGAACCAAAAAGGTAGCGCTATTATACCGTGGGGCGCAGCCAATTGGCGAGGGGACCATGGCGGAGGGTCTTGCTGAACGCTACGACGGGCGGATTGCAGGGGTTCTTTCTTGTTACGACCGGATTGTCATCACCGGCACGCTGCCTGGGGTCTGCTACGCCAAGGGGATGACATCGTTTCTTTATGCGAACGGCATCCTTATTTTCGATTATCCGAAGTTCGCGGCCACGCTGCGCGATAAGGTGCGGGAGAACGCGGCGAAGGTTGCGGAAGCCGTGGGCGTTGCCATCGAGCACATTTCGAAGAGCCACATTCGCAAGGAGGATGTCGTATCCAAGGTAATCGCCGGCCGTGGCGAGCACCCTGGCCTGGTGCATGTCATCTCCGCCATGGAGGCGTGGCGCCTACCAGCCCTGGCACGGCAAGAAGACGCACAAGACCTTCGTGCGGCCGGGACGCGCCCGGAAACATGAAGCCATCGAAGCTGATGCTGCCCGTTTCAAGTTGAATTGATTTGACAGGCGGGCGGCCGTCTTCGACCTTTACCTTTTCTTCTCCCGCTGTCTCTTCGGTCCTCTCCACCCCCCGCACAAGGAAGAGACAGCGGGAGAAGATAACCCCGGCCTTGTCCAACCAAGCTTGCGTTTCCGGGTTTTCGCTTGTCTCCGGCTCCCAGGTGTTTTCGCGGCTGGATTTCCAGGCGCCCGAAGCCTCAAGCGCCTTGCGCCCGGCGAGCAGTTCTTCAGCCCAGGCGTTCCACGCCTCGTGGCCCTGCAAAAACAGCGCAACCGTCTCGTCCCGATTCATGCGCCCGCCCCAGCCATTCTTTGTTGTGCTACCGCGCTTCGCGTTCCTTGAGCGCTAATGTCCCGCCTGCGCTTATGGCCGGAACTGCTTGCTTTGGCAATTGGGATGGAGCGGCTTGAGCGAGGGGAGGAGCATCGAGGAGGCAGAAAGGTGGCGTCCTTGCACCGCCTGTGGAGAACGCGCGGACGCGATCCGCGGCAAGGTCCGCGCAAGTTCCGGGTGCGAGAACAATCAGGGAACGAACGGCAGGTTCCTGCCCTTCCCGGGTATCATGTGCAGCTTGTGTTTTGTGAGTTGTGGAGGCAAGATAGTGCTATGAGCGACAACGGCAACGTCGAAAGTCATACCATCCGGCTGCTGCAAGAGATGCGCGGCGAGATAGCGGAGTTCCGCCAGCAGACGGAGCGGCGTTTCGATGCTTTGGAACACCGTTTCGACGGGCTGGAGCATCGCTTCGATGGTTTGGACCAGCGTGTTGGCATTCTGGAGCCGTCCGTTCTCAAAGTCATCGACGCGGTGACGGCCATCGCCCAAACGCAAGAGCAGCACACCGCGCTGCTCATGGCGCACAACGAAAAGCTCACCGAAATCCAGCGCGCCCAGAACGTCATGGAAAAGGACATGCGCGGCATTCGCGGGCGCGTGGAGCGCATCGAGGATCATATCGGCCTCGTCAAGGCCTGACCTCTCGCCGGGGCGATCGAGCTGCCCTTTAACGCCCGCGATAGTGTCCCCCCGAAGGCAAATGTGTCGTGATTGTGGCGTTGTCCCTACGCGCCGTAGCGCGCCGCCATATTCCTTAATAAAACAAGGTTAACGCGAAATCGCGGATGCGCAAAACTGGCCAAAATTGCCCGGATTTTAGCTCAAACTGCCAGTATTCGAGCATTGAAAAGTACGGTTAAATATTGTGTCTTTACCATAATTGCGGCCTGCCGGTGTAAAGTGTATCATGTGAATCAATGGCTTGCTTGCGATGCTACGCGTAACCTTTCAGTAAGACGTATATGCTATAATTAGTTCAAATTAGAAAGGCGACCCTTGCTTATCAAAATGGGTGTTTTGGGGGCGCTCACTACGGGCTTGTACGATGCGTCGAGACCTATGGATGGAGGTTGGTATGATCGCACCCAGCATGGACGCGCAAGCGCATCCAGCGCCTGCTGGGCCGCTCGGCTACCTGATCCTGAACCTGTTTCTCACCGCGATCAGGATGAGGAAAATCAGCGTGGCGCTGAGCAGTGTTTGCAGCAATTGCAGCGCGGTGAGCGGCAGAGGACTCTCCAATTGGGGCGCCTTGCCAGGTGCAACCGCCGGCGGCATGCAGGCGAGGAAGGCGCGTCTTTCCTCGCCGTGGGTGTTGAGGATGACCGGCACGCTGTTGCTCAAGGCCAGGCTCGCGGCCCGCTCCCATGGGTGCGCCGGCGAATTCGCGCAGGTGCTGTGCCAGGCGCTGGGCGGGATGGGCGAACTGAGGAGATATAGCGCTGGGAATATCGCCAGCAGGGCGAGCCAAGCGATGAAAGGGCGCACCATGGAGCGCCCGCAATCGCTGGCGCCGTCGTAGAAGAGGCCGAGCCACAGGCTGGGATGCCACCATTTGTCGGTGCTCCAGCGCCGGGAGCGCAGTTCGCCCTTGAAGGCCATGTGTTCGCGCTCGTAATTGCCGCTTAGGGCCGCTATCCGCCGGAGCGATCTGAATGGCGCGATCAGGTCTGCATTGCCGGTGGCCCAAAAGTCCGGCAGCGGAAAGGTCGTGCCGCAGAGGTCCGGCGCCTGGGCGAATTCGGCTTGGCTGAAGAGGGGCACTTGAACGAAGGCGGCGCCGGTCAGGTTGAACCCATGCTCTGCTTCGAGCCCATCGAACACCGCCTTCTTGGTGAACCTCGCCAGTTCGAAGTCAGCCCGCTTCTTAAAGGCTGCATTGCTGAACCAGGCGCCACCCGAGAACGCGGCTTCGCAAAAACGTGCATTGTCCGAAAAGACGGCGCTGGCGAACGAGGCATAGCCAAGGAACTTCGCGTCGCTGAAGCCGGCGTTATTTGCGAATTTGGCGCTTCCAAACAGGGCATTGCCTGAAAAGACCGCGCTGTCGAAATGGGTGCCGCCGGCGAAAGCGGTGCTGTCGAACCAGACATTGCCAGTGTAGGTGGCCCCGCTGAAGCGGGCATAGCCGGAGAAGATTGCGCCGTTGAACCAGGTATTTCCCAGGAAGGCCGCGTTATCGAAGCGGGCGCCGCCCAGGAAAGCGGCGCTGTTGAACGACGTGTCGCCCGAAAAAGCCGCGTTATCGAACCAGGCATCGCCTGGAAAGACGAAGCCGCCGAAGTCGATGCCGCCACTATTGAGGTAGACCGGTTTGCCTGCCGGGAGTGCTGGCTTATAGCCTTTTTCTCCGTTGCCTGCGCCGTTCCCGCGGTCTCCGTTCAAGAGAAAGACACAGAAGGAGAAAATCGCGGCAGCCGCCCTCATCCAGGCGTCCGTTCCGGCGTTCTGGGGCTCCAGATGGCCGGAGGAGTTTCGCTTTGCCGCCCAGAGGCCATCGGCTTCAAGCGTGCGGCGGGCAGCAAGCATGTCCTCCGCCCAGGCGTTCCACGCCTCGCGGCCTTCGAGAAACAGCGCAACCGTTTCGTCCCGTAGCATACCCGCTCCCGTCAAGCGTCCGGGGACGATATTTGCCGGAACTGCTTGGCTTTGCAATTGGGTTGTGGGGCGCGGTTACGCAACGAGGTGACCGTGCATTATGCCGCCTTTCGAACTGTAGAATTCCGCCCTGGAAAGCGGGCCGGCACAGGCTGGATCGCCAAAAATTGCGGTGAGGCATTCAGCGAGGATGCCAGCCCATGCGCGCTGACCCTTGGTTTCGCGAATTTGGTCTTGGCGAATCTCGGCAAGCGCGTTCGGCAGGCCCCGAAGCGTTGCGTGGCGGTAGACGGTGTCGTTCTCGATCCGGCCGGAATAGGGTTCGTTGTCGCCGATATCGAGGCCGGTGCGTGTGCGCAGTTCGCGCAGCATCGGCACGGCAAGGCGCGGATCCCGGTCCCAGAGGATGGCCGCGTGCCACTTGCGGGGAACGCCACGCCAAGTATCGGTGTAGCTGTGGACCGGGACCAGGGCGGGGGTGAGGCCGCGCGCGAGCATGGCGTCGAGCTCGGCTTCGATGGCCTGGTGATAGGGGGCGTGGTAGGCGGCGATGCGGTGCGCGCGTTCGTCCGCGCCGAGGCGGGCGTTGCCGGGCACGATGGCGCCGTCGGAAAGCTGCATGATGAGGGTCGGGTCGTCCTCGCCGCGGTTGGGGTCGATGAGGAGGCGTGTGAAGCGCGACCAGATCGCCGTTGCGCCGAGCAGGCGGCCGAGTTCGCGCGCGACTTCCAGCGCGCCGATGTCGTAGCCGATATGCCGGTTGAGTTGGATATCGTCGAGGCCCAGTAGGCCGTATTCCGGAGGCAGCAGGTTCGTGGCGTGGTCGCAGGTGATAAGGATGGGGGAATCGGCTGCACCTTGCTGGATATCGAAGCTTTTCCAGGCTTGGACGCGGACCGGTGGGCTAAAGCCCCTGCTGTCTTCCATGGCTGTTACGTTCGACAGAAAATACACAGGCGCGGAGAAGCGCGCCTCGCCTGGATATTCCGGTTAGTGCTATTTAGATGCGCTGCCCCGCGTTTTGAACATGACCTTCGTTCTATCCGCAACGCGGGACGGGCAGTGCGTCATTTCTGCAATGTGCGGTCGCAAGGAATGGGGAAAAAGCACGCTGTTCCTTGCGCGGGCGGCTGAGGTCAGCCGAGGCGGGCGATGCCGCTCTTGCCGTCGTCGCGGCGCCAGCGCACGACCGTCGGACTTAAGCGGTGCATCGTGAAACAATGTGCCTTGCCGCCTTGCCAGTTGCGCCACTGCAGGCAAAGCTTCGACTCGGAGACCCACCAGCGGCCGTGGTCGACGGCGGTCGAACTCGCCGTCGAGGAGGGCCAACTCGCTGCGCGCGCTGACACTGCCATTTTTCGCATAACGGATCGGAACTTCGCCCAGAGGAGTGTCGATGAAAACGGTTTTGCCGGCAACGGCATTCTGAATATCGTCGGCGGCCAGCTGCTGGGCCTGAGCGATGCTGAACGGGGCTACAGCCAAAAGGAATGCGATAAGCGTACGCTTCATGTTTTATGAACTCACTTGGTTCGTTGAGTTGTACCGGGCAAATCCCGCCGTGCGGAAAGCCTTCGCAAGAAGTGCGCCAGGCCGCTGCCCCTCCATGCGCGAGGAGCTTAGGGCAGAAAGAGGTTAAAATATGGCAATGTTTCACGGGAGGTGAAGGAAGGGTAAACCCGTTATCGCCGATATACATCTACTTTTACCAGAAAGAGCGGGAACGTTCTTCAGTATTGAACAAATTTATCAGATGAGCTTTACCAAACCATTAAGATGTATAACGTTGTGCAACACTTTGATTATTTAAAGAAACACGCTCAGTCCGAACCCTGCGTAGGTTTTTGCCGCAATCGGCTGGCAAATTGGGTACACCATCCGATAGGAGGCCCCGTCGCGTCTTGGCGCGCTATGATATTGATTTCGTTTGCGCCAAACTGCTTTGCGAGGGTTCCGAACATACCGCCACGCTCCACGGCGGGCAGCTGTCTGTCATCGCCGATGCCAACCAGCCTGCAGCCCCGGTCGCGCGCCAGCATCAGCAGCTCCCGGAGTTTGCGGTTCGGCAGCATGCCAAGTTCATCGACGACGAGAATCGTCTTGCTATCCCACCGGAGCTTCCCTTTCCGCGCCCTTGTCAGCACCGCGTCGACGGTATGGGCGTCGAAGCCGTCGCCCCTCATGTCGTTCACCACTACGTTTGTGAACGACAGCCCCACAACCTTGTATCCACTTTCTTGGTACACGGCGCGCAGGGCCTTGCTGACGTAGGACTTACCGGCGCCGGCCCGGCCGATCCACAGCGCGAAACCCGATCCCTCAATGGCGCCATGAAACGCCGGCAGCTGATCTTCTTTACGCATCGTGCGGCTGGCAATGGCGCGCTCAATAGCCTTGGCATCGACCGGGTGGCCGTTGCCGGCCTCGCGCATCGCCTGGGCCGCCTGGATGCAATCGGCCTCTTCCTGGCGCACGGCACGGCTGCTGAAGCGGGGTGTCCCGTCCCCGGTCTGAAGATGCACGCAATCCTGGTGTTCGAGCAAAGTCCGCTTCACGGCAGCACAGCGGTCTTCCGCGACGTAAGCCTCTAAATAGCGGTCTATGTCGCGTTCGGTGAACGTCGCGTCACGTTCGGTGAGGTCATCCAAAATGGCGGCGGCTTCGTCGCTATCGCTTACCCCCGGCGCTTGATACTGGCTCAGCCGGGATTCAAGGCCAGAAAGGGTGTAGCTGTCGCCGATGGCGCCAGACTTAGCACGCATCCCGCTATCCAAATGATGGATGACCAGCCCCTTGCCATCGCGCGCCAACTCGGCCGACAACCCGCCGAGGCTGAGGGCGGCATGCACCTGGCGCCAGTTTTCGCACTTGTCGAGCACCCTATCCACCTGGCCGGCCGCCAGCCATTGTTCGAAGCTACCAACGCCAGCGTAGCGTTCGAGGGCCAGCGCGCCTTGGGACAGCTGGCGCAGCAAGCGGCGATCCCGGCTTTCGAGCACAAAAGGTTTGTCGCCCAGGTACTCCACGGCGAAAGGCCCGCGGTCGTGACTCCAGCCTTGCTTGATTTCGATCTCCCGCATGGCGCGGTCGATCAGCAAAAAGTCGCCGCGCGGCTGATGTGCCTTGAAGGTTTCAGGA
>CAVYEY010000022.1:0-128011 GCA_963767435.1 uncultured Alphaproteobacteria bacterium
TGCCCGATCTCGAGCGCTACGAGGAGCGCGAGATGGATGTGCTCACGCGTCCGTGATCACGCAGTTCGAGCAGTACGTCAAACTCAACAAGAAGGTGCCGCCGGAGATCCTGACCTCCCTGGCCGGCATCGAGCACGCCGGCCGGCTGGCCGACACCGTCGCCGCGCACATGTCGCTGAAGCTCGCCGAGAAGCAGAAGGTTCTGGAGATCCTGGACGTGCGCAAGCGCCTGGAGCACATCCTCGCCGCGATCGAAGGCGAGATGGACGTGCTGCAGATCGAGAAGCGCATCCGCGGCCGCGTCAAGGCGCAGATGGAGAAGAGCCAGCGCGAGTACTACCTGAATGAGCAGATGAAGGCCATTCAGAAGGAACTCGGCGAGATGGACGAGGCGCCCAACGAGATCGGCGAGCTCGAGAAGCAGATCGCCGGCCGGCATGCCCAAGGAGGCGCGCGAGAAGGCCAACTCGGAGCTGAACAAGCTGAAGCTCATGTCGCCGATGTCGGCGGAAGCGACGGTGGTGCGCAATTACATCGACTGGCTGGTCAAGGCGCCGTGGAAGAAGCGCAGCAAGGTCATCTGGACATCGCGGCGGCCGAGAAGGTGCTCGAGAGCGACCATTACGGGCTGGAGAAGGTCAAGGAGCGCATCGTCGAATACCTGGCCGTACAGCAGCGCGTGAAGAATCTGCGCGGCCCCATCCTGTGCCTGGTGGGCCCGCCGGGCGTGGGCAAGACCTCGCTGGGTCAGAGCATCGCGCGCGCCACCAACCGCAAGTTCGTGCGCATGTCGCTGGGCGGCGTGCGCGATGAGGCGGAGATACGCGGCCATCGGCGGACCTACATCGGTTCGATGCCGGGCAAGATCATGCAGAATCTGGCCAAGTGCCGGCGTGCGCAATCCGCTGTTCCTGCTCGACGAAGTCGACAAGATGTCCACCGATTTCCGCGGCGATCCGTCCTCGGCGCTGCTCGAGGTGCTCGATCCGGAGCAGAACAGCACCTTCAACGACCACTACCTGGAGGTGGATTTCGACCTGTCCGAGGTGATGTTCGTGTGCACGGCGAACAGCCTGAACATTCCGGCGCCGCTGCTCGACCGCATGGAGGTCATCCGCATCCCGGGCTATACCGAGGATGAGAAGAGCAACATCGCGCGCCGCTACCTGCTGCCGAAGCAGATCAAGCAGAACGGGCTGAAGCCCGACGAGCTGAGTGCGTCGGCGACGACGCCATTCAGGACATCGATCCGCTTCTACACCCGCGAAGCCGGCGTGCGCAACCTCGAGCGCGAGATCTCCAAGATCGGGCGCAAGGCCGTCAAGCAGCTGCTGCTGCACCCGAGCGACAAGACGGTGACGGTCGACTCCGAAGAATCTCGACAACTATCTGGGCGTGCGCCGCTTCCGCTACGGCAAGGCCGAGGAGAGCGACCGCGTCGGCCAGGTCACGGGCCTGGCCTGGACCGAGGTCGGCGGCGAGCTGCTCACCATCGAGGCGGCCGTGGTGCCCGGCAAGGGCAAGCTCACCCATACCGGTCAGCTCGGCGAAGTGATGCAGGAGTCGATCCAGGCCGCGATGACCGTGGTGCGCAGCCGCTCCGCCATGCTCGGCCTGGATGTGGATTTCTATCAGAAGGCCGACGTGCACATTCACGTGCCGGAGGGCGCGACGCCGAAGGACGGCCCGAGCGCCGGCATCGGCATGTGCACCGCGCTGATCTCGGCGCTCACCAAGATCCCGGTGCGCTCGGATGTCGCCATGACCGGCGAGATCACCCTGCGCGGCGAAGTGCTGCCCATCGGCGGCCTCAAGGAAAAAATGCTCGCGGCGCACCGCGGCGGCATCACCACGGTGCTGATCCCGGACGACAATACCAAGGATCTGGCGGAGATCCCCGACAACATCAAGGAAAAGCTCGATATCCGCTCGGTGAAGTGGATCGACGAGGTGCTGCAGGTGGCGCTCACCCACATGCCGGTGCCGCTGCCGGCGCGCGGAAACCAAGCCGGCGCAGGCCATTGCGGGGATAAGCGCCGCCGCAAGGCCGCGCGCGGCCCAAGGCGCGAGGTCGCACGCGCCACTGAGATCGCCGGCGCCTGGACAATGCGTGCCGGCTCGCGTAGACTTCCGCGCCTCTTCCAGGGGGGTGCTTAGCTCAGCTGGTAGAGCATCGCCTTTACACGGCGAGGGTCGGGGGTTCGATCCCCTCAGCACCCACCAGCATGCGGAGTGGTAGTTCAGCTGGTTAGAATACCGGCCTGTCACGCCGGGGGTCGCGGGTTCGAGTCCCGTCCACTCCGCCATTTCCTTGACGATGAGTCGCCGCGCGAGCCGCTAAGGCCGCGCCATGGCAGAGGGCTTCAAATTCATGCTGCAGACGATTCACGACAAGCTGAAGGGATGGTTGGCGGGGGTGGTGCTCGGGGCGATCGGCCTGGTGTTCGTGTTCTGGGGCATCAATTGGACGTTGAGCGCGCCGACCTACGCGGCCAAGGTCAATGGCGTGGAGATTTCCGGCAACGATGTGCGCCAGGCCTATCAGCAACAGCTCGCGCAGGCCGAGAATGCGATTGCGTAACCGAGGCCGAAGCGCCGGATGCCTTCCGCGCCATCGGCGAGGTCTCGAAAGCGGCACACTTCCAGCCACAGGGCACCATTATCGAGGTGACTGGCATCTGTGCTGCCTGCCGGGAGCGGCGCACATGCTGACGGCGGCGCTGACCGGCGGCAGGCAGCATCAGCCGGCTGCAGGATTGGAAACGCAACCGCAACCGGGCGTGGAACCGCTCGCTGCCGCATCGGGCGTTTCGCTCGCGATCCACGGCAAGACCGTCATAGAACATGTGAGTATCGCCGTTCATCCAGGCGAGATCGTAACGCTGATCGGCCCGAATGGTGCCGGCAAGACCACGCTCGCCAAAATGCTGCTTGGCCTTGTTGCACCCTCCGGCGGCACGGTCCGGCGCCGTGAGGGCTTGCGCGTCGGCTACGTGCCCCAGCGCTTCGCCGCCGACTGGATCATCCCGCTTCCGGTGCGCCGGTTCATGTCGCTGACGCAAGCCGTCTCCAGGGCGCGCGTGCACGAATGCCTGGGCGAAACCGGCGCCGCCCACCTGATCGACGCGCAGATGGCTGGGCTTTCCGGCGGCGAGTTCCAGCGCGTGGCGCTGGCGCGGGCGCTGGCGCGCGATCCGCATCTCCTGGTGCTCGACGAGCCGGCCCAGGCGGTCGATTTCTCCGGCGCCGCCATGCTCTACGAGCTGATCGCGGACATCCGCCAGCGGCATGGCTGCGGCATCCTCCTTATCTCGCACGACCTGCAGGTGGTGCTTGGCGCTTCCGACCGGGTGGTCTGCCTCAACCGGCATATCTGCTGCGAGGGTGTGCCGGGTGCGGTGGCCGGGCATCCGGAATATGTGCGGCTGTTCGGCCCGGAAGCCGCGCGCAGCTTCGGTCTTTACCAGCACCACCACGACCACACGCATACGCTCTCCGGCGACGTGTCCTGCGGGCACGATCATACGAGTTAGCGCCGGTTACCCGGCGTTGGACGGGGCAATTCCCGGTCATTAAGCCGGGCTTGTGAGCCGCCTCGCCCCGGTTTATGGATAACGAAGCTTCAGCCCAAGCACGCGAGACCGGCATGACTGACCTTGAGATTATCGGTTCCCTCTTTTCCAACTATGTCCGCTCGATCCGGATGCTCTGCGAAGAGAAGGGCGTTGCCTATAAGCTCACGCCTTCGCGGCCGCATTCGCCCGAAGTTTGCGCCATTCACCCGGCCGGGCAGGTGCCCTGCCTGCGCCACGGCGGGCTCGAACTGTTCGAGAGCCTGGCCATCGCGTCCTACATCGACAAGACGTTTCCTTTGCCGCGGTTTATCCCTGCGGACGTGACGGCGGAAGCACGGGTTCTGCAATGGACATCCTACAGCAATGCCAAGGTGGACCGTTGGATCATGCGCGAGTTCGTCGTGCCAACCGTGTTCATCGACAAGGAGAAGGGGCCGGACCAAGCCAGGATCGATGCGTCGCTGCCCGAGATCGAAAAGTGCCTCGCCGTGCTGGAGCGGGCGGTTGCCCAAACCGGGTTCCTAGCTGGCGAGGGGCTTACCTACGCCGATATGAACGTGGTTCCGATGCTGGAGGTGTTCGGGCAATTCCCGCAAGGAAGGCAGGCGCTTGCCGGTCATCCGGGCCTTGTAGCCTATACGGACAAGCTGACGGCGCGGCCTTCCTTCGTCAACACCGCGCCGCCGCCGCGTAAGTAGGGCATGCCGGTGCGGAACGGTGGCATCGCCGTACGGGAGCCGTACGAATCCCGCCGGTTAAGCCATCCTTACCTCCGGAACTTAGCAAAATACCACTTTTCCGGTTTTATATTTCCCGCAGACCGGCGCGCCTCGATAGAGCGCGAAGCGTAAGCCGTCCGTGTAAGGCATTGAAATGGCGCGTTATAATTCATTACGATTCGAACCGTAATTTGGTAAAGCCACAATATTTAACGGTATTTTTGAGAGCTGAAATTCCAGCAATTCGAGCCATTTTTCAATTTTTTCCGGGCAATTTTGACCACCCCGGATTCGCGTTAACCATGTACCGTTAAGGATTGTGGTGGCGTATGCCCCAAAAGCGCCACAAAGTGCCGTGGGGCCGGGGACGCGCCACCAGAATCCCTGGACGCCCCCTGGCCGGCGCCCAGGCACGGCGCCATGAGGTGCGCGGGCGCCATGAAACGCGCCGGCGGCACCCACGCGAACATTCTCGGGTTCGCCAACAAATGCCTCTGTATTTTGAGGTTCCTTGCGGCAAACACGCATGCGTGCTCAGGGTCGATGAACGAATCCGGAAATGCCGGCACCGTTGCCTGGGCACGGCGCAGATGGCCGCTTACTGATCGGGGAGCGGAACCACAGTACGTGCGATGCTGGAAGGCCTTAAATGGCGCGCGGGCAAAAGATGCGCTTGAGCGCTGAGGTATTACAATCGCTCCTGAGATTATGGCTGTTTGGGCACGGGTGTATTTCCCATTTTATGCAACCAAATAATTCTAGTTGTTTATTCCAAATCAGAAGTCTAGGAACTTTAATAGCTCACAGAGCAATTTGGATGGGGGTAAGTATGAAACGTTGCTTCGGACTGACCGGTTTGACGCTAACAATCGGTTTGGCTTTTACCGGCTTCTCTGCAAGCGCTGCTGATATGTACTCACCAGCCAGCGGTCCAGCTTATGTTGGCGTGAACTGGTCGGGCTTCTACGCTGGCGTCAACGGCGGTTACGCTTCCGACGCCTGGGATAGAAAAGGCGGCATGGAAGATAATGGCGGCTTCGGTGGCGGCCAAATCGGCTTTAACTGGCAGGGCCACTCAAACTTTGTGCTGGGTGTCGAAACCGACTTCGAAGACTCGGCAATCGATCACAGCAGGGCTGGCACGCTCGTTTGGCATTCTGGTGCTGGCCCCACCAACTCCGATATCCATCGCCGGGCTATCGACTATTTCGGTACCGTTCGCGGCCGGATCGGCTACGCATTCGGGCCGGTTCTGCCCTATTTCACCGGCGGTTTCGCTTACGGCGATAAGACCAACGAATACAACGACACGGGGCTAAATTTTCCCGGTGTTTACAAAGACGACGGCATAAAGACCGGTTACGTGCTCGGCGGCGGGCTTGAGTACAAGGTTGCCGGCCCGTGGTCCATGAAAGCAGAGTACCAATTCATCGACCTGGGGCACAGCAATGCCACCAATGGTACAGGCTCTTACGTGGAGACCGTGGATACCAAGCTGAACACCTTCCGGTTTGGTATAAACTATCGCTTCAATTCGCCGGTTGATTCTTTGAAATAGGCGGACAGCACGGACTTAGGAAACGCGGCGCCTCCGGGCGCCGCGACCGTTTGGGCCAGTTTCATATCGTTTCAGCCGGGTCGCTTGCCGGCGTGGCGTATTTGCCGCGACGGCGTGCGCTCTAACTCAGCTCCGATGCATTGCTTACTTTTAGATCCCAAAGCAGGAATCGCCGTTCAGGCATTTCCCGGGACTGGCCTCTTCCGCTACTGGCCTATCTGGCTGGAAAGGAATCGGCGCGCTCTCACCGTCTATTCTTTTGGCCAAGTCACGGATGTTTGCTTAGGAACTCGTAACCGCCGCCGCGAAGTGCAGAAAGTCCGAACTCGGGCCGGAGCGGCCGCGAGAGTAGCGCATGCACGGCCTCGTCCACGGTCATCTGCCCCTTGACGACGCTGTTCACCGCCTCGCAGATGGGCATCTCGACCCCATGCTTCCTGGCCATGGCCACCACCGCGCCCGCCGTATGCACGCCCTCGGTGAACGCCCTGCGGGCGCTGAGGATGTCTTCGAGCTTCTGACCCTGGCCCAGCGCGTGGCCCAGCGACATGTTGCGGGACTGGGTGCTGTGGGCCGTCAGGATCAGGTCGCCGAGCCCCGATAGCCCCGTCAGCGTCTCGAAGCGCCCGCCCAGTGCAGTGCCGAAGCGGGCAAGCTCCGCAAAGCCGCGCGCCGTCAGCGCAGCGTGGGCGCTGGCCCCATAATGCCGGCCCTCGACGATGCCCGCCGCAATCGCTAGCACGTTCTTGACCGCGCCGCCGATCTGCACCGCGCGCACGTCGTCCGTCCAGTAGACGCGGAAGGTCCGGTGGGCCAGCGCAAGCATGAGCGCCTCGCCAAGCTCCCGGTCTTCGCAGGCAACCGTCACCGCCACCGGCAGATCGCGCGCCACCTCGCCCGCGAAACTGGGCCCTGACAGCACCGCGAGCGGCGTTTCCGGCAGCTCCGAGGCCAGAACCTCGCTCACGAGCAGGCCGCTTTCCTCCTCGAAGCCCTTGGCGCAGATGGCTACCGGCTTGCCGGCCGCCAGATGCGGCGCGAGATCCTTTGCCGCCGCTCGGGCGAATTTCGACGGCGCAACCAGAAGGATCGCGTCGGCCTGAGCCAGTTCCGCGATGCTGGTGGTCGCCTTTATCGCTGGATCGAGCGGCGCGCCGGGCAGAAAAACCCGGTTGGTGTGCTGGGTGTTGATCTCCCCAACCGTTTCGGCCTCGAACGCCCAGAGGGTCACGTCGCGGCCCGCCCGCCTGGCCGACTGGGCTAGCGCAGTTCCCCACGCGCCGCCGCCAAGCACGCCTATGCGCTGAAACTTCGCCACCGTTTGAGGGTCTGTGCTCATGGTCCGATGCCTTCATTATATGCGGGCTTTGCCGCTTCATTGCACCGCTGGCGCTTTTCGTAGCGGCGAACGGCCGCCCATGCAAGCGCGGCCGTCAGCGGGCGGGCGTGAAGATGCAACTTCAATCCTCTGGACAGACTGCTTGCCTTCTCAGTATTTACACAGACGAGGGTTAAGTTCCGTACCGGCTTTCGCACAAGCATGTGCGCCAGCCGGTACGGCTGCAAGGATTGGGGGCTGGAATGCTGACTTGGGCTCGGATTACCGTTTTCCTGCTATTCGCAATCCTCGGGGCGTCGTTTGTGGCCGGCACCGCCGTGCTGAGGTGGGAGTTCCCAAACGCGTGGCTCGATTTTGCGCTCCTGGACAGCCACCTGTTCATTTTCTTCCCGACGCTCGGTATCGTGGCGCTCATTGCCTTCTTCATGCCTTCGGTTCTGTTCCTGGATATGTACTGGCGGCATATTCCGTTCGGTAAGGTGCGGTTTCTGATAGGCTTTTTCATCGCCGCCGCCGCCTCGTACTGGATTGCGGGCTACCTCCTCGACAGCCCGCGGCGCGACTACTGGGAAGGTGCTCCCGAGATCCTGGCGGCAGATGCCGGCGAGCCCGCGGGCTGCGTGCAATCGGGCCAGCCCTGCCAGCGCCTGCCGATCCTGACCGCCGTCCGCAATCTCCGTCTCGTAAGCCAGTCCCGCACAGACCTCGCAGGCCTTATCCGCGATTGCTCCGCGGAAAAAGATACGCTGATCGAAGCGGATCATGGCGGGGAACGGCGGCGCTATTGCCTGGCCTCGACCCCGTACAAGGGGGCGCCCGCACTCCAGTCCGACGAGGAATGCTGCAGGGCGCAAGGAAAGCTGTTGTCGCTGGCCCAGGCCAATCATGCCCTGGCTGCGACGCGCTCGTTTAGCTCCGAAGTGCATGCCTTGCTGCTGCCTCTGAAGGTGTATTTCCTGCTTGTCGTCTTCGCAATCAGCATCCTGCTTGCGATGCATCATAAGAACGTCGAGAGGCACTACGGCCCCTACCTGCCGCAAATGGAGATCGGGCTGTTCGTGGGCGCGCTGTGCATCCTGTTCTTCCCGCTGATGTCGCAGGGGTTCCTGCAATCGAGCGAGGTCCTGAGCGGAGCCGCGGGCCGCGGCACCTTCAGCTACATCGTGCCCGCCATCAGCCTGCTTTCGATGGTCTGGGTGCTGCTGATCGGGCTGTTCTTCTACCGCCGCCGCTCGGACGACAAGCTTGTGACGGTCGGCCGCTTCATGGGCATTCTCGTCAGCAACATCGGCATCATCAAGTATAACCTGCTGGTTACGGTCTTCGTGCTGGTGTTCGGCGCAGGTGCCAGCGAGTTGAGCCTCTGGGGCATCGTGGCAGGCTGCGTGATCGCCGCTCTAGCTGTGCTCATGCCGGTTGCCATCTACCGGCCCCGGAAGAATAGCTGATATCTGGGGGGCCGGCCAAGGCGTTCTAAACCGCAAGCAAGCAGTCTAACATACGAGTTGCCGGAACCGCCTGATCGAAGCTCGCTCCCCTCACCCTGTCCCTCTCCCGCCAAATCCGCTCGCGGATTTGGCCACTTCAGATGGCAATCTCGCCATGGCGAGATTGCTGGGAGAGGGACAGGGTGAGGGGAGATTCCCTCGGTACAGGGCACTGCCCGGCGCTATGATTGTGCATATGCGCCTGCCCAGGCATCCATCTAACAGCTGGTCTGTTTTGAATGAATGCTCGAACAGCCCTCACCGGATGGGAAGGGGCAGGGGGTCCACGTATATCCCGGCGTTGATGTTGAAGCGGGATTTCGGGTGATCCTCAAGGAACACCATGCCCTTCCTGCCGTTGAGGGTAAGCGGCCAGATGCGCTTGCCCTGCTGCACCTGGGATCTCGTCACATTGAAGCGGGTCTCAAGCATCGGTAGCACGTCGGCCGCCCTGCCGGCGAAGGAGACCAAGCAAACCTGGCCGGCGTCCTGCTTGCCGGCACCCAGCGCGAATTCGCCCTGGCCCGGAGCCCCCGCGCCCCAATAGTCCACGCCCTTCAGGTTCTGCGATCCCTTCCAGCGCTTGCGGGCAACCGTTTGGATTTTCTCCACGTCCGGCATGTCCCTGGCGCAAATATCCGAGAGAGCCTGCATCGCCATGGCCTGGGAAGGATTGTCCTGCTCCGATTGCGCGGCGGCGGGGGTCGCGGCCGCCGAGCCGAGCACGATGGCAATTGCGGCGTGGCGCAGAATGGACCCTGGCCTCATGGTTCCACTTTCCTTTCCAGCCCAGACATAGTTCCTGCCACCCGGGCAGCGGAGCGCTTCCGGTTCCGTTGCCGAGACATGCGTCCAGAATAATGGTCAGTCTAAGGCGCTGTCACTGCGGCGGATTCTCCCCCAGGTTGCGGGCGAGCCGTGCGGCCTGCTCAACCTCCTCTGGCGTATTCGCGTTAAAGAAGGGATCGGCAAATCCGCCATCAACCGGGATCGGAGGGAACTCTACGGCGATATGCCGGTGCCCTTCTGCCCATTGCCGGACCTTGCGGATGCCCGAGGCGAGCGCTTCCTCCAAATCGTCCGCAAAATCGAGGGGCCACAGGCCGAAGACAGGGTGAATTTGCCCGGCGGATTGGGCCAGTGCGATGGCGGGGTAGGCGGGACCGGCTGCGGCAAGGAGCTTGGCTGCCAGGTCTTGAGGAAAGAAGGGCGTGTCGCAGGCCGCCGTGACGATGAATCGCACCTGCGGTGCCGTGCGTGCGGCCCAGCGCAAGCCCGCGAGGATGCCCGCGAGCGGCCCGGAGAAATCCTGCGTAGCGTCGGCGATGACGGGGAGCCCGAAGGCTGCGAACCGCGCAGGATCGCCGTTGGCGTTGATCGCCAGCGCCGGGCATTGTGGCGAAAGCCTCTCGATGACGTGCTGGATCAGAGGCTTGCCGGCGATTTCGAGCAAGCCCTTGTCGCCCCCGCCCAACCGCCTGGATAAGCCGCCCGCCAGCACAACCCCTGCCACGGGTTCCATTTCAGCCCTCACCTGAAGCGCCCTGCCAAAGCATCCCAGCCACATATTTCGAGCGAACCGGGCGATTTCACATATTCTGCCTTTCGCATTTATGCGTTAGCACCTAGATAATGCGAGTTCAAATTCCCGGCTTGGCTTCTCAACCTCTACCAGTGGCACATATATGGCTATATCCCCGACCAAAGAAAGCGTCCTCAACGCACTCAAATCCGTCAAGATCCCCGGCGGCGGCGATCCCGTCTCCGCAGGCATCCTGTCGGAAATCGTTATTGCCAAAGACAAGGTCTATTTCGCGCTGAGCGTGCCTCAGGCGCAGGCGAGGGACTTCGAGCCCGTGCGCACGGCTGCGGAGGATGCGGTGAAGGCGCTGCCGGGCGTCGCGAACGCGATTGTGACGCTGACCGCGGACGCCAAGGAGGGCGGCCATGCCCATGGACATGATCATGGTCACGGTCACGGCCATTCCCACGATCACGGGCATGATCATTCCCATGGCGAGCCTTCCGGTATTGGCGGGGTGAAATACATTATCGCCGTGGCGTCGGGCAAAGGCGGCGTCGGCAAGTCCACGACAGCGGTCAATCTGGCCCTGGGCTTCCAGCAGAACGGCCTGCGCGTTGGCATCCTGGATGCGGACATCTACGGCCCTTCGATACCGCGCCTGCTCGCCATCAAGGACCGCCCCGAGATGGCCGGCGAAAACACGCTGATGCCCATCCAGAAATTCGGCATGGAAGTCATGTCCATGGGCTTCCTCGTGGACGAGGACACGCCGATGATCTGGCGCGGGCCGATGGTGATCTCCGCCATTACCCAGATGCTCAAGGACGTGGCCTGGGGCGAACTCGACATCATGGTTGTCGACATGCCCCCCGGAACCGGTGACGCGCAACTCACCATGGCACAGCAGGTGCCGCTCGCAGGCGCGGTGATCGTCTCAACCCCGCAGGATCTCTCGCTGATCGACGCGCGCCGCGGTCTTAACATGTTCAAGCGCGTGGACGTGCCCGTGCTGGGCATCATCGAGAACATGAGCTACTTCCTCTGCCCCAAATGCGGCGAGCGCTCCGACATCTTCAGCCATGGCGGCGCGCGCGCGGAAGCGGAGAAGCTCAAGGTGCCCTTCCTGGGCGAACTGCCGCTGCACATGTCGATCCGCGAGACCTCGGACGCCGGCCGGCCCATCGTGGTTTCCGAACCGGAATCCATGTATGCCGGGCTCTACAAGTCCATCGCGGCGGCTGTCTGGAGTGGGCTTACCGGCGAATCGGCGAAGCCCGCCGCGCCCAAGATCGTGATCGAGTAGCGGCTCGGCAGACGCCCGTGAGTACGCCGCCGGGCAGACCACCAGCAAGAAAGCCCCTCATCGAGGGGCTTTCCGTAGTGCATTCATTCAGCTGTAACGGGTCCGGCCGGCAGGCTCACGGAGCATAGGAGCTGGGCCGGGCAACCAGGGGCGTGGCGCCTGCGGCGATGCTGCCCATACCCGTGCACAGATCGTAGCCTTTCGCTGCGACCCAGCCCGCGTAAGGGCCGCAGTTTCCGGAGGTGACGTCGCGATAGACACTGGTGAGGTAGATGTTGCGCAGCATTTGCTGTAGCGCGGTGGTGCCTTTACCTTTCCAACTCAAAATGCCCGCGGAAACAGGTGAAGATACACTTGTCCCGCCGACGATGTACCAGCCGCCATTATAGCCGGCATAGACCCACACCCCGGTGTCGGGATCGGCAACAGCCGCAATGTCGGGTGTGCCCCGGTGGCCGCCGGTGATCGATCCGGTGGAGTTCTGGTAGCTAGGCCGCGATTCGTAGGCGCTAAGGCCGCCTCCGCCTTGCTGCCAAGTCAATTCGCCCTGGATATTGCCTGTGGCGGGGTTACGGCTTAAAGAGGTGCCGCCCACGGCGACGACGTATGGCGAAGTGCTGGGCCAAATGACGCCGGGTGAGTCGCCGGAACTTGCGAGGAATGTGACCTTGGGGCTGGCGCCCGCGTAGACGGAATCGAAGCCGGTGCCGGTTTCGCCCGGAAACTCCGTTCCGCCCCAGCTCTGGGACACGAAGCCGCCGCCGGCGGCGGCAACCAGGTCGTTAGCCTTTTGTACCGCTGTCATCATATCCGGGAAGCTGTTGGATGCGGCTTCGACCAGATAAATCGTCGCGGTTGGCGACATCGCATAAGCCCATTCGATGTCCAGAGAGGACTCGATCGCCCAACCCGCGTCGGCTGGGGGCTGAGAGCCGCCGGCATACACGAGATTGAAGTGGCTCGTGGGGTCCGGCAGGCCGAACTGCGTTGCGAAATACTGCAGATCGGACAGAGCGCTTGGGTTATCGTAAGCGTCCACGATCGCTATCGCCAAAGGCTTCGAAGGAGGAGTGGGAATGGCGGTGGCAGTTTTGGGGTTGCAGCCGGTAACTTGGGCGGTAAGGCCATAGATGCAGGCGAGAGATTGCGGCGTTTCGTAGAAATAACCGGAATAAGGTGCCGTTTGCGGCTGGATGAGGCCTTTGGCTGAGATTTTCGGCGGCGCAGCGCCCTCTACCGGCAACCTCAGAGCGTGAAGCAACGTGTGAACCCGGGCGCCCACATCGGCAGGTTTTTGGTTGTTTGAAGCTGGAGCCCAGCGGGATGGCGCCGGTGCGCCCGGTTCGGTCTGAGCCAGGGCACATGGCGGCACAGTGCCCGCCGCGAATATGCCGAGACTGGCTGCAATGCATAGTCAAATCGATAGCCTGCTCATAAAATCGTCCCTCGTATGGAATGGAGGGCTTAGCCCGCAGTGTGCGGTTATAGGTGCGCGATAGGGCGGGCAAGCCTTACGCGAACACATTATTAGATACAACCAGAACGAGCAAGGGGCATTCTTGATTGTCTGGGCCGCTGCAACCCGTGGGGGTCGAAAGGACAAGCCAGCGCACGCCATCGTGGCGGGTATTGGCCGGTGCATCTGGCCCGTTAAGCGGCGGCGGCGGGCTGAGCGGGCCGGGCAGGCGCATCGCCGGCATAGGAAAGCGCGGCTGCGGCGGCACGCATTCCTCCCACGTCGGCTTCTACCGCCGTTACGCGTGCGGCGGGCAGGTGAATGCGCACCTCGGTGCCAACGGAAGGCTCGCTCGAAATCTCGATAGAGCCCCCGTGCAGCTCGATAAGCTGCTTGGCCAGTGGCAGGCCGAGGCCCGTGCCTTCGAAGCGCTTCGTGAGGCTGTTGTCGATCTGGCGGAATTTCTCGAAAGCGGCTTCGATTTCGGTGGGCGTCATGCCGATGCCGGTGTCCCTGACAGCCACGCAGACGCCGCCATCGGTCTCGAATAATGCAGACACGCCGATCTGGCCGCCGGCTGGCGTGAACTTCACCGCATTCGATAGCACATTGATGAAAACCTGTTTCAGCCGCACCTCGTCGCAACGTACCTGAATGCCTTCCGGGGGGAAGTCCCTCACGATTTTGAGGCTGCTGGACTTGGCCTGCGTTTTGACGGCGCGGACGCTCGCGGTCAGGATCGTGCCCAGATCGGCGGCGGACTCGAAGAAGTCGACCTTGCCCGCCTCGATCTTGGCCAGATCGAGGATGTCGTTGACGATGGCCAGCAGGTGATGGCCGGCACTGTTGATGTCGCCCGCATATTCGAAATAGGCGGGGGCGCTTGGACCCAAAAGCTTGTCGCGGATGATCTCGGAGAAGCCGATGATGGCGTTGAGCGGCGTGCGCAGCTCGTGGCTCATATTCGCAAGAAACGCCGACTTGGCCCGGTTCGCCGCTTCCGATTGCTGCTGCGCCAGCAGGAGCTTCGCATTCGTCTCCTCCAGGTTGATCCGCTCGCTTGCGAGTTCCGAGGCGGTCTTGACCAGGGCCTCGTGTTGCAATGTGAGATTTCTGGTTGGCATCCTTGAGATTGGCGGCGTGGGCGTTGACGGCGATTTCATAGCGCACCCGGTTCGAGATCTCCTGCACCACCATCGCAGCCATGGTGCCGGAAAGCAGCATGCCCGCGCCGCCAAGGCCCAGAATGATCAGCGCGAGCCGGGTCGGGCCTGCCAGGAATTCGTCCTTGCCGAGCCCGGCGATAACCACAAGCGGATAGCCCGGAATCTTGCGCCAATCGACAATCTGATCGACACCGTCGAGCCCGCTTACGCCGGTATAGGAGCCCCGTTCTGCGCGGGCAGCGCCCGCAATCGATGGCGATCCGGCAAGCGATATCCCAGCCGACACCGGCCGGATGAGCGGGCCGGTGTGTCTCGCGCGGATGATGCCATCGAGCCCGGCCAGCGTCATGACGCCGGTCTGGCCCAGATCGACGGCCCTGTGCAGGGGGGTGAGGAAATCGGGATCGATGGAGAAAATGAGCACGCCTGCGAAGCCGCCTCCCGGCTTGTCGAGCCGCCGGGTAAGGTAGAGCGTCACGCGCCGGGTGGCAGGGTCCTGGGCAGGCCTGGCAATGAAGAGGCCGCCATCGGGATTGTCCCGCTGGAACACGAAACAGTCCTCGCCCGCAAAGTTGGCGGGGTGGGAGCCCGCTCCCAGCGAACCTGCCCGGATGGCACCGTCCGGCCCCACGACTGCGGCGTTGATCGGCTGACCGGCGAGCTCCGGCGCAAGCCGCGTCCACTGCGCAAGATCGAAGCTGCCGCCGTCTTCGACGCGCTGCTTGATTCGCTCCATCGCCCCCGAAACGCTGTCCAGTACACGCCGTACCTGGTCGCCGAAGGCGGCCGAAAGGTTCGCGGCGGCAGCGTGGCCGGTGTAAAGCGCGGATTGGCGCAGCTGGAGTGCCACGAGGCCCACGATGGCAGCAATCGCGACGATAACCATGGTGCTGTAGAACACGATCCGCCGGCAAAGGCGGCTGCCTGCCTCCTGGATCACGCGATCGCAGGGTATCCCGCAACACCACACATTGCTGCGCGCATAGCGGCGCAGGCACTCGGCGGTCCCGATGCAGTTGTCAGCGGCGGCGTGCGGCATGTGCTCCCCGCATAGAAGCATAACGTTCGCTTGGAAGGTGCAACCGCGCGAGCATTCATGCAACTTGTGCGGGAAATCTGGGTTAAGACCGGATTGACTTGCGTGCGGCAATGCAATAGCGGCCGGTGATACTCCCTTCTAAAGACTGAAAACCGCAATTTTTACGGGTGGAGCGGATCAAAAAGTTTTACAAAGTCCAAAGCGGTATGTGCAAATGCTACGAAAAGTCACCAGCAACGCGTGGTGTAATATTTTGTGAATGCGCCCCCCGCGGCTGCTGCCAGGCAAGCCTCAATCGCGGCTTGTTTCCATGCAAACAGCTATTTGACCGCTGGGGCAGGGAGCGCGGCAACACGAAGACCGGAAGCGAGGACAAAGTGGAGACATTCGGTGAGACTGGTATTTGCACGATCCGGCGTCCATTCGATGCGGAGTTCATGGCCAATGTAGCGGCGGCAGTGGATGGCTTGTTGACGCCAAAGCCTGGCACGCGCGTTTTCTTGCTGCCGGAAAAGGTGCGCAGCGCGTTTACTGCAATCGCCGCTGGGCTCGCGGGCAAGCCCGTCCGCCTCGTCCGCGTCCTGGCCTTTGATAAGACGCCTGAGCGCAATTGGGGCGTAGCTTGGCATCAGGACCGCACGGTTGCGTTGAAGGCACGCGCGGAGGCGCCAGGCTTCGGCCCGTGGAGCGTCAAGTCCGGCGTGCCCCATGCCGAGCCGCCGCTGGCGCTTATGGAGGATATGCTCGTTCTGCGCTACCATGTGGACGATTGCGGCCCCGGCAATGGCCCGCTCAAGGTCGTGCCCGGTTCGCACAAGCTGGGCCGCGTGCCCGTGGCGGAGGTGACCCGGCTCGCAGCCACCTCCCCAATCGTAACCTGCGCAGTTGAGGCGGGCGATGCCGTCGCTATGAAGGCGCTGACGGTGCATGGCTCCGAACACGCTGCGGCCCCCTCGCACCGGCGCATCCTGCATATGGATTTCACGTCGATGAGCCTGCCGCACCCGCTGGAATGGGCCATCGCTGCTTGAGTGCGGCCTGCGCTATAACCGCGCGAATGCGAGCAATGGCTCGATATTGTGGGCGTCATAAAATGAAGCTACAGCTTGGCTTTGGCGCCGCAAAACCAAGCTGCAGGCGTATTTTGCGAAGCGCCCCGGCTGCGTTCCAGCGGCGTCGTGGGGGCGCTCACCCCTGGCAAGCCGCCGCAACGGGCCCGCCCGCCTACCCGATCCTGAACCGGTTGCGCAATCCCAGAAGGAACAGCGCCCACAGCCCGGCGCTCAATAGCGTCTGCACGATGCCCCAGAGTTCTGCCGCATCCGGCACCGCCGCCGCCCGCAGCTTCTCATCGTAGCCGAAGAGGCAGGCCAAAGGCGCCGCGTTCTTGCCGCTGTCGAAGCCCCCGATCACCAGCCCCTGCCTCACCGCAAGATGAACTGCCGCGGCGGCCGGATCGCCATCGCCCAGCTTGCAGGCAAGCTTCGGCAGCGTGGCGGGCGATGATGGCCGGATCGCCGCCGGCAACAGCGGCACGATGCGCGCCTCAAGCTGTGCCGCCGCCGAAACCCCGGCAGGTACATGCTGCGCGAGGTAGACCCAGCTCGAAACCGCTGTCAGCGCGATCAGCCAGAAAATGGGCCTCACCACCGAGCGGCCGAAATTGGAGGTCAGCTCGTAGAGCGCGCCCAGCCAGAAACCGGCGTGCCAGGGCTGGTCCTCGGTATAGCGCCTCGAACGGATCCCGGCGGCGGCGAAAAGCTGCTCGCTCTTGTGATCGTCCCCCCGCGCGGCAAGGTGCCGGAGCACCCGGTATCGCGCAGCGAGCGCTGAATTCGAGCTGGCGGATGATCCAAAGAAAGAAGCCGCCGATCACGGACTGGATGAAAAGCCCGGGCTCGGCGCTGGCCGAAATCCGCAGCTTTTCGAAAACGGGCGGCTCGGCCAACCGTGCGGACAGGAAGTTTGGCGGCGTCTGGTCGAACCGCGCTCCGGCAAGCGAAAACGCGCCATCCGCAACCGCGCGCCCGAAATCGGCCGTGCGCCGGAAATAGGCGTTGGTGAACCACGCGCCGCCTGGGAAGGACGTGCCCTGGAAGTAGGCATGCCAGAAAAAGCTGGCGCCATCGAACGCGGCCGGTCCTAGGAAGACGGCGTGCTGGAACAGAGTGGCGCCGCTAAACTGGGCCTTGTCGAAGGACGCGGTACCCGAGAAGACGGCAGCCTTGAAATAGGCGTCCCCGATGAAGCTCGCGCGGTCGAAAATCGCGTCGCCCGGAAACACGAAGCCCTCGAAATCGATACGGTTCGCCTCAAGCGAGACCGGGCGTGGCGCCATCTTGCTCTTAGGCCAGGAAGATACTTCAGAAGCCGGCATCGGTGAAATCGGCCTTGGCCGCCTCCAGCCAGACGCGGGTTTTTTCGTTCCTGGGTTCAAGGCCTCCGCGCCAGTCCTTTGCGGCCTCCCAGCCGCCGTCCGCCTCCAGTGCCTTGCGTTCGGCGAGCCTCTGCTCAGCCCATGCGTTCCACTTCTCGCGGCCCTGCAAAAACAGCGCAATCGATTCTTCCCGGTCCATGTCCTGCCCCTCTTGCGCCGCCATTTCTGGGATGCCAAAACCGGCATCCCGAACGTCGCCGGCGCAGCCATCGGCATCGTCCGCTATCCTGGCGCCTCGCGCCCCCGCGCATCGGACGGCCGCCGGTACGATGTCCGGTCCGGAAGTTTAGCCTAAAATTACTTGTTTCCGCAATCGTGTACGCAAACGGGGCGAATTGCGCTCCCGCCACCAGTTAAGGGAACGCTGCCGTACAGGCTGCTACGAAAACCGCTCCCACGCCGCCTGCCGCGAGACGCCCAGCGCCTTGCCGATGGCCTCCCAGCTCACACTGCGCCGGCGCAGCTCGCCGATCATGGCCTGAAGCACCCCGCGCGTTGCTTCCACTGTCGCCTCGGCGGTCTTGAGCCCGTTGAGGAGCTGCTCGTCCGTCATCTTGTCCCAGCCTACGAAAGCGGGTGGGGGCGCGGCTTCGAGCACCTTGTTGCAGATACCGACGCAGGCATCGCATATGTGCACGCCAGACCCGCCGGCGATGAGCCGCGACACTTCTTTTTCGCTCTTGCCGCAGAAGGAGCATCTGAGCGGCGAATTCTTCAAAAGCGAGAGCATCTGGGCCTCCTTGGGCTTGCCTGTGCGGTTGTCAAGGAAATCCTGACATAATGGAGGCACTCTTGTCAAGGTAGTCCTGACAGCAGGCGCGTCCTCGAAGCTTGCCTGAGGCTGATTACCCAGCTACAGGTTTGCCTCCATGAAAGAGACGTGCAATGACCTTTGAACTCGCGGCAGCCGCAATCGGCCTCGCAGCCTGGGCGTATCTGCTTGCCGCGCGCGGCGGATTCTGGCGTGCAAACGTCCGCGACGAAGCGGACGCGAGCCCGGCGCTAGCGGCTTGGCCTACCGTCGCCGCCGTAATCCCGGCGCGCAATGAAGCCGATATCATTGCCTCGAATGTCTCAAGCCTGCTCAAGCAGGACTACCCCGTCCCGCTGCATATCATCGTCACCGACGACCAGAGCAGCGACGGCACCGGCCCCGCCGCCCGATCCGCCGCCGCAGCCCTCGGCGCCCTGAACCGCCTGACGGTCCTTTCGGGCGAGCCTTTGCCCCCCGGCTGGACCGGCAAGCTCTGGGCCCAGAAACAGGGCACTGCGTACGCCGCGTCCCTGCCGGAACAGCCGCGCTACCTGTTGCTGACGGACGCCGACATCGCCTATGATGACGGTGTAGTCCGCCGCCTCGCCGCGCGGGCGGAAGCGCGCGGCCTGGTGCTCACTTCGCTTATGGTCAAGCTTCGCTGCGAAAGCCTCGCCGAACGCATGCTGATCCCGGCCTTCGTCTTCTTCTTCCAGATGCTCTATCCCTTCGCCTGGGTAAACCGCAAAGACAGCGCAATGGCAGGCGCTGCGGGCGGCTGCATGCTGGTCCGGGCGGATGCGCTAGAGGCTGCGGGCGGCATCGAAGCGATCCGTTCCTCGCTTATCGACGACTGCGCGCTTGGCCGCGTCATGAAACAGCAAGGCCCGGTCTGGCTTGGCCTTACGGACAGCGTGCATAGCCTGCGCCCCTATCCCGGTTTCGGGGACATCCGCCGCATGGTCGCGCGCTCAGCCTACGACCAACTCGGTTACTCGCCGCTGCTGCTGGCCGGAACCGTCATCGGCAATGTCACTGATCTACCTTATGCCGCCGCTACTGGCGGTTATGGGAACGGGCTTGGCACAGGCCGCGGGCGCGCTCGCCTGGGCGCTCATGACGATTGCCTTTTACCCAATCGTGCGCTTCTACAGGCTGTTCCCGCTTTGGGCCCTGGCTCTGCCTGCCATCGCCTGTTGTTATGTGCTATTCACGCTCGACTCCGCGCTTCAGCATTGGCGCGGCAAGGGCGGGTTTTGGAAAGGGCGCGTGCAGGCGCGCCGTGCGGAGGCATCATGACAACGGGACCGGTCTGGGACCCAGGCGAGAAAACGCATCGCGACGAGAATTTTCCCGTCGCTTCGGGCCTCGTCTCCAAGAAGCACCGGCCGGTCATCCTGGCGTTCTACAACTTCGCGCGCGCCGCCGACGACGTAGCTGACGATCCGGACCTTACGGAGCGCGAGAAGATCGAAGGTTTGGACGCGTACGAGGCCACGCTGCTCGGCAAGGATGACAACGTCGCGGTCGCAGTGCCGCTGCGCGCCGCACTCGCTGGGCGCGGTCTTTCGCCCCGGCACGCGCAGGACCTGCTCGTGGCCTTCCGCATGGACGCGAGCAAGAATCGCTACAAGGACTGGAACGATCTCCTGGGCTATTGCCAGTACTCCGCCAATCCGGTCGGGCGCTTCGTACTCGACGTGCACGGCGAAAGCCGCGCCACCTGGCCCGCCAACGATGCGCTTTGTACAGCGCTCCAGATCAACAACCATCTGCAGGATTGCGGCGCGGATTACCGGCGCCTCAACCGGGTCTACGTTCCTCTCGACGCGCTAGCCGCGCATGGCGCGACCGTCGAGGAGCTTGCCGCCCCGAAGGCGTCCCCGCAGCTTCTGGCCTGCATCCACGATCTTGCCCGCCAAACCAGCGATCTGCTCGGCACCGCAGACCTGTCCCGCCGCGTCGTGGACCTTCGCCTGAGCCTTGAGGTAGCTGCCATCGAGCGGCTTGCCCGGAAGATCGCGCACACGCTCATGGAACGCGACCCGCTGAGCGAGCCTGTGCATTTGAGTAAGTCCGCCTTTGCCTTCATACTGATGAGCGCTGTCTGCGTAGGGCTCACGCAGCGTCTTTTTTTACCGCGCACATCGAAAACAACCGTGCTACAGGGGACGGATGACCGGCCAAGCCATTGAAATAGAGACGGCAAGCGGAATAGCCGCCAAGCGCGCGCACGGCAGCTCGTTCTATGCCGCCATGCGGATCATGCCGCAGGGGCAGCGTGAGGCGATGTACGAGATTTACTCGTTCTGCCGCGTGGTCGACGACATAGCGGACGATCCGGGACCGCAAGAAGGCCGGCTGCAAAAGCTCGAAGAGTGGCGGCGGACCATCGACGCGATCTATATAGGCGAAAAGCCCGCGCACCTTGCCGGTCTCGCAACTGCCGTTCGCGATTTCCACCTCGATGCGGCGGATTTCCGCGCCATCATCGACGGCATGGAGATGGATGTCAGACAGGCCATCCAGGCCCCCGCCTTCGTTGAGCTGGATCTTTATTGCGACCGCGTCGCAAGCGCGGTGGGGCGCCTTTCCGCGCGCGTCTTCGGGCTCCCCGCCGAAGAAGGCACAGCGCTTTCGGAGCATCTTGGCCGCGCCCTGCAGCTTACGAACATCCTGCGCGATCTGGACGAAGACGCTGGCATCGGCCGGCTCTATCTGCCGCGCGAGTTCCTGGACGATGCCGGTATCGCCGCATCCGATCCGGCGGCCGTTCTAGCGCATCCGGCGCTGCCGGAAGTCTGCGGGCGCGTCGTGGCACTGGCACGCTGGCGCTTCGCCGAAGCGGACAAAATCATGAAGAAGCATCCGCGCCGGATGGTGCGCACGCCCCGCGTCATGGGCGAGGCTTACAAGAGCATCCTGAATGCCCTGGTAAAGCGCGGCTGGGCGGCACCGCGCGCACCCGTGAAGCTCAGCAAGCCGCGCCTGGTTCTCACACTCCTGCGGCACTTCATCTTTTAGCGATGCAAGCCCCTCTCACCCACATCGTAGGCGCGGGGCTCGCGGGCCTTTCTGCCGCCGTCCGGCTCGCGGAGCGGGGGCGGAACGCCGTCATTTACGAGGCCGCGGGACAGGCTGGCGGGCGTTGCCGATCCTATTACGATTCCGGCTTCGGTGCCGTGATCGACAACGGCAACCACTTGCTCCTGTCGGGCAACGACGCCGCAATGCGCTATCTCAAGCTCGTTGGCGGTGCGGATAAGCTGCAAGGGCCAGGCCGCGCCGAATTCGCATTCGCGGATTTGACGACCGGCGAGCAATGGAAGCTGAGCATCGGCGAAGGTCTCTGGCCCTCCTGGATGTTCGATCCGGCGCGCCGCGTGCCCGGCACCAAGCCTGCCGATTATCTGGCCGCCATGCCGCTGATGTGGGCTGGGAGCAGCAAGAAAGTAACCGATGTCATCCGCCGGGAAGGAGCGCTCTATAAGCGCCTCTGGCAGCCGCTATTTCTCGCCGCACTCAACACCGATCCTAGCGAGGGCTCAGCCAAGCTCGCGGGCGCTGTCATGAAGAGGACGCTGGCCAAGGGCGGAGCTGCCTGCCATCCGCTGGTTGCCGAAGGGCTCTCGGCGGCGTTCATAGACCCGGCGCTGGCCTATATCGGCGAGCGTGGCGGCGCCGTCACCTTCGGCCGCCGCCTGCGCGCAATCGGCTTCGAGCCGGGGAGGGTGACTGCGCTGGATTTTGGTGACGGCCAGAGCGTGGTTGCGGAAGGCGATACCGTCATCCTTGCCGTCCCGCCCTGGGTCGCCCAAGGCCTTGTTCCGGGCCTCGACGCGCCAAACGAATTCCGCTCCATCCTTAATGCCCATTACCGGGTAGAACTTCCTGCGTCATTCCCCGGGATCCTTGGCGTCATAGGGGGAATGGTGGAATGGATTTTTGCGTTTCCAGGCCGGCTGTCCATCACGATCAGCGGGGCGGATCGCCTGACCGGCCTGCCGCGGGAAGAACTTGCCGCTGAGCTGTGGCGCGAAATCTCAGCGGTTACTGGGCTAGCGGCGACCCTGCCACCATGGCAGATCGTGAACGAAAAGCGGGCCACGATGGTGGCGAGCCCCCGCCAGGATGCCAAACGGCCAGGGCCGCAAACAAGGTGGCGCAATTTCTTCCTTGCGGGAGATTGGACGCAGACAGGTCTGCCTGCAACTATTGAGGGTGCGATTCTTTCAGGCGAACGGGTGGCCAAGCTGGCGGCAGCCAAAAAGTAGGCACTATTTCGTTCAATTTTTCCCTCCAGCAGCGAAATGGCGAGCTTTTGCAGCCGTGAATAAGTATTTGCGAAAGCTTTCTGTCTTATGCGCGCAACAGCCCGCACAAAAATTTGGACTGACGAAGCCTGCAGCTTGCACCGGCCGGCGACCGGCGACTATCTTGGCAAGCCTTGTTACATCTCCCGCGTTTGGCATTCCACGTAGAATCGCTAATTGGGAGGACTGTGGGCGGCACAGCCAAAGCGCTGACCGGGGAAGCATCAGTGCGCTGCGGCGAAGCGGGCTAAAAATGAATGCAATCTTCGACATTAGGCCCGTGCTTGCGGCTGCCGGGCTAGGATTCGAGGCCCGGATCGCACAAGGACCGGGCGTAAAGGTCATTTATGGCCAAAGCCGCGATAAGTACCTGGCGGGTCTGCACAGTCACGCCAGGTTGGGCGTAAGCGGCATTATCAGTATCGGTGTGGCAGGGGGCTTGTCACCGCGCTTGCGGCCGGGGGATGTTGTGGTAGCTAGCGCTATCGTCAGCAAAGGCGGCACTAGGCGTACTTGCCCGGACTGGTCGAAATCGATCCGCAGAGCGCTCCCGGACGCGCATCACATGCCGATTTTCGCCTCGGATGCGACAATAACCTCGACTGCTGAGAAAAGAGCGCTCTGGAGCGCGACTGGGGCCTGGGCGGTGGACATGGAATCCGGCCCTGCGGCCGAGGTTGCCGCTCATTATGGCTTGCCATTCGCTGCATTGAGGGTGGTGCTCGACCCAGCACACCGGGCCGTTCCGCCAAGCGCATTGGCTGGCGCAAGCGAGGACGGGGAAACCGATCCTTGGGCAGTTATCAAGGCGCTGGCAATGCGGCCAGTTGACCTGCCAGGCTTGCTCCGCCTTGCGGGCGATACCCGCAAGGCGAGTTCAGCTTTACTCCGCAGCCGTCAGGCGCTGGGTCCCTTTCTCGGCTTCTTCCCTCTTGAGGCGGCTGAGCTCGCGCTCAACGTGGAGTGAGTGCACGAAAGCGGCAGGACGCTGCTTGTCCATAGCGATCTCAGGCGCCATCGGACCTTCCGTGCGGATGCCGCGGAATGCCAATGCAATCGACTTGAACGGATTTGAGATCGCCGCGTCGGCAGCCGTGGCCTCGTAGCCGCAATGCGCCATGCAGTTCGCGCATTTCTCGTACTTGCCAGTGCCGTAGCTATCCCAATCGGTCGTTTCCATCAGCTCTTTGAAGGTCTCGACATAGCCTTCGCCGATCAAGTAGCAGGGTCTTTGCCAGCCGAAAATATTGCGGGCGGGCATGCCCCAGGGCGAGCAATGGAATTGCTGGTTGCCGGCCAGGAAGTCCAGGAACAGCGAAGATTGCCCAAGCGTCCAGCGCTTGCCCTTGCCGAGCGCGAAGACGCTGCGGAACAGTTCTTTGGTCTTGCGCCGGTTGAGGAAGTGTTCCTGATCTGAGGCGCGTTCATAGGCGTAGCCTGGAGAAATGAAGACGCCGACGCCCAGATCACGCGCGAAGTCCAGGAACCGCGCAAGATCCTCGGCCTTGTAGCCGTCGAATACCGTTGCATTGACGTTGACGGTGAAGCCTTTGGCCTTCGCGGCCAGGATGCCTCTCAGTGCGCGGTCGAAGACGCCTTCCTGGCAGACCGCTTTGTCGTGGTGCTCCTTGAGCCCATCGAGATGTACCGAAAAGAACAGGTAGGGCGACGGCTCGAACAGATCGAGTTTCTTTTCAAGCAGCAGAGCATTGGTGCAAAGCGAGACGAACCGCTTTTGAGCGATGAGTCCCTTGACGATTTCGCCGATCTCCCTGTGGACCAGCGGCTCGCCGCCTGGAATGGCGACCATGGGCGCGCCGCACTCCTCTGCCGCGTCCAGGCACTCTTGCACGGTCATGCGGCGGTTGAGGATCGGATCGGGATAGTCGATCTTGCCACAGCCAGAACAGGACAGATTGCAGCGGAACAAAGGCTCCAGCATCAGGACAAGGGGATAACGCTTGCGGCCCATGATCTTTTGCTTGAGAAGATAGGCACCCATCCGCCTTTCCAGGAAAAACGGCAAGACCATTTGTGTACTCCGGTTCGTGAATTTGCTTTGCGCTTATACGGTGCGAGCGTTCATCGGCTTGGACTTAAACGGGTATTCGTTAAAGTCAAACGGAGTGAAGCTCGGCGGGAAGTCTGAATTCGACGTTTTCCTGAACCCCTGGTAAATTTGTCACTTCAATTGGGCCCAAAACCCGAAGGCTTTCGATGACATCTTGAACCATGGCCTCAGGCGCGGAAGCCCCTGCGGTCAGGCCGATGACTTTTGCACCTTTCACCCACAGGGCATCGAGGCCGCTGCCGTCGGCCAGAAGATAGCTCGGCACGCCAGCTTCCTCGCCGATTTCGCGTAACCGATTGGAATTCGAACTGTTCTTTGCTCCAACGACTAGGATGACATCGGCGATTTTTGTCAATTCCCGGACGGCTGTCTGGCGATTCTGGGTCGCGTAGCAAATGTCGTTCGTTTCGGGGCCTACCACATCCTTAAACTTCCGCTTGAGTGCCTCGATGACCCCGCGCGTGTCGTCGATGCTGAGCGTCGTCTGCGTGACGTAGGCGACCGGGGTGTCTTCGGCGATCTGGAGGGCTTTGACATCCTCTTCAGTCTGGACAAGGTGCACGGGCCCAGGAATTTGTCCCATCGTGCCTTCGACCTCGGGGTGGCCCGCATGTCCCACGAGTATGATGACGCGGCCCTTGGCAAGGTATTTCTTCCCCTGCAAGTGAACCTTGGTCACGAGTGGGCAGGTGGCGTCGATCACAGGCAGCTTCCGCGTTTTTGCCGCGGTCTGAACGGATTTGGCCACGCCGTGAGCACTGAATATCGTTGCAGCGCCCTCGGGGATTTCGTCGATCTCATCCACAAAGCGCGCACCCTTCGCCTTCAGGTCCTCAACCACGTGCTTGTTGTGCACGATCTCGTGGCGTACGAAGACTGGCGCTTCATATTTGGCCAGCGCGTGCTCCACGATGGAAATGGCCCGGACCACACCTGCGCAGAATCCGCGAGGCTGGGCGAGCACCACCTTTGTTGCACTGCCGCAGGCAGCGGTTTTTTGCATTACTTTACCCCGAATCTCATATGTGACCATGTCTCGCGGTTCCGGTTGGCTGCCCTAGGCCAACAAACAGCTGCCTTGCACCGTTCCGGAGGCATCCCACTATTCCTGAACCGCTGTGCCTACCATGCATTCGGCAAAAATACCCCCAACTCATGTTCCCGGAGCGGAGGCTAAGTCATCTAGCGCCAAAGCAGCGCTCTGATTTGTCCGCCAAATTAAACACGAGGTTTAAGAATGCCAAGAGGGTGATGCGCAATCATCACAGTTGGGTTAAAAAAGGGATTGGTATTTATGAGAACCGGGACACAGTGATTGTCCGGATCGCAAAAGAAGCGGAGCTAGCCGCGTGATCCCGCTCGATTTCAGGTTTCCCTATGCTTCCTCGCGCTCGCCGGTGATGGGCCGCAACGTGGTTGCAGCATCTCAGCCGCTCGCCGCACAGGCTGGTATGCAGATGCTGCTCAAGGGCGGGTGAAAACTGTCGAAGCACTGCGTGCTCGCGGGCACGAGATCGTGCCGAGGCGCAAACTGGCAGTCAGGCTTTGGCGGTGCACAGCTCATTCTGCTGGCGGAAGATGGCTATGTCGCGGGCTCAGACCCAAGAAAAGACGGGCAAGGATTAGCGTTCCAGACAGGTTGCCCGGTGCATCCGGGAAACGAAAAAGGCCGGGCAGAGCCTGCCTCGATGCGCAGTTTTGCGAAGCGCCGTCAGGGCATTGTGTTAAAATGGTTCCAGGAAACAGTAACCCTGGCGCCGACTTTCGCGCGCTTGTAGAGATCGGCCACATCCGCGTTGTACATGCGAATGCAGCCATGCGACACTTGCTGCCCAATCAGCCACTCGGCGTCCGTACCGTGAATGCGATACATGGAGTCGCCAAGATAAAGCGCGCGCGTGCCCAGCGGATTACGTGGGTCGCCACCAGCGACATATGCGGGAAGCTTCGGATTTTCTTTGCGCATGTCGGCGGTTGGAGTCCAGACGGGATTTTCGCGCTTCTGGCTGACGTAACTTACGCCGGACCACTTGGCTTCTTCCTTCGGGATGGCAATGGCGTAGCTGACCGCAGTCGTCTTGGACTCGATGTAGTAAAGACGGCGGTCGCCGAAGCTTACGACGATCTCTCCCGGATTATAGGAACCGGGTTTGATCCTCAAATGCTCGATTGGCCCGCCGCCCATGGGGCCGAAGAGGTCGCCAAAAAAACTATCGATAAAATTCGCGTTTGCACTCGACGCAGCAAATGTCAGCAGCAAGCTGACAACTGCAAATTGCTTGATGAGCCGTGACACTAATCCCTCCAATGTCTAGCCGTATCCAATCTTTGGCGCTACCGCCTTTACGATGAACACTATCCCCGCAAGACCAGCCTAATGGCCCCGGCTGCAATGCTCACGCTCTTTTCCGGTTGTGGGGAATATAGCTTAGTGGGCGCCGCGCGTCAGCCCCTGAAAAGCCGGGTTCTGGCCACTTTTCCCGCATATGTTGCGATGATGACACGGCTTTATGTATGCCTGGCAAATAGGCAGCTAGAATATACTGCAAGAATCACTTGAGCTGCGCCAAGATTATTTTTTGCGGAACTTGTCGAGACTGACGACCTCGGCAGTCTTGCGCCCGGCGCCCGGTAACGGCTCGCCCTCTGGTTGCTTCGCGGGCGCGGTTTCAGCTTCGATATCTTGCTCCGGTTCGTGGATCGGCGACAGAAGGCTGCTCGTCTCGGCTTTGGGGATAGGCAGAAGCGGCATATCGGCGGCAAGCCCAGCCTCGCCCTCCGGCACCTCCGGCGGACGCAACGCCAGCGCGAAATGCACGGTCGGGTCCTGGAAAATCCGCACCGCGCTGAACGGAATGATCAGCCGCTCCGGTATGTTATTGAACGACAGCCGCACCTCGAACCGGTCCTCGGTCACGGCCAAATCCCAGAACTGATGCTGCAGCACGATGGTCATCTCGTGCGGATACTGCTCGCGCAGCCGCTTCGAGAGCCCCACACCCGGCGCTCGCGTATCGAAGGTGATGAAAAAATGATGGTCGCCAGGAATCCCGCGCTTCAAGACGCGCTGAAGCACCGCGCGCACGACACCGCGCAGCGCGTCCAAGACGAGAGCCTCGTATCGGATCAAATCCTCAGCCATTCCACTTCAAAGCCAAAGGCCCGCACCGTCCGCATGCAAAAAATAAAGTGGCGGGCTTTCTGTTGCCCGGCGCCCGCCGGCCGCGCCTGATAGCAGCTACGCCATCAGGGCTTGAGATTCCCAGTGTCTCACCGCATTACGCAGCGAGAGCAACCGGAGCATAGTTGTCGTTTGCAACTATAATTTTGGCCCGATACGGCGGTACCATGCCGGACGAAAGACCACCCTTTACACCCTCGTCGATCCTATTTCGCCCCCATCAAAAGCCGCCGCTTGCGTGGCACCGCGGCTTGTGGTGGAGGCGCCGGGTACCGCCCCCGGGTCCGAAAGGTTTATTACGATATCCGTTTATCGTCATAGCTGGCGAACCAGCGATTGGTAATATAGCCCCTCCGCACCCGATTGGAAAGATGAGAGCCTGAGAAATGGGCGGGTAAGTGCAGCTTGGCCACGGAACGGGAGGAAAGCGGCGGGGGGCAGCGCCGCCGGCAGCCGGCGGACGCGCGTTGGGCGCCAAGAACTCGCGTTCACGGCAGGCGCGGGAGACCGTGCGGGCGTGCGTTTTTATTGTGCCGTTTCTCCGGTATATTGACAGGTAAACGGTTTATGTCTTGGACAAAGTCCGCACATAGGAATGAACGCCGCATTAAGCATAAACAGCGGGACGTATGGTATTGATAATTATCTGGAAATTTACCGGATAGGCAGGCGGAATGCTGCGGGGCTTATCGTTAATTCGATGGCGGCCAAAATATTTAACTGTAGTTTTGGATGCCGGGATTCGGGCAATTTGAGCTAAAATCCCGCCTGTTTTGGCGAATTTTGGTGATTCCGATTCCTGTTAACTTTAACCATGTTGGGACCTTACGCGACGGGAACTTCCGTCACCTGGAACGGTGCGAAAGCGGCACCTGAGGCTTGATTCGGGAGACGTTAGAGTGCGCCACGCATCGATGCCGGCTCTGCCTAGCTCCCGGCAGGCTGCGCCATAGTTCCGTCCAAACGTTGCTTGTAGTAGCGTCCGGCAGTTAGTTGCTTTCGGGGGATTGCGATGCGGGCGCTTGCCATCTTGCTATTTTGTTTCGGCTTGAGCGGTGCGGGCGGAGCGCAGGAGCTGGGCACGGGCCAACTCGGGTCCGATGTCCAGGATGTGACGAAGGAAGAGGCGAATGCGCTCGGCTGGGAAAGCCCGCATGGCGCCAGGGTCATCAAGCTGATGCCCGGCGGGCCGGCGGAGAAGGCGGGGCTCTTGCCCGATGACATCCTGCTTTCGGCCGATGGGATGGAAATCGAGGACATGGCCGGTTTCACCGCGACAGTGAACGCCAAGGCGCCGGGCACGGAAATCAAGCTTCGCCTGCTGCGCGGCGGCAAGGAAAAGCTGCTCGCCGTAACGCTCGGCACCGGGCCGGTGCGGCCGCCGCGCGCGGAGCTGAAGGACGCGCCGCTCCTGCAGCTCGATACCGGCGGGCATACGGCGATGATCAGGAGCCTCGCCTTCACGCCGGACAGTAACTTCATCGTCTCGGCTGGCGACGATAAGGTCATCCGCGTCTGGGATTGGCGCGCGGGCAAGACCGTGCGCATCCTTCGCGGGCAATCGGGACCGGGGCAGTACGGCAAACTCTATACCCTGGCGATCTCGCCCGATGGCCGGTGGCTCGCGGCAGGAGGATGGGCCGATGCTCTGTGCCCGGGCCGGTGCGGCGATATCCGTCTCTACGACTTCGCCAGCGGCGAGCTGAAAACGCTATTAAGGGGCCATAGCGATACGATAAAGGGCCTTGCCTTTTCGCACGATGGCAAGCAGCTGATCTCGGCCAGCTGGGACAAGAGCGCCATCGTCTGGGACGTCGAGACGCAAGAGCTTCTGCACCGGCTCTCAGGCCATACCGGCGCAGTCATGGCGGCGGCTTTTACGCCTGATGGGCTGCGGGCGGTGACAGCAAGCTTAGACAAAACGCTCAGGCTTTGGAACGTGGCCGATGGCGCGCTCATCGAGGAGATGACAGGGCACGCCGACAGGGTGCAAGGTCTCGCCGTCTCGCCCAAGGACGGCAGCATCGCCAGCGGCGATGTGAGCGGCGAAATCCGGCTCTGGGACGGTGGCACGGGCGCCTTCATCAAGGTTCTTGCCAAACAAAAGGCCGAGGCGGCTTCGCTCACCTTTTCGCCGGACGGACGCCTTCTGCTGTCGGGAGAAGGATATTGCGCAGGCAGCTGTTCGTTTACCCAGCATATTTTTGGCGTTCTGGATGGGCGTGAGCTGGCCACACATAGCGGGCACGGCAACTCCGTGTATGCGGCTGCCTTTGCGCCCGATGGCGGACTTGCGGCAACCGGAGGATTTAACGGCGACATACGCCTTTGGGCTGCCGCGACTGGGAAGACCGCGGCCGTACTGAGGGGCACAGGCAGACAGGTCTGGAACGTGGGTTTCGCCGCCGAGGGGCGGAACATCGCCTGGGGAAACAGCTATTCTGGCCTGAAGTACCCAGATGGGGTCAATAAGCGGGGTCCGCTGGAAATATCCTTGCGCCTGCCCGGCAATGGCGAAATGCTCTCCGAGCCGCAGCCCGTCGACAACCTCGAAGGCTGGGCGTCCGCAAGGGATAGCTTTGGGCCGTTATCTCTGCGCCTCCGCATGGGCGCCAGAACAGGCCGTTACCCCATCCTCGATTTGTTGAACGAGGGGCAGCCCTCCGGCGTGTCCATCGAACTCAACGCGATGGACGGCGTTCAACACCGCTCCTTCACCTTCAGCCCAGACGGCCGGCAGATCGTCTCCGGTGGCAACGCCGGCATGCTTTGGGTTTACGGCCTGGATGGAAACAAGCTCGGCAAATTCGTGGGCCATGAGAGCGATGTCTCCGCGCTCGCCGTCTCGCCCGATGGCCGTTGTCTCGTTTCGGGCTCGGGCGACCAAACGGTGCGGCTGTGGAATTTACAGACCCGCGGGCTGCTGGTCAGCCTTTTCCGCGGCGTGGACGGCGAATGGGTGATGTGGACGCCGCAGGGCTATTACACAGGCTCGCCCGGCGCCGATAAGATGGTGGGCTGGCAGATAAACATGGGCGCGGACAAGGCCGCCAGTTACGTCACCGCAGAGCAGCTCCGCAAGCATCTTTACCGGCCCGATATTGTCGCGAAGGCTATCGAGCTGGCGTCGGCGGAAGAGGCGGTGCGCACGTCCTACGGTACGGGGACCGGGCTTGCGGACCTGCTCGCCCGGCCTGCGCCGCGCCTACGCATCCTGTCGCCCGCGCCGGGCAGTACGGTGAACGCGGCGAGCAGCATTCCCGTTAAAGTCGCGCTCGATCCAACGCCCGATCCGGTCACGCGCATCCGCATCCAAATCAACGGCCGCCAGCTCGGCGATTACCTGCCCCAGAACGGCCCGGCATTCGAGCCAGGCGAGTATACCTTCAACGCGCCTCTCGCCAAGGGCAGGAACATGGTCGCCGTCACGGCGTTGAACGCCGCCGGCTGGTCGAGGGCACAGGACGGAACGCTCAGCGTCGCCAACCAAAGTGCCGGCGCTCTCGATAAGCGCGGCGTGCTCTATCTGATCGCCATCGGCGTTTCGAAATATCCTGGCATCGCAAGCCTTTGCAAGCCGAAGCCGAACTGCGATCTGGCCTATACCGGTGCCGACGCGCTCGCATTCGCCAGCGCCGTGGAAACGAAGCTCGGCGCGCTGCACGAAAAGGTCGTCCGCCGCGTCCTGGTCAACGAAGACAATAGCGATGGCAAGCCTACCGCCACCAACATTACCAAGCCTACCGCCGCCAACATTATCAATGCGCTGGGCCTGCTGAGCCGCGCCGCGCCGAACGATACGGTGGCAGTGTTCCTCGCGGGCCACGGTATGAACGATGGGCCGAATTACCGCTTCATCCCAACCGACGCGGCACTTTCCCGCGGCGCGATAAAGCCCGCCACCGTGGTACCCTGGTACGCCATCGAGGAGGCCATCGATGGCGCGAAAGGGCGGCGGCTTCTGTTCATCGACACCTGCCATGCGGCCGGCGCCTATAACGAGCGGCTGGGGAATGCGGCTTACTACGCCAATATTCTGGCCTACTCGTCCGCGCGCTGGGACCAGGAAGCGCTCGAAAGCGACGAGTTCAAGCATGGGCTCTTCACCCAAGCGCTGGTGGAAGGCCTCGGCGGCGCCGCGGACAGGACCAGGAGCGGGCGTGTGGACACCGTCCAGCTGAACAACTACTTGCAGATCCGCGTGCCCGAGTTGGCAAAGCCCTTCCTGCGCGAGCAGAACCCGCAATTCTTCAAGGGCCGCGATGCGGAGGTCTACCCGCTCGCGGCGTATTAGCAACTTATATTATTGGATCTGTTATAGCTTATCCGATGCAAGTTCGCGTGGCGGCGCTATCGCCAAACGGGGGCGAACGATGGGTTCCCCTCTTTCGCGGGGATGGCACCGTAGCGGCCGGTAATTCCGGTGGTTGTATGGACAGGCGGCGGTATGGATGGGCCGGCCCGGACTATTCGCCGGGCGAGCGCTCCGGCGTCTTCTTCGCCGCCCGCTCCCCGCCATCCTCTAGCAGCGGCGTTTCGCGCCCTTTGCTCTTGGGCAGCGACGTTTGCGTGCGCCTATTCCTGAGCCACCCCGCGAACACCTCGCCGCCGCCGCGCCGCCAGCGCCGGTCCGCGTCCTGCCGCGCGGACGCACTGCCCACGGTCTGGATCAACAGGTCCGCCCATTTGCCCTGCCCGAAGCGGTAGATGCGGAAGGCGTCGGCCTGGGCGTACATACTGCCCTGCTTGTCGAGCTTGGCGCGCACGGTGGCCTCGTCCAGCCCGTTGAGACCTCCGCCATTGCCGAAGCGGCTCTTCTTCTCCTCGCCCAGGAGCCGCACGACGCCTTCGCCCTCAAGGATGGCGAACACGGCGGCCAGATAGCGCGAGCGTTCGAGCGCGCGCGCGGATTCGAAGCTCGGTTCGTTGGCGCGGGCTTCGGCCCACTGGTCGTAATTCTCCTCGCGGTAATCGAGCGGCACGGCGGCGTAGTAATCGCCCTTGTAGTCGAACACCACGTCCTGGAGGGGGGCGATCATGTCGCTTGGCGGCGGGGCTTCGCCGCGCTGCAGGTGGAACTCGTCCTGGAACACGCCGTAGAAGGTTTCGAGCACGCCGTGCATCGGTCCGCGCTGGCGCGCGCGATCGAGGTCTTGGCCTAAGTTGAAGAAGGCGCCGAAGGGGCGGTTCACCGAGACGAGCAGGATGCAGATATCGACGAAAATCGCGATCATCAGCGGGATGTAGTCGCGGTCGGAGAGGCCCGCTTTGTCCTGGGTGAAGGCTGCTTCAAGGCGGCTTTGCGGGGCGGCGCTGCTGCCTTGCTGCGAGCGGATTTGCTCCGGCGATGGCGGCGTCTTGCCGTGGGCGATAAGCGCGATTGCCGTGTTCGACAGGCGGCGGAAGGCTTCGATGACGGCCTCGGAGCCCTCGACCGAGCGCAGTTCCGGCTTTTGCAGTTCGGGCAGGTCGTCGATGGAGCGCACCACGCCTTCGAGCGCGGTTTTGAGCTGGCCGTCCGGGCAGACGAAGGTGCCGCCGGCCGCCTCGTCCGGGAAGCTCGTCTGCTTGGCGCGGGCGGCGAACTCGTCGCGGAGCTGGCGGATTTGCGGGTCGCCCTTGAGCGAATTGAAGCGCGCGACCACGAGGCCAAGCTTGCGGTCGAGACCCTCGATGAAGGCCGTGCGCGTGCCCGTGGCGGCGTCGATGGTTGCCGGGTCTTTGTTCAGCACCTTTTGCAGGTCGCCATTGAGATCGCCGATGTCGGTTTTGACGGCGTTCGTGCGCGTGGCGATCAGATCGTTGGCGAATTGGAAGCGCTGGGCATCGGTTTCGCGCAGGCGCCGCCGCGGGCCATCGCCGGGCGTGCTATAGGGGCAGGTGCCGCCCGATGTGCGTTCGGTCGCGGCCTTTTGCGTGGAGATGGTGGAAAGCGCTGTGAAGGTGTTCTGCAGGAGTTCGAGCCGGCTTTGCCCGTTCTGAAGCGCGCGCTGCACCTCGAAGATCGAGCTGCCCGCCGCCTGCGTCGTCTGCGCGCCCGCTTCCAGGAAGCGCCAGTAGAAGCCGAAGGCGAAGGCCACCGAGATCAGCACGAGCACGAGGTAGCCCGCGATATAGAACGGGTAGAGCAGGAGCCTGAGCTGGCCCGAGAACATCGCATCGAGCACGTAGATAATCATTCCCTGGAGCATGAACACCGCGAAGCCCAGCGCGATTTCCGCGGGCAGGCCGATGCCCCCGGAGCTTGCCTCGATGAGCAGCAGCATCCCGGTATAGGTGGAGATCCAGGCGAGCGCGCTAAGCCCTGTGAGGAGGAGGATCATGAGAGGCGAATAGGAGGAACCGCTGCGTCTTACGGGAACCATCGCATTGTCTCCAAAATCGCCGCGCCGGCTTTCATACCCCGCCGCCGGCAGCAAACAAACGCCCTGCATTTGGGGCGGCACTCTACCATTGTCAGCAAAAATGGAGAAACTTTAAGTCGTTATGCAACCTTGCCGCGATACCGGACAATAAGGCCGCCCGTAAGTGGTGCATAGAGCGCAACATCGAAGCGGAAAGCGCCGCCCTCGTCATATTCGCGGATTTCCGCCTTGGGCAGCAGCGGTGCCGGCAGGGGAAGCCCCGCGAACCAGCCGCGCCGTATTAGGTAATGCAGGCTGCCGGCCTTCGGCTTCGAGCTTTGCCTCCACTGCGATCCCCAAAAGCCGCTCGATGGCATGGCCCGGCCGCGCCGATAAGCTCCAGCGCGACCGGAAGACCCGCCCCGCGAAATTCCGCTCCCAGGTTTCCCCGCCCTGCGTGCGCGTTTTCGTAACCGTGAGCGGGATGGCCTCGCCAGCAGGCGGGAAGTTGAGCAGCCATGCGGCCGCCCGCGCCAAAAGGCCGCTACCGCGCGTGACCTCCGCAGTCCCGGTGAAAGTCTCGATATCGTGGACGGTGTGCACCCGCCGGATGGATGCCGGCAGCGCCTGCCAATCGCGGCCTAATGCGCGTTCGAAAAGTGCGGGCGCTTCCTCTTCCGAAACCGCGAACGTCACCGCAAGCCCGCGCGCCGCATCCTCTATCTCGCTGAGCGTGAGATCGGAAAGGCACGGCCTCGCACCTGCGGGAACGGTGCTCATTTTGCGCACGATGGCGCGCGCGGGAACGGCGGGAATAAACGGCCCGTCCCCGCCTGCCGCCACGGTTTCCCAGCGCCGGCGCACCGCCTTGCCCTCCGCGCGTCCGGTCACGTCCACGGTCATGCCGCCGCGGTCCGTGCCGAAGGGCTTGAGCAGCAGCGATGCCCATAGAATAGGTTCGGCGAAGAGCGTCAGCCGCGGCAAAAGGCGGGCAGCGCGCAGGCGCGCCAGCAATGCCAGCCCCCAATGCATGACGCCAAGCTCAAGCCCCGCGCGGAACACCACCGAGCGCGCGCCAAAAGCTTGCGGGAAGAGTGTCAGATCTGGCGCGCCGATCAAGCTCGCCCAGCGCTTGAGGCCTGGGCCGAAGGTCAGGCGCCTTGCGTCCGCCCAGCCGCGCGAGTGCCGCCACGCCCCGCCGCGCCACATGCGCAACGGCTCGCCCGCCTGCGCCAGGATCGAGCGGATCACCGAGCGCCCGCGTGGCGCCCGGTTGCCCGGCATCAACGCCGTTTCGATCAGCTCAATTTCGCTGAGCCCTTCGCTAAGCGCGCGTACAGCGGCTGCGGATATTGCGGGCACCGTCGATACGCCGGACAGCGCAAAACAGCCCGCCGCCCGCGCCGCCTCATCGAGCGCCGCGATACCTGCCGTGAACGCGGCATCGTCGGAAAAATCGAGGTAGCCGATCCCCCGCCCAATGCAGAAGCGTGCCACCCGGTAAGGATCGCTGCCATAGGCCTGGAAAGGCCCCGCAGCGTCCACCACGAGTGCTGGTGCTGCTTCCGCGATAGGCGAAAGATCGCCGGCGATGCCGATGCAAAGCGGACTTCCCCCAAATTCCCTGGTGAATGCCGCCGCCTTGCCCCCATCGCGCCCCGCGACAACCACCTCTACGCCATCCTCCAGCAGCAGCCGCGACAGCCGCCCGCCGAACACGCCATAACCGCCGAGAACCAAAACCTTCATACGGTGTTCGCCTGCGCCAAGACCGGGGAGTACAACCAGAACGGACACAATCCTCCCGGCTCACCTGTATTTCGTCTGCCGCATCGCAGCTTCCTTTCCGGTTCGCAAAGTCTTTGCCAAGAAATAAGGCTCTGACGTGGTTAAGCCGGACCTTGTTGCGCAGGTATTGTCCCGGTAAGGCCGCAATCGGCATTTGTCATTGCGTTCACCTTTTCAGGGAGGGGTACATGAATAATATACTTGCTTGTGTGTCTATCCGGTTGCCGCAGACACCCGCTACATATAGGGAGGCCGTGGCCATTCTTCCTGCGGCGGCAACGGGCCAAAAGCCGCCCTTTGTTTGGGCCCTGAAATTCGAAGGCTGCCCGCCGTCTCGAGCTAGCCGCCCGCCTTTTTCTAGCTTCTGAGCTTTCTTTGCGCGGCTTCGACATCCTCTCGCTTTGCGTCGTCTTCCCACCCCCTGGCAATTGCAGCTAACAAGGCTGACGTGCGAGGCCATGCCTCCGCGATCTTTGCGTTGTTGGCGTATAATCTCGCTAGGTTTCGTTCCTGATCACCGCCTTCGAAGACCTGCCGACCGTGGACGCCGCGCATGTTGAACCGCCCGAGTTGCAGACCTCTTTCCATTTCATCAGAGGCAAGTCGCTCAATTTGTTCCCGCACTGCGCGATCTGGCCAGCCCCCATCGACGTCAGAGGGAGCGTGCGCGAGCATACGGCCAATGTAGTTGTCGGTGACCCGCGCGCGGTCTGCCTCGGCGCCGAGGCGGCGAAGCTCGTCGATCCAGTTCGTCAGGAGCGTCCGATCAATTCCGGACGAGGATTGTCCAGGTATTTTCGAGAAATGGGCGAGCAGGGAATAGCTCATAATAGCGCGCGCTTTCGTGCGCTCATCCAACTCAACACTCGCTTCATTGCCGCCACGAAAACCATCGCACAGGACTTGATGATAGAATGATGCGTTTGAAGCCATTAGATGATGAAGGCGGAGCTTTCTATTGCTAAATCTTAGCATCGGAAGATACGAATACTCTCGCTGTACGATTTCGAACTCACTGGCGTCAGGACGAGCATCTAGGGCCTCAAGCGCCTTCTCCAAGTAAAAATTCAACATGGTATCGGGTGTAATCGCCTTACTATTTATCTCTGGAATTATTCCGTCCAACATTCTGAAAAGGAGACGAGTTGGAATTTCTGTCAATCGATTAAAAGATGATTGTAGGGCGGCCGCGGCACGGCCGAAGCGCAGCAGCATTAACACGGATCGGAAAAGGCTACGGCGCGGTCCGTTGAGATATCGCGGCGCTTTCTCGCGCCAGTAGCTTGAGACTACGGCCGGGCCAAGATGTCGAGCAGCCGCCCAAGTCGTTGGCTCGTCCGGCCACGCAAAAAGCAATCTGGTGATGATCTCAGATGATGCGCTTCCCTCCGCCAACGCGTCGGAAAGCCGCCCCTCGGCGCGCCGTTGTCCCAGACGATTCCTATAGAGGCCAGCGAAGCCAAACGTTAAGTCGGACGCATTGTCACGCGCGAAGCTCAATTCGAACAGCCGCTCCACTTCGGTATCATCAAGGCCGGCGGCATCGACAGCCTGAACGACAAAGTGGGGCAGCCTGGTTTCGAATCCGAGTTCGAATGATGCCGTCGGCGCCAGCCGCATCGTGAAGTTCTTTAACAGCGTGAGCCCGTCGGCGATCCGCGGCTGCCAAATCGCCAGTTTCATCTAACGCCCACTCATCGAATAGCCACAACACACGTGTTATAGGATCACGCGGCGAGAACTTGTCGAGGAGTTTCCTCAATGATGCGAGTTCATCTTCTGGCATAGCCCATGAAGCCGTCCTGAAACGCTCGTGCCTTGCAACTTCATCGCGCACTTCCAGCCACAACCCTTTGCGGTCGCCCTCACTGAGCTTGTCAAAGGTAACTTCCAAAGCTGCAACGCTGGCCTCCCGCTCCGGCCGTGGAAAATTGCTCCAGCTTCGAATCACCTCGGCCCAGCGACCCGGATCTTGAGCGGCAAGCGAGATAGCGCGCTGAACAACTGCGGCCTGGACCTCCCAGAGTTCGCGGTAAGTGACAGGTGCACGCTCAGACGCGCCGGCTTCGCGGAGGCGCGGTTTCGCGGTCGGAGTAGAAGTTCCGTGCACACTGGGGAGCAATGTGAGGATCAATCTCCAGCCGATGTCAGGGGTTACATCAACAATTTCATCAAGCGCCGCGAGGCGCTGAGGCACTGAGGCGTTGGTGTTTGGATTCCAGAGGACAAAAATCTCGCTGAGACTGTTGAACGGCCTATTTATTATGCGACCGCCAGGGTCAATCTGAGCGAGCCGCGCAAGCACGAGAACGGAGCGGCGGAAAAACTCCGGATCCCAAGCGAGGGTCTCCAAAGCCCACAACAGTCCTGTGTGCTTGGCGGTCGGGACGAGAAACCCCTTCTGCTCGTCGAAGACCGGCCGGATAAGCTCACCGGAGCCCTCGAGCATTCGCTCGAGGGCTGAGAGCAAAGGGCCTGGAGCTGCCTCGGCAAGGAGCGGCAGCTCGGCGCGCAGACTTGTCAAAAGCCTATGGTCCGTACCGAGGCCGGGAAGGCTGCTGACGAGCTTTGCCGCAAATGCCTGGCCGCTCTCTGCCCCGAGGTTCACCTCGGCGGGCTCACTCCAGCACGATAGGAGTAAGAGCGTGGTCGCGAGGCCCTCTCTGAGCCATTCGCTGTGGCCTGAGGCCGTGGCACGCGTGAATTGGACGATATCATCAGGATTTGTCTCGGGTTCGAGCTGGCCGAAGACTTCCAACATTGCAGCTCGCAGCAGCGCCGCTTCGTCGGTACCGATAAGATGGCCAACTCGCATAAATGCATCCATCGGCGCTCGAACCTTCCACACCATCCCTTCCAAGTCGAATGGTGGGTCCGCATCCCGCAGGAAAGGCCGCATTCGACTCTCAAGCTGCCGATAAGGGGTTTGATTGGCGATTTGCTCGACAACGGCCCGATCAAGTTCGTTCGACGCGTCCCACGCACCCGCAAGGATCGCTGGAAGCAATTCTGTGCCCTGCGACAACCACGCGGGAAGAACGAGAGAGCCGCCGGGCTTCAGCCGGGCCAAGGCGGTAAGGCTGCGACCGCATCCGCGAGCCAAAGTGAGGGATTCGTTCTCGCTCAGCCCCATAGACTTCATCGCAATGCCCATCGCATAGCCACTCGGACGGGCAAGCGCTTGTGCCGCCCCTCCTCGCTGCTGACGACCGAGCGGAACCAGGGTCGAACCCACAACTGCAAACTGCTCGGGCGATTTTGCTGCATCGTCGCGGAGAAGAAGGATAAGATCATTGTTCCCGAGGAGCTGGCGGCCCGCCGCAACGCTGTCTATGACGAGTGTTCGCGCTTCGAGAAAGAGCCTCACTTCCGGCTTAGCCGTCCGGATTGCCGCAATGGCGAAAGCAATCACTTCGTCAGGAGAGTCTGCCACAAATGATAGAGCGCAGCGAGGGCCGATGAGTGAGTTGATGAGGTTCTGCTTAGCCGCGTCGCGCTCGCAGACGAGGACATCTTCAGTAATTGACGGACCGAACTGCCCCGCGTAATCCTTCCAAAACTCATCGGTGCTTCTTACGCCGTCCGCAGGCTGAACGTTGAGAGTATTTCTTGCGTGCCAGGCTGCCGCAGCGGGGCGACTGTCAAGCCACGTCTCCAACATCACCCCGTCGATGTAGCAAACGTCCTTCCACGCCGAATTCGACCTTGCGGTCGGCAATCCAATTTTCGAGTTTGTCCTTCGGATCGGAACTGTCCCACGTCCACGGTGACACAAGGACCAGGGTTATTTCTCGTTGGTCTTCTTCCGAAACCTCAGAGGTGCGGCTCTTGAATTCGCCAAGCGCCTTCACTTTGTAGTCGCTGCCCGTTCCGAACTCCCAGTAGGAGCGGCCCCGTGGAACGTTCATGGCGGCAACTTCGCACAGCAAGTGACCGTCAAATCCACGGACCTGGCCTTTGTCGCCGCTCGGAAAGCGCATTGCAGAGATGTCGGTTGAAGAGGCCCGTATGAGATCGCTTACAATCTTCGCCAATTCGACCCTTGAACCAACACTACGAGCCCAGTCCTCAAGTTGGCCAGCTTTCACCCACCTCATTATTTCCTCACGTCAGTTCGCAATCCGAATCGTTGAGGTCCGGCGTCATCGCCACAGGTAGGAAGTCCGCAAGCAGACCACTGCCTGGAGGCAGGCCGCTCCTGCCTCTGCTACACAGAATCGTACGCGTGCCACGGCTATGTCGCTGTGGCGCGCTTGTTTTTTGCGAGCCCGTATCAGGCCGGAGTGAGCGTTTTCGCCGGCGCGATATCCTCAAGCGGCCAGCGCGGCCGGGCAGGGGTTTCGAGGCTGTCGCGAAATCCCGCTGCAAGCCGGAGCGCGCCCGCCCATGCGATCATGGCGCCGTTGTCCCCGCAAAGCCCAAGCGGCGGCGCATGGAAGGAATACCCAGCCGCCTCGCATTCTGCGAGCAACGCCGCACGGAGCACCTTGTTGGCCGCAACGCCGCCCGATACCGCGAACCGCTTCGGCAGTCCCGCTGCATCGTAGAGCCGGAAAGCGGCCCGGAGCCTGTCGCGGACGCTATCCGCCGCCGCCGCCTGAAACGAAGCGCACATATCGCACACATCCTGGCGGCCGAGCGGGGCGAGCTTCAGTGCTGCGTGGCGCACCGCGGTCTTAAGTCCCGAGAAAGAGAAGTCGGGAGCCTCGCGGCCGAGAAGGGGCCTCGGCAAGGCGAAACGTTCCGGATCGCCCCCTTCGGCAAAGCGCTCCACGGCGGGGCCGCCCGGAAAGCCCAGATCCAGCATCTTGGCAACTTTGTCGAAGGCTTCGCCCAGCGCGTCGTCGATGGTTCCGCCAAGCTTCTTGTATTCGAAAGGGGCGCTCACCTGGACGAATTCCGAGTGCCCGCCCGAGACGAGCAGAAGCAGGTACGGCGGCTTGAGCCCTTCCGTAAGCCCGGCGGTAAGTGCGTGGGCTTCGAGGTGGTTGACCGCAATCAGCGGCAGATCGTGAACGAGCGCAATCGCCTTGGCGGTCACAAGGCCTACCAGCAATCCGCCGATGAGGCCGGGCCCGGCGGTGGCCGCAACGCCGTCGAGGCTGCCGAAGTTGACATGGGCTTCTTCCAGGGCAGCCCTGACGAGGTTGTCCAGAAGCTCGACATGCGCGCGTGCGGCGATTTCCGGCACCACCCCGCCATAAGGCGCGTGCTCCTTGAACTGCGTCCGCACGATGTTCGATAGGACGATGCCGTTTCCGTCTGGCTCAAGCCGCACGATTGCCGCGGCCGTTTCGTCGCAACTCGTCTCAATGCCCAGCACGGTATGGCCGGGCTTTTTCTGCTGCATCGTCATAAAAATAACTTTGCCGAACGGGTGCCGTTGCATGATCCCGGTTGCAATCCTTCGTAAGTCCTTTAAAAACGTTATCTTTCGTTAGGATACCGCTAGTGTAGCGACAGACCGGAATGCGCAAGCCAAGCCTGCGGACCGGACCGCCCCTCTTAACCATCAGAAGAAGACCATGAAAAAACACTCAGGCGCAAGGGTAATTCGCATCGGTACGCGAGGCAGCGCGCTGGCACTTGCTCAGGCAAATGAGGTCCGTGAACGGCTAAGCTCGATCTATGGAAGCGAAATTTCCTTCGAAACTTGCATCATCAAAACTTCGGGAGACAAAATCCAGGACCGCGCGCTGGCAGCGGCCGGCGGCAAGGGGCTGTTCACCAAGGAGCTGGAGGAAGCGCTCATCGAAGAGAGCATCGATCTTGCCGTGCATTCCATGAAGGACATGCCGGTGGTTCTACCCGAAGGTCTTGAAATATCTTGTATCCTGCCGCGCGAGGACGTGCGCGACGCCTGGATTTCTCCCGTCGCCAAGTCGCTCAAGGAACTGCCGGAAGGCTCCGTGGTGGGCACCGCGTCGGTGCGGCGCGAGGCGTTCATCAGGCATGCGCGGCCGGACCTCAAGACGGTCTTGTTCCGTGGCAATGTCGAGACGCGGCTGCGTAAGCTCGCCGAAGGCGAGGCCCATGCCACGCTGCTCGCTTGTGCCGGCTTGAGGCGGCTCGGCATGGCGGACAGAATTACCCGTGTAATTCCTGTGGAAGAGATGCTGCCGGCACCCGCCCAGGGCGCCATCGGCATCGAAATCCGCGCCAAGGACAGCGATACGCGCGCGCTTATCGCCAAGATCCATGACGAAGCCACCGGCATCGCGATTACCGCCGAACGCGCGTTCCTGGGGGAACTCGACGGCTCCTGCCGCACGCCCATCGCGGCGCTGGCCACCGTCAAGGATGGCAAGCTGTCCTTCAAGGGCGCGATCCTGACGCTGGACGGCGCGCGCATATACGAGACCTCGCGCGAAGGTGCCGCCGGCGAGGCCGCAAGCCTTGGCCGCGACGCAGCCCAGGAGCTTTTGAAGCGGGGCGGAAAAGACGTGTTCGGTCCCGCGAGCTGACCGGCGAAAGCCATGCGCTTGCTCGTCACGAGGCCGGAACCGGACGCGGGCGCGCAAGCCGCGGAGCTTCGCAATCTGGGCCACGAGCCGGTCCTTCAGCCGCTCCTGGAATTCGAGGCCCTCGATTTCGATCCGGCCGCTCTTTCATCCGTGGACGGATTGATCGTCACTAGCCGCAACGCCCTTCGCGCTCTTGCCGCAAAGCCGGGTCCGGAAGAAATCGCACGCTGCCCGGTTTTCTGCGTGGGCAGCGAAACGGAACGCCGGTTGCGCGAGGCGGGTTTCGAAACGATCGCGGCGGTTGCGGAAACCGCGGAAGACCTTGCCGGCAAGATCGCAAGTGCGGTTGGCAATGGCGCACGCCTCGTTCATGCGACGGGAGAGCATCAAGCTTTCGATCTAGCACGGGCTCTGGCGCCGCACGGCATTTCCGTTAGCATGCTGCCTGTATACACGATGAAGGCACGCGGCAGCTTCGATGACCGGGTTGTTGCGGAAATCGAGCAGGGCGCACTCGGCGGTGCGATCCTGATGTCGCCCCGCACGGCAGAAATTTTCGCTTTTTTGTGCGAAAAACATGGCATTTTGGATCGCGCAAGGTTTCTCGATTACTTTTGTTTAGCGAAATCTGTGGCAAATAGACTGAAAGCGCTGGGTCCGGTTCAGGCGCACATAGCGTCGAAGCCTGACCGGGCGGCTTTGCTGGCGTTGCTCCCGCCTCCGTCAACGCGCGGCCAAGATCGTATGAGATAAGACGCAAAACGGAATTCAAAGGCGCCCTCGCTATGTCAGACGATAGACGGCCAAGACCCACGCTCGACATAACTCCCGAACGGCCTCCACAAGCCGGGCCCGCGCGAGGAGCCCTTCCTGGCGGCAAGCCCGCAGCGCCCCAGAAGCGGGGCGGAGGTTTCAGCGGCTATCTCCTCGCGGGCTTGATCGGCGGCGCCGCCGTGGCTGGTGGCGGCTATTTCGTCCTCAAGCAAGGCATCGGCGGTGTTTCGCTGGCCGATCCTGGCGCGCGGCAGAAAATCATCGCCCTCGAAGAGCGGATGGCTTCGCTCGAATTGGCGCACCGGTCCCAATCGAGGCCTGCCGCCGCGAGCGCCTATGAGCCGGGCACGGGAGGCGAGGGTGTGAACGAACTCCGCTCCAGGCTCGACGCCATTGTCGGCACAACGCGCGGCCTCGATCAGGCGGTACAATCGCTGTCCCAGAAGGTGCAGGGCCTGGGGCAGGGCGGTGGCGAGAGCAGGGAAGCCGTCCGCGCCGAAATCGTGGCCCAGACGGCAGCCCTCCAGCAACGGCTTTCTGCCGCGGAACGCGAGCTTGAAGCCCTGACGCGCTCCCAGACCGAAAGGCAGGCCGATGCGCGCACCGCGTCCCTGACGCTCGCATTGACGAATTTGAAGCGCGCGGTATCCGACGGCCGGCCGTTCCCGGCGGAGCTTGCAGCAGTGGAGACGTTGTCGGCGTCGAAGCTGCCGGTCTCCCAGCTTGCGGCCTATAAGGACACCGGCGTTGCCACGATGGCAGACCTGCAGAGCGAATTCGCCGAAGCCTCCAAGAAGACCATCGAAGAGCACTACGGCAACAAATCCGCGGGCTTCATGGGCGAGATGCTGAACCGCGCCAAGTCGGTGGTGCAGATCAAGCCCGCGGACAGCAGCGGCGACGGCGTCGAGGCGATTCTGGGCCGGATGACCACGGCACTCAAATCGGGCGATTTGAAAACCGCGCTGCTACAGGGGGCTGCCCTTGAGCATCCGCCGCAGGAGATGATGACTTGGTTCGCCAAGGCGCAGGCGCGGGCAGCCGCGGACGAGGCGCTGAGGAAAACCGACCAGGAACTGCTCGCTTCCCTGACCAAGCCCGCTTTCAGGCATCCATAACCGGCCCGCGCGGGCGCGCGAGAACCAGAAAACACATAATGGCGCGAATGGGTTAAGCGATGATACGGCTTGTTCTTTATTTTTTGCTGGTTGGCGCCGCAGCACTTGGGCTCTCCTGGGTCGCGGACAGGCCGGGCAAGTTGAATATCGAGTGGCTAGGCTACGACGTTCAGACCAGCGTTTTCATCGCGGGGCTTGCCATCGTTTTGTTCTTCGCCTTGCTGGCGCTCGCCGCCTGGCTAGGCATCCTGGCCATTACCACGCCTAAGCGCCTCGCCGGGCGGCTCAAGCAGAAGCGCTTGAGCATGGGCCAGGAGGCGGTGCGGCGGGGCATCTTCGCGGCTGGTGCCGGCGACGCGCCCGGAGCCATGCGGGCAGGGGCCATCGCAAAGAAATACGTGCCCGATGAGCCGCTGACGCTGCTGCTCGAAGCGCAGGCAGCCCAGCTTGGCGAGGACCCGATTGCCTCGCGCCGCGCCTTCGAGCGCATGCTTGAGAAGCCGGAGATGGCGGAGCTTGGCCTGCGCGGCCTTTACATCGAAGCCAAGAAGGCGGGCCAGCACGAGGCGGCCAAACAGTTCGCCCAGCGAGCACTTGCCGCCAATCCCGCGTTGCAATGGTCCACGGGCGCGCTGTTCGACATCCAATGCCGCGAAGGCGACTGGCGGGCCGCGCTGCATACGCTGGGCCTGGCCAAGCAGCACCGGCATTTGCCCAAGGCGGAATTGGCTAGGCGCCGCGCTCTGCTCTTGACGCAGCTTGCCATCGAGCTTGAAGACAGCCAGCAGGGCAAGGCGCTGGCCTATGCGCAGGAAGCGCTGGGGCTCGCACCGGACCTCGTTCCCGCCGCTGCGGTGGCCGGGCGCATCCTCGCCTCCCAGGGCAGCACCGCCCGCGTCACCAAGCTCCTGACCCAGGTCTGGCGGACCTCGCCCCATCCCGGGATCGCGCTGATCTATGCGCACGCCCGCACCGGCGATTCCCCGCGCGACCGGCTCGCAAGGGTGAAGACGCTCGCGGGTTCCGGCCCGGTGAGCCTTGAAGGCGACATCGCTGTTGCGGTGGCCGCCATAGAGGCCAAGGAGTGGGAAGCCGCCCGCACGGCCTTGCAGAACCACGTGGCCAATAATCCGCCGGCACGGGTCTGCCGCCTGATGGCGCGGATCGAAGCCGGGCAGAACCGCGATTTTGGCCGCGCGCGCGAATGGCTTGCCAAGGCGGCACGGGGTGCCCCCGATCCGGTCTGGGTTGCGCCCGACGGCACGGTTTCTCCGGACTGGCACGCCCTATCGCCAAAATCGGGGGCTTTGGGTGCCTTCGAATGGAAGACGCCTCCGGTGATGACGGCGGCTGCGGGCGCCGCGAGCCAGGCCGCGCTGCCGGAACTCGACGCCCTCGCGCCCGAAGCCGAAGCGGTCTCCGCACCTGTGACTGCGCCTGCGCGGGGAGCGGGACCGGCGGAAATCATCCCGCCCGCAAAAGCGGTGCAAACCCAGCGGCCGGAGGCAGGCCCCGCGCGCGCCGAAATGCCTGCGCGCCCGGCAGAAACCGGTATCGCAAAAGGCGGGAACGCATCCGCCATTCAAATCGTGCCGAAGGCAGGAGCCGCAGCACTTAAGCCGGAGGTGCGCAAGCCGAATATTTTCGTGCCCGGCCCCGCACCCGACGATCCGGGCCCGCGGCTCGCGGACGGCGACGAGCAGGACACGCCGCTAAGCCGCTTCCGCAGGCCCACCTAGCCCGTATAATTCACGGTCTGCGCGCGCCCTGGCTTGATCTTTGCTCTCAAAAGTCCCGCTGGAACAAATCTCTGCGCCATCATCGCGCGATCCTGTGAATTACACGGTCTAAACAATCTGCGGATCGCTTCCCCATTTGCCGTGCGCTCGCGTCGGGAAGGAATGTCGATATCCTGCGATATCCAGCGTCAGGAGCCTTGCGCCCAGGATGGGCAATTGATATGGATAGCGCAACCGGTTCGCAAACCGTTAGGCCGCCGCTTTAGCTCAGCCGGTAGAGCACCTCATTCGTAATGAGGGGGTCGGGTGTTCGAGTCACCCAAGCGGCACCAATATTTCCAACGACTTAGGTTCGATTTTCGCTTTCTGGTTTCAGCCGTCTCTGGTTCAACGAACCTGGAGCCCAGGATTTCCTCTTCGATTCCCCCCAATTCCACCTGTTCTGTGGCGGACGCCTTAGGTTCGATAGCCGCCTTCGCCCCGATGACGGCCTCGATAAGGCCGGCTGCCTGTGTAAGGTATCCAGGGGAATGATGCGCGTAAATCCGGCCGGTTGTTGCGATGCCCGCGCGTTCACCTCTGTCTTATCGGTGAGCGCCTTGTTAATAGTGTCTAAGCTATCAATGCTTCTGAGCAAGTTCAAACTACAAAGAAGCAGCAAAAACTGGTCGGGTTCCGGAAAACCGGTCTGGAGCGCCGTGCCCCAGCTAAACCGTGCGTGGCAAGAAATGCCGCAGCGGCCGGCCAAACCCAATTCTCCCCCGGGCGGTCTTACATCACCCTCGACGATCAGACGGCTTTGGAGGCCGCGCGTGCCGATCCCGTTGGCTTCATCCGCGGGCAGGGCCAGGTTATCGTCGAAACGATGGCACGGTGCTGAGGTGCGCTCTAGGAGGCCCGCCAGCTGGCCGCTCTCCTGCCAGCGCATCCAACGGAAGAATCGGGCGCGGTTCCGAGCGAACTGGCGGAAACGCGCGCTTGGCTCTGGCCAGGATCGCTTGCACGCTGACGGCGAGCCTGCCGCTTCAGCCTGCTTGGGCAGGCCCTACTTCACGGGTGACTATATCGGCCTTGCGCGGCGAAAGCCGGACATTAACAAGAGTTGGTCAAGGGCAATGTCTGCCTGAATGCCGGTTCCTTTACCTCCGGCTCAGTCTTCCCACTGAGAAACGATATAAAGGCCAAAGCAGCACGTGAGGGCATCCGTTCTGCGTGACGAAGCAATTGAAAAGACCGTTCAACGAAATCAGGATCAAGGCAATCGATAGCGCCGTTAGCTATGCAGCTTGCGGCAACCGAGGCCGATGTGGCCGTCACACCTCCTCCCGCCGCGACCGCTGCCAGAACCGCCTCGTTCGATGGAAGTGTCAAAACAACTTTGAGGCGGCTCGGGTCAAAACCTCGCCCGGCTCAATTCTGCCTCGAATTCAGAACGTGTTCCGGATCCTCGCTCCCGCAGTACCCAATTCAGGGCGAGCAAATCGGTATCGAATAATCTCTTCTGTCTAGAGAATTTCCCCATAGCGGCGATGATTTGCAGATGATCCCGCGCTATTGTTTTGACTGTAAGGAGTTTTTCCTGACACGCGCCCTCTATGAAGCCAAGTTCGACGTTCCCGTCCTTTACAGATCTCTCTACCGTAGCAGTATTCGCGATGTTTATGTCGACTCCAATGTCGGGGAATAGTCTATTAAAATCTACAAGCCGTGCCGGAAGCCAGTAACTAGCGATGGTCAGAACTCGCTTCGATACGGAGCGGACCGCATATGCGTCCGGCCAGATCATCCAATCGGACCCTGGCCATTTCCGCCCGAGCTAGAACCTCGCGCGCTTCAATCAAGAACCCTCGTCCGGTCTCTGTCAGCTCAATGTGCCGGGCCACGCGATCGAAAAGCGCCACGCCATGCCGTTCTTCAAGCGCATGAATAGCCGCGCTGACTGCAGAAGGCGTCATTTGCAGATTGTTTGCAGCCCGGGTTAAATGTTCGCATTCAGCGACGGCAACGAAAATTCGCAACTGCTCCAGCGTCATGGCGTACCCCTGCAACCTTGCTCCGGAGGTAGAGCACGTTCATGTCTCTGCATGTTATCTGCCCACCTTATACCAACGTCTAAGATTTTGGCTCCCCTGCCGCCCCCTGGGAAATGCGTCGTGGTTATGGCAGGCATGTCTCAGCTTGCTATCTGCCCATCTTCTCCATCTTGAAGCGTTACGGAGCCCGCGTCCTATGGCGCGATTGGCGCATGGTCCAGCATGACATGAGATCCTTTCGCTCCAGCCGCACTGCAACTATTCGCTCTCAAGCTAGCATCAACCATGGCAGGCCACTGTCGGGTAGCTGACACCTTCCCATGCACAGGTGTCGCAGGGGCGTACTGGCAACTCATTAAATCTGATGGCTTATCCGAGGCAAGTTCGCGCGGCACTGACAGGCGCTAGCTGGAGTGCGGAGGCACTTGGCTTATGGTTATTGCGCTTACTTCCGGCCGCAATTATCAATGCCGGGGGAGGCTTACCGGCTATAGAGTTGCCGTGTTTGGGGAAAGCCCCATGGAAAGTGACATGCTGATTGACGAACTATGCGATCGATTGCTTGCCGCAGAATATGTGCGGCGGGTTGCGGACGTCCGTATTGGCCTCGGATATACCGGCGTCCTTTTGGACGATGGGCGTTGCGGCTTGGCCTACACATTCCGCCATGAAACAGGTGCCGGTTGCGGTGTAATCGGTGACGCGGGAACTTTGGCCGGGCGCATGGCTGCCGATGTGGCGGTCATGGTGAAAGCGCAAGACCCCATCACCGCGGCAGTTGGCTTGGCAACTTTGAATGCAATGGCTGAGCCCCCAAGCGGCGGCGGCGCCGATATCCTCGGTGTGCTGGCAGTGACGCCAGAGGACGAGGTGGGCATGGTAGGAAATTTCGGCCCGCTAGCCGGGCCGCTGCGGAAACAGGCCAAGGCCCTTCATATCTTCGAGCGTCAGGCGAACCCGGCCAACGATGTTCTGGGCGCTGATATGGCAGCCCGGCCTATTGCCGCGGTGTCAGGTGGCAATTATTACGGCGACATCCTTGCTCAACCGGACGATGGATGGCCTGCTGGCACTTTGCGGTAACGCACGCGATATCGTTATCCTTGGACCGTCTACCCCTTTCGTGCCCGAAGTGTTCGCCCCGCGCGGGGTCACAATGCTATCCGGCGTGCAAGTAACCGATGCAGCCCTTGCGCTAAGGATCATCAGCGAAGGAGGCGGTACCCAAAAATTGCAGCCGGCCATGCGTAAGGTGAACCTTCGTATCCGCTGATCCGATATCCCTCGCGCTTTACCGGACCGGCATTTTTCGCGGCCGTTGTTCCGGCCGTCACGGCGAAAGATGCGTGCCGTCAAACATACAACTTTGTACGCGAAGAAGGCGCTACGCCGCCTTTTTACGTTGCAACTTTTCCGGCATAGCCGTGCCGGCCGCGCTGCCATTCCGTCTTCGCGTCCACGCGGTCGTACCAGCCATTGCGGGCTGTCTGGTGCGCGTCGAATTTCGATCTGTAGGGTTTAATGTCGAGCAGCGGCGTGTGGTCCAGGACATCGAGACCGTCAAGATAGAGGATGTTATCTTCCCGGCGTATCAACTCAACAATACTCAGTCCGATAGCATTAGGGCGGCACGGAAAGCGGGTTGCAAAGACACCGTGTACAATATCTTGGAGAAATGGCTTAATAATAACCCTCGCAGGTTCGGCCCGATCCAAGTGATAGATCAGGTACAAATGCGAGAACCCCTCAATGTCAAGCAATCCTTCTGCAAACTCTGGAAATATTTCAGCGCGCCCTTCGCATCCCTTTGCATAGACCGGCTGTATGGGCGTCTTGTCCGGGTCTGTGTGTTTGCTCCGGATTACGCCCACCGGTCTGAAAGAAATGACAGCTTCGGCCATATCCAAACACCCTCGATCGTTGGCCGCGATTGTGCAAAGTGCGGCACCGCCCGGCTGGGACGGCCCGCAAATTGCGGCAGAAGCGGCAGTGCCGGTAGCATCAGTGCGAGCCGCAGCCCTCAGCGCCATGCGTGCGGCAAACTATCCCGCTGTCTGAAAGCCGCCCCTCTAGCCACTCCATAACGGCCTGACGCGTGGAGCCCGAGGCGCCTCGAAACGTCGTGATTCCCAGCTCGCCAAGCAGACGGACAGCGCCCTCGCCCATACCTCCCGCGATCATCACTGTTACGCCCATATCCGCCAGCGTGGGCACCAAATTGGACTTGCATCCGCAAGCTGGCGGAGGGGTAAGCCTGATCTGCTCGACGATGCCTTTACTGGGGTCTACGGTGAAGATGGTGAAAGCTTCACAATGACCGAAGTGCTCGTCAACCATATCTCCGCGTGACGGGACTGCGACCTTGATCATATCTTTTGTCTCCTTGCTCCATTAATCGCTTGGCTAAATGGAAAATACCCGGCAGCGCGGATTGTGGAGTGGTTATAGCATCGGCGGCACTGACAATTGTCATCCTGGGGCGTTGGAGAAGATGATGCAGATATCCGCAGAGGCGATTTGGCAGAAAAACGCCCAGTGCCGGGAATGCAGTTTCCGCCATTTGGTGCTCTTTGCCGACCTCCAGGAGGCCGACATCGATCTCATCCATCTGCCTATTTCTGAGGTAAGGCTCGAAAAGGGAGGTGCGCTATATCATGCGGGAGACGATGCAACGTCGCTGTTTACGGTGCGCTCTGGCTTGGTCAAGCTTGTCCGGTATCTTCCTGACGGCGTCCAGCGTATTGTACGGATCCTGAAACCCGGCTCGGCCGCTGGATTGGAGGCCAGCTTGGGACATTCGTATGAACACACGGCCTTCGCACTTCGCCCCACGACGGTGTGCCGCATCCCGCGTGCTGTGGTCCGCCGTCTGATGGAAAAGACACCGCGGCTTCATGGACAGTTGATGGAGAGATGGCACCGGGCGGTGCAGGAGGCTGATGAATCTCTTACCAGCCTGTCCACTGGCAAGGCGTCGCGGCGCTTGGCCCGCCTGTTGCTACAGCTTGCCGCGCCCGGCGGAAAAGCCCCGCTGTTTTCCCGCGAAGATCTAGGGGCTCTCCTGGGTATTACCGCCGAGCATGCCTGCCGCACCGTTACCGATCTCAAGCGTGCAGGAGCCATAACGGAGGTCTCAAGTGACGGTTGCCGCTGCGATGCCGGCAAGTTGCACGAACTGGCAGAAGCGGAAACTTAAGGTCTGATGCGAAATAAGCGAATCAATCAAAGAAGGCAGGGAAAGAATCCGCGAATAAGGTTAGGGTCGCCGGTGGTTGGCATCGCCGGAAACCTCAGCCTGTGATGTCCGGGCGCGGACAAAGCTCACGAAGCGATCTACCCAGGGGTTGGCGGCGGTCGCCCGCAAATGGCAGAAGCTCGCAAGCAGGTTGCCAAGCACAATGCCGTCGCGGCCTGCTCCTATCCCCGCGCCGCGCGCAACCTTGTACGCGAAGCGAAGGGATGGATCGAGGTTCTCCAGGCTTGCGTAGTGGAACTCATGCGCGGGAATCGGGGCGCGGCCCGAAGGCGCAGCCGGCCACGGCGCATCGGCGGTTTCCTCAAGCACAGCGAATCCCTTCCCTTGCGGCCTTGTATGCATGACGGCATCGGCCGGGATGATGCCCGCCATTTCGTAGGACGCATCGCCCCAGCGGATCGAGCGGGCGAGGTACATCATGCCGCCGCATTCGGCGTAGGCCGGTAGCCCGGCGCGGATTTTCTGCGCGATGTCCGCCCGCAGCGAAGCGTTGGCTTCAAGTTGCGGGCCTTGCGTTTCCGGGAATCCGCCGCCGATGAAAAGGCCGTCCGCATCGGGAAGCTGGCTGTCCGAAAGCGCGTCGAAAAAGCAAAGCTTGGCGCCGGCGCGCTCGAAGGCTTCGAGGTCGTCGGGATAATAGAAGCCGAAGGCGCTGTCGCGGGCGACGGCGATGCGCAGATCCTGCCGGGCTGGGGCAACGGAAACGGCCGGGCTCGAGGGAAGCGGCGGAGCCTTGCCCGCAATTTCGAGCAAGCTGCCAAGGTCCACGCCGTTTTCAATCGCCTGGCGGAGCCTGTCTATCGCGGCGCGGGAGGCTGGCGTTTCCATTGGCGTCATCAGCCCCAGATGACGCTCCTCGATGGTGAAGCCGCTGTCCCGCGGCAGCGCGCCGAGCACGGGAATGCCCGTGTACCGCTCGACCGCCAGGCGGACTTTGCTCTCCTGCCGGGCCGTCCCGATTTTATTTAGGATGACGGCCGCGATCTTTATCTCCGGGTCGAACACCTGACAGCCCAGCACTAGCGCCGCCACCCCGCGCGTCATGCCGAGCGTGTCTATGACCAGGACGACGGGCGCCGCCGTAATCCTCGCCAGCGCCGCGCTTGAATCGCTACCCTCAAGATCAACGCCATCGTGCAGGCCCTTATTGCCCTCGATCAAGGAGAAGATCCGCGCCAGCTGCGCACGCCGCTACGCTTTGGGCTATTTCCACGTGCGTCTGCGTGTTGAAGTCGAGATTGAAGCAGGGCAGGCCGCTCGCGCGCGCAAGCCACATAGGATCGATATAGTCCGGCCCCTTCTTGAAGGTCTGAACGGCGAGCCCGCGCGCCGCGAACGCGGCGGCAAGGCCAATCGAAACCGTGGTCTTTCCGGAAGACTTGTGCGCCGCCGATAGGAAAAGCCGCAGCATCATCGCTTGCCTTCGGCCGCTAGGCCGCGTGCAGGATGGATAGCGTTATCTCCAAGCTTGCACTCCTCACCCAGCAGCATGAAAAAGTGAGCGACTTTCCGCGGCCCAGGATTTGGATGAACCGGGCGAAGGGATGGGGCGATGGCATCATAGGACTCCTAGCGGGCGGGTACCGCGTGCTCCGTTCCCCTGGGCAGGAACGGCAGCAGCTTGATGCCCAGCCCGGCAATCAGCATGGCGATGGAAATTCCGCTCACTCCGAGCACAAGCTCCGGCAGCGAGGGCGTGTATTGATTGACCTGCCCGTCGAAGAAGGAGCTTGTCACTTCCATACCAGGAAAGAGGCGCAAGGGGAAAGCCTGCCCGCCGATGATAATGGTGTACATCTGGAAAAGGCCGCCGAGCAGGAAGAGCACGGAGGCTATCTCAAGTCCAAGCCATGCGCGCCGGCCGTTCGCCAGCACGACGATCGCCAGCGGCAGCAGGGTGCCGATAGCGATCTGCCCGATCCAGAAGGCTTGGGTGTAGATGCCGCCATCGCGCAGGAGGAACGCTTCCACCGGCCGGTAGCTGGGCTGATACAGCTTGGTCAGGTGATGCACCACCGTGAAATAGAGGACGGCGAGCGCGAAGAGAACGAGCAGCCCCCTGAACTTGTGGACTATCTCATCGTTTATCAGTTCGCTTCGCGCCTCGCGGCCCATCGTCAGGAGCACGAGCATGGTGAAGGCGAGCCCGTACAAAAAGGACGCGGCGATAAACAGGGGCGCCATGATCGCGGCGGAATAGGCGTCGCGCGCGATGAGGAAGCCGAAGATCGAGCCGGTGCCGGTGGTGAGCGCCAGGCGCCAGAAGAAGGCGAAGCCGCCCACGAGTTTGGTTGGCAGGTGCGCGCGCGAGACCTTGCGGTCCATCATGACGAAGAGGTAGGCCGCAACGACGCCGAAGAAGCCGGTATAGAGGTAGATGTTCCAGGCGAAGATCGATTTGAAATTATAGGTGGTCATCGCCACGATCAGCCGGTCAGGCCGGCCGAGGTCGAGCACAAGGACGGCCAAGCCGCCGGCGAGCAGGGCGATGGCGAGCAGGCCCGAGAGCCGCGCATAGGGCTTATAGACCGTGCGATTGAACACCGATGAAAAGGAGGCCATGTTCAAGGCGCCCGATGCGGCCACTATCAGGAAGACCGCGAAGACGTGCGGCGCGCCCCAGACGATCTGGTTCGACATGCCCGTCACGATATGGCCGTGGGTTTCCATGTAGAGCGCGGAAAGGAGCCCGGCAGCAACGACGAGGATATGCAGGGCGATAAGCCCTATGAAAAAGACGCTGTTGTCAGCGTACCGGCGATATTCGACCTTTGCCATGCCCATCTCCGTCCCGGAGTTATTCCATTATATTAGGGCTGCAACCCCTCACCCTGTCCCTCTCAGCAATCTCGCCTTGCCGGGATTGCCACCCCAAGTGGCCAAATCCGCAAGCGGATTTGGCATGGGAGAGGGGACGCCCTCTCAACGCTTGCGGCGGGACTCCCTCTCCCATAGGGAGAGGGCTGGGGTGAGGGGTTGCAGCCTTCTGTCATTGTCTCATCCGCGTAAAGCCTGCCGCTGCTTCCTTTAGATATTCTGGTAATAGACCCCGGTATCGCAGCCCAGATCCTCGCGGATGCGCGACGTGCGGTAGGTAGCCACACGCTTGGCGATTTCGCTTGCTGGATCGTTCAGGTCGCCGATGAGGATCGCGCCGGACTTGCAGGCCTCCACGCAATGCGGCGCCTTGCCCTCGTCGAGCCGGATGGCGCAGAGCGTGCAGGCTTCCACCGTGCCCTTGCCGCGCGGCGCGTCCGGCATCTGGTCCGTCAGCTCCTCGTGCACGAACGAGCGCGCCTTGTACGGGCAGGCCATCATGCAATAGCGGCAGCCGATGCAGATATGCCGGTCCACGAGCACGATGCCGTCGGCGCGCTTGAACGACGCGCCCGTCGGGCAGACGTCGACGCAAGGCGCGTTGGCGCAATGCTGGCACATGACCGGCAGCGCGTAATGCGAACCGCTCTTGGGGTCCTTCACGCTGACTTTGCGGATCCATTGCGGATCGGTCGCGGGATGGCCGGTGCTTTTCCAGCCATAGGCGGCGGAGCAGGCATCGACGCAAGCCATGCAATCATCGGTGCATTTGCTGACGTCGATAAGCAAGCCCCAGCGAACCTTAGACGAAACCGGCTTCGTTTCCCCAGCTTCCGCCCCCCCGCTCATCGCATAAAGCGTCACACCAGGGGCCAGCAGGGTTGCCGCCAGCGCAGCCGTGCTTTGCAAGAAGCCCCGCCGGCTCGCGTTCACCGCGCTGCCGCCGGTGCACCCGCATCCATTCACGTTCGAGCTTTCCCCGGTCATGGATGGCTCCCTTGCCCATAGCTCGCCAAGGCGGTTGTCGAACCGGTGTCCGGCAGCGCCGCCGAAGATTTCGATTTCTCGCCGGGCCGCGATGCGTGGCACTCGAAGCAGTCTATCGAAACCGCCGCGTAATCGTGGCAGCTCCGGCAGAAATGCTGCGGGTTCTCGTAGCTCACCGGCTGCCCGTCCGCGCCCTTGACGGCGTGGCAATCGACGCATTCCTTGATGCTGAACTTGCCGCCGCGCACGCCCTCATGCACGGTCTCGTCGCGCTCGTGCTTCAGCATGATCATGTGATAGCGGCGCATGTAGCCGGTATCGGCCACGCAGTGCTCGCCGCGCGCCTTTGGCGGGTGCGGCACGAGGTTGCTTTCAGCGCTTGCCGGACTGCCGGCCAGGGCGAAGAAGACGAACGCAGCGAGGAGAGCCAAACTGAGGTCATAACCCCTCATCCTGTCCTTCTCCCCATGGGAGAAGGAACGCCCTCTCAACGGCTGCGACAGGCCCCCTCTCCCATGGGGAGAGGGCTGGGTGAGGGGCGGAACCGCAATTTCTGCGCAATCCCCTTCAACAAGGACAAGCTGACCATAGCGCTACTGTCCTCCCTGGCGTTGCTTCGCGTTCCATTCTTCTTCCTGCGTGGAGCCCGTCAGCACGATGGCGTTCGAAACCATCTGATGCACGCTGACGATGGCCTCCATGTCGAAGCCGTACTTGGGCAGCACCTTGGAGAACTGCGCCTTGCAGATGGCGCAGATGGCGGCCATGTGCGTGACGCCGTTCTCTTCGGCCACCTCTTTCAAGGCCTTCATCCGGGGTGCTGCGCCCTTCACGCGCAGGTCCATCAACTCGTCGGTCAAGAGGCCGCCGCCGCCGCCGCAGCACACCGTGCCCTCGCGGATCGTCGCCGGGTCCATGTCGAAATAGTGGTTGCAGGAGGCGCGCAAAATCGCCCGCGGAATTTCGAACTGGCCGCCCGGCGTGTTGCCCATGCGCGAGGCGCGGGCGACGTTGCAGCTGTCGTGGAAGGTGAGCCGGATGTGGTCGTTCTTCGATTTGTCGAGCTTGAGCTTGCCCTGCTGGATCAGATCGTAGGTGAATTCGCAGATGTGCTGCGGCACCGGATAGCGCGGGTCCAGCGTATCGAACGGCCCGGCCAGCGTGTTGAGGAAGTTGTAGGCGACGCGCCAGGCATGCCCGCACTCGCCGAACATGAGGCGCTTCACCTTCAACTCGCGGACGGCTTGGCCGACGCGGCTCGAAATCTTCTGCATGTTCTCGTAGTTGCCGATGAACATGCCGAAATTGCCGGCTTCGGAGGCGGTCGAGCTGAACGTCCAGGAGATGCCCGCCTCGTGCAGCACCTTGGCGTAGCCGATGAGGCCTTCCATGTGCGGCGAGGCGAAGAAGTCGGCGCTGGGCGTGACCAGCAGGATCTCCGCGCCCTCAACGTCGAGCGGCAGCTTCACCGGCACGCCCGTTTCTTCCTCGATTTCCTCTTCCAGGCCCTCAAGCGTATTCTTTAACGCCTTGGGCGGCAGGCCCAGATTGTTGCCGACCTTGTGGACCTTGGCGATGATCTCGTTGCTGTACTTCTGCCCCATGCCGATCTGGTCCATGATCTCGCGGGCGGCCATGGAGATTTCGGCGGTGTCGATGCCGAAGGGGCAGTAAGCCGAACAGCGCCGGCATTGCGAACACTGGTGGAAATAGCTGTACCACTCGTCGAGCACCTCGCGCGTCAGATCCTCCGCGCCGACGAGCCAGGGCACAACTTTGCCCAGGAATGTGAAGTGGCGGCGGTAGACCTTGCGCATCAGGTTCTGGCGCGCAACCGGCATATTCTTCGGATCGCCGGTGCCCATGAAGTAGTGGCACTTGTCGGTGCAGGCGCCGCAGCGCACGCAAGAGTTGAGATAAACGCGTAAGCCCCGGTTGTTCTTGACTAGCTCGCCAAGCTTCAGGATCGCCTTTTCCTGCCAGTTCTCGACAAGCTCACCAGGGAAGCCCAGCGGCTCCTGGTGCTGAGGCAGCGCCACATAGGGCTTGCTCTGCGCCATCGCGCCGCAAGCAATCTCTGGAACTTCCAGCGGATCTTCGTACGCCGCGTGTCCGTGCTCAAGCTGTTCCATGACCCGCCTCCTTACGCCTTGGCCGCAGCGCGGGCCGGTGCATAACGCACTTCGCGCGGGTTATCGGCCTGGTTGCGCGACGGGCTGAAGAAAATCCCCGGCGCATGCAGCATCTTCGAGAAGGGAAAAACCGCCATCAGCAGGGCCACGAAGGCCAGATGGGCGAGCAATACGGGATCGCCCGGCAGCGGCTGGATATCGAACCGCATGAGCCCCAGGAAGAAGCCCTTCACCGCGACGATATCCGTCCGCATCACGAATTTCATCGCGAGCCCGGAACCGCCGATCAGAATCAGCAGCAGCAAAATGAGGTGGTCGAACGCGTCGCTGATGTAGCGCACCCGGGCGATGACCACGCGCCGGACCCAAAGCGCCAGGAGCGCGCCCACCATGGCAAAGCCGGCATAGATGCCGAAGGGCTGGGCAAGCTGCACCGGCAGCGGCACATCGTACATGAAGTAGCGCACATGCCGGAACAGCACGAGCACCAAAGCGCCGTGGAAGGCGATGCCGAACAGCCAGATCCACTTGTTGGACTTATAAAGGCTCTCGAAGACCACAACTTCGCGCAACACCCGGAAGGCCGCCCCCGCCCGCGTCGTTGGCGCGGGCGTGGCGGGAACCTTCAGGGGAACCGGCGTCTTCAGGTATTCGGCGATGCGCAAGATGAGCCCGCCTGCGAACAGGGCCGTGGCTGCGTAGAATACAACCGCGTAAATCGTGGTTTGCACGGCAATACTCTCCTTTATTCCAAGTCTTGCGCCCGGCAATCGCGCTTAACGATCCCCGGTCTAGAGCATATTCTCAGAAACGCCCGCTCATCGTCATCGCGAGGCGGCTTTGGGTCGCCGTGGCGATCCACCTCAGTGAACTTGCCCCTGGGCCGCTTCCCGCTTCGCTAAGCTCGCTGCCGCAATGGCGGCAACTCCGCGCTCACTAAAAGCGCCCCAGCTGCAGTCTTAGATGCAGCCCGTCGGCTTCGGCAGACCCGCGATTTTGCAGGCTTGCTTGGCCGGACCGTACGGGAACAGCTCGTAAAGATACTTCTGGTCGCCCTTTTCTGGCCCAAACTTCTTCTTCATCTCTTTCAAGAGAATGCGGATGGCCGGTGCGATCTGGTATTCGTCGTAATACTCGCGCAGGAAGTCCACGACCTCCCAATGCCCAGGCGTCATGTCGACGTTCTCGGCCTTCGCGATCACACCGCCCAGCTCCCTGGTCCACTGGGTGATGTCGGTAAGGTAACCTTCTTCGTCGTGCTCTGCGACGACACCGCCGGCAGTATAGTGACCTGACATGCTATTTCACTCCATTCCTGCTAGTTAAGTTCTGTGGTCGAAGCGCTCGCGGCTACTGCTTTAACTGACGGGCTAAGTTTTTCGCCTGCGAGGTTCGCTATCCTAAGCCTTAGAAGTGCACGTGCGCGGACATGTTCATGGTCTTGCGCGCGCCGGTCCAAGTATCCAGGTGGTGCTTCGTGAAGGCAAAGCCGGTCAGCTCGAAGAAGCGCGGCCAGCCGATGCGCTCGATCCACTCGCCGACGCGCTCCCAGTCCTTCGCATTGTCCTTGTACGCGTGAAGGATCTTGCCGACCACCTCGGCGACTTCCGGCCAGCGCGGCGCGTTGTTCGGAAGGTTTGCGACCACAAGCTTGTGGAAGGCTGGCTTCGAGCGGGCGTTTGAGTGCTTGCCGCCGACCCAAACCGCAATCCTCGTGGAGTCCTTGCCGTTGATCTGCATCGGCGGGCAGGGCGGATAGCAGGCGCCGCAGCACACGCATTTCGTCTCGTCGACCTCAAGCGAAGGCATGCCGTTGACCAGCGCGGGCCGGATCGCGGCGACGGGGCAGCGGGCCACGACGGTGGGGCGCTCGCAAACCTTCGAGACCATGTCGTGGTTGATCTTCGGCGGCTTGGTGTATTGCACATTGATCGCGATATCGCCCTGACCGCCGCAGTTGATCTGGCAGCAGGAGGTCGTGATCTTGACGCGGTTCGGCATCTCCTCCTTCACGAACTCCTCGAACAGCGCGTCCATCAGGCTCTTGACCACGCCCGAGGCGTCGGTGCCGGGGATATCGCAGTGGAGCCAGCCTTGCGTGTGGGAGATCATGGACACCGAATTGCCGGTGCCGCCGACGGGAAAGCCTTCGGCATTAAGCGCCTTGATCAGCGGCTCAACCTTGTCCTTCGAGCTGACCATGTACTCGATGTTGCTGCGCGTGGTGAAGCGGACATGGCCCTCAGCAAATTGGTCGCCGAGGTCGCAAAGTTTGCGGACAGTGAAGACGTCCATCTGACGCTGGGTGCCCGCGCGCACGGTCCAGATTTCATCGCCGTTCTTGGCGACGTGATGAAGAACGCCCGGGCGCGGGCGGTCGTGCCAGGCCCAATTGCCGTAGTTCTTTTTCATGAGCGGGTGCATAAAGGGGAACGGGTCCGGAACGCCGGATTCGATTGGACGCCGCGGTTCTGTAGAAGTGTTCATCGTTTAAGTCTCCGCGAATAGATTTTGACGGAAGCCCGGGGGGGAGCGGGAAAGACGGCAGCCTTTGGGAGAAGAACGCTGCCTCCCTTCCCGCTCCCGCCCTGGCTACTCGGCCGCGACAGTGAGCCCAGCCTCCTTGGCCTTGCGCTCGAAATATTTGTTTGCTTCGTCCGTGAAGTCGTCCGTACGGACATAGCTGGACGTGCGCGGGTGGTTGATCATGTTCGGATCGGGCTCGATGCCCAGCGCCTCCAGGAAGGCGGGCAGGCCAATCCGGTCGATGCACTCGCCGATACGCTCGTGCTCCAGCGCGTTCTCCGCGAAGAAGTCGATGACGTTGCGGGCGAACTCGACCAGCTTCTCGTAGTCCTCGTCCGTTTCCAGTTTGATGAACGGCACCACCAGGATGCCCATCATGTCGCCGACCTTGAGCGAGCGCTTGCCGCCGATCAGGATCGAGACGCCGCGATCGTCGCCGGGGCTAAGCGCCTTGGTCATGACGTTCATGCAGTGCATGCAGCGGACGCAGGACTTGTTATCGACATCCAGTGTGTCGTCGTCGTTGAGGCTCAGCGCGCGGGCCGGGCACATCGCGATGACGCTGTCGATGGTGTACTTGCGCCCGTGGCTGGCGACGTAGGCCTTCACCTCTTGCTGGTTGACCTTCATATCGTCGCGCCAGGTGCCGATCACGGCGAAGTCGGAACGGTGGATGGCGTTGACGCAGTCGTTCGGGCAGCCGGAGAATTTGAACTTGAACTTATAGGGCAGCGCCGGGCGGTGCATCTCGTCGAGGAAGTTATTGAGGACCGCTCGATGAGCCTTGACCTCGTCGTAGCAGGATTTCTCGCAGCGCGCATGCCCGACGCAGTTCATGGACGTGCGCAGCGCGGGGCCTGCGCCGCCCATATCCAAGCCCATCCCGTTTAGCTCGTCGAAGGACTTCTGCACGTTTTCGGAGGTGCAGCCCTGCAGCATGATGTCGCCGCTCTGACCGTGCAGCGCGATCAAGCCGGAGCCGTATTTCTCCCAGACGTCGCAGAGCTTGCGCAGCAAATCCGTGGTGTAGTGGTAGCCCGCCGGCGGTATGATGCGCAGCGTATGAAATTCTTTCGATCTCGGGAAACTTGCTGGCAACCTCGGAAAAGCGGGGGATGACGCCGCCGCCGTAGCCCAAAACCGAAACCGTGCCGCCTTTCCAGAACCCGAGCCGCTCCTCATAGGAGTGTTCGAGCTGGCCGAGCAAGTCGTTCATCATCGGGCCGTAAGACTTGCCCTCGGCATCGCGCAGCCGCTTGAGACCGGTCACAAAGCTCGGCCACGGGCCGGTTTCCAACTCGTCGAGCAAGGGGGTCGCATGCTTTTGGGGCCGGTCGCAACCGCATCCGCAGCCGCCTTCTGGGGTTGTGGCTGGCGCTCTTGTTGTGTCTTCGCTCGTCATTCGGCTTCAGCTCCTTAAGTTTCGGCGAATCGTCAGCTCGCGGGCACAATTCGCATTTGCCTAAACCCCGAGTACTCTTTTTGCATAGGCTTCACGCCGCCGGACGGATAGGTCCGGCGCCCGTTCGAGCGTCAGACACCCAGTGGTGCAGTGGGCGACACAAGCAGGCTGCTTCCCGGCGTCCAATCGATCCACGCAAAGATCGCATTTCGTCACTCTGCCGGCTTCGAAATCCCATTGTGGCCGTTTCCACGGGCAGGCCGCTATACAGGCGCGGCAACCATTGCAGCGCTCCGCGATGATCGTGACGATGCCGTCTTCCGGTCTCTTTACGATTGCGCCGGTGGGGCACGCGTGTACGCACCAAGCCTCGCCACAATGATAGCACTGCTCGAAACGAGGTTGCACCTGCATGGGGGTTGCGGCTGACGGCGTTCCGGTCACAATCCGGCATAGGGCCACGTGCTCCGGCAGCGCCTTGTTAACTTTGCACGCCATTTCGCAGGCGCGGCAGCCGGTGCAGTGACTCGCCTCGTGACATAGGACATATTGGCTCATCGGGCGACCTCGCACTTTTTGACACGAACGACGGCTTCCGTCAGGGCATTGCCACCGCCTAATGGATCGTATTCGAAGAAATCCCCTTCTGCAGGCGTTGATCGGCGACGCCGTAGCCGTAAGCGCGCGGATTGGCCGGCACCCGGCCGCCGAAGCCATGCAGCATGAAGACCGCCTCCGGATGAATTCGCGGCGTCACCAGCACGGCCATGCGATGCTTTTCGATACCGTCGCAGGTAATTTCGACGGTGTCGCCGTCACGGATGTCCAGCGCCTTCGCCCGTACCGGATGCATCCACAAACGCTGCTCTTCCGTGACCGCCTTCAGCAGCGCGTTGTTCAGCGACTGGCCGTGCGAAATGGTCGCCGTACGGCTAAAGAGCAGGAAGAAGTGGTCGCCCTTTGTCTTATCCAGGCTCCGGTATGGCGGCAGGCTCGGCATGCCGGCCCGCTTCAGCATCTCGCTTTCCAACTCTATCTTGCCGGAGGGCGTCTTGAATTTCAGTTTGTGCGGCGGCGGCGTCAGCATCGGTTTACTGGCCAGCGTCACGAAGCCCTTCTGCCGTAGCGCTTCCACAGTGACGCCGGTTCCCTGTAGCTGGAAATCCCAGATTGCCTCGATGGAGCCGAAGTTGAGTGCCTCGCTATCGCCAACGCGCCTTAGGATCTCCCGGAAAATCCACCAAGCCGGCCGCGTATCGAAGCGCGGTGCGATCGCCTGATCGCGCATGCTGAACCCGGGGCGGAGACCGTTCGTCTGAGCAATGATGTTGGCGCGTTCCAGGTAAGTCAACTCCGGCAGAATCACGTCGGCGAACCAAGCGGTCTCCGAGTAACGCACGTCGATAGCAACCAGAAGCTTAAGCTTCGATAGCAGCTGTTTCTGCGCTTCGGGATCTGGCAAGGCGATCAGAGGATCGTGGCGGTAGGCCACATAGGCGCCGATCGGGTAGGGCAATCCGGTGGCCAGCGCGGAGTACATCCGGTGAAGTATCCCGCCGTTCGGATCCCAATAGGGGACTTCGGTGCCGGCGCCATCGATGCGCACGTCCTTCGGCTCCGCCGTCCGGCTGACCAGGCGCTTCAAATTCGCCGCTCCCGCGTCGGCGGGAGTCTTCGCCAGCACGATGCCGCCAGCGGTTTCTATAGCGCCCAGCAGGGCATTGATGATCAACGCACTGCGGCTGACATGGAACGATTGCTTGTGCCGGGCCGTCATCCAGCCGGGATGGAAGATAACTTTCGGCGCATCGGCGGCGATTTCCTGCACAAAGTCGCGCAACGCCGCTGCGGGTACGCCCGTGTGCCGTTCCTGCCATTCAGGCGTGTATCCCTGGGTTTCTTCCTGGAGATAGTCCAGGCCGGACACGTAACGGTCCACGAACGTCTTGTCGTAGAGGTTCCTGGCCAGGATCTCGTGGATGATCGCCAGGTTCAAAGCATAGTCGCTGTTCGGGCGGACTTGCCAATATCTCGTTGCTTTGCTCGCAGTAACGGTGGCGCGCGGGTCAATATATGTGCACTTCATGCCGCGATCGAGTGCGCCCATGAAAGCGCGCACTTCTTTCACCATTAGAGATTCCGCAAGATTGCGGCCGTAGAGAACAACGTGCTTACAATTCTTGAGGTCGAATATCAGCTCGCCGCGGCCAGCACCGAGAACCGTGCGGGCAGCGTTGTTGCAATTCCGGCCGCACGTACAGTCATGATCGAAATAGTTGGGTGAGCCGAGCGCGCGCAGAAAAGTCTTGGTCAGATCGGTGAACGGCCCGCCGCGGTCGGAGAGCGCTATGGCTCTGGGCCCCATGCTGCCGATCACCTCGCGCAAACCATCGGCCACGTAGTCGAGCGCGGTGTCCCACGGCACCGGCCGCCAGCGCCCGGACCCGCGTTCGCCATCGCGGATCATCGGTCCTTGCGGGCGTTCATCCTCATATTCGAAATGAATGCCTGCGCCACCGCGGGCACACAAGGCGTTGCCCATGGCGCCGTCGTGGTCATTGCCTTGAATGGAGACGGCCTTGCCGTTCTTCACGTCAACCTTGATCGGGCAGCGAACCGCGCACATGCCGCACATGCTGTAAACTGTGCGGGTTCCGGTATCTCTATGGGCAGGAATAATAGAGAAGCCGGAAGGCTCGTTGTGCACGGCACGCGCCCCGGTATCCTCATAGGAGGATATGGTAGAAGCGCCCGAAGGCGTGGACATCGCATTTTGATCTTGGTGAGGAGACGATTTTCCTTTCAAACCGCGAAGCCAAGAGGCCGGAGAAATCCCCCAATTTCGCTGGTTCGAAGAGGAGGATTGCTTGCCTGCATCCACATGCCGTGGCCCTGAGCCGGAAGAAGCCATTATAAATCCTCTCCGAGATTAGTCTCAATCTCCGGGACGGCAGCCTGCGGCCGGTTCAGGGCCGCCGATGGCAGTTCCTCAAACCACCTTGACGTCATAGCCTTGCCCCTCCTCGTCGAACAGATGCACGGCGCACGCGATGCAAGGGTCGAAGCTATGGATCGTCCGTAGCACTTCGATCGGCTGACCGGGGATGGCGATCGCATGCCCAGCCAGCGCCATTTCGTAAGCGCCCGCCTGTCCTTGCGCATCGCGCGGACTGGCGTTCCATGTGGAGGGAACGACGGCCTGGTAGTTGGCGACGCGGCCGTTTTCGATGACGATCCAATGAGCGAGAGCACCGCGTGGCGCTTCCATGCAGCCGGCGCCGCGCGCATGGGCGGGCCACGATGCCGGATCCCAGAGGCTGTCGTTGAACGTATCGACGTCTCCGCCCGCGATGTTGGCGCGCAGTTCCTCGAACCAGCCGCGCATCCAATCCGCGATGATCTTCGTCTCCAAAGTGCGGGCGGCGGTGCGGCCCAGCGTCGAGAACAGCGCCTCCGGGCCAGCGCCGAACCGCCGAAGCGTGTAGTCCACCAGATCGCGCGTCTGCGCATGTCCCTTGGCGTAGAGCAGCAGGACGCGCGCGAGCGGTCCGACTTCCATTGCCTTGCCTTTCCAGCGCGGCGCTTTCAGCCACGAATAGGCGCCTTCGACGGGAAGTTCCTGGAAGGGCGGCTTCGGTCCGTCGTATTGCAGCCGGGTTTCGCCTTCGTAGGGGTGCAACCCGCCGGTCTTTCCTGCCGGGTAGTCGTACCAAGAATGGGCAATGTATTCCTGCACCTCCTGTTCGTCGTGAAGATCGACAGGATGGATCTCTTCCAGATTGCGGCCAAGGATCGCCCCGGCGGGAATGAGGCTGCCCTGGCCGCCAGGCTCGCGGAACTCGCCGTAACTCATGAAGTTGCCGAGCCCTTCGCCCTGGGCGAACCAGTCTTTGTAATAGCCGGCGATGGCCAGGGTATCTGGAACGTACACTTGATCGACGAACCGCTGCATCTCATCGATCAGGCGCGACACTTGCTCAAGCGTTGCCGCATTCAAGATGGTGCCTGCCTGCCCAAACCGCGCGAGTTCGTCCTTATCCGGCTCGCTCACCGCTACGGGCACGCCGCCAACGAGAAAGTTCGGATGCGGATTCTTGCCGCCGAAGATCGCGTGCAACTTGGCCACTTCGCGCTGCCATGCCAGGGCGTCCAGATAGTGGGAGACGGCGATCAGATCGACTTCGGGCGGCAGCTTGTAGGCCGGATGCCCCCAATAGCCGTTCTGGAATATGCCAAGACGCTTGTTCTGGACGAAGTTCGCCAGACGCTCCTGCACGGACTTGAAGTGCGCCGCCGACGACTGCGGATAAGCGGACAAAGACTTCGCGATGCCAGCCGCGGCTTCCGGGTCCGCCTTGAGCGCGCCCGTCACGTCCACCCAGTCGAGGGCGTGCAGATGGTAGAAGTGCATCACGTGATCGTGGATGTACTGGGCGCCAATCATCAGATTGCGAATTAGTTCGGCGTTGCGCGGTATGGCGATTTTCAGCGCATCCTCGACAGCCCGGACTGAGACCAGCCCGTGAACGAGGGTGCACACACCGCAGATCCGTTGCGTTATAGCCCAAGCCATGCGGGGATCGCGGCCCAGCAGGATGCGTTCCAATCCGCGCACCATGGTGCCGCTGGCGTAAGCATTTTGAATTACGCCGTCCTGCATCTCGGCTTCGATACGCAGATGCCCCTCAATGCGGGTGATGGGGTCTATAATCAATCGTTGGCTGCTATTCATGTCAGACCCCTTTGCCAGATGATGCAGCCGGCGATTGGCAGAGGGCTGAGTAAACCGAGCCGCAATCCCAAAATCCGGGTTCGGAACAGCCTATGCAGCCATGACCGGAGAGCACAGGGTTGCTCACCCCCTGATTCCATTTCATCGTCGAGCAGGCGTTGTATGTGGAGGGTCCTTTGCAGCCGAGCTTGTAGAGGCACCAGCCCTTGCGCGCTCCTGCATCGTCGAAACTCTCAGCGAACAGGCCCCGTTCGAAGAACGGGCGCCGGTAGCAGCGTTGATGAATAGATTTGCCGTAGAAGGCTTTCGGCCGCCCGAGATTGTCCAGTTCCGGCACGGTGCCGAACAAAAGATAATAGGCAATCACGCCAGTGATCACCTCGGGAATCGGTGGACAGCCTGGAATGTTGATAACCGGTTTGTCCCGTACGAGGTCGCCGATAGCCACCGCACCGGTCGGATTGGGAATTGCGGCCGGCAAGCCGCCATAGGCTGCGCATGTGCCCACGCACAATACGGCTGCCGCTCCTTTGGAGACTTCTTCGAGAAGTTGCAGATTACTGATGCCGGCAATGGTCGAATAGCCGGGATTCCCAAGCGGTACCGAACCGTCCACCACCAAGAGATAGCGGCCGTAATGCTCTTGCATCGCGCTTTCGCGCGCGAGTTCGGCGGCTTCGCCCGATGCTGCCTGCAATGTGTGCTGATAGTCTAGGGAAATAAAGTCGAAGATCAGATCCTCTAGTGCCGGCAGATACGAACGTGTCAGCGCCTCTGCGCAACCGGTACATTCCTGCATCGACAACCAGATCACCGAAGGGCGCGGCGCCCGCTTCAAGGTTTCGGCCAGGCGCGGCGCGTCTGACGCCGGCAAAGAGAACGCCGCAGCGAGAGTGGCGCAAACTCCTATCAGATCGGACGCCGTGGCCGCCGTTGGGGCGACTGAAGTTGGGTTGGTCATGACGCCGGCCTTTCTCCCCATTGTTCGCCGGCGCGCCAGACAGGGGTTCGCCCTGCTGCCTGCCGCCGCCGCTGCGCGTCCGGCAAGTCCTCCACCTTCGCCAGCTCAAGACAGCCGGTGAGGCATTTGGTTACGCAGGCCGGCTGCAACCCGGCGTCAAGCCGGTCCTTGCAGTAGTCGCATTTGATGACTTTCTGCGCCGCCTCATCCCATTGGGGGGCTCCCCAAGGACAACTCAGCAGGCAACGCTTGCAGCCGATGCAAACGTCTTGATTTACGAAAACGATGCCATCGTCATCCCGGCGTTGCATCGCGCCTGTCGGACAGGCGCGGATGCAGGGTGCATCCTTGCAGTGAAAGCAGGAGAGGAAGGCAAAGCGGCTCAGGTAACGGGTCTGAGGGTCTGCGGAATCTACCCGGACGACCCGGCAGGGCGACGCATCGCTGCCGATCTGCTTATTGGTTTTGCAGTGGATTTCGCAAGCGTGGCAGCCTATGCAACCCTCGGCAGCGTGAAGAAGCAAATAGTGCTCCATGGAGTTTCTCCGCCTCTTGCTTCCTGACAACAGACGACATCACGGAAGACAGGCAGTCAACCGATCAATACGCCAAGTTCTTTCATGTTGTGTACTTAGTGACTGCGACGCATACCAAGAACAACCCGGCTGAAGCGCTTCGTCGAATGTACTTATGCCGGCGCACCGGCGACGCTGCATTTGCCCATGACCAGATTATTTCCGATGGTGAGCACTGTTAGCTTTGCTCTCCTGCCAGCCGCAGTCCATTTCAAAAGTTTGGAAACGATGTTCGGATTTTACGAACATCGGCTTGGCGGCTGTACAGTTGGAGACGCGCTCGCACCCTATTGCCGCACCCTTGCACGCGGGGGCACGTTACGAAGAAGTTGGCAGCGGAAGGCGAGCCTCCGAAGCCAGCTCAGCGATTGCTATGCGCTGAATGCCCTCAGACCCCGCCAAACCTACGTTCGCAAAATCCGAACATCGTTTCCAAACTTTTGAGATGGACTGCGGCTAAGGGAGGGGCAACTCTCATTGTGCTGACCTTCAGGAGCGATCCAGTCATGGGCAAGCAATACAATCAGCGGCCGAACGATCTGGAGACCAAGGTTTGCAAGCGCGGGCGCGGTGGCGCTGCGCCCCGTGGCTGCCGTTCGCCCAGCCATGGCGAGCGGCAAAGTTTACGCTTTGCGGCCCGGTCTGACCGCGCGGCGTGTCTGCCAGTATGTCGAAACATCCGTCCCGTTAAGGGGTGCCGCGACATCCGCGCCGCTCATGGGCTCACGCATTGCGGCGAGGTGCGGTTTTGTCCGTGTTCGCCTGCAAACCTGATATTAGGCTCTGGTTGAAGGTCTCAAAGAGGGGCAAAGTTCCATGGACTATTCGCACCTAAACTCACCGGACAAAGTTGGCCAAATTCCTGGCGATACGATCAAGGATTTGGCCCAAGACAACGGCCAACGCAACGTTAAGCCCGAGGCTGCTGCCGCATCCTCTGGTAACGGCGAGTCCGCGCTCCAAGGGTGGCAAGTCAAGCGTGGACTGAGCCTGTTCCCCCCTCTTTCGTGGCTTCCCTACTGCAATACGAGCACCGTCACCAAGGACTTTTTGGCAGCGCTTGTAATTGTGGTGATGCTCGTGCCGCAGGCTCTTGGCTATGCCGTGGTCGCGGGGATGCCACCCTATATCGGGTTATATGTCAGCATTCTGCCACCGATCTTGTACGCCTTGACCGGCACCAGCATGGCATTGCAGGTCGGCGTGTGCGCCATCATTGCCATCATGACCAACGCAGGAGCAAACATGATCGGCGGCACCGCGACGCCCGAGCACATTGCGGCAGGGATAGTGCTCGCGGTGTTGTCGGGGGGCATGCTCGTCGTCATGGGATTTTTGCGGCTCGGATTTATCGCCAATTTCCTAAGCCGCACTGTCATTTCTGGCTTTGTTACCGCGGCGTCCCTGACCGTCGCGGCGACGCAAATCAAGCACTTGCTGGGCATTGCCGGGAAAGGCGACACGCTTTTTGAAATGGCCGCTTCGATGGTGCCTCACCTTCCCGAAACCAAGCTCCCGACGGTCATTTTCGCGCTGTGTTCCCTGGCTGGCTTCCTGTTGATGCGGCGCTATTTCAAACGCTTCTTGCAGATGTTGGGCTTATCGCCGCAAAAAGCAGGGGTATACGCTGGATTGGGGCCATTTCTGGTCATCGCTACCGCGATATTCCTAAGCTGGTCGCTTCAAGCCGACGAAGGCTTTCTGCGGCAATGGGCGGGTCTTGGCAAACTCGGCGTAAGAACGGTCGGCGATATTCCGAGCGGCTTGCCTTCGCTGTCCTGGCCCAGCTTCGATCTCCATCCGGCGGCGGATAAGGTGAAGGATTTCCCGACACCCCAGTCGATGTGGCAAGCCCTCATTGGCTATGCGGCGCTGATGTCGCTCATCATATTCGTGGAAACAGTCTCTGTTGGCCAAGCCCTGGCCCAGAGGCGCCGGCAAAAAGTCGACCCCAACCAGGAGATGATTGCGATCGGGCTCACCAATCTCGCCTCCGCTTTTTCCGGTGGCTACCCGGCCGCGGGGGGCTTCTCACGCTCAGCCGTGAGCTACAATGCCGGGTCGCAAACGCCACTTGCCGCGATATTCACGGCTCTGGGCATTGCCCTGGTTACCATGTACCTTACGAAGCCGCTTTATTATTTGCCGTATGCAACGCTGGCCGCGCTGATAGTGATAGCCGCGATGACATTGGTGGATACTAAAGCTTTCATCGACGCGTGGAAATATTCTAAGCGGGATTTTGCCGCAATACTTGTAACATGCTTAGTGACACTTGTGTTCGGCGTCGAGAAGGGCTTGCTCGCGGGTTTGGTGCTGTCGACTATATTGTACATCTACCATACCAGCCAGCCGCACTTCGCGGTTCTGGGACTGGTGCCAGGCACCCAGCATTTTCGCGACATCCGCTGCTACGAGACGGTGACCAGCGAAAACATCATATCGCTTCGTATCGACGAAAGCCTTTGCTTCGCGAATGCCAGATATGTCGAAGAACTGGTGCAGACGCTGTTAGTGCAACATCCAAATGCAAAGCATCTCGTTTTGGAATGCCTATCCGTCAACGACATCGATATGAGCGCGCTAGAAACTCTCAATGACATTAACATGCGGCTGCAACAAGCGGGCATGATGTTCCATCTTTCCATGGTGAAGGAGCCGGTCATGGAGCGGCTACAACGCTCCGATTTCCTAGGGCGCCTTTCGGGCAAGATCTACCCATCGCATTACCAGGCTATAAAATCGCTTGCGCCCGAAATCATCCAAAGGGCGAATTCAAAGGGCTAAACCGGCGGATCCCGCGTCATCCTGGTGGCCGCCTCCGGGCAGGCAGTGAGGTCCCCAGGACGGCCGGGCGCGGGTCACCGTCCCACGGATGAGATTTTGCGAACACCAAAACACAGCGGCGCTACCTCAAGCCAGAGCGCACCAGAAACAGAGTGAAAGGGAAGTGGCGATGGATCAGACAGCTAGCACGTTCCGCCGGTTCAAGGACGGCGATAACAAGATACCCGATCTGCGTAGCAAGATCTTCCAGGCCGATAAATCCTCTAAGTGCCCGACTTACGTGCACCGCACGCCGCCCTGCCAAGGTTCCTGCCCCTCGGGCCACGATGTTCGCGGCTGGCTCAACATCGTGCGCGGCATCGAAAAGCCGCCAGTTGGCATGCCCTGGCAGGAATATGCGTTCTACCGCGTCGCCGAAGCGAACCCCTTCCCTGCTATCATGGGGCGCGTCTGCCCAGCCCCTTGCGAAGGGGCCTGCAACCGCAACCAGTTGGAAGAGCACGTCGGCATCAACTCCGTCGAACACTTTATCGGCGACTACGCCCTTGAACACGGCCTGAAGCTGCCACCCGCTGGCGCGCCAACAGGCAAGCGCGTAGCCCTCGTCGGCGGCGGCGCCGCCTCTCTCTCCTGTGCCTATCAGCTGCGCCGCAAGGGCCACGCTTGCACGATCTTCGAGGCGCGCACGGAGCTTGGCGGCATGCTGCGCTACGGGATTCCTGGCTATCGCGTGCCGCGCGATGTGCTCGACAAGGAAATTCAGCGCATCCTCGATATGGGCGTCAAGGTGCGCACGGGCGTCAAGATCGGCAGAGACATTACGATCGAGCAGCTTGAGCAGGAATACGACGCCGTCTTTTTAGGGCTTGGCGCGCAGTCCGGCCAGCCGCTTGCGGTGCCGGGCGCTGCTGAAGCGCACAATTGCATCACCGGCATCGCGTTCCTGGAAGCATTCAATGAGGGACGCCTTCAGGTGGGCGCGGGCCGCGTGCTCGTCATCGGCGGCGGCGACACCGCCATGGACGTTGCCGCGGTTGCCCGCAGGATTGGGCACACCACGGACATGCACGAGAAGGACCGGCTGGAAGCTGTGGTCTTCGGCCTGGCCGTCCACGATGTGGCTCTGAGCGCGAGGCGCCAGGGTGCGGACGTAACAATCGTTTACCGGCGCCCTATCGATAAGATGCCCGCGATGAAGGAAGAGATCGAGCACGTCCAGCAGACAGGCGTGAAGATCATGCCCTCGCTGCTGCCGGTCTCTGTGGTGCCCGGCGCGCCGAACCGTGCCAAAGCTCTTCGCGTTGCCGAGGTGGATTGGTCGACGGGCAAGATGGAGCTTAAGCCTGGCACGGAGCGGGACATCGAATGCGACCTTATCGTTTCCGCCATCGGTCAGGGCATCGATTTCACCGGCCTTGAGTTTGCGAACAACGGCAAGGGCGGCGCAGCAGCTGACGGCTTCTTCCGCTCGCCCGCTCGCCCCGGCGTGTTCGTTGGCGGCGATGCGATCAAGCCCCATCTTCTCACGACTGCCATCGGCCATGGCTGGAAGGCGGCAGAGGGCATCGACCGCTATGTCAGGAAGGAAGAGTTGCCCAGCCTGCCCAAGGTGAACGTGCACCACTTCGACCTGCTGGCGAAGTTGAAGGAGGTGGGGAAGGCCCCCACGGAATACGACCACGTTCAAAGCCGCGGCACCGATCGCGCTTCCTACGCGGTGCACAACTTCGAGGATCGCGCGCGCTCCCATATCATTCAAGCGGACGAGCTGTACTTGGCGCATTTCGACTACACGCCCCGGCACGTCCGCACAGAGGAAGCCATCGACGCTAGCAACGTCCTAGGCAATTTCGAGCCGCGCCTTCGGACGCTCCCCGAAGCCGAGGCGCAGGCTGAAGCGAACCGCTGCATGAGTTGCGGCCTATGCTTCGAATGCAATAAATGCATTAGCTCTTGTCCGCAGGGCGCCGTCTACCGGGTCAAGAGAAGCGAAGCCGCAACCGGCCGCCATGTCGCGACCGACTATGCGAAATGCATCGGCTGCCACATCTGCAAGGATATCTGCCCGACGGGCTACATCCAGATGGGGCTCGAGCGCTAGTACAGCCCGAGGCAAATTCGCACCCGTGATCCGCAGCCGGCAAGCAGCGGAGCGGACACGGGCCATCAAGAATAACAAGCCGCAGGAGGTTCCGGCAAAGCCGGATCCCCAGCATCCGCCAGTTCAACTGCGCGGATGCTGGCCTGCCGCCGTGCCTTTGGGAAGCTTTTAGGACAGGAACTTTTGGGGTACGAAAATGGAGCTGTTCGAGCTTACAGACAATCTCATGCTGGCGGGCCAGGTCGACCCGGACACGGTACCAGCTATCGCAGCGCAGGGCATCCGCTCAATCATCTGCAGCCGCTTCGACGGCGAGGCGGAAGGTCAGCCCGATTTCGCGTCGGTCGAACGCGTCGCGGCAGCATACGGCATCAAGGCTGTGTACCTGCCTGTGAATCCGTCGTCGCGGCCGATCTCAGATGAGGAGGGTGCCGCCTTCGGCGAGCTGCTTGCATCACTGCCGAAACCCACGCTCGCCTATTGCCGCACAGGCGCGCGCTCCGCGCTCCTTTGGGCCTTGAGCGAAGCCCCACGCCGGCCGTTCAAAGAGATCGTGCTGGCGGCAATGGGCGCCGGCTTCGATCTCACGGGATGGGTGCCGCGCTTCCAGCAGGTCTATAAATCCGCAGCGTAAAGCTGCTTATCCCAGAGCGCGATCAGAGATGTCAATGACACGCACAGATGTCCGGCTGGTTCGCGGAGCAGGCGCCATCCGCCTTTCAAGCAACAACGCACTTTCCCAGCAGCCGGGCAGGCAGCTGGCCGGAAAAACTATATGTTGCCTGCCTCAAACGAGGCTCAAGCAGAGTCAGCGGTAGGCCAGTGACATGCGCGCAGTAACGCAGCTGCTCCCAGCGGCAAAAAATATAAGAAGTGCTGCATGACGTGAGCCTGTGACGGCCGAAGCTGCCATAGCCGCAGTGCCCCCGAATGCGGAAGCAAAAAAATGCTCGCCTTGAAGCGATCACCCAAGCGTGGTGGATGCTGGCTAATGTATAGTTGGGGCGGCCGCCGTCTGGGGCCACACATGCAGGTGTGCGCGTTCATGAACTCGTGCCGGGAATCTTTCGAGTTGCCTTATATCCAGAAAGTCATCGTGTAATTTTCCCGCCGATACCTGACGTTAATCAAGAAGGGGCAGTGAGACCGCACGGATGCCGGTTTCTCGCACACTCTGACATTATCGCATTTTGCGTGGATAAGACCGCATAAGACCGCCCGCCGGCCTTCCGCCAGTTCTCCGCCGTAGTGATATTGGTCCCACTCGGACGGAATCGATTCGGGAGGATCAAGAATGCACGGCGCAGCACAACCCGCATTCCCGCTTTTTGCGAAGCCTGAAGCACCGCACCCGGGCGGCGCCAAGCCTGACGGCAAAAACTCCCGCCATTCGGCCGCATATCTTTGGGAGCATTACCTGGGGTTGCCGGACGGACAGAAGGCCTTGATGCGGCTCAAGGCGCTGATGGACCCGCCCGCCAACAAGACGGTTTTTCAAGACGCCGTGCGCAGGGCAGGGCTAAAGTCTGGCGGCAGGCCGCATACCTGGAACACCCTCAACACAGAACTGCAAATTCTGCAGCGCAAGGATCTGCTCACCGCCGATCTCGGCTGCGCCCGTGAAATTCTGCATGCCCTGGCGGTGGACGCCTGCGCATGCGCGGACGCGGAGGATTTGACGGGCGCGGCGAGCGCCGCCATGCCGAAAAGCAGCCGAGACCGGACGGGCAACCCCACATACTATTATTATCGTTCAGTCCCCCTGGCAGAGGACCTCGATCTGTTCCGCCATCTGCGGCTCGCAGTCTACGCCGGCGACGAAGCCGAGTTCTTGAGGCTGCGCGAGCTGGTTGTGCCGGAGGACGTGGGCGCCAGCGGCCGCGCGGCTCTTGCCCGGTTTTTCATGGGGTTCCCGCTGAGCCAGGATTGGCTTGCGCAATTGCCCTCAGGCATCCGGGAGACGCTCGCCACGCATGCGATCCGCGCGTTCGTTGAGTTTGGCGGAGAGCACGCCGGGGAAATGCCGGCTATCGTCCAGCAATACGCAGCCGCCGCGCCGGAGAAGGCCGGAACGCTCAACAAGCTCCTGCTGCGCTCCGATATCCTCTCGGCGAATTTTGCCCGCGCGCGGCAGCGGATTGCGGCGCTGCCGGAAGACGAGGCGCATCTTGGCGCGGCCTGGGAGGCGTCGATTACGTTTCTGACCGGGGACAACGATACAGCACTTGCCGGGTTTCGCGATGCGCTGAAGCGGCTGCGCAAAGCCTCGGGCAGGCGCAAGGTGGCCTTCGAAGCGGAGGCGGGGCTCTTCCATGTGCTCGCGCTCTTGCGCGCGAACGACAGCACGTTTCACACGGAACTTCGCGGCCTCATCGACGCCGCAACCCAGGAGACGTCGCTTTTCTTCCTCGCGTATCGCGCCGTCGATGCACTGCTCGATCTGGCGGAGGGGCGGCATGACAAGGCCCGGCAAACGGTCAAGCATCTGCTTGAGCAGTCGCCGGGCGCGCCAGCGGCGGCCGCTATCGTGGCACTTGCTGCATTGTTCGCGGACATAGCCCTTGCGCGCGAACTCGCCGGACAGAACGAGTTCAGATACAACCGTCTCGCCCAATCCATGCCGGTCCTTGCGCGCATTTACGCGGAAATTTTGGGCAAGACCTCCCGCAACAGTGAGCCATGGCGGGAGCGCGCCGCGCCGGCCGGAGGTGAGGGCCTCATCGCTTTCACGGAGATCATCCCGTTCAAGCAGCCCTGGGAGCGCGCTTTCGATACACTGGCGGCGTTCCTGGCGCCCGCCGAGCTAAAGCGCCCGGTCGAAAAGGCGCCGGCGAAAGGCAAGCGCCTCGCCTGGCTTGTGGAACTTGCGAGCGGCGAGGTTACGGTTGTCGAACAGTCACCCAAAGGAGCAGGCTGGACCGGCGGGCGTCCTATCGCCATGAAGCGGCTGCATCAGCGCGACGCCAAGCTCGACTACTTGACGGAACACGACCAGCGGATGTGCCGCTGCGTGCGCAAGGAGCAGGGCTGGTATGGCGATGGGAATTTCTATTTCGACGAATACGCGACGCTTCCCGCCCTTGCCGGCCACCCCAACGTCTACAACGCCGCAAACCCCAGCGAACGCGTCGAGTTGATCACCTATCCGGTGGAACTCGTGGTGAAGGAGACCGCCAAAGGCTACAACTTCAACCTGTCGCACCGTGCAAGCGAGCCCAAGGTGTTCCTTGAGGCGGAGACGCCAACGCGCTGGCGGGTGGTGGAGCTGTCGAAAAAGCTCCTCGAATTACAGGCGACGCTTTCCGAACAAGGCCTGACCGTCCCGCAGAAAATGCGGGGCCGCGTTGCGAGCCTTTTGGCCGAGGCCAACCCCACCGTACCGATCCGCTCGGAGCTGGCGGACATCGATGTTCCCGCCACGCCCGGTGACGCCACGCCCGTGATGCAGCTGCAACGGTACGGCGACGGGCTCAAGATCTGCTTAGGAATGCGCCCCTTCGGCGCCGGCGGACCTTTCTACCTCGCAGGCCAGGGCGGATCGTCGGTGCTGGTGACGGCAAACGGCCAGCGCCAGCGCGTCAACCGCGACCTCGATGGCGAGCAAGCCGCCATGCAGGCGCTGATCAAGGCTTGCCCGGCGATACTCTCCTGGGGGCTCAACGGCAACGAATGCGAAATCGAAGCGCTTGAAGACGTGCTCGAATTCCTGGAGCAGGCGCAGGCCTACAAGGGGCCGGTCAATTTCGAGTGGCCGGAAGGCGAGGCGCTCAAGGTGAGCCGCACCGTTGGCGCGCAAGGGCTCTCGATTAAGCTCAAGCAGCAGCGCGACTGGTTCGAAGTGTCGGGCAAGATCGAGGTGGACGAGGAACTCGTCGTCGACATGAGGGAGGTCCTGTCACGGCTGGACCAGGCGCGCGGCCGCTTCGTACCGCTGGATGGCGGCCGCTTCGTCGCGCTGACCGCCGATTTGCTCAAGCAGCTGCGCCGGCTGGAGGGCGTGTCGGAGGAAACCGCCGGAGGCCGCAAACTGCATGGCCTTGCCTCCGTCGCCGTGGACGATCTCGTGGAGAGCGCGGGCAAGGTGCAGGCCGACAAGCATTGGCGCGAGCTGTCGGCACGCATCCGGGCCGCGGGCTCGCATTCGCCGCAGCTGCCCGCCACGCTGCAAGCCGAGTTGCGCGACTATCAGGCCGAAGGCTTCACATGGATGTCGCGGCTCGCCAATCTGCAAATGGGGGCCTGCCTCGCCGACGACATGGGCCTTGGCAAGACGGTGCAGACCATCGCGGTGATGCTGGAGCAGCAGGCCAATGGCGCCTGCCTTGTCGTGGCGCCCACCTCCGTCTGCCACAATTGGGAATGCGAGCTGTCGCGCTTCGCCCCCTCGCTGAATGCGCACCGTCTGGCCGGAGCGCCGGACCGCGCGGCATTGATCGGGGCGATGGGACCGGGGGACGTCCTGATTGCGTCCTACGGCCTTCTGCATCAGGAAGACGAGGCGCTCGCGGGCCGGCCCTGGAACATGCTCGTGCTGGACGAGGCGCAGAACCTCAAGAACGCCGATACCAAGCGCGCCAAGGCAAGCCAGAAGCTCGAAGCAAAGTTCCGCGTGGCCCTGAGCGGCACGCCCATCGAGAACTATCTCGACGAGCTTTGGAGCCTGTTCAACACCATCAACCCCGGCCTGCTCGGCTCGCGCGAGGGCTTTCACCGCCGCTTCGCCGGCCCCATCGAGCGCGACCGGAAATCTCCTGCCCGCGACGCACTGCGCGCGCTGATCCGGCCGTTTATCCTGCGCCGCACCAAAAGTGCCGTGCTGACCGAGCTGCCGCCACGCACGGAACAAACAATCCGCGTTCAGCTTCCGGAAGAGGAGCGCGCCTTCTACGAAACGATGCGCCGCAAGGCGATGGAAAGCATCGCGGCGCTCGACGGGGCGCCTGGCCAGCGCAAGATCCATATCCTGGCCGAAATCGGTAAGCTCCGCCGGCTGTGCTGCCATCCCGCGCTGATCGATCCCAAGACGCCGCTCGAAAGCGCTAAGCTCGCCGCATTCGTGGTGCTCACGGACGAACTCCTGCGCAACCGCCACAAGGCGCTAGTGTTCAGCCAGTTTCTAGGCCATCTCGACAAGGTGCGCGAGGCGCTCGATGCGCGCGGCGTGCGCTATCAATATCTCGACGGCGCGGTGCCTGCGCAGCAGCGGGCGGAGCGCGTCGCGGCCTTTCAGGCGGGCGAGGGAGACCTGTTTCTGATCAGCCTCAAAGCTGGCGGCGCGGGCCTCAATCTGACGGCGGCAGATTATGTGATCCATCTCGATCCGTGGTGGAACCCGGCGGTGGAAGACCAGGCGTCCGGCCGTGCGCACCGCATCGGCCAGAGCCGCCCGGTTACGGTTTACCGCCTGATTGTCGAAGACAGTATCGAGGAGCGCATCCTCGAACTGCACGGGGACAAGCGCGATTTGGCCGCTGGCCTGCTTGAAGGAACAGAGACAAGCGGCCGCCTGAGCGAAGATGAGTTGCTCGCTTTGATGCGGCGCTGATGAAAATGCTTTAATGGCGCTGAAATCGCCAGCTATGTGTCCCCCCAAGAGCGCCTGGCTCCAAAGGTTCGTATCGTATCGGCACTGCTGGCCGTACCGGCGGCGAGGCCGCGCCGAACCTCTTTGACGGCCGCAGCACCCACAAACCTGGACTTGCAGTGGGCAGGCTTTGGGGCGCTCACCGAATTGATGCCGATGGAGAGTAGGCCGCAGGAGTTTCACCCGCAGCCTCTCGCAGAACGGTGCGTGAGCCTCTCAACTCACACCGCTCCCATCAAGCAAACGCGCCTGGCGTCCCGAGTTTCCAGTGTGCGAAGAGCTGCGGGCATCCGGTAGACCTTCTGCAAGAAGGTTCCCGCCCGCGTCTTGCTTTTACGGAACCGCTTGTACTTCCTCATCGCCCAGGCAATCAGCGAAGTGTTGATATACCTGTAGATCGGAGCCAGCGCCGGGCAAGAAATCTCGTTCGAAGCGTTCCGCACCGGGCGCCTGCCGAAAGACGCCTATATCGCCAAATCCGTAAAGGCAGGAGATAAGGTCTTCATTTTGCGGAACGATAGCTTGCGCCCAAGATGGGCTGGCGGCGGCCGCGGAGGCCGTTGCCGGTGATGACAAACGCTTTGAATGTGAAGATTGCAGGATCAGGAGGACACGATGCGTAGCTTGGTTCTTGCGGCAGGCCTGCTTTTAACCCTTGCGGTGTCCGCTGCGGCTGAGGACAATCGGACCGCTATCGACTTGCCGTCCGATGTCAAAGAGCAGTTCCTGGAGCATATGCGAACCCACATGACCTCGCTCAACGGCGTCATTCAGCTCATGTCCGATGCCAAAATCCGCCAGGCGGGCGAACTTGCCCGCAAGGAAATGGCAATCGGCAAAGGGATGGGCTTTGGCCGGTACATGCCGCCTGAGTTCAGGGAAATGGGTTTTGGGTTTCACAAGGCCGCGGACGATTTCGGCCGTGTTACCTCGGAGCTACCCGAGCCTCCAGACGCCGCCGCCTGGTCGAAGGCGATGAATGGGCTTGCGCAAATTACCACGCGGTGCAACGCCTGCCACGCCACATTCCGGATAAAGTGACAGTGGCGGGGGCCGCCTTTCAGTGCCGGCGCGCCGCGCGGGGAATGTCCGGACAATGGGGCGCGGCAGGGCGGCCGCCTGAAGCACTATTTGGGGGGAAGAACCATGAAAACGATGCGCCGTAGCAATTTCATTCTGGTGGCCAACATCGTATGGTTCGTCATCTTCGCAGCGGAAATCCTGGCGGTGCTTGCCCCGGATTACGTGGCATGGTGGCAGCGCGAGGGAGCCCGCCTCCGGCGCGCCTGCGATGAGGACACGTTACGTTACGACCTGTTCGACCGCGTATACCTCTTTGGGTCGCTCTGGCTGTTCTCCACACCGGCGATGAGCCTGATCGCATCGCGCGTTCCCGGGCGCTGGCCTGACCGGCTGTCCCGGCTCTGGTGGAATGGAAATGCGCCCGCGCGCTCGATTGCAACGGCTTTTGCTGGCGCCGCGCTCCTGCTTTGGCCGCTGAGCGGCATGTTGAATGCCCCAGTGACAAGCATGCTACTGCTTGAGGCGGCGCGGACGCTCCTGCTGGCAGGTGCGGTGCTCTATTACCGTGCAGTCCTTCTCAGCGCCTGAGCAGGCGGCGCCAACGGCGTGAACCTTGCCGAAGGGGTGGTGAGGGAATTGACTTAGGAATTGCTTTTGCCGCGCCGGGAACGGCAAAATCGGCTTGAGATGTAATGGGCTCTTGCCGGGGAAATCATAATCACATGAATGCGGGAAGGTAATGGACAGGCAAACGGTCATGCGGACAAGCCTGTCCACTTATATACTTGCAACGCGGCCGGCGTTCATGATCGTGACGCTTCTAGGCTGCGGCATCGGGTTTGCCGTTTCGCTTTACGACCGGCACCCGGCGAGCTTGCCGCTTGGCGCGCTGGCCACAATTCTGGCGCTTCTGGCCAATGCCGGAGCGAACCTCATCAACGACTATTACAATTCGCTGAACGGCAGCGACGCGGCCAACACCGGCCGGATTTATCCTTTCACGGGCGGCAGCCGGTATATTCAGGACGGCCTGCTGACAGAGGCGCAGATCAAGCATTTCGCCACTGTGCTTTTCCTGGCGATGACTGGCGGCGGATTGATCCTTTGCTATTTGACCACGTGGAAACTGCTGCCGGTAGGATTTTCCGGCGCGCTGATCGCCTGGGGGTATTCGGCGCCGCCGCTCAAACTCATGGCGCGAGGAATATTGGGCCAGATGGCTGTCACGGCCGGCGTGGCGCTGATCGTAACCGGCGCCAGCATGATCGGCGGCCGTGGCTGGACCGCAACCGGTTTGGCCGCGGGACTTGCGTACGGCTTGCAGTGGGCGGCAATTCTGTTTGTAAATCAAATTCCGGATCGTGCCGCCGATAAAGCGGCAGCCAAGATGACTTTGGCCGTTCAAGCCAATCCGGAAAATCTGTGGGCGTGGTATTGCGTCTTCCCGGCCGGCAGTTCCCTGGCGCTATGCGCCGCGGTTCTTGCCGGAGTGTTTCCAGCGAGGGCATTGTTCGCTCTGGCCGGCGCGCCGCTTTCCGCCTGGTGCGCGGCGGCGCTTTACCGGCAGCGCTTCGATAAAGCCACAATGGAGCGGGTGATCGAACTCACCATCGCCGCGACGCTTCTGTCCAGCATCGCTTTTCTTGCGGCGCTGCTCGCGGGGAGGGGATAGTTGTCCCTCGCTCGGCGAAACCAGGTAGGCATTAAAGCTGATGGCGGGATGCCGCGAAGTTTCCTATCCTGTGCGCGCAATGGGATGGAAACGCGGGCCATAAGAAAAAGTGGCGTGGGTCAGGCTGTCCGCAGTCTGGTCATAAGCACCTTCGCCTGCCTTTAGAGCAGTTCCTGGCACGATGATTTCCGGGGGGTAGAACGTGGCTACACATATTTCACGGCGCGATGTTCTTGCCGCGGCATGCGCGCTTGCTTCGTTCGCACCTTTCGAGGCGAAGGCGGAGCGAAAAACCACGCTCACCGCGGGGGCGGTCCAGTTCGGTACGGGCCAATGGCTGTTCGATGTCATTTCGAACGGCAAGCTCGACGCGGCGGAAGGATTTACCCTCTCGCAGCGCTTGCTGGCATCCAATAGTGCCGCGGACATAGCGATCCTGGGACAACAGGTGGACGTTGCGATCACCGACTGGTTCTGGGTGATGCGCCAAAGGAGCCTCGGCGGCGATTACCTGTTCATGCCCTTCACCGCGGCTCTGGGCGGCGTCATCGTGCCGGAGGCAAGCCCGATTAAGGATATCGCAGGCCTCAAGGGCAATGATATTGGCGTGGCCGGAGGGGCGATCGACAAGAGCTGGATATTGCTGCGCGCCTACGGCATCAAGAACGGCGTGGGCGACCTCGCAGCCACGGCGAAACCAGTCTTCGGCGCGCCTCCGCTTCTGAACGAGCAGGCAGCCGCGGGCCGGGTGGCAGCCCTCCTGAACTTCTGGCCGTTCGCGGCAAGGCTCGAAGCCAAGGGCTGGCGGCGCATCGTAACCGTTTCGGAGATCATGCGATCCTTCGGTATTGCCGCCGATCTGCCCCTTGTCGGCTTCGTATTCCCGGCGAACCTGGCCAGGGATGAGCCGCCCTTATGCAGGGCTTCGCCAAGGCGGTGCAGGCGGCACAGCGCACTCTGCGGGAGTCCGATGCGGAATGGGAGCGCATCAGGCCGCTCATGAAGGCTGCCAGTGATGAGGAATTCCGGTTGCTGCGCGACCGTTACCGCGAAGGCGTGCCGAAAAGCTGGAACCAGGCAAGCCGCGAGGATGCGCGCAAGCTGTTTGAGATCGTCCGGGAAACCGGCGGTGAGGACGTGACCGGCCCAGGCGTTCAGTTCGATCCGAAGGCGTTTTGGGATGGCTTTGTTCTCTAGGCTGGCGCCGGATGAAGGGGAGGGGCCCGCGATCCCTGCGGCCCTGCGGGCTGTCTTCGACGGTGGCAGGCAAGGCCGGCTGATCGTTGGCACCGTCTCCCTCCTGGCATTGCTGGCACTTTGGGCGTTGACGGCCTGGCTTGCGCAGTCGCGGCATTTTCCCAGCCCCGCCGCCGTCGGCGCCGCAATCGCCGCAGGCGTCGCGACGGGCGAGCTTCCCTATCATGCGGGCATAACGCTCGCGCGGGTGGCGGCGAGCTTTGCGGTTGCCTTCGTCCTCGGCGCGCCCATTGGCATCGTCATGGGCCGCTTCCCCAAGCTCGACCTGTTCTTCGATAGCTGGCTGATCCTGTTTCTCAACCTGCCCGCGCTCATCATCATCATCCTGTGCTTCGTTTGGCTGGGCCAGAACGAGGCCGCAGCGATCACAGCGGTCGCGCTCAACAAAATCCCGAATGTCGCGGTCATCCTGCGGGAAGGAACGCAGGCCATGCAGCGCGGCTACGACGAGATGGCAACTGTGTACGGTTTTGGCTGGTGGACGCGCCTTCGCGATGTGCACCTTCCCCAGCTTAGCCCCTATTTCGCGGTCGCGGCGCGGTCCGGCCTCGCCATCGTCTGGAAGATCGTGCTCATGGTGGAACTGCTGGGGCTTTCGAGCGGCGTCGGCTTCAAGCTGAACATGTACTTCCAGCTTTTCGACGTAACCGGCATCCTCGCCTACGCGCTGAGCTTCATCGCCGCGATCTTCGTCATCGAAGCGGTGCTGTTGCGCCCCTGGCAGGCGGCGGCGGGCAGGTGGCGGACATGAGCGCGCTGTTCGCGGATATCCGCAGCAAGGCCTATGGCAGCGGCGGGGCAGCGCGGCTTGCCATCGCCGGCGTCAAGTTCGAGGCGGGCGAGGGTGAACTCGTTTGCCTGCTCGGGCCTTCGGGGGTGGGCAAGTCCACCACACTCAACATCGTCGCCGGGCTCGACACGGCGTTTGACGGCGAGGTGCGTTTCAGCGATGCAAAGGCTCACCGGCTTGCCTACGTATTTCAGGAACCGCGGCTCCTGCCCTGGCGGACCATGATCGAGAATGTGGCCCTGCCTTTGAAAGGAATGCCGGATGCCCGCGGCATTGCGGCGAGCTGGCTCGACCGGGTGGGGCTCGCAGGCAGCCACGATATCTTCCCTGGCCAGGCCTCGGCCGGCATGCAACGGCGCGCGGCAATCGCCCGCGCCTTTGCCTTCGGCCCCACGATCCTTTTGATGGATGAGCCCTTCGTCTCCCTCGACGAGACGTCCGCTTCGGAACTGCGCGGCCTTTTCTGCACGCTGTGGAAGGCGGAGCGCGTCACGACTCTGTTTGTGACCCACGATCTGGCAGAAGCGGCAACACTTGCAACGCGCGTGCTGATCTATACGGGCTCGCCTGCCACCATAGCTGCCGATATCGCCATGCCCGCCGGCGGAAACGCCGGAAGCGCACCGGAGGCTGAGCGAATGTTGCGCGCGGCGCTGCGAACCGCGGCAGGCGGCGGCAAGCCTGCAGGCGGGTAAGCGCATGCTATTTGGGCGGCGGTGCGTGCAAGAGTATAATATTTGAATTAATGTTCGGAGGTTGCGGAAGTTGTCGGGCCGGGCGGAATATCCGGAAGTAACGGAGCGGGAACCAGCCGGAGCCCGTGAACCATGATTATGTGTTAGACTGCCCCGGTTCACGCTTGCCGCATAGGCCGCCATTTGCCGGAATTTTCTTCTTTCGAGGATGCGCCATGATCGACAAACTCGAATTCCTGATAGCCCTCGCACAGGAAAAGCACTTCGGCCGCGCGGCCGAAGCTTGCCGCGTGACCCAGCCCACGCTTTCCGCCGGGCTCAAGCAGCTTGAGGACACGCTGGGCGTTATGCTGGTCCGGCGCGGCTCGCGCTTCCTGGGGTTCACGGGCGAGGGCGAACGCGTGCTGGAGCGGGCGAGGCGTATCGTGGCCGATGCCCGCGCGATGAAGCAGGATGTTGAGCAGCTTACACGCGGCTTTTCCGGGTTCCTGCGCATCGCCGCAATCCCAACCGCGCTGACAGTTGCCGCCGCGCTCACGACGCCCTTTCATGCGCGTTTCCCTGGCGTGCGCTTCACGGTGCTCTCGCGCACATCGGAAGAAATCCTGGAACTGCTCTCGAACCTCGATATCGACGTAGGCGTCACCTATATCGACAACGAGCCGCTGGGCAAGGTCGCTACGGTGCCGCTCTACCGCGAGAGATATTGCCTCCTGACCACGCGAAAGAGCCCGCTCGCCGGGCGCAAATCCGTGAGCTGGGCGGAAGCGGCGAGTATCCCGCTATGCCTGCTCACCCGCGACATGCAGAACCGCCGCATCCTGGACAGGCACCTGCACGGCCCCGTGGTCAGGCTCGAAAGCGACTCGATGATTGTATTGCTCTCGCACATCCATACCGGGCAGTGGTCGGGGGTCATGCCGGAGGGGCTGACACGGGTTTTCGAGCTGGGGCCTGAGATCGAGACCATACCCATTGCCGAGGAAGGCGTACCCTACACCATCGGCTTGATCGCGGCCCCGCGCGAGCCGGTCACGCCGCTGATTGCAGCCTTCTTGCGGGAGGCGAAGCGCGTTTCGAAGCAATTCGAGATGCCGATCGAGTATAGTGTGTGATAATGCGCTCGTGAAATCGGATAGATGTTATCGCTCAGCGCTTTTATATAGTGCGGGGGCAGAGAGAGTACTATTACTGGCCGCCAGTTTAATGAGCTATTCGGCGCTTTGAAGCGCTATCTTGGACATCATGCTAGCTGTAGAGTTCTGGATATAGAAGCCAACGCGTTGTCAGCCCCGCGATGCCGCCGGAACTGGAGTTACCGCCATTGTTTCGCTCCGGCCAAAACCGGCCGTCACCTCAAAACACGAATATTTGAGAGTGCAGTTGAAGACGCCCGCATGAGTAAATCGATGCTTTCGTATCCACCGACTGCTATCGCGCGGACGGAGCAAACGGCGCTCCGGGAGCGGGGTGAAGCTCCTTAAAAGAAACGTAAAGAACCGTAAGCGCGGACTCATGGTTAATGCCGGCGTAGTTAATGCGGATTCCCAATGGCGCCGAAAGGCGGTTTTCCGGACAATATCTCGTGTATTTGCCGTGATTCAAGTGAGTCAAAACTACAGTTAATTATGTTCGCAGATTTGAATTAACCGCAATACGGTGCATTTCCACCCGCCCGCCGCTCGCTTCTATCCCGAAAGTATTCTGTAAAAACAATGCGCAATCCCGCCACTTAAGCCTTCGGAAAGGAGCATTGCCTATAATGGCGCCTAAATGGAAACCGCCAAAATCGAGCGAAATCGGCGGTTTCCAGTAACGAATCGAACTTGAAGAGCACCCGATGCCTATGCGAACCGGCTCTGGCCTACTTCTGCGCGGCGGCAGCGGCGAGCGGCCGGTTCTGTGCGTCGAGCAGCGGCACGCCATAGCTCGCCAGCAACGCATCGATCTCCGGCTGGCTTTGCTGGATGAGCTGGTTCAGGAGCCTCTTGAACTCCTGGTCCTGCTTTCGCACGGCCATGCCGATCCGGAACACCATGTGCGGCCCGGAGAGCGGCACCAGTACGAGCTTGGGCTCGGCGTGCGTGGCGTAGTAGCCTGCCATCGGACCCCACAGCGCGCCCGCATCGACGGCGCCCAACAGGATGTCGGCGATCATGTCTTGCACGGGCGCTTCCGCGCGCGTGTCGATCACCAGCGGGTAGGGCTTGGCGCGGGCCATCAGCCCGTTGGCCACCATGCCGTTCGAAGGCGGAGTGCCCGCCACAATGCCGATGCGCTTGTCCTTGAGCCGCGGGTCGGAGAACGAGGTGACGCCGTCGAGTCCGGCATCATGCTTGAAGACCAGGGCATAGGAGGTCGCGTAATAGGGATTCGTGACCTGCGCGATGTCGTCACCTTGCGGGAAGCCCATGATGACGTCGCAGCGGTAGGCGCCGAGCGTGTTGCGTACGAAGCCCGGGGAGTTGGGATACCAGGTGTAGGCCAGCGATTTGCCGAGCTTGGCCGCCAGGAGTTCGGCGAGCTTATTCTCGAAGCCTTCGCCCTTCTCGTTGGAAAAGGGCAGGTTCCTCGGATCGGAGCAAACCCGGAAGACCTTGGGGTCGACGAGTTCCACCGCGGCTCCGGGGCCTTCTTGCGGAAGCGCGCGTGCCTGGCCGGAAAGGCCGAGCAGCAGCACACCGGCCAGGCCTGCGAACTGGCCTTTGCGCGCGGGCGTCATGACGTCCCCATGCAGTCGTTTTCGGCTTTCGATGCGGCTGGCGGCTTCGGGTCGTGCTTCTCGGGCCGCCCGCGTCCTATCGTCCCCTCGCTACGTCCGCGCAGATACACATAGATATTGTCCAGGTAGCACGTGACGTTTCTGTTGTCGCCAAAGGATGGCATCACGAAGTCTGTGGAAGAGGTTACATTTTTCCGGCCTATGGCAACTATAGATAAGAAGGAGCCGTAATCAATAGTCTTTAAAGACTTTGTTAGATCTGGTGCATAACTCGAACCGGCGCCATCTGGTCCGTGGCAAACGTTGCACATAGAGTTGAAACGAAGATAACCGGAATAGGTGTACCAATCAACCGTGCCGTCTTCAGCGATTTTAAAGGTCGGACTTCCTTCCTTGTCGTAGTATTCGCCATTGGTACTCTTGACAGCGGTGGCATCGGTGGCCCCTTCGGCCCGGACGCTGCCGTCAAACGCTGCGCATGAAAATAGGGCAATGCCCAGAAAAAGTACGGGGATTTTCAAGGTGTTACCTCGCCGCTGGAACTGATATAAGCCCGGCGCCAGAGGCGCCGGGCTAGCGGTGTGCAAATCTTACGAGTTCGGCAGAGCGAACACGGTCAGCGTGCCGCCGAGCGCTGTATAGCTCGACAGTGCCGCATAGCCGCCGACCGCTCCGAGGCCTTCATTCGGCTTGGTGAGGCCAGCCGCGAGACCGATGCCGGCCCAGCCGCCGACACCCGAAAGGACCGCAACGAATTGCTTGCCCTTGTGCTCGAAGGTCGTGACGTTGCCGATGATGCCCGACGGCGTCTTGAACTTGTAAAGCTCCTTGCCGGTCTTCACGTCGACCGCCTTCAGATAACCTTCAAGCGTACCGTAGAAGGCAATGCCGCCAGCCGTCGTGACCGGGCCCGACCACACGGAAAATTGTTCGGGGTTCGACCAGACGATCTTACCCTTGGTGGCGTCCCAGGCGATGAAGTTGCCCATGTTGTTTCCGCCAGGAGCAGGATACATGGCCAGCGTTGCGCCGACATAAGGCTGACCGGCGGTATAGGCAACCCGGTAAGGCTCGTAGTCCATGCAAACGTGGTTTGTTGGCACGTAAAAAAGCTTCGTGTCAGGGTCGTAGCTTGCCGGTTGCTCGTCCTTGCTGCCGAGTGCAGCCGGGCAGATCTTCGTATAGTTTATGTCTTCACCGTTAGAACCAGGCGCATATTGCGCAACAACCTGCGGACGCCCGTAGGTCTTCGAGCTCTTGTCCATGTCGACTTTGGTCGCCCAGTTCACCGCCGGGTCGTACTTCTCGGCTACCAGCAACTCGCCGGTTTCGCGGTCGAGCGTATAGCCGAAGCCGTTACGGTCGAAATGCACGAGGGTCTTGCGCTCTTTGCCGTCGATAGGCAAATCGGCAAGGATCATCTCGTTGATGCCGTCATAGTCCCACTGGTCGTGCGGGGTCATTTGATAGACCCACTTCGCCATGCCGGTGTCGGCGTCGCGGGCGAAAATGGTCATCGAGAACCGGTTGTCGCCAGGCCGTTGCACCGGGTTCCATGTCGACGGATTGCCCGTCCCGTAATAGATGAGGTTCAGCTTGGGGTCGTACGATATCCAGCCCCAGGTCGAGCCGCCGCCGGTTTTCCACTGATCGCCTTCCCAGGTTTTCAGGCTGGTATTCGGTCCGATCGGCTTGCCAAGTTCGGTGGTCTTGTCGGGATCGACGAGGACTTCGCTATCCGGGCCGGTAGAATAGGCGCGCCAAACCTGCTTGCCGGTGTTGATGTCGTAAGCGGTGATCCGGCCGCGAACACCGAACTCGGCGCCGGACACGCCAACCAGCACCGTGTTCTTGACGACCAGCGGTGCAGAGGTTCCAGTCTCGCCCTTGGAGGGATCGCCTTCCTTCGTGGACCAGACGAGCTTGCCGGTCTTGGCATCGAGTGCAGCCAAGGTCGTGTCGGCCTGATGCAGAAAGATTTTGCCGCTGCCGTACGCGACGCCGCGATTAACCGTATCGCAGCACATGACTGGAATGACGGTCGGATCCTGCTTCGGCTCGTATTTCCACAGGATCTTGCCGTCGTTGTTCAAGTCGAGCGCGTAGACTGTGTTCGGAAACGGCGCATGGACGTACATGACGTCGCCGATAACGAGTGGGCTGCCCTCGTGTCCGCGCAGGACACCGGTCGAGAATGTCCACACGGGCTCAAGCTTTGCCACATTATCCGTGCTGATCTGCTTCAGCTTGGAATGCCTGTTGTTGGCATAATCCCCCGATTGCATGACCCAATCGGCGGAATTCTGCTGCATTTTCAGCAGCTCGTCGTTGGCGGAGGCAGGCACAGCCATCCCCGCCAGCAACGCCGAAAGCGATGCCGTCAGAAGCAATTTTTTCACTTTTTTCCTCCCTGATTGTTAAGAGTTTAAACAGTCACCCCCCGGCAATCCGGTTGACGAAGTTTTTTCCCTTAAACGGACCCTTATAGTTCTTTGCAATGCTGGGACGTAAACCGGGCCTTCTGTAATAACGTGTGGTCTTCCGTCCAGCCGATCCTACCTTATCCGCCCCATTCTCGCCCGGCTTGTTTATCTGGGCATATTTCTTAGTTATGGAGCAAGCGTAATGGTAGGTCTTGCAAAAAGTATGTCAGAATTATTGTAATCCGCAAGAGCTAATTATGGATGGAACCTGCAACCGGGCAAGTACGTAACCGGTATTGCCCGATAGGGATTTGCTATCGCCCGATAGGAAGTATATGTCGATAGGAATGTCATATCAGCCGATAGATATGCGTTATTGCAATTCAAGAACTTATAGATTGACATTGTACGAACTATCCATGCAAACTTTGGATCGCGCGGTCATAACCGTTTTGCCGGGTGGGTAGGAGCGAAGCCCACGCCACTCAGGCACACTGACAGCGCGACAAATAATAATGTTTGCTAAGGCGGAAACGACCCATGAAAACGCGCGCTGCTGTGGCCTGGAAGGCTGGCGACCCCCTTTCCATCGAAACTGTAGACCTCGATGGCCCGAAGGCCGGCGAAGTGTTGATCGAGATAAAAGCGACGGGCATCTGTCATACGGACGCCTTCACGCTATCGGGTGCTGATCCGGAGGGGTTGTTTCCGTCGATTTTGGGCCACGAGGGTGCTGGCATTGTCCGCGAGGTAGGCCCCGATGTGCGGTCGCTCAAGGTTGGCGACCATGTCATTCCTCTGTACACGCCAGAATGCCGCGGTTGCAAAACCTGTTTGTCTCAGCGCTCCAACCTGTGCACCGCGATCCGGGCCACGCAGGGCAAGGGTCTCATGCCCGACGGCACATCGCGCTTCTCCAAGGACGGCAAGCCGCTGTTCCACTACATGGGCTGCTCGACCTTCTCGAACTACAGCGTGCTGCCTGAGATCGCGCTGGCCAAGGTTCGCGAGGACGCGCCTTTCGACAAGATTTGCTATATCGGCTGCGGTGTTACGACCGGCATCGGCGCGGTGATCTACACCGCCAAGGTCTGGCCCGGGGCGAATGTCGTGGTTTTCGGCCTGGGCGGCATCGGCCTTAACGTGATCCAGGGTGCCAGGATGGTGGGCGCGGACAAGATCATCGGCGTGGACCTCAACCCGTCGAAGGTGCCCATGGCCCAGAAGTTCGGCATGACGCATTTCATCAACCCCGACGAGGTAGGCCGCGACAAGGTCGTGCAGGCCATTGTCGATGTGACGGGCGGCGGCGCGGACTTCTCCTTCGAGTGCATCGGCAACGTTCATACCATGCGGCAGGCGCTCGAATGCTGCCATCGCGGCTGGGGCGAAAGCATTATCATCGGCGTTGCAGCTTCTGGCCAGGAAATCTCAACACGGCCGTTCCAACTCGTCACCGGGCGCGTATGGAAAGGCTCCGCATTCGGTGGCGCCCGTGGCCGCACCGACGTTCCCAAGATCGTCGACTGGTACATGGAAAAGAAGATCGACATCGACAGCCTCATCACGCACACGATGCCGCTTGAGCGCATCAACGAGGCGTTCGACCTCATGCACGAGGGCAAGTCGATCCGTTCCGTCGTGATCTATTAGAGGAAGCCCTGTGGCCGAGATCGTTTCGCAAAACAAGAGCTTCGGCGGCGTGCAGTATGTGTGCCGTCACCACTCCGCCGAGACCGGCACGGACATGCGCCTTGCGGTGTACGTGCCGCCGGGCACGGAGTCCGGGCGGCGCTTTCCCGTCCTTTGGTATCTCTCCGGCTTGACCTGCACGGAGGAGAATTTCACGGTCAAGGCAGGTGCCCAGCGTGTGGCTTCGGTCCTGGGCCTGATCGTGGTGGCGCCCGACACGAGCCCCCGCGGAGAAGGCGTGCCCGCCGACCCGCAGAACGCCTATGATTTCGGCCTTGGCGCCGGTTTCTACGTGGATGCGGTGCGCGAGCCCTGGGCCAAGAACTATCGCATGCGGTCTTATATCGAGCATGAACTGCCGGGGCTGATCGCGGCGGAATTCCCGGCCGATATGACCAAGCAGGGCATCACCGGGCATTCCATGGGCGGGCACGGCGCGATCACCATCGCGCTGCGCAATCCTGGCCGCTTCAAGTCCGTATCCGCCTTTGCGCCGATCTCTTCGCCCATGAACTGTCCTTGGGGCCAGAAGGCTCTGAGCGGCTATATCGGCGAGGACCGGCAAGCCTGGCGGGCCTACGATGCCTGTGCGCTCATCGAGGATGGTGCGCGGCTGCCCGATCTGCTGGTGGACCAGGGCTCGGCAGATAACTTCTTGAAGGAACAGCTGAAACCGGAGCTGCTGGAAGCCGCCTGCGCCAAGGCGGGGATCGGGCTTACGCTTAGGCGGCCGGAAGGTTACGACCATTCCTACTACTTTATCTCGACCTTCATCGAGGATCACCTGCGCTGGCACGCCCAGCGCCTGCATGGTTGAGAAACGCCAGGGCGGCGATTTCGGCTGCCCCGGCGCAATCTGGCGCAAGCCGTTGCGCCTTCCGCCAGCTCTATACTCGCTTTGGCCAAGAATGCGCGGCCGGCGATAGCTGAAAGATTGTTCCATGCTATGGGTATGCGCACTAATACACAGCAGGGAGTTCGAATAGAAACGGTGGTGCTTGTGCGCATGACTAGCAGTGGCTGCTTTGTTTGTGGTGTTACACTTTAATGTGGCGCCACTAAATAGTAGCCAAAGTGTAGAGATTGGTGATATTACTAGACTGCAGGCGTTTCTACCCGAATATCTGCGAACTGTCTAGGTAGTCATCGCTATGCGAAGCGGGATGAAGCCAGCTTAAGCTGGAGCCTGCTAAGCCTCATCTGTGTCTGATCTGAGGTGTAAGATGTGGTTTTGGAAAAAAAAGAGCGTTGGGAGGAACACAATGACAGTACATATCCATCCGGCAGTCGATCAAGGGTTGCGGCCCGAGTTCGCCTAGCTTTGCCGGCGGCACGTTGAAGTGCCGGTGCGCAACCAACCCCGTCACGGTGAGCATCAAGGGTCAGGTCGCCCACGATCATGCTTGCGGCTGCACGAAATGCTGGAAGCCTGAAGGCGCGCTCTTTTCGGTGGTCGCGGTTGTGCCGCGCGAAAACGTGACCGTGACCGCGAACGCCGATAAGCTGCATATCGTCGATCCGTCCGCAACCATTCAGCGTCACGCCTGCAGCGTCTGCGGCGTTCACATGTTCGGGCGCATCGAGAACACGAAGCACCCCTTCTACGGGCTCGACTTCATCCATCCCGAGTTGTTCGCCGAATCCGGCTGGCAGCCGCCGCAGTTCGCCGCCTTCGTCTCGTCGATCATCGAGTCCGGCGCCGACCCGAAGAACCAGGACGCCGTCCGCGCACGGCTCAAAGAGCTTCACCTGGAGCCCTACGATGCCCTTTCGCCAGGCCTTATGGACTATATCGCAACGCATATCGCTAAAGCGTCGGGCGCGCTGAAGCAGTAGGGAGGCAGCTCGCGCGATGTGGACGGCTGCCCTGCTGCAAGGGTTGCCGGTATGTCCCAAGGATGGTTTCCGTTTCCCGTGCCTGCTCCCTTTGGCACTCGGAAACGACGAAAACGCCATCCGTCCCGTCGCGGCGGGAATGCTTCCCCGGAACAATCCGGAGGCCGGAAGCTCAGCACCGGCTTCTGGGTTGTTACGATGCCTAAGCGCCTTGCGGTGAAGGCGCCCGCCACCGCCCGCCCCATCCATCCATCCCTGAATCCGTACGATCTGCATCGTTTCCATCGGCCAGCCGGTGCGAAGCGGCGGATTTCCTGCTCATTTTGAGAATTTCGAAGCCCTCTTGAGCTTTGAAACAATATAGCAGAAATGCGTTGAATAACCGTTAACGGCTACGTGATTGATTTATAATGGTAAAAGCAGCAATGTGCCGCGAAGTTATGGTTAAGCTGAATCTGCAATTATATTTAACTGTAGTTTTGGAGTCGCGAAAATGGCCCAAAACGAGGAATTTTTGCCAGAAAACGGCCTCTGGGGACATTCGAGATCCTGCATTAACCATGACTCTATTAAGCATGATAGTCCCGTAGGAAATGCAAACGGCTTATTAGGAATTGCAAAGCTCTGGTGTTTCTCCGTGAAGCAGGTGGGTGCCATGAATGGAGGGCTGTAACCCCTCATCCTGTCCTTCTCCCTATGGGAGAAGGGACGCCCTAACAACGGCTGCGGCGGGACTCCCTCTCCCATAGGGAGAGGGCAGGGGTGAGGGGTTACAGCCCTCAGTTCATGGCGCCCACCTGCTTTACGGGGATGACGCCAAAAATGACGCTCGGTATATCGCCGTCCGGGCAGCCAAAGCTGTGCCGGCAGGCAGGGAATCCGGGCGGACTAGAACTTTATACGGACGCCGCCATAGACCGAGAAGGGCTGGCCGGGCGTAATCATCTCCGGATTCGCAAGATTAGTTGAAGCCTGGCCCGAAACGTTTTGAATTTGCGTGTCGAAATACGTGCCGTAGGTCGCGTATTTGTGATCGAAGACATTCGTAATAAGCCCGTAGAGCGTGACGCCATCCGCGACTTCGTAGCTCGTACGCAGGTTGACCGTACCGTAGCCGGGCAATTGCGAGTTCAGGTTGCTCTGGTCGCCCAGGAAATATTGGCTGCTGGCCAGCACCGCATCCGCGCCGATCTTCCATTCATGGGTCAGATCGTAGTCGAAGCTCGCCTTGAACGTATGGGCGGGGATCAGCGGGATCTTATCGCCAGGATGGACATTGATGTTGCCATTGTCGGCGAGAGGGTTGTTCGGCGAAGGAAGGACGAGATTGCTGAGGAAAGTCGCGTCGACATAGGCGTAGTTGGCGCTGACGGTAAGGCGCTCCGCCTGGTATCTGGCGCTTGCCTCGACGCCCTGCCGCAGGCTGTTGCCCGCATTCAGGAAATAGCCGCGCGTCGTGATTGTGGGATCGGTGGCGTTCAAGATGTCGTCGAAGTTTTCGGTGTGAAATACGCCGGCAGTCCAATCGATGCGGCCATAGCCGAACGGGCTGAAATTGCCCCGGAAGCCGCCCTGCCACGTCTTCGAGACGACCTGCTTCAGGTTCGGATCGCTGACGAGGAAGTTCTGCAGAAGGCAAGGCTGCGCGGGATTGGCACAGGCAAGCTCGGCAGGGGTCGGCGCGCGGTTTGCCTCGGAGTAGCCGCCATAGGCCGAAACGTTCGAGGTCAGCTTATAGGTGAGGCCCGCCATGGGGTTGAAGCGCGTGTAGATGTGGTTGCCCGTGAGGAGCCCCGTGGGATCGGCGAGATTGAGTTCCTCGTAATTGTAGCGGCCGCCAACGGTGGCTGACAGACTCTTGGTGAGATCCAGCGTATCGGTGAAGAATATCCCATAATAATTTGTCGTAGTCGAAAGATTAACGGGCGCGATATCGAGAGGTCCGCTCAAATAAGCTCCATTGCCTGTAACAACGAAATTCTGAGTATTGATCGTTCCAAGCTCGGCAATGCTTGTGGTTCTCGCCTCGCCGTGATCCACGCTGGCGCCCGCGACGAATATGTTGTCGAGCCCCAGGAGCTTTTCCTTGTTCGTGGCCTGCAGCGCGGTCCCATAGCTGGTGGTGTTATTGGTGGTGTAGTCGATCTCGCCAATCGTATCTGTTGGGTTCGGATAATACTTGCCCACGGTGATTGGATTGCCCGACTGATCCTTTACCTGCTCGATAGTACCGCTAGCGGTTTGCAGGCAGAGGAGGTCGTTCTTGTCGTAGGGCGGCGGCGGCGCAGGAGGGTTCTTGGCGGCAGCCTGCAACTGTTTGCATGGCGCAACACTCGAAACGTTTCCGTCCACGCGGCTCTGATGGTAATGGCGCAAGTACGCGGTGCCCGATGCGGTCCATGTATCGGAAAGCTTCACGCTGCCATTGGCCGCGAGCATCGCGAGCTGATTGTCCGTCGTCTGCGGATTGGTGAAGACGGCGCCGTAGTTCTGCGCGAGCAGGTCCACCGGCGTTGGCCCGACCGCGCCGAACTGGCTCTGCGCGCCGGTAAAATTGATGTGAAACTCGGTATCCTTGTCGCGGACGCCCAAATCGACATAGGCGCGCTTTACGTCCGATGGCGAGACCTCGTGCCAGCCATTATCCCAAATCCCCTCGATGGCGGCATAGGCTGCGAAATTGCCCACCTGCTTGCCGGCCTGGGCCATCTCCTGCAAACGCCCCCAGGAGCCGGCGCGCGTGTCGAATTCGGCGCCCTGAAAGCTGAAGCCATCCTTCATCGTAACGCTGAGCGCGCCACCCAGCGCATTCAGGCCGAAAAGCGGGTTGCCGCTAACCAGGGAGACGTTGCCGATTGCGTTGGACGGAATGAGATCCCAGTTCACCGTGTCGCCGAAGACTTCGTTGATGCGCACGCCATTCTGGTAGACGGCGAGCCCCTGCGGCGTGCCCTCGACGGGCGACGCGGTAAAGCCGTGATACTGAACGGCTGTCGCAACCGTGTTGCCGCTGGCGTCGGAGATGATTGCGCCTGGAACATATTGCTGCAGCGCGTCCTGGAGTGCGGGCGAGCCGCCGCCTCGAATTTCGGCGGCTGAAACCTGGGACACCGCGCCCGGCACCTTGTCCAGGGGGATTTCGCTGCCCTTGACCGGGGTCATGGCCACGGCCTGCTCCAAAGGCACTGCCGCGGGCTTTTTGGGCGCGGCCGCGGGTTTCTTTGCTGGCTTGGGAGGCTTAGCCTGGCGCTTGAACGATGCGCACCGAAGGCAGTTCTATAGCGCCTGGCGAAGGCACGGCGGCGCCCGGCTGCTGTTCTGCGGGTGCAGCTGGCGGGGTCTGAGTTTCCGCTCCCTGTGTCTCGGCCGAGGTCCTTAATGCAGGCTCAAGTAACGCTGCAGTAAATACCAAGACCGTCAGAGCCCCTCTTCGCATCGCCCCCCCTGATTGTATTTCCGGATTGTCGTTGAACTTGCATCCCGGAATCGCGAACGACAAGAATATAGTCCTATTTTCCTGTGCCGTGAACCCTGACGAATTGCTCAACGCGCTGGTTAATAAGCCATCGGGCGCGCGGGTTTTCGCGGGTGTGCCGCGGCGCCGTAATGCCGGATCGGGACATTACGGCCGTTCGGCCCAAGCGTGATTTGCGCCGCATCGAGTTTATGCTGGCAAGCATGCGCGGAAGTGAACTCCCCGGCCACGCTTACCTACCTGTTTGCGGTGCCCTTATTCAGGGGGCTTGCCGGGCAAATGAACTCCGCTTTTTCAGGGGCTGTCGCAACCGTCTGGAGTTTCGGCGGCGGCCTGGGACGCTAGGCCGTCAGCGCCGGGATGCCCAAGAGGCGAGCCGCTGCGAAGCAAAAACCGGCGCCAGGTTCGCGGTTTGTGGATTGCTTCGGGGGCTCCCCCTTTCAATACCGGAAACTCGCCAATCTTACTGGGCGCGTTCTGGTGATCCATATGCATTTCCTCCTCTCAGCTAGGAAATCATGCTCTTGTTGCTCGGCGCGGGCGCGTTCGAAGCGCGGCCCCACCCAGATCGGTTCTCTGCCTCTCCCTCTCTCAGTTCAGTTCCCGTCCTCCGCTACCGGCGCAGGCCATAGCGCGCCATTTTGCTGTAAAGCGTCGCCCGGGTGATCCCGAGTTGCTTGGCCGACTTCGTGATGTTGCCTTGCGTTGCCGCGAGCGATGACCGGATCGTGCGTTCCTCCGACTCCCACAAGGCTCCCGAGGCGAATGTTTCGCCGGCATTTGGCATGGCGGCCATGATCGGCATTTCAGCCGCGGCACTCAATGCTGTGCCGCCGAAGCTCATCTCCTCGATGAAATCGTGGGGCAGGCCGGAGGCCTTGAGTTCGGGGCCGGTCATGCTGGCCATGCTCGATCTCATGACGTTGCGCAGCTCGCGGATATTCCCGGGCCAGGGATGCTGTTCGAAGATCTCCAGGACTTCGTCACTCAGATATACTTCGCCGCTTCTGTGCTGAACGCGGGCCTCTTCTTCCCACAGGTAAGACATCAGGCCCAGCTTGTCCGGCCGTTCGCGCAAAGGGGGCAGCGTGATCTGCGCACCGTTGAGCCGGTAATAGAGGTCGCGGCGGAAGGTGCCCTTGCGCACGCATTCCTGCAGTTGCGAATTAGTCGCGGCGACCACCTGAACGTCGACCTTAATGGGAACGGAGCCGCCGACCGGCACGATCTCGGACGTGTCGAGCGCGCACAGGAGAGCGGCCTGCAGGTCGAGGGCCATGTCGCCGATTTCGTCGAGGAACAGCGTTCCCGTATGCGCTTCGGTAAATTTGCCGGCCTTGCCCTTGGTGCGGGCGCCTGTGAAGCTGCCCGCTTCGTAGCCGAACAGCTCGGTGCTGATCAGTTCGCGCGGTATTGCTGCGCAGTTGATCAGAACCAGAGGCCGCCCTTTCCGGGCCCCCGCTTCGTGCATCAACCGGACAAGGTGATCCTTGCCCACGCCGGATTTGCCAGTGATCAGAACGGCGATCTTCTGCTTTTTGGCGGCGATCCCCTTGTGCAACGCCGCTTCCAGAACGGTGTCGCGCCACTGGCCGCCGTCTTTGGCCGGCCGGAACCTCGCGCCGGCGGAGATTGCCGTGTCCTCGCCAGCCGGCTGCGCCGCATCCGCAGGCCGCGTGTAGAACCCGCAGGCCCTGCTGAACCGGCAGCCTCCAAATAGCTTGAGCTTCAGCAAGCGCTGGTTCGGGGCAGTCAATTCCAAAGACGAGCCGTCAGGGCAAGCCTCCCGGAACAGATCCCTGAGTGTCAGGCCAATCACCTCCTTCATGGGCTGGTCAATGACCTCGTCATGCGTCTGGCGTCCCAGGAGGTCGAGGGCTCCGCGGGTAGCACCTGAAATCCTGCCCTTCTTGTCGACGGCAATGAGGCCGTCGAGGAGGCAATCCTCGACCGCGAGGCCGGAATTGGTGCCTGCTGGAGAAAGCCGCAACGTGCAGCCGCCAGGCCCCAGCTGCTCGAACAGGTTGGCCTCGATCAGATGCACGGCGAGCCTTACCAGGCAGAGAAGGGCGCTTGCCGAGTCGCGCCGGTCGGTGATGAGACCCAGGACCGCGGCGACCCCTCCGGTCGCGTTCAAGATGGGTTGCCCGACGGTAGCGTAAGGGTGCAACTCCTGGGCGAAATGCTCCTTGCCGTCGAAGGCAACGGCTTCCCGGAGCATGGCGGCGGTTCCAAGGCCGTTATTGCCAAGCGTGCTTTCCTGCCATTTGGCCCCGAGCGCCGCAAGGCGCCGGCCTGCTGGTCCAAGCACAAGCCCCGCTTCCATGACGTTGATGAGCGTGGCCGAAGGGTCCGCGACAAGCAGGGCAACGCTGGTGTTGCGCAAAAGGGATTGCAGGCTGAAGGCGATATTGGCCAGCGCCGTGCGTGCGCCAGCCGGGGCAAGTTCGCCCAAATGCCGCAAATGTTCGATATCGGCGGGCGCCGCCATAGCAAGGCGCGCACCCGGAACAAGGCCGTAGGTCTCGATGCAGCGGTTCCAGGCTTCGGCAACCTGAGGCCGGACCCAGTCGGAGCGGTTCGGGGCTTGACCCGCTTGTGTCATCCACTGCCATGCCACGCCCGGCCGGTCCACGCGGAACAGCCCGGTATCGTGTCCGCCAGGCGGGGTGCCAGGCTGTGCGATACTGTATCCGGTGCTGGATAGCCCGTTCCGGAAGATGACCGGAGCTTCGTGCTCCCTCCCCATAATGCGTTCCTCAGTGGACATGTTCGGATAATTTCGTTTTTGTTGCCACCTAGATTAGCATAAATGAAATTGCGGCGTAATTGAACCTGCTTGCTAGGATCTGGCTGAATTGGGTAGTCAATACATTGTGATTTAAAGCTGTCAAAACGCTGACAAATTGAAGAATTACACGGGCCCTACACAGGTTATGTGCTATTACTGTGATCCCACAGGATCTACGGGTTTTATTAAATCTTTGGTCTTCACTTCGCGCTTTTGCGCGCAAGCAAACCGTCCGGCCAGGCGGTAGGGCTGGTTCCGGCGGTTGTAGACTTCCGTGTACCTTACTGGGCAGCCGGCAGAGAGCCTGCACCCTATAAACGGATTAGGCTGGGTTTTGCTTCAAGCCTCGCAACCAACGTCAAAAAGGCGCCGGTCCAGACTGGTACGGCCAGAGGCAAGTTTGCACACCATCTGCCGCGCTCTCGAAAGCGAACCTGCCTCCGATAAGCTGCACTATATTCGTTAACTCGCCGGTACATCGCACGGGATATACTGGATGGCGATCCGGGACGCCTGTCCCGGATCGCCGCGGCCGTCTACGCCTTCCTAGGCCGGGAACCTTGCAGGCGTGGAAGCAGCTGGCCGCACTTCACGTCACTCAGCCGCGATCTTGGCACCGTCCGCGGCTGCGAACTTCTCGCAGTACTCCCGGTGAACTTCTTGAGACCTGATGTCCGTTGGCGCCCCATTTGTACGAAGGGCGCTCGCCGGTGCCCGGGTCGCGGAACTCAGGGACATTACTCTTCCTCTCCTAGACTTGGCCTCCCGGCACGATACTCTGCTAATGGTCTTCTGCCGCCCGAGTGCAGCACCCGTTGACATTTGCCCAAGCTAACGCAGAATTCGTGCCAAGTTTAAGAGGGGCAGAAAAAAGCTTCGTTGGAGAAGGTATTCAGCATTGGCGCCAAGCACTTAAAAGTGCCGGCAAGACGAGCCGGGCGCAGTTGTCCTTATGAACGGCGGCGTTCGAAGACTATACAATCGGTGTATAGAATCTGGACAGCATCTACCGCTGCCGGCACAAACGGCTCCAACTTATCCGATGGAGCGCTGCTTGCCTGAATGCCGCTTCCCGCAATCCAGCCACGGCGAATGCTCTAAAACCCGGTGAACGTCGCGAACAATTCCACAGGCTCACGTCCGGTAACGATCCGGTTTTCCGGTGCGGCGGTGTCTTCGTGGCCCAGCGCGATGCCGCATGCAATGACCTGATCGCCAGGAATGCCGAGTTCTTCGCGGACGATGAGATGATACAAGGAAAACGATTGCTGCGGGCAAGTATGCAGGCCGAAGCCGCGCGCCGCCAGCAGGATGGATTGCAGAAATGTTCCGAGGTCGAACCAGCTGCCTACGTTCATGGATTTTCCGATGGTGATGAACATCCCCACCGGCGCTCCGAAGAACATGAAGTTGCGCCCCGTTTGGCGTTTCATGCCGGCCGTGTCGCCGCGGGGAACGCCAACTGCGGAATACAGATCCTTGCCGAGCTTGCGGCGGCGGGAAAGGTAAGGCTCCTCCCACTGGTCCGGGTAGTAGGGATAGCCTTCGGCATGGCCGGGTGCGTCTTCCTCGAAAGCCTTGAGAATGCGGGCGCTCAGGCGTTCTTTCGCCTCTCCCGCTACGGCCCACACTTTCCATGGCTGGATGTTGCTGCCGCTTGGGGCGCGGCTCGCCAGGGTAAGGATTGCCTCGACGGTAGCCCGGTCCACCGGCTCAGGCGTAAACGCGCGAACCGCCTTGCGGCTCAAGAGCGCCTCGAACACGCCGCACTGGGCGGTAGCGGAGATGCTGGCGAGAGTGCTCTCGTGGCTCATGACGTCCTCTGGGCTGATCTGACATGGCTTTGAGCGCGCCGGTACCTGGGCGCGACCGCAGCCCATCGAACTCTGGCTGAATCCAGCCAGTACGGCAAGGCTTGAGAAGCTACCGCCTTTCGCAGCATAAATTGCGGTACACATCCGAGGTATAATTGCGGTAATTACTCAAGCTGACGGAACCCGGAGCGCGGTGGAGAGGTCTGCTTTGCCCGGCTGGTATGACTTGAATGGCCATAGCTTTCCTTGGCAGCCATGGCAAAATCGTCCAGCCGGTCTGCGCTTGCCGCATCGCCCCGCGCGGGGACCGGCCACCGGTGTAGATAGGAGGGAACGGCCTATGCCAGATGGAAATCCGGGCATGCTGCAGGATAGCGCCAAGCTTCGGCACAAGGTGCGTTTCGTTACCGCGACGAGCCTGTTCGACGGTCACGACGCCTCGATCAACATCATCCGCAGGCTGCTTCAGCAGGCGGGCATCGAGGTCATCCATCTGGGCCATAACCGCTCCGTCGAGGAGATCGTGACCGCCGCGGTCCAGGAGGACGTGCAGGGGATTGCTGTCAGCTCCTATCAGGGCGGGCATATCGAATTTTTCAAATACATGATCGAGTTGTTGCGGGGCCGCGGCGCAGGCCACGTCAAGGTGTTCGGCGGCGGCGGCGGCGTGATCGTGGCGCCCGAGATCCGCGATCTGGAAGCAAGCGGGGTCGAGCGCATCTATTCGCCCGAGGACGGCCAGCGCATGGGGCTTCTCGGTATGATCGCCGACATTGCCAAGCGCTCCGATTTCAGCGTGGCGGACGATCTCCCCGCGAGCCTCGACGGCCTCGATGCGCCGGACCGGCGGGTGCTGGCCCGCGTGATCAGCGCTATCGAGAACGCGACCTTGCCTGCGGAGCTGGCTTCCGCGCTTAAGGGCTGGGCCGCGGGCCGCGGAAAGGTTCCTGTCTTGGGAATTACGGGCACCGGCGGGGCCGGAAAGTCGTCGCTTACGGACGAATTGATCCGCCGCTTCCGTCTCGACCGCCCAGAGATCGCCATCGCCGTAATCGCCGTCGATCCGTCCAAACGCAAGACGGGAGGCGCGCTTCTGGGCGACCGCATCCGCATGAATGCGGTAACGGGGCCGGTCTATATGCGCTCGGTGGCGACGCGCTCTTCGGGCGGGGAACTGCCGCCGCATATTCCGGGGGTGATCGAGGCTTGCAAGGCGGCGGGCTTCGACCTGATCATCGTGGAAACGCCCGGCATCGGCCAGGCCAACTCCGCCGTGGCGGGCGTTGCCGATGTTTCGCTCTACGTCATGACACCGGAATTCGGTGCGGCGAGCCAGCTCGAAAAGATCGAGATGCTCGACCAGGCCGACATCGTGGCGATCAACAAGTTCGACCGGCGCGGCGGGCAGGATGCGCTGCGCGACGTGTGCAAGCAGGTCCAGCGCAACAATCAGGCCTTCAGCAGGCCGCCCGAAGAGATGCCGGTCTACGGGACCGTGGCTTCGCGCTTCAACGATACGGGCGTCACCGCCTTCTACCACGGGCTTCTCGATTGCCTGCGGGGCAAGGGCTTCGAGGTTCCGCAATCGCGCCTCCCCCGGGCGGACGGGAAGGCCTCCACCGCAGGCGCTGCCATCGTGCCCCCGGCGCGTGTGCGCTATCTGGGCGAAATCTCCGAGACCGTGCGCGGCTACCACCGGTTTGGCGCGGAGCAGGCAAAGCTTGCGCGCGAGGTTCAGCAGCTCAAGGCGTCCGCCCGGATGCTGGGCGAATGCGGCAAGGAGAGCGGCGATTTGGCTTCTCTGGCGGAGGAGCGCGAAAAGAAGATCGACGCGGGCATCGCCAAGCTTTTGGCCATGTGGCCGAAGGTGAAGGAGAGCTACGCGGGCGATGAATATGTGGTGCGGATCAGGGACAAGGAAGTCCGTACAGGGCTCATTCATACGACGCTTTCGGGCACGAAAATCCGGAAAGTCGTGCTGCCGCCTTACGAGGATCACGGCGAATTGGTGCGCTGGCTGGTGCGCGAGAACGTGCCGGGCAGCTTCCCATTTACGGCAGGTGTCTTTGCGTTTAAGCGCGAGAACGAGGACCCCACGCGAATGTTCGCGGGCGAGGGCGATGCTTTCCGCACCAACGCGCGCTTCAAGCTCCTGTCGAAGGACGCAAAGGCTACGCGGCTTTCGACTGCGTTCGAACTCCGTGACGCTCTATGGCTGCGATCCCGATCCGCGGCCCGACATCTATGGCAAGGTCGGTAATTCGGGCGTTTCCATCGCCACGCTGGACGATTTGAAGGTGCTGTATTCGGGCTTCGACCTGTGTGCGCCGTCAACGTCGGTGTCGATGACCATCAACGGGCCGGCGCCGATTATCCTCGCCATGTTCTTCAACACGGCAATCGATCAGCAGATCGAGCGGTTCGTCAGCGAGAATAGCCGCCAGCCAACGGACGATGAGGCGGCGAAGATCAAGGAATGGGTGCTGGAGACGGTGCGCGGCACTGTCCAGGCCGACATCCTGAAGGAAGACCAGGGGCAGAACACCTGCATCTTCTCCACGGATTTTGCGCTGAAGCTTATGGGCGACGTCCAGGAATACTTCATCCACAACCGGGTGCGGAACTTCTATTCCGTGTCGATCTCCGGCTATCACATTGCGGAAGCGGGCGCTAACCCCATATCGCAGCTCGCCTTTACGCTGGCCAACGGGTTCACCTATGTAGAGGCGTACCTCGCGCGCGGCATGCATATCGACGATTTCGCGCCGAACCTGTCGTTCTTCTTCTCGAACGGGATGGACCCGGAATATTCCGTGATCGGACGGGTTGCGCGGCGGATCTGGGCGGTGGCGATGAAGAACCGCTACCAGGGCAACGAGCGTTCCCAGAAGCTCAAATACCACATCCAGACGTCGGGCCGGTCGCTGCATGCCCAGGAGGTCGATTTCAACGATATCCGCACGACTTTGCAGGCGCTGATCGCGATTTACGACAACTGCAACAGCCTGCACACCAACGCCCACGACGAGGCATATACGACGCCTACGGCCGAATCCGTGCGGCGCGCCGTGGCCATCCAGATGATCATCAACCGCGAATGGGGGCTCGCCGGGAACGAAAATCCGAACCAGGGAGCGTTCATTATCGACGAGCTGACGGACCTTGTGGAGGAGGCGGTGCTCGCCGAATTCGACCGGATTACCGAGCGCGGCGGCGTGCTGGGAGCCATGGAAACGGGCTACCAGCGCGGCAAAATCCAGGACGAGTCGCTGCATTACGAGCATATGAAGCACGACGGCTCGTATCCGATCATCGGGGTCAATACGTTCATCAACCCGGCGGGGCAGGAGGAGCATGTGCCGGAGCTGCAGCGCTCCTCCGAGGAGGAGAAGCAGCGGCAGCTGACGCGGCTGGCGGATTTCCACGCCCGCAACGCCGGGGCGGCGCCGGTGGTGCTGGAGCGGCTGCGGCAGGCTGCCGTGAGGGGCGAAAACCTGTTTGCCGTGCTGGTGGACGCGGTGCGAACGTGCTCGCTGGGGCAGATCACCGGGGTGCTCTACGAGGTAGGCGGGCAGTACCGGCGGAATATGTGAGCGCGCACCTGTAGGGCGGCGTAGGCAAAGGTTACTTTCCTGGGACATCGAGCGCGCGAAAACGCTGGCCGGCGAATTGGAGGACTGATGGTGAAAACTGAACCGTTCGATGCGGCGCGGCGCCAAGATTGATTCTAGCGGCAGCGAAACCAAATAGATGATAGATGGCGAAAAACCGGGAACGTACCACACAAAGCGATTACTTGTGTGACTACTGCGTTAGCATATCTCGATTTAACTTTAGCTTATTGTTGCCAACTGATCTCTCGTAACTTTTAAGGGTCATCCAGACTAATTTACTGATTGCTTCCTTAATCCCATCCATTTGCTCCTGATCGCACTCCCTTAAGTGATCTAGCCAGTTTTCCTTAAAGGGCATATAGAGAGTTTCAGGTTTTTCTCCATTAATAAGCGACACATTCAGGATGTCTTGATATGAGGTACAAAATTCAACCAACGGAATCGGGGTGTCTCGCGTTGAGGCACCCATACGCTCTGCAATTTTCTTTTGCTCATATGAAGGAATATTACTAATGAACGTTAAACCGTCGCGAATTGTAGACATGTGGTGCGACGACAAAGATTTATCAAGAAGCTTGATGTCATGGTTTGTAATTGCTCACCCCCTGCGCGTTTTGGATAAGGGCAACAACTCGATTGACACGAGAATCGCGGGCTGATTCAAGCTCGGGATGACCCCCGAGGCACTTGATTCGCTCAGCAAGCAGGAACTCATCGCGCTGGTTTTGGCGCTGATGGAGCAGAACCGGCAAATGCTGGTTCTGGCGGAGCAAAACAAGGCTCTTGCGGCGCGGGTGGCGGAACTGGAAGCCAAACTCAACATCCCACCCAAAACTCCCGGCAACTCATCGCTGCCGCCATCGAAGGGGCAGAAAGCAAACAAGCCTGAGAAGGCGAAGAAAGGGCGCAAGGGCCGCCCTGGCGTTGCGCGCAAGCTTTCGGAAAATCCGGACCGGGTGCTCGAAGTGTTTGCAAGCAGTTGCCCGCATTGCAGAAATACCGCCTCGCCCGGGGACCAGCCGGATGTGCATGCCTACGATCACATCGATCTGCCGGAGATCAAGCCGGTGGTGACGCGCATCGAGCTTCACAGCGGCGCCTGCGGGTGCTGCGGCCAGCGTATCGCGGGAACCCCGCCCGCCGGAATGCAGCCAGGCAGCCCGTTCGGGCCCGGCATCGTGGCGCTGGCGGTTTATCTCCATACCAGGCAGATGGTCAGTTACAGCCGCCTGGTGGAGATGTTCAAGGGGCTGTTCGGGCTGGACATCAGCGAAGGCGCCATCGCCAACCTGTTCAACCGTGCGCAGGCGTCCTTCGCCGCCGAAGCGGAGCGGATTGACGCCGAGGTCCGCGCCGCGCCGGTAATCGCTTCGGACGAAACTTCCGCGCGCATCGAGGGAGTGACCGGCTGGCAATGGGTGTTTGGGTGCGCCACGGCCGTAGCGCACTTCATTGCCGCCAGCCGCGGCAAAGCGGTGGTCGCGGAATTCCTCAAGGGTGCGGTGCCGGAAGTCTGGATCAGCGACAGGCTGGGCTCGCAAATGGGCCATGCCACGGCACATCAAGTCTGCCTGGCCCATCTCCTGCGCGACACCCGTTACGCCATCGAGGCCGGAGACAAACTGTTCGCGCCGGGCTTCAAAAGCCTGCTGAAGCGCGCCTTCGTTATCGCAAGGCGCCGCGAAAACCTGGCGGACAGCACGCTTGTGGCCTACCGGCGCGAACTGGATCGCCGCCTCGACCGGCTGCTGGCAATCGAACCCGATGCGGAAGCGGGCCAGAAGCTCAAGCGCGGCACCGAAAAATGCCGGGACAAGCTGTTCGTCTTCGTCACCCGCCGCGACGTGCCGCCCACCAACAACATATCGGAGCGCCGGCTGCGCCCTTCGGTCATCTTCCGCAAAGTGACCAACGGCTTTCGCTCTGCCTGGGGGGCACAGGTCTACGCCGCAATCTGCTCCGTGATCGAGACCGGCATGATGCGTGGCCTCACAGCCCTCGCAGCCATCCGCACCTGCCTCGCGGGCGGTTCAGTGCTCGCCGCGAATTGACGCCAGCCAAGCCGGGGGTGAGCAATTACCATGGTTTGGTTTATCCAGCCAGAAGCACACGCAAGAAAATTCATACCAGAATGTACTTATCACATATTCTCGCGAATAACCATAATTATCGCCTAAATCGCCGACTACTATATTTAGTCTGTTAACGAGCGATGACAAGCTATGATGTAGTGGATTGTAATACCTCTCTTTCGCGTAATTCGCCCCAGCCGCGTCTCTCGATGTTTCCTCCTCTTCTCTTGCTTTCCTGAGCTTGTACGCTTCTAGGTATCTACTCTTCCATAAGTCAAAAATAGATTTAATGGCCACGCCCAAACCGGCGCCGACTCCGACAAATATAGCCTCATATCCACTTGCAAGCTCTTTTGGATCAAATGCCATTACCTGCTCCATCAACAACCATTCTGACGATCGAGCTATTAAAGCAACTAGTAGAAAATAACAAACAATTATCCCTAAAACAACTGATGATGTGCCTTGTGCATCAACTCGGCCTGCCTATCGTTGGCGCGGCCACGAAATTTTGCTCCGCGCGCTAAAGGTGGATCGGATACCCCAGCGCCTTAAACGCCGCCTCCATCAACCCCTCGCCCAGCGCCGGGTGCGCGTGCACCGTCCCCGCGATATCCTCCAACCGCGCCCCCATCTCCAGCGCCAGCCCAAAGGCAGCCGCCAGCTCCGCAATCCCGGCCCCCACCCCCTGTATCCCCAGCACAAGGTGATTATCCGCCCGCGCCACCACCCGGATGAACCCGTCCTCACGCCCGAGCGTCATCGCCCGCCCATTGGCGCGGAACGGGAACGCGGCGGTCTTGATCGCGAGCCCCGCCGCCTTGGCCTCGTCCGGGCTCAGCCCCGCCGAAACGATCTCCGGATCGGTGAAGCACACGGCGGGCACGCACACCTTGTCCCACCCGCGCCGCTTGCCCGCGATGATTTCGGCGACCATCTCCCCTTGCGCGAACGCGCGGTGCGCCAGCATGGGCTCGCCGGTCACGTCGCCGATGGCAAAGACGCCGCGCATCGAGGTGCGGCATTGGCCGTCGATGCGGATGAAGGGGCCGCGCATGTCGAGGTCGATGGCTTCGAGGCCCCAGCCTTCGGTCGCGGGGCGGCGGCCGGTGGCGACGAGGATTTTGTCTGCGGGCAGCGTCACGGTTTCGCCGCTGGCGGTTTCGGCCTGAAGTTCGCCGCCGCTCGCCGAAAGCCGCTTCACCTTGGCGCCGGTCAGCACGGTGACGCCGATTTCCCGCAGGCGTGCGGCAACGGGGGCGGTCAGCTCGGTGTCGTAATGCGGCAGGATGCGGGTTTGCGCCTCGACGACGGTCACGGCGGAGCCGAGCTTAGCGAAGGCGGTGCCGAGTTCGAGCCCGATATAGCCGGCGCCCACGACCACGAGCTTTGCCGGGAGCGTCTTGAGCGCCAGCGCCTCGGTGGAGGAGATCACCGAGCCGCCGAAAGGCAGGCCAGGCAGCCCGGCGCTGACGGAGCCCGTCGCGATCACAATATGTTCGGCGCGGATGATTTGCAGGCCCGTCTCGGTGTGCGCCTCTATGGTTTTGCCGTCCGTGAAGCGCGCCCAGCCCTCGACGGTCTTGACGCCGGCCTTCTTGAGGAGCCCCGCAACGCCGGTGTTGAGGCGGCCGACGATGCCGTCCTTCCAGCGTATGGTTTTGGCGAGGTCGAGCTTCGGCGGGCCGGCGGTGATGCCGAGCGGGCTTTGGCCGGATGCGAGCCGCCGCGCCTTGTCGAACTCTTCCGCCGCGTGGATCAGCGCCTTCGACGGGATGCAGCCCTCGTTGAGGCAGGTTCCGCCGGGCTTTTTCGCCTCGACGATCACGGTGTCGAGCCCGAGCTGGCCCGCGCGGATGGCGCAGACATAGCCGCCGGGCCGGCGCCGATCACCAACAGCTTGCAGGACATGTCCTTCATGGCGCTACCCGTTCATGAAAATCAGTGCCGGCGTTTCGAGGAGCGCCTTGATGCGCTGGACGAAAACGGCGGCTTCCCAGCCGTCCACGATGCGGTGGTCGAAGCTTGAGGAGAGGTTCATCGTCTGGCGGGGCTGGAACGCGCGGCCGTCCCACAAGGGCCGTGTCACGATCTTGTTCACGCCCACAATGGCGACCTCGGGATAGTTGATGATCGGCGTCGAGACGATGCCGCCCAGCGCGCCCAGCGAGCTGATGGTGATGGTGGAGCCGGAAAGCTCGTCGCGCGAGGCGGTGCCGGCCCTGGCGGCGCCCGCAAGCCGGGCCACTTCCGCCGCGCAGGCCCAGACATCGCGCGCCTCCGCATGCCGGACCACCGGCACCATGAGGCCCGAGCGCGTTTGCACCGCGATGCCGATATGCACCCCGGCGGATTGGCGCAAGATGCCCGCCTCATCGTCGAAATGCGCGTTGAGGCGCGGCTGCTCCGCAATCGCCAGCACCATCGCCCGCATCAGGAACGGTAGGAGCGTGAGCTTCGGCTGCCCCTCTGGCCGCTGCCGGTTAAGCGTCGCGCGCAATTCCTCTAGCGCCGTGACGTCCGTTTCCTCAACATAGGTAATGTGCGGAATATGCGCATGCGCGGCCGACATCTTCTCGGCGATCTTGCGCCGCAGCCCCGTGAGCTTGATCTCTTCGACCGCTGTCTGCGGCCGGAGCGCCGGAACCGCAGGCGTTCCCGGCCCCCGCGCAACGAACGCGTCCAGATCCTCATGCGAAATCCGCCCCGCAGGCCCGCTTCCCGGCACCTGCCGCAGGTCGATGCCCGCCTCCTTGGCCCGTAGCCGCACGGCGGGCGAAGCGAGCGGCTTGCCGCCCTCGCGGGCAAAAGCGGCGGCAGCAAACTCCCTTTCTCTTTGGGGCGAGGGGGACTTTGCAAGGATCGCATCCGCTGCGAGCCCGCCCGCAACCTTGGCGGGATTGCCACCTGAAGCAGCTAAATCCGCCTGCGGATTTAGCTGGGGCGAGGGGACGACAGAATTTGCGGGCTTCGTGGTGGGAGCGGCCTGCGCCTTCGCTTTGGAAGGCTTGGCCCCGCGCTTCGTAGCTGGTTCGCCCTCTCCCGCCACCTTCATGCGGACCAGCTCGGAGCCCACCGCAATCCTGTCGCCAACGGCCGCCTCCGTGAGCCAGAGGATCTCACCATCGGCGGGGGAGGGGATTTCGACGGTCGCTTTATCCGTCATCACCGCCGCAAGCGGCGCATCCGCCCGGACAAGATCGCCCACCTTGACGTGCCACTCCACCAGCTCCGCCTCGGCAACCCCTTCGCCCACATCGGGCAGTTTCAAGACGAGTTCGCCCATCTCAAGCCTCCACGGCTTCGAGGAATGCGCGCCCCACGCGCTCAGGCCCCGGGAAATAGTCCCATTCCTGCGCGTGCGGATAGGGCGTGTCCCAGCCCGCCACGCGCTTGATGGGTGCTTCGAGGTGGTAGAAGCACGTCTCCTGCACGAGCGCGCAAAGCTCCGCGCCGAAACCCGAGGTCAGGGTCGCCTCATGCACAATGGCGCAGCGGCCGGTCTTCTTGACCGACGCCGCGATGGTTTCGAGGTCGAGCGGCAAAAGCGTGCGCAGGTCGATGATCTCGGCATCCACGCCGGTTTCCTCAGCCGCCGCGAGCGACACGTAGACCATCGTGCCATAGGCCAGCACCGTCAGCGCCGATCCCGGACGCCGCACGGCGGCCTTGCCCAGTGGAATGGAGTAATAGCCGTCCGGAACCTCACTCAGCTCGTGCCTGGACCACGGCGTGGCGGGCCTGTCGTGGTGGCCGTCGAACGGGCCGTTATAGAGCCGCTTCGGCTCCATGAAGATGACGGGGTCGGGGTCTTCGATGGCCGCGATGAGCAGGCCCTTGGCATCAGCCGGGTTCGACGGCACCACGGTCTTGAGCCCGCAAACATGGGTGAAGCAGGCTTCCGGGCTCTGGCTATGCGTCTGCCCGCCCGAAATGCCCCCGCCCATCGGCATGCGGATCGTAAGCGGGCAGGTGAAATCGCCGTTGGAGCGGTAGCGCAGCCGGGCGGCTTCCGAAACGATCTGATCGTAGCCCGGATATACATAGTCGGCGAACTGGATCTCGACGCAGGGGCGCAACCCATAAGCCGCCATGCCGATGGCCGCGCCCACGATGCCAAACTCGCTGATCGGCGTATCGAAGCAGCGGGTCTTGCCGTATTTGGCCTGAAGCCCTTGCGTACAGCGGAACACGCCGCCGAAATAACCTACGTCCTCGCCGAATACGACAACGTTACCGTCGCGCCCCATCATCACATCCATGGCGTCGCGGATCGCCTCGACCATCGTCTTGCGCGGCATGGGTTAGTACCCCGCTGATGTGGTGGCGGGGGAGGGATCATACGAAGGGTACCGCCCCTCACCCTGTCCCTCTCCCCATGGGAGAGGGGACGCCCTCTCAACGGCTGCGGCGGAACTCCCTCTCCCATAGGGAGAGGGCTGGGGTGAGGGGAGATTTCGCGTTGAATCCGGCACTAGCTCCGATTATCGCGGCCATGGCCTAAAACCCCGCTTGCTGGCGCTGCCGGCGCAGATGCGGCGGCATCGTCTCGTACACGCCCTCGAACATGTCGCGAACCGAAGGCTGGCCGCCAGCATGCAGCGTGCCGTGGGCTTCGGCCTCCTTTTGCGCGGCCAGTACGGTATCGAGGATTTCGGCCTCGGATTGCTTATGGCGCTCGTCCGACCAAGCCCCTCTTCCGATGAGATGGTTCTTGAGCCGGATGACGGGATCGCCGAGCGGCCAGGAATCGGATTCGGTCTTTGGCCGGTAGGCGGTAGGGTCGTCCGCCGTGGAATGGGCACCGACACGGTAAGTCACATACTCGATGAGGGTGGGGCCCAGATTGCGGTGGGCGCGTTCGATGGCCCATTTCGCAACCGCATAAACGGCCAGATAGTCGTTGCCGTCCACGCGCAGCGCCGGGATGCCAAAGCCCAGGCCCCGCGCCGCAAACGTGCCGGAACCGCCCCGCGCGATGCCCTGGAAGGTCGAAATCGCCCATTGATTGTTGACGATATTGAGCACCACGGGCGCCTTGTAGGTGGAGGCGAAAACGAGGGCGGCGTGGAAGTCCGATTCAGCCGTCGAGCCGTCGCCGATCCAGCCCGCCGCGATCCGGCTGTCGTTCTTGATCGCCGAAGCCATAGCCCAGCCCACGGCCTGGATGTATTGCGTGGCGAGGTTGCCCGATACCGAGAAGAAGCCGTGGGTTTTCGACGAATAAAGCACCGGCATCTGCCGGCCCTTGAGCGGGTCGCGCTCGTTCGAATAGATCTGGCACATCATGCTGGTGAGCGGATAGCCCGCCGCGATCAGAAGCCCCGCCTGCCGGTAGGTCGGGAAGTTCATGTCGCCGGGGAGCAGCGCCTTGGCGAAGGCGCAAGAGACGGCCTCCTCGCCCATGTGCTGCATGTAGAAGGAGGTCTTGCCCTGGCGTTGCGCCATCTGCATGCGCGCGTCGAAGGCGCGCAGCGTCATCATGTTGCGCAGGCCTTCGAGCAGTTCGGCATCGGTAAGCAGCCCAGCCCACGGGCCCACCGCCTCGCCGTCGCGGTTCAGCACCCGGATGATCGAGAAGGCGAGGTCGCGGATGGATTCCGGATCGGCGTCTACCGCAGGCCTGCCCACCGAGCCCGCATGCGGAATTTTGACGTTCGAAAAATCGGGCGTATCGCCGGGCCGGACAGCAGGTTCCGGCACGTGAAGCTTGAGGGGGCCATAGTCAGTCATCGGTTAGCCTGTCCTATGAAATCGTCTTTGGAAAGATGTTAGCAGCACCCGCGCCCGTAAAGGCGGCCTGCCGGCACTTTTCACCCGGAATTGCCGTCTTTTAAACCGCGCCGCTTTTGCAGCCCTTGCCGGCAGACATCCGTTAATAAACGGTTCAATTCCCGTATGGCGCTATGATGGTAAATGGAAGCGTGGTTAATCCGGAATCGGGGCGCGATCTTGAAAATTCGCGCGCCATTGCTGCCGGTTCATCATTTTACGAAAAAACAGGCGCTCCCCGAAGGAAGCGCCTGCGATGCTCGCTGTGCGGGGGACAGCGAGCAAGGATTACGCTAGCGCGACATCAGACCGGAAGTCAGCCAGATTTTTGTGAAATTATATTTCAACCATTTCAACCCAGAAACGCAAAGGTGCGACGTGCTCCGGGATTTTCGGAACTGGCCGGATTGCGCGCAAAATCGCACGATTTTGGCCGGTTTCCATGGCTCCAAAACTACGGTTAATTATAATCGCAGATCGCAGGTAACCATAATCTGGCCGGTGCTGGTCAATATTATTGTTATAGATCAATAGGTTGCGTCTTAATAATTATTCAAAACATTTCTGCTATATTATTTCAAGATCGATGGACGCCCAAAACTCCCAAAATGAGTAGTATGCGTAGCAAGCGGGATTGACATGAGCATTCACCGGCGCCCGGTTTTCCGCTCCCGGACCTTTGCGGAGCCGCTATTCCTCGCTCAGCGTGAAGATCCGGGACGTCTGCATGCTGTTATTGAAAACAGTCACCTTTCTGTCTTCGACAGACTGCACGCTGAGCGCATCGCCTGCCCCGAAACGCTCGCCCGGCGCGACTGTAATGGGGATTGGCGCGGCCGGCAGGCGTACCAGAACCATTGTGACGCCCCGCTGCCGGACCAGGCCGTCGACACGAATACCGGTCAGCGGATCGGCAATGGCCGGCGGCGGCGCAACGGCTTGCTCGATGACGGGAGGGGGAAGCTCCGCTTCGGCCGGGGTAGGGCTGCCATAAGCGAAAAGATCCCGCCGGACATCGTGCTGCCCCGCCCCTTCGAACGTACGAAGCCACGGCAGTCTCTCGCCTTGACCGGGGCTCCGCGCCGCATCCGGTCCCATCCGGTCTTGCCCGGTATCCATCAGAAAATAGGCGGTGATGGCCAGAACCGCCAATACTGCGTAGGCGGCATATCGCAGCCGCTCGTCAAAGCTCACCGTCATATCCGGGCCTCTCCGGTCGCCTTCGGTCTAAATAGAGCATAGCGCCGGGGCTGTCGATATGGATGCCAGGTTCTTATGTGTTGCAACTGATAGCCGGCAAGCGGTTGTGAAGCTTTCGATGGGTAAAAATTGCCAGACGGATCGAAAAGGACAAGTAATGCAACCTTAGATAGCGGTAAAAACCATAAACACTCGTTACGGCTGTTGTAAGTAAATCACTTGCTGGCCCCAATTTTGGCTCAAAATTCGAGACAGGTATGTTTGGCTTGTGGGGTACGGTAGGTTCTTACTTCAAAGCCGTGGGAATATCGCGTTTGCCTTTGTGGGGCACGGGGCGCCGCGTCGCTCGTGTTCCAATTCGAAACAGCCGTAATGCTTCCCGCCCGGCTTGGGCTTGTCAGCGCAAAGACAACTGACGTGGAACACAGAGTGTATCGCAAGTTCTTGTTTCTTGCCGTTTTTTCGGCATTGTTGACGGGCTGCTCAGGCATGGGCTTGACCGGGGATGGCGGGCTGGCAGGGCTTGCGGGCCTGGATGGACCGGCCGCGGTTGCGTCTCCGGCGGCTGGAACAGGCGACGACCAGCGGCGGGTTCAGGCCGTGCTGGATTTGCGCAAGCGCTACAAGACCTCCAACGACGCCAGCCATCAGCAAGAGCTGCACAAGGCCGAGATGGAGGCCGCAGACTACTTCCTGATCGCTGGCACTGTGTTCGCGAAGCAGGCGCGCTTCGACGAGGCAATCGACAAATATGATCTGGGGCTGCTCTCCCAGCCAGGCAACGGGGAATTGCAGCAGGCCCGGCAGGCCGCGCTGGGGCGCAGGGAAGTCACCCGGCTTTACGTCGAAGCGCAGCGGGCGAAATCGGTTGGCAATACGGACTTGGCGGAAACGCTGTTCCAAAGGGCTGCGTCGCTCGACACCCAGAACGCCAGCGTAAAAAAGGAGCTTCTGGACCTCGACCGCTCGAAGCGGAACGAGGAGCAACGCTATGTGCTGACGGCATTCAAGTCGGCCGCGCCAGTCGCGCTCAATTTCCGCGACGCCAAGCTTAAGGATGCGCTCAAGGTTTTGTGCGATCCTTACAATTTGAATTTCGTTTTCGATAAGAATACGGAGAATTTGGACGTCAGCGTCAGTGCCAAGAATGTAAGCTTTGAGCAGGCATTCAGCATGGTACTGCAGTCGAGTAATACGTCATATAAAGTGCTTGGTCCGAATTCACTCTTGATCTACGAAGATACACCTGAGAAGAAAAAGCAGTATGCTGACCGTTATTTCAAGACGTTCCATCTGTCGACCTTGAAAGCGGAACGGATGGCGGAGATCCTGAAGGCGTCGATGGATATCAAGACGCTGGTTGCGAATAACGACCTTGGCACCATTCAAATACGCGAAACGCGCGATACGCTCGATGTCATCGAAAAGCTGATTGCCACCAACGACAGGAAGCCCGCGGAGATCATGCTGAATGTCGAAGTGCTGGAACTGGATGCCTCCAAGGTGGACCAGGCCGGCATCGACTGGGGCAGCCAAATCACGGTGCAGCCGCCACAAGGATCCGCTGCCGCCGCGGCCTCCGCAACTTCCGGCGGCGCTGCGGGCGGCACGATCAGCGACCTGCTTCACGGCGCCCCGCTCCTGGGCGAAACCTACGTCACGCTGCCGACGGTGGCGATCAACTATCTGAAGAGCAATACCGATGCGCGCACCCTGTCGAACCCGCGTGTTCGCACGGTGGACGGGCAGCCCGCGAAAATTCATGTGGGCGATAAGGTTCCCCTGCAGTCGGCGACGATCCAGCAGGCGACGGGCCAGAGCAGCGTGATGTACGAATATCACGACGTCGGCATCAAGCTCGACGTACTGCCGAAATATCACCTCGACAATTCGATCTTCATCGATATGAACATCGAAGTGAGTTCGCTTGGGCAAAATCTTGGCACGCAGGCAGCACCTGCCTATGCGATCCAGACGCGCAACGTTCATACGACCATGATCTTGCGCGAGGGCGAGACGGCCATGCTGGGCGGACTGATCAGCGAGCAGGAATTTCACAGCTTGAACGGCATACCCGGAGTTAACGACACGGGACTTCTGGGCCGCCTGTTCAACAATGCCGGAGACAAGAACGTCCGGACCGAGCTGATGCTGACCATTACGCCGCGGCTGATACGCTCGCAGTCGCTGCCTGGGCGGTCGAATACGGATTTCTACAGCGGCACCGAAAACAACTATTCGGCCAAAGGCGGGCCTTACGAATACCTCAAGCGGACCCCGGTAACAGGTACTCCGCCCAAATACCATATGCCTCCGAACACCAAGAACCCGGCGCCCGACGAAGCCGCGGCTGGTGGAGCAGGCGACATGCAATCGGCCAACTTCCAAAGGTAGCTCTGGTGAAAAAGAGCCGCGATATACGCTATAGCGCGGCGGCCTGGGTGCTTGCCCGCAAGCCGGGCGGGTCCTCTCTCATGGAAATGGTTGTTGTCCTGGCCATTCTTTCCCTCCTGGCCGCGCTGGCAACGCCGTATGCACGCATGAGCATAAAGCGGGAGAAGGAAATTCAGCTGCGCGAAACGCTTCGCACGGTCCGGATCGCCATCGACAAGTTTCATGCCGACATGCAAGGAAGTGCGGGCAGTGCCGGAGGCGCGGGCAGTGCTGGAGGCGCGGGAAGCGCGGAGGGCAAAAAGGAAAACAAATACGCCAGCGAAGATGGGTATCCGTTGTCGCTTCAGGTTCTTGTCGAAGGGGTCGAAAAGCCCGCAGATCAAGCGGCGGGAGACGCAAAGCCCGCAGGTGAGAAGAAGCTCAAACGCTATTTGCGCTCGCTGCCCCAAAATCCCTTTGCGCCTCGCGGTACGCCGCTAGAGAAGCAATGGACCCTCGTGAACTACCAGCATGAGGGTTCCCTGATTTCTGCTTCCTCCTATGGCACCACCCTTGCGGAGGCCCAAAAGACGGCAACCGATGTCTACGATCTACACGCAGTGACGCGGGAGATCGCCATCGATGGGACGCGCTATGCCGATTGGTAAGAGCAAGCCGCCCGGCATCGCCCGCTCATGCGCGCCGGGCCGCGGAAACCGGGGCTTCACCCTCATGGAGATGGTGATTGTCCTGGCCATCATCGGCGTGCTGGCGTCCATCGTCGCGCCATCGGTCATGTCGGCGCTGACCAGAGCGCGCGAGGCAGCACTGATGCAAGACCTTAAAACCTTGCGCAAGCTGATCGACGACTATTACGGCGACAAGGGCGTGTTTCCGCCTTCGCTCAAAGCGCTTGCCGATCAGGGCTATCTGCGGGCCATTCCCGGCGATCCCGTGAACGCTAACAAGATCGAGTGGCGAGCGGCGATCGCCAAGGAGGGCGGCGTTTCGGATGTCCACTCGCTATCCGAACAAAAGGGCCTGAACGGCATCCCATATTCCAAGTGGTAAGATGAGCGGACGAACGTCATCTAAGGCCGGCTACACTTTTCCGCTGATGCTGGTCATCCTCGTGGCAATTGCCTTTGGAGCGGGTCAGCTTGAGCGCTCTCAAAGCTACCGGCAAAAACGCAATAATGAAGAAGAACTGCTGTTCAGGGGGCTTGCCTATCTGAAGGCCCTCAAGGAATTCGAAACCGCAAGCACTACCGAAAAGCGCTTTCCCCGCAAGCTGGACGAACTGATTTCCGACCCGAGGACGCAAGGGCGCCGGTTCATCCGCCAACTGTATAAGGACCCGATGACCGGCCGCGATTTCGATCCGATCCGCACCCCGGAAGGCACCATTTCGGGTGTCGTGAGCTGGAGCAAGGGCGTTCCCTTCCGGACGGTAGATTTCGACAAGGAACTGCAAGACTTCGACCAGGCGTTAACCTATAGGGACTGGCGTTTCGACGCAAAACCAAGGGCGGCAGCTAAGCCCCCTGGCAACACCGGTGGCCAGCAGGGGGCAAATCCGGGCTCCAGCCGGCCCCGGAAGCCCGCAGCAGGCAGCCGGTCCCGAGGCCCAGCAGCGGGCAAATCCGCCGCCAGCCGCTTCCAGCCCTTGATTAGCGGACGCGCCGCCGCATTCGATCCCCATTCCGCCGAAGCAGACTGCAGCGCTATCCCTGCTTATGCCGACGCTGAAGCACGAGAAAGGCGCGCAATGAGGGGCCGTTGCGCTCCAGCGAAACACGCTCGACTGCCACGAATTCGTTGAGGCTCGACAGCTCCGCAATGAACCTGCGCAAGTTGGAATAGGAACCGTTGAGGAAGAACTCGAAATCGGCGGACTTTGCAACCGTGCTTTGCTCCGCGTTGCGCGAGGAAAATTGCGCAATCGTCACTCCTGTTCTTCCAGCGAGCGCCTCGATATCGCGAACGAACTCGGGCTCCGACTTGGTCCGGCTTAGCTTTGCCTCCAGCGCCTCGACCTCAGCCAGACGGCTGGTGTAATCGTGGGCGAGGCGTGCGCGATATCTAAGCTCGCGCAGTTCGGTCGCGGCCTTGTCCAGTTCCGCCTCGGCAAGCGTGGCTTCGGCGCGCACCGGCAGCCACAGAAGTCCCGCCACAGCCGCCAATACCATAGCTGCGAGCGCAAACGCAGCAAGCCCCGCGATAACGGACGGCTGGCGGGCCACATGCTGCACCATGGCGGTTGTTCCGGTCATGCGCGCGGCTCTCCAGAAGCGGGAGTTATGGTAAGCCGGACCTGGAATTGCGCCGCGCCATCCTCCGCGGTGCTGGCCTGCTTCTTATCGATCAGGCGCACGGACTTGAAGGCCGGGCTTTTGGTGGCGGCATCGAAGAACGCCGTCAATTCGTCGCTGGACTCCGATACCGCAACAAGGTCAAGTGCGCCGTGTGTGCGGTCGTAATCGAGGTTTTGCAGCGCAACCGGACCCGGCATCAGTTCCTCAAGTGCCGCAAGCACACCGATGACACCGGGCGCCTGCGCGAAATCCAAAGAGTTCAGCGCCGCTATGCGCCGGCGCAGGCCGGTAATCGCTGCGGCGTCCGGGTTCTGTAATTCCTGCTGACGCAGCCCCTGCGCCTCAACCGTAAGGGCGGCGGCCTGCGCAATCGTCCGCTCGCGGGTCTCGCGGTACGATTGGCTTTCGAATATTAAGGCTATGATTGCAATCGAGATTCCAGCCGCGGCCAGGGCGGCGGCAGCGGTAGCGGCGCGCGAAGCAGTCCGCAAATCGCGTGAAAAGTTTGCAACCGGCAATTGAATTCGCGTGCTCATAATCCCGCCGTCATGAAACACCGGCCCAACGGCCATGGCCGCCCGGCCAGCGCAAGAGTTTCACCCCATCGCCAAGCAGCCCAGGCACTCGAAAAAACGCCTCCCAGTCTCCCCCGCCGGTGTAGAAGGAAACCGGGCCGGTCTCAGAACCGACGATCTTTGCATAGCGGAATATCCGCGCGGCCATCCTGCGCTCTGCTTCTTGGCCCTCCGCCATGGTTGGGACCGAGGAGACGTGCACGACCGTCCTTTGCGCATCCCAAACTAGCACAGTGGCGCCGTCCGCGTCACTCATCAGCGCCAGACCCGGCGCTTCGATCCCGCGCGTATCGGCCTCCGCGAAGCGCAGCATGAACTCGGGCGCTATCTCGTCCGGGTAGAGGCCGTGGGCGGCCAGCGCCGCATGAATCTCAGTCAGAAGGGCTCGCGGGACCGCAACGCATAGAACGGCTTCTCCGCTTTTCGACGGGCCAAGCGCGCTACCGGTGACCGCGAAGGCGCCTGGATCGAGGCGGTATTCGCGGCAGAAACGTTGCGAGGTCAGAAGCGCGCGGTCTTTCGGAGATTGCGGCAGCTTGGCGAATTTCAGGATGGCGGTACGCAAATAGGTGCCCGATAGGCCAACGCTCACATAAGGCGAGGCGAGCCTGCGGCGCGGAAGGATTTGGCCCAGAACCGCAAGGAATGCCGGCTGCAAGATTTGCACCCTCTTTGCCCTCAAAAGATGCCGTTGCTTCGGCAACCGGTTTTTGGGCAGGCCCCTCCATCCAGGTTCCTTGGATCTGCGAAGCGCCAATACGCAAAATACAGTAAGATTGATGTATTAGCCGTCCCATGCTGGCTGCGCCTCATCGCGTTCCCGGCGGCGGGTGGAAGCTCCGGCCCTTGCTGCTAACCGCTTGGGAACCTTCATATCAGGTGACTCTGACAACCTCTTGAAGCGAGGTGATCCGCTGGCGCGCCTTGTCCAGCGCCGCGTCCCTCATCTCCCTGAAGCCGGTTTTGAGTGCCACGCGCCGCAGTTCGTCGGTGGACCGCCGGGCGACGATCATCTCCTTGGCGTCCGGGGTAAGTATCAGAATTTCGGCGGTGACGGTCCGGCCAAGATAGCCTGTATTGAAGCAGGATTTCGCAGCCCTGTGCATCATACCAAGTCTCGCGGGCGAGTGCCGGATCGTCGAAACCCAAAGCAGCGATCTCATCGGCGCGGAATATGCGCGGCCGTGCGCAATGCGGACAGAGCCGCCGCAACAGCCGCTGCGCCACCACGCAGGTGAGCGCCGCGACCAGCTCATGCAGATCGATCTCCATATGCGTAAAGCGGGAAATGACGTCGAAAGCGTTGTTGGCGTGCACCGTGGTGAAAACGAAGTGCCCCGTCAGTGCCGCCTGTACCGCGATGGAGGCCGTCTCCCGGTCGCGGATTTCGCCCACCATGATCTTGTCCGGGTCGTGCCGCAAAATGGAGCGCAGGCCCCGCGCGAAGGTCAGCCCCTTCTTCTCGGCCACGGGAATCTGCAATATCCCCGGCAACTCGTACTCGACCGGATCTTCGATGGTGATTACTTTTTCTTCGGGCTTGCTGAACTCGGATAGGCAAGCGTAAAGCGTCGTGGTCTTGCCCGAGCCCGTTGGCCCCGTCACCAGCAGCAAGCCCGCCGGGGAGCGCGCAAGGCGGCCCAGCGCGGCACGGTCCTTCTCCTCGTAGCCGAGCGCTTCAAGGGTCAGCGACTTGCGCTTGTCCGTGAGGTTGGCCTTGTCGAGCACGCGGATAACGATGTCCTCGCCATGCACGCCCGGCAGGACCGAGACGCGGAAATCGATGTCGCCCTGCCGCCCGCGCAGCCGGAACCGCCCGTCCTGGGGCACGCGGTGCTCGGCGATGTCGAGGTCGGCCATGACCTTGATGCGCGATACAAGCGTAGTCTGATAGGCGGGGTCGAAGGGGCCAAGCGCGCGAGAGAGCACGCCATCGACGCGGAAATCGACCGACACGCCATCGGCAGCCGAATGGATGTGGATATCGCTCGCCTGTTTTTGCAGCGCCGCGCGGATCATCTCGTTCACCAGCCTGACGATAGGCGCATCGTCGCCGCCGAACGCTTCGAGATCGATAATCTCGGCGCTGCCTTCCTTGGTTTCGCGGACGATGGCAAAGCCGAATTCGGCCGTTACATCGTCGAGCACCTGCTGGCCGTCGTCGCACTTCTTGAGCAGATCGCCGATGGCCTCGGGCGTACTCACCACGAACACGATCTCGCATTGCGAAAGCACGCTAAGTTTTTGCTCAAGCTCGAAATCGTCCGGCCGCTGGTGGCGACGACGAGCACATTGCCTTCGGTCCGCAACGGTACAACCCCCAGCCGCCGCGCATCGGTGGCGGAAAGGCGCAAAAGCGCCTCGGGCGGAATTCTCCGTTCCCTCAAGTTCGTCGAAGGGCAGGCCGAATTTTGCAGCGATTTGCGGCGTCACTTGATGAGTTCCGTCAAAGTGAAGATGGGAAGATACATCGCGATCACCACGCCGCCGACCAGAAAGCCTGCGATCAGCAGCACTGCGGGTTCCATCATGCTTGTAAGCCGGCCCAGGCTGTTGGCAAGCTCTTCGTCCTGTTGAGCGGCGACGGCAGCCAGCATTTTGTCGAGGCTGGCACTGGCTTCGCCCGCCTCGATCATCTTGAGCGCCATCGGGCGGAACAGCCCGCTCGCCGCCAGCGATTTGCCGAGCGGCCTGCCTTCCTTAATGGCCTGATTGGCTTTGACGAGAACGTCTGCGAAATAGCGGTCGTCCAGGCTGGAACCCGCCACGGTAAGCGCTCTTGTGACCGTGGCTCCCGATGAGATCAAGATCGACAGCATCCGCGCGGTGGCCGCCGCCGCCGACGCCCGCCTGAAATGCCCGAACACCGGGACCCAGAGTAGCGCTTTGTCGCGCGCAATGGCACCTTCGCGTGTCGCGGTCCAAAGCCGGTCGAGGAGCCAGATGGAGGCGATGCTGACAACGAGACCGGCTTTGGACCGCGACACGCGAAGGTGCCATTGCGCGCGACAAAGCGCTGCTCTGGGTCCCGGTGTTCGGGCATTTCAGGCGGGCATCGGCGGCGGCGGCCACCGCGCGGATGCTTTCGATCTTGATCTCATCGGGAGCCACGGTCACAAGAGCGCTTACCGTGGCGGGTTCCAGCCTGGACGACCGCTATTTCGCAGACGTTCTCGTCCGAGCCAATCAGGCCATTAAGGAAGGCAGGCCGCTCGGCAAAGCGCTGGCGGAGAGCGGGCTGTTCCGCCCGATGGCGCTCAAGATGATCGAGGCGGGCGAAGCCAGTGCCAGCCTCGACAAAATGCTGGCCGCCGTCGCCGCTCAACAGGACGAGGAGCTGGCCAACAGCCTGGGCCGGCTCACAAGCATGATGGAACCCGCGGTGCTGCTGATCGCAGGCTTTCTGGTCGGCGGCGTGGTCATCGCGATGTATCTTCCCATCTTCACTTTGACGGAACTCATCAAGTGACGACCGCAAATCGCTGCAAAATTCGGCCTGCCCTTCGACGAACTTGAGGGCAGCGAGAATTCCGCCCGAGGCGCTTTTGCGCCTTTCCGCCACCGATGCGCGGCGGCTGGGGGTTGTACCGTTGCGGACCGAAGGCAATGTGCTCGTCGTCGCCACCAGCCGGCCGGACGATTTCGAGCTTGAGCAAAAACTTAGCGTGCTTTCGCAATGCGAGATCGTGTTCGTGGTGAGTACGCCCGAGGCCATCGGCGATCTGCTCAAGAAGTGCGACGACGGCCAGCAGGTGCTCGACGATGTAACGGCCGAATTCGGCTTTGCCATCGTCCGCGAAACCAAGGAAGGCAGCGCCGAGATTATCGATCTCGAAGCGTTCGGCGGCGACGATGCGCCTATCGTCAGGCTGGTGAACGAGATGATCCGCGCGGCGCTGCAAAAACAGGCGAGCGATATCCACATCCATTCGGCTGCCGATGGCGTGTCGGTCGATTTCCGCGTCGATGGCGTGCTCTCTCGCGCGCTTGGCCCCTTCGACCCCGCCTATCAGACTACGCTTGTATCGCGCATCAAGGTCATGGCCGACCTCGACATCGCCGAGCACCGCGTGCCCCAGGACGGGCGGTTCCGGCTGCGCGGGCGGCAGGGCGACATCGATTTCCGCGTCTCGGTGCTGCCGGGCGTGCATGGCGAGGACATCGTTATCCGCGTGCTCGACAAGGCCAACCTCATGGACAAGCGCAAGTCGCTGACCCTGGAGGCGCTTGGCTATGAGGAGAAGGACCGTGCCGCGCTGGCCCGGCTTGCGCGCTCCCCGGCGGGGATGCTGCTGGTGACGGGGCCTACGGGCTCGGGCAAGACCACGACGCTTTATGCTTGCCTCTCCGAGTTCAGCACGCCCGAAGAGAAGATCATCACCATCGAGGATCCGGTCGAGTACGAGCTGCCGGGCATTTTGCAGATTCCCGTGGCGGAGAAGAAGGGGCTGACCTTCGCGCGCGGGCTTGCGCTCCATTTTGCGGCACGACCCGGACAAGATCATGGTGGGCGAGATCCGCGACAGGGAAACGGCCTCCATCGCGGTGCAGGCGGCGCTGACGGGGCATTTCGTGTTCACCACGGTGCACGCCAACAACGCTTTCGACGTGATATCCCGCTTCACGCATATGGAGATCGACCTGCATGAACTGGTCGCGGCGCTCAGTTGCGTCGTGGCGCAGCGCCTGTTGCGGCGGCTTTGCCCGAATTGCGCACGGCCGCGCATCTATAGTCCCGAGGAGATCGCAGGGCTGGGCTTCGACGATCCAGCGTTCGCCCGCGGGACTTGGTAGAGGCGCGCGGGTGCAAATCCTGCTTCAACGCGGGCTATCTGGGCCGGACCGTCACCGCCGAAATCCTGATGCTCAACCCGGAAATCAAGGAGATGATCGTCGCCCGCAGCTCCACGGAGGAGATGCGGCGCGCGGCGCTCAAAACCGGTTTCAGGGAGATGAGGGAAGCGGCGCTGGACAAGGCTCGCCAGGGGATAACCTCGCTGCAAGAAGTCGTCCGGGTCACTTGATATGAAGGTTCCCAGCGGTTAGCAGCGAGGGCCGGAGCTTCCACCCGCCGCCGTGAACGCGTCAGGCGCTGCCTGCATGGGACGGCTAATACTTCGATCTCACTGTGTTTTGCGTATTGGCGTTTCGCATGTCCATGGGGCGTGGATGGCGGGGCGTGCCCAAAAACCCCTGCCGAAGCAACAGCGGCTTTGAAGGCAAAGCGGGTGCCGGTCTGGCCGCCGCCATATCCGAGGTGCTCGGCCAAATCCTTCCCCGCCGCAGGCTCGCCTCGCCCTATGTGAGCGTTGGCCTATGCGGGCGCCTATGTTGCGTACCGCAATCATGCCGTTCGCCAAGCTGCCCAAGGCGCCGAAGGACCGCACGCTCCTGGTCTCGCAGCGTTTTTGCCGCGAATTCCGGCTCGATCCGGCGCCTTCGCGGTTCTGGACAGCCCGCTGGGCAGGTCGAAAAGCGGCGGAGAAGCCGTGCTTTGCGTCGGCGTACAGCGGGTCCTTCTCGCGCGCATCAAGGCGGCGCTGGCAACGCGCGGCCTCCATGCGGACGAGATCGCGCCAGACTACATGCTGCGCTTTGCCGAAACCGATACGCGCGAGGTGAGGCGCCGGGTCATGGTGCTGATGGGCGGGGCGGATTGCACACCGTGCTGGTGTGGGACGCGCAAAAGCGGTGGTGCACGTCGTCCTTTGCGGTGCGCGGGATGACGGAGAGGCGCAAGAGGCAGAGGAAGGATGGCGGCGCGGCTATTCCGCTACGCCCGGATCGTTGGCCATGACACTGCCCCCGTTGCCGTTACGCCGATGGCCCAGATTGGGATGCGCTGTTCCACAGGCCCCGCCCCTTGGGGAGGGGATGAAACTTTCGCGCTGGCCAGCCGGTCAAGGCCGCTGGGGCAGCCAATCGTGACGGCGAAACCATGAGCACGCGCATCCAGTTTCCAGTAGCGAATTTTCGCGCGATTTGCGTAACGCCTCGCGTGCCGCCGCCGCCGTCGCCGGGGCTGCCGCGGCCGGAGCCGCGATGCCGGCGGGGCCCGTGTCTTTGAGAGCCATATTGTACCAAAGCATAAGTGAGCGGACATCATGTCGGAGACCGCAGCGAGTCGAAGCGGAGGCGTTGCGTAAGCAGGACTTCCAGACCCCCGCGCCGCCGCCATCGCCGCATTGCGGGGGCGTATCGCATCGCTGAACGCGCTGGATTTCGCGCAAGCCCCGCGTCAACGAGCGTGCTCGCGGCGCTCGAAGAGCTGATGCCCGGCACTGTCGCCCTGCAAAATCTCGATCACGACCGCATTCCCCGCGCGCTCGAACTCGTCGCCGTATCCGCGTCGAGCGAAGCAATCGACGTGTGTTTTGATGCAGCCAGCAAAAGCCCATCCTTCAAGACCGTGCGCCTCGTCGATAAAAAGCAGGCTGGCGCTCCGAGGACGGCACAACGCAATTTCAGGTCAGGCTGTCCATAAGCTCCGGTTTCTGGAGAGCGCGCGCATGACGGGCGTAACAGCAGTGGTGCAACATGTGGCCCGCCACCGCTGGTTATTGCCGCGCTCGTGGCGCTTGGCCTTGCCGCGGCGGGATTGGCGGCGTGGCCGGGGTGCCGTTTGGCAGACAGGGCACGCCTTGAAGCCACTGCTGCGGAGGTAGGCCTGGAAACGGCGGCGATGGAGTTGCGCGAACTCAAATACCGCGCGCACCTGGCCCAGGATTACTGGCAGACCGTCTCATCGAAGTGGAGGCGCTGGAAGCGAAGCTAAGCCAAACCAAGCCGGAGCCGGAGTTCGTGCGCGATATCGAGGCGCTCGTTGCACGAACTGGAGTGACCATTGCGCAATTTTCTTCGCGAAACGCGGAGCAAAGCGGTTGAAAAGTCCGACGAATACGAGTTCTTCCTCAAGGCTCATACGCCAACTTGCGCAGGTTCATTGCGGAGCTGTCGGGCCTCAACGAGTTCGTGGCAGTCGAGCGTGTTTCGCTGGAGCGCAACGGCCCCTCCGTGCGCGCTTTTCTCGTGCTTCAGCGGCGCCATAAGCAGGGATAGCGCTGCAGTCTGCTTCGGCGGAATGGGGATCGAATGCGGCGGCGCGTCCGCTAATCAAGGGCTGGAAGCGGCTGGCGGCCGATTTGCCCGCTGCTGGGCCTCGGGACCGGCTGCCTGCTGAGGGCTTTTTGCAAGGGCCGGCTGGAGCCGGATTTGCCCCCTGCTGGCCACCGGTGTTGCCGGGGGCTTCCGTTGCCGCCCTTGGTTTGGCGTCGAAACGCCAATCCGTATAGGTTATCGCCTGGTCGAAGCGTTGGAGTTCCTTGTCGAAATCTACCGTCCGGAAGGGGATGTCCTTGCTCGCGCTGACCACGCCCGAAATGGTGCCTTACGGGGTGAGGATCGGATCGAAATCGCGGCCGGTCATGGGGTCCTTCTAAAGTTGGCGGATGAACCGGCGCCCTTTCGACCTCGGGTCGGAAAGCAGCTCGCGCAGCCTCCGGGGAAAGCGCTTTTCGGTGGTGCTTGCGGTCTCAATGCCCTGATGGCTTTCAGATAGTCTAGCCCCCGGAAGAGCAGTTCTTCTTCCTTATCGCGCTCTTGCCGATAGCTTTGGGAACCTCAAGCTGACCAGCTCCAAAGGCCAGTGCCAGAGAGGATGACCAGCATCAGCCGGAAGGTGTTAGCAGGCCTTTGATGTTCGTCCGCTCATCTTACCACTTGGAATAGGGGATGCCGTTCGAGCCCTTCTCATCGGAGAGCGAGTGGACATCCGAGACGCCGCCCTCCTTGGCGAGCACCGCTTTCCACTCGGGCTTGTTCGCGTTCACCGGATCGCCGGGAATTGCCCGAAGATAGCCTTTCTCGGCCAGCGCCTTGAGCGAAGGCGGAAACACGCCCTTGTCGCCGTAATAATCGTCGATCAGCTTGCGCATGATTTTGAGATCTTGCATGAAGGGCGGCCTCCCGCGCGCGGGTCAGCGCGGACACGACCGACGGCGCAACGATGGCGGCCAGCATGCCGATGATGGCCAGGACGATCACCATCTCCATGAGGGTGAAGCCCTCATTCCCGCGGCCGGCGCGCAGCGCGGGCGAGCCGGGCCGCTTCTCCTACCAATCGGCATAATGCGTCCCGTCAATGTGCGGTCTCCTGCGTCACGGCGTGCAGATCGTAAATGTCGTCCTTGTGGACTTCTGGGCCTCCGCCAGGGTCGTGCCGTAGGAGGAGGACGGCAAGCGCGACGCCTCCCGCAGGTAGCCCACAAAGGTCCACTGCGCTTCGAGCGGAGTGCCGCGGGAGCGAAGGGATTTTGGGGCAGCGAGCGCAAATAGCGCTTTTTCTTCTTCTCTCCTGCGGGCTTTGTCTCCCGCCGCTTGATCTCCGCCCGGCTTTTCGACCCCTTCAACCAGAACCTGAAGAGACAGCGGATAGCCGTTTTCGCTGATGTATTTGTTTTCCTTCTTGTTGCGGCGGCGCCTTCCATATCGGCATGAAACCGGTCGATCGCGGTCCTGACCGTGCGCAGCGTCTCGCGCAGCTGAATTTCCTTCTCGCGCTTGATGCTCATCCGCGCATAGGGCGTCGCCAGCGCGGCCAGCAGCGAAAGGATCGCCAGGACAACCACCATCTCCATCAGGGAAGTGCCGCGCGAAACACGGGTAAAAGCCTGGGCGGAAAGGCAAGGCCATTTTACTGCACCGTCGCACCCTGAATTACCTTTGGGTAGTTCGCCGTTTGTACCTCGCCCGCTCACCGGCCGCGCTTGCCTCTCCGCCGGCTTCTTGTTGCCGGGGTTCATGCGGTATTTCGGCGGCGTGGCCGTGATAGGCTTCTGCTTCAGGAAATCGTATTTCGCCTTGGTCGAATAAGCTGCCCTCGGTGCCGCTATAGAAATCGGTGTTCGACCGTCCGGGCAGGGATTGCGAGCGACGAGCCGCGGCGTGATGGTGAGCAAAAGCTCCGTCCGGTTTCCTGTATCCCCCACATTCGCGAACAGGCGTCCGATAAGGCTTGCTCCGCTGATGCCGGGAATGCCGCTAGGCTGTGCGACTCCGTCTTCGCTGATCAGCCCGCCCATCACGGCGGTCTCGCCCTCACGCAAAATCATGGTCGTATGGACGTTGCGCGTGCCAATCGCATAGGCAGGCTGTGCCTCGTGCCGAGATTTTGGCCAAGCGAGCTGACCTCGATATTGAGATCGACGAAAATCGAGTTGTCCAGATGATATTTCGGCAGCACGTCGAGCTTGATGCCGATGTCGTGGTATTCGTACATCGTGCTGCTTTGGCCGGTGGCTTGCTGGATGGTGGCGGATTGCAGCGGCACCTTGTCGCCGACATGGATTTTCGCGGGCTGGCCGTCCACCGTGCGCACGCGCGGATTCGATAGCGTGCGCGCGTCGGTGTTGCTCTTCAGGTAGTTGAGCGTCACGGTGGGCAGCGTGACAAAAGCTTCGCACAAGACCTGAGAGCCGTGAAAAAGATTGCTTGTATATTTCACGGTCATCGAGGGGATTGCTCAAAACAACTGATTTGCGGCGTCTGGACGCTGATCTGGCTACCGTGTCGATGCCGACCTGGGAGGCCTTGTTGGCATCGAGTTCGAGCACCTCTACGTTCAGCAGTATTTCCGCGGGCTTCCTGTCGTTGGAGGCGATCAGCTTTTCAACCACCTCAAGCGTGTCGCGCGTCTCGCGGACCTGAATGGTGCCGAGATCGTTGTTGGCGACGAGCGTCTTGATCTCCATGGACGCTTTCAGGATCTCCGCCATGCGTTCCGCCTTCAAGGTAGAAAGATGGAAGGTCTTGAAATAGCGGTCGGAATATTGCTTCTTCTTTTCCGCCGTATCCTCGTA
>CAVYEY010000023.1:0-127414 GCA_963767435.1 uncultured Alphaproteobacteria bacterium
TGCCCGCGGCTAGCTTTTTGCCGGCCGCCCCGCCAGCCTGAAGCGCCGAATGGATCGCCTGCGCCACAGCGAACGCCAGCGGGGGCGGCAGTGCATTGCCCGCCTGCCGGTACGCCGCAGTCTTGCCGCCGGTGAACACCCAGTCTTCCGGGAAGCCCTGGATCTTCGCCGCCATTTGTACGGTGAGCCTCGGGAATCCCGCATAATCCCGCGCCGGCGGTTTGAGCACAAGCCCGCGCCCATCGACGCCGAGCTTGGCCCAGGCGGCACGCGCCCGCGTCGGCCCAAGGTCAGGCCCGCCATGTTTCTTCGACCCGCCAACGACGGCAGGCGCGATGCCCTGCGCAATTCTCCGCCACTCGCACGCGCCCCGCCAGCCATCGGCCTTCATCAGCCCGTAAAGCGCGTCGCCAACGAAAGTCTCGGGCGGCTTCTTTTCCGGCGTCTTGAACGCGGCGGCGCATTCCGGCCGCAAGCCCACGATGAAAACGCGCGGCCTGTTCTGCGGCACCCCGAAATTCGAGGCGTTGAGAAGTTCGAAGCGCGTATCGTAGCCCAGCGCCTTGAGCCGCTCCACGATCAGCTCGCGGTAATAGGCGAAGCGTGCGTCGAGCAGGCCGCGCACGTTTTCGATCATCACCGCCTTGGGCTGCACTTCCTGGATGATGCGGAACGCCGCCGGAAACAGATTGCGCTCGTCGGCTTCGCCGCGCTGCTTGCCGGCCACCGAGAACGGCGGGCACGGCAAGCCCCCCGCCATAAGGTCCACGCCCCGGTAAGGCTTCGCATCGAACTCCGTAATGTCGCCCTTTATGACATTCCATTCTGGACGGTTATGCCGAAGCGTCCGGCACGCATCCGCGTCGATTTCGATTAGCGCCGTATGCGCGAACCCAGCCTGCTCCAGCCCCAGCGCCTGCCCGCCCGCCCCCGCGCAGAGCTCCAATACCGTTAGCGGCTTTTGAACATCCCTTCCGCCAGGGAGGGGCACGCCATCTGCACGGGCACACCCGGCCCCCTCTCCCCTCGCGGGAGAGGGCTGGGGTGAGGGGGGCTTCGCGTCAACTGCCTCAGCCTTTGGCGTAGCATGCTTATAAGTCGCCCAATGCGGCTCGTACTCGCCGTTGGCCTCCAGCCCCCAGCTTTCCCACCCCTTGCGGACGCCACGCGCGAACAGCTCCAGAAACGGGCCCGGCGAGCAATCCTCGATCAGCGCATATTGCTCGTCCGGCTTGCGGCTGTGCTCGCGTTTCCTCGTCGCCAGGTAATTCACCTGCCGCCGTCCCGGCTGCAGCGTCCGCGCATTCTTGCCGCGCACGCCGAACAGCAAAATCTCCGTCACATTGCGGAAATAGAAGCCGACGCCGCGCCCATCGGGTCCGCCATCCTTGCGGATCTTGTGCCAGACGATGTTGGACTTGTAGCTGAACCCCCAAGCCTCCATCACCGCGAGCCCATCGGGCAGCAGCGCATTCGGCACCCAGAGATAGAGATGGCTCGTATCCGCCGCCGCCTCCGCCACCGGCAGCGCCTTGATCTCATCCAGCGTCAGCGTGGCATAGCGATTAAGCCGCCCATGCTCGGGCGCCATTTTGCCGGTGCGGTTCTGAAACTGCCAGGGCGGATCGGCCAGGATCGCGCCGAAGCGCCGCCCCTCGATTGCGCCCAACAAATCGCCCGCGGCGTCCAGCATCGGCTTCGAATCATCCCTCATGGTGCGAAGCTTCAGCGGCGCCGGCGCTGGCGCAAGTGTCTGGATTGCCGTTTTCCGCAAAAAATGCCCCGCTGCTGCAACGCGGTGTATCCAGGCCTAAGCTTGCAGCGCGTTTTCGATAATGCAGGACAACGCCGCCTGGAGATCGGCCATATGCGGCGGCAGCATGAGCGATCCGCCAAGGCGCGGGTTGATCTCCAGGATCTGCAATCGCCCATCCGCGCTGAGTTTGTAATCGATATTGCAAGGGCCGGTATAATTGAGCGGTTCCAGGAACCGCTGCATATGCCCCAGCCCTGTCTCGCAAATGGTGGCCCGGTAGATGGACTGAGCGGCGGTGCCATGCCGGATAAGCTCACCAGGAGGAAGCATACAGTAATAGGACGTGTGCCAGAGGATCTTCCCATTCTTGCAGACGCAATGGGTGACGAACTCGCCTTCGCCTTCAGCCATGGCTTGGAGAATATAGGGTTGGCCCTGCCAGGGCGGCTGCTCCAGCAGGCTTTGCAACTCTTCCGCCGCTTCCACCGCCGCTATGCCCTGCCCAGCCCAAAGCGCGGTCCGTTTGAGGAAACAGGGAAACCGCGCCTCCGCCGGGCTGGGATAATGTTCCGGACAAAGGTCCGCAAGGCCGTTTTCCTGGACGTACGCCTGAAACTTCGCTTTGTCTCCGAAGGTATCCAGGGCCCGCTCGTCCGGGGCAAGCGACGGGAATGCCCTGGGGCGGTTCCGGATATCGGCTTCGAGGAGGGGGAGCACCACCACCTGGGAAATCTCCGCCGGCGGCGCGGGAATTACCGGAGCGGGCGAAGCGGGCACCATAATCACGCTTCTGACCCCGGAAACCCCGTCCCACACGCGGGATTGGGGCGAAAGCGCGGACATCCAGTCTGGCCAGGCAGTGCCATAGACGATGGCACCAATTCCGGCCAGCCTGGTATTCTGGCTTGCGGAGGAAGAAAATTCCCTGGGCGGTATTTCATTTGCGAGGGCAGCCGAATTTGTCACATCCATTATCCCTGTCGCGGAAAATTTTTCCAGCCCTCCCGTATGGAGGGCGAAGTATTCAAACTGCAAACGGTCAAGAAATAGGGTTACGCCAGACCGCGCAACAACAAATCAATCAAGAATATTATTGCATTCGGCGGCAATCGCAACTGAGCGCCCTCGGCAAGAAGGAATTCAGCAGCCCCGTCCGCCTTCTTCCCGTGTTTGCCAAGCATCTGCGCGGCTTCACGGGGTACCAGCATCGTGCCGCGCGCGGCGGCGATGGCTAATTCGCGAAGCGGAAGTGCATGATATCGCCGTCTTGCACGGTGTATTCCTTGCCTTCCAGCCGCATCTTCCCGGCTTCCTTGGCGCCCGCCTCGCCGCCCAGCGTCACGAAATCGTTGTAGGCGATGGTTTCGGCGCGGATGAAGCCTTTCTCGAAGTCCGTGTAAATCACGCCCGCCGCGCCCGGTGCTACGGTGCCCCTCTCGATAGTCCAGGCACGCGCTTCCTTCGGGCCAACCGTGAAGTAGGTAATGAGGCCCAGGAGGTGATAGCCCGCCGCGATCAGCCGGTTGAGCCCCGGCTCCTCAAGGCCCAGATCGGCCAGATACATCTGCCGCTCGTCCGCTTCGAGCTGCGCCACCTCGGCCTCGATCTTCGCCGAGATCACCACAATCTCAGCGCCCTCCGGCCCGAAGCGGTCGAAAACCTTCTTCGAATGCCCGTTCCCCGTCGCGGCATGTCCTTCGTCCACATTGCAGACGTAGAGCACCGGCTTTCCGGTCAGGAGCTGCAATTGCCGGAACAGCCGGTGCTCCGTCTCCGGAATTTCCGGGAGCGCCAGCCGCGCGGGCTTGCCTTCGGATACATATTTTAGCGCGATATCGATCAGCGCGAGCTGCGCCTTCGCCTCTTTGTCCGCGCCTTTAGCCTTCTTCTCGACGCCCGCGCGACGCCGCTCCAGGCTCTCCAGATCGGCGAGCATCAACTCGGTCTCGACCGTCTCCGCGTCCGCAATCGGATCGACGCGTCCCTCGACATGGGTCACGTCGCCATCCTCGAAGCAGCGCAGCACATAGGCGATGGCGTCAACCTCGCGGATATTGGCCAGGAACTGGTTGCCGAGGCCCTCGCCCTTGGATGCGCCGCGCACGAGCCCCGCGATGTCGACGAAGGTCAGCCGCGTGGGGATGATCTGCGCCGACTTTCCGATGAGCGCGATCTTGTCGAGCCGCTCGTCCGGCACCGAGACCTCGCCCACATTCGGCTCGATGGTGCAGAACGGATAGTTGGCCGCCTGCGCCGCCGCGGTTTGCGTGAGCGCGTTAAAGAGAGTGGATTTGCCAACGTTTGGCAATCCAACGATGCCGCATTTGAAGCCCATGGAATTTCTGTCTTGAGTTCCTTTAGTGGCCGGAGCCGTGGGGCGCGTGGAACAGCCAGCGCCAGAAGCTGCCCTTCTTCTTTGCGGAAGCCGGCGTCTGCGCGGCGGCTGCGGCCGGCGCAGCGGGTTTGGCCGGAGCCTCCTTCGCGGGAAGCTCTTTCGCCGGTGCCGCTGCCGGAGCAGCCGCCGCAGGCGCAGGCTGGACGGGAGCCTCCTTCACGGCTGCGGGTGCTACTGGTGCGGCTTCGGCAACCGGTGCCTTGGCTGGCTCAGGCTCGGGCAGGAAGACCGCCTTTGAAACCGCGCCGCCGTAAGCTCCTCCATGCACAGCCGCCGCAACCTTGGTTGGCGGCGTCGAAGCCGCAACGGCTGCCGCGACCTCCGCCGCCAGGCTCTTCTCCGGTTTCGGAGCTGCTTCGGCCTTAGGCGCTGCCTCGATCTTAGGCTTTGCCTCAATTTTAGGCGCTTCTTTGCCTGCTTTTGCAGCAACGGGAGCTGCGGCACCGTTCATTTTCGCCGCCACGCGCCCACGGGCGGCTTCACTTAAAAAAGCGGCATCTCCGCCCTCGACGAGCCGGTCCATGCCCCGCGCAATGCCATCCAGGAACGGCACAAGCCATTCCCGGTCCGCCTTGGCGAAGTCCTGCAGCACGTAATGGACGACCAGCGCCTTGTCGCCCGGATGCCCAATGCCTAAGCGCACGCGCTTGTAATCGTTGCCGATATAGGCGGAGAGCGACTTCAAGCCGTTATGCCCGGCATTGCCGCCGCCAACCTTCACACGCACCGTGCCCGCCTTCAGGTCGAGCTCGTCGTGGATGGCGATCACGTCCGCGGGGCTCAACTTATAGAACCGCATGGCCTCGCCGGCCGCGCGCCCGCTCTCGTTCATATAGGTCGCGGGTTTGAGCAGAATGCACTTTTCGGTGCCGATCTGCCCCTCGGCGGCCAGCCCTTGGAAGCGCTTCTTCCAGGGCCCGAACGTATAGCCGCGCGCGATCTCGTCAACCGCCATAAAGCCGATATTATGCCGGTTGCCCGCGTATTTCTCGCCTGGATTACCCAGTCCGACGATCAGTTTCATGACCCGTTTCCCGTCTCTACCACCACCAATGCCGGACCGGATGCAAAAAACGTGACGTTATTCTTCCTTCGCCTCCTCGGCGGCGGCTTCAGGTGAGGCCTCAGGCTTGAGCGCGGAAGACCCGGCAACCGCAGCCACCGTGAAGTTGCGTCCAGTAATCACGGGCTTGATGCCCTCCGGCAACTTCACAGACGAAATGTGCACGCTGTCGCCGATGTTGAGGCCGGTGAGATCCACGGTAATGCTCTCCGGGATCGCGTCCGCCGGGCAGGAGCACTCGATCTCGTGCATCACGACGTTCAGTACGCCGCCGCGCTTCAGTCCGGGCGAAGCTTCCTCGTTGATGAAATGGACCGGGATGGCCACGTCGATCCGCGAGGACTTGCCGACGCGCATGAAATCCACATGAATCGGGAAATCGCGCACCGGATCGACCTGCACCTCGCGCGGGATCACGCGCTCTTTCTTGCCGTTGACGTCCAGCATGAAGACCGTCGTCAGGAAGTGCCCGGTTAGATAGTTCAGATGCACGGCCTTGTAGTCGAGCGCGACGTTCTCGGGCTCGGCCTCGCCGCCGTAAACGACCGCAGGAACGAGTTTCTGCGCCCGGAGCACGCGATTGGCCATCTTGCCAGTTCCTTCGCGTGCGGTTGCCTTCAATTCAATAAGCTCCGCCATGGTCTTCTCTTATGTGCTAGGTGAACGCGGCTGTGCGGCGCCCATGCGCTCGCGAACCTTCGTCACTCGGGGTGTTCAAACCACCTCTATAGAGGCAAGTGCTGCGAAAGACAATAAGTTGATAAGCCCCCAGGATAGGTCATCGCCTGTTAACGCTGTCCTGCGGCAAATCTGCGCGTTTGGGCAATTTTCCTCGGCGGCTTCGGCATAACCAGCCGCGTCCGGCAGGATGGCCGGAGCCGAGACCTTTGGATCAGCCGGACGGCGGCAAGGCGTGCAACTTAAGCGGGTTGATGCTGCGCGCGCAACCGTGTATTTAAGAGCGATTCAATAGCTTTGAAAATTCGAGCTGGATTTTACCGGGAGCGATACCGTGAAACAGGCGCAATCGGCCATGAGCCAAGACCGGCTGGACATCCCCGCGATCCTCGAGGACGCGGCACAATTTCACCGGCAAGGTATTCTCGACGAAGCGGAATGCCGCTACGAGGAAATCCTTGCCCACGAGCCCGGTCACTTCGATGCCCTGCATCTGCTTGGCGTCCTGCGCGGGCAGCAGGGCCGGAACGCCGAAGCGCTGAAGCACATTGGCGCGGCGGTGAAATCGAACCCCAGTTCCCCATCGGCGCTGTCGAATCTCGGGATGATCCTGAACACGCTCGGCCGTTCCGGGGAGGCACTCGAAGCCTACGGCAAGGCGCTGGCAATCAAGCCCGATTTCGCTGAAGCGCTCAACAATCGCGGCGATGCCCTGATGAACCTCGGCCGTGCCGTAGAGGCGCTGGAGAGCTACGGCAAGGCGCTGGAGGCCAAGCCAAGCTTCGCCAACGCTGCCCTCAGCCGCGGCAACGCGCTCATCAAACTCGGCCGCGCCGGGGAAGCCTTGGAGGCCTACAGCCAAGCGGTAGAGATCAGGCCCAGCTATGCCGAAGCGCACAACAACCGCGGCAATGTGCTGATGGATCTCGGCCGTCCGGGGGAGGCCCTGGAGAGCTACGCCAAAGCGCTGGAAATCAGGCCCAACTATGCCGAAGCGCTTAACAATCATGGCAACGCGCTGAAAGCGCTCGGGCGCGCCGGCGAGGCGCTGGGGAGCTATGACCGCGCGCTGACGCTCAGGCCGGACTACGCGGAAGCACACAGCAATCGCGGCAATGCGCTGATGGACATGAAGCGTTGCGAGGAGGCCCTGGCAGGCTACGAGAAGGCGCTGGAGTTCAGGCCGGACTACGCCAAGGCGCTCAACAATCGCGGCAATGCGCTGACTGAACTCGGGCGCCATGGGGAGGCTCTGGAGAGCTATGAGCTGGCGCTGGCTTCCGATCCTGGCTACGCGGAAGCGCATAGCAATCGCGGCAATGTGCTCCTGGAACTCCGGCGTCCCAGGGAGGCGCTGGAAAGCTACGATAAGGCCCTGGCGCTCAAGCCGGACTACGCCGAGGCGTATAGCAACCGCAGCAATGCGCTGATGGAACTCGGCCGCCCCGAGGAGGCTTTGGAAGCTTGCGAACGCGCTCTGGCGCTGAGGCCCGATTATGCCGAGGCGTTCAGCAATCGCAGCAACGCGCTGATCGGTCTGAGCCGCCCCGGGGAGGCTCTGGAAGCTTGCGAGCAAGCGCTGGCGCTCAAACCGGATGACATCAAGGCACTCAACAATCGCGGCGCGGCGCTTAAGGAACTCCGGCGTCCCGAGGAGGCTCTGGCGAGCTACGGCAAGGCGCTGGCGATCAAGCCGGACTATGCCGATGCGCTCAACAACCGCGGTAACGCGCTAAGGGAGCTCAAGCGTCCGGAAGAGGCCCTGGAGAGCTACGGCGAAGCGCTGGCAGCCAAGCCGGACAACACCGATGCGCTCAATAATCGTGGCAATGCGCTGAGGGAACTTGGGCGTTTCGACGAGGCGCTGGAGAGCTATAACCAGGTACTGGCGGTCAAGCCGGACTTTCCCGAGACCGTTTTCAACCGGGGGTTGCTCGCCTTGCTTCGGGGCGACTTCCTGCCGGGTTGGGCCGGCTGACGAGAGACGATGGGAGCGCGCCGGCGCAGAGAAGCGCAAGCTTGCCGCGCCCTATCCGGAATGGAAGGGAGAAGACATTTCCGGCAAGCGCATCGTTGTCTATGAAGAGCAGGGAATTGGCGACGTCATTCAATTCTCCCGGTATCTGAAAAAATTATCCGGCCTCGGAGCGGAAGTCACTTTCCTTGTGCAGCAGCGGCTGCATCGCCTGCTTCAGACCCTCGATCCGGCCCTCCGGCTTGTCAGCGATCATCCCGAAGGCGAGAGCTTCGATTATCAATGCGCAGTGATGAGCCTGCCTTTTGCGTTCAAGACCGCGCTGGATGACGTTCCAGCAGAGGTTCCGTATCTGTATCCGGAAGCGGCGGCAGTTGCGAAATGGCGGGAACGGATCGGGGAGCACGGCCTCAAGATCGGCATTGCCTGGCAAGGAAATCCAGCGGCGAAGGTCGACCTTGGCCGGTCGATCCCGTTGCGATATTTCGGCGCCCTATCGGCGCTTCCGCATGTCCGGTTGATTTCGCTGCAGAAGGAGCATGGCCTGGATGAGCTAGCCGAGCTAGGCGGCGGGCTTAGAATTCGAGACGCTGGGGACGGACTTCGACGCAGGCCCCGGCGCCTTCGTCGATACGGCTGCTGCGATGGCGAGTTTGGATTTGATCGTCACATCGGACACTTCGATTGCGCATCTGGCGGGCGCGCTCGGGCGTCCTGTCTGGGTGGCGCTTAAGTGGGTGCCCGATTGGCGCTGGATGCTGGGGCGGCCGGATTGTCCGTGGTATCCAACCATGAAGCTCTACCGTCAAACCGCCAGGGACGATTGGGCCGGCGTTTTCGAGCGGATTGCTGCGGATGTTCCCGCAAACTGGACAAGCCAATCTGGCCGGCGTGAAGGGGGAGCTAAGCGCCGGATTTAAAGCGGGAACCTGGTTTCAATGGCTTGCAGCGGGCGGAACAACCCCAATCATCGGCCTCTTCCACCCGGACATGGGGCCGCCAGCCGCATACGGGGGCAGGATTTCCCGCGGGGCGTACTAGCTTTACGCTTCGGGCCGCCAGCTCCCTAGCGGGAAGAGGCATGGCAGCCTTGCATTTTGTACCTCGCCGGCCACGCGCGGCCGTGCTAAGACGCGGCCATGACGTTCCGCGCCAAACATCGCTGGCTTATTATTCTTCGCCTCATCGCCGGGACGGACGCCTGATCTTGCACCTTCTCCCAACCGGCTCGTGACTGAAGCGAGGCGGTTGGCAGTAAAGCGAGCATCCTCAAATCCATCACGGGCCACGCATCGGTAATGCCATGGCCCAACATGCATCTTCCGCCGTCTCCGCCTCCAGGCGCAGGAGCGGATACGTCCTCGCCGCCGCCGGCGCCGTCCTGTTCTCCATGAAGGCGGTTCTGGTGAAGCTCGCCTACGGCCAGGGGAGCGTGCCCGATACCGATGCGATTACGCTGCTCGCGCTGCGCATGGCGTTTTCGCTGCCGTTTTACGCCATCATCGGCCTTCTGGGCCTGCGGACGCTCATGAAGCAGGGCCTGCCGCTGCCTTCCGCGCGGCTCGTAGCGAACGCGGTGTTCGTAGGCGCCGTGGGCTATTACCTCTCCAGTTATCTGGACTTCGCCGGGCTGCAATACCTCTCGGCGCAGCTTGAGCGGCTGATTCTGATGACCTATCCGGTTTTCGTGACGCTGCTTGGCGCCCTGTTCTTCGGCGGGCGGCTCACCTTCTGGGGCATCGCCTCGCTATTCGTGAGCTATAGCGGCATCGTCTTTATCTTCGCCGCAGGCGCCACGGCCAAAGGCGAGCATGCCGTCCTAGGCGCGGCCCTGGTGTTCTGCGCATCCTTCACCTATTCGCTCTATCAGCTCACAGCCCGGCCCCTCGTAGCGGGGATGGGCACACGCCTTTTCACCAGCATCGCCATGCTGGCCGCCTGCGCCGGCGTGATGGCGCATTACCTGGCCGGCAACAGCCTGCATCAGCTCATCTCCGCCCCGCCGCGCGTGCTGGGACTGGCGGCAATCATGGCCGTAGCCTCCACCGTGCTGCCTTCGTTCATGCTGAGTGCGGCACTTGGGCGGGTCGGGCCGCAGGCGGTTTCCATGATCGGCACCATCAGTCCGGTTACCACCATCGCGATGGCGATGGTGTTCCTGGGCGAGCCGTTCACGCCCGCGGACGCCCTCGGCACCACGCTCGTCATCGTTGGAATAGGCCTCTTCACCTACCACGATGCGAAGGGCCGTTGAGGCCGTCAGAGCGAGACGTTGACAACGATGGCGAGGTTGCGGAAGGCTTCGGAACCGCCGTGGACAAGGTCTTTGCCAATAAGCTCCTCGCCGTTAAGCGCGCGGATACCGCCGTTCTTGGCACCCAGGATCATGTTCATCGCGATGAGCGCATAGGTGAAATCCTGGTCCGAAGCGGCAATGCCTACAGCGGCGCCGTCGATCCGGTTGTTTATGACCGACAGCGTGCCATGCGGTGCAGGCCCGCCAAGCCTTATGCCGATCTGGCCAGGGCCGCTTATGAGATTGTTCGTCACGATGCCCTGGCCGCCTACCTCGATTGCGGCCTTGGCGCAGGAGGCCGCCCGATTGCCGGCGATATAGATGCCGCTGCCCATGCATAGGAAGCCGGTGCCGGGGCTTGAGAGCACCTGGCAATCGCAGATGGAGAGATTGCGGCATTCGAGCGCCAGCAGCGCAAAGCCCGCGAAGCTCAGGCCGCGCAAGCTCACATCATGCGCCGGCGTCTCGAAAATGGGCGCTTTCCCCGGCGCGGTGAGAACCGACAAGCCGGGCACGCCGAGCACCGTCGCATTCGAAGGCAGCACAAGCTTTCCAGCGCGGTAGTTGCCGGCAGGGATTACAACAGGCTGGCGGGCTTCGGCGAGCGCGTTAATGGCCTTCTGCATCGCCTCCGATTGATCGGCCGTGGAATCGGGCGAGACGCCGAAATCGAGGACGGTCTTGCCTGAAAAGACGCCGGGCGCGGGTGCCGCATTAGCCGCCCCGGCGCTTAAGAGTGCCGCCACTCCGCCAAGCCCCACGAAATCCCTGCGATCCATGCCTTTCGCGCTCCCCGTTCCTGCCGCAGCCCTTCTGCCTTGCGCATAGCACAGCATGGGCGGCGGCGCGAACGAGAACCCGCGCTCCGGCTACGGCGCCTTCAAGGGTGAGGCAAGACTTGGCGGGGGGCTCGATACCGATGGCGGGCATGTGGACGAAGCCCACCAGCAAACCGCCGGCGCGGGCATCGTCCAAGCTCCAATAATAGATCGCGTTGCAAAGGTAATGCCCAGCACTTCTGGAAAGCTGCGCCGGGAGGCCCTTCTGCCTCAGTGCGCTCAAAAGCAGGCCGGGCGGCAGCGTCGCATGCAGAACCGGCCTGCCGCCGCGTGCAAGCTGCCCCGCCGGCCGTGCGGTGCCCGCCTGATCCGGCTTCGGCCTGTTCATGTTGAGCGCGCGGGCCTCGATCTCAAAGCCCGTTGCCCGCTTGGACACCCCGAAATGCAGAACCGCGTCCGGCTTCGCCCTGGCGATGGCCTCCCGCGCCGCAGCCCGAGCCTGCGTCCACTCGACCGGAATTATAGCTGCGAACAGTTCGATGCCCGGCAACGCAGCAGACTGCTCCAACGCCTGCACCACATCCACCGAAGCGTTTCTCTCGACGCCTGGGAATGGCCCGAAGCCGGTTATCAGCACGCGAGCCGCTGGGCGGGCCTTCGCGGACGTTGGCTTACCGCTGAATGGCGTAATGAACGAAGCGTTCCGCCCCTCACCCCAGCCCTCTCCCCATGGGAGAGGGAGTCCCGCCGCAGCCGCTGAGAGGGCGTCCCCTCTCCCATGGGGAGAGGGACAGGGTGAGGGTAGATTTGCTCCGTTCATGGCAGAACCGTGCATCGTCCAAAGCCTATACCGGCGCGGATGCGATACAAACTTATAAGCCCCTGGCGATCAACGCAGTGGCTTCGTCGGCGGCGACCGAGGGCGGAATAAGCCCTGCGCGCACCTTGGCGTCCAGCTCCGCAATCTTTGCCGCCGCCCCGTCGCTCGAAAGAAACAACTGGCGCAGACGCTCCTCGATCATGGCATGCATCCAGGCCACATCCTGGTCGCGGCGCTTGGCTTGGAACTCGCCGCTCGCTTCGAGTGCTTCGCGATGGCGCTTCACATTGGCCCAAAGCCCGTCCAGGCCCTGGCCGTCCCGCGACGAGATTGTAATGACCGGCGGCTTCCAAACGGCGCTTGCCGGCGTCAGAATACGCAGCGCCGCCTTGTAGTCGCCAGCCGCCGCGCGGGCCGCAATCTCGTTGCCGCCGTCGGCCTTGGTGATGGCGATCATGTCGGCTAGCTCCATGACGCCCTTCTTGATACCCTGAAGCTCGTCGCCGCCGCCCGCCAGCATCAGCACGAGGAAAAAGTCCACCATGCCGGCGACCGTGACCTCGGATTGGCCCACGCCTACGGTTTCGACCAGCACCACGTCGAAGCCCGCAGCCTCGCACAGCAGGATGGTCTCGCGGGTGGTGCGCGCGACGCCGCCCAGCGTGCCGGAAGAGGGTGAGGGGCGGATGAAGGCGTTGGGGTCCGCGGCAAGCTGCGCCATGCGGGTCTTGTCGCCCAGGATCGCGCCGCCGGACCGGCTCGACGATGGATCGACCGCGAGCACGGCCACGCGATGGCCCTGCCCCGTGAGATGGCTGCCCAGCGCGTCGATCAGCGTCGATTTCCCTACGCCCGGAACGCCGGTAATGCCAACGCGATGCGAGCGCCCGGCGTCGCCATTCAAGAGCGTCAGAAGCTTCCGCGCGGCCGGCCGGTGCTCCGGTTTGCGGCTCTCGGCAAGCGTAATCGCGCGCGCGAGCGCCACGCGCGTACCCGCGCGCACCTGATCCGCCAGCGCTGAAATGTCCTGACCGTTTACGAGCGTCGAATTGGAGATCGCCATGCACCAGACTTAAAAGAGGCCGCGCCGCCGCACAAGGCGCAAGACGCAGGCGCGAAGCTTTCGTTCACGCGAGAAAGGGCGGATAAAAGCGGCGGACTGTAGATAGGGAAGTAACGCTTGCAGCAATAAGGGCCTCGAAAGGCCCTTTACGTGAAACGGTTGACGTGCAGACCGGCTGCGATCACTTAGGCGCGCGCTTGGCGAGAATACGCTGCAGGGTGCGCCTGTGCATATGCAGCCTGCGGGCCGTCTCCGACACATTCCGATTACACAATTCGTAGACTCGCTGAATATGCTCCCAGCGGACCCGGTCGGCCGACATGGGGTTCTCGGGCGGCTTCGGCTTGGACTCGGCCGAGGCGGTGAGTGCCGCGAGAATATCCTCGGCATCGGCGGGCTTGGAGAGGTAGTCGACCGCTCCGAGCTTCACTGCGGTTACAGCCGTAGCGATGTTGCCGTAGCCTGTAAGCACCAACGCCCGGCAATCGGGCCGCGTCTCCTGCAGCATGCGAATTACTTCGAGCCCGCTGCCATCGTCGAGTCGCATATCCACGACCGCGAAGGCCGGAGCTGACTGCCGGATGGCGGCCTTGCCTGCCTCAAGGGAGTCCGCAGTACGTACCTGGTAACCGCGTGCCTCCATCGCCTTGGCAAGCCTGGTAAGAAACGGCTTGTCGTCGTCCACAATCAGGAGCGAGTTGTCGGCGTTTTCGCTCTGCGTCGCGGCGATCGTGCCCATGACATGTTCCATTGCTACTTTGTCGCACCCCTACACATAGTGTCGCAGTTTCACGCCCAAAACCCGGATTGTCAAATTATCCCGGAGATTCAATCCTTGCGCGTGGCCATACGATCTGCACCATTGCTCCCGAGGCCGGCGGCGTGCGGTTTTCGGCGGCAACGATGCCCCCGGAGCGCTCCAGAAAGGTCTTCGCGATGAAGAACCCGAGACCCATTCCAGGCTCGTCGTCGCCCACATAGCCGCGCGGCCGCTCGTCACATAGGGTTCACCTAAATAATTGATAATGTGTGGAGAAAATCCCGGACCGTCGTCGGCGATGCGAAGGCGCAGCTTATCCTGGTCGTAACTTGCATCGATGGTTACGGTGGATCTTGCGAAATCGGCGGCATTCTCGACAAGATTGACGAGCGCGTGGATCAGGCCGGGATTGCGCGGGATCACCGGCTCGCCCGAGGGCTTCGAGGAGGGCGCAGCATCGGTGAGCCTGACCTTGATATCCACCGCCGGCGTACGCAGCGGCGCTACGACCTCCTCGATCAGGTGGCTCAGGGGAATTTGCGCAAAATAATCGTCTTCGCGGCCCGGCCCGCTCTTCGACAGCTCGCTCAGAATGTCGCGGCAGCGCGCGGCCTGCGATTGCAGGAGTACGATGTCCTCGCGCAAGGGGCTTTCACGCGGCACCTCCCGCTCAAGCTCCTTTGCAACCAGCGTTATGGTAGACAGCGGGGTTCCAAGCTGATGGGCGGCGGCCGCGGCCAGTCCGTCGAGCGCGGAAAGGCGCTGCTCGCGCGCCAGGATCAACTCGGCGGCTTGAAGCGCCTGAGACATTTGGCGTGTCTCCTGTCCGATGCGCCAAGCATAAAACGCAATGAATGCGATACACAGGACGAGCGCCGCCCAGAGCCCGACCATATAAAAATGGGGCAAAACCGGCGGCGCACCGTGCGCCCAGGGCAGCGGATAGTGAAATCCCACCAGAATTGTCGTAAGCGCGATGTCGAAAGCGGTAAGGGCAACGGTCACGCGCAAATGCTGTGTGGAGGCCGATACCGCCACGGGTACGACGAGAAGGACGGCGAATGGATTTTCAAGCCCGCCAGTGAGAAATATAAGCGCGGCAAGCTGCAGGATATCGTAGCCCAGAAGCAGTGCCGCATGCTTGGCAGGCAGTAAATGCGACCGCGGGTTGGCCATCGTCAAAACCGCGTTCAGCGCCACGGAAACCGAAATTGCCCCAAGGCAGAGGCGCAGTGGTAGCGGAAACAGCAAGCCGTAGTAGACGAAAAGCACGGTGATGGTCTGCCCGGTCACGGCGAACCATCGGAGCTTGATCGTCGTATTAAGCCGCAGCCGGCTTCCATCGTTAACGATTGGGAGGCTTGCCATCGTGTCCTTCGATACCCTAAACGCGTTACCAATAATTATGAGGCAAAGCTCTCGGCCGCCAGTATATTAAGGTGCAATGGTTTAAAACCGTGTCACCTAGCAAGCCCCGCCAGCCCCGCCAGCCCCGGCTTCAGGCGGAACTTGCGCTCAAGCAGCCCGGAGGGCGGAAGCGCCAGCCCGTTGAAGGAGAACCCATGCCGCGTATCAACCCTATATTGTTCGTCATCGTCTTATTCGTGGCGGGGTTTGCCGCAGCCTATTCGATCCGGTTTCCTGCCACAGGTACGCGCACCGAAGGCACAGCGCTGATCGGCGGCCCCTTCGCCCTTACAGATGTGAAGGGCAAGCGGGTTACGGAGCGCGACTTCCGCGGCAAGTTCATGGTGGTCTTTTTCGGCTACACCCATTGTCCGGACGTGTGCCCCACCGAACTTCAAAACATGACCGATGTGCTGAATAAGCTTGGTGTTGACGCAAAGGAGGTCGTTCCGCTCTTCATTTCCGTGGACCCGGCTCGCGACACGCCCGCGGCGCTGTCCGCTTACCTCGGGAATTTTTCGCCGCTTATAGTAGGACTGACCGGTAGCGTGGATGAAGTTGCAAGCGCCGCGAAGGCTTACCGCGTCTATTTTAGGAAAGCGGACGGCGGGCCGGACGACTATACCGTCGATCATTCGGTGTTCATCTATCTCATGGACCGGGAGGGAAAGTACTTAAGTCATTTTATGTTCAACACCCCCGCCGGCACCATGGCCCGCGCAATAAAAAAGTATATTTCCGGAGAGAAAAGCTCTTAATTCAGGCCGGTGCTCAACCAAAGGTCAATTTCAAGTGGGCGGAGGGTGTGTCAGCGTGGTAAATGCGCGGTGTTGTTGAGGCGGTTTGGAGGCGCATGCAGCGTGGTCTTGCCGGTACGGCGTTCACTTAACATAAGGGGATCGCGTGCTCTACCACCTATATGAGCTGGGCCAGGCGGCCATGTCTCCGGCGAGAGCGGTCGCACATTCTACGCGCTTCATCATGCGCAACCCGTTCAACCCGCTCTCCTATACCGATTTGGGCCGCAATGCGGCCGCTGCGGCCGAACTTCTGGAGCGGACCACCCGCCGCTACAAGAAGCCTAGCTTCGGCATCACGCAAACGGTGGTAAGGGGCGTGCCGGCCACCGTTACCGAGGAGGCCGTTTGGCATAGGCCGTTCTGCAATTTGATTCGTTTCAGAAAGCACCTTCAGGACGGCAGCACGCCCAACGAGCCGCGGCTGTTGATTTTCGCCCCCGTCTCCGGGCATTTCGCGACCCTGCTGCGCGGCACGGTGGAGGCGATGCTGCCTCATGCCGACATCTATATTACCGACTGGCACGACGCGCGTTTCGTTCCCATGCGGGACGGCAATTTCGATCTCGACAGCTACATCGATTATGCGACGGCGATGATCGAACTGTTCGAGGGCGACGTACACGTGATGGCCGTCTGCCAGCCCGCGGTTCCAGTGCTTTCAGCCATCGCACTGATGGAAACGGCCGGGAATCCCGCCGTTCCGCGCAGCCTTATCATGAAGGGCGGCCCGATCGACACCCGGGTTAGCCCGACCGCGGTCAATAAGCTTGCGGAAGAGAAGGGCACCAACTGGTTCCGGCGCACGGTAATCACCTCCGTTCCCTGGCCCAATCCGGGCCATGGGCGGCTGGTCTATCCCGGTTTCCTGCAGCTTACCGGGTTCATGGTGATGAACCTCGACCGGCATGTGAACGCGCACAAGGATCTGTTTGTGCATCTCGTCCGGGGCGATGGCGACTCGGTCGAGAAGCACAAGGAGTTCTACGACGAATACCTTGCCGTGATGGACCTTGCGGCCGAATACTATCTGCAAACCATCGATCAGGTTTTTGTAAAACACCTGCTGCCCAAAGGCGAGATGTTCCATCGCGGACGGCTGATCGACCTTACCGCCGTAAAGAATACGGCGCTCATGACCATCGAGGGCGAGAAGGACGACATTACCGGGCTCGGCCAATGCGAAGCGGCTCTGCATCTCTGCACCAGCCTGCCGCATTCCAGGAAGGTGCACTACACGCAACAGGGCGTAGGACACTACGGCATTTTCAACGGCTCGCGCTACCGTAATGAAATCGTGCCGCGGATCGTAGGCTTCATGCACGATCACGACGTCCGCGGCAACGGCTTGTACTGGCTCATTCAGAAGCTCGCGGGCGAAAAGAGCTCAATTTCAGAGCCGCCGCCTCCGCTAGCCGATGTCCCTGCGAGCCCGGAAACTACAGCACTTGTGGGCGCTGTAGAAGAGCTCCGGCTGTCCATGCTTCCTGCAAAGCCTGAATTGCGGATGAGGAAAGGCCGCTCGCAAGCGCGGTTGCCGAAACCGTCGCGCGGCAGAAAGCGCAAGCCTTGAAAGCGGGGCGCTGCCGCCCCGCATCGTCATGCTTCAGTGCACAATTTCGGTAAGCAGCAACGGTTCTTGCTGCGTGTCGAGATAGGGCAGGCCTTCCACCGGCTCCGACGAGAAGAACTCGTCATCGATCTGGGCAAGGAACGCCTCGCAGGCCGCAGTGAGGAAGGGAAGCGCCATCCGGCCACCAACAAGATAGGCGCCGTCTGCCGCCTGCCCAGCCGTTTCGTTGCCTGCTTCGGCCTCCGGCTTTCTTTGGGAAAGAAACCGGACTACCGATATACCGCCATTGAACATGCGCTGCGCATCGCGCAGAAATCCGGTCTGGATATCCGCGCAAGGCTCCGTCTCATCGAGGAAGCGGTCGATGTCCAGCTGGAACTCCGGTGTAATCCGCTTGAGTTCCGAGGCCCAGTTCCGGGCCCGCAGGACTTTCGTCACCATCAGTGCCTCGCGTTCCTCGAAGCTTCTGCAGCTGTCGCGGAAACGGCCTAGCTTTGCTGCGATCTCCGCATGCCCGGCACCTTTGAGATCGGCCTTTTGCAAGGCCGTGCGCTCGAAGTACCAGGCATCGTTGAGTGCGGATCTCAGTGCATCTTTTAGAAGATACACGACGGTATAGATGTCGTGGTCTTGATCGGGTTTGATCGTCCAGAGCGACATAAAGTGGCTCTCAGCCCCCCATAAGAGTTTGAGGCGACAAGCCTCCCGCGCCTACGAAGGCGCGGGTTCCGGCTGCGGCTTTGCCCTATGAGCACCCTGTGGTGCCGCCGCACGTATCGCACTTCAGACAGGTTCCGTTGCGAACGAGAGTAAAGTTGCCGCATGTGCCGCAGGCTTCGCCCTCGTACCCCTTCGCACGCGCTTCAGCGAGCAGCTCAACCTTGGGAGGCCGCGCTGCACTCGGAACTGACAGATGGGATCCAGATAACGCGGCACTCGCCCCATCGCGCGCGTTTACATCGGAAGAGCCCAGCGGAATGCCATTATCTTCCGCACGCAGGGCATAAGCGAGCGCGCCATGAGTCTCGTATGTGGTGCTGCTGGCGCTATTGATTTGCTCTGGTTGAGTTTGGTCTTGAACTATGACAACTTTGTGGTGAAGTCCGCGAGTGAGGCCTTTGCTCACCAGACGGTCCGCCAGCAGTACGGGCGCGGAGCCCTTCTGGCCAGGCTTGTCCTCGGCTACGCCGCCTCCCATGATTGTCGAACCGATGGCCGAAGGATCGACATGGGCCAGATCGCTGCGGTCGAGATAGGAGACCGCCAGTTCGCGGAAGATGTAGTCGAGGATCGAGGTTGCGTTCTTGATCGCCTCGTTGCCCTGCACCAAGCCCGCGGGCTCGAAGCGGGTGAAGGTGAACGCCTCCACATATTCATCGAGCGGCACGCCATACTGCAGTCCAAGGCTGATCGCGATGGCGAAATTGTTCATTAAGCTGCGGAAAGCGGCGCCTTCCTTGTGCATGTCGATGAAGATTTCGCCCAGGCGGCCATCCTCGAACTCGCCGGTGCGGAGATAGACCTTGTGGCCGCCGACCACCGCCTTCTGAGTGTAGCCCTTGCGCCGGTTCGGCAGCTTCTCGCGCTCGGCGGTGAGCCGCACGCGCTCGATGATGCGCTCGACGATGCGTTCGGCGACGATCTGGGCGCGCCTGCCTTGGGGTGCCACGGCAATGGCGTCCGCGTCCTCGCCGTCCTCGGAGAGGAGCTGGGCGGAAAGCGGCTGCGAGAGCTTGGAGCCGTCGCGGTAGAGCGCGTTTGCCTTCAGCCCGAGCTTCCAGGAAAGCATGTAGGCGTCGCGGCATTCGGCCACCGTGGCCGAATTCGGCATATTGACGGTCTTCGAGATCGCACCCGAGATGAACGGCTGCGCTGCGGCCAGCATGTGGATGTGACTCCGCCAGGAGAGCGCCCGCTTGCCGCGTTTGCCGCAAGGGCTTGCGCAATCGAAAACGGGCAGGTGCTCAGACTTGAGCCCCGGCGCGCCTTCGAGCGTCATCGATCCGCAAACATACTCGTTCGCAGCCTCGATTTCAGCCTTCGAAAAGCCGATCGCGGCGAGCAGCTCGAAGCCCGGCGCATTCATGACTTCCGGCGTCAGCTTCAGATTTGCCGTGCAGAACTCCTCGCCAAGCGTCCACTTGTTGAAGACGAACTTGATGTCGAAGGCGCTGAGAAGGCCCGCCTCGACGGCAGCGATCTTCTCCGGCGTGAAGCCCTTCGCGGCAAGCGTCTTATGATTGACGTGCGGCGCATCGGCGAGCGTGCCGCGTCCCACCGCGTAGGTGATGATTGCGGAAATCGTATCCTCGCCATAGCCGAGCGTTCTGAGCGCTTCGGGAACGGCGCGGTTGATGATCTTGAAGTAGCCGCCGCCGGCCAGCTTCTTGAACTTCACCAGCGCGAAGTCCGGCTCGATGCCGGTGGTATCGCAGTCCATGACGAGGCCGATGGTGCCTGTAGGCGCGATCACCGAAACCTGCGCATTGCGGAAACCGTGCTCCTGGCCCAGCGAGATGACCTCGTCCCAGGTCTCGCGTGCTGCCGTGACAAGATCGTCTTGCGGGCAGAAGCTGTCCTTCAGCGGAACCGGCGCCGTCGATAGCAGCTCATAGCCATTGTCCCGGCCGTAAGCCGCGCGGCGGTGGTTCTTCATGACCCGGAGCATGTGCGCCGCGTTCGGGCCGTAACCGGCGAACGCGCCAAGCTCCTTCGCCATTGTGGCCGACGTAGAGTAGGAGACGCCGGTCATCAGCGCGGAGATCGCCGCCGTCAGCGCCCGGCCCTTTTCCGAGTTGTAGCCGAGGCCCGAGACCATGAGCAGGCCGCCGAGATTGGCGAAACCCAGGCCCAGCGTGCGGTACTCGTAAGACAGGCGCGCGATCTCCTTGGAGGGGAACTGCGCCATCGTCACCGAGATTTCGAGGACGGCGGTCCACAGCCGGCAAGCATGGGCGAACGCGTTCACGTCGAGGATGCTGCCTCCGCGGCCACGGAAGGCCAGGAGGTTGAGCGAGGCCAGATTGCAGGCCGTATCGTCGAGGAACATGTATTCCGAGCAGGGGTTCGAGGCCCGGATCGGTCCGCTCGCGGGGCAGGTGTGCCAGTCGTTGATGGTGGTGTGGAACTGGATGCCCGGATCGGCGCTGGCCCAGGCGGCTTCCGCGATCCTATCCATGAGCGCGCGCGCCTTCACGGTCTTGAGAGCCTTGCCGCCCATCCGCGCCTTGAGCTCCCAATCGCCATCCTCTTCAACGGCCTGCAGGAAGGTATCGTTGACGCGGACGGTGTTGTTGGAATTCTGGCCGGCGACAGTGCGGTAGGCCTCGCCCTCCCAATCGGTGTCGAAGGCTGGGAAGGTAATGGTCTTGAAGCCCTGCCGCGCGAACTGGATCACGCGCTGGATGTAATTGTCCGGCACGAAGGAGGCGCGGGCGGCGCGGACTTCGCGCTTGAGCGCCGGATTCGTTGCGGGGTCGAAGCAGTCTTCGCCATGGCCCTCGCAATTCACGCAGGCCTTCATGATGGCGGTCAGGTGCTTTTGGCAAGCCTTGGAGCCGGCAACCAATGCGGCGACCTTCTGCTCCTCGATCACCTTCCAACTGATGAAATCTTCAATATCGGGGTGATCGGCATCTACGATCACCATCTTGGCCGCGCGCCTCGTCGTACCGCCCGATTTGATGGCACCGGCCGCCCGGTCGCCGATCTTGAGGAAGCTCATCAGGCCGGACGACTTGCCGCCACCCGAAAGCCGCTCGCCCTCGCCGCGCAGGCGGGAAAAGTTCGAGCCTGTGCCCGAGCCGTATTTGAAGAGGCGTGCCTCGCGGACCCACAGGTCCATGATGCCGTTCTCGCCTACGAGATCGTCCTGCACGGACTGGATGAAGCAGGCATGCGGCTGCGGATGCTCATAAGCGCTAGCGGAGCGGACCAGTTCGCCCGTCTCGAAATCCACGTAATAGTGACCCTGGCCGGGGCCGTCGATGCCGTAGGCCCAGTGCAGGCCAGTGTTGAACCATTGCGGGCTATTGGGAGCGGCCATCTGCATGGCGAGCATGTAGCAAAGCTCGTCATGGAAGGTCTGCGCGTCTTCCTCGCTGGAAAAGTAGCCGCCCTTCCAGCCCCAATAGGTCCAGGCCCCGGCCATGCGGTCGAAAACCTGCCGCGCGTCCTTTTCGGGTCCAAAGCGTTCTGCCTCGGACAGTTCCGCCATCGCCGCCTTGTCGGGCACCGAGCGCCAGAGCCAGGACGGTACGCGATTCTCTTCGATGCGCTTCATACGGGCCGGCACGCCCGCCTTGCGGAAATATTTCTGCGCCAGAATGTCGGCGGCTACCTGGCTCCACTGCTCGGGCACGCGAAAGCCATCAAGCTTGAAGATTACCTTCCCGTCCGGGTTCTTCAGTTCGCTCGTGGTCTCGCGGAACGCAATGTCTGCATAGGGAGACTGACCTTTTTTGGTGAAGCGCCGTTCAATCCGCATCGAAAATTCTCCTGCCCCACGGCGCGCCGCCGCGCGCCTGCCCTAAAGCCTGATGATTGTTTGAGACGCAGAACAGACAACGCAGAACAAGACACACAGCATCGCCCGCAGTCCGGCCGGAACAGGACACGGCAGCGCAAAGAACTGCGCTTAGAACTAGCGATGGGAAGCGTTTGTTACGGAAGGGAGCCGCCTGGACGGCTAGCGAAGAAAAGATGCCGCCGCACCCTCCTCGAAGGGTGCTCCCCGCTAGCGGCAAGTTCGGAAGGTAGGCGATTCGGGCGCTTGCTGGTGTCACGCGGAAGCAACAACCCGCTATCTATCTTTAGTGGTTAGACACCCGAAACGGGACCATATCTTGTGGCAAAGAGGTTCTGGAAACAAGATAAGTTGTGCGACGGCGGATAGAAGTTGGGGAAAACTCAGATGCCTGTCACAGGTATTTAACAGGACATTCACAGGCGCCCGCGAACCGTCTGGAGGTGCCCTGCGAGGACAGTTTTGCGCTAGGTCTCGGACGTGCCTAGGATTCTTTCCGCGCCCCCCGCAGTGGCAAGAGGCCGTGTCCAAAGGAGCAAGCTTTGCACCGGCGGCCTGGACAGCGTGCCGGTGCAAAATCTGGGAAAGCTACCCAGGCCTGCGCCTAGCGGTGGAAAACCGGCACTGAAGTCTCCCGGCACCGGGCCAGGATATGCACAAAATTCCGGTTAGTGCCCCGTCCGGAAATGAGTGAACCGGATGGCGCCGGAATCTTGTCCGGCTGCAAAGCGCAAAAACGGGCGCATTTCCAAGATATGTAACTATTTTTGCGTTAGGCCCCGGCGCGAAACTAACGCGTCAGAGGGCACAGGGTCCGTCAGGCGCGGAAAGGGGCGCATACTGAAGTATGTAACCCGTTCCGCAACTCCACGGACGGGCAAAAAAGACAAGCAAGATGGCGCGTTAATTTCGCGTCAGGCCCTTAGCTCTTTTCGCAGGTGTAGGCGCCGGGCTTACGCCCATACTCGCGCGACCCCGAGTAATGATTGAAGTGGTCCTTATCGACCCAGACAACTTCGCCTTTGCAATGCGCCCTGGCCTCGGCCTCGGTCGCATAACCCGCCGGACCTGCCGGCTTGGCTGGCTTCTTGGGGCCCGCGTTCGCTTTTTCCCCGGCTTTGGCCGCACTTTGCGCCTTTGGGGCGGACTGGGCGTTGCTATCCGTCTGCGCAATGGCAGCTGAAGCTGCCAGTACCAGAACGCTCGCAACCCCAAAAAGCTTCAGGCGCGGCAAGATGCTGGCTCTCATAACAATCTCCCCAAGAATTGATCCCTCAGGCGGCGAACTTGCCCGAGTTGTCCGGCAAATCTTTGCCGGAACTTCATTTGTGACACATTTCAGGCCGGCGCAAGCACTTGGCAGCATTTTCAGTAACAGGGACGAAAGGCTGGGCAAAGCCACGGCGTCATTGCCGCGCAATTCGTCCTTTGCAACAGCTGCCGGGAATCGAGCGGGAAGCAAGCAAGAAGCGCTGGTCCCGCCGGCACGAGCGCGGCGCCGGGTGCCGCGCGGCCGCATAGGGAATAATAGACAATGGACCAGCCCCCTACTCTTGTTACCATTTCAGCCTTGCCAGTTTTCGCGGCCTGCGCCACGGTTTGCCTAAAAGAAGAAGATGGCGGAGGAACTTCCTGCCAAGGACTGGAAACCGGGATGAGCAGCATTGCGCAGCAAAACGAGGCGACGGGGCTGAGCCAGATATTGAGTAAATGGATCGCTGCAGCGGAAACTTGGCCGGAAAGCTTCGTTGCGGCCGGCGGCGTGCTCCTGTTTGTCACCGCCTGGACACTGCATGGCGCCATCGCCGGCGCTGGCGGGTCGCTGCATTGGGATGTGCTTGAGGCCTATGCCTGGGGAAAGGAATTCCAGCTCGGGTACAATCAGCATGGGCCATTCTGGGCCTGGATCGCAGGCGCATGGTTCCTCGTATTCCCCGTGAACAATGCCTCATTCGTCCTGCTCGAAGCCATAAATGCAGGGTTGGGCCTCCTGGGCGTGTGGATGCTGGCTGGGCTTTTCGCCAAGGGGCCCACGCGTCATGCCGCAGCACTCATGCTGCTCGCCACGCCGCTCTACACCGTGATGGCCTTCAAATTTAACGCCAACATCATTTTCGTTTCGTTGTGGCCTTGGGCGCTGTACTTCTTCGTGAGGTCGCTCGATGGCATGAAGCTGCGGAACGCCGTCCTGTTCGGGGCGATGGCGGCGGCGTGTATCCTCTCCAAATATTATGCGGCGATCCTGCTTTTGACCTGCGGCTTGTCGCTGTTCTTCCATCCGAATGGGCGCAAATACCTTCTGTCGCTCTTGCCATGGGCGGCTGCAGCGGTTTTTGCAGTACTCGTCCTGCCGCATGTGCTTTGGGCGCTGAGAAACGATGCCCCGCCGGTGGCGTACGCGATGAGCGTCACCGGGAGGAGCTGGCTGTTTACGGTTGAGCATGCGGCCAGTTTCGTGCGGGACAGCGCCGGCGAGCTGGCTGGCGTGCTGGCCTTGCTGCTTGTGGCCCGGTGGCTGTCGAAGAAACGCCAGGACGCGGAGCCGGTTGAGCGGCTCCCGCAATCGCGGCGGCGCTTTCTTGCCGTGCTCGTGCTGGCACCACCCCTGCTGACGGTCGCTTTTGCGCTGGCCTTCCGGCTCAAGATCGAGGCGATCATGGCGGTTGGGATTTTCCCGCTCCTGCCGCTGTTCGCGATGCAATTCGTTTCCCCGCTCGGCGGCCGGATCTGCTTCGGGCTCGCTGGGGCGGTGGCGCTCGCAATAACGGTTGGTTCCGTGCCCGCGGCTCCCATCGAGAGGGCCGCCCTGTTCAAGAAGAGCGCCGAGCCACGGCGCGAGCTTGCAGAGGCGGCAACCGCGCTTTGGCATGCCGAAACGCACGCGCCGTTGCGCCTGGCCGGAGGGCAGGCGCATTACGCCTACGCGATGGCCTTTTACAGCGAAGACCATCCATCGAGCATGGTCGAGCTTTCGTTCAAGAGATCGCGCTGGGTGACGCCGGAAAAGATCAAGAAGAATGGGATTCTTATAGCCTGCGCCCATGAGGACGCACGTTGCCTTAGCAGGGCGGCGGAACTGCTTTCGGGGAGCGGGAAGCAGTTTTCCATCAACGTCAGCCGCGACCTCGGTGCCCAGCTGGGGCCGGAATTTGTGTTCGATATCTTCATTCTGCCCCCGCAAACCGCACAGCAGCCGGGCTAACTAGCTAGTACGCCCCGCGGGAAATCCCGACCCATATGCGGCTGGCGCTGACGGGATTTCCCGCGGATCAGGCGTACTAGCAGATCTTTGTTGCTAGTACAGCTTGTCCGCCGGAAGTTCGCGTGGCGACGCGCGCCGCCAATGGGGTGCGAACTTCCGGCGGGCTGTACTAGGCAGGAGGATGGGGAAGAAATGACCGGAAGTGGAGATCCGTGGAACGCCGCGAGCAGCAGCTATTCCTTGCCTTGCGATGAGGTTCACGTCTGGCGTGCTGGGCTAGATTGGCCGCCGGAATCCACCGGAAAATTGTACGGATTTCTGTCACCGGACGAACGCAGGCGCGCAGACGCATTCCATTTCCAGGCAGACCGGATGCGGCACATCGTTGGCCGTGCAATATCGAGGATTCTTATTGGCCGGTGCCTGGGTGCCGATCCTGCCGCCGTGAGATTCGCATATGGCTTGAGCGGCAAGCCGCGGCTTGCCGGGGAGTTTGACGCCGGCCTGAACTTCAACATATCGCACTCGGGAGATTACGTTCTGGTGGCTCTCGCGTATGGCCGCGAGCTTGGCGTCGACATCGAGCAAATCCGCACGGACATCGATACCGGTGACATTGCCGCGCGCTTTTTCTCGGCGAACGAATGCTCAAGCCTTGCCGGATTGCCTGCGAACATGAGGCACGATGCTTTTTTTGCGTGCTGGACCAGAAAGGAAGCCTACATCAAGGCCCGCGGCGACGGCCTGAGCCTTGCCTTGAACGAATTCGACGTAGCATTCCTGCCGGGAGATGAGCCGCGGCTTCTCGAAACCAGGCACTGCCCCGCCGAAGCACTGCGTTGGACCGTGCGAAACCTCGATGCAGGGGCGAACCATAAGGCAGCCTTAGTGGCAGAGGGACCGGCCGCACGCCTGCGTTGCTGGGAGTGGCTCGGAGATTTGCCGTCTGCCGCAGGATGAAAGAAGAACGGCGCCCGGAGGCGCCGTTCTCATAACCGGTGTGGGGTCCGGTTATTTCTGAGGCATGGCCCTTTGCCATGCAGCAATTCAAGCTTTGCCGGACCTACCGGAGGCTTACCGCTGCGAGTGCAACCGCCCCATTAAGGATTAGGCGATGAACTCCCAATCGAGCCCGCGTATTTAAAGCATCCCGGTTCGCGACGTACGCAGTGCCGGAGTTGATCTACGTATTCCACCAGCACAGCACAGATTTGATTCGCCACTATCAAAGCGGTAAACTTAGGCTTTCGCGTGGCAGGCGCTAACTTTGCAGGAACGCACGGGCTGGCATGCACAGACACGGTTCCTCGCAAGGCCTGATATTATCTATATAAAATAGTAAATTATGATGGAAGGCCGCTTTCCCCGGAGACAATGCGTTACATATTGGGCAGAAGCCTAACCGCTCGCTTCAGTCCCTGTTTTGCGTCAAAAGATGGCGATATATTGGCAGAATGCTTACAAATCGATTGCAACCAGTCCCGATATAGCCTCTCGTGGCAAAATGATACATTTCCACAAGTAGACCAGTGAAGACAAGCCCTGCTTGGCTTCTGGCACAATTCTGGCACAGTTGGCTTTTAAACGCACGCTGAGAAATTTAGCAATACGCGCGGAGCGGAACGACATAACTGTCCGGAATTTCACCGGATCAAAATGCGGCAACCTCTAACGTGTATCTTTGATCAACTGCAACCGGGTGCAAGAAATGCGGATTACTTCTTTCGTTGGGGCAGTACTGCTCTCCCTCTTGATAGCAGGAACTGCGGCAGAGAAAGCCAACGCCGGGCTCTTTGTGTCGATCACGGTGGCTCCCCCAGCCCTGCCTGTCTACGTTCAGCCGCCCTGCCCGTCGCCAGGATATATGTGGACGCCGGGATACTGGGCTTGGGACGAAGACGATGGCGACTATTATTGGGTGCCGGGCGTTTGGGTGCGCGCGCCGCAGGTAGGGCTGTTGTGGACGCCGGGATATTGGGGCTGGAGAGATGGAGCCTATGGCTGGAACGGGGGCTACTGGGGGCCGCACATCGGCTTCTACGGCGGTGTGTCCTACGGCTTCGGCTACACGGGCGTGGGCTTCGCGGGCGGCGCTTGGGCAGGCGGGGTGTTCAGCTATAATCGCGCTGTGACCAACGTCGGCGTGTCGATCAGCCAGACGAACGTCTATAACAAGACAGTCATCGTCAACAACAACACGACGAATGTGAGCTTTAACGGCGGTACCGGCGGAACGGCGGCTCAGCCCACCGTTGCAGAGAAGGCCGCTGCCGGCGAGCATCACGTTGACGCTACGAGCGAGCAGGTCCAGCATCACCAAGCCGCCGGCAAGAACCCAGACCTGAAATACGCAAAAAACCAAGGCAAGCCGGCAGTTGCTGCGACCTCAAAGGCAGGAGACTTCAGCAGTAAGCACGCGGTCGCGGCAAAATCCGCCGGGGATCCATCCAAGTCTGCTTCGCATGCGGCACAGACTGGCGGCAAGCCAAATGCAACCTACGGCATGCAGAATTCCGGGGCGGCCGCCAGCAAGCCTGGCGCGCAAGGCGGGAAATCGGGTACTGCCACCGGGTCCGCCAGCGCCTCTACGGGTAAGTCCGGTCATTCCGCAGGGACTGGCGGCGCAAACTTCGGCGCGGCAAACCACGCTCATTCGAGCGGCCAGAAGGGCGGTGCGGGTTCTCCCAAGGCGCCCAAGCCGTCCCCGCACCCCACGCCGAAAGCCTCGGCCGGCAACGGGAAAAACAATAAGCAGCAGCATTAAGGACGCATGCGCTGAACATCCCTTCTCTTTCGTCGCGAAGAGAGGGGATGTTCGGCAGTTTCTATGCGGCCCAATCCAGCTGGGCGTTTCGAACATTCGAGCAGCCGGCGGTCAAATGTGGTGCAATTGTGGTGGGCACCCTATGCGACCGCCACACTCCTTAACAGAACAAGGTTAACGCGGAATCGCAAGTGTTCGAAACTGGCGAAAATTGCTCGAATTTTAGCTCAAATTGCTTGAATTCCAGCTTTCAAAACTACAGTTAAATATTGTGTCTTTACCATAACTGCCGCACACGGAGATCGCTTGCTGCAATAATTTCAATGTGTTACCGCCGATTTCGGCCTTAACTTTTCAGCAAGACGCATCTGCTACAATTAGTTCAAATTGAAAAAGTGCCCTTTGGTTATCAAAATGGGTGCTTTCAGGGTAAGGAGTTTTGTCAGCGCACCCTGGCCATGGGCTGGGCTGCCGGTATATGGACAAGGGGTTCCACCGCCAGTAGTCTGCGGCGCCTCGAACCGTTGCACTATCCAGGCCGCCCTATTCTTCAAGGATACCGATGTTGAACCGTTCCATCTATTTCATTGCGGCGCTCGCATCCGCTCTCTTTGCGGCGAAGGCGTACGCAGGCAGCGGCGAAAAGCAGCCCTGCGCGCCTTTCAAATTCGAAGGGCACAGCTACACGCTCTGCGAGGCTGCGCTAAACCGCTTCGATATCAGGATATTCTGGAAGCGGCCTGACGGCTCTCCCTATTCCTATCTGAGCGCTCTGCCTAAGGCGGACAAGAACGGGGGACGGCTTGCGTTTGCGCTCAACGGCGGCATGTTCCACCCGGACTACCGGCCGGTCGGGCTTTATGTGGAAGAGGGCCAGGAACTAGTTCGCGTCAGCAAGGCCTCTGGGCCGGGCAATTTCCACCTGAAGCCCAATGGTGTCTTTTATGCCGGGGAGGGCGAGGCCGGGGTTTTGGAAACGGGGGCGTTTCTCAAGCAGAAGCCCAAAGCACGGTTCGTCACCCAGTCCGGGCCGATGCTGGTGATCGAAGGCAAATTGCATCCGCGGATTGCGCATGCCAGTGCGTCGGAGAAGATGCGTGACGGTGTGTGTGTGCGTGACCGCGTGGCCTATTTCGCGATCTCGGAGGAAGGGGTTGCGTTCGATACCTTCGAACGGCTGTTCCGGGATGGCTTGAAATGCCGCAACGCGCTGTTTCTGGACGGTGGGAGCGCGCCTGCGTTGCTTGCGCCATCCATATCGCGCACCGGAAACAGCCTTGTTGGCTTAGGGCCTATGATTGCGGTTTACGAGAAACAGCGGCCGTGAGGGCGCGCGGATCGCTTGCGCAGCTATGCCGCTTCTCTCGCCTCAGCGGCCGATGTCCGGGGTGCGGCCTCAATCGTTATCCGCCACCCTGTCAGCAATAACAACAAAGGGATGCCGGCAGCTTCCCCGCTGGCATCCCTTGATTTCGTTCCCGAATACTACTCGCATCCTGCTGCATCGGTCCAAATAACCGGAAACGCAGCTTATGGACTTCAGCGTCGATGGCGCGCCGCTACCACCGCCGCTATGGCCATTGCTTGTCACGGCTGCTGCAGCAGCACCGCCGCCGGCAATAAGTGCGCCGCCCAGCAAGAGACCTGTATCCCCGAGGCCGAACCCAATGCCAACGTCTGCGTCCTTAAACTCGAGGCTTGCACCGGAAGGTCCGGCGGCGTCTGAAGCACCACCATGGTTTGCCCGGCGGTCACATTGACGACGGCTCCGTTGTCATACACGATCTTTACGGCTCCGGACACCACCTTGACCCGATCACCGGCTACGACGTCTTTGCTTGCTGCGACTTTCTTGTTGTTGACGAGCACTGAGCCTTCAACATCGCTCAAGTGCACTGCCTGTGCGCCTGTTGCCATTAGGCAAGCAAGCAATGACACAGATGGCATGCCGAATCATTCTTCGTCCCTCCCACTGCTGGCAGATATCGATGAAAGCGAATAGCTGATTCGATTAGAGCTAGCAGCCTAAGCGGGAGTAATGCCACTAAAGCGGGTGCTTATCCCGGAATTGCGAACCAAAACCCGGATTTGTAGCTGTTTGCGGAGAAGTGCCGTGTTGCTTTGCTGGCCGGTTCTAGCTTGCACCCGCAAGTGATTTGGGCTTTGGCCGCGTCGAAGGATCTCGCATCTACTTTGAGATACGCAAGCTTTTCATCCGCGATGACTATCGCCTCCGCAACGCCAGGTATTTCACGCAGGCTTGCTGCAAGACTATCGGCCTGGGCAGCCTGGGCATCGGAGATGGGCACAAGCCGTGTGCTGAGATAGCTGGGCCGTGCCATTGTGGCGGCGACAGCTAGCCAAAGCAGCGCAAGCACCGATGTCGTAACGAATACCGCTACATCGCCCCCGTGTTGACTGGCCGATCCGCCCGCGATGCCGCCAGCGAAGATTCCCAGGAACTGCGCGCTGGAATAGACGCCCGAAGCGGTGCCCTTGGCATCTGGCGGCGCGGTCTTGGTGATCAGCGAGGGTAGCGTTGCAGCCATCACGTTGAAGCCCGCAAAGAAGAGGGTCAGCGCGCCAAGCAGCACAAAAAGATTTTGCGCCGCAAGAACAAGCAATGCCTGGCTTACTGCCAGAGCAGCAACGGAGCCTACGAAAACGGTCTTCATGAGCCGGTATTTCTCGGCCGCGATAATGGCTGGCACCGTCGCCAGAAGCGAGACCGCAAGCACAGGCAGATAGACCATCCACTGGTCGTGAGTGGTTACATTAAGCGTGCTGTGCAGCAGGGCCGGCACCACAAGAAAGCTCGCTGTAAGCATTGCATTGAGTACGAAGGTGCCGAAATCGAGCCGCAAAAGCTCCGGGTTCTTCAGCACCGACGCCAGCATGACCGGGACCGTTTCGGCGTCCCTATGAATGTGGAGGCTGCGCGGCTCTGGTATCACGAATCGTGTAATCGCGATACCCAGCAGCGCCAGCAGCACCATCAGCCAGAAGATGCCTTGTACCCCTGCAATGCTGGCCACGATCGGGCCGGTGATCAAAGCGACAACGAACGAGGCGCCGATGGTAACGCCGACCATCGCCATGGCCTTGGTACGGTTCTGCTCGGAGGTAAGGTCCGCCACCAGCGCCAAAATCACCGAGCCTACCGCGCCTGAGCCTTGCAGCACGCGTCCCAGGATTACGCCGTCTATGGAAGTTGAAAGGGCGGCCACAGCGCTGCCGAAGCCGAAAAGCGCCAGCCCGGTGATGATCAGGATCTTACGTCCGATTTTATCGGACAGCATGCCGAAGGGGATCTGCAGAATGCCCTGGCTCAGGCCGTAGATGCCGAGTGCCAAGCCGATCTTATAGGGTGTCGCGCCGGAGAGCTCCTTCGCGTAAGTAGAGAATACCGGGTAAATCATGAACAGCCCCAACAGCCGCACCGAAAACACGGCGGCAAGGGAGCTTACGGCACGAAGTTCATGTCTATCCATTTAGTCTATTCCAGGGTCCGTTTGCGCTAGGCTCTGCGAAAAGATAAGCATTGAGCGGGAGAATAACGATCCGTGGCCGCAGTGCAATCCAGAAGGCGAAACATCGTTCACTTTAGGGACCGGAAATCGGCAACAGATGGAATTACTTACACCTCCGCGCAAGGCCTTCGCCTAGTTCGAAAGCTCTCGTGAGCGGCGTGCCGCGGCGGCCACCGTTTCGCGGATCAGCTCCCTCAGCGGCGGCTTGCCTCCCATAAGAACGGATAGCCCCGCCGCCGTTGTGCCTCCTGGCGAGGTCACATTCTCGCGAAGTTTCGCTGGCGATAGCGGCGAGCGGTGAAGCAGTTCGCCTGCCCCGGTTACGGTTGCCCGGGCGAGCTGCGCCGCAAGGTCCGCAGGCAAGCCCGCCGCCTCTGCCGCGTCCGCCAGGCATTCAACCAGATGGAAGACGTAGGCCGGCCCCGATCCCGATACGGCGGTTACGGCATCGATCAGGCTTTCGTCTTCGATCCAGGCCACCTCGCCCGCCGCGTGCAACAGGCTGCCGCAAAGCTCGCGCTGACCGGGCGTTACCGGCGCGCTGGCATAGGCCGCGGTAATGCCCCGTCCAATCTCGGCCGGAAGGTTCGGCATGGCCCTGACGATGGCAGCACCCGGCTCGAAATGCGCGGCGATGGAGGCTACGGTGCGCCCCGCCGCGATGGACAGCACCGCGGTTTGCGGCCCCGCGAGCGGCGCAACTCCGGGCAAAACTGCGTTCATGATCTGCGGCTTGACCGCCAGCACCATAGCATCGGGTGCGGACGCGGGCGCGGCGGCGATGCCGTGCTCCTTAAGGAGGGCCGCCATTTCAGGACTGGGATCGGGCTCCGCCACGGCTAGCGATCCCGCCGGAATCCCCGCCGCAAGCCAGCCGCGCAGCAGCGCGCCGCCCATCTTGCCCGCGCCCACCAGGAAAACCGTTTGAGTCTGCTGTGCCATGTTGCCTTCGCTCCTGTCCCTTCACAGTACCAATGCCTTAACCCGATTTTGCGCGGGCTGCTGCAATTTTCTTATGGGTGCTATGGCAGGGGCGGCCCCGATCGCGCCGCCGCTGCACGGGCTTCCAGCGTCAGCCCGGAACCACCGGCGGAATGAACGTCAGCGTTTTCGCAAGATACCAAAGCAGGAACAGCACCAGCGGCGCATTCACCACCAACTGCAGGAAGGTGAAGCCGACGATATCGCGCGCCTTGAGCCCGAGAATGCCGACCAGCGGCAGCATCCAGAACGGGTTGATCAGGTTCGGCAAGGCCTCGGCCGCGTTATAGACCTGTACCGCCCAGCCGAGATGCACATGAAGGTCCGAGGCGGCCTGCATCACATAGGGCGCCTCGACCAGCCACTTACCGCCGCCGGAGGGCAGCAGCAGGCCCAGGACCGCGGAGTAAGCACCCATCACGGCTGGGAAGCTTCCGCCCGTGTTGAAGCTCGTGAAGGCATAGGCGAGCTGGTCGGAAACGGTATGTCCGCCATAGCCTTGGGCCTTTGTCAGGATCATGGTGATCGCGCCGTAAAGCGGGAACTGGATCAGCACACCCGCTGTAGCCGGCACGGATTTCGCGACGGCGTTCAGGAAGCTCCTGGGCCGCCAGTGCAGCAAAAGGCCGGCCGCCAGGAAGAGGAAATTATAGGTGTTGAGCCCCGAGATCGCTTCGAGCGCGTTCTTGGTGGAAAATTCCTGCCAAAGCCAGCCAAGGCTCAGAACGACGATCAGGATCGTAATCAGCGGGCTGTATTCGAACCATTCGCTGGGGCGCTGGCGTGGCGGCAGGGTGGTGTCTTCGATGGCTACGTCAACGCCAAGCTTTTCCGCCGTGACCGAATGCAACGGGGCCGGCGCAGATAGCCACGACACCGCAGTCGAGACCACGAGCAGGATCGCGCAGAGCAGCATCGACTGCCAAAGGAAGATGGTCTGGGTGAAGGGGATCACGCCGGTGATCGCCAGGAGCGCCTTGGGCATGCTGGCCGGGTTCGATTGCAACTGCGCGGCCGACGAACTAAGTCCCAGCGCCCAGGTCGCGCCAAGCCCCAGATAAGCGGCAGCGCCCGCGGCACGGTAGTCCATCGTCAGATCGCTGCGGCGGGCCAGGGCGCGCACGAGGAGGCCGCCGAAAATCAGGCTGAAGCCCCAGTTCAGGAGCGAAGCCAGCATGGTGGCCAGGGCCACGAAAGCGATAGCGCCGCGGCCGCTTCCCGGGATAGAGGCCAGCCGCTGGATCAGCTTGGCGACAGGCGGGGAGCTGGCTGCTACGTAGCCGCCGATGACGACGAACGTCATCTGCATCGTGAAGGTTATGAGCGACCAGAAGCCGTCGCCGAAGGATTTTGCAATTGCCTGGGGCGGCGCGCCGTTTGCGAGGGCCGCGAGCGATACCAGGATGACCGCAAGTGCCGCGAACACATAGGCATCCGGAAACCAGCGTTCCGCCCAGTTTGTGAAGCCGAGCGCGGTTCTCGCCAGGAAACCTTCGCTTCCGGCGGCTGCGTTATTGGACCCGTCTGCGTTTGTCATGTGCATCCCCCATCGGCCGATTGGTTCCAGACTGCCCCGTTTGTTTCCGTTACCATACTTGGAGGCGGGCGCACAGAACCTCAGTCGGAGGGACGCTTATCCTCAACGTGAATTATCTCAAGCTCCTGGGCGTCCTCGTTCCGTTTCTCGCGGCCGGTCAGGCCAACGATTAAGTCGCTTGCCGAATCTCCTCCAACTTCATCCGGCCCCACATAGGTCAGGATATCGTTGTGGTGCGAGGTGACGGCCCATCCCGGCGCATCGCTCGTTTTTATGACGCCGAAATCGCCCGCCGCGCCGCCTGCATGAACCGGCCCCCATCCCTTCATCAGCTCAACGGCTTTGCCGGGCAGATCGGCCTCCGGGGTCACGAATATGACGCAGGTGCCATGCTTGAACAGAACCCACGATTTGCCGCTGCCAAGGATTATAGATCGCCAGATGTCGATGAGCGGAACCACCGGTTAGTCCCCCTTCTTCGATTGCAATGCACGAGGCTCCGGCCTGTGCGCCTTGGCTAGGATTTCCAGCAGTTCGCGGGCATCCTGGGCGGCTTCGTTGAGGTTCGACATCTGGGCCCTGACGATGGCGCCTTCGACGATCATCAGCGCCAGCCTGCCCGCCGTTCCGGGGTCGCGAAGGCCGTCAGCGCGTGCGAGCGCAACAAGCCGCTCCTCAAGCTCCTGCTTGTGGGAGATGACGATGGCGTGCTCGCGTGCCTCGTGATCGGTAAACTCGGCGGAGGTATTGATGAAAGCGCAGCCGCGATACCCAGGATCGGCGAACCACTCGCCAAGCGCATCGGCGACGGCTGCAAGCTTGAGCCTGCTCTTCTGCCCGTGCCGGGCCACGCTTTCCGCAAACCAGGCGGTCCAGCGCCGGTGGCGTTCCTCCAGAAACGCACAAACCAAATCCGACTTCGAGGGGAAGTGGTGGTAGAAGGACATCTTCGCCACCTTGGCCTCGGCGATGATGCGGTCGATCCCTGTGGCGCGTATCCCTTCGCCGTAGAACAGCCGCAGCGCCGCCTCGATGATGCGCTGGCGGGCTGAATCGGCGCGGCCCTTAGCTATGCCGGACGGCTTTGGCATAGCTCACCTCACCTCGCTTCGTTGCTCTGGACTATACATTTCCGCGCGCTTCATTTTCCGGGTACTGATTGACATAAAGACCCGTTTATGCAGGATAGACAGACCTGTCTATGCGGAGTCCGTACCATGGTTAGCAAATCCGGTTTCAGGATCGGGATTTACATATGCAGGGATCTCGAAATTAGCGACTTCGCCGTTCCTTACGGCGTTTTCTCCGTGGCGCGGCGGCTCGATCCGAGGCTTCAAGCCTTCTTCATCGCGGAGACGTTGCGCCCGGTCCAGATGCAGGCGGGCTTCACCGTGATGCCCAATTACTCTTTCGCCGGTCTTCCGGACATGGACGCAGTTCTCATTCCGGGCGGATTTAGCACGCGCCGGGCGATCATCAGCGGCCGCCTGCACGCATTCATCCGCGCTTTGCCGGAAAAGACGCTGCTCGTTTCGGTCAGCGCCGCTGCGGGTCTACAATCGCATGGGGATGGTCGACGGGCCAATGGCCACCGATCTTCTTGAAGGTTCCAACATGGACATGGCGGCGGCTGGCGGGACGGCTCCTGCACGCCGGCGCACCCGGACGCGCACGGCAAACCGCGGCGGCATCATCACGGGCGGAGGCATCGCTTCGGGCATGGAAGCTGGTTTCCATCTGCTTCGCCGCGCGGGTTTCGGCGAGGACTTCGTCGCCGAGGTCTCCCGCCTCATGGAATACTCCGCAATAGGCGAAACTGGCCGTACCGGCTTCGCATATGACGAAGGTGCGGCCTAGCGCCAGGGCGACGGTTTTCTGTGTCAACCCGCTTGAAAAATGGAGCTGTTTACAAACTCGATCCAGGCAAAACTCGAGTGCTCTGTTTCTGCGGTATGCCAGACGTAGAGGTTCGCGGGGAACCGTGCAGGACGTCATCGCAGGGCGGCCGGAAAGCAACAGTGCCGGCAATAGCTGGCTCTGAATTGCTTCTCACCGCTTGCGATGACGTCCCTGTAGCGGACGGCTGCCCGCTTTGCCTCCCCCAAACTAAGCCTGTCCCTCGGTCTCGAAGATCGTGCTTGCCATCGCATCTTCTGCGCGCTTGCCAGCCCAGACGACGAACTGAAACGCCTGATAATAGCGCTCGCAGGTTTCAAGCGCCGCCTGCAGCAGCGCCTCGCATTGGCGCGCCGTCGGTTCTGCCCCGTTCAGCATCAGCCCCTGCCGGTAGAGCAAGAGCCCGTCCGAAGACCAGATGTCGAAATGGCCGAGCCAGAGCTGCTCGTTGATGAGCACGAGCAGCCGGTAAATCTCCGCGATCCGGTTCTTCGGCACCTTGAAGTCGAAAGCGCAGGCCATGTGCAGGCTTTCGAGATCGTCGCGCCAGTTGAACGAGATGTGGTAGTCGCACCAATTGCCCGCTACGGAAACAGTCAGCTCATCTTCACTCGAACGCTCGAACGCCCAATCCTGCACACACGCAATATGCTCCATCAGATCGACTGGGTGTGAAAGGCGATTATAGTCCTGCCCCGCAGCGTTCATCATTATGTCCCCTCATGAATGCCGCAGCTAAATTCCCGGACGGGCCCTCTCGCAGCCGAAGCTGCATCCGCCCAGGTTTGCCGCATAGCTATTCACTGCTGTGATCCGCCGGTTTTGTGCAATCTACCTGCGGGTTTCTCCACGGGGAAAACAGCGGCAGCCTGACAATAAAAAGCCGGGGTGTTGCCAATGTGTGTGGTTTGAGGGGAATCTTCAACCTAAGATTGTCTGGCAGCCCCCTGAAGCTTGGCCAGCGCCGCTTCGAGTTCGGCGACGCGCTGCGAAAGCGCCTCGTTTTCCTCGCGCGCCTTAAGCGCCATGGCCTTTACCGCCTCGAACTCCTCGCGCTGCGGGATGTCCATGCCGCGCATGAAGCGCTCGGCCTGCGATTTCGCCGCAGTCTCGAACTCGGTGCGCATACCTTGCGCGGCGCCGGCCGCATCCGTCATGAGCTTGGCGATGTCGTCGAAAATCCGGCCTGTGGTCTGGGTCATGGGGCATCTCCTGAAAACGCGGTGCTTTGGCGCGAACCTAAGGGCAGGCCCGCGCACGTTCAAGCAGCTTTGCGGGGAGAGGCGGCGGCCGTACACCGTCCGTGTTAACGGGTGTTAACCCCAACATCGGAATTTTTCCGTTAAAACGCAAATTTGAGCGGCCCGATTTTCCGGCGGGAAGGGGATGGCCCAAAGCGCCTTGGCGGAATGCCGGTGTGCAACACATTGAAATGGCTGGACAATTTCCGATGCACCGCCATGTCAAGGGGCCGGCGCGATGGTTAACGCGCAAGTTGCGGCTATATTTAACTGTAGTTTTGGATGACAGAAAAACGCAATTTCCGGGCAATTTTTCGCGGAATACCGGCAATTTCAGCGACTTGGAATCCGCGTTTACCATATTTGCATTAATTTTTGTACGGCCATAGGGCACCTTCATAGGGCCTACGGCGGCTCCTATGACTCCAAATGGCAGGCCCTACGGCCAACTCAGGCCGGACGCCCGGCGCATGTCCTCTTGCGGCTGACTGTTTGCGCCTTCTCCGGCTTTTGATAAGCTCTGGCCGGATCGGGGGCGCACCGCACGGGCCGCGATGCTTGTTGCCCGCCGCAAACGAGGGAACGGCCATGGTATTTCCTATAGGAACGGACAAGAGCGCGCATCACGTCACCCCCTTCGTGACCTACTTTCTCATCGTCGCCAACGTCCTGGTCTTTATGGCAGAGGTAAAGCTGGGCGATGGCTTCGTGACGCACTGGGCATTCACGCCGGCCGATTTCTTCGCCGCGCCGGGCACGCATCTCGCCACGGTCCTGACATCGATGTTCCTCCATGGCGGCACGTTGCACCTCATCGGCAACATGGCCTACCTCTGGAGCTTCGGGGACAACGTGGAGGACAATTTCGGCCATCTGCCCTTCCTTCTCTTCTATCTCGCCGCCGGAACGATTGCGATGTTCGCGCAGGCTGCATTCGCGCCGCATTCGATGCTTCCCACCGTGGGCGCGTCGGGCGCAATCGCGGGCGTTCTGGGGGCCTATATCCTGATGTTCCCGAAGGGCACCGTGACGCTCCTCACCAACAGGGGCATCATAAACCTGCCTGCGTTCGTAGCCATCGGCGGCTGGATCGTACTTCAGTTTGCGAGCGTGGCGGGCGAATTGGCGAAGACAGCGGGCGATACCGGCGAAGTCGCCTATATGGCGCATATCGGCGGCTTTTTCGCGGGCGTCCTGCTGGCGTTCGTCTTCCGCAGCCGCACTGCGGCCCATGCGTAGGTAGGCCATGCGGATCGCGCCCCACATCCTGATCGGCGAGGACGAGATCGAGGAGCGCTTTGTGCAGGCGTCCGGCCCCGGCGGGCAGAACGTCAACAAGGTGGCGACCGCCGTGCAACTGCAATTCGACGCGGCCAACTCGCGCTCCCTGCCCGAAGGCGTGCTGCCGCGCCTTACAAAGCTCGCCGGCAGCCGGATGACGAAGGATGGCGTGCTGATCCTGATCGCCCAGCGCTTCCGCACGCAGGAGCGCAACCGCGCCGACGCCCGCGAGCGGCTTGCGGCGCTTATCGCGCAGGCCGCAATTCCGCCAAGGCCGCGCGTGCCGACCCGCCCGACGGGAGCCAGCAAGCGGCGGCGGCTGCAGTCCAAGGCGATCCGCGGGGCAGTAAAAGAGCAGCGCAAACGCCCGGCGGAGGATTAGTTAGGTTGGGCTTCTCGGGCCGCCGGGCGAAGCTGCGATTTTGGGCTCTTCGCATTTTTTGGTGGTTAATTTTTGGATACAGACTGGCTAGAAGCCATTGCTTATCAGAATGTTAGAGGTTTTTTGGTGAGCGAAAAACGTGTTACGTTTTTTGGATGAACGAACAGCCAGCAAAAGCCCGGATCAAAAACTTGCGCGACGCCTACAAGGTTCCGGGTTTCCATGTGCGCGCGAAGCTCGATAGCCACGAGCTTGACGGGTATGGCGTGGCCGTCCTGACGCTCGACCGGCGCTCAAAAAAAGCGTGTGCGGCGGATGCGGGAAGACGTGCCGGCGGATTTATGACACGCGCTGGCGGCGCGTGCGCGATTTGGCTTGTGGCGACCGGGAAGTCCATCTCGATTTTACGATGCGCCGTGTAAAGTGTAAAACCTGCGGCGTGAAGAACGAAAAGCTCGCGTTTTTGTCGGACAACACGAAGTACACGCTGCGCTTTGCCATGCAGATCGGCGGCTTGTGCCGCGCGATGACGATCCAGGATGTCTCGCGGTTGATGCGCCTTGACTGGCATGCCGTCAAAGACCTCGACAAAATCTACATGCGTGAGCAACTGCGTCTTGCCGGACCGCCCGCGCCGCGCGTGATCGGCGTCGATGAGATCTCGATCAAAAAGGGCCACAGTTACCGGATCGTCGTCAGCGATATTGAAGCGCGACGCGCGATATGGTTCGGCGGCGCGGGGCGCACGGAAGCTGACATGGACTTGTTCTATGCGTTTTTAGGCAAGGAAAACGCGGAGAAAATCAAGCTTGCCGTCATGGACATGTGGAAGGCTTTTCGCAATTCCACGAAGAAGAATGCACCGCGAGCCGCGATTTTGTTCGATAAGTTCCATGTCGTGAAGCATCTATCCGACGCGCTCGACGACATTCGCCGATCCGAATACAAGCGCGTCACCGGCGATGATCGGAGCTTCATCAAAGGCCAACGTTACGTCCTGTTGTCGCGCCGTGAAAACCTGACCGATGATAAGCGCAAGAACCTTGATCGCCTGCTGCAAGCCAACGCGCGGTTGAACGTCGCGTATCTTTTGCGCGAGCAGTTCGAGCAGCTTTGGGACTACGCCGATGCCGGAGACGCCCGCGCTTTCTTCGACGCCTGGCGCGAGCAACTGCGCGATCAAGACCTCGCGCCTTACGAAAAGTTCGCCCGCATGATCGAGAAACACTGGGACGGCATCGCCACCCATTGCCAGCCAACTCACAAAATCCCCATGGGCTTCGTTGAGGGGCTCAACAACAAAATCCGCGTCATCCAGCGCAAAGCCTACGGCCTCCGCGATGAGGAATATCTCAAGCTCAAAATCCTCACGTCAGGCCTGCCGCCACTCAAAAATTAACCACTAAAATCCGCGATGAACCCGATTTTGAATGTTTTTGGAGATGGGATCGAGTTCATCCCGTTTGGCGTCCTGGCGCGCAAAGAGGCCTTCCCGGCAAGTTTTACATATAATTAAAAGCTGCCATCAACCTAAAAGTATTACGAGTCTGCTGGCGTGTTACGTCCGGCCGTATTTGGGTCTCTAGTAAGCATGCTTTGCGGAATCGCTGACCTATTTCGAGAACTTTACTTCGGCCGGCGGGGCGCCGTTGCGCTCCAGGTCGGCCTGCTCATGACTGTCTTTCTCGGAATGGCGTCGATTGCGATCGAAATTCCGTTTCTCATGTATCAGCAGCGCCTGTTGCAGATCGCGGCCAACTCCGCCGCGTCGAGTTCCGCGACCGCCATGATGCTGAACTGGTTGAGCTACCCCGCCCACAGGGACAACGAGGCCAAGGGCACAGCGGCGGCGCTCGGCTATGTGGACGGGGTCAATGGCGTAACCGTAACCGTCAACTATCCCCCGCAGAGCGGCGCCTATGCCGCGAATAGTTACGCGGTCGAAGTCATCATCACCCAGCAAAAGACGCTGACGCTTGCACGCCTGTTCGGCCTGCCGAATCTGAATCTTTACGCGCGGGCCGTCGGCGCTCCGCGCCTTTTGGGGTATAACTGCCTTCTCACGATGGACCCAAGCGGCTCACAGTCGGTGACCCTGGGTGCCAACGATGCAATTACGTTCAAGAGTTGCGGTATGGCGGTGACCTCGACCGCCTCGGACTCCCTGTCAACGGGCTCGGGTTCGTTCATAAACACCTCGGCCGTGGTCTATTCCGCTTACGGTGTACCTATATCCGTGTATCCGGTTGTTACCGCTGGCGGCATCAGCAATTCGGGAACGCTGAATGGCAACACGTTCCAGTACCTTACCTCTTTTTCGCCGATGCCCACGGACCCATACGCCGCCGTCGCCACGCCATCGAGCACCGGCTGCGACCACACAGGATATAGCTTGAATTCGGCCGGTTCGACGGCGCTGAGCCCTGGCCGCTATTGCAACGGCCTGTCGATTTCGGGTGGAGCCACCGTCACGCTGTCTTCCGGAATTTATTACATCAAAAGCGGCCAGTTCTCCGTTTCAGGCGGGACGACAAACGTAACCGGCAGCAACGTTACCATAATCCTGACAGCGAACGATGGCACCAGCAGCTATGCCACCGCATCGATATCGAATGGCGCCAACGTCACATTGAGCGCCCCTACCTCGGGCACAACCGCGGGGATAGTGTTCTTTGGCGACCGCAACGCGCCCACATCCAGCCAGAGCAGCTTCTCCGGCTTCGGGACCCTGAGCCTGACCGGAGCGATCTATCTGCCAACCCATACAGTCACGTACAGCGGATCCCCCAACAGCGCCATCAGCGGCTGCAATCAGCTTATCGCATGGGATTTCCAAGACAATCTTAAATATCTAACGTTTGACAACACCTGTTATATACAAGGCTTGCGTAACATAATCACCTTCGATTGGTCTTATCTCGTCGAGTAGCTGGCAGAAAAAGAGTTAGTCGTGATAAGAAGATTGAAGCTGATTGTATCGAGAAGCAGGCGCGGCGGGGCGGCGCTTGAGTTTGGGCTGGCCGCTCCGCTTCTTGTTATGCTTCTGGTCGCTATCGTTGAGATCGGCTTCAGCCTGTTCCAGGCGATACAGATAAGCGCCGCCGCGGAGGCCGGGGTGATGTACGCCATTCAGGCGGGGAAGGACCAGGCTGGCACCATCAGCGCCACCCAAAACGCAACAAGCCTCAGTAATGTGAGCGTGAACGTTACCTTCACCTGCGGCTGTTCGAGCGCCACGGGCATCACTTATACAAGCGATTGCGTCAGTAATTGCCCAGGTGGCTACCTCGTTGGCTCCTATATCGTTGTGAAGGCGTCGGTCTCGCGGCAGTCCATCGCCGGCGCATCGTGGCTACCCCTGCCGTCCACCTTGAGCGCTCAGGGCATATTCAGGCGGAGCTAGGCATGAGGAGGCTGACACGCGTAATGCGTAACGTTCTGAACCGGCGCGGAGCCACGGCACTCGAATACGGGATGCTGGCGCCGGTACTGATGCTGTTCATTCTCGGAATCATGGACGCGGGCAGGCTCATGTGGGAGTACAATTCACTGCTCCACGGAGCCGCGGCGGCCGCGCGCTGCGGCGCGGTCGACCAGAACAACTGCATGACGGGCGACCAGATCAAAGCCTATGCCGCGCAACAAACCTGGGGCTCGCTCGTATCGGCGCCCTATTATGGCGTAAGCTTTACGTCCTGTGGCGTGCTGGTGCAGGCAAGAATTCAGATTTGGCTCTACACGCCCGGACTGCCTAATTTCGTACTGACACCTTCCGTTTGCGAGCCAACTCTGTTCAACGCCTACGGCAGGGGTTAGTCATTGCGTTCGCTTTCCGGCGCGCTTCCTAAGTAGTTTTCGAGACCCATTTCTTCCGCTCCTGTGAAGGGTTTCGGACGCTGGTCCGTCGAGGGATGACTCGCAACGTTCCGCCCATGTCTTGAGCTGCTTTCTGGCAGGAGCACCTTGCCATCCCAGGCGAAATAGCGAAAATGACTATACAATCCGCCTCTCAGCTATGGATGGTGTGATGCTTGAAGAAATCGGCAACTCCATCTGGCTGGCAGAAGGTGAAATCGTCAGTTTCTACGGCTTTCCCTACCCCACCCGCGCTGTCATAGTGAGGCTCGACAGCGGGAAACTGTGGGTGTGGTCGCCCATCGCGATAACATCTGAGCTACGTACCGGAGTCGATAGACTGGGCGCCGTCGCGCACCTTGTAAGCCCCAACAAATTGCATCACCTGTACCTCAAAGACTGGAAAGCCGCCTATCCGGAGGCCGCGCTTTGGGGGCCGCGCTCCACCGCCGTGAAGCGGAAAGACTTGCAATTCCAGCCGCCGCTAGAAGACAGCCCCCCGGCAGAATGGGACGGCGCGATCGGCCAGGCTTGGTTCCGCGGCTCGCCATTCATGGATGAACTCGTGTTCTTCCATGTCCGTTCTTCCACTGCGATCCTCGCTGACCTGTCCGAGAATTTTAGCCCCGCCTTCCTGCGGCGGCACTGGCCCTGGTGGCTGCGCCCGCTGGCGAAGCTTGATGGCATTACGGAAGGGCAGGGCTTTGCGCCGCTGGAATGGCGCCTGTCGTTTTTTGATCGCGGTCCCGCCCGCGCAGCGTTGCGCAAAGTGCTCGGGTGGAATGCCGGGCGTGTGATTATGGCGCACGGAGTCTGGCAAAAGGAAAATGGAAGCGCATACCTTGAGAGGGTTTTCCGCTGGCTGAGATAATGGCGCGCCGCTTCGGCGTTTGCGAGTACCGCCGGTGTGCGATTTTGACCGCTCGCATTTACTCTTCCATCTTAAAATCCCACCGGTCTTCGTCCGCCGGGAAAACTTCGCCGCCTGTAGTAGCGTCGAAATACACAGTTGAGAGAGGCTCGCCTCCCGGTTTGTAGCTCCGGACGGCCCTAGCATAACCGCCATTGCGATTGACAGGCTGACCATCGATCCCGCGGAAAGCCGTCTCGATCATGCGGCCGTAATGGTCATAACTGGCGGTCACGCTTGCATATCCGCTGACGTGGAGGCAAGGCTGGTCATCGACGCCGAAAAAGGCTTGCGAGATCAGGTTTCCGCGATCATCCCAAGTGTTGCGCCAGCTTGCATAGCCTTGGCGGTGCTTGACCGGCCCGCCGCCGGCATCGAAGCAGGCCCATTGGACGATGTTGCCGCGCGCGTCATAGCTTCGCGTCGAGCGCGCGTAGCCGTCCTTATGCATGACCGGCTGGTCATGGGCTAGATGCCCCTTATATACAATCCAAGAGACTGTAGCGGCTACTCCCAGAAGGGCTAGTAATTCAAGCATTGTAGACCTTGACCCTGCATAATCGCCTCTATCCACTATACCGCATTTCGTTCGGGTTCTGGAATTGGCCCACAGCGTCAATGGTGGAGATGCCGGGGCGGAATTCTCCAAATCTGCGCCAGACGCCACAGGCTGAAGTTGCGGCCGGGTATGGCTTTCAATTCGGCTGACCTCGGCAAGACAAATCAAGACAAATATCGCCGGGTTAAGGCCCCTGTAAAAAGGCGGGCATTCTCATTTTATGATATGACGCACTCCGGAAGCGGCGCGATTCGGAATCGGCGCAATTTGCTTGTGGGCGTAGGCAAACGAGCGAGGACGGGATGAGAAAATTACAGATCGTACTCATATTGTTGAGTCTGTACTTCGTCGGCGTGATTTACCAGATCGTATTGCCCGATACGGTTACGCGGCACCCTACGGCAGTTGCACCGCAAGCTATGCTCCAAGCTACACCGCAGGCTTTGCCGCAGCCGGCAACGCAACCGGCGCCGTCCCTGGCAGTCATGAAAGTGGAGCCGGCCGCCGTTCCGCCGTCAAAAGCGGATAGCTCCTTGCCGCCGAAGAAGGCCGAAGAAGTGGCCGGCGATTACAAGTCTTATCCGCAAGCGCAGCCCCAGGCGGCACCGGCCGCCGAAGGCGAGAGGCAGGCCCGCGCTTATGGCGAAGAGGACGGCGGCGGCGTTTCATCCAGCGGCCGCGATGCGGATGGCTATGCGCGCCCCGGCGCCCCGTCCCGTCAAGCGATGAACGCCCCGCTTGCCGGGAGCATCGAAAGACAGATCGAGGACTACATTTCGGAAGTACATTTCAAGGACAAGTCTCAATTCCTCGAACAGGTCGATTATTTCGACCGGGGCGTCGTGCCGCGGGAAGTGGCGGAACGCGATATCGTGCGATATATGCGCCGCTGGCCGTACCGGAATTTCGAGCTGACGCCCGGCACGCTACACGTTCGTAGCGAAGGCGAAGGCCGCTACGTTGCGTCGTTCCTTTATTCCTACGAGGTCGCCAGGGGCCGCCGGGTGAAGAGCGGAACGGGCGCCAGCACCTTGGAACTTGTCACCATCGGCGGGCAGTTTTATGTCGCGAGGATCAAGGAAGCCGTGCATCGCGATCCGGATTGAGTTGGGGGATGACGGCAGGTTTTGCCATGATCGAAGGGCTGCCGTTAAGGCGTCAGAATTGTAGATTGCCGCAATCTTGTTCCTTTTTCGCCGGCATAAGCGGAATTATGCGAAACCGTGCCATTTGCCCGATGTCGAGTTCTTTTCCCGGCGAGGTTTCACCGTGCGACTATACCACCTTTTGCTGGCGCTCTTCCTATTAGCCCTGGCCGCTCCAGTATACGCGGAGGACCGCGTCGCCCTGGTCATCGGCAATGGCGCCTATACCGGCCTTGCCAGCCTCGATAATCCAGGCGCCGACGCGGCAGAACTTGCCAAGACGCTCGGACAGGCCGGGTTCGATGTGATTTCCTGCGATGGCAAACGCCCAGGCTGCTTCGATCTCACCCAGGACGGGCTGAAAAACGCCATCGGGCTACTCAAGGCGAAATCGGCCGGCGCAAGCCTCGCTTTCGTGTTCTATGCGGGCCATGGGCTGGATTCTGGCGGCGGCAACATGCTTGTGCCGGTGGACGCCTCCGTCGATTGCGCAACCTACCAGCTCAGCCGGGGCATATTGCTGGACGAGGTGCTGGAAGCGCTGGACGGCGCCAAACAGAAGGTCATCGTGCTCGATGCCTGCCGCGACAATCCACTGGGCCAGATTGCCCGCCGCCCGCCACGCCCGCCAAGCTCTCGTTCCGCGATTTCAAAATCCCCGACGCGGGCAATTTCCTACTGTTCAGCTCGACCAAGCCAGGCCAGGTTGCGCTCGACGGCCTGCCGGGCCAGCATTCGCCCTTCGCCCGCGCTTTGTTCGCCGGCTTCAGCGCGGCTCCGGCGGTGCATTTCCATCAGGTCTTCGACAAGGTCTCCAAGGCCGTGATCGAGGTCACCGCCAACTACGACGGCGCGGGCAAGGCGCAAGTGCCGGAAATGCTGGTGCGCGGCGGCGCGCCGGAGACTTGCCTTGCGGGCACCGGCTGCGGGGCCGATCCGCAAGCCGCCGCGCTGCGCGAGGAGGTGGAGGCGCTGAAGCATGAGCACGCCCGCGACCAGGAACTTGCCGAAACGGCGCGGGTGACGCTGGCGCAGATCGAAGCGGCCCGCGGCGGCAAGCCGCTGGGGGACGAGGAGCGGCAGCACATCCTCCAGGAGTTGAAAGAAGCCGGCCGCGCACTCGTGGCACGCAACGACGCGCGCGGCGAACGGGCACTTGAGAGCCTCAAGGCCGGCAATACGGGCGAGGCCGAACGCCTGTTCGAGGAAGAGATGAACGCCCACAAGGCGGCGGCCAAGACCAAGGCGGCGGAAGAGAAAGAGGAGAACAAGAAGGCGGCGGATGCGTCGCGGCACTTGGCGGCGCTCGCGCGGACGAAGGATGTTGCCAAGGCGGTCGAGCTTTATCGCGATGCCGCGGAACTCGATCCCGAGGACGCGGCCACGTGGTCCGCCTATGCGGAGACGGCGAAAGACGCCGGCCTGACCGCTGAGGCCAAAGCCGCTTACAGGCAATCGGCGGAAAAAGCCCATGCCAAGGGCGATACTCATAAGGAATTTGAGGCGATAGGCAGTCTGGGCGCCCTGACAACAGAGTCGGGTGCCCAGCCGGAAGCTGCGGAAATTTTTCAATCCGCGCGTCGCGTGGCGGTGGCGGCAATAGAGAAAGCCCCCGGAAATACCGAGCTACAGATGGACCTCGGAAAGGTGCACCTCTACATCAGCGCCGTTCTGATTAAGCAGGGAAATCTAGCCGGGGCATTGGAAAACTCCCGCACCGCTATCGCCATCTACAAGAAATTGATTGAGGCGAACCCCGGCGAACTCAAGTTTGAGGAGGCCTTTGGAGCGGCGCACCTGATGGTGGGGATACCCCTGTCGGTGACATCCAACTATCCCGAAGCGCTCCAGGCTCAGCGCGAAGGCGCCGCTATCCTGGAACGCGTGGCCAGCGCGGACCCTAAAAACGCTAAATTCCAATCCGGCCTCGCCAGCGCTTACAACGTTCTCAGCAAGACACTTTCGACCCAGAAGAAACTGGCCGAAGCGCTGGAAGCGCAGGAGAAAGCAATTCTGGCGAGCAAGCGCGCGGTGCAGGCCGAGCCGGATGCCGCCCGATGGAAACTTGATCTGGCATCGCAGCATTCCGCACGGGGCTCTGTGCTTGAAGAGATGGGGAACTCAGCCGAAGCACTGAATGCCTACAAGGACAGCCTCGCCATCACTGCCGGCTTGGCCAAGACCGACCCCCGCAACACCAATTGGCAAAGCCAGCTTGCCGCCTCCAAAACAAATGTGGGCAATGTTCTCAAAGCACGGAAGGACCTGACCGGGGCCTTGGAAGCCTATGTTGAAGCGCGGGCGATCTTCACGCGGCTGGCTCAGGCAGAGCCCGGCAATACCAATTGGCAGCATGCGCTTGCAAATTCATATAACCGGACCGGCGACATCCTGAAAGACCAGGACAAGCCGCCGGAGGCTCTGCAAAACTATAAGGAATGCCTAGCCATCAGAGAACGCCTAGCCAAGGCGGATCCAAGCAACATCATTTGGCAGATCTTCCTAGCCCCCGTCTATAACGATGTGGCCAACATTCTGGAAACTCAGCCGGGAGCCCCCGGAGCACTGGAGGCACGCCGCAAAAACGTTGCCATACGTGAGCGCCTGGCCGAAGAGCCGCCTCACGCAACATGTTCCGGCTGGGTGGGCTGCTGGACCTGACGAGTGCCCGGATCAGCCTGGGCGATCTCCTATTGTCTCAGAAAAACGTCCCCGAGGCGATGCAAACCTACCGCGCCGCCGCTGGCGCCCTGGAGCAAGCCACGGATGCCGGTGGCGGAACCCAAGCCGATAACTCGATTAACCTCAAATTCGTTTCGCTTGCGGACGCATATGCAAGGGCATGCTTTGCGCTTGGCAAACTGCAAAAGCTACCTGAGGCACTGCAAGCCTGCCGTGAGCGCGTAGCCATCTTGGAACGATTGACCAAGACAGACACTAGCAAATCTGAATGGCAAAGCGATCTTGCAAAGTCCTACCAAGCAGTAGGATATCTACTTCAGGTGCAAAAAAACTTGGATGAAGCGCTGGAAGCCCACGGCAACCGCCGCAACCTCTGGGAACACCTTGTAAAGGCTGAGCCTGGCAACGCTAAATGGCAGGAAGAGCTTGCCGATTCCTATTGGACTTTAGGGATTATTCTAAGTAAACAGAACCGTCTGCCCGAAGCCGAGGAGGCCTATCGTGCACGCCTCGCCATTCGGGAGCGCCTTGCCAGCCAAGATCCCACCCAGACCGAACGGCAGCACGCCCTCGCGGGAGCCTATTGGAGCCTGGGCGATGTTCTCAACGGCCGGGAAAATCCCACCGGGGCGCTGGAAGCCTATCGCCGGCGCTTGGAAATCACGGACCGTCTGGCCAAAGCGGACCCGGACAACACCGCGTGGCAAACCGATCTTGCAAACTGTTACGAGTCACTGGCTATCGAGTATCAAAGGGCGCGCGACTGGGACAACGCCTTGTCCGCACTGCGCGATGGGCAAACCGTCGCCAAGCGCTTGACGGAGCTTCCTCCCGCCGAAGCAGGTGAGAAGGCAGCCTCATGGAAGAAATCTCTGGTATGGTTCGAGGCCAGTATCGCGGAGCTGCCTCACAAGCGGGCGCTTGTTTCAATCCTTACAGTATTTGAGGCCGGCAACTTCAAGAAGTCGGTGGCGTTGCAGGAAGCGCTCGAAAAACAGACTGAAAAAGCCGAGCGGCAGAAGACCGGCAAACTAGGCGAGGACACACGGGGTGCGTTGGTATCCCTCGCCTGGTACGACCTGTTCGCCCGTGATTTCAAAGGTGCGCTCTCAGCGGCCAATCGCGCCATCGCTCTCGATCCGGGTTATCTCGTGGCGGCCACCAACAAGGCGCATGCACTGATGTTTCTCGGCCGCAAAGAAGAAGCCCGTGCGCTTTATCTCAAGAACCGGGGCCGGCGCGTGGAGGCGCTTGGCAAATCGTGGGAAGAGGCCATCCTCGGCGACTTCGCCGAATTCGAGAGGCGTGGGCTGAAGCATCACGATATGGTGGCGATCAAGAAGCTGCTTAGCAACGGGAAAGCGGAACATTAGCGTGGTTCCCGTTGCGCTGCCGTTTGATGGAGAGTGTAAAGCCCCTGAGCACAACGCGGCGCACGCGGCACCGGCGCGATTTATGTTGTGCTACTGCTATTCAGGACGAAGCCATGTTGCGATGAGGGGCGAAAGAGCTTGGCGCTTCAAAATGTCTACCGGAAGCAGGCCTACGGAACCGGTGGCCAGCAAAAAACTGCGACGCCTCTTATTGGCCCACGGCTGCCTGCCGCCGTCATCTCCGCAAAACGCCCGCAATCAGGTCTGAAAGCGAACCTTGTTGCTTGAGTAATTTTCGGAACGCGCCTTTTCCGTTGCCGGCCTGTTGCGTTCCCCCCCGCATTCGTGAGATCCATCCCGCAAAAGGGCTACCATCTCATGCACACAGACCCCATCCGCTATATCGAACCCGTCTTTCGCCCGCCGAGCGAGGCGAACTCGCTCATCCTGCCGCTGACGGACGGCTGCTCCTGGAACCGCTGCACCTTCTGCGAGATGTACACCGCTCCGCAGAAGCGTTTCCGGCCGCGCGAGACGGAGGAGGTGCTGGAGAGCATCAGGCGCTGCGCCGCCGCGTTCGGCAGCGGGGTACGGCGCGTGTTCCTGGCGGACGGCGACGCGATGACGCTTTCGATGCGCCGCCTCCTGCCCGTTCTCGAAGCCATCCGCCGCGACATGCCGGCCGTGCGCCGCGTATCGAGCTATTGCCTGCCGCGCAACGTCCGCAACAAGAGCGTGGAGGAACTGAAGGAACTGGCCGCGCTGGGCCTTTCGATCATTTATATGGGCGTCGAATCCGGCGACGATGACGTGCTTGCGCGCGTGAACAAGGGCGAGACGTTCGAGAGCGCGCGCGAGGCGCTTTTGAAGCTGGGCGAGGCCGGCATCAAGCGCTCGGTGATGATCCTCAACGGGCTGGGCGGGCAGGCGCTTTGGCGGCAGCACGCGGCGAATTCGGCGGCGCTCGTGAACGCCACGCAGCCGGAATATCTGGCAATCCTGGTGGTGAGCTTCCCGCGTGGCGAGGAGCGGCTGCGCGCGGGCTTCCCGGAGTTCGAGCCCTTAACCGTGCTGGGCCTGCTGCAGGAAATGGAGGCGTTCATTTCGGCGCTGGAGCTGAAGCGTACCGTGTTCCGCAGCGACCACGCCTCGAACTGGCTCATCCTCAGGGGGACGCTCGGCGCGGATAAGGAGCGGCTGCTCGGCCAACTGCGCGCCGCCATCGCCTCGCCGGAGACCGCCGGACTGCGCCCGGCCTGGGCGCGAGGTCTTTAAGGCACGGCCGTCCCCCACCTGTGACAATCGCGCCGCACCCTGGCAGTCTTGTTGACCGGTACGGACGTCTTTTCCACCTTGACGTTTGCTTGTGGATAAAAAACAGCTTTAGGTTGTTTTCTGGGCGCAACCTATTTCCGGTGGGGAAGAAATGTTCCGGCGAGGCTTTCTCGAAAAGGCGCGTGCGCGCGTGATCGGTAGCGCTTTGACGCTATTTTGTCTGCCGGCCTTAAGCTCGCCTGCTTTCGCGGAAGGTGCGGGGATGGATGAAGTTCGAGACAAGGTGGAAGGAGTTGTTGCCTGGGCGAGCGTAGACAGCGCAGGCGGCGTCCACGGCGATTTCGATGCGGGCGCGATATTAGCCATTAACCGCGATCTTTCCGTGGACGGTTTTCTGTTGCGCGCCGGCAGCAGGCGCGTCAGCGCCTCGGAAGGAGGCCTGGGACAGGATTGGGATGCCATGGCCGGCTACCAATTCCATCTCGTGCCGGCAACGGTCTCGGTATTTGCCGGAGCTGACTTTCAAAAACAACCGGGCGCGCATTGCTGGGCGGCGGATTATGGAACAGGTTTAAAATTGGCCGCCAGCCTTGAAACCGGGCGGGACGCGCCCTTCTCGGGCACGTGGGAAGGCGATTACTCGACTATCCTCGGCACCTACTGGTCGAGAGCGCGCGCTGGTTACAATTGGCAGCCCCTGTTGGTGGGACCAGAGGCCATCTTTCAGGGAAACGATAATTTCAGGCAGGAAAGGGCGGGAGTCTTCGCCAGCATTCCTCTGGAGAGAGTTTTTGGATATTCGGCATATTCGGCAATCGTTGAATTGTCCACGGGCTATCAATGGGAAACGGCGCATTGCAAGGACGGTGTGCAATGCGAATCCCCGATTGGCGGCAGGTCAGACTTGCAGGGCAACTATCTTTCGGTGGGAATGGAATTTTCCTTTTGAGCGCGGGCATCTTTTCCGTACCGCAGCGGGGGCAGTGCCTCTTGCACCGGTGCCGATAGACGACACGTCCTTGCATTATAGTGCTTAATAATCCCGGCAGGCCTTGACTTTAGCGATTCCGGTTTGCTTGTGTGCCCGCAAGCGAAATTGATACTGGATAATCGAGAGCAATGGCAAACGGCGTTTCCCCCGCGCATGATTCCGCGACAGCCGGCCCGGCAGCCGCGCATAATTTCCGCCCGGCGATGCAATCCACGCTGCGGGCAGCGGCGGACTGGCTCATCAAGAACCAGAAGCCGGACGGGCATTGGGTCGGCCGCGCGGAGTCGAACCAGTGCATGGAAGCGCAGTGGTGCCTTGCTCTGTGGTTCATGGGGCTCGACGATCATCCGTTGCGGCGGCGGCTGGGCAACGCGCTCCTGCAAACGCAACGCCCGGACGGGGCATGGCAGATCTATTACGGCGCGCCCAACGGCGACATCAACACGACGGTTGAAGCCTATGCGGCGTTGCGCTCGCTTGGCCACCGCGACGATGAACCTGAAATGCGCAAGGCGCGCGAATGGATCGAATCCAAGGGCGGCTTGCGCAATATCCGCGTGTTTACGCGCTATTGGCTGGCGCTGATCGGCGAATGGCCGTGGGAGAAAACGCCCAACGTCCCGCCGGAAGTCATCTGGTTCCCGCTCTGGTTCCCGTTCTCGATCTACAATTTCGCACAGTGGGCGCGCGCCACCCTCATGCCTATCACGGTGCTTTCGGCGCGGCGGCCAAGCCGCCCTTTGCCGCCCGAAAACCGCCTCGACGTGCTCTTCCCCGGCGGCCGCGCGGCGTTCGACTATGAGTTGCCCAAGAAGATCGGCGCCAGCGCCTGGGACAGCTTCTTCCGCGGCGCCGACAAGGTGCTGCACTTCCTGCAGGAGCTGGGCCACTCGATGGGCATCGGTCTCCAGCGCGGCGCGGCCATCCGCCAGACGCTCGAATGGATCGTCAAGCATCAAGACGCAGACGGTGCCTGGGGCGGCATCCAGCCGCCGTGGATCTATAGCCTCATGGCGCTGCATGTCGAAGGCTATGCGCTGACGCATCCGGTGATGGCCAAGGGGCTCGACGCGCTCAACGATCCGGGTTGGCGCGTGGACGAGGGCGATGGCACCTTCATCCAGGCCACCAACAGCCCCGTCTGGGACACCATGCTGGTGCTGCTGGCCTTCGACGACGCTGACATGCTGGGCGACTATCCGGCGGAAGTCGAGAAAGCAGCGCAATGGCTGCTCGACCGGCAGGTGCGCGTGCCCGGCGACTGGTCGATGAAGCTGCCGCACGTGAGGCCCGGCGGCTGGGCCTTCGAATACGCAAACAACGCCTACCCCGACACCGACGACACTGCCGTAGCCCTGATCGCGCTGGCCCCCTTCCGCCACGACCCGAAATGGCAGGCCAAGGGCATCGAGGAAGCAATCCAGCTGGGCGTTGATTGGCTGATCGGCATGCAGAGCCAGGGCGGCGGCTGGGGCGCCTTCGACAAGGACAACGACAAGAAGCTGCTGACGAAAATCCCCTTCTGCGACTTCGGCGAGGCGCTCGATCCGCCTTCGGCGGACGTGACGGCGCATGTCGTCGAAGCGTTCGGCAAGCTCGGCATTTCGCGGCATCACCGCTCAATGATCCGCGCCATCGATTGGCTGAAGCGCGAGCAGGAGCCGGGCGGCGCCTGGTTCGGCCGCTGGGGCGTGAACTACGTCTACGGTACGGCCGCGGTGCTGCCGGCACTCGCGGCCATCGGCGAGGACATGACCCAACCCTATATCGGCCGCGCCTGCGACTGGATCGTCGAGCATCAGCAGGAGAATGGCGGCTGGGGCGAAAGCTGCTCCTCCTATATGAACGCAGGCGATGCGGGGCGCGGCATCGCAACCGCCTCGCAGACCGCCTGGGCGCTGATGGCACTGCTCGCCGCCAACCGCTCGCAGGACGCCGACGCCATCGAGCGCGGCTGCGCGTTCCTGATCGACCGGCAGACGGACGGCACCTGGAACGAGCCGGAATACACCGGCACGGGCTTTCCGGGATATGGCGTCGGGCAGACGATCAAACTCGATGATCCGCTGTTGTCCAAGCGGCTAATGCAGGGGCCGGAACTCGCGCGCGCGTTCATGCTGCGGTATGGCATGTATCGGCACTACTTCCCACTGATGGCGCTTGGCCGCGCCATCCGCAGGCCGGCGCCGCAGGCGGATGGCAAGCAGCCCGAACCGGCCCAGACCGGCGCAGGCTTCCCCGCCAACGGCGCAGGCCAGGCGCAAAATCCCGAACTCGCCGCGCGCCTTATGCAAGGCCCCGAACTCTCGCGCGCCTTCATGCTGAACTGGGGCCTCTACCGGCAATATTTCCCACTGATGGCGCTTGGGCGGGCGTTACGGAGGCGGCAGGCTTAGGTTTGATTGGAACCGTCCAATACCGTTTTAACGTTGCAGCCGTCGTCACTCCAAGCGGTATCAAAAATCCGATTTATTCTATCTTTGGTAAAAATTGTTCTGAGCATCTTTCTTGACAGAATTTATCCAGAGGAACCCGAGCACGGAGCAAGAAAGCAATGATGCCCCGGCGATGAGTGTGCTCGCCTGATTACCAAAAACGTAGGACACAACGGCGGCAACTGTCGCGAAGATAAAGCAAACAATTGATAAATAAAATAATAAATACGTATTTCTCGAATAAGATCGGATCAACCTCTTGCCACTCTTGCCCGGGAACCGCGACACAGCTGGTAACTCCTCACCGCTACTCCGTGTACTTAGCACCTTCCAATCTGGCGCGCGATATGGATATGGCATCCATAATGCCACGGGGCCACCATGAACGCAAGAGCTTCCATACTTCATTGCCTATTCCTCTAGAGATGCATTTTCAATTTCTTCTAAAAGAGATGACAGTTGAGGATTCGCGAGTTCAACCTGGCGCAATTGCTGGTCAATCCATTTTTTCATTGAAACCAATACACCAACATCACAATGCAAAACAGCACTAACTGCACGCAATCTGTTGTTGATTGTAGATATCGCTTGATACTCTTTGAGACTTGCTTCCCCTGGCAGCGAAGGGCGCTCCGTAAACAGCGCCATAAAAACGCGGCCGTTTACCGGATCTACGCCCCCATAAATGCCGTGAAATGGTATATCAGAGCAATTCCCCGTAACCTTATATTCTGAAGTTGGCAGTTCCGGCCGGCTGTCATCGCGCGGAACCGAGTTGCTGGGAACTTGAAGCCCTGCCACCACCTGAATCTGAGTGTCAGGCTTGGAGGTGTGGATCATTAAGTTGGAGTTAGAAATCATAAAAAGGGGCTCCTTGTCGTTCAATCGGCGATCCAGCCCGGCCAAAATATATAACTAATAAGGCCTCCAGCGACAGGAAAAGGGCGTTGGCTCTGATGCCGCCTTCGCCGTCCATTGGCTGCATTGTTTGGCTCCTCGCGGAAAACGCCCAATGGCGAGCATTGTAGCAGCAAACACAAGCTTTGGTTGTTGCGGAAAAACAATTTACACAAAAAATTGACAATGGCACATGGGCGCCAACACGTCACCGCCATCTACGCGACCGCTTCACTGAGGCCTTCACGGATGCGAATGGCCTTAAATTGGCCGCCGGATTTTGGCAATCGGCACTTTGGGTGGCTAGTACAGCCCGCCGGAAGTTCGCACCCCATTGGCGGTGCGCTCGCAAGCGAACTTCCGGCGGATAAGCTGTACTAGATGCAATAATTTACTAGTACGCCCTATCCGCAGGAAATCCTTTCGGTGCCAGCCGCATAGGGGTGAGGATTTCCTGCGGGGCGTACTAGCAGTTTATGTCAGAAGGCGAGCGGATTTGCCCCGCGCGCCTTAAAGAAGGTGTAGCAAAACACCCCATCCTCCTCCGCCGTCCGGCACAGATCCGCCACCCCCTTATCGAACCCCTCCGCCGCCGCCAGCCCCGCCCTAATCGCGTCCTCCCGCACAGCCTCGACCATCGCGGTAAACGTCCTGCGCGTGAACCCGTCCACCATCTCCGGCAGGCTCGCATCCGCATAGACCATGCGCGGCGAAACCTGCACGCGCGCGACCCCCGCCCGCGTCAGCAGCGGATAAAGCCGCCGCCCGATATTCGCATCGCCCCCGCCCCGCGCCTGCAGCGCCACTTGGCATTGGATGGCCGCCCGCGCCGCCTCGCTGTCCGGATGAAAATAGGCGGACCCGTGATCGCCCTCGATAACCGTAATCGTCCCGCCGGGCTTCAGCATGGCCCGCAGCGCTAGAAGCGCCGCTTCCGGCCGGGCGAGGTGCTCCAGCACGAAGCACACGAACACATGGTTGAAGGAGTGTGGCGGGAACGGCAGCCGGAAGATGTCCGCCTGCATGAAGCTCACATTCGAAAGGCCGGCCGCTTCCACCCTTTGCCGCGCCTGCGCCAGCGATGCGGCGGAAATCTCCACCGAAGTGATCCGCGCCCCCGGACTGCGCGCGGCGAGCGTTACCGTTTGGGCGCCCGTCCCGCAGCCGGCTTCGAGGACCGTGGAGCCCGCCGGATAGGCGGTGTCCCAGTGCAGAAATCCTCCAGCGTTTGCGCCTGATCCTGGAGGCGCTGCGCTTCCCTTGTGCCGTAGCCGTGAACATAGGTTGTCATCACTTCTTCCCTCCGAAGCCCACACTAAGGGCGCAACCCCTCACCCTGTCCCTCTCCCTCTGGGAGAGGGGACGCCCTAACATCGGGCACGGCGGAACTCCCTCTCCCATGGGGAGAGGGCCGGGGTGAGGGGGGGCGCCCTATGTTCGGGGCACTCTTCCCACCAACATGCTCACAGGCCGGCCCGGCGTCTTGAAGGAAATTGCGCCTTACGCGCGGGCGGCGATGTAGCGCGCAGGCGTGACCCCGAAATTGCGGGCGAAGGCGCGCGTCATGTGGCTCTGGTCGGCGAAGCCAGCACCCGCCGCCGCCGATGCGGCCGTCTCCCCTGTCAGGAGCAGTTGCCGGGCGAGGAGCACGCGGCGCTGGACCAGATAGGCGTGGGGCGTGGCGCCAAGTTCGCGGGCGAAGGCGCGCACGAGTTGGAAGCGGCTGGTGCCGGAGAGCGCCGCCAGTTCCGCCAGCGTCACCGGGGAAGCGGGGTCTTCGTCGATCCGCGCCTTTGCCTTGGCAATCGCGGGCAGGGCGCCGGGTTTTGTGGCGGTGGCGATGCGCCTGCCCATGAGCGGGGCGGCGAGGCGGACAATGTGTTCCTCAACGGCAAGCGGATCGCCTTCGGCAGTCACTTGCGCGAAAAGGCCCAGGACGAGGCTGGCGAGCGCGGTGTTGCGCAGGCTCGGGCTTTGGAATTCGCCTTGCGCGGGCGTTCCGGCGAGCAGCGGCGGGTCGAAATAGAGCATGCGCCAGCGGCGGACGCAGCCGCCGGCCGGAATGCCGTCGTGCATCTCGCCTGGATTGACGGTAATGATCCCGCCCGCGAAGGATTCGACATGTCCCCTGCCGCTCCAGGAGCGTTGCGCGCCGGAAAGGATGACGCCGATGCCGTACTGGTCGTGGCAGTGGCGCGGGAAGGTGCGGTTCGAACTCGAACTCGATCGCGTCGATGCCTGGGAGCTTCGAACGGTGCTGCGTCACCTTGTGTGCATGTGCGGGCAAGAGCGGGCCGGCTCCTTTAGAATGGCAATGCCCTGCCAATATCGCGGGGCTCCTCGCGGCGCACAACCGGGAACGGCGCTTTGCATGTCTTAAGAATCCGTTCGCGCCGCCTACCTACGGCCCCATCATGGTAATGCGGTTGCCCGCACAAATTCCGAAATCGGCGCGCGCCTCCCCAAATGAGCGGGATTCGCAGCGGACGAGGCTAGTCGGCCGGCAAGGGCCGCCGTGAGGGAGCAGCCCGTAGTCCTGCCGCCCGCCGCGCCTACGCCATCCGGTCCCGCAAGAGTTGGATACGGCGTTTCACAAACTCCACGTGATTGCGCAGTTCGTAGAAGTCGGCGGACAGATGGATCGGCACGGCGATCTGCTGCACGCCCTCCTCGATGTGCGTAAGCTCCTGCTCCTTCTCATGGATGAGATCGGGCGCGGCGGTTTTCGGCAGGCTGTGCTCCAGGTTCTTGAGTTCGCGGTACCAATGGAGCAAGCGCCGCTTCATGCGCCAGTTGTAAATGATCGGCACGAACTTGACGAGCGGCAGGATGATACCGATCAGCGGCAGGATCAGCACGAAGGCGCGATCGACCAATGTGGCAACCCAGAACGGCAGCACGCGCTGGAAGAAGGTAGCGCCGCTCTTGTAGATCCGGCGGGCATCGTCGGGCATCGGAAACTCAGGATCGTCGCTCAGCGCATCGACGTTAAGGGTAAACAGCTTCGCTTCGCCCGTGCTCTTGAGTGCCGGCTTGCTCTGGACGGCGAGCACCGCCTCAGCCAGCACAGTCACCAGCGCGGAGTGCATGTCGTCGCGAACGAGGAGCGCCGCCTTTGTCGCCACCAGAGACGTATCGGTCTCGGGAACATCGCGCACGAAATCCACCACACCCCGCCGCAGGATAACGCGGCTCAGATCGGGGTAACGCTGAACAAGCGCTTCGGATTGGGCCATGTTCATGATGCGCAGGCCAGGCAACTGCAGCAGCTTTTCCAGGCGCGCGTCTTCCGCTCCGAGAACCAGGAAACCGGCGTCGGCCTCCCCGCTCTCAAAGGCGCTTGCGTAGTCTGCAAGCGGCTTGGAAATAAGCTTGGAGTTTTCCTCCGTGACGCCATTGGCTGCGAGCAGCTTGAGCGCTGGAACGCTGGTTCCACTGCCTTGAGGCCCGGTCAGAACGCGCTTGCCCTTGAGCTGCGTGAGGTATTCGAGTTTGTCCGAGCCGCGGTAAAATACCCAGACCGGCTCGGTTATCAGCCTGCCCATCGAATGGAGATTAGGCGAGGCGATGGCGTTGGTCAGGCCGCCCTGCACGAAGCCCGCCTGCACGCCGGAGGCTGGGTCTTCAAGGAGTTTGAGATTCTCGGAGGAAGCGCCGGATTCACGGACCTCGATCTTGACGCCCTTTTTTGCAGCTTCGTCCTTGATCCGCTGTGCAAGCTGATAGTAGGCACTTCCCTTGCTCGACGTGGAAATCACGAAATGGTCGGGAGGTGCCGGCTTCACATAAAGGGCCGCAAACCAGAAGGCCAGCACGCCCAGTACAACGGCGGCAAGCACTTCGCGTGAAATAAGGCGTCTCATCGCAACCCCCTCCGGTACCGGAAAAACCAGCAAACTGCTTTTCTTTACGGGGGCTTGGCGGCGCGCGCAATCCCTAAAGTTTTTCACATTGCCCGGCGGCCGGTTGTACTTAATTGGCGCGGGCACGGCAGGCACCGCTACTGGATCTTGTTGCTGCTCACGATTCCAGGCTAAGCTTAGGTATCTGTCCGATGCACCTTGGCAGGAAGGAAAGCAGAGGCGTGAGCGCTCCAGGCGATATCGTGGACCGGGCTATGATGAAGCGCTGCATCGAGCTTTCGCGCGCGGCGATCCGCGAAGGCGAATACCCCTTCGGTAGCGTCATCGCAATCGGCAGCCGCGTCGTCGCCGAAGCGATCAACTGCGCACAGAGGGAAAGAGATGTTTCGCGCCATGCCGAGGTGATAGCGCTGGGCCAGGCGCAGAAGCTCCTAACCCAGCAAGAACTCGCGCAGGCGACGCTTTACAGCAACGTCGAGCCTTGCGCGATGTGCTCTTACTGCATCCGTGAGGCGTGGATCGGGCGCGTGGTCTATGCGCTCAACTCGCCCGTCATGGGCGGCGTTTCTAAATGGAACATCCTGCGGGATGCCGGTATCGCAAACCGCGTTCCGGTTTTCGGCCCGGCCCCGGAAGTCGTCATCGGCGTGCTTTCCAAGGAGGTCCAGCAGGTTTGGAAGGAGTGGAATCCGCTTGCCTGGCAGGTGATTCAGATGGCGGAAATCTTGACTGCGCAAGATATTCAGGGCCAGGAGGTGAAGGTGCTGGCGGCGGATAAACCAGCCGGCTGGCAGCGTCTCGCCTTCGCATTAACGCGGTTTATGCAAACGCGGTCCAGGCGGACGAAGCGTACATAATGCCGCTTGGGAGCGCAGAGCATGCTCCCAAGCGCGGTTTTTCATGCCGCAGCCGCTATTTCAGCGGAGCGTATGCAGGGTTGACCCAGTAGTTCAGGCCAACGCGCACAGTGTGGAACGCGTCGTCGCCGATTTTATAGGCCATCGGTGGAGCGAGGCTATTCACTCCATTACAGTGGTGACACAGCATGGTTCGTTTTTGCCGAAGTTCAGATACTGATATTCGGCCTTGAGCGACCAGGACGGGTTAAACTTATATTCGACGCCGCCGCCAAGCACATAACCGCTGACCGTGCTATCGGAATCGTAGATGGCGGTAGGGATGTAGCCGTGTCTTCGGCGTGCTGCTTCAGTCCGCCGAAAGCGAAGCCTCCGGTGAAATACAGCAGCGCGGGACCGGCGGCATAGCCGAGACGGCCGCGGACTGTGCCGAACCAGTCCAGGTTCGTTTTGTAGCTATCTGCCCACGGAGCGGGGTAGTGCCCGAGGCGGTGCCGCTGCTTTGGATGTCCGCGCCCTGGATATCAGCCTCAATGCCGGCAACGAATAGCTGCATGCCAAGGAAACCCTGCCAACTATAGCCAATTTGACCGCCGCCGAAACCGCCATCGGCACCAATGCCGCCAAAGGCTGGATACATATCCATCGCCTGCTGAGATAGGAAAACTGGTCGTCCGTCTGCCGCCAAGCATAGCCGCCGTTCACACCCAGGTACAGGCCGGTCCACATGGGTGCCTGGAACGCCCTTGGGCTATCTTTGAAACCGCCGTTCAAGTCCGCCGCGCTCGCTTGAGCAGCAATGACGAGCGCGCCGGCGGCAGCGCCCATCCACACGTATTTTCTGAGAGTCATAGCTCATCCTGTAGTTTGCATGAATGCCTCACTCTGCACAACCCGACTCACCCAATGGTTGCGCTCATAGGGTTAACTAGTCAAGGTTGTATATGCAACAGTTTGCCTTCATTGTACATTTGGGATGGCCTAACCGCGCGGCGGTTGAAGCGCTGCGCACTGCCAAGGCGAACCTCGCTTCCGCTGCCGGTAGTGCTAGAATTCTCCATTGTCCGCCAGGAGAGTGCCCATGACAGCCTATGCTCCGCAAACCCAGCTCGAAACGCACGAAGTGACAAACGTGCCGCTGCCCTTGGCCGGCCGGAACCTATACGCGGTGGATACGGCGTTGCGCGAGGCCGCATCGGTCTTCGGAGGCGATTGGACCGAGGCGCCCCTGCTGGCGCTGGGGTCGGCCGCCGGCACGGACGAAGCGATGCAATGGGGCGAGGACGCCAATCGCTATCCGCCCGAGCTTCAAACCTTCGACCGCTTCGGCCGGCGCATCGACGAGGTGAAGTTCCATCCCGCCTATCACCGGCTGATAGCGCTTGCGATGGAGCACCGCATTCACAGCATCGGCTGGCTTGAGAAGCGGCCCGGCCGGCACGTCGCGCACGCGGCGATGATGGTGCTGCAAACCCAAGCCGAGGCGGGGACCATGTGCCCCATCAGCATGACCTACGCAAGCGTGGCAGCACTGCGCCATCAGCCTGGCGTGGCCGCTGTTTGGGAGCCCAAGATCGTAGGCGGCGTTTACGACGCACCGCTGCGGCCCATCGCGGAGAAACGTGGGCTGACGGTGGGCATGGCGATGACCGAGAAGCAGGGCGGCTCCGACGTGCGGGCCAACTCCACGCGGGCTTTTCCGCTGGGCCCCGGCGGCCCAGGCGCGGACTACCGCCTCGTAGGCCACAAATGGTTCTGCTCCGCTCCGATGTGCGACGCCTTCCTGACGCTCGCCTACACTGACAAAGGACTGACTTGCTTCCTCGTGCCGCGCATCAAGCCGGATGGGGAGCGAAACTCATTCCACCTCATGCGGCTCAAGGACAAGCTCGGCAACAAGTCCAACGCCTCAGCCGAGATCGAGTATCACAACACCTATGCGCAGATGATCGGCGAGGAGGGACGCGGCGTCGCCACCATCCTCGACATGGTGCACCATACCCGGCTCGACACCATGGCTGGCGCGTTGGGCGTCATGCGGCGCGCGCTCGCCGAAGCCGTCCATCATGTGAGCCATCGCCGCGCGTTCCAGAAGACGCTGATCGATCAGCCGGTCATGCGCGCCGTCATCGCCGATCTTGCGGTGGATTACGAGGGCGCGGCAATGTTTGCGATGCGCATCGCCCGCGCCTTCGACGGCGAAACCGAAGTGGATCAAGGATTTGCGCGGCTCGGCGTTGCGCTGGGCAAGTTCTGGGTCACGAAACGCGCGCCGCAATTCGTCTACGAGTGCATGGAGTGCCTGGGTGGCAATGGCTATGGCGAGGACAGCCCCTTGCCGCGCTACTTCCGGGAAGCGCCGGTGAATGCGATCTGGGAAGGCTCCGGCAACGTGATCGCGCTCGACATCCTGCGCACCCTGCGCAAGGAGCCGGCTGCGCTTGAGGCGTATATGGCGGAGCTTGAACCTGCGCGCCATGCGAACGCGGATTTCGGCCGCACCTTCGAGGTGCTCACCGGTGCCGTGCGCATGGGCGTACCGGAGGCAGGCGCGCGGCAGATCGCCGAAACGATGGCGCTGGCCCTGCAAGCGGCACTGCTTCTGCGGCACGGCACGCCAGAGGTGGCTGCCGCTTTCTGCGAGCTGCGCCTGGGCGCAGGCCGCGGAATCAACTACGGGGCAGGCGGCGCCGCAGCAGGCGCGGATGCCATCGTCGCGCGCCAGACAGCCGCCCGCGCATAAGCGGGGCGGCATTGCAGGCGCGGGTCAGGCGGCCGTCAGGTGCGCCTCTTCCTCCGCGCCGGACTCGCATTTGGCGGGAGCTGGAGCGGCGGCGGCCCCGGTGCCGCAATATTCGGCGATCATCAGCGTCCAGTCGTCGTTTGGCGCCGGTCCCAGCCGCCGCGACAGCCATTGTCCCATCTCCGCTTTGAGAAGTGCTGCCGGAAGGTGCTGATGTTTTGCCAGCCGCTTGAGAAGCCGGACAGGGAACTCCGCGGTCGCCGAGGACTGGGCATCGACGCCATCGGTGATGATGGCGACCTTGTCGCCGCGCCGGAGCTGGGCTTTTTCGGACTTGTAGACCGGGTTCGGCAGCAGGCCCGGGATAGGGCCGGTCACGGGCAGGACGTAACTATTCTCAGCCGAGATGATGGCAACGGGAGGATGGCCGGCCGTCGCCGCCTCGATCTGTCCGTCAGGCGTTATGTCCACGACGATGATCGTGCTTATGATGTCGGTGAAGGCAGGCTCGGCCGCGATGACATCGGACGCACTGCGCAAAAGCCCGCTGGCCGTGACGCTTTCGCGGTAGTGAAGCGTGCGCAAAATTGCGGAAAGTGCGATCGCGCCCGCCTTGGCCTTGATGCCGTGGCCCATGATGTCGGCGAGTATGAGCCGGGTGAAGCCCTTGCCTTCGAGTACGAGCGTGAAATCGCCGCCACCGTAGGACGCCGTGGCCGAGAGGATCTCCAGGACGAATCCGGGAAGGTTATAGTTGACTTCGCCCGCGAGCAGCACACCAGCATTCCGGCCGAAGTAGTTAGCCAGATGGATCAGCCGCCTGGTATAGCTTGCGATGGCAACCTCTAGCGCGGTGATGAGTGCGAAGGTCGAAATCGGCTTGGGCAAGCATTGATCGATATAGAACGGAAAGCGCCGGAATTCCTCGAACTCGTCCGGCCAGGCCATGAGCACGATCGGGATCGGGTTTTCGTCGAACGCCGCCTTGAAGATGCCGTCGGGATGATAGCTCGGGTCGTAATCGGCGAGGATCGCATCGACGCGCTTGCCGGCAAGAATCGGCTGCGCCTCGGCTACCGATTTGACGCAGGTCGTCTCGTAGTTCTGTGTGAGCATGGTTGCGAGGCTTGTGCGATCCTCTTCGTCCTCGCAGATGATGAGCACGTGCGGCTGAGCCTTGCGCAATTTCGCCCAGCCGATGAGCCGGTTCGGATTTCCCGGAAGGTATTCGATGTCGCGCAGGCTTTGCGACAGAATCGAGGGGCCGCGGGTTTCAAAATCCGTGGGCGCGGCGCCCACATGCTCCACATTTCCCGCGTTCTTGAAGAACTCCTCGACGCTGCCGCCGTCGTGGCTGAACTCGATTCTGAGCGAGAAGCTCACGAGGCTGATTTCAAGGCTCATATAGGTGGGCTTCGGCGAAGCCTGCTGCACAATCGTGTTGGCGATGCCCGTGATGGCGATGAGGATGCTATCGATCAGATGAATCGTAAGCCCGCCGCCGCCGACCCCCCGTTCGTCGCTGCGCACGCAAGAGTCTTCAAGCCTCCTGCGCAGGTTGTTTCTAAGCCAGCGGATTTCTTCCTGGTTGGCTGGTCTTGTCTCTTCAAACAGAATCATTTGCCTGCTCCATATGCACCGGCGAAGTCCAGGGCGGCATCGGCGCCTGCCGCCTTGGCTCGCTTGGAAGCCGTGAAAGACCAAGAATTGGCCCGGGCGGCTGAAGCGTAGCGCCGGGCGGGCCTTGAAAGCTCGGCGCGCGCGCAATCCAGCTGGGCGCGGGCCTTGGCTGCGGCATGCCGGATGGAGGCGACGCGCGAGCCTTCATAAGGGCGGAGAATTTCTTCCATTACGCCGATCCGTTGCTGCAGAGACGGCGCGGTTTCAGCCTGTACGGCGCAAGTGGCGGTGAGGGCTCTTGAGCAGGCCACCGGCGAGCGAGAAGCAAGTCTGAGCCAGAGATCCCATTCGCAGGCAGCAGGCAGATCGCGGAAGCCGCCCGCCTCTTCGAGCGCCGCCTTGCTGGCCATGACCGTGGAAGTGCCCACGATATTCGACGCAAGCGCGATTTGCAGCGCGCCGGGGAGCCTGAAATAGCCGGCCTTGTTCTGCCGTCCAAGCGCCGGTTGCCAATGCGCGAACGCGCTTCCCATGCTTTCGCCGCTGGGAAGCACCTGAAGATAGTCCGTGAACGAAAATGTGATTTCCCGGTTCGCCCCGTGATATCCGGCCTGCTCTGCAAGCTTGCCGGGCCACCACCAGCATGCGGGGGCCAAAAAGGCGATGAAGGATGCCTGCGCGGCCTCGATTGCGGCATTGCGGGCGGCGGCAGGAGCGAGCCCGCCCATTTTCAAAACGCGAAGCACCGGCCATTCCTTGGCGCGCCCAGCGAGCCAGGCGGTAACACCACGGTTCGAGCCGTCATCCAGCGCCAGCACCTCGACGCCGGCGGCAAGCTGCTGCCGGGCCGAGGCCACTGCAATTGCAAGACGCTCAAGACTATTGCTTGCTGACACAACAATGGAACAAACAGCACTACGCATGACCACCCATGCACATCTTGACAAAACTCTAGGTTGCGCAAGACTAGCAGCGGCGGGTTAAGTTTGAGGCAGGACACGGCAGCCGATTCAACTAAACTTGGGCGCAGTCCGTTCAGGCCATTTGCACCAAAGCTGACTTGCAGGACAGCCCCCGAAGGCGCCGTTCCAGGAGCGTTTTGCATCTCTTTACCGGAATGGGGGCTGCGCGCCGCCGCGCCCCCTCCGGGTACGGCGTCTTTTTTGCGAATTAATCCGGGCTCAAGCGTGCGCCAGGTGGCGATTGGACGCACCTGCCAGGCAGAAAGCGCCAAGCGCCGCTAGCCCGAGCCCCGCGGAAAAAAGCAATGCGTTCGCGCCGAATGCATCGATCAGCAGGCCGAACAGCAGCGGAGCGGCTGCCTGTCCGATCCGGGAGGGCGCTGCCAGGAGCCCCAGCCGGTATCCGTAGTTGACGGGACCGTAGATCGCGAGGGGCACGGCGCCGCGCGAAATAGTAAGAATGCCGTTACCTCCACCGTGCAAAAGCGCAAAAGCGGGGATCGCGCCTGTGCCGAGCGCGAGCGCCGCGACGCCGATTGGGTGCATCGCTGCTGCGATGCGGGCTGAGAGCAGCGGATGGGACCGCTTGAGCGCGGTCGCCTCGATGAGCCGCGCAGCAACCTGAGCCGGTCCGATCAGAACGCCTGCCAGAAGGGCTTGCGCCGGCGTAGCCCCTACCGCCTCCATGAGCCGGATGAGGTGGGCCGCCATTGCCGTCGCAATCATCCAGCCGCCCGCGAAAGCGAACGCCAGGAGTGCCATGGTCCGGTCCATTTTGACGTGCGGTGCCGCGGCAGAACCGGCATCGCTATGGACTGCCGGGGTCTTGGGCAGGCAGGCGTTCAGCGGAATACCTATGACAAGATGCGCCAGCGCCCAGCCAAGGCAGGCCTCGCGCCAGCCGGAATGCGCCAGTGCCCAGGCGGTAGCGGGCCAGCCCACCGTGCTTGCGAACCCAGCCATTAGCGTGATGCCGGTGATGGCGCCCCGGGCCCCGGTCCCGTAAATCCGCCCCAGCGTGGCGAAACCGGCATCGTAAAGGCCCGTGGCCATGCCGGTGCCGAGGAACGCCCAGGCCACCCAGACGAACTGCCAGGAACCGGCGGCAGCCAGCAGGCCGAGACCTGCGGCAAACGACAGGTTGGAAAAAATTAGCACGCCCCTGCCGCCGATCCTGTCGATGGTCTTGCCCACGCGCGGCCCGATGAACGCGGAGATCAAGAGCGCCCCCGAAAAGGCGGCAAACACTCCCGATGTGCTCATCCCGGTATCGCGCGCGATGGGTTCGGCCAGGATGGCGGGCAGATAATAGCTCGACGCCCAGGCGAGCGTCTGGGTTACGCCCAGCGGCAAGACAACGGCAAGCGTGGACCTGCGTCCGGCCAGGGGCGAACCTTTCCTATGCGCAGACGGACTGACGCTTGACCCTGAAGGACTTGCCAAGTTGCTCGATCGCTTCAATCAGGAGGGCAAGCTCAGGTTCGGTTATTCTGCGTGCCGCCTCCAGCACGTCGAACCACGCCCGCTGGCGCTCGTGCTTTTCCGGCCAACGCTTCACTTGCTTGCGCACAGGGAGCAGGTACACGGCCACGTCGATGGGCGTATCGCCAAGCTCGGGCTTGACGTAGCGGTAGCTGCCGATGGCTTTCGGCTTGATCTTGCCCCTTACGCCCGCTTCCTGCCTGGCTTCGCGCGCCGCCGCCTTGCTGTCCTTGATCCGCTTCGAAGGCCAGCCTTTGGGAATGATCCAGCGGCCAGTGGTGCGGGAAGTGACAAGCAGAACCTCGACGGCGCCACCCTTTGTGCGCCGCAGCGGCAACGCTGCAACCTGTTTTTGCGCTATCATGGGGCCCTCATTATCGTTTCCCCGAATGTCCTTAGAATACCCCTATTTCACACTGAGGAAAGGATATTCCAACAAAGGGATTCCCGGCGCGTTTTCAATTGGTTAATCGCAGCGCCAGACATTTTTTTCTTAATGTGCCGCAAAAGCCTGCTAAGCTGACCGCAGCATAGGAACCTGCGCTCGAAGAACCCAGAGCGCGGTAGCGCCGGCAAGGGGGAAAACGCCATGTTTTTTGAGATCGCGGAGATAGAGGTGAAGCCGGGCGCGGAAGCCGCATTCGAGGCTGCGGTGGCCGAGGCCGTGTCCCTTTTCGAGTGCTCCAAGGGCTGCCGTGGCATGGAACTGCAGCGCACGGTCGAAAAGCCCTCCAAATACCGGCTTGTGGTCAAATGGGATACGGTCGAAGACCACACTCTGCTTTTTCGCGCCGCTGAAGAATTCCAGGAATGGCGGAAGCTCGTGGGCCCGCATTTTGCCTCGGCCCCGGTTGTCGAACATACGTACACGGTGGTGGCGGGGTTCTAGGCGGGTGCCGCGGCACCCAGGAAGCGCGCGATGGCCATCCATTTCTTGCCAATAGCGGTAAAGATTGCGGGCAAGCTGATATTCAAGAAGGCGGCTGTCCACCACGCCGGACATCATGCCGCCCGCCATGGTGCACACCATCACCTCGGGAAGATTTTGAGCAGGCTGCGGAAGATGTTGAAGAAGGAAGAAGAGCGGGAAGCCGCGGCCAAGCCGGCAGAGCCCGCTTCCGATGAGCGCAGTGGATCGAAACCGCTCTCGCGGTAGGCACAAATCCGGCCGGCCCTGTCGAGCGTTCATCGCCCGCAGCGTGGAGGCACTCGACCAGCGCGTCAAATTGGGGCACACTTTTCGCAGCCAATAACAATAAGCTGGAGCAAACGCCTTGCGTGACATGCTGGAAAGCCGGCGCCCCCCTCAAAAGAACGTCTTCGGGGAGCCGCTGCAACCCTGCTCTAATTCGCCCGAGACAGGCTTTTTCCGAGATGGCAGCTGCAATACCTGCCCACAGGACGAGGGGGTGCATACGGTCTGCGCGGTCATGACCACCGAGTTCCTGGCATTCTCCAAAAAGGCCGGAAACGACCTTTCCACGCCCATGCCCGAATTCGATTTTCCCGGCCTGAAACCGGGCGACCGCTGGTGTTTGTGCGCGGCACGGTGGCGCCAAGCCTTCGAGGCGGGCATGGCACCAAGGGTCGTGCTTTCGGCCACGCACGAGCGCACACTTGAACTAGTGACTTTAAAGGACCTGAAGCGCTTCGCCATCGACCTCGCTTAGCGCTTTACGCCGCCAGGAACGCCAAAAGGCACGGGGCTTTCTGGTACAATTTCGCTGCCGGTATGAGCCATTGGAAGGGTTGCTGCCGCGCCCGCTAGTGCTATATGCGTTAGTTCAAGAAAAGTGATCCAGACATCGGCTGCGGCCTCTTTAGAGGACGGCAGTGAAACTCGCACTTATTCGGCACTGGATATCGGAAGCAACGCATGCAAGGCCACCCTCTCCGCGCTGCCCTGCCCGTCTTAGGGTTCCTTGTGCTGGCCATGGCCGCATGCAGCGACCAGGCGGCGAAAGCCCCCGCGGCACCTCCTCTGCCCGCCGTTTCGGTGGCAAACCCGCTCGAAAAGGAGGTCGTGGAATGGGACGAGTATACCGGCCGCTTCGATGCGGTCGACACAGTTGAGGTCCGCGCGCGCATTTCAGGCTTCTTGAACGAGGTCAAGTTCACCGATGGCGCCATCGTAAAGAAGGGCGACCTTCTGTTCGCAATCGACCCGCGGCCGTTCCAGCGCGTCGCCGAACGCGACCGTGCGGCTTTGCTGGGGGCAAAAATTCAGCTTGAATTTGCGGAAAAGGACCTGGAACGCGCCAAGCCGCTGATGGCGACTTCAACCATTTCCCAGCAGGTCTTCGACCAGCGCACGCAGGCCGTGCGCGCCGCCGAAGCCAACGTGCTTTCAGCGGAGGCGAATGTGCGTTCGTCCGAGCTGGATGTCGAGTTCACGCAGATTACCTCGCCCATCACCGGCCGGATCGGCCGCAAACTCGTCAGCGAAGGCAATTACCTGACCGGCAGCTCCGGCAGCGGCACGCTTCTCACCACCATTATTTCAACCGACCCGGTCTATTTCTACTTCGATGTCAGCGAGACGGAAATCCTGAAATATCAGCGCTTCGGCTCGGCGATGGCGCTGCCGGGGGCCAGCGTATCGGAAGTACCCGTGGAATTGGCGCTGCAGGGTGAGCAAGGCTTTCCCCACAAAGGAAAGATGAGCTTCATCGACAACCGTATCGATCAGAATACGGGCTCGCTCAGGGTGCGGGCAGTTTTCGATAATCAGGACCAACTCTTCCAGCCCGGCCTTTTTGCGCGGGTACGGCTGGCAGGTAGCGGCAAATACAAAGCGATTTTGCTGCCCGACATGGCAGTTGCGGCCGATCAATCGAACCGCTTCGTGTTCGTCGTGGCCGATGATGGCACGGTAAGTACCAGGCCGGTGGAACTCGGGCCCATGATCGACGGGCTCAGGGTCATCCGCAAAGGCGTCGCCTCCAGCGATACGGTCATCGTGAACGGGCTGCAACGCGCACGCAATGGCATCAAGGTCGCTCCGGAAAAGACCGTCATCGCACAGAACCAAAAGACAGCAGCCGCGCAATGAAGTTCAGCCACATCTTCATTCAGCGGCCGATCTTCGCTTCCGTCATCGCGATTTTCATCGTGATCGTGGGCTGGCTGGCCTATGGCCGGCTGCCTGTGGCGCAGTTCCCCGACGTGGCGCCCCCAACCGTCACCGTCTCGGCCTCCTATCCCGGTGCAAACGCGCAAACCGTAGCCGACACCGTTGCGACGCCCATTGAGCAGGAAATCAACGGCGTCGAGAACATGCTCTACATGTCGTCGCAGTCGACGGCGGACGGCACTGTGCAGATAACCGTGACCTTCGAGCTTGGCACCAATCTCGACCTGGCGCAGGTGCTGGTTCAGAACCGGGTTGCGATTGCAACGCCGCGGCTGCCGCCCGAGGTGCGCGCGACCGGTGTCGTGGTCAAAAAGATGACGCCCGACATCCTCATGGTCGTGCATATGATCTCGCCGGATAACAGCTACGATCAGCTCTATCTGTCGAACTACGCGCTGCTCCAAGTCCGCGATCCGCTTTCCCGCCTGAAGGGCGTCGGCGAGGTCCGCCTGTTCGGCGTGCGCGAATATTCGATGCGGGCTTGGCTCGATCCGGCCAAGATTTCTTCGCTCGGCATGACCGCCACCGAAGTGGTGAGCGCGCTACAGGCGCAAAACATCCAGGTCGCGGGCGGGGCGCTGGGCCAGCCGCCGGTGGCAACGAACGAAGCCTTTCAAACCGCGCTCCAATTGCGCGGCCGTCTTGTGAAGCCCGAGGAGTTCGGGGAAATCGTGGTCAAGACCGGCGCCGATGGCCGGTTTACGCGGCTGCGCGATGTGGCCCGCATCGAGCTTGGGGCGCTCGATTACACCACCAACGGTTATCTCGACGGGAAGCCCGCCGTGGTTGTCGTCGTTTCGCAGACCCCGGGCGCGAACGCGCTTGCCGTCGCGAACTCGGTCAAGGACGCAATGGCGGAGCTGTCCAAAAGCTTCCCCAAGGGCCTCGAACACAAGATCGTCTATAACCCGACCGAGTTCATCCAGCGATCCATCGACGAACTGATCAAGACGATCTTCGAGGCGGTCGCGCTGGTCGTGATCGTGGTGCTGGTCTTCCTCCAAACCTGGCGTGCTACCATCATCCCTGTGGTGGCGATTCCGGTTTCGCTGATCGGCACGTTCTTCGTGATGTCGCTGTTCGGCTTCTCGATCAACAACTTAACGCTCTTCGGGCTTGTACTGGCGGTGGGCATCGTGGTCGACGACGCGATTGTCGTGGTGGAGAACGTCGAGCGGAAGATCGAGCACGGTTTCAGTCCGAGGGATGCCGCCTTTTCCACCATGAACGAAGTAGGCGTGGCGCTTATCTCAATCGCGCTGGTGCTATGCGCGGTCTTCATCCCCACGGCGTTCCTGCAAGGCATCACCGGCCAGTTCTACCGCCAGTTCGCGCTAACCATCGCGGTGGCTACTGTGCTCTCTGCGTTCAACTCGCTGACGCTCAGCCCCGCACTCTGTGCAATCGTGCTCAAATCCGCCGCGGACAAAGAGAAGAAGCCGCGCATCGATTTGTCGTTTCTCACGAATTGGTTCTTCACAGGCTTCAACGCGATTTTCGGCGCGGCGGAGCATGCTTACGCAGGGCTGGTGGCCCGTGTAATCCGTGTCACGCCGCTGATGCTCGGGATCTATGCCGGGCTGATCGGGCTGGCGGGCTACATGTTCGTGACCGTCCCCCAAGGGTTCGTGCCCCAGCAGGACCAGGGCTATCTGATCTTATCCTTCAGCCTGCCTTCGGGCGCGTCGCTCTCGCGCACCGGCGAGGTCATCCGCAAGGCGGAGAAGATCGTGCTTTCGACCCCAGGCTTCGCGCATACCGCGGCCTTTGCGGGCTTCTCGGGGGCTACGCGCACCAACGCGACGGATTCGGGCGCAATCTTTGCAACGGAGACGCCCTTTGAAGACCGGGTGAAGCAAGGGCTGACGTCCCGGAAGCTCGTAGCCGATCTGCGGGCGAAGCTAAGCGAGATCAAGGACGCCAATATTTTCGTGATCGCGCCGCCCACCTTGCGCGGCATAGGTATCGGCGGCGGCTTCTCCATGTATCTCGAAGACCGGCGCGGGCGCGGACTTGAGACGCTGACCCAGTCCGCCTACGAACTGATGGCCGCCGCCAATAAGACGCAAGGGCTTCAAGCCACCTTCACCACCTTCACGGCTAACACGCCGCAGGTCTATGTGGATGTGGACCGGGTGCGGGCTCAAATGCTGGACGTGCCGTTCGTGAACGTTTTCGAAACGCTGCGCATCTATCTGGGCTCGGCTTATGTGAATGATTTCAATGCCTTCGGCCGCACCTACCGGGTTACGGCGCAGGCGGACGCGCCCTACCGGCTCGACAAGGCAGCCATCGCGCAATTAAAGGTCCGTAGCAACAGCGGCGCTATCGTTCCGCTGGGGTCGCTTGTGACGTTCCGCGATATCGCAGGGCCGCAGCGCGTGCCGCGCTATAACCTCTACCCGGCCGTCGAAATGCAGGGCTCCACGGCGCCCGGCATCAGTTCCGGCCAGGGCATCAAACTGATGGCCGATACGGCGGAGCGCGTATTGCCGGAGGGCGTGACCTACGAATGGACGGATATGTCCTATCAGGAGACGCACCAGGGCACGCCCGCCATTATCATTTTTGCGCTGGCGGTGCTGTTCGTCTATCTGGCGCTTTCGGCGCAGTACGAGAGCTGGACGCTACCTGTGGCGATCATTCTGATCGTGCCAATGTGCCTTTTGTCGGCGATCCTGGGCGTGTGGTCGCACGGCTCGGACGTGAACATATTAACTCAAATCGGGTTCGTCGTGCTGGTGGGGCTGGCGGCCAAGAACGCCATCCTGATCGTGGAATTCGCGGTGCAGCTGGAAGAGCATGGGCGCAACCGGTTCGAGGCGGCCGTCGAGGCTTGCCGCATGCGGCTCCGGCCGATTTTGATGACCTCGTTCGCTTTTACGCTGGGGGTCGTGCCCCTATATGCCGCTACGGGTGCGGGCTCGGAGATGCGCCAGGCGCTGGGCACGGCAGTGTTCTACGGCATGCTCGGCGTGACGCTGTTCGGGCTGGTCTTCACGCCGGTGTTCTATGTCGTGATCCGCGGCCTTTTCGGGGGCAGGGTCACAAGGCACCCGGCGATTGAAGAGACCGGAACCGGGCCGCTGGCGCCCGCGGAGTAGGCAATCCTGGCGCATGGCATTGGCATTATTGTGAAATGCCCGCAGCGCAGTTCCCGGCTAAGATATAGCGAAAGAAAACATAGCCGGGCGGTTTAACAGGCCCGGCATGGGCGGGAGGCGCCATGACGATTGACGTGCTCAAACGCGACGCGCAGGAGGTGAAAGGGCGCTCGGCCGCCTATCGCGACAACGTGCTGCCGGACCTTGCGGAATGGACCGGGCGCGGCGAGCGCTGCGCGCTGGTGACGCTCGTCGGCGTGGATGGCAATGCACCCCGTGCCGAGGGCGCGCAGATGGCGGTTTCGGAGAGCGGGGAATGGGCGGGCTATATCTCCGGCGGGTGCCTGGAGGCGGCCATCGCGCTTGAGGCGCAGGCGGCGATCAAGGCCGGAAAGCCCAGGCTTTTACGATATGGTAAGGGGTCGCCCTATTTCGACATCCAGCTTCCTTGCGGCAGCGGGCTCGACGTGCTGGTCGAGCCGTTCGAAAACGCTTGCCTTATCAAGGAGATGCGTGCGCGCATGGAGCGCCGCGAGCCATTCGCGCTCAAGATCGATTTCGACAACGGCGCGGCCGGCATCCAGGGCGTGTCCGGGGACGGCGAAAAATCGCACCCCGAAGGCAAGGGCTTCGTTCGGGTCTACACACCGCCGCTGCGCTGCCTCATCGTGGGGGCGAGCCCCATCGCGGTGAAGCTTGCGGAGCTTTCGGCCAGCACCGGCTTCGAGACGCATTTCTACGCGCCCGATGTGGAGAACCTGCCCGCGCTGCCGGCAGAGGTGCGGACGCATCGGCTGCTGCCCAGCACCCGGTTTCCGGCCGACCGCTGGACAGCGGCGGTGCTCGCCTTCCACGACCATGAGAAGGAACTGCCGGTCTTCTCGCAACTGCTCAAGGGGCCATGCTTTTTCATCTCCGCTATCGGTAGCCGCAAGGCGCATTCCGCGCGGCAGGCGGCGCTCGAAGCCGCAGGGCTCAGCCCGGCCGAAATCGCCCGCATCCAAAGCCCGGCCGGCCTCGTGCCCGAGCTGAAATCGGCGCCGCTGGTGGCGGTCTCGATCCTGGCCCAGGTTGTCGCCGCCGCACGCGAGCAGCGTATCGTGACGTAGGCGGGCGGGCCGTACGCTGCATCCGTTAACGGGCGCTAACCATAGAATCGTGAATTTTTCCGTAAAACGCAACTTCCGGTGCCTTCGTTTTCCGATGCGAAGAGTATAGCCGAAAGCGCCTTAGCGAGGAGTTAACGTGCAGTACATTGATATTGCACGTGAATTTTCGTTGCGCCGCCGTGTCAAGTGGGCGGCGGAAAGGTTAACGCACAAGTTGAGATCATATTTAACCGTAGTTTTGGATGACAGAAAAACGCAATTTCCGGGCAATTTTTCACGGAATCCGGGCAATTTGAGACACTCGGGAACCGCGTTAACCATGTTGGCATTAACTTTTGTAGGCCGTACGGCGATCTTGTACGGGCTGGATGCCTAAACGCGGCCGCGCGCCTCTTGCCCCGTGCGCCTGCGTTTCCGCTTCGCCCCCGGCACCTCTCCAACGTCGCTGCTGAGATGCCGCCGTCCCCGCTATGCACACTAACGCTTAAGCGATGTCAGCATTTCGCGCCGGAGAATGGCGTTGATGCGGGACTGGTAGCCTTTGCCCCCCGCCTTCAGCCAAGCCAGCACATCGGAATCGATGCGCACGGTGGTCGAGGTCTTGATGGGCTTATAGAACCGGCCGCGCACCGCGTTTTTCCAGAACTCTTCTGACAGGGGCGGAATATCGCTGTAGTCGATTTCTTCGTCTGTCTGAGCACGCAGGGCTGCGAGTTCAGCCTCCTGCTCTTTGGTGAGCGGGGGCAGATTGGCGAGATCGATGTTACGTCCAACGAGGTTCTTGCTCATAGCGTCGTCTTTCTTTCCGGCTTGCGGGACGGGCGGAGATAATCCGTATCGCTTCTATAGTTTGGCCGTCCTCGTCTTCCTCACGAACGGTGTGGGCAACCAGCAATAGAAGGAAGCCCTCTACCATGCCGGTTGTTTGCCAGCGCTGCTCGCCATCCTCGATACGGTCGAGTTCGGACAAGGCGAACGGATCGGCAAAGGCGCGGATGGCAGTATCGAAGCTCACCCGGTGTTTGCTTAGATTGCTGGCCGCTTTGGCTGGGTCCCATTCGAATTGGGTTACCATACACAAATGTTACTACAGAAACGTAGTCGAGTGCAAGCATGGCAGAGGCCTGGACATGCCAGGGCCAAAGCCTGAGCGTAACACCGCTACGCCGCAATGCGGCGGCGGCCGGTGTCATCCGCAAAGCCGCGCGATGGCGGCGTCGAGTTGGGCTATGATCTTTTCCACGAAGCCCACCTGATTGGTGGCTCCTGCCTTCCGGAATTCCTCTAGCGCTGCCGCAAAATGCTTGCGCGCGGCTTTCAGTGACGCGCACCCCGTTTGCTTTTCCGCTGCCGTTTGCAGTTCACTAAGGCTCTTAAGAGCCCCGCCAAGACCGAGCTGCATGGCCGCCCGCTGTAGCGGAGCGCGTTCGCGCGTCCACTCCTTCAGCGCCTCACTAAAACAAGTGATCGCATCTTCAATTCGCGCTGTATCGCTCCGTTGCTCGCCGAGGTGCAGCAATACGACGCCGAGATAGCCTTGCGCCTTAGCCCAATCGAGTGGCATACACTCACGCGTCCGCTCCTTCATGGCTTCGCGAAGGGCTGCAATGGCCTCTTCGATCAGCGCAGCGTTGTTTTCTTGCATACCAAGCTCTGAAAGGGCTTCGCCGAGGTTGCACTGCGCCTTGGTCCATTCGCGCGGCGCACACTCCCGCGTCCACTCCTTCAGCACCTCACGAGAGACTGCTACCGCCTCTTCAAGACGCGCCCTGTCTTTTTCCAGCCCGCCAAGGCTCCGAAGAGCCCTGGCGAGGTTATTTTGCGTCATGGCCCAGTAGAGCGGCACCAGCTGCCGCGGCCGCTCCTTCAGCGCTTCACGATAGGCTGTCACGGCTTCTTCGAGCCGCACCGCGCTATCCTCTTGCACCGCAAGGTTAGCAAGAGCATTGCCGAGGTTGTGCTGCGCGATGGACCATTGGAGCGGCACACGCTCCCGCGCCCATTCCGTCAATGCCCCACGGCAAGCTGTCAATGCCTCCTCAAAGCGTGCGGTGCTACTCTCCTCCTCGCCAAGGCTGCGAAGGGCATTGCCGAGATTGTTTTGTGTAGAGGCCCAATCGAGTGGCGCGCGCTCGCGCGTACGCTCTTTCAGGGCTTCGCGAAGGACTGCAACGGCCTCCTCGAGCTGCGAAGTGTCACCCCTCCGCTCTCCAAGGGTCTGAAGGGTGCTGCCAAGATTGTGTTGTAGCATTGCCCAACGGAGCGGCACCTGTTCGCGCTGGCACTCCTTTAGCGCGTCACGAAAGGCTGTTACGGCCTTTTCAAGCAGCTCAGTGCCGCTCTCTCGCTCGCCAAGGCTTTGCAGGGCGTTGCCAAGACTGTTCTGCGCCCCAGCCCAATCGAGTGGCGCGCGCTCGCGCGTCCACTCTTTTAGCGCTTCGAGACTTGCAACGACTGCTTCTTCGAGCCGCGCGGTGCCACTCTCCCGCACACCAAGGCTGTGAAGGGCACCGCTGAGATTGTTCTGTGCCATGGCCCAATCGTAGGGCACACGCTCACGCGTCCATTCTTCCAGCACTTTACGGAAGTAGGTAACCGCGTTGACGAGGTGCGAATTATCGCTGCGTCCCTCGCCAAGGTAATATTCGCCGATGGCGCACGCATTCCAAAGCAGCGCACGGACGCTGTTGGGAAAACTGGCAGGCGGATTTTGGGCGAGCGGAGTTAGCTTCGCTAGCATCGGCTCGACAAAGCCAGCAAGGGCTTTATCAGAACTTTCGTAGATGGGCTCAATTAAAGTGACAACATGCGCCGCGAGGATTGTGCTGAGATCGGCACCGAATTCTGGCGGCAGCGTCAACTCCCTGTTAAGCGCATAAGACCTCGCTGAGCCTAATGCCCATTCCGGTGTCATGATCCGAAGCCGCAAAACCTTATCGGCCGCGCCCACCTCGCCCCAAATGAGGAGGTCTGCGTTCTTTTGGTTGAGCCATTTGCGGCCGCGCGCTTCCGCCACCGCGATGGCCGCGTTGCGCTCGCCGGGTCCGATGGCGAGAACCTCGGGGTAGGGAAGCACCTGAAGGCGCGCCGCTCCGCGCGGGGGGAATTGCTTCTCCAGCTCGATCAGGATGTGGTTCGTTTGGCCTTTGTTGGCGTCGTTGGCGAGTTCGGCCACCAGGATGGCGAATTGGGTGCCGTCCGCGGCACGAACCGCATGCTTGCGGCGGGTCTTTCGCAACCATGCCCATGCTGCAGCTAGCGCCGTACCTAAGACAGCTAGCGCAACAGTGAGGATCTGCCCCGCGCCCTTCTGGAAAAGGTTCGCCCATACGTCTTTGCCGAAGAGACTTTGTACAATCGGAGCAATATCCATAGCGCGCCATCCTGCAACTTAACGGCGACGACAATGCTCGCGAGGCCATATCTTGACAAGCAGTTTCGGCCTGCCGGAAAGTGTTGCGAACCGCAGGCTTTGGTCTGGGCCAACGGACTAACGCCGGCATAGATGGAAGCAGAGACGATGTTCGCCCATATCACGGAGCACATGACCGCGGCGGAGCGCTTCGATGCGCTGCTCGCGCTGGCGGAGAAATTCTCCGCCCACCCGCGCGCCGCCTGGGGCTATGCGCCCGCCGAAATCGAAGCTGCATGCCAAGCGGTGCCCGCGCTCTCCGTGGGCCTCTTCGGTCCGCACCTTCCGGCCGCGCTTAAGCGCTGGTACGAAACCGTAGGCCGCGTGCCGGAACTGACCGCTTCGCAGAACCGCCTGCACCCGCCGCACAAGCTCGAACTGCGCGATGACGTGATCGTGCTCTACACCGAAAACCAGGGCTGCGCCGTCTGGGGCATCCGCGTATGGGATCTGGGGGAGGACGATCCGCCCGTCGTATGGTGGGATGAAAGCAGCGGCCGAGCGAATGCAAGGGCTGGCAGCCCGAGGCGGACCGGCTGTCGCAATTCGCGCTGTCGGTTGGGCTGACCGAGCTGAGTGGCGGCGCGGCCCGATATTATTGCGCAGGCTGGATGGATGACGCCGCCGCCGCCCGGCTGCGTTCGGCGCTCCGCATACTGCCCGTGCCCGCGCTCAAATGGCCCGCATGCGACGCCTGTTTCCTGGCCGGCGAAGTCATGGTGGCTCAGGCGCAAGCCGGATTTCTGTTCGCGTCCGGCACCAGGCCGGGCCTTCAGGAGGATATCGAACGGCTCGCCGCGCCAGGGCGGATCGATTGGACGTCATAGCGGCCTGCCGGTATCAGCCCCCCGGTTCAGCGAGGCGGGGCCGCTGACATAACGGCTGCCCTTGACGAAGAACCGCAGCGGCCGGTGTGCGTCGCGGGTGATGCCGATGCGCGTGCTGATGGCGCATTCCGGCGGCTCGTGGCCGTCGCACGAGAGCCATAGCGGGCCGCGCGCGCAGAGGTCCGCGCCGTCGAGCCCGCGGTCTATGTCCAGCGCCTTGGTGAGCCGCCCCGGCCCGCGCATCAGGTCGCGCTCCGGCACCTCGCCACGGCAGTGCCGCATCGCATCCAGCCCCAGAACCGGCTCGCAGGCGCGGATGAGCACCGCTTCGCCTACGCCGTCCGCCCCGCCCGAGACGTTCAGCGCATAGTACATACCGTAGATGAGATAGACATAGGCATAGCCCTTCGGTCCAAACATCACCCCGTTGCGCGCCGTCTTACCCCGGAAGGCGTGGCTTGCCTCGTCGCCCGAAAGATACGCCTCGGTCTCCACGATCCGCCCCGCCGCGAGCCCCCCAGGAAGCGCGCGCACAACGAGCTTGCCGATCAGGAACCGCGCAAGCTCCTCCGTATCGCCGGGCAGGCGCTCCCGCGCGAGCGGCGCCAGGCCGTTTGCAATTGTTGTATGCTTATTCATGATCCTGGCACAGGAGCTTACCGCCCGGCTTATAGTCGGTGAAGACATGCCGGAAGGCGCGCTTCAACCGGTGCATGGCCTTCCCGTACCCGTATGCCTCTATGAAGCCGTTCAGAAACCCCAGATGCTCGATATGCTAAATCCAGTATCCGGCCTCGCTGATATCGCCGGCGCTGAATAATCCCCGCTCCAGCGCATTGTCGATGGAATTGAGCCAGGACAGAAACGCATCGAGCGCGGTGCGGTAGATCTGCAGCCGGACATCCGCGTCGATTTCGGCCGAGGTAAGATCGGGCCGCATGGAAGCGCACAGCGCGGCGGGGGAATGGGCGATCACCTTCGAGCTGTCCGGCAGAAGCGGACACAGGTGATCGGGAACCACAAGCCGGCCTCCGTTCCACTCAAGCGCGCGGCAGGCGAAAATCAGCTCCGGATTGGTTCTGAGTTCCGTCAGATAGTGGCTCGCAAGCTCCGCCCTTTTCCACATGACCGCTTTGCGGGCATTGAACAGCGCAACGAGGCCCCCAAGAATGGCGGCAAACGCGCCCAGATAGGCAAGCACGATTGCCGGATTTTGCTCCATCTCCGCTCCCCTCCGGTCAGACGCTGGCGCGAACGCACCCCAACGTTATCCATATAGGTACAAAGCCCCGCCGCAAAACCCGGCCGCCGCTTCCTCCGGTCCTGGCTTCACTCAGGCAAGGCGGCATCCGGGAGTGCATCCGGCCTGCCGATGCTCACATATTGCAGCCCCGCGTCGCGGGCGTGGCTGGCGCGGTAGATGTTGCGCAGGTCGGCCAGCACGTTGCCGTGCATCTTCTTTTTCATCTCTTCGAGGCTTACCGCGCGGAACTCGTTCCATTCGGTCAGCACGACCGTGACGTCGGCGCCCTCGGCCGCGTCAAGCACGCTCCCGCACCAGACAACACCCGGCAGCAGCGGCTCGGCCTGCTTCCTGCCTTGCGGATCGTAGACGCGGACGATGGCGCCGCGCTCCTGCAGCATGGGCAGGATGACGAGGGCCGGCGCATCGCGCATGTCGTCGGTGTTCTGCTTGAAGGTGACGCCCAGCGCCGCGACGGTCTTGCCGTGGATGTCGCCGCCTACCGCGCGGATCACCTTGTGCGCCATGGCGATCTTGCGCTCGTTGTTGATCTTCTCGACCTGCTCGATGAGCGTGATGGGCGAACGCGCTTCCCGCGCGGTGCGGGCCAGCGCCGACACGTCCTTGGGGAAGCAGGAGCCGCCATAGCCGGGGCCCGGATGCAGGAACTTGTCGCCGATGCGGCCGTCGGAGCCGATGGCGTGCGCCACCTCCTGAACGTTGGCGCCCACCACTTCGCAGAGGTCGGCGATTTCGTTGATGAAGCTGATCTTCATGGCGAGGAAGGCGTTGGCGGCGTATTTGGCCAGTTCCGCGCTCTCGCGGCTTACGAACATGACGGGCGCGTTGCGGAGCCGTAGGGGTTCGTAGACGCGCTCCATGACGGCGCGGGCGCGTTCGCACTCGACGCCAACCAGAACGCGGTCCGGGTGGGTGAAGTCCATGATCGCGGAGCCTTCGCGCAGGAATTCCGGGTTCGAGCAGACGGCGAAATCGGCATCCGGCCGGAGCTTCTTGAGCCGCCGCTCGACCTCGCGGCTGGTGCCCACGGGCACGGTCGACTTCGTGGTAATGACGGTGAAGCCTTGCAGGTGCGGCGCGATTTCCTCAAGCGCCTGGTACACGTAGGATAGGTCCGCGTAGCCGTCGCCACGGCGCATCGGGGTTCCGACCGCGAGGAAAATCAGATCGGCGTCGCGTGCGGCCTGGGCCAGTTCGCCGGTAAAGCGAAGCCTTCCAGCCTTTACGTTCTTCTCCACCAGATCGTCGAGGCCCGGCTCGTAAATCGGGATTTCGCCGCGGTCGAGTTGGGCGAGCTTCCCCGCGTCCTTTTCGACGCAGGTCACGTTCCAGCCGAAATCCGAAAAGCAGGCGCCGGATACCAGACCGACATAACCAGCCCCGATCATGCAAATGTTCATGTTTTGCGTCCCCGTGCATCGAAACTACTAAGTGTCTTAGACTGGCCAGCGGCGAGCGGCAAGCCCGTACGGCCGGAGTTTGGGTACCTACCGCTACCTACCGCCCCATCCTCTTGAGTTCGGCATTGGCGGCGGTGTATTCGATAAAGGTTGCGGGGCAACTCCCCACCGCCTTGCGCAGAAGGGGTTCGGCATCGGAGGCGGCATTTCGCAGGATGTACCACTGTGCGACATAGAACTGCGCTTCGCATTGCTGCTCGGGTTTGCTGGCGGCCTCAAGCGCCTGCGCGGGCGGGCGGATGCCAAGGTAAAGCTCGACGATGGCATAGGGCCAATCCTTGGATTTGAGGTGCCTTGAGCTCGCCTCCAACTCCTGCGACGCTAGGTGTTCGCCGATCCGCCGGCGCGCGAGATAGCGGAAGAGCGTGGCATAAATATTGTCTTTCAATTCGAGAGACCGCGCCAGGTCGGCCGAGGCTTCCCGAAAGCTGCCGGCGTCGAATTTCGTGTAGGCGAGGCCGGTCAGGGCTCCGGCGTCCTGCGGGGCCAGTTCCACCGCTTTGGTCCGGTCCGCGAGCGCCTTTTGAAAGTCGCCCTGAACTTCGTAGGCCCGGGCGCGATTGGCCAAGGCTTGGGTGAGATTGCCATCGAGTTCAAGCGCCTTGTCGAAATCCGCAAGCGCGCGATCGTAGTCGCCCATGGCGAAGCGGGCGTAGCCGCGCGCGTTCCAGCCGTTTGCGTTATCCGGGTCAAAGCGCAGCGATTTGTTGAAATCCTCCAGCGCCGGGATCAGGTCGCCTTTTTGCTGCAAGAGGCGGCCCCGGCTGCCATAGGCATAGGCAAAGCCGGGGTTGAGTTCGATGGCCCGGTTTACGTCCTGTTCCGCCTGATCGTATTCCTTCCTGGCGGCGTAGGCGAGACTGCGGTTGTAAAAGGCTTTCGCAAAACGCGGGTTCAATTCCACGGCGCGGCTGAAGCTGGCGATGGCCTGGCCCAGGTCGCCGGTTTCCTTATATGCAACGCCCAAGCTGTTATAGGTATCGGCATCCTTCGGGTTCAACTCGATGGCGCGGTTATAGCCGGCGATGGCTTTGGCATAGTCGCCGGTCTTGGCATACGCAGCGCCGCGGTTGTTATAGGTATCGGAATCGTCCGGGCTCAGCTCGATGGCGCGGCTGTAGTCCGCGATGGCCTGGCTGTACTCGCCCTTTTCCTTATGCGCGATGCCGCGGTTGCCATAGGCCTTTGCAAAGCTGGGATTCAGCTCGATGGCGCGGTCGTAATCGGCGATGGCCAGGCTGTGCTCGCCTTTTTCGGTGTAGGCGATGCCGCGGTTGTAATAATAGCCGGCGTTGTCCGGGTTCAGCTCGATGGCGCGATCATAGTCGGCGATGGCCTGGCTATGCTCGGCATTCTCCTTAAAAGCGATGCCACGGCTGTTGTGGTAGCCGGCGTTTTTCGGGTCGAGTTCGATGGCGCGGCTGTAATCGGCGATAGCCTGGCGGTACTCGCCCTGGGCTCTATAGGCATCGCCACGGCTGTTATAGAGAGGGGCCGAGGACGGGTTCAGCTCGATACCGCGATTGTAGTCCGCAATGGCATGCTCGTGATCGCCCTTGTCCGCGTAAGCATTGCCACGGTGGCAATAGACCATGTCATCCTTCGCGTTCAGCGCTGCTGCCTCGTCGTAGTCGGCGATGGCGCTGTCGTAGCCACCCTTGTCCCTGTAGGCCGTTCCGCGGTTGACAAAGGCGGCGGCACGGTCCGCCGCAGGTAAGCCTTTGCGGGCGAGCAAGGCCGTGCAAGCGCTGATCTTGAGGTCCGGGCTTGCGGCCTGGCTGCAATCCGCGGCGCTGTCAGCCGCAGCAGGCAATCCAGCGAAGGCCAAAGAAAGTGCAAATGCCACAAAGAAAAATGGATTTCGCGGCATCGGAAACTCCAGGATGGTAATGCAAATGCAGCAGAGCCTAGGGCGATTCCAGGGTGGCATCGTAACCCTCGGCAAGCACGCGGCAGGCCGGCGGGATTGCTTCGGATGCCCAGGAATGCCCGGATCGCTTCGCCGCGCTCGCCGAACGCGCAAAATAACGCGGGTCCGTTTAAGTTAATTTTAAGGCTTACGCTTCAAACTCGTCCGCAAATGAGGTGCGGTGATGAGTAATGTTGTTAAGGGTACGCGCGTGCCTAGCCATCTACGCGCGGTTGTGAATTTGACATTGGGTTGCGTTTTGCTGGGCGGGTGCAGTGCCGGCTCCGATAGGTTCACTTCGGCTTCCTTCGGCACCGGCTACGGCGCGGAGCCGCGAACCAGTCAGGCTGCGGCCTCTTCCCCGAAATTTGCGGATAACGCCCAGCAGGCGGCGCAAGCCCGGCCGGCCAATACCATGGCACAACCTGCCGCCTATCAGCCCCAGCAGGCAGGCGGCGGCTATCAGCTGGCCAGCGCCAGTGCGGCCCAATCCGGAGGCTATATGCAGGCTTCCCGGGTGGACCTGCCCCCGCTTCAGCCGCGTCAGCCCTCCCAGGGCACGAAGATGGCCGATGGGTACGGCCCCTATAACCAGCCTCCACTTCCGGACGGTACCTATACCGGCCCGCGAGTCCGTACGCCTTACGACGACGGCCCCCGGAGCGACTTCCCGCCAGCGGGAGTCTATGACGGCCCGCGGAGCGATATGCCGCCGGCGGGAGTCTATACGCCGGAAGGAAGCGATCCGGCCCGCTACGGCCGCGACGAGCCGCCTGCTCCTGCGCCGCGGTCGAACTTCTACCGGCGCTCCGATGGTCCGCCGCCGCCGGCCTACGTGCCGCAAGACGAAACGCGTGTTTACGAGCCCAAGCCCGGCGGGAGTTACGCAGAGGACCGGCGGTATAACGATGAGGAGCGTTCCGCTTACAACAGGGACGAGGCAGGCTCATCCGAGCCCCGGCGCCCCTGGAGCGGCCGGACCGATGGCGAAATGGTCGAGGTTGGGCGGGCAGATACCGTCTATACGCTTGCGCGGCGTTATGGCGTGACGGTAGACCAGATCGCGCACGCAAACGGCCTTTCGACGGTCTATGTGCGGCCCGGCACCAAGCTCTTCATTCCCCGCGCCGATCCCGCTTCTTTTGCGCAGGCTCCATCGCAAGCCCAGCAGCAGCAGGCTCAGGGTCAATCGCAGGGCCAAGGCAAAAAGGGACATGCCGCGGCAGCGCCGGCGGCAAAGGACGAAGCGCGCCCGCATACTGCACCGGCTGAAAAGCCGGTCGCGAACGCAGGCCCCACGGCTCAGGACTTGAAGGCTCCAGCACCCGGTTCAACCCGGCTGGCGGACAGAGGCGGCCAGCAAGGTTCGCTGAAAGCCCCCGCACCCGCGCCGGTTCAACCGCCCGTGGCCGACATCAGAACCGCCGGTCCGATCCCCCTGGGCGAGGCAACCTGCGAGGCGGCGCTTTCGAACCCGCAGCCACGCATGGGCAGCACCTTCCGGACGCCAGCCGACGGCAAGACCATCGCGCAATTCGGGCCCCAGAAGGACGGCACCGTGAACGAGGGCATCACGATTTCGGTGCCCAAGGGCACGCCGGTCAAGGCGGCCGAGAATGGCGTGGTCGCTTATGTCGGCGACGAGTTGCCGGGCTTCGGCAACTTGATCCTGATCCGGCATGCGGACGAGTATGTGACGGCTTACGCGCATGCGGATACGGTCGAGGTCAAGAAATGCCAGGTGGTGAAGCGCGGGCAGACGATTGCCACCGCCGGTACGACCGGCGACGCAAGCCAGCCGCAAGTGCATTTCGAAATCCGGAAGAACTCGAAGCCGGTCGATCCCTCTCCGCTGCTTGGATCGTAGCGGGAAGCTCATAAGAAGAACATGGCCCCCGCGCGCCTAGCAGCGCCGGGGCCGTGGAGAATTTTACTCAGGCAGCCATTGGCTGATAGTTTTCAGGGTTGTGTCCGTCGATATCTATCGATTGTGCAGCTGCTTTTGGAATGCACCATCCAGTTAGTTCTTGAACGGAATGGTTCGTTTCAACTTCAAGCTTTTCCATAGCAACGAGCCGTATGATTGCCTCGATATTGTTATCGATGGGGCATTCTCCGCGCTCCCATCTACTAACGGCGAGGGGCTCACGGTGCACTATTGCCGCAAGTTCTGCTTGAGTTAAGCCGATCTCTGTACGAATAAATCTAAGTTCCTTTCCCGAGAGGCTGTTCCGCCGCAACAGGATGGATTCAGCGATTGCTCTATGAAGCCCGTTAATATTCGGGATACTCACAACCTTCTCGCCATCATCGTCGACGATGAACTCAACACCATGAATAATCACGTTGTCGAGACCGCACTCGGTATACCTGTACGTGGTCATAACGATCTCCAAGTCTCCCGCCCAAGAAGTAGTTACTCATCGACCCACATAACCGTGATAATCTTTAGTATTAGCGGATCACACCCGGGAATCACCACAACCCTTAAGTTTCTTTGATTGGAGTTTGGCGTGCTACATTCGATTGAATATTTGTAGCACCCCTTTCTCGTCAATTCCTGGGGCCGCTCATACACGAAGCCATTTTTCATCACGTAAAGCGCATCACCTGTTGTGAGGCCTCGTTCCTTCAGCCGCTCCTTTGCGTGCTCCTTGTAGGTCAAGCGCACATTTCCTTGTGCTATTGCCCTGAGGTTAGTTGTTGCGTCTGCCGGGCCCCAGGGTTGGGGTTTTCGCAAGCTTCGCATTTCGGTTCCCTACTCTGCCCATAAGCACCCCCATGACTTATCATGATGATAGGTTAACCTATGTCAAGCCTCATTTTCCGGTTGCGTTTCGGATGTGTGAAAAGGCGGCAGGCCGCATGCGATGCGAAATCATCCAGACAGGGCGCCAGCAGCCTGTTTCCATGCCTGATGCAGGTTCTCTCTCGCCAGCAGGAAAGGATCTGTGGTGGCGCAGGAGACAAAAAAAGGAGGGCGATGGCCCTCCCTTTCACGTATGAAGTTTCACATGCAGGGACACTCGAACCTGCGACGGAAAGCCTCTACTTGCGCTCCTGCGCGGCCCAGAACCGGGACATGTGGGTGTCGACGATCCTGTCGTATTCGCCGCTGTCCTTGAGCTTCGCGAGCGCTGTGTTGATGTAGTACAGCATGGTGCTTGCGTGCGGATGGGTCCGCGGCACAATGACATGCAGCGTGCCGATGGCGACAGGCCGCGACAGGGCCTTCACTTTGTCCGCAAGGCCTAGCGCCGATGCCACCGATTTGCCCGTCAAGTCTGGCGCCACAACCGCGTTTGCCCCCCCGCTGGCGAGCTGCCTGAAGCACTCGTCCATGCTTTGCGGCCTGAGCAGGGTAACCTTGTTCTCCTTGACCCAGTTGCGGCCGTTCTTGTCGAGTTCGTGCGTGGATTGCCCCACCGGCAGGCACAAAGTCTTGCCGACGATCTCGTCATCCTTGGCGAACGTGATGGGAGAATCGGCTTTCACGAACAGGACGGTAAAGACCTCGAACAGCGGATCGGAGAAGAAGAACTTCTGGCAGCGGTACTTGGCATCCTGGGAAAGATCCGCCATGTGAGCGCAATCGGGCTTGAGCCACGGAAAGCCCGCATCGAAGGCTCTTGTAATGAGAAGCGGGTTGAGGTGGGCAGCCCAGTCGTTGACCCAGGACACGTTGTAATTGAATACGCCGCCCGACTGGTCCTTGATGAGGTTCATGGAGGCGCTAACGATGTTCGTTATCATGCCGCCATTGTTAAGCGTGCGGTCGGTGAAGGGAGTGTAGCCGTCGGCGGTCAGGAATTGGATTTGCCTGACGACGGACGATAATTCGATGTCCCCGGCCCCGCCACCGGACAAGCCTGGGCTCTCGGCGGGGGTAACAAGGCTGGGGGCAGCAACGGAGACCGAAGCCGGTTTTCCCGGTTGCGCCGCCATGCAAGGAATTCGAATACTCAAACCCGGCACGAGCATGGAAGCGTTAGCACCCATCCTGTCCTGGTTCGCATAGAAGATCAGCGGCCATTGCGACGAGGTTCCGTAGACCCTGGAAGCGACGTCCGCGAGCGACTCGCCCTCTTTGATCGTATAGTCGCCGCCGCAGGTTTGCGCTTGCGCCGTCTGCACATGCGCTCCGGCCGCTACCGAAAGCAGCACGGCCGCAAAGAGCCCGCGCGCGAAATCACCTAACCTCGCCATCCGCATCCCTTTCGCCTCCTTCCCGCTACGCCTCTGCTTAGCTCCGATAAGGTATAACCTTCAATGCAAAACGACCCGAATGATTGAAAAAACTTTTTGTTGACCCAATAACTGACCCCGGCTGGCGTTTCACACTCGCTTAGGCCAGGCGTTGCCTGCTTTTTCAAGAGAATCACTTTCAAGAACAAGGCGGAAAACGTTTACGCGAGCCCGTCCTTCCGGGCCTTCAATGCAGATACAAGCATTGAAGCGGTTTGACATAATCCCGCTCTTCATGGACGTTACGAGGGTGGTAGGTAGCAGCAACCGGAAACTTCCAATATCACAATTCTCATGGCCACGCACACATACAAAAAAATCGTTATCTTGACAGGGGCCGGACTTTCCGCCGAATCCGGTTTGCACACCTTCCGGGATAAGGATGGAATCTGGTCCAAATACGACTATCGCGATGTTGCGACCCCCGAAGGCTATAGGCGAAATCCATCGCTCGTGCTGAATTTCTACAACGAGCGCCGCAGGCAGAATGCGGACGTGAGGCCGAACGCCGCACATATCGCGCTGGCGCGGCTGGAGGCCAGTTACCCCGGCGCGGTCCTGACCGTGACGCAGAATATCGATCCGCTGCACGAAATGGCCGGGTCCAAGAGACTCATTCACATGCATGGCGAAATCGCCAAGGCGCTTTGCTCGGCCTGCGGTACGCGGCACGAAATCGGGGCCGGGGATCTAACGCTTGCGTCGGAGTGCCCGGCTTGCGCGGCGCGCGGCGAGTTGCGGCCGGACGTCGTGTGGTTCGGCGAAATGCCCTATCGCATGGACGAAATCTTCCGCGCGCTTGGCTCTTGCGACCTGTTCATGTCCATCGGAACCAGCGGCACGGTCTATCCGGCGGCAAATTTCGTGCTGGAGGCGGTGGCAGCGGGCGCGCATGCGGTTGAACTGAACCTTGAGCCATCCGAGCGCTATGGCGGCTTCCACGAGGCGATCCACGGACGCGCCACCGAGGTTGTGCCGGCTTATGTGGACCGGCTGCTTGAGGCCGTGCATCGCTAGCTGGTGTAACGGGCCGCAGCCAACGCTGGCGGCTGGTTCGCTAGAAGTTTGGTAGGCGGTCATCCCTTAAACTGGGGTGAAGCGGAGTTTGCCGATTGGATCTTCTGAAGCCCCTTTTCCATTGCGCTTGCCCCGCGAGGGACTTAAGAGCTTATCTTCGGCCAAACCTCTGGCTATCTGTAAGACATCGGCTATCGCATCGGAGCTGCACATGATTATTCCGGTGATCCTCGCGGGAGGAACGGGCTCAAGACTTTGGCCTTTATCGCGCTCGCAGCATCCCAAGCAGTTTCATGCTCTTGTCAGCGCAGAGCCGCTTTTGGCCGACGCCGCGCGCCGCGTGCCGTCCGAACCGCCCTACGCGCCGCCCTTCGTCATTACCAACGAGCAGAACCGCTTCGGCGTCGCCGCCGCGTTCAAACAGGCGAAACTGCCGCTGGCGGGCATCGTGCTTGAGCCTGAAGGCCGGTCCACCGCGCCTGCCGCTGCCGTCGCCGCCCACCTGGCCCTCGAAAAGGGCGGGCCGGACGCCGTCGTGCTGTTGATGCCTTCGGACCATCATATCGGCAATTCGCGCGCCTTCCTCGACGCGGTGGAGGAAGGACTCGAAGCCGCCAAGGCCGGCATGCTCGTGACGTTCGGCGTGAAGCCCGCCGGGGCGGAAACGGGCTACGGCTACATCAAGACGCAAGGCAAGCTGGGCTACGGAAGCGCTCTCAAGGTCGAGCGCTTCGTCGAAAAGCCGGATAAGGAAACCGCGGCACGCTTCTGCGAGGAGCCCGGCTACTTCTGGAACGCCGGCATCTTCCTGTACGGCGCCAAGGCGTTCCTCGACGAGCTTGCCCGTTTCGAGCCGGACATGGTCCGCCACGCAGGCGAAGCGGTCAAGAACGCCGGCAAGGATCTCAACTTCATCCGCCTCTCCGGCGAATTCCGCCAGTGCCGCTCCAATTCCATCGACTACGCCGTGATGGAAAAGACCGAAAAGGCAGCACTTGTCCCCCTTGAGGCGGAGTGGAGCGACGTCGGCACCTGGGATTCGCTCTACGGTGCCGCCGAAAAGGACGAGGCTGGTAACGCCACGCGCGGCGATACTCTTTTGAAGAACACCAAGGGTTGCTATGTGCGCTCCGAGAGCGGCTTGGTGGCGGTAGCCGGCGTCGACGACATTATCGTCGTCAGAACGAAGGATGCGACGCTAATCACCCGGCGCGGCGAAAGCGGAGCCGTCAAGGAAGTGGTCCAGCACCTCACCGCCAGCGGCCGCAGCGAAGCCGATCAGCACCTCACCGTGCACCGCCCGTGGGGAAGCTACGAATCCCTGCATTCGAGCGAGCGCTACCAGGTGAAGCAGATCGTCGTGGAGCCCGGCGGGAGCCTGTCGCTGCAGAAGCATCACCACCGCGCCGAGCATTGGATCGTGGTGAAGGGAACCGCGCGCGTCACCATTGGCGACGAGGTGACGCTCTTGAGCGAGAACCAGTCGATCTATGTGCCACTGGGCGCGGTGCATCGCCTCGAAAATCCGGGCCTCATCCCGCTCAAGCTCATCGAAGTCCAGTCCGGCCCGTATCTGGGCGAGGACGACATCGTGCGCATCGAGGATGTCTACTCGCGGACTTAGGGCAACCCGCGGAGAAAGCCGCATGCGAAAATCGCTCGATCTCGTAGGCGACGGCGACGAGTTGGACCTGATCTTGGACGTCGAGGATACCTTCGCAATCAAGCTCGCTGACGCTGAGCTTGAGGCATGTAGGACAGCGGGCGCCCTGAACGAAATCGTCTGGCGGCATATGGCCCAGCGCGCGGAGACGGGAAATGTCCGCTGCATGAACGCCATGGCGTTCAATGCCTTGCGCCGCGTCCTTATGGCTGCGGGCGCCTCACGCAACATCCGCCTCCCGGATCGTTTGGAAAGCTTCGGCATGAAACCCAAGCAATTGTCGCTCGCGCTCCGGGAACAGACGGGTCTCGTGCTTGGCTTCGCCTCGGGGCCCCTTGGCAACTTCGGCGCGATCGCGTTGCTGGCTGGTATCGCCTGCGTTTTCCTGGGGTTCGCGTGGCACAGCCTGTTTATCGCCGCCCTGGCGCTCTTTCTGTGCTTCTGGAGCCTTATCAAGCTGGACAGCGGCTCCTATGAAGGCTGCGAAACCGTGGCCGATGCCGTCGCTAAGACTGCTGCGGACAATTTCGGCGCACTGGCTGACAAGGGCGGCCGCTTCGATGCCCAAAGCGTCTGGCAGGCGCTACGCGAAACGCTTTCGTCGCATGGCGGCTGCGCCGCCGGCGAGATCGGCCCCGGCACGCTGCTGATCCACCCCTAATATAACCGGCTGCTCCTGTTGAGTGAGTAAACCGCCCTTCCGGAATATTCCGGTCGCCGGCTGTACCGGAAACGCGAACCCTCGCAAGGCAGATACAGTTCCGCCCCATTCCCCCGCCAGCCGCCCTCAAAGCGTCTCCAAACGGGCGCCTTGGCAGGCAAATCCTGAACGCGGCCAAGGTTGGGTAAGTGAGCCAGCAGAGAGCTTCTCTGACAGGCTCTCAAAAGGAATAAAAATGAAACGCTTCAGCAAATCGACGCTTCTTTCCGCAACCGTTTTCGCGGCTCTGCTTGCCATGCCGGCCTTTGCTCAGGAGGACCCGGGCCACCCGCGCGTGAACGAGGTCCAGGGCAGGATCGACAGGCAGGAAGGCCGGGTCAACGCAGGCATCGGCCAGGGCCAGATTTCGCCTGGCGAGGCTGCCCGCGACCGGGCGCGCGACAACCGGGTCGAACGCCAGCTTCAGCGCGACGAGGCCAAGCATGGCGGCCACATTACCAAGGCCGAGCAGGGGCAGATGAACCGCGAACTCAATCACAATAGCCGCCATATCTACAACCAGCGTCACGAGCAGTAGAATTCCAATCTGGGCCGGAGCGTAGCCCCAGGCGAATGGGGCACGATCTCCGGCTCAGCCGCCAGCCTGCTCCGGTTCCTGGATGCGATACCACGCGACATAAAGCGCTGGCAGGAACAACAACGTCAGCACTGTCGCGCAGACGATGCCTCCGATCATGGCGTAGGCCATCGGCCCCCAAAACACCTCGCGCGCGATGGGGATCATGCCGAGGCTGGCTGCCGCCGCCGTCAGCAGGATCGGCCGCATGCGGTGGGTGGCGGCGTGCGCCACGGCATCCCATGGCGTGTATCCCTCCTCGCGCAGGTCGTCGATCTGGGTGAGCAGGATCACGGCGTTGCGGATGATGATGCCGACCAGCGCAAGCACGCCAAGATAAGCAACGAAACCGAGAGGCTTGCCGCTGATCAAAAGCGCTGTCACCACGCCAATCACCCCCAGCGGCGCCACGCTCAGCACCAGCAGGAGCTTCTGGAAGCTTTGCAGCTGCACCATCAGCACCGTCGCGATGATGAACATCATGAGCGGAGCCACGGCCTGGATCGGACCCTCGGCCTTCGCGCTTTCTTCGACCGCGCCACCCGTGGCCACGCTGTAGCCCGCGGGCAGGCTTGCGATGAATTCCTTAAGAGCCGGCTCCAGCGAGGCCGCCACCGTGGCTGGCTGCTTGCCCTCAAGCACACCTGCCTTGACCGTGATCGTAGGCAGGCGATCTCGCCGCCAGACGAGCGGCTGCTCCTGCTCGTAGCCTATGCTTGCCAGCGCGCTAAGCGGCAAAGCCTGACCGTTCTTGCCTGGAATTTGCAGGTTCTGGAACGTTTCGACCGAACTGCGTTCGCGCGCCTGCGCCCGCCCAACCACATTGACGAGGTAGATGCCGTCCCGCACCTGGGTGACAACGGCACCACCGGTGACGTCATTGAGCATCGAGGCGATTTCCCCGGAGCTGATGCCATACTGGCGCGCCTTGTCCTGCGCGACGTTGATCTTCAGCACCTTGCCCGGTTCGTTCCAATCGTAGACGGCATCCCCAATCGCGGGATCGCGCGAAATGACGCTGGCTAGCTGCTGCGCCAGTTCGCGGACCTTGCCGGTATCCGGCCCGCTCACCCGGTATTGAACCGGGCGGCCAACTGGCGGCCCAAGGTCCAGCGGGCGCGTGAGCACGTCGATACCAACGAACTCCTCACGGAAGAGCTTGTCGAGCCTTGCATGAACCCGCTCGCGCGCCTTGATGTCTTTAGCTACGACGATCAGCTCCGCGAAAAACGGATTGTCGAGTTGTACGTCGAGCGGCAGATAAAAACGCACCGCGCCGCGGCCGATATAGGAACTCCAGCGCTCGATATCGCTGTCTTGCGCCAGGGCCTTTTCCAGTTTGTCCACCTGGGCCTTGGTCTCGCCAATGGAAGCGTATTCGGGCAAGGTGAGGTCCACGACCAGTTCAGGACGGTCCGATGCCGGGAAGAACTGCTTCTGCACGAAGTGGAGGCCGGCGAGCGACACCGCGAACAGCGCTGCCGTAACCCCGATGGTGATCCACTTGCGGCGCATTGCGGCCATCAGCAGCCCGTCGAAAGCGGCGCCGAACCGCGATCTTTCTTCTTCATGCCGCTTCATGCTTTTGGGGAGCAGGGTCACGCCGAGCAGCGGCGTGAACAGCACGGCTACGACCCATGAAATCAAAAGCGACGAGGCGATGACGAGGAACAGCGTGAAGGTATATTCGCCGGCGGCGCTGTCGTTGAGACCGATGGGCACAAAGCCCGCGATCGTGACAAGCGTGCCGGAGAGCATCGGGAAAGCGGTCGAGGTGAAGGCATAAGTTGCCGCCTTGGTCAGCGGCTGGCCCTCCTCCAGCTTGGCCACCATGATCTCGACGGTGATCATGGCATCGTCGACCAGCAGCCCCAGCGCGATGATGAGCGCGCCCAGCGACACGCGCTGCAGCGAAACGCCCGTGTATTGCATAAAAACGAAGGTGATCGCGAGAACGAGCGGGATGGCGCAGGCGACAACAAGGCCGGCCCGGAGGCCAAGGCTTATGAAGCTGACAATCAGCACAATCCCGACTGCTTCGAAGAGTGCCTCAGTAAAGCCGCCAACGGCCTTCTCGACCACGGCGGGCTGGTCGGAAACGAGGTGCGCATTCACGCCGGCGGGAAGCTCCGCAATGGCCTCGGCCATGCGCGCCTTGAGCGCCGCGCCGAACTGCAAGAGGTTGCTGTTGGCCTTCATGCCGATGGCAAGCCCGATGGCCGGCTGGCCATTGAACCGGAATACCGGCTCCGGCGGATCTGAATAGCCGCGTGTAATCGTGCAGATGTCGGTCAGCCGGAAGAAGCGGTCGCCTACGCGCAAATTGACCTGCCGCAGGTCTTCCTCCGACTTGAACTGGCCGTTGACGCGCACGCTGATACGCTCGGGGCCCGCCTGAATGGTGCCGGAAGGAACGATGGCGTTTTGATCCTGCAAACTCTTGACGACGGCGTTACCGTCGATGCCAAGCGCCGCGACCTGGCGCACGGAAATATCGAGGTAGATGGCTTCGTCCTGCGTGCCAACCAGCTCGACCTTGCCCGCATTCGGAACCTTGAGCACCTCGGCGCGGACCTGCTCGGCGTAATCGCGCAACTGGCGCATGGTAAGCCCGTCGCCGGTGAAGGCGTACACATTGCCGAACACGTCGCCGAATTGATCGTTGAACCCGGGCTTCAGCACTCCTTGCGGAAACTGGTGCTCGATGTCCGAAATCATATTGCGCACCTTGGCCCAGATGACCGGGATGTCACGGGCCTTGGTGCTGGGCCGCAGATTCACGAATATCGTGGTCTGTCCGGGCGTGGTGTAGCTGCGGACGAAATCGAGCGTATCCAGCTCTTCGAGCTTTTTCTCGATGCGATCCGTGACCTGCTGGATCACATCCGCTGCGGATGCACCGGGCCAATTGGCCTGGATTACCATCGTCTTGATGGTGAACGCCGGGTCTTCCTCGCGGCCAAGCTCGCGGTAGGACATGAGCCCTGCGGCCAGGGCCAGCAGCATGAAATACCAGACGAGGGATTTGCGCCTGAGCGCCCATTCGGAGAGGTTGAAACCGTTCACCGCTTTGTCTCCGTTTCGAAATTGCGCTCAAGGAACCCGGAGGGCGGTAGCGCAGCCGGGAAACTCTCCAGAACGCGCACCTTCTGGCCGGGCTCAAGCGAATGCACGCCCGCTATCGCCACGCGCTCCCCCTTGGCCAAGCCTTCCGCTATCGTGACCGTGCCCAGGCTGCGCGCGCTTACCGTTACGGCACGTTCCTGAATCGTCTGCTTATCGGGATCAATCACCCACACGCTGGTCTTGCCGCCCTTTTCAAGCAGCGCCGGAGCGGGCAGGACGATGGACGGGGGAACCGCCTTCGTAAAGGAGGCCGTCACGGTCGAGCCGAGCCGGAATGCCTCGGGTGCTGCGTCGAGCGCAAACTTCACGCGCCGGTTCCGGGTGGCAGCGTCGGCCTCGGGCGCCAACTCGCGCACGCGCCCTTGAGTTCTGATCGACGGATCGAGCTGCAAAGCGATATCGGCCGTAGCACCTTCGGCAAGCGAAGCGATGAGCTGCGCGGGCAGGTCGAAAACGGCCTCTTTCACATCCGGCCTGGCGATGGTGACAACGGTTTTGCCGGCCGCAACCACCTGCCCGATCTCTGCCTCCCAGGCCGTGATCACGCCATCGGTGTCGGTAACGATCTCGGTATAGGAAAGCTGCTCCTTGGCCTTTGTCAGGGCTGCCTGAGCCTGTACGGCGCGGGCAGCGGTGCCTTCGAGGTTCTTCTGGGCGAGTTCCGCCATCGCGAGCGGCGTTACGCCCCGGTCGAGCAGTGCGCGCTGGCGGCCCTCCGCCCCCGTTGCATTGGCCAACTGCGCTTCGGCGCTTGCCAGATCGGCCTCGGCGCTGCGCAGCGCGGCGGCCTGAAGCTCGGGATCGAGCGCCGCAAGGCGCGTGCCTCGGGCTACAACCTCGCCCACTTCCGCGCCACGGGCGATAAGCCGGCCGAAGGTGCGGAAGCCGAGCTGCGTTTTGTAGCGGGGCTCGACGCTGCCCGCGAACGGTCCCAGGACCACGCTGGTTTGCGGATTGACCGTCGTGTAAAGCACGGGGCGGACGGGCGGGGCTTCGGCTGGCTTCGGTTCGCCGCATCCTGAAAGCGTTACGGCCAGCAAGCCGGCAGGGACAAGGGCAAGGGAAAATCGCGGGCTCATCGCTGGGCCACCTCCTCGACCGGTTCGACAACCCGCCCCGGCCATAGCAATTGCGAGCCGGCGGTGACGACAAGCTCGCCCACCTTAAGGCCGTCCTTGAGCAGCACACGGCCTGCCTCGTAGCGGGCCACAACGACCGGCCTAAGCGATACCGCCCTGGTTTGGGGATCGGCGATCCACACCGCGGGCTTGCTCCCGGCTTTGACCAGGGCGTTCCACGGCACCGCAAAGCCTTCCGCCGCCTTGATCCGGGTTGAAGCGACAACCGGTGCGCCGAGCGTCATCCCAGTGGGAACGCTTTCCATGGCGACCTTCACCCTTATCGTACCGTTGCTGGTGTTGATGGTGGGGGCAACCTCGCGCACCGAGCCTTCCGCTGCGATGCTGGGATCGGACGCGAGGGCAATACGGACGGTCATGTCTTCGGGGGCGGCGGTCAGGAGCGCTTCGTCGATATCGAAGACCGCGTCCCGGGGGCCGTCGCGCGCGATTGTAAAGATGGGCTGGGCGGGCTGCACGACCTGGCCGGTTTCGGCGAAGCGGGCGGTGATCAGGCCCGGAGCATCCGCTTTCAGCTCTGTGTAGGCGAGTTGATCTATCGCCTGGCTTTGCTGGGCTTTGGCCGTGTCGAGGGCTGCTTGCGCCGTGCGGGAAGCCTCCTGCGCCTGATCGAAGCCGGACCGGGTGGTGTAGCCGCCCGCTATCAGCGATTTCTGGCGCTCGAAGGCAGCGGAGACCTGCTTGAGCTGAGCTTCGGCGGCCTCCACCGCGGCTTTTGCTGCCCTGAGATTGGCTTGCTGCTCGTTGGGCTCGACGCGCGCCAGCACGGCGCCAGGTTCGACATGCGCGCCGATGTCCACATTGCGTTCGACGATCTTGCCGCTCACCCGGAAGGCGAGGTCGCCTTGGAAGCGTGCCTTGATTTCGCCGGTCAGGCTGACGGCCGGGGCCAGATCCGCGAGCGTTGCGGCGATGACCTTAACGCGGACCGCTTCCCGTTTGGGAGGCTCGCCGCTGCTGCATCCGGCCAGTGTGAAGGCGGTGCCGAGCGACGCAATAAGGCACAGCAAGGCGCGCCCGCGCTCGAATAGCCCAAGGGGCGGTAACGCCGGCGAAGCGCTAGAATGGGTGGCGGACTTTGGCTGCATGCGGACCTCGCGGTTCTGTGCCGTGCGGCGTTGGGTTCTACTATTGACTAACCGGTAAGTCAATAATAGAATGAAACGGCGGGGACAGAAGGAGCGGTGTTTATGGCTGGGCAAAGGAAGGTTCGGGCACGCCGCAAGGCAATGCGGCCGGACGAAATTCTGGATGCAGCACTCGAAGAATTCACAAGGAATGGCTACGCTGGTACACGGTTAGACGATGTGGCCGCACGGGCTGGCGTTACGAAGGGTACGATTTACGTATATTTCCAGAGCAAAGATGAGCTATTTCGTGCCGTGTTCCGCAAGTTTCAGCGGCCATTGCTTGATGATATGCATAAATTCATTGGCGTTACGAAAACATCGTCCATAGATTTTTTTCGTCAGTTTTTGACGTTCATTTATAGTACCATGCAGACTGACCGGGAGGGCCGGGAAATCTTCCGCCTGATGATCGCCGAGGCGGAGCGCTTCCCCGAACTTGTCGACGCCTATCACCGGGAGGTAATCGCCCCGCTTCTCGAAGCGCTTCGCGAGGTCATCGGCCAGGGCGTAGCCCGCGGCGAAATCCGCCACTCCGCCGCCCTGGAATTCCCGGAAATCGTAATGGCGCCCGCCGCCCTCATGCATCTTTGGCTTCTCGTGTTTTCGCATTGCGTTCCCATGGATGCGGACCGCTATCTGGAAGCCCACCTCGACCTCATGCTGAATGGCTTGGTGCAGCGGCCATCCTAGGCGGTGTATTGTTCACAGCAGCTCACGGCCTTCAGCGCTATTTCGTCAATCTTATCCTGGGTTAAAGAACCGTTTGCTTTGCGTAGGGCAGCTCTATGGTTAATGTAAACGTGGTTAATACGGAATTGGGATGTTCCGGTATTATGGCGCAAACGCCAGAAGAAATTTGGTTAAGAACTCCCTAATTTTCAAGCCATGGGAGACACATTTGTTATATCTGGATTGAAGGCGAAGGCGCATGAGATCCGGTCGAAGATTTCGGACTTAGAGGACCAGATCAAGGTATGCCGCCGCGACCTTGCCACCATAGGTGAAACCCTGAGGGTCTTTGGAGATCCAGACGGGTTCTACGTCAAGCCAGAGGCCTTATTCAGCAAGGGCGACCTAGCTCGGGCGATCTTCGACGCGCTACGGAATTCGCCAAAGGGCTTGGAGCTTCACGCCATCGTGGAGGCTGTCGCCAAGGCGAACAACCTCGATATGAACGACGCCCAGCTCGCTCCCTTGGTACAAAGGCGTGTTAATAACGCCCTCTACAGGTTCCACGGCAGGAACGAAATAACCAATCAGAAAATGAGAAGCGGGATACGGCTTTGGAAGATCGCGCTTTGAAGGTGCGGCTCAGCTTATTCGTTCGCTTAGGATGCCGGCGCTACGCGGGCGCATCGTCCGGAACGGGAAGAAGGGGACAGCGCAAGTCTGGCGGCTGCCTAAAGCCTACTTGGCTGCAGATGCAAAATAAGTTTTCATCGCCGGAGGTGTCAGTCTCAATTCCACTAAGCCACTGCAAACGCGGGCAAAAATTTGTTCCCTTAAGAATTCTCGATAGGTTATGTCGCCTTCCGTTATTCTCTGGACCAAAGACGCCGCCGGATACCTTTTGGCATGCGAATAGGCGACATAACTTAGCTTCTTTATAAATCTGTGATCGCCAGGACCGAGCAAACAAGTACGATCACATCGCTTGCGTTCACTGCATACAGGAACGAGCAAATGATCGCCTTCTGGGCACGCGTTCGTTAGGACAATAAATAAGTGCCCTTTTTCTTCTTCATGCTTCGGCCCTGTATCGAGTATATGAAGGGTCGCCCTTCTTTCAAGAAGGAACCCGGTCATTGAAAGGCGCTCAGAATCGCTTCATTCCGCCGAGTTGTTCCAATTCGATCCTCAATTTCATCAGCATCTTCGTCGCCGGTCGCTCTCAGAATATCCCTATACCGAATCGGCACGCGTCCACGCCCGACTTCTGTATATTCAGGACAGTTTTTGTGTGTGTAATTGCGAATCTGCGATGCAGTCATAAAGCCAAAAGAGTCCCACACGGCACTTAGGACATCGATTTCTGCGTCGCTAAGTTCGTCAAGTTCTTCTCTCTCGAATTGCTTTTTGGCAGATATATTCCTCGCACCATCTCTAGTAAGGTACTTGGCCCATATCTGATCTTCAATTTTCCCGTCCATTGCGTTTAGGCAACTCGAACATATTGGGCCATGCGGAAGCGAAAAAAGCTCGTCATAGAGCATGGGTTCTCCGTATGTCGATACGAATTCCCGCTCCGAAAGATATACAAGCTTAATTAGCTTCAACTTTTCCATGGGGCATTCCTTGGCCGCAAAGAATGCGGCTACCTGAGCGCCCTTCTTGGAGCGAAATCCGATTAAGGGTTCGTACATCTCAATGCCCCGCCATTTTCCAATCGGAGAATCATAACATGAGGATGAAAAGTGTGCACGGGATATCTTGACAAATAACAAAATTTGTGAGCGGTACAAGATTCGCTATACAGCCCGCTGTCAATATCCAACCCGCACGCAGCTAGCTGCTAAGCCGCTCTATGCCGCTGCCAGTATCCGGAGAAGTCCACCGAAGGCTTCCGGGTAAGCGCGAGCTGGGCAACGCGGTGGACTTGATCGCCATTCGAGACGCGGCGGTTGTCTTCGCGCCAAGCGCTTTCCTGAGCGTAGCGAAGGAGGTAGGCGCCAGCTACGTGGTGGTGATGGCCGATTTCTGAGCGGTGAAGACGGGAGAAGTAGCTTTCCGCCATGTTGGTGCAAGCGCCGTCGAGGCTGTAAGCTTCCTGGTGATTGATCCGGGCAACCTCGAAATTCTTGTGAAGCGAATCCCATGATCCGGCTTCGTCCGCATTGAGCTTCGTGCCGGTGGCGACGCGGGCCTTGATGAAGGCTGCGGCTTGGCTTTCGGCCTTGAAGATAGCCGGGACACTATTGCCATTGCGCTCGCGGATGATGACGACGCACTGGCGCTTGCCGTTCTGGTTCACCGCAAGGCGGCGGTCGCGGCGGTTCTCTTTCAGGTTCGCGGGCTTCACATAGCCGCCGAAATAGGCGCCGTCCACTTCCGCTTCCTTGTCTTCGCCGCCAACCATCCGGCCCTTAAACTCGGCCGCCATCGCCTCGCGGAGCTTGTGCAGAAGGACGAAGGCGCTCTTGTAGGCCAAGCCCAGATCGCGGGAGATCGCCAGCGCGGACTTGCCCTTGACTTCGTTGCAGAAGATCGCAATGGCGGCAAGATACATGCGGAGCGGCAGCTTGTGAGAGGCGAACAGCGTGCCCGAGGTCAGCGTGAAGTCCTTGGCGCAAGCCCGGCAGCGGAAGCGGAGCGAACCATTGGGACGGCGGCACTCGTAAGCGTCAACACCGCCGCAATGAGGGCAAACCGGAGCGCCATTCGTGTCAGCCCAGCGCACCAGCCGGAAGGTCTCTTCCGCCTTGCTATCGGACATGCCAAAAACCTGAGCTAAGCTCAGGGTCTTTGCTGCCTTCGATAGCAAGAAATGCTGTGCCATTGGTGTTGACTTCGCCTCCTAGGTGTCGCTTATGACACCACTTAGAGAGCTTGTCAACACAGAAAGTGTCGTATATGATCCTTTTATATCAGGAGCGACACCATGGGCCTAGCCGAAACCGAAGAAGAACTCGCCGACCGCGCATCCCGGTTCATCAAAGCCGAATGCAAACGCGCAAAAGTCACCTACGCCGAACTCGCAAAGCGCTTGGAAGGGCACGGGGTAAAGGGGGAAACGGAGAACTCGATCAAGTCCAAGCTCAAGCGGGGGACGTTCGCCGCTACCTTCCTACTCGCAACGCTCGCGGCGTTGGAATTGGAAGGAATGAGGCTGGAAGACCTATAATTTATTTATGCCCCAATGGATTGAAATGGCCTGAAGAATGCTGTCTGCATACGGTTTCAAATTGGTTGCCTTCCGCACATAGTCATTATCTATGACTCCATAATATTTCGAGCCAACCGCTAGATGCGAAATAAAATATTCTTCATCTTCATGCATCCTTTCATCTAGAATTTGCAACATTGTTTCTGGTTGTTTATTTAGTGCTGAATTGAAATCCTTGATTGCATTCTTAATGTTGTCTGGTATTAGCGCCGATGATATAAAATTGTTTATCCTCTCTTGTGCGGATTGGAATTTTGACGTTGTAACAAGATATAATACATCCTTCGGGCCAGCGTTGATGTTTACACCAGATTGGCTAACTGCATAGTGACCTTCTTTAGCCCACACAATAAAAATTCCATTATCTGTATAATTGTTATAATAAAAGTCACTGTCGTGTCCAGATTTGATATATTTTATTCTTGTGATTTGTACGTCTATATTTTTCTTGAAGATGGCTGTCAAGTCAAACAATTCTCTGAGTTTTAATTCGTCTCTTTCTCCAAAGAATGTTTCTACTTTTTTTAACTCTTCGAATTGCGCGGATGCTACGTAAGATGGTGTCTTACTATTATCCGTTTGCTCAATCAACGGTTGCACAGGAGACGCTGGCCAAAAATACGTAATAGCAAAGCCAGCAAAGCCGATTATACAAACGATCATTCCAAATAGTGACAACATTCTAGCTTTTCGACCTCTTCGCTCTTCCTCAACTTCTCCCTTCAATGCTACGACGATAGCAGCTAGCATTAGGGTTGATGCTCCTGCTAATCCGGTCCAGAATACTACTTGCTTTTCTGGATCTGTGAGATGAAGGACATCTGGGGCAACCATCACCGCCACCCCCGCGAGTAAAGACGCAAAGAACAAAAGTACGGCGAACTTGATATCCCACCGCATAACGGGCCCCAATGGTTTGCATTAGGGGTATAGCGTCCGATTTCGGATTCGAAAATAGCCGAATAAAGAGTTTCAACGGTAGCGGCCAACGCCGCGCGCGGGTGCATCGCCCGCCTACCCTAAATCACGCCCCCCTTCTGGCGTTTGCGCCATAATACCGGAAATGGGCGCCTCCGCCTTGCCAAAGAGGCAAGAACGGCGGCAAACGGCATAATATAGTACCGGGCCGGGCTGCGTAGAGAGGCAACCGGCACGGTTTGGCGGTGCGCAGGTGTAGGGCGATGACCTTGGAGGAATATAACGCGTTCTGCCGCGGGCTTGCCGCCACCACCACCGTGGTGCAGTGGGGCGGGTCGCATGTGTGGAAGGTTGGCGGCAAGGTGTTCGCCTTCGCGGGCGTGGAGGAGGGAGAGCTATGGGTCACGTTCAAGGTGACGGAGCTTTCGTACGAAATCCTCAAGGAGCAGCCTGGCTTGCGGCCGGCCCCTTATCTCGCCTCGCGCGGCATGACATGGATACAGCATTACGCCATGCCGGGTTTGGCCGATGCGGACCTGAAGGACTACATCCGCCAGTCGCACCGGATCGTTGCGCAGGGGCTGTCGAAGAAAAAGCAGGCCGAGCTTGGGCTTGTGCAGCGTTAGCGGGGAGGGCGGGCTGTAGCCAAAAAATTAAACGGCCGTTTGCCTTGCAGCCTGGAGTGCGCTATTCCGCGCGAAGTATGGTCCTCGCGTTGCTTGAGAGGCGCAAATGAAATCCGCATTATGGCCCGGCGTGGCGGTTGCGTTGTGTGTTTTGGCCGGAGAGGCGAATGCGGATAGAATTCGCCTGAGTTGTGAAAAGCTTGCAGGAAAGAGTGCCGTAGAACTTGTGATTGACAATGGTATTGTCTTACATAATGGCGTTTCGGAACCAAATGCCATCAACTTAACTGTTGATGATTATCATATTTCTTATTTTATAGACAACATAAATGTTGGAGGATTGCTTGAGAAATACGAAATAGACCTGCAAACGAATATGCTAAACTGGTCCGGCCGCAAGTTCGAATTCTACGAAACCGCTTCCGCCCGGTGCGAAAGAAAGGACCCATTCCTCAGGAATTGACCTGAGATGGGGCGCTTAAACTGCATGAAGGACAGAAAACGGGTGGGGTCATGCGTGTAAGCTTCGATGCTGGACGGCTGAACGAGCGCGGTGTCGCCGTCGCGATGTTCGACTATGCTTTCCATGCCCGCGAATTGCTGGGCGTCGAGCCGGTTATTCTGCACGATATCAAGGTTCCGCCGGAACGGTCGCATGTGGAGCGCTTCGAGCGCGTTTTCCCTACTTACAGCTATTCGACCGAAGACGAAATGCAGCGGATCATCGAGCGCGAGCGCATCGACGTTGCCTATTTTCTGAAGGTCGGCCGGTTCGATATCCGCGTTTCAAAGTCCTGCCGCAGCGCGGTGCACGAGGTCTTCAAGTTCTTCACCCCGCAAGGCGATGCCTACGCCTATATTTCGCGCTGGCTCGCCAAGGCGATGACCGGCGGCCGCTACCCTTATGTGCCGCATATCGTGGATCTGCCCGCCCCGCGCGGAAACCTGCGTGCGGAACTCGGCGTGCCGGCCGATGCGTTCGTGGTGGGCCGGCATGGGCGATCAACCAGTTCAACACGCCCTTCGTGCGGCCGGCCGTCGAGGAGGCGCTGGAGCGGCGCAAAAACCTCTGGTTTCTCCTGCTCAATACGGAGCGTTTCTCTTCGCATGAGCGTATCGTCCATCTGCCGTCTACGCCGGACCGGCAGCAGATCGCGGACTTCGTTGCCACCTGCGACGCGGGGTTGAATGCCCGCCGTGTAGGCGAAACGTTCGGCCTGGCCATTGCCGAATTTCTGTTCCAGGACAAGCCCGTCATGGTCTGGGAGGGCGGGCGCGACCGCAATCACCTGGTGCTCGTGAACGATCCCGCCTTCGTCTACCGGACGCGCCACGATCTCTTGCGGATGCTGCTCGAACTGGAGCCCCGCGACTGGGGCGGCCAGTGGCGCGCAGAAGTCGAGGAATTCCAGCCGGCCGCGGTAATGAAAAGCTTTGCGGAGACGTTCCTTGAAGAGGGGGACCGGAAATGGCCCCGCCGGCCGCCCGGATACGAGTTCGGCGTCGCGGTTCAGCAGCAGGTTGGACGGCTGCGGGACCGGTACTGGGCATCGCGGTAACGGGCGGAAGCCGTCCGATTTGTGCCGGCACAGCTCCCGCCCGGCTTGATTATCCGGGCGGGCACAAGTACCGTGCGGTCTTCATTCGTTCCGGAAGCTCCCATGAAGAATACTCAGCCTGCAGCGGCGCTGAACCCCGCGAAATCGTTCCAGGACTTGATTTTGACGCTCCAGCATTTCTGGGCGGAGCAGGGCTGCATCATTCTGCAGCCTTACGACATGGAGGTTGGGGCGGGCACGTTCCATCCGGCGACGACGCTTCGGGCGCTCGGGCCCAAGCATTGGAACGCGGCATTCGTGCAGCCCTCGCGGCGGCCCAAGGACGGGCGCTACGGCGAGAACCCGAACCGGCTGCAGCACTATTATCAGTTCCAGGTGATCCTGAAGCCCTCGCCGCAGAACATCCAGGAGCTTTACCTGGAGAGCCTCGTGAGGCTCGGCATCGACCCCAGGGTACACGACATCCGGTTTGTCGAGGACGACTGGGAGAGCCCGACGCTCGGCGCCTGGGGTCTAGGCTGGGAGGTCTGGTGCGACGGCATGGAGGTGTCGCAGTTCACCTATTTCCAGCAGGTGGGCGGCTTCGATTGCGATCCGGTTTCGGGCGAGCTGACCTACGGGCTTGAGCGGCTGGCGATGTACATCCAGGGCGTCGAAAGCGTCTACGATTTGAACTTCAACGGTCGCACCGGCGAAAAGCGCGTGCTCTACGGCGATGTGTTCCACCAGGCCGAGGAGGAATATTCGCGGCACAATTTCGAGTTCGCGGATACGGCGATGCTATTGCAGCGCTTCCGCGATGCGGAGAAGGAGTGCAAGGCGCTGCTGGCGGCTGGCGAGCCGAAGCCCGGCGCCAATAGCCAGCGCCATCTGCAAGTGCTGCCGGCCTACGACCAGTGCATCAAGGCGAGCCACATCTTCAACCTGCTCGACGCACGCGGCGTGATCTCCGTCACCGAGCGGCAGAGCTATATCTTGCGCGTGCGCGATCTCGCCAAGTCCTGCTGCGCGGCGTGGCTCAAGACTGAGGGCGGCGGCGCGGCTTAGCGCTAGCCGGCTGCACGGCGCTTTCCGCCATGGAATTTGGCAGTGGCAGCCGCGCCTTTGCCGCAAACTGAGCACTTTTTCCGCACAGCTCTGCCTCAGGAACCAACTAATAACCTCCCGTTCATTGAAAAGCCGGGGGGCAATGGATGATTTCAAGGAGAACGTTCCTGCGCGGCGCAGCCGGTGCATTGGCGGGCACTGGCGTGCTTGCGGGCTATGCGATGGGGATCGAGCCGCGCTACCGTCTTGCCGTCGCCGAATGGCCTCTTGAGCTTCCCGCTTGGCCCGAATCCGCGCTGCCGCTGCGCATCGCGGCGCTCGCGGACATCCACGCCTGCGAACCCTGGATGTCCGCGAGCCGCATAGCGGACATCGTCGCACGTACCATGCAACTGCGCCCGGACCTGATCGTCCTGCTCGGCGATTACATGGAGGCGCTGGGCGACAGCTATCGAAGCCGGGCGCTATCCGTCCAGGAGTGGGTAGAGCCGTTGTCCGCGCTTAGAGCGCCGCTCGGCGTGTACGCGGTGCTTGGCAACCACGATTGGTGGTTCGACGCCAAGGCCGTGCGCCAGGGGTTGACCGGTGCAGGCATCCCTGTGCTCGAAAACCGCGCCGTCAAAATCTCGCGCGATGGCCACGAATTCTGGCTCGCCGGATTGGGCGACCAGCTCGCTCACCGCAAAGGCGGCGCATGGCAGGGCGAGGACGACCTTGACGCCACGCTCGCGCAAATCGGGGACGCGGCCCCAGCGATCCTGCTCGCGCACGAACCCGACATTATCGCGCGCGTTCCGCGGCGCGTGGCCCTGACCTTGTCCGGCCATACACATGGCGGCCAAGTATACGTGCCGTATCTCGGCGCGCCTTGGATCGATACGTCGCCATTTGGAAAACGGCACCCTTACGGACATTTCGTCGAAAAAGGCAGGAATCTCGTTATCTCGGGCGGCCTTGGGCTGACGGCCAGGCCCATCCGTTTCATGATGCCGCCCGAAATCACGCTGGTCTCAGTCCATTCCTGGCAGGTGTAAAGGGCCGAGGCTAAGGTGGGTCTCACCTCCGCAACAGACGGATTGGTTGTGTGTGAATTTTGTGCAAGTTTTAGTTGACATCGTATAAACCCGAGTCCTACTTTCAGGCACCTACTTTCGCTCTCCCGTCGTCGCGTGATAATTACCTGCGCGCTTGCAGGCAGCCTTGCCTCATACCACCTAAATGAATATACACATGAATGCCAATTTGAAAGATTTATGCAATGTGCACAAAAGATGATCTGATTAAAAAGGCCGACACTCTTCTTGAACGAGTTACCAATACCCACGACTCAAGCGATAGTTATATATAATGTATTTCTGCACGGCAATCTAGAGACAAAACTTGAGCAGATCATTGCATTCAAGAAGAGTGTTATAGATATTACAGATACAGACAAAGGCGCATTGTACGATAAGCATAAAGAATTATTGATACTGGAGGCAATATTAGAACGCGGCATAAAATTGCTTTATATAACGTATATTGTATTTAGTGAAGACTATGCGGCCAGTCAGGTCCGCGATCAGCAACTTCATCGTAATTTGTTGAAACCGAAATCAGGTGGCGGAAAATGACCCACGAATTGCTCCATAATTTGCAAGCTGCCTCCGCCGGCGACGCCCACTGACGACAATGTTCTCACAAAAAAGAGAAATCGGCCAGGCTATCAACTTACTCCCCGCCAAACAGAGAAAAAGTATTTGTAAGGCATTACAAATATAGGATAAAGCTGCTTCCCAAGTGCGAATGCGGGGTGGATGATGTCGAGCGCCTAACTGGTAAAATGAAGAGAGCTTATCAAAAGAAGCTGTTAATCATGTGGTCCTTTTTTTGTTATTGTTTATTTCTAAATGTGGTTACTCTTTTTGTATGGGGGAAACCTTTTAGCAACTACGACGTATCGAAAATGTTTATATACATCGTTAATTTCGTGGTAGTTTTGGCCACAATTGTTACTAGCACATTTATAGTAATCAGTATCACTAGGAATAGAATTGATAGGAACCGGGTCAAATCGCCCGTCTCGAAGTGAATGTAGTGCGGCAAGGTTTCCGCCTCTTTGAGCGCAGCCTGCGACGGGTGATCCTGAAAGTCCGAATGCACGAGTACCGTTACGATGCCTAGCGCATGCGCCGGCTCCAGATTGTGCGGCAGATCCTCGAACATCGCCGCCTTGCAGTTCAGCCCTTCGCAATATTCGAGGAAGCGCTTGAAGGCCTCAGGCCTGGGTTTCGGCACATACCCGCCAGCCGCGATGTCGTAGATCCCGTCGAACTTGCCCAGGACGCCGAGCTTCTCCGCAACGCGCTCCGCATGCCGCACCGAGCCATTGGTGAAGATGAACTTGCGGCCATCAAGTTTACCGATGGCTTCGGCCAGCTCCGGCATGTGCTGGACCGGCGAAAGGTCGATATCGTGCACATAGTCCATGAATTCATCCGGCTTCACCTTGTGTTCGGCCATCAGCCCCGCAAGCGTGGTCCCATGCACATAATAAAGCTCCTTCTGCACCTTGCGCGCGGCCACCGGATCGAGCCCGAGCATGTTCTGGATGAACGCAGACATGCGCCGGTCGATCTCGGCGAACAGGTTGCATTCCGAAGGATAAAGCGTGTTGTCGAGGTCGAAAATCCAAAGCCGCGTATCCCGGAACGCTTCGGCAATGCGGCTTAGGCCTTCTCTTTCGTCAGCCATCAATCGCGCTCGATCAGCGTGCCGACGCCGTGCTCGGTGAACAGCTCAAGCAGCACCGCATGCGGCACGCGGCCGTCCAAAATCACAACGCCCTCAACGCCTTGCCTGATCACCTCGATGCAGCTCTCGACCTTCGGGATCATGCCGCCGGTGATAATCCCTTCCGCGATCATGGCCTTGGCCTGCGATACGGACAGCTTGTGAATAAGCTTCTTATTCTTGTCGAGCACGCCCTCGACGTCGGTCAGCAGCAGAAGCCGCTTGGCCTTGAGCGAGGCTGCCAGCGCGCTAGCAAATGTGTCCGCGTTGATGTTGTAGGTCGTGCCGTCGCGGCCGAAGCCCAGCGGCGCCACCACGGGAATGAACTCGTTCGCCGCCAGCACCTGCACGATGCGCGGGTCCACCTCGTCCGGATCGCCCACAAACCCCAGATCGATCTCGCGCTCTGCGTTCGTATCGGGATCGCGCTCCTTCTTGGTGAGCTTGCGGGCCACCATCAGGTTGCCGTCCTTGCCGGAAATACCGCAAGCATGCCCACCCAGCGCGTTGATATGGTTCACGATCTGCTTGTTGATCGCGCCGGCCAGCACCATCTCGACCACCTCGACGGTGGCGGCGTCGGTCACGCGCAGGCCAGCCGCGAACTCGCTCTCGATATCGAGCCGTGCGAGGAGCTTGGCGATCTGAGGCCCTCCGCCATGCACCACCACCGGCTTCACGCTCGCCTGCTCCAGCATGACGATATCGCGCGCAAACCCCTCGGCGAGCTTCTCGTCCACCATGGCGTGGCCGCCGTATTTGATGACGACGGTCGCCTGATCGTAGCGCTGCATATAGGGCAGCGCCTCCGATAGAACTTCCGCCGCGACGCGCAGCTTTCTCAAACTCCTGAGGACTTCGTTCAATTCGGCTGCGGACAAGGCTCCCTCCAATCGCTGCGCTTCGCCGCATAAGAATTACGGTGCAAGAGGGGGCCTATGCAAGGCGCAGTTTTTGCACATGCCGGGAAGCATCGGGTATGGACACGGCAGTTCCATGCAAAAGAGCGGGAAAAGCGAATTCCCCGGACTTGACATGATTGTTTCATAGGTCATGCTGCAATGTGAGTTTAAAGAGAACAACGGAAGAACAAACAGCACCGGGGTAACCGTATCCATGCGCTTCGTTGCCAGCCGGAATTCACTGCTCAGCGCCCTTGGGCATATCACGGGTATCGTTGAGCGGCGCAATACCATACCGATCCTCAGTAATATCCTTATCACGGCCGAAGCCTCTGGCCAGCTTACGCTGAAGGCGACCGACCTCGATATGGAGGCGATCGAAACGATACCCGCCAAGGTGGCAGCGCCTGGTGCAGTGACCGTGCCTGCGCACACGCTGCACGACATCGTGCGCAAGCTGCCGGACGGCGCGGAGATCGCCGTCGAGCGCAAGGAGCCCGAAGGCCGGCTGAAAGTCACGGCGGGCCGGGCGAGCTTCGAGCTGTCGATTCTGCCCGCGGACGAATTCCCCGACATGGGCCAGGCCGAGCTGCCGCACAGCTTCACGGTCGAAGGCGGCGAACTGAAGCGCCTCTTCGAAAAGTCGCGCTTTGCGATTTCGACCGAGGAAACCCGCTACTACCTGAACGGCATTTATCTGCACCGGGTCGAAGGCGGGCCGTTGCCCAGGCTTAGAGCCGTGGCAACCGATGGCCACAGGCTCGCTCAGGTCGAGACGGAAGCTTCGACCGGCACCGAAGGCATGCCCGGCGTGATCGTGCCCCGCAAAGTGGTGGCCGAGATCGTGAAGCTTCTTGGCGACACCCAGGCGCCGGTCGTGGTCTCGCTGAGCCCAACCAAAATCCGCTTCCAGGCCGGCACCGTAGTGCTTACCTCGAAGCTGATCGACGGCTCCTTCCCGGACTACGCGCGCGTCATCCCCACGATCAACAAGAAGATCCTCGTCCTCGAAAACGCCGATCTCGTGAAGGCCGTGGACCGCGTATCCACGCTATCCTCGGAGAAGGGCCGCGCGGTAAAGCTCAACGCGAACGAAGGCAACGTGGTGGTCTCCGCCAACAACCCGGATTCGGGCTCGGCGACGGAGGAAATCTCTGCCAGCTACAAGGACGAGCCGATAGAGATCGGCTTCAACGCGCGCTATTTGCAGGATATCATTGCGCAGATCGATGGCCCCCGCGCGGTGTTCAAGCTGGCCGACGGCTCCTCGCCAACGCTTGTTGCGGATGAAAGCGACAACACCGCACTCTACGTGCTCATGCCCATGCGGGTGTAGACCAGCGTTCTACTTGTCGATGGCTAGGCGCATACAAGTGGACCTACAACCCCTCATCCTGTCCTTCTCCCTCAGGGAGAAGGAACGCCTGAATGGCGCTTTGAGCGAGCAACACCGTCCCCTCTCCCATAGGGACAGGGTGAGGGGGTGCACCCTATCGTATCGTGCGACGCCCGGCACATGACTACCCCCGAACATGCCGCCAATGACGACCGCACCTGGATCGGCAAGCTCACGCTGACGGACTTCCGCAACTACCGGGCCGCCACGCTTACCGCGAGCCCTGCTCCCGCCGTGCTGTTCGGCGCGAACGGCGCGGGCAAGACCAACTGCCTCGAAGCCATCTCGCTCTTGACCGCCGGGCGCGGCCTGCGGTCCCTGCCGTTTTCCGAGCTTGTACGCGGCGGCGGCGCGGGCGGCTGGGCCGTCGCGGCCAAGGTTTCCGTTGGTGCCCAGGAAATAGAGATCGGAACGGGCGTGCACGCACCCGCCGATGGCGTACTGAGCGCCCGCGCGCCCCGCGTCGTAAGAATCGACGGCACCCCCGCGAAAAGTTCGGGAGCCCTTGCGCGGATCAGAATGGTGTGGCTGACCCCCGCCATGGACAGCCTGTTCACAGGTGCTGCCAGCGAACGCCGGCGCTTCATCGACCGCCTGGCGCTGAGCCTCGACCCCGCCTACGGTACAGCGGCAGCAATCTTCGACCGCGCCATGCGCCAGCGCAACAAGGCGCTCGAAGACATGAGTCCGCCAAGGCTGCTCGATGGCATCGAGGCGCAAATGGCCGAAGCGGCTGCCGGAATCGCCGTGATCCGCCTCCGCGCCATCGGCGCGCTTGCCGCGGAAATCGCCGCCGAACGCGCCCGCGCGCCGGACTCGGCCTTCCCCTGGGCGGTGCTCTCGCTTCAGGGGCATCTTGAGGCGCAGGCTGGCCCGGTCAGCCAAGAGGAGATGCAGCAGTCCTACACCCACCTTTTGGCACGGAGCCGCGAGCGCGATCAGGCCGCCGGCCGCACCCTCACAGGCCCGCACCGCAGCGATTTGGAGGTCTCGCACGGCCCCAAAGCGATGCCCGCGAAAATGTGCTCCACAGGCGAACAGAAGGCGCTGCTGGTAGGGCTTGCGCTCGCCCAGGCCCGCCTTGTAAAACAGGCCTCGGGCGGCATTGCCCCCCTTATCCTGCTGGACGAGATCGCGGCGCATCTGGATGAAGACCGCCGCACGGCGTTATTTGCCTCCATCGCAAGCCTGAATGCCCAGGTCTGGATGACAGGCACGGACAGCATCGTGTTCGCACCGCTCCGGAATGTCACAGAGGTGCAGTATTTTCGTGTATCAGATGGGGGATTCTCCCCTACAGACGGTGCAGAAACGGTCTCGAATCCCTAAATATAGATCGAACTCAAACGGGGTAGACCGGCGGCCGGTCAGGTAACATCGATGGAAGCAGCAGGACGCATGGAAGCGGCACAGGAAGCTTATGGTGCAGACAGCATCAAGGTCCTGAAGGGCCTGGACGCGGTGCGTAAGCGGCCAGGCATGTATATCGGCGATACGGACGACGGCTCGGGCCTGCATCACATGGTCTACGAGGTCGTGGACAACGCCATCGACGAGGCGCTCGCAGGCTTTGCAGACCTTGTCACCGTCGTGCTCAATGCGGATGGCTCCGTGACCGTGGAAGACAACGGCCGCGGCATCCCGACCGAAATCCACACCGAAGAGGGCGTCTCCGCCGCCGAGGTCATCATGACCCAGCTCCATGCCGGCGGCAAATTCGACCAGAATTCCTACAAGGTCTCGGGCGGCCTGCACGGCGTGGGCGTGTCCGTGGTGAATGCGCTTTCGACGCGGCTGGAACTGACCGTCTGGCGCGGCGAGACCGAGCATTTCATGGCCTTCGCCGACGGCGTGCCGGAAGCGCCGCTGAAAGTGGTCAAGCCGGCCCCCGGCAGAAAGGGCACGCGCGTTACCTTCACGCCAAGCCCCGCCACCTTCACCATGGTCGAGTTCGACTACGCGACGCTGGAACATCGCCTGCGCGAACTCGCCTTCCTCAACTCGGGCGTCAACATCCTCCTCACGGATTTGCGCGGAGTCGAGCCGGTCAAAAGCCAATTCATGTTTGAGGGCGGCCTCAAAGCCTTCGTGAAATATCTCGACCGCGCGCGCACGCCGCTCTTCCCCGAACCGATCTTCATCAAGACGGAGCGCGACGGCGTGGGCGTGGAGGCTTCGCTTTGGTGGAACGACGGCTATCATGAGAGCGTCTTCTGCTTCACCAACAATATTCCGCAGCGCGACGGCGGCACGCACTTGGCCGGTTTCCGCGCAGCACTCACCCGCACAACCAACACCTATGCCAACACCTCCGGCATCGCCAAGAAGGAGAAGGTGCAGCTCACCGGCGACGACGCGCGCGAAGGCCTGACCTGCGTGCTCTCGGTCAAGGTCGCCGACCCGAAATTCTCAAGCCAGACCAAGGACAAGCTTGTCTCCTCCGAGGTGCGCCCGGTGGTCGAAAGCTGCATGGCCGACACGCTTGGTGTCTGGTTCGAGGAGCACCCCCAGGAAGCCAAGCTCATCCTCCAGAAGGTCGCCGAGGCCGCCGCCGCCCGCGAAGCAGCCCGCAGGGCGCGCGAGCTGACGCGCCGCAAGGGCGTGCTCGACGTGGCGAACCTGCCCGGCAAGCTCGCCGACTGCCAGGAGCGCGACCCCGCCAAATCGGAAGTGTTCCTGGTCGAGGGCGACAGCGCCGGCGGCTCGGCCAAGCAGGGCCGCGACCGCTCGAACCAGGCCGTGCTCCCCTTGCGCGGCAAGATCCTCAACGTGGAGCGCGCCCGCTTCGACAAGATGCTGGGTAGCCAGGAGATCGGCACGCTCATCACTGCGCTCGGCACCGGCATCGGCCGCGACGATTTCGACATCTCCAAGCTGCGCTACCACCGCATCATCATCATGACGGACGCCGACGTGGACGGCGCGCATATCCGCACGCTGCTGCTCACCTTCTTCTACCGCCAGATGCCGGCGCTGATCGAAAACGGGCACATCTACATCGCCCAGCCGCCGCTCTATAAGGTCAAGCGCGGAGGCTCGGAGAACTATCTCAAGGACGACGACGCCTTCGAGAACTACCTCATCGATGGCGGCGTTGACGGAGCCGTGCTGAACCTAGCCAATGGCGAGCGCCGCACCGGGCTCGATTTGCGCCAGGCCGTGAACCGCTCGCGCTCTTTCGCGCATGTGCTGAAGGCACTGCATCTGCGCTATGACCGGACGGTGGTGGAGCAAGCCGCGATTGCGGGCCTGCTCAATCCGAAGCTCGCCGATGACGAAAACGAGGCCCAGCGCATCGCTTCCGTGGTGGCCGGGCGCCTTGCGGCCCTGTCCGAGGAGACGGAGCGCGGCTGGACCTGGACCCGGAGCGAGGACGGCGGCTTCATCTTCGAGCGCGAGGTTCGCGGCGTGAAGGATGCGCGGCCGGTGGATTGGGCGCTCATCCAGTCGGCCGACGCGCGCAAGCTCCACTCCTATCATAAGGAATTCGCGGCCCTTTTCGATGGCGAGTCCACGATTGAGCGAAAGGCGCTGCGGTCGCTGGTCTTCGGCCCGCGCAGCCTGATGGACGCCGTGTTCGCCGCCTGCCGCGCCGGCCTTACCATGCAGCGCTACAAAGGCTTGGGCGAGATGAACCCCTCGCAGCTCCACGAGACCACGCTCGATCCGAATGCGCGCACGCTGATGCAGGTGAAGCTCGGCGAGTTGAACGACGCGGACGAGATTTTCTCAAAGCTCATGGGTGACGTGGTCGAGCCGCGCCGCGAGTTTATTCAGGCGAACGCGCTCTCGGTGGCGAATTTGGATATTTAAGGCTCACAGGATCGCGACGGGAATATCGGGCGCAACACCGGGAAAAATTCGATGGAGCCCTTCCCGGCAGTCTTCATTTCGCGCGAAGATGTCAAGCTGCACTGCGAACGAAAAGAGTAGCGTTTCAGGAACACTGTTGCCGGTTCGAGTAATATGTTCAAAGGAGTTTGGCCGCGCTTAAGGCTTAGGACGCGCATTGCCGCCACTATGTTGTTGGTGGTTCTGGCGGTCGAAGCGATGAACGTCGCAGTGTTCATCCTGATACCTGCGCGCCTCATGAAGGTGTACAGCGCGCATTGGCTTGTCGCAAAGTGCGATCTGGCGGCATTGGTCATCTTTGAGGCCGATGCGAAATCGAGGGACGCCTTATCCGCCCAGCTCGGAGCAGCCAATCATTTGCATATAAGCTGGCAGCCGTCGCTGGATGAGCGCGCGCAGGGGCCAGACGAATTCAAACGACCGTACCTGGAACGGGTGCGGGCGGCGATAGAGGCCGATCTGAATGGGAGAATCAGAAAGGTTAACGTAAGAGGCTTCTTTGGGTTTGCCGGGCAATCCCTTCCGTGTGGACTTGCAGTTCCAGCCCCCGGATTTCGTGAAGGGACTTTCGCTTAGGCCGCTGGGCCCCAGGGATGATGATCTCGGGCTGCCTGCACCGTTCGAATATGCAATTCAAGGACTTGACGGGAGCTGGGTTGTCATCGAGCCAGAAGGGCCGCCGAGCTACGCGGCCCGGCTGCTACCCTGGGCTATTATTCTTCTTGGCGCGGTGGCGCTGGTCTCTCTTCTCTCGGCCCTCGTGGCAAGAAGGCCGCTACGTGCCCTGGAACGGCTGGCTGAGGCCGCCCGGGATTTCGGGCGCACGCGCAAAATGGTTCCCGTCGATGCAGCCGGCTTGCGGGAGTTTGGCGTCATCGCCGAAGCCATGGCCGGCATGCAGGAACGCATCAAGCGCTTTATCGACGAACGCACGCGGATTCTTGCGGCCCTGTCCCACGACCTCAGGACAAATCTGACTGCCTCGCGCCTCGATGCGGAGGAATTGGCAGGTTGCGATGCCAAGGACCGCGTGGTGACGAGCATGGAGGAGATGGAGCGGATGATCTCCGCGACGCTGACCTTCGCGGGCGATGAACTCAAGGGCGAGCAGTTGGAACCGGTCGACCTCGCAGCGATGCTCATCAGCCTTTGCGACAGCTATTCCGACCGTAATTGCGATACCCGCTATGACGGGCCCGATCACCTTTCCGCAATATGCCAGCCAGTGGCGATCAAGCGGGCGATCATCAACCTTATCGACAACGCAATCAAATATGGCGGCTGTGCGCGCGTTCAGCTTTCGCATTCTGGCGGGTGCGCAACGATTTTGGTCGCCGATGACGGGCCAGGTATTCCGCCGGAAAAAGCCGAGCTGGCGTTCCAGCCTTTCTGGCGGATGGACAGCGCACGCAGCCGTGGGACCGGCGGCGTTGGACTGGGGCTCACCATTTCCCGCGACATCGTCCGGACGCATGGCGGCGAGATTACGCTTGGACAGCCGCCGCAGGGCGTGGGGCTTGAGGTGCGGATTATGTTGCCTTTGGCAAACCCAGCGGGTGCTTCGTAGCGAGCCCCGTTTGCCAAGGCGCCCCAAGGCTTGGGCGAGTTGTAACCCGTTAGGGTGCTGTCTTGCCTTTGCCTTATTCCGGCTGCGACCGGCGCTCTAAAAATCCTCGCCGGCAACCTTCCTGCCATCGATGTGCATGCGCAACTTCACCCGAAACAAACCGGATCGCCCAAAAACCTCGATCACGTGCGGCTTGCCGTCGCCATCGACGATGCGTCCTCGCATGATTGGCGCGGCTGAAAAGGCGAACGTGTCCTTGTTCGTATCGGCCACTTCGCCATCGATGTAGAGTTTGTTTTCCCCTTCCACCCCCTTAAACGAGAAGGTGGGACCCCATGAATTTCTCGCTACGATCTGATGACCAAGGAACTCGGCCTTGCACTCGGTGACGAACATGCAACCCCCTCCGTTTGTGGCAGCAACTCAGCAATAGCAATTGCTGCGGAGCCGCGCCATCATCCGTCGCGCTTTTTGGCAAGGTGACGCCTCGTGGGGGCTAGAGCCAGCAATTTCACGCGATCCAGAATTGCCCCGCTACCCAAGATACGGCTTGAGCAAGCTCAAATCCTCCACGAACCGCTTATATTCCGCCGCTGCGTCCACCTCGCTCTCGATGCGCAGCAGGTAGGACGGATGGATCGTAATCAGCCCCTTGGTCTCCCCCAGCGCGAACAACTGCCCGCGGTTCTTGCCAACCGGCATGGCCTTGCCGAAAAGAGAGTGTGCTGCCGTCGCCCCAAGCGCCATGGCGGCCTTCGGCTGCACGAATTCAAGCTCCCGCTCAAGCCATTGCCGGCAAGCCTTGATCTCGGCCGCAAGCGGCTTCTGGTGCAGCCGGATTTTCCCGCGCGGCACATATTTGAAGTGCTTGACGGCGTTGGTGATATAGACCGCCTCGCGAGGAATTCCGGCCTCCGCCAGCGCCTCGTTGAGCTTCTGCCCGGCCGGCCCACGAACGGCTTGCCCGCAAGGTCTTCTTTGTCGCCTGGCTGCTCGCCGATCAGCATGACAGGCGCAGGCACAGGCCCTTCGCCGAACACGGTCTGCGTCGCGGGCTCCCATAACGGGCAAGCCTGGCACGTGCCCGCGGCCTTCCGCGCCTCGTCGAAGGCAGCGGTGGCGGTGAAGCCGAAGCTCAGCTGACCAGTTTTCCGGGACATCGCGATTCTCCAAGCAGAGTTCCCCAAAAGCATGACCCCGTGAAAACGGGGATGGCCGCCGGTTTTGGGACAAAAACCCTGCGAAAACAAAGACCTCAAAGTAGGTACTCGTTGGGTGGCCAGCGATGCCTGCTTTGAAAAGATGTTCTCACGGAACCCATGCACAGAACAAGGCGATTGACTGCTATCAATTTTTGGCCCAAAACAAGAACAAAGAGAGAACCAAGTGTGTCATGGTTGCAAACCCTAAGCTCGAAGCCTTGCGGCAGCAGATCCGCGCGCTCGAAGGCCGCCGCCTGGAAGAGGACGCGCGCGTCCTGCCTTTCGCGGACAGCGCGCTGAACGCCCCGCTGCCGGGCCGGGGCTTACCCCTTGGCGCGCTTCACGAATTTTGCGCGGACGGCCTGGAGAGCGAGTTGTCTCCAGCCGTGACGGCGTTCGCTGCAACGGTAGCGGCAGGCATTCTGCGCAAGCACGGTGGCTTTCTCCTCTGGGCAGCAACCCGCGCCGATTGCTACGCGCCGGGCCTCGCAGGGTTGGGCCTCGACCTCTCCCGCATCGTCTGGGTGGATTGCGCGAAGGACGCCGAAGTCTTGGGCGTTATGGAGGAAGCCCTGCATTCGCGCGCCTTGGCCGCCGTTTTGGGCGAGGCAGGCGCGCTCACCTTGAAGACCGCGCGCCGCCTCGATGCCGCCGCCCGGCAATCCGGCGCCGCAGCCCTGCTCCTGCGCCGGCATCTCTCCAAGCCTTCGCCCGCGGCCCTGCTTGCCAGCGGTGCGGCGGCAACCCGCTGGCGCGTTGGCGCTGTAGCTGGAGAGGGAGACGCCTTCTCAACGGGCACTTACCCTCTCTCCTCGCGGGAGAGGGTGGTCAGCGAAGCTGGCCGGGTGAGGGGGGCTTCCTGGAGTGGCCTCGCCCCCCCGCGCTTCCGGCTGGACCTGGAATATTGCCGCAACGGCAGAACGGCATCGTGGATTGTGGAGGTGTCCGATGGCGCAAGGGGAAACGATGCAGAAGCGGATCATGTTCGTGTGGTTGCCGAACTTCGCGATGACGCTTGCACGCCTGAGAAAGCCGCCGCTTGCGAAACCTGGGGAGCCGCTCGTGCTCGTTGAGAAGTCCGGCAATATCCGGCGGATCGCAGCACTCGACGGCCCTGCGATTGAGGCCGGTCTTCATCCGCAGCAGCCCCTGGCGGATGCGCTCGCGATCTGCCCGAAGCTTGTCTTCGCCAATACCGAGCCCGAAGTCTGCGAGGCAGCACTTGCCGCACTTGCCGCCTGGGCGCAGCGCTATAGCCCCTTCACCGCGCCGGCCGCCTCCGGCCTCTGGCTCGACATCACCGGCTGCGCGCATCTCTGGGGCGGCGAGGCGGACCTAGCCCAAGACCTGCTCGGCCGGCTCGAAGCGCGCGGCATCCCTGCTCGCGCCGCTATCGCGCCAACGCCTGGTGCTGCCTTCGCGCTTGCCCATCACGCAGAGCGCTTCGCGATGGTGGACCGCAATACATATAAAGCATTGCTGGCACCCCTGCTCGTGGAACGGCTGCGCATCTGCGGGCAGACGGCGGCCCTTTTGCGCAAGCTCGGTCTTTTCACCATCGGCGCCGTGCTGGAGCTGCCGCGCAACAGTCTTTCGCGCCGCTTCCCCGATCTTCTGCCGCAGCTCGACAAGGCGATGGGCCTCATCTCCGAAGCCATCGAGTTCCTGCGCCCGCCCTCGCCCTGGATCGAGCGCCTGCGCTTCGCGGAGCCCATCTCCGCGCCCGAAGACATCGAGCGCGCCGCCGCCGCCCTGCTTGAGACGCTGTGCGCGCGCCTTGAGACCGCCCGCCAAGGGGGGCTGCGCTTCGATCTGAGCTTTTTCCGCTCCGATGGCGTCATCGAAACGCAAGCCGTCACCGCAGCACTTCCCACGCGCGACGCCGCCCGCATCATGCGCCTGTTCCGCGAGAGGCTCGCGCGCATCGACCCAGGCTTCGGCATAGATCTGGCGATGCTGGCCGCCCCCCACGCCGAGCCCCTGGACGAGCGCCAGGAAAGCGCGCTCAAATCCGGTCTCCATGCCGCCTGCCTCGAAGAACTCGCCGCCCTGATCGATTCGCTCGAAAACCGGCTGGGCAAGGGCCGCGTCTACCGCCTCGTGCCGCAGGAGAGCTACATCCCCGAACGCGCGGTCAAGCGGCAGCAGGCCATTCCGGAAGCCGCGCCGGTCCCGTGCAAGCGAGAGTTTGTGCCTGCAGTCAGAAAAACACCGGCTACGGCCGGCGCGCGTCCTGATGCTGCGGCGAAACATGTAGGGTTACTCCCCTCACCCCAGCCCTCTCCCCATGGGAGAGGGGGTAGGCCATGCCCGTCGAGCGGGCGTCCCCTCTCCCATCCGCATCTGCTTGCGGATGCGGATACTTTAAAGAAACAAGCTCGCCTTGGCGGGCTTGCGCGGGAGAGGGACAGGGTGAGGGGCGCGAGCCCTGTATGGCCCGCCACCGGCGAGCGCCCCATCCGCCTCTTCGCCCGCCCCCAGCCCATCGACGTAACAGCCGCGTTGCCGGACGCGCCGCCCGTACTCTTCCGCTGGCGCAAGATCCTGCATCGCATCGTCCGCGCGCAAGGCCCCGAGCGCATCGAACCCGAATGGTGGCGCACCGCCGCCGAAGACGAAACCCGCGATTACTACCGCGTCGAAAGCGAAAGCGGCTTACGGTTCTGGGTCTTCCGCGAAGGCATTTATGGCGGCGAACGCCTGCCCCGCTGGTATCTGCACGGGCTGTTCGCATGAGCCCCCGCTACGCCGAACTGCAAGCCGCGACGAACTTCTCCTTCCTCGAAGGAGGCTCGCACCCGCACGAGCTGGTAGCCCGCGCGGCGGAACTTAGCCTGCCCGCCATCGCCATCACCGACCGCAATTCGCTGGCGGGCATCGTGCGGGCACATCTGGCCGCGGGTGAACTGCGCTCAAGTAGCCCAGAGGGCGGTAGCGCCACTAAAGAGCTGGATATAAAACTAATAGTAGGCTGCCGCCTCACCTTCCTGGACGGCGCGCCGGACCTGCTCTGCTACCCGCAGGACCGTGCCGCCTATGGCCGTCTCTGCCGCCTACTGACGGTTGGCAAATCGGACCGGGTTTTTAAGGAAAAAGCTGCCGTTGCGGAAGAACTCCCCCTCACCCGGCCGCTTCGCGTCCACCCTCTCGCGCGAGGGGAGAGGGTAACGGGCGTGCCCGTTGTGAAGGCGCTCCCCTTTCAGCAGGCGCGGCCGGACTCCCCTCTCCCCCATCCGCATTCGCTTGCGAATGCGGACTCGCAACGTGGCAATCTCGCCAAGGCGAGATTGCGGGGAGAGGGGCTGGGGGTGAGGGAGGCTTCAGCCAAAGAGGAAGAGATCCCCAAAGGCGAATGCCACCTTACCTTCGAGGATTTCCTTACCTTTTCCGAAGGTCAGCTCGCGGCGTTGATCCCGCCGGACGATGTATTCGAACGCGCGGAAAACACCGCGCAATTTCAAGCGCACCTGTCCCGCTTAGCTGCACACCTCAAAGGCCGCCTCTATCTCGCCGCCTCCTGCCGCTTCCACGGAGACGACGCCCGCCGTCTCCACCAGCTTGCGGCCCTCGCCAGGACCGCGCGCGTGCCCCTCCTCGCCACCAACGATGTGCTCTACCATACCCCCGCCCGCCGCCGCTTGCAGGACGTGCTCACCTGCATCCGCGATACCTGCACCATCGGCGAAGCAGGCTTCCGCCTCGCCCGCAATGCCGAGCGCCACCTCAAAGCCCCCGAAGAGATGGCCCGCCTCTTCGCCGCCCACCCCGAGGCCATCGCCAGCACCATCGAACTCGCCAGCCGCTGCAATTTCAGCCTCAAGGAACTGACCTACGAATACCCCGACGAAATCGCTCCGGGCGGCGAAGACCCGCAAGCGCGCCTCGAACGCCTCACCTGGGAAGGCCTCAAGCGCCGCTATCCCGAAGGCACGCCCGAAGCGGTGGTCGCGCAGATCGAGCACGAATTCGAACTGATCGCGCGGCTCAAATACGCGCCCTTCTTCCTCACCGTCGAAGACATCGTCCGCTATGCGCGCGACAACAACATCCTCCACCAGGGCCGCGGCTCGGCCGCCAACTCCGCCGTCTGCTACGCGCTCGGCATCACCGAGGTCGACCCCGCCCGCTCGAACTTGCTCTTCGAGCGCTTCATCTCCGACGCCCGCGACGAGCCGCCCGACATCGACGTGGATTTCGAGCACGAGCGGCGCGAGGAGGTGATTTAATATGTCTACCGCCGCTTTGGCCGCCACCGCGCGGGCCTCTGCGCCACCGTTATCTGCTACCGCACGCGCGGCGCCGTGCGCGAGGTGGGCAAAGCGCTGGGCCTCTCGCCCGATGTCACCGCCGCCCTTGCCAGTTCGGTCTCAAGCTGGAGCGAGCACGTTATCGGCCCTGAAGAGTTGCGGGAACTCGGCCTCAACCCGCGCGACCGGCGGCTTGCGCTGTGCATCGAGCTGACCCGCGAGCTGATCGGCTTCCCGCGCCACCTCTCCCAGCATCCCGGCGGTTTCCTCATCGCACGCGGCCGCCTCGACGAGCTTGTGCCCATCGAGAACGCCTCGATGGAAGACCGCACCGTCATCTCCTGGGACAAGGACGACATCGAAGCACTGGGCATGCTCAAGGTGGACGTGCTGGCGCTCGGCATGCTCACCTGCCTCGCCAAAGGCTTCGCAATGCTGCGCCAGCATTACGGCGTAGACCTGACCCCCGCCACCGTGCCGCCCGAGGATGCAGGCGTCTACGAAATGCTCTCCCGTGCCGACTCCATCGGCGTCTTCCAGGTCGAAAGCCGCGCCCAGCAGACCATGCTGCCGAGGCTGAAGCCAGCCACCTTCTACGATCTCGTCATTGAAGTCGCCATCGTGCGGCCCGGCCCGATCCAGGGCGACATGGTGCACCCTTACCTGCGCCGCCGCCAGGGCATCGAGAAGGTCCGCTACCCAAGCGAAGAGCTGAAAAAAATCCTCGAAAAAACGCTCGGCGTGCCGCTCTTTCAGGAACAATGCATGCAGATAGCCATTGTAGCAGCAGGGTTCAAACCGGCGCGTGCCGACGAGCTGCGCCGCGCCATGGCGACGTTCAAAAAGATCGGCACCATCCACACCTTCAAGGACGAGTTCATCCAGGGCATGCTCGCCAAAGGCTACGAACGCGATTTCGCCGAGCGCTGCTTCAGCCAGATCCAGGGCTTCGGCACCTATGGCTTTCCCGAAAGCCACGCGGCGTCCTTCGCCCTACTCGTCTACTGCTCGGCCTGGCTCAAGCGCTACTACCCCGATGTCTTCGCCGCCTCGATACTGAACAGCCAGCCCATGGGCTTCTATGCCCCCGCCCAGCTCGTCCGCGATGCGCGCGAACATGGCGTCGAGGTGCTGCCCATCGATGTAAACGCCAGCGAATGGGATCATACGCTGGAGCCGTTTGCGAAGCCCCAACGAAAAGAAGGAGAGGGTGAAGGAAGTCTCCCAGGAAACCGCCATGCGGTGCGCCTTGGCCTTCGCCTGGCCGCCGGTCTTAGCGAAAAGGATGCCGCACGCCTGGTCGAGGCACGCCGGCAGGGCGGCCCGTTCCGCACGCCGGAAGACCTCATGCGCCGGGCAAAGCTTAGCCCTGCCGCTATGCGTACCTTGGCGCGGGCGGATGCTTTCGGTTCCCTCGATCTTGAGCGCCGCGAAACGCTCTGGGATGTGGCCGGGCTTGAGCCAGATCTCTTGCCGTTACTCCCCTCACCCTGGCCCTCTCCCAGCAATCTCGCCAAGGCGAGATTGCCATCTGAAGTGGCCAAATCTGCAAGCGGATTTGTCGGGAGAGGGGACGCCTTAACAACGGCCGGGGCCTGCCCCCTCTCCCATCCGCATCTGCTTGCGGATGCGGACACTTTAGAGAAGCAAGCTCGCCTTGGCGGGCTTGCGCGGGAGAGGGCTGGGGTGAGGGGAGAGACCCTCATGAGAGACCCCCCCGGACTACCCCCGCTCCGCGAGGAAGAGGCGGTCACGGAGGACTACACCACCTTCGGCCTGTCGCTGCGCAACCATCCCATGGCGTTCATGCGCGAAAGCCTGAAAGCCAAGGGCATGGTCACAGCGGCGGAGCTGAAAGAGCTGCCGGGCGGCCGGTATGTAAAAATTGCCGGGCTCGTCCTATTCCGGCAGCGGCCGGGAACCGCCAAAGGCACGATCTTCGTCACCATTGAGGACGAGACCGGGCCGGCAAATCTCATCGTCTGGCCCAAGATCGCTGCTCAATACCGCCGCGCCGTTTTCGGAGCCAAGGCCCTCCTCTGCGAGGGCATCCTGCAAAAGGAAAGCGATGTCATCCATGTGGTTAGCCGCCATCTTGCCGATTGGACCGCCCTGCTCAAAACCCTTCAACCCGGCCAATCGGACGCTGGAAGCCTGCAACTCAATCGCAACGGTCAAGCGCAATGCAACCTAAAGAACATATTCCAAACAGGAAAAGATCATTATACGGACTGGACGAATTCATTAAAAAGCCGCGATTTCAAGTGAGAGGAAATGCATCCTTTCGAGGCGATTGCGGTGCGAGCCATTGACTGTCTGAAAGGACAGGTCAACATATGACCCAGGTGAAAGCGGAACGCTGGCGGGCGGACTGTTTTCGCCTCAATTTAAGAGGGAAATCATGCGTCTTAAGTCACACATTTGGGTGAGCGCTTACTTGCGGCGTCTCAACAGCTCATTTATTTCCGCTGCCCTGGTCCGCCGGGGCGATTCCGATGCGGGCGCGATCTACATAAAGGTCGCCTACCTGGACGGCAGATGCCAGGTCTATGCTCCGCTCTCAACCCACCTAGCCGAAGCAATTCCCGGCGATGCGATCATCCTCGACGAGGGCCGCGCATGGCAGCCGGTTTATACCCCCGACGCCACCGAAACCGAGGCGGACTCTTATCTTGCGCGCCATGCCGCCCGCGATCCGGACGTCTGGATACTGGAAGTCGAGATGCCCGAAGGTAAGCGCTTGCCGGGCCAAAACGAGCTGGTGCTGGCGTAGCCCACCATCGGTGATTGTTTTGCCAAGCCCCTTATCCTGTCTGACAGGATGAGGGGCTAGCTGTACGTCCATGACCGCCCAAAGCCGCAGCATCATGCCGCATGCGGAAAGGCGGCTCCGGGGTTAAACTCAATCTGCCTGTCCGTTTATCTTTTTGTTCACCCTGCCTGCAAATTCCGGGCTGGCGCTCCAATCTATAGGCTGAGCGCGCCACTTGCTGGCGCTACCGGCCCCAGGCCACTTGAGCGCAAGTTATCAGCCAGTTCCGCGGGCAGAGTTCACCCGCGGAGGAGATGCCGCGAATGCACACGTACCATCTTCAGTACCTGCCCATCCCCTGGCCGCTCTATGCATTTCTGTTCGTTGCTTTAGGCATCCTCTCAGTATTCATTCAAATTGGCATCATCCGCTATGTCTATGCGCGCCTTGGCATCTCGCCCGGGACCGCGATGTTCCTCCTGCTGGCAAGCCTGCTCGGAAGCTACGTCAATATTCCTATCGCGCAATATCCGGCCGAAACCATCGTCGTAGGCGAGCGGGTCGATTTCTTTGGAATGGAGTACATCCTGCCTACCCAGGTCGATTGGGCAGGCACGATCATTGCCATCAACCTTGGCGGCGCCATCATCCCTATCCTGATCTCCTTGTATTTGCTTACGAAAAACCGGATCTGGCTGCCGGGCATCATCGCAACGGCTGCCGTTAGCGTGGTCTGCTTCAGGCTCGCCGTGCCGGTGCAGGGGGCGGGGATCACCATCCCGATTTTCATTCCGCCGGTGGCAGCCTGCGCGATCTCTTGCCTCCTTGCCTGGAGCCGTGCCCCCGCCTTGGCTTACGTCAGCGGCAGTCTCGGCACGCTGATCGGCGCGGACCTCATGAACCTCCGCAATATCCAGTGGCTTGGCACCCCGGTTGCCTCCATCGGCGGGGCGGGGACGTTCGACGGCATATTCGTGACCGGCGTGTTTGCGGTCGTGCTGGCGAGCATCGTCGGCGCGATGAGCACGAAGTCCGCCGCCGATAGCCGCCCGGGCGCCTAATCCGCCGCCAGCAAGGGCCGCCTGACACCCCACTCGTCCAGAATCGCCTGCATGCCGGCCGCCACGAAATGGCGGGCGCTATCCTGGTCGTAGCCTTCTTCGAGAAGCAAATCGTATTCGGTCAGCGCATGGCGCACGAAGGCTACCAGCGAGAGCCACGCCGCAGTCTCTGCATTCGCCGTGGCAAGACCGCGGCTTATCATGGCGTGATCGGCGATGGCGCCCGCCTCGAATTCGGGAATACGCGGCGCCAGCGCGTATAGCGCCCGCTCTATCTCGCTGCGTTTGCTCACGAAAACCACCTCATCGACAATTGGGCAGTGCCCTTGAGTTACCATAGGACTATATGTGTGGCAAAGTTGGCCTTCACAGAAGTGACACGGGGTTGTAGTATCCGAATGGTTAGAGCGACGTCGTGCGAGCGTAGCCCCCGTCTTAACGGTAACCGTTGAGGAGAGGTGAACGTGGCAGCATTGGCAACGTCTACAGGTGCTCCGCCGGAAAGTTTTCCGGCTCTGGTGCTCAACGCCGATTTCCAGCCGTTGAGTTACTATCCGCTTTCCCTTTGGAACTGGCAGGAAACCATCAAGGCGGTTTTCCTAGACCGCGTAAACATCGTTTCGCACTACGACCGCGTCGTCCGCAGCCCGAATTTCGAGATGAAGCTGCCGAGCGTCGTTTCGCTCAAGACCTATGTGAAACCGGCTCTTTACCCGGCGTTCACACGGTTTAACGTTTTCTTGCGCGATCGGTTCCAGTGCCAGTATTGCGGTTCGCCGCACGATCTGACGTTCGACCACTTCATCCCCCGCTCGCGCGGCGGGCTGACGCGCTGGGACAACGTTACGACGGCTTGCGCGCCCTGCAACTTGAAGAAGGGCGGCAAGATGCCGGCCAAGGCGAAGATGTTCCCGGCGCTGAAGCCCTACCGGCCGACGGTGCACGAACTGCATCGCAATGGCAGGCTCTTCCCGCCGAACTACCTGCACGACAGCTGGCTCGACTACCTGTACTGGGATACCGAGCTGGAGCCGTAGGCCGGGCGCAGGTAAGGCAGGCTGTGGATAGGTGCGCCGCGGGCGGTTCCCGCGGCCGCCCTTCGTTAGTTCCGCCAGTTCCGCTCAAGCTCAATCGCCCAATCTCAGCTCAGCCGCGTCCCCCCCTAATGGATGCGGTGCCTAATCCGGCCGCTGCACCACGCCCATGGTACAGCGGCTTTTTAGTTCGACCGCTTGAGCGCGCGCCCGCTACGGCCCTGTACGCCGCCTTCGTTAACCGCCGTTAACGCCAAATCTCATTTTTTTCCGCCAAATCCAAGTTTTGGCGCCCTCGATTTCCGATGAGAAGAGGATACCCCAAAGCGCCTTATCGAGGCGTTAACGCGCAACGTATTGATATTACGCGGCAATTTGCAATGCGTCCCCGTGTCAAGGGGGCGGCGGAATGGTTAACGCGCAAGTTGAGTTTATATTTAACTGTAGTTTTGGATGACGGAAAAACGCAAATTCCGGGCAATTTTTCGCGGAATTCGAGCAATTTGAGACACATAGATTCCGTGTTAACCTTGTTTGCATTAACTTTTACAGGCTGTACGGCTACCTCCGTACGGACCGTATGGCCCATACGCCCCTCGCGCCGGACGCGGTAGCGCCGCCGCCAACGCCGTGCTAGGGGTTTTTCGCTAAATTCACACGGAAAAGACGGCATGACACAGACGGATCAAACGCCCCCCGCTACCCGTACCGAAACCGACACGTTCGGCCCCATCGAAGTCCCTGCGAACCAGTACTGGGGCGCGCAGACGCAGCGCAGCCTCGGCAACTTCAAGATCGGCGGGGAGCGCATGCCGCTTCCGCTGGTCAAGGCGCTCGGCATCGTCAAGAAATGCGCGGCCAAGACCAATGCCGCCCTCGGCGATCTCGACGCCGCGCTCGCTGACACCATCGTCGCCGCCGCGCAGGAAGTCATCGACGGCAAGCACGATGGCGAGTTCCCGCTGGTCGTCTGGCAGACCGGCTCCGGCACCCAGACCAACATGAACGCCAACGAGGTCATCTCGAACCGCGCCATCGAAATGCTGGGCGGCGTGCAGGGCTCGAAGAAGCCCGTGCACCCGAACGACCATGTGAATCGCGGCCAGTCCTCGAACGACGTTTTCCCGACCGCTATGCACATCGCGGCCGGTGTGGCCGTGAACGGAAGCCTGCTGCCGTCGCTCGACTACCTGGCGCGGGCGCTGGAGGACAAGCAGCGGGCGTTCGAGCACATCATCAAAATCGGCCGCACGCATTTGCAGGACGCCACGCCGGTCACGCTGGGCCAGGAGTTTTCCGGCTACGCGACCCAGGTACGCTACGGCATCGAGCGTGTGAAGGCGGCGCTGCCGCGCATCTACCAGCTGGCGCAAGGCGGCACGGCGGTCGGCACGGGCCTGAACTGCCCCATCGGCTTCGCGGAGAAATTCGCGGAAGAGGTCGCGCGCGAAACCGGGCTGCCCTTCGTCACCGCGCCGAACAAGTTCGAGGCGTTGGCGGCGAACGACGCCGAAGTCGAACTTTCGGGCGCGCTCAACACGCTGGCCGTGAGCCTCTTCAAGATCGCCAACGACATCCGCCTCATGGGCACCGGCCCGCGCTCCGGCCTCGCCGAAATCGCGCTGCCTGAGAACGAGCCCGGTTCATCGATCATGCCCGGCAAGGTCAACCCGACCCAGGTCGAGGCGCTGACCATGGTCTGCTGCCAGGTGATGGGCAACCACGTCTCGGTGACGGTCGCGGGCAGCCAGGGGCACTTCGAGCTGAACGTCTATAAGCCCGTGATCATCTATAACCTGCTGCAGTCGGTTAAACTGATCGCGGAAGCGGCGGTGAGCTTTACGGATAACTGCGTGGCGGGCATCGTTCCGAACGAGACGCGTATCAAGGAGTTGCTGGAGCGCTCGCTGATGCTGGTCACGGCGCTGGCCCCCAAGATCGGCTACGATAAGGCCGCGCAGATCGCCAAGACCGCGCACAAGCATGGCACGACGCTGCGCGAAGAAGCGCTGGCGCTGGGCTTTGTGACCGAGGAGGAGTTCAACGCGGTCGTGCGGCCCGAGCTGATGATCAAGCCCGGCGCGTGAGGCCATGGCGCGGAACCCGCGCTCAAGCAGCCCAAGGGGCGGTAGCGCAAACAAAACGCGCTCAGGTAGCCCGAAGGGCGGTAGCGCCAGCAAAGCGGCCGGGGGCGCGGGCGGGCTTAAGCTCGCCCTCGATCCGGCTGCCGCGCTGCCCAGGAAGCGCTCGCTGAGCATTGCCGGCCACCGGACTTCCATCACGCTGGAGGATGCCTTCTGGCGTGAGTTGCAGGCGGCTGCGGCGGAGATGGGGGTGAGCGTGGCGGCGCTTGCAGCGGCCATCGACGCGGCGCGGGAGCCAGCGGGGTTGTCGGCGGCGATTAGGGTGTTTCTGCTCACCCGGCGGCGGG
>CAVYEY010000024.1:0-182380 GCA_963767435.1 uncultured Alphaproteobacteria bacterium
CAGCGGCAAGGCCCGCCGCCTTGGCGTCCACCAACCGCGCCGACAAGGTGCGGCAGCTTTTGGCGGCGTTCGCGGCAAAGCCGGCAAGCCCGTGACCCAGTTGATCGGCAATCCAGAGGCCCAGTTCGTCGAGGCCCGCTGCAACGCTTGCCTCGCGCTCCTGCCGGATGCGCTCGCGCTGCGCTTCGGCACGCGCAGCAGCCTTGGGATCGGGAGGCGCAGCGGGGGTTTCCGCCAGCGCTTCGGCGATGGAACCGCCACGGGCTTTGCGCACTTCGCCGGGTGCTGCTTCGTTATCCGTACCGTTGGCAGCAACCGCCGCCGTGCCTCCGGACTTGCCGCGCCGCCTCACCAGCCAATCGTTCACCCATTCCGGCACGGCACTTTCGGGGAAGCGCTGCGGGCCGTCGCAATACTGCCACATCAGCGCCAGGACGTGCTTGCAAGGAAACTTGCGGCTGGGACACGTACACTTGTAGCCAAGGTCCACGGTTGCGAGCACGACGCGGTAGGGCGTAGAGCCCGAGCCCTGGCACTCGCCCCACAGCAGTGCGGTCCCGGGGTCGCCGCCGAGCACGGGCCATTTCGCTGGCTTGACCAGCTTCAGCGCAGCGCCCAGCGAAGCCTGGTCTGGGGCAAGCCGTTCGATTTTGTCTTTGGTAAGATTGGCGGACATCGGGCGGGCAACTTGAACGCAGCGGCTAAGCGATTGGGGTGCATATAGATAAAAAATGGCCGCTTGAAGTTTGCCAGCCGGCATAATGGCGGCGCGGCTCGAAATTGCTGAGGCAGCACGCGATGGCGAAGATGCGCGTTTATGCGGATTTGGCGATCCCGGAGGGGCTCAAATACAAAAGCAGAAACAAATAGTTAACAAAACTGTGAACTGTGGGACAATTTGCCCCCACAGAAACGCATAGCTTTTCGCGGGAGTGCCCCACCAAAAATGGCCTGTTCTGGCGAAAGAGAACGGCTAATTTTGCTGGAATGGTTGGGCAACGGACGGGAGCTTTTCTTTTCATGGGCGCGGAAATCGCGATCTTGGCGGTGCGGCACGGCAAAGAAGCCGGCCATTAGCGGGGCCAAGTTATGGGGCCTGACACCCGGCACGCCCTGCCCCTACCCCCGTCCGAACAGCCGCGCGAACAACCCGCCCGCGGGCCTGCCTTCCTTGGCCGGCACGGCGGACCCCGGCGGGGCGGACGGCGCCTCGCTCTCCACCGCACCTTGGGCAAACTCCGCACGCAGCGCTTCGAGGTTCCCCCGCACCGTCCGCGTGCTGGGATGCTCCGCCCCAAGGCTCTCCGCGAAAATGGCAAGCGCGCGCCGCATCAACGGCTCCGCCTCCGCCAGACGGTTCGTGGCCTGAAGCAGCGCCGCCAGATTGTTCAGGTCTGTGGCCACCTCGGGATGACCGGGGCCGAAGCTTTCCTCGTCGATGGCAAGCGCCCGCCGCATCAACGGCTCCGCCTCCGCGAGACGGTTCGTGGCCTGAAGCAGCGCCGCCAGATTGTTCAGGCTCGCGGCCACATTGGGATGACTGGGGCCGAAGCTTTCCTCGAAGATGGCGATAACGCGCCGCATCAAGGGCTCCGCCTCCGCGAGACGGTTCGTGGCCTGAAGCAGCTGCGCCAGATTGTTCAGGCTCGTGGCCACATTGGGATGACCGGGGCCGAAGCTTGCCTCGTCGATGGCCAGCGCGCGCCGCATCAGAGGCTCGGCCTCCGCAAGACGGTTCGTGGCCTTAAGCAACAGCGCCAGATTGTTGAGGGCACTGGCCACCTGGGGATGACCGGGGCCGAAGCTTTTCTCGCCGATGGCCAGCGCGCGCCGCATCAAGGGCTCCGCCTCAGCAAGTCGGTTCGTGGCCTTAAGCAGCTGCGCCAGATTGTTCAGGTCTCTGGCCACCTCGGGATGACCGGGGCCGAAGCTTGCCTCGTCGATGGCCAGCGCGCGCCGCATCAACGGCTCCGCCTCCGCGAGACGGTTCGTGGCCTGAAGCAGCTGCGCCAGATTGTTCAGGCGGATGGCCACATTGGGATGACCGGGGCCGAAGCTTTCCTCGCCGATGGCCAGCGCGCGCCGCATCAACGGCTCCGCCTCCGCGAGACGGTTCGTGGCCTGAAGCAGCTGCGCCAGATTGTTTAGGCGGATGGCCACCTTTGGGTGGTCGGGGCCGAAGCATTTCTCGTCGATGGCCAACGCGCGGCGCACCAGCTCCTCTGCGCCACGATAGTCGGCACGGCCATAGAGGTAAGTTGCTAGGTTATGCAAAAGACCTGTTGCTGTCTCCCTGCCGGCGGCTTCAGCTCCGAAAGCCAGGGCGGCCGCCGCGTGAATGTGCAGCTTTTCGCAGACTGACCAATGATTGATGTCGGTCGGGCCATTTAAGATCGGAAACGCCTTGTTCATGAAATGCACGGCTAGCGCCGCTATTTCCGAATTGTTTTTAGTGGCCAGCCTCCGGCGCATCACTGCCTGCACCAGTCGGTGCAAGCTGATGGCGGGCGAACCATCGTCCAGGGTCTCGCGGGTGACGAGCGAGACCTCCGCCAGCGCGGCCACGGCCTCGCCCTTCTCGATCTCGGGCATCACGTCCGCGGTGACGATGGCGAGCGGGATGCGGTCCGGCGCGAGGTACGCGGCGATGGCCAGCAGGCGCTCCGCTTGCGGCGCGGTGGCCTTGGCCTTCTCGATGGCAAGCGTGAAGGTTGCGGCGATGGAGCGCGGGTAATCGACGCCCTTGGTCTGCTCGCGCTCCAGCAGTTTTGTCTCAGCCAAGTGCTCGCGGTATTGCGCGAAGGTCCAGCCCATGCTCCAGGCATGCGCGCGGGCGATGGCGAGCGCCAGCGGCAGGCGGCCGAGGTCGGAGGCGAGGGCCGCGGCGGCTTGGTAGGTTTGAGGATTATACACAGGGCGCAACCCCTCACCCTGTCCCTCTCCCTTTGGGAGAGGGGACCCTTGCTCGACGGTGGCAGCTATCGTCCCCTCTCCCACGCCAAATCCGCTTGCGGATTTGGCCACCTTAAGAGGCAATCCCGCCAAGCCGGGATTGCTGAGAGGGACAGGGTGAGGGATTACAACCTTAGCGTGTTCCGCCACCCCTGCCCCGCGCGCCTGCGCCATCAGGAATTCGAGCGCCGCCGCCTCGCTGAACACGTCCAGCGGCAATTCGCGCGCGCGGCCGTGCCAATCCTGCCAGCGGCTGGTGACGAGCACATGGGCGCCGGCGCGGGGGGTGAGCTTTTCGAGGGAGGCGGGGTTTGCGGCGTTGTCGTAGACGAGGAGCCAGGGCTTGTCCGAAGGCGTTTGCGCGATGAAGTCCAGCGTGGCGCGGGCGGCGGCCTCGCGGCCGGGGACTTCGGCGAGGCCGGGGATGAAGCGCGCGCCGAGGTCGATGAGGTCGCCCAGCAGTGTTGCGCGTTCCTCCGCTCGCAGCCACCACACGCCGCGATAGCGCTCGCGTTCGCGCCAGGCGTATTCGCGGGCGAGCGCGGATTTGCCGACGCCGCCCAGGCCGGAAAGCGCGGTGGCGGCGGGGGAGCCGGTGAGCGCGGCGGTGCCGCCGTTCCAGAGCGCGGCGGCGATGTCGGCAAGCTCGGCGTCGCGGCCGGTGAAGCTTGGCACGGGGGCGATGTCGGGGTGCAGCACTTGCGTCAGCGGCCAGTGGGGGCTTGAAGGGATGCCTGTGTTTTCCCCCTGCCCTTCCTCCGCCAGGCCGGTTGCCTTGAGAACCACATGCCGTAGCGCCTGATCGCGCTGCGCAACATCGTTTATCGCAAGCGTCTGCACCAAGCTGGTATAAGCGAGCGCGCGAAGCATGCCCCTGGGCGCGCACTCCTCCACGCGAAGCACAATCAGGCGCTCCTTCAGATTGCGGGGATCGCCGGTAAGCGCGACTTCGTATTCGTTCTGGCAGTATTCGGAGTTCCTGGTACGTCTTGGACAACAGCGCAATCGTCCGCGCGCCGCTGTCGAAGGCTTGGCTCATCCGGGCCATGAAGCTCGCATGGCCGAAATTCTCGTCTTGAAGGAACGTGCCGCCGCCCGCGTCGCGGATGATCGCGGCGATGGCTTTGGCAAGCGCCTTGTCCGCATCGGTGCCCGTGCGCGAAATGAAGAAAGTGCGGTCGCCTGCTTCCGGCATGAGAATGGCCTTGCGTGCTGAAACTGAAGCGGGGCTACATTAGCAGCGTTCCGCCCATTTGCCGGCAAAATTGGTTTAAAAAGTCCCGGACGGCGCTTTGCCCGTCTCCGCAAATAATTACGATTCCGTTTACGCCGCCTACGCCGTCCCAATCCTTAATGCGAACGTGGTTAATCCGGAATCGTCCTGTTCGAAATTGGTCATATTTTGACAAAAATTGCCCGAAAAAAGCGAAATTGCGTCATCGAAAACTACGGTTAAATATAATCGCAGATTCTTTCTTAACGCCGGAACGGTGCATTTTTGCCCGGAGCGGCCGCAGCTCAAGCACAAAATATCCCATGTTTTCAATGGCGTGTACCCCCACTTAACCCCTTGGTAAGGAGCCATGCGCTACAATCCTGGCTAATGAAAAACGTAAGCTTCGACTCCAATCTGAGCGGCCATGAAGAAAAAATTCCCATTTTGGGCCTCGCCGGGCCTGCCAGACGTAAACGGAGGGTTACCGGGAGTGGCAAATCCCCTTGCGCTCGCGCCCGAATTACCTATAGTGCGGCCACCGTCCGGTTTGAGGCTGAACGGAAGCGGCTTGCTATTCCCAAAACGAATGGCTGCCGTGGCGGGCAACCGCCCTCGTTCCCGTGTCTCTGCTCTGCTTAAGATCCTTCAATGCCTTTCCAAGGCTTGACGGGGGCTCTGCGCCGGACAAACCGCAACTGAGGAAAGGCCGATATGGCACTTTACGAGCATACTTTTCTTGCGCGCCAGGATGTCACCCAGCAGCAGGTGACGGGCCTGATGAACACCTACAAGGGTGTCATCGAGGAGCTGGGCGGCAAGATCACCAAGACCGAATATTCGGGTCTCAAGTCCACCGCCTACAAGATCAAGAAGAACCGCCGCGCGCACTACGCGTTCTTCAACATCGACGCCCCGCATGCAGCGGTGGCCGAGATGGAGCGGCAGATGGGAATTTCGACCGACGTGCTGCGGTTTCTGACGGTGCGCGTCGACGAACTCGACGAGAAGCCCTCCATCCAGATGCGCAAGCAGGACGAGCGCGGCGACCGTGACGGCCGCCCGGATCGTGGCGACCGCGGTGACAGGGGCGACCGTGGCGACAGAGGCGGACGCTTCCCGCGCCGCGACCGTGAAGGCGGTGGCGGCTTTGGCGGCGGCGGCGGTTTCAGGAGCGACGATGACGGCGGACGGCGCCATGGCGGCGACCGGCCCCCGCGTGCAGCAGCACCGGCGGCGGCGCCAGCAGCAACCGCACCGGCAGCCCCAGCGGCACCGGTAGCACCGGCGGCACCGGTAGCACCGGCGGCACCCGCAGCAGGAGGTGAAGAATGAGCATGCAAGGAGCCTCGGCTGGCGGAGCGCGCCTGCCCTTTACCGCCGCCGCAAGACCTGCCCCTTCACGGGCGACAATGCGCCGGCCATCGATTACAAGGACGTGCGGCTTCTGCAGCGCTTCATCTCCGAGCGCGGCAAGATTGTGCCGTCGCGCATCACGGCGGTGTCCGCGAAGAAGCAGCGCGAACTCGCCAAGGCCATCAAGCGCGCGCGCTTTTTGGGCCTGCTCCCCTATGTGTTGAGGTAGGAGGCCGCCATGCAGGTTATTCTCCTGGAACGGATCGGCCGCTTGGGCCAAATGGGCGACATCGTGAAGGTTCGCCCGGGTTTCGCGCGCAATTTTCTCCTGCCGCAAGGCAAGGCCATGCGCGCCAATGAAGCGAACAAGAAGCATTTCGAGGTTCAGCGGGCTCAGCTTGAGGCCAACAACCTCCAGCGCAAGCAGGAGGCCGAGGCGGTTGCGGGCAAGCTCAAGGGCCAGCGCTTCACCATCATCCGGCAGGCGGGCGATTCCGGGCAGCTTTACGGCTCGGTCTCGACGCGCGATGTGTCGGACGCGGTGACGGCTGGCGGCTTCACCATCGACCGCGCGCAGGTTCTGCTCGACCGGCCGATCAAGAACCTCGGCGTGCATGAAATCCGCGTCGGCCTCCATCCCGAAGTTGTGGTCAAGATCGCCCTCAATGTGGCCCGCACACAGGAAGAAGCCGAGCGTCAGGCCGCCGGCGAGGACGTGACCAAGGTCAAGGACGAGTACGCGGCCGAATACGCCGCCGAGCAGGCCGCGATTGCCGCCGAGGCCGCCCTGTTCGGACCCGAAGAGGCGCTTGAGGAATAATCATCCTCACTGCACAATACGGAATAGGAAAACCCCGCTACGGCGGGGTTTTTACTTTGACGCCTTAGACTAAAGCCCAATATCTCTAGTATTAGCTATGCTCTGAGTGCATAGCTGCTTCACAAAGTGCCTGAAATCCTTGGCCCGCACTTGAACCGCCGCGCTTCGTTGCATACGCTCACCCAATCGTCTTGGCCTAAGCAACAATCGGAAAGTGGAGCGGAACGTGAGCGGATCGCGTGTGCTTTGTCCTGCCCTGAAGAGCAAGATTATGACTGCAGAACAAGCTGCGGCGCTGATCCCGGCGGGCAGCAATGTTGGCATGAGCGGCTTCACGGGTGCCGGCTATCCCAAAGCCGTGCCGGGCGCGCTCGCCGAGCGAATCCGGGCTCTGCATGCGTCCGGCGAGGCCTTCAAGATCGGCGTCTGGACCGGCGCGTCCACCGCCCCCGAGCTTGACGGCGCGCTCGCCGAAGCCGACGGTATCGAGCTCCGCTTGCCCTATCAGTCCGATCCCATCTGCCGCAAGCGCATCAACGCGGGCGAAATGGACTACATCGATATTCATCTGAGCCAGGTGGCGCAATTCGTCTGGTTCGGGTTTTTCGGCAAGCTCGACGTTTCCGTTGTCGAAGTCGCCGGCGTCCTCGAAGATGGCCGCCTGATCCCTTCCTCCTCCATCGGCAATAACAAGACCTGGCTCGACCAGGCGGACAAGGTCATCCTGGAGGTGAACTCCTGGACCAACCCCGCCCTTGAAGGCATGCACGACATCTACTACGGCACGCGCCTTCCCCCCGACCGCCAGCCCATTCCCATCGTCAAGGCAGGCGACCGGATCGGCGAGAAATACCTGCGCTGCGATCCCGCAAAGGTCATCGCCGTGGTCGAGACGCACGCCGCCGACCGCAATTCGAAGTTCGCGAAACCGGACGAAAACTCGAAGGCGATCGCGGGCCACATCCTCGATTTCCTGGCGCATGAGGTGAAGATGGGCCGCATGCCCAGGGATCTCCTGCCGCTGCAATCGGGCGTGGGCAACGTCGCCAACGCCGTCATGGCGGGGCTTGAGCACGGGCCGTTCGGCAATCTGACTGCCTACACCGAGGTGCTGCAGGATGGCATGCTGCACCTCATCAAACAGGGCAAGATGGCCTTCGCCTCGGCCACCGCGTTGTCGCTGAGCCCGGAAGCGATGCTCGAATTCGACCACGATATCGAGTTCTACCGCGAGCGCATCGTGCTGCGGCCGCAGGAGATCAGCAACCATCCCGAAATCATCCGCAGGCTCGGCATCATCGCAATGAACGGGCTGATCGAGGCCGATATCTACGGCAACGTCAACTCGACGCATATCCAGGGCTCCTCGATCATGAACGGCATCGGCGGCTCGGGCGATTTCGCGCGCAATGCGTATCTTTCGATCTTCATGACGCCGTCGGTGGCCAAGAGCGGCGAGGTGTCCTGCATCGTGCCCATGGCGACGCATGTCGATCACACCGAACATGATGTGCAAATTATTGTGACAGAACAAGGCCTTGCCGATCTTCGTGGCCTGGCGCCGAGGCAGCGCGCGCAAATCATCATCTCCAACTGCGCGCACCCCGCGTTCCGCCTCGCATTGCAGGAATATTTCGAGCGCGCGCTCCACTATTCCCCGGGTCAGCACACGCCGCACCTTTTGGAGGAGGCGTTCACATTCCTGCCGAACTGGGTTGCGAACAAGGCTGCAGCCAAGGCCTGGGCGGGCAAGCTGGCCAGCACGACTCCGTCGTCCCGGGAATTCTAGCCCCGCCGGCGGGGGCGCGCATCTGCCGCTCCCGCGTCAGGTTCCATCGAGGGGTAATAGGATCATGAACTATTCAGGGTTAAATATAGTTGCTGTAAGAATTGTTGGATTGATCGTCCTAGCCAATGCTATCTCCGGATTAGCTCAATTCACCGAATCGCTGCTTGGAGTCATTACGATTATGATTGCTAGGGGTAAACTCTCTAGCGATTACATTTACATATTAGTGGCCATAGCACCATCACTTATATTCCTCTGTTTAGGTCTATTTCTCTTCCTTAAGGCAGAGGCTGTTACTTCAAAACTTTCCGGCTCCGATGCCAGTGCTGCGTTCGCTACAGACGGCTGGGACAAGCTAGAAAGCATCCTTATCGGCGTCACCGGGCTCTATTTCATCGCCGAAGGTGTCGCGGACGCGCAGCTTATCTCAAGCCTCCTCGCCATCCAGCCGCAGAACTGGTCATCATTGGGCCAGATCTTCGCCGGGAAGTATCTCACGGCGATGGCTGGAGGGGGGACCAGGATCGCGATAGGGCTCGTCTTCCTCTTTGGCCGCGCCTGGCTCGCCCGCCTTTCGCGGAAAGCGGCCTGAACTGCCGCCGCTTTCCCCTGCCCTGCCCTGACCCTACTGCACCCGGTGCCAGGTATGCGACTTGCACAGGATGGCAAGCACGCAGCCCTCTAGCTTCACCTCGTTCTTGCCCTTGACCTCCAGAGAGCCCGAATACGTCTTGCCGTCCTCGGAGTTGTAAACCTTGCCCGCCCAGCGATTCGGCCCGTCTTTCGTGGCACCATCCATGATGACCGCGCCCGCCATCGAGCGGCCCTTCAGGGTTGGATTGGGATTGTTCGCATCGACCTCGCGGCCCTTGGACGGCGTCACCACCTTGATGCAGATGCCCGCGCCGCATGTGTAAACCTGCGTGATGCCGCCCGTGTCGTCGTCCTTCCACGTGCCGATGGCGTCCTCCGCCGCGGCCATCGCCGCCGCCGGAATTCCTGCTCCCAAAACCAGAGCTGCAAGTGCTGCGGCAATCCTCAAGCGTTTCATTCCACTCTCCATCCTTTTTGGCGCTACCGCCCGTTGGCTACTTCAGCGCGCGTTATTGGCGCAAATCCGGCGCAGGCAGAACTTTATCACCCGCTTCGGAGGCCAGATACCCAACTTTTGCCGCCGCCGGTAACACTCTGTTTACGTCTGGCAGGCCGTCCGAGGCCCAAAATGGGAATTTTTTCTTCATGGCTGCTCAGTTTGGAGTCGAAGGCTGTCTTTTTCTTTAGGCTGAATTGTAGCCCAAAGCTCCTTACCGGGCGGTTAAGTGGGGTCGCACGCCATTGAAAACATTGAGCATTCTGTAATAGGGCGACCGCGGCGCCGCGCAAAAATGCACCGTTCCGGCGTTAACGAAAAACCTCCGGGTATAATTAACCGTAGTTTTCGATGACGCAATTTCGCTTTTTTTGGGCAATTTTTGTCAAAATGCGACCAATTTCGAACAGGACGATTTAGGATTAACCATCCTCGCATTAAGGATTGTGGCGGCGTAGGCGGCGTAAATGGAATTTTAACGGAAGGCGGTCTCCGCGAAAGCTCCGTCGCGAATTGGCGCGGCGGGCGGGCGCTTGAGCGCTTTTTCGTTAGCACCGATGCTGCTATGTATTTTATCCATATTGCACGCAAATCAGGCGGGGCGGCATGGCCGAGATTTTCATATCCTACAAGAGCGAGCGGCGGCCGGCGGCGGAGCACTTCGCCGAAGTGCTGAAGCGCCATGGCTTCACGGTCTGGTTCGACTACGAGCTGGTGAAGGGCAAGGACTTCGCGGCCCAGATCGAGCGAGAGATTCGCGGCGCAAAAGCGCTTGTGGCGCTGTGGTGCTCGTTGTCGGTTGCGTCGCGCTGGGTGCGCGAGGAAGTGCATCTGGCGCATGATCTGGGCATCCTGGTGCCCGTGCAGATCGAGCCTTGCGAAATCCCTTTCGGCTTCCGGCTCGACGACACCATCCCCCTGTCCGCCTGGGATGGCTCCCCGCGCAGCCCGGCGCTCGACCCGCTGATCGATGCGCTCGAAAAGCGCATCGGCCGCGATGCCGTGCAGGATCGCAAAAGCCTGATCGAATATGAGTCCGCATGGCGGCGCTTCGGCGCCCGCCCGCTCAAGGATTTCAAGCTAAAAAGGGCGCTGGAACCGGCCGAAACCGAGCGCTTTGGCCTGAACCCGCCATCTCCCGTCCCCAACGGGTCTTCCCAGACGCCGGCCGAACGCGATTGGGAGCGCCATGGCATCGAGCGCAGCGAAGATCCCGAGGAGATCGAAACCTACGCAAGGCTATATGAGGCCGGCGAACCTCTTTGGGCGCTCAAGGCGAAGAAGCGGCTAAAGGCCGTGAATGAACTGCTGGCCGGGCGCGCCGAAGCGAAGCGCCGGGCGGAAGAGCGGGCCAAGGCCGAGGCGGAAGAAGCGGAGCGGAAGCGCGCCGAGGCGAGGCGCGCGGAGATCAAGGGAAAATTCTCGCGGGCAGGCAAGCGCGAGGAAATATTCGCGCTCTGGCAGGAAGACCCGCAAGCCGCCGCCGCCCGGCTGCAAGAGCTGGGCTTCCTGAAGGTTCCGGCGGTGAAGGACGGCAAGCCGGTGGGCTATTGGCTGAAGCCCGGCGAAAGCTTCCCCGCTTTCGACGGCGGGCCGGAGATGGTCATCGTGCCGGCGGGCGAGTTCTGGATGGGCTCGAAAGACGGCGAAGGCGATGCCGATGAACGTCCGCGTCACAAGGCCGTAATCCCCAAGCCTCTTGCCGTGGGCCGCTATGCCGTCACCTTCGCCGAATGGGATGCGGCGCGAGCGGCAGGCGGCGTTTCGCACAACCCATCGGATCAGGGCTGGGGGCGCGGGCGGCGTCCGGTCATCAAAGTCAATTGGGACGGCGCCCAGGCGTACATTAAGTGGCTATCGGGTGCCACGGGCCAGCCTTACCGGCTTTTGAGTGAGGCCGAGTGGGAATATTGCTGCCGGGCAGGGACCGAAACGGCTTACTCATTTGGGAATAGCATCGCCAAGGCGCAGGCACAGTTCTCTGCAAGCAACACGGCTGAAGTAGGTTCATTCCCTGCAAACCCATTTGGTTTGCACGATATGCACGGCAATGTCTGGGAATGGTGCGAGGATTGCTGGCACGATAATTACATTGGTGCGCCTGAGGACGGCTCGGCATGGACAACCGGAGATGGTGGCCGGCGGGTTCTGCGCGGCGGTTCCTGGAACTGCATTTCCCAGAACCTCCGCTCCGCGCTCCGCTACAGGAACCCCTCGGACAACCGTAACTACGATATCGGTTTCCGCCTTGCCCGGACCTTAATCTAGGCACTTTTACCCTTTTACACTCTTTTGTTTTTCCAACGCGCCAAAGGCGCGGCGAGATTGGTCCAGGAGGCGAAGCCTCCTGGCGATTTTTTGGGAGGGGAGGAATGGATAACGCCCGTCAGACAGGGGCGGTTCTGGAAGCTCATTTTCAATAGCTCAGTTCGAACCCTGCGTAGGTTTCAGCAAAGCGCTGCGGCGAAAGCGTTTTCTGCGGTTAAAGAGTCCTCTCCTTTTTCCAGCCAGCGCCGCCAGCCCAGATAGCTTTGCAGATACTTGGTTGCAACGCCGTTGAAGCGTCTGAGCCATTGTTTGAACCGGCTGCCATAAGCATTGACGTTCTGAATGTGCAGCACCTTCTCATGCACATGCTCGCCCTTGCTGGCGATGATCAACTCGTACTCGATGCCCTCGGCCTCGGCGAAGGCGATCAGCGCCTTGTCACCATCCATGCACAAGAGCGCATCGTCCTTCGATAGCTTGCCCTCAAGAATTGGCCGCACAGCCGCTTCGGAACGGTCCGGCAGCACGGCATCGATATGAGCGCCGGCGCGGTCGCGAGCGATGAGGATTGGGATTTGCTCCGCCGATAAGCCCGGCTTTTCCGCAACGCCGCCGCGTTTGCGCGCCGGGCGCGGCAGCTTGCGCTGGCCTTTGAAGCTTTCCAGCAGGAAGATTTCATCAACCTCGGCGATACCGGCAAGCGATTGATCTTTCGAGTAATTCCGTGCCTCCAAAAAACGGTGGCGCCATTTGAAAGCCGTGTTCTTGTCCACCTTGCACGCCTTGGCGGCCTTGCGCACCGATAGCAATTCATTGAGCGCCCCGGCATAATTCAGCCAGCACTCCTTCTTCTGTAGCCGCGCCAGCGGCGTGCCGGTCAGCGGATTGAATGTCCGCTTGCAATCAAGACAGCGCCGGCGCTTCAGGCCGTTGCGTTCCGCGCCCCAGCCCTCCGTGCGCTTCGACCCGCAGCGCCGGCATACCGGGTCTCGCTCAAGGTGCTTGTTCAGAAGGCGCAGCACTTCGTCGCCGTCACCGCGCTGCTGGAGTGCCGCGATCAGCTTCTGGGCCTGTGCGTGCGTCAGTTCCGCTACCTGTTCATCGAGCCGCTGTTGAAATTTGCGATGCTCCATCGGGGCCTCCTATCGGATGGTGTACCCAATTTGCCAGCCGATTGCGGCAAAAACCTACGCAGGGTTCGGACTGAGCGTTTTCAATTCATGCAGTGGTTATTCCCAGCCATTGCACGTTTCCCGCGCAGTCAAAAGCTTCTGCTGACAGACCGCATTCAAAGCATTGCGCTCGACATTTTGGAATCTCTTGTGGAAGCCACCTATACGCGGGAGAAAAAAACTCATCTCATGCGCGCGAATCTGAGCATCGAGAAGCTGCGGTTTTTGTTCCGGCTCGCGGTTGAGCTTCGTTACATCGACACCAAGCGCTACGAGCATGCCGCCCGCTCCATCGACGGGCTTCCGCTCGGCAATCTGACCAGCCAGTTTTTTGCGAATCTCTATCTCGACCTCTTCGATCATTTCGTCACGGAAGTTCTGCGCGCGCCCTATGTCCGCTATGTGGACGATTTCGCGCTGTTCCATGACGATCCGGCGGTACGTGGCGAGTGGCGCGAGCGGATGACAGCCTATCTCGCCGGCCTGCGCTGCGCCTGCCTTGGGAGACGCATGGGCTCCGGCAGGGGCCGCGCCGCGATGATAGCGCTTGCTGCCAAACCGCGGTGGCCGTGCTATATTGCAGCGGGCAAGCGAAGGAGCGAAATGAGCACCTATACTTATACCGTTATCCTCGAACCCGAGCCTGAGGGCGGCTATGTGGTGCATTGCCCGTCGCTGCCAGGCGTTGTAACCGAAGGCGAGACGGTGGAAGAAGCGCTGACGATGGCCCGCGACGCTATCGCGGGTTATCTCGAAAGCCTGCGCAAGGACGGCCTGCCGATCCCCCAGGAGCGTGGCGCGCTTATAAGCCCGCTGACGGTTGCCCTGCCGGAAGTTGCATGAGCCCCAAGCTTCCGGCCGTAACGCCCCGGAAACTCATCAAGGCGCTTGAGAAGGCGGGCTTCGAGGTCCACCATGTTGCCGGCAGCCATCACATCCTCCGGCACAAACAAAACATGGCCCTTCGCGTGACCGTTCCGTTTCATAATCGCGATTTGAAAACGGGGACGCTTCATCGCATCGTGAAAGATGCTGGGCTTACGATCGATCAATTGCTTGATCTTCTTTGAGGGGAATTCGAAGAAGTGGCATCGGCCAGAGACTTCCGGAAACCATCGAGGCGCACGCTTCAGCGTTCGCGCGGAGGGCTTGCCCCCTGGACCCTGGAATTTGGCAGTGGGGAACGTCCGTTATTGCTGGAGGGAGAGGGTGTCGCCTGGGGCTAGCCCGAGCTTCTTGGCCTCTCCGCCAGCGATCTCAAGCACGCGTGACGCCGGGTGGATTGAAGGGATGATGTCCGTCGAAAGCGGTTCGGCATCCCGCGCAATGTGCTTGATGCGCCAGTCGTCGCCAATGAACACCATGTCGAGCGGAATATAGGTGTTCTTCATCCACATGGTGATGGTGTGTTCGTCATCGAACAGGAAGATCATGCCGGCTTTTCTCAGCCAGGCTTCGCCGGAACATGAGGCCATGTTCGCGCTTCGGCTCCGTATCGGCGACTTCGACATCGAGCGTCACCGGCCCGTTCTTCGTCTCGATTTTCAGGCTGGCGTGCTTGAAAACCTCGTCTGCAAAGGCGGGTGCCATGCTCAAAAAGCCCATAACGGCAAGGGCCGCGAGAGCGGCCCTTGTAACGCTTAACCGGTTTTGGCGCATCCGCCTAATCCCTTAGTCAATGGTGCGACGGAAAACCCGTAGCGCCGTCTGGTCTCAGCTCCGCGGCCATCAGGCCTTTGTCGCCATGGCCATACCGCACCTGAACGATTTGTCCAGGCCTAAGTTCGGCGAAGCCGAAGCGGCGCAAGGTCTCCATATGCACGAAGATGTCCTCCGTGCCAGCGCCGCGGGTGAGGAATCCAAAGCCCTTGAGGCGATTGAACCATTTCACCATTGCCCGCTGCCAGTCGCTCTCAGGAACGACTTGGACGTGGGTGCGCTGGGGCAGTTGCGAGGGATGAATTGCAGTACTTTCATCCATCTCGATAACGCGGAAGGCTTGCAGCCCCCGGTCGCGTCTGAGCACCTCGCAAACAATGCGCGCGCCTTCGTAGGCAGTCTGATAGCCATCCCGCCGCAAGACGGTCACATGGATCAGAATGTCTGGAAGCCCCCCATCCGGAACGATGAAGCCAAAACCTTTGGATACATCGAACCATTTGATGTGGCCTGCTATGACGAAGACGTCGATGCCAGGTTGCTCTGCTATGTCGTTAAACGTAGATATAGTTGGAGGTAGGTTGTCCCCCATGTGTGTAGTCCCCCGCTTCACTGAATGCGTGGTGCTCGCCAGAACCTCGCCCAAGGCCCTCACGCACACCAACTCACATCAAAAACATAACACTACACGGTCCGCTGGCTAGAGAAAATTAACGCTTTCCCCAGCACGCTTACCGCCCGCCCCGGTCCGCATACCGCGGCGGAAACCTTGAAACGGGTCCGCATTCCCGCTGCAAGTGATTGATATTCCGCGTCTAAATGTGACAGCATTGTGGCCGCGCCCTTCCGGAAGTCCGCCGGTACCTCCCTCCGGGGCGGGTTTTGAACAGGGCCCCCCGCTTAGGATTTCCACCCTTGACGGACGAATTTTTCCGCGAATCAACGCGCTCCCCGCTTTATTGCCGCGAATCACTCGAAGCCGGCAGGGGCCTTTCCACACTTGTTGAAAGAGGTGCGCGCGAGGCGGGAGCAAGGCCTGTGCGAAGAGATAAGCGGCGCCTAGTTGCGCGAAACTGCCATCCATGGCTAATGTCGCCGCAACCTGGAGGCAGCCTATGAAGTACCTTCACACTATGGTCCGCGTCGCCGATCTGGATCTCTCGCTCGACTTTTATGTCCGCAAGCTGGGGCTCAAGGAGCTTCGCCGCATGGAAAGCGCCCAGGGGCGCTTCACGCTCGTATTTCTCGCCGCACCCGGCGACGAGAGCGCAGCGGTCGAACTCACCTATAATTGGGACCCGGAGGTTTACGGCGAAGGCCGCAATTTCGGCCACATCGCATATGAAGTAGACAACATATATGAGGTGTGTCAGCACCTTATGGATTCCGGCGTCACCATCAACCGGCCGCCGCGAGACGGGCGCATGGCGTTCGTGCGTTCGCCGGACAACATTTCGATCGAGCTTCTGCAGAAGGGGGCCGCCCTGGCTCCAGCGGAGCCGTGGAGTTCAATGCCGAACACCGGCAAATGGTAATAAGGAGCATCCTGTGAAGTTAGACGAGTACACGGCCGCTGCCAAAGCGCTGCACTGGCTGATTGCACTTCTGATCTTCGTCCTGTTTCCGCTTGGCTGGATCATGGACGGGTTCACTGGCCTGCAGAAATTTCAGGCGTTCAACCTGCACAAGTCGCTTGGCTTCGTGGTCCTCCTGCTCATGATTTTGCGCGTGGTCTGGCGCATCTTCAACCCCGTGCCGGAGCTGCCCGCCTCGGTGCCGGAGCGCCAGAAAAAGGCCGCGCACGGACTGCACCACGGTCTGTACCTCACCATCTTCCTGCTGGCGCTGGCAGGCTGGGCGATGATCTCCGCCTCGGATAAGCCTTCGGTGCTGTTCCAGCTTACGCCCTTTCCCCTGTTGCCCTGGCTGCACGATCTGCCGGCGGCGGACAGGAAGACCTATCATGAGATCTTCGAGCAGCTGCACCTGGTCCTTACTTTCGTGCTTGCGGGACTGGCCGGGCTGCATATCGCAGCCGCTCTCTATCACGGCATCGTGCTCAAGGACGGCATCTTCTCCACCATGAGGCCCAATTTCGGCAAGCATTCCACCACCGTTCCGGCCGCTTTCGTCCTGCTCTGTGCCGGCGCGCTGGCCGCGGGCGGTAGCAGCAAGGCTCTTGCGAGCGATTGGAGTGTGAAGACTGCGGAAAGCCAGATCGGCTTTGAGGCTACGGGCGGCGGCTATACTACGAAAGGAACCTTCGGGCAGTACCGTGCCGAAATCGAGTTCGACCCGGATACGCCGGACCAAGCTGCCATCAGGGTGCTGCTCGACATGAACAGCGCGGCCACCGGCACGCCGGATGCGGACCAGACGCTCAAATCGGCCGACTTCTTCAATCCGGCGCAGTTCCCCACGGCGCAATTCGTAGCCAGGGGCGCGCAAGCTGCCGGAAACGGTAAGTATGTGCTGAACGGCCTGCTGACGCTCAAAGGGGTGACGAGACCGGTGGCCTTGCCCTTCGCAATCGACATCAAGTCGGGAACGGCACGGGTCCGCGCTGAGACCACGATCAACCGCCTCGATTTCGGCGTCGGACAAGAGACCGTGGCCGGGCTTGCCGTAGACAAAGACGTCAAACTAAGCATACAACTGACCGCAGTGCGGCTGGACGATTAAGGCGCTGGCAAGGACTTTATGGAAACACGCAGCGCGACGCTGATCTCGGCAGTATTGCCCGCCTTCGAAGAGAGCGAGGGGCTTCCCATCGTTATCTCCTCGCTCATCCCGGTATTGGCGGACACCGGCTTCCGCTACGAGATCATCGTGGTGGATGATGGCAGCGCCGACGCCACCAGAACGGTAATGCTGGAACTTTGCTCCCGCCATCCAGCCTTGCGCTACATCCGGCTTTCGCGGAATTTCGGCAAGGAGGCGGCCCTTTCGGCGGGGCTCAAGGCTGCGGGCGGCGATGCGGTCATTCTCATGGATTCCGACGGCCAGCACCCGCCTTCGCTTATCCCTGTGATGATCGAAAAGTGGAAGCAGGGCTACGAAGCGGTTGCCGCCGTTCAGGATGTGCGCATGGAGTCCTGGGCCAAGCGCCTTTTCAAGCGCGCCTACTATTACCTGCTGGAGGCCGGAAGCCACGTGATCATCCCGCCAGACGCGGGCGATTTCCGGCTGCTGAGCCGGGAGGTCGTGGACGTGATCAATGCGCTGCCCGAGCGCAACCGCCTCATGAAAGGGCTCTATGCCTGGGTCGGTTTCCGCACTGCCTTCATTCCCTTTAACGCGGAACCGCGCGTTGCAGGCCAGACGAAATTCACCTGGATACAGCTCTTCCGGCTGGCATTCACCGGCCTCACTTCGTTCACGGTCGTGCCGCTGCGGCTTGTTTCGCTTGCGGGGATTTTTATCTCCTTCGGATCGCTTCTTTATGGCTTCTATCTGCTATTCGAGCATTATGTGGAGGGCGACCACGTGCCGGGCTGGGCCACCCTCTCGGTCGGCATGATGTTTCTGTCGGGAGTGCAGCTTTTGGCGCTAGGTGTAATTGCCGAATATCTCGGCCGGACGTTCGAGGAGGTCAAGCAGCGACCGGTCTATATCGTGGCGGAGGACAGCAGGCTTAAAGCAAGCGTGCACCCCGCGCCCCAGGTCCGCGAGGGGCCGCCCCGCACGGCGGATGCGGACGAAACCCAGGCGGTGTCCTGATGCACCAGATCGCAATTTTCGTCGTGGTGGGTAGCGCGGCAGCTTTCACCCATTTGGGGATCGCCCGCGCCGCCGTAGAAATGCTGGCGCTGCATCCTTTGGCGGCTAACCTGGCCGGCTTCTGCATGGGCTTTCTCGTGAGCTTCGCCGGCCATTCGCGCTGGACCTTTCCAATATCGCCGGAACAGATGACCACGGCGCGCATGCGCTTTTTCGCGGTGGCGTTTACCGGCTTCGTCATCAATCAGTCCGCTTACGCCTGGGCCCTGCGCATTTTCGGGCGGGAGTATTACTTTCCCATCCTGGTTGCCGTTATTCTCGTGGTGGCAGCCTCGACGTTCACGCTGTCCAAGCTTTGGGCCTTTGCGCAGCCGCAGGGCTAGTGTCCCGTCTCCGAATTACCGCCACCTTTGCGGAGCGCTCGCACGGTAATTCGGAGACATAAGGGACCCTAGCAAAAACAAAGTGCTAGTGTGGCTTGATGTCTCGCAATTGCCTTCGCGAGGCTTGCCACAAAGGGGGTAGGCAATTGCGAGACGCCACACTAGCGGCTATGCAGAACATCATTATAAACGCCGACGATTACGCCATGGATGCGGGCGTGGATGCCGCGATCCTGCGGCTGGCGCAAGAGGGCTGCGTCACGGCCACAAGCGCCATGGTATTGGCTCCGCGCTGGCCTGATGCTGCGCATGCGGCGCGTGATGCTGCCCCGCTGTCCTTAGGCTTGCATTTCGATTTGACCAGTCCGTTCGCGGAAAGCGGGTTCACAGAGCAAGGGCTGTCAGCCTTGATCCTTCGCGCGGAGGCAAGGCTCATGGACCGCGGCAGGCTCAAGCGCGAGGCGGAGCGCCAGCTTTTGCTGTTCGATAGCGCGCTTGGAGCGCCGCCAGCGTTCGTGGACGGTCATCAGCATGTTCATCACCTGCCCGGTGTACGCGAGGCCCTGCTGGATGCGCTCTGGGACCGTTATGGCGGTGCGGCAAGGCACATCGGCGTGCGCATCGCTGCTCCCCGGCGCTGGCGCGGGCTCAAGGCGGCGATTGTCGCCGCCACTGGTGCCAGCGGCCTGGCCCGTCTGGCCGCACTCCGGGGGCATCCGGTAAACACGGATTTCGCGGGGGTCTACGATTTCGCGCCGGACGCAAACCTGCCAGAACTCTGGAAAGGCTGGACGGCGGGCCTGCAAGGGCCGCTGCCGCTCATCATGTGCCATGTTGCGATGCAAACTGGAGAAAGTGACGGGAGCGACCCGATCAGGGCCGCCCGTTTGCGCGAGTTCGAGTGGCTCGCTAGCGGACGATTTCAATCCTTCTTGAAGCAAGCCGCATTAACTGCGGTACGCTGGCCTCCGGCTTAGGCTGCTCGCCAGGCATTTCCGGGCCCGGTTGAAGCGGCGGCTTGCCGCCGAGGCGTGCAACGATCTCGCCGATGGCGCCTTCCACAGGCCTGAATTCGAATCGCAGCCGTGTGCCGGCCCGCGGGCACCTGAATAGCCCGGAACAGCACGTTGGCGCGCAGGATTTCTGCGGGCTTTCCGTCGATGGTGCCGAACCACCAGGGGTGCCAGATGTCGTTGAGCACCACGAAGCCTGCTTCGGGGCTGTCGACCTCGATCTGCACTTCCGTGTTCTGGTAATCCTTGAGCTCAATCGAGGGGTTCGTCAGCGCAACATGCAAGGCCTGCACGGGAGGCGTTTCGGCTGGCGTACCGTTCAGCAGGATGGTTTGCGTGGGATCGAAGTCCGGCCAGCGCCCGTCCGCGACCAGCTTGTCGAAGTTGGCAAACTTCCAGCCGGACACGAACATCACCCGCGGCAGCGCGCGCGGGTTTTCGTAGATATAGCCGTCCTGCGTGTGCCCCAGGAGTTTCATGTCTCCAAAATGGAGCTTTCTGTCGAAGCTTTCGATGGGCCGGCCGATGACGATATAGCGGAGCCCCATCAGATCGGCCATGGTCGAGCGGTAGGAGGGGAACAGTGGGGTGAACACCCTCTGCCAGGATTCCGCGATGGTCTCGTTCGCTCCGATGGCCTGCACGATTTCGCCCAGGCGCACGGGATTGTAGCCAAGCACGTGATCGAAATTGTGCACGAGTCCGATATTGGGCCATTCGAAACCGAGGCCCACAAGCTCGACACGATCCCGCCGGTCCAGGCTTGCGGACTGGCCCAGGTGCTCTTTAAGGAAGGCGACCGTTTCGTTCTTCGTGTCGGCGCGGAGTTCCTCGTACTGCGCGGGGGCCTTGGCGGTCGAGCGGTTGGGGCCGTTGGCTAACGCAAGGTCTACGGTCATGAACGCAGCCAGGCCCGCTATGACATGGCTGGTATATTGAGGCGGGACGTAGCTTAGCGCCAGGAGTAACGCCCATCCCGCTGCAAACATGGCCGCCGACAGGAGCACCGGCTCGATGGCTGTATTGAAATGGCCGTGTGCGGTCGCGGCACCCAACGCGGTTAGCAGCACCACGGCAACCGTGCCCAGAACCGCGAACCCTTGCGCTTTGGAGGGAGCTTGGTTCCCGGACAGGAAAACGTGAAGGAGGTAGCCCGATGCGATGGCCGCGATCGCACCTAGCGCATAGGTCGCATCCGCAGGCCTGCGAAACATCGCAACGCCCGGCAGGTAATCGTAAAGCCAGTGAAAGGCAAAAGTGTAACGCCCCAAGGCGTAGAGGAGCAATGCCAGGATCGTCAGGCTGAAAAACCGGATTTCGCGCGCCCAGAGCTGCCTTTGAAGATCCCGACGGCAGCCAAAAGCAGAACGGGAAGGACGCCGATATAGACCTGTCCCATATTCTCGGTGATGGACAGCCACTCAGCCGGCCAAGTGAGGCTGGCAGGCCCCCAATATGCATCGTTCCCCTGGACTGAGAAGAGGTTCGGAACGGCCGCCGTCAGCAGCGACGCGGGATGAAGGGCGCCGCGCGCCGCCTCTTTGAAGGCGATCTCGGGGCGGTTCGAATCCAGAATGAACAGGAGGCTCAAGAGGATCGGGCCTGCGGCAAGCACGATTGCAACGAAGCCGGCCGTAAGCAAAGCCGGAAGCGTCTGACGCACCGCGGTCCAGAAACGCGGGCAGCTTAGCCAGTAATTGAGCGTGTATCCGGCCAGAATATAGCCGCCGATAAGCGTTACCTGCCCCGGCTCGATGATCATCAGGCAAGCGGCCAGGCCCATGAGCGCCCCCCAAAGGATCGTCCGGCGCTCAAGAGCGCGCGCGAGGAGCCACAGCGCCAGGAGGAAGAAAGCGAAGGTTTCGATCTGCTTAAGGTGCTGTATCCGCCAGATCGCGGAACCGCCGAACGCCGTGGCAAGTGCTGCTACGACCGCTCCCGCCGGATGCCAGCCCCGGTCGCGGAAAAACATGAGCACGGAAAGGCCCGCCACGGCCAGGAGCAGGAAACAGTAGAGGTCGAGTTGGCGGAAGCTGGGCTCGGGCACCAGATAGGCGAGCAGGAAGGCCGGCGAGAAAATCAGGGACTGCGGATCGGCAATCTGCGGCGAACCGCCGAACACGTTGGGGTTCCAGGCCGGCGACTGGCCGGTGTGGAGCGCGTGCGCCAGAAACTGAAGCTGCGGGAAGAAGTGCGCCTTCGCGTCCCAGGGAATGGTGACATCGCCGGAGAGCCACGGCAGGGCAAACAGAGCCCACCCCGCCGCAAAGGCGGCAAAGGCGGCTCCATACCCGCTTTTGATTTTCGCAAACATGCCGGCCGGTCTGTCCCCGTTAAGTTCAGCGATAGAATGTGATGCGGCGAATTTGTCTTTTGTCGAACGGTAGTGTGACCGAAAGGTAGCGTGCAGCCTTTGCGGGCGAAAGGCAGGCTAACGTCGCATCCACAGCCCTTATGGCCCGAGCTTTGTGCCAAAGCAATGGCGCCACGTTCACCATAAAGAAATATTGTGACGCTTAAATGCAATCTAGGGTTTCAGTGTGTTTTCCCGGCCATGGAGGGAAAGGCTTGAAGATATCGAGGCCGCGTGCCCCTTGGCACAAGCTCAAACCTGGCGGCCGGCTTCAAATCCGGAATTCGAGCCGCGCGCTTAAGCGCGCGGTAACGCTATTTGCGTCTATTATTATGGCGGGCACGTTCCTTCTGCTGGCTTCGGTCGTCATCCAGGAAAGGGAAGCGGCGGCGGCACTCGCCGAGGACGAAGCCTACAACCTTTCCGGCGCTTTCGAGGAACAGGTCCGGCACGTCATCGGCAACATCGGGAGCGCCATGTCGCTCCTGAAACCCAGGCTTGCCGCCGAGGGCGCGGCCTTCGACCTCGGGAGCTGGGCTGCGGATTCACCCGAGTTCGCGGCCACCGCTGTGCAGGTCTCGTTCGCCGGTCCGGACGGCAAGCTTGTCAGCACCTCGCTCGAACGCCATCCGGCGGCGGTGGATCTGTCCGGCCGGGAGCACATCCAGGTGCATTTGCAGGGGCGCAGGGGCCTTTTCGTGGGCAAGCCGGTGCTGGGGCGCATCTCCAACCGCGTCACAATTCAGGTGAGCGACCGGGTGGAGACAGCGGACGGCAGGTTCGCCGGAATCGCTGTGTTCTCGATTTCACCGGATTTGCTCACCACCCTGTCCAAAAACGTGCGCCTGGGCCATAGCGGCTTCATGATCGTGGCCGGCACCGACGGCATAATCCGCGCGGCCTATGCCGGGTTTCAAAAGCCGGGCGAGGACTACGGCGGTACATCGCTGGCGGGCTCGGCAGCTTTCACCGATGCCACGCAATCCGGTGCCAGCGCTGGCGCCTACGCGGGAGGCGGGCCGCTCAATGGCGAGGACGCCTATACCGGCTGGCGCAAGGTAGCCGGATACCCTCTCGTGGTGATCGTGGGGCTCGGCAAGGCGGAGGCCCTTGCTGTGACTTACGGCAGCGCCCTCATGCTCGGGTGCCTCGGAGCCGCCGCACTTGCACTCACCCTTATCATGACGCTCATCGTTCGCCGCGAGATCGGCCGCAGGGTGCAGCGGGAGATCGCTCTGTACAGTGAAAGCCGCAAGGCCGTGAAGGCCAATGAGGATCTCAAGCACCGGCACGGGCAACTGCTCAAAACCAGTGCCGAACTGGCTGCCGAGCGCGGGCGCCTGCAAGAACTCAACCGCGACCTCGCCCGGGCCAAGGAACAGGCGGTAAGCGCCAACCATGCCAAGACCTCGATGCTCATGAACATGAGCCACGAATTCCGCACACCCATGCATGCCATCCTGAACTATACCGCCATGGCTTTGAAAAAGGCCGGCAGCGGCGAGGGCGATAAGCTCAGGAAATACCTTGGAAACATCAATACCTCCGGCGTCAGGCTCCTCAGGATGCTAAACGCGCTCCTGGATCTCGCCAAGCTCGAATCCGGCAAGTTCGATCTACACCTGGTGCACACCGATCTGGCCCGTATCGTGCGCCAATCGCAGACGGAAACCGGCTCGCTGTTCGAGGCCAGGGAGATCCGCCTGGAATTCGAATGCCGGTCCCTAAAGACGGATGCTGTCTTCGATCCGGCGCAGATGATGCAGGTCTTCATCAACCTGTTCTCGAATGCGGTCAAGTTCACGCGCCGGGCAAGCGCGGTCACTGTGATCGTCGAAGATGCCGAACTGGAAGGCCGCAGGCCGGCGCTCCATTGCTCGGTCGCCGACCAGGGCCCCGGTATTCCGCAGGCCGAACTGGAGTCGATTTTCGACAAGTTCACCCAAAGTTCCAACACCGCCAACGGCGCGGGCGGCTCCGGGCTTGGGCTCACCATTTGCCGCGAAATCGTTCACCTCCACCAGGGCAAGATATGGGCGTCCAACGCCGCTTCCGGCGGTGCGGTCTTCCATGTCCTTTTGCCGGTGGACCTCCTTCCGTACGGCGCTGCTACGCGGCCCCCCGGAAAAAATGCACAAAAGAGCGGAGTTTCCACAAATGCCGCCGCCTAGGATTGCGATGACTTAACGGAGTTCTTTTTATGGTTGTGCGCACATGGCGGCACAGACGGTGGAGCCCAGCATGCGGAAAAAAATCCTCACGGTCGACGACGATGCCCTCAACAGGGATATTCTCAACGAATATCTCACTGGGGCCGGCTATCAGGTCGTCGAAGCCCCCGACGGCGACATTGCACTTGAGCTTCTGGCCCAAGACAACGCCATCGACGCGATCCTGCTCGACCGCATGATGCCCCGCCTCAACGGCATGGAAGTTTTGAAGGCGGTCAAGGCAGACCCTCGCTACGCCGGCATTCCCGTCATCATGCAATCGGCGGCGACGGCGCGCGAGCAGATCCTGCAGGGCATCAATGCGGGCGTCTACTACTACCTCACCAAGCCATATGAAGAGCAGATGCTGCTGGCCATCGTCGCGGCCGCTCTGAGAGATGCCGCCGGCATGCGGAAGCTTCATGCAGAGGTCGACAAACAGAAGCGCATCCTTGGCCTGATGGAGCAGGCATGCTTCCGCTTCCGCACGCTCGACGACGCCAAAAACCTGGCCTTCCTGATCGCCAACTGCTTCCCGGACCCGAAAACCGCCGTCTACGGGCTCCACGAAATGCTCATTAACGCAGTCGAGCACGGCAATCTGGGCATCACTTACGACGACAAGACCAAGCTCGTACTCGAAGGAAGCCTTTACGGCGAGATCGCCCAGCGCCTGGACCTTCCCGAAAACCGGGAAAAATGCGGCCATCTCTTTTTCGAGAGCGAAGACGGCGAATTGCGCATCCGCATCAAGGACGAAGGCCGGGGCTTCGACTGGCGCCCCTTCATGGACATCAGCCCCGAGCGCGCCACACACCCCCACGGCCGCGGCATCGCCACGTCCCGGCTCATGTCCTTCACTTCAATAGAATATACCGGCTGCGGCAACGAGGTGATCTGCACGCTGGCGCTCAACGGCAATGACGGCGAGGCCGCCGCCCCGCCAGCCTGGCAGATCGCAACGAAAGCGGGCTAAGGGTTCGACGCGAAATAAACGCGTCAGATTGCGCAGGATTTTTGTTTGTCCGCCAGGCGCGGAAAGGGGCGCATAGCGGGATATGTAACCGTTTCCGCAACGCCGCGGACGGACAAAAAGACAAGCAAGGTGGCGCGTTTATTTCGCGCCGGGCCCTTAGTTGGCCCCGCCCCGGAAGCCCGGATTGGGCGAATAGCTGAACGCCGAGTTGCTGCCAAGCGCCGGAACGCCGTACGGGTTCGTGCCGGTCAGCCCGCTGCTGTAGCCCGAGCCAACGCTGCCCGAGACCTGAAAGCCGCTCTGCGACTGCGTCTTGCCGTTCACCTTGTCCTGCAAAGCCTGGAACGCGTCGTTGTCGGACAAATCGACCGCGTTGGCGCTCGCCGCATTGGCGTCCTGCTTCGAAGGCTGTTCCGCCGTCCACGCAAACGCACTGCCGGCCGCCAGCAGCGCCGCAACCGAAACCGCTCCAATCACAGCAAGTGTGCGCATCTATATCCCTCGCTCACCGATTGCTTTTGGTTAAGAAGTAACAGCCAGAGGCGCGATTGTACAGCCCCAAGGGCGGGGACGCGAAATGCGGTTACAAATTGGGACAAGGGAAGGCAAGGGTGGGGAAAAGGGGGAAGGCCACGGGGCTTGCCGGGGCAAGCCCCGTGGCCTTTCCTTTATTTTGCTTATCCGCCCGCCTATACGGCCCGCCGTCCACTGCGATTTACATCGGGCTATCATCTGTTAAAGTGCCGGGGCGACCGAAGGTAAGACCCGATGCATTCTGCCATTGCCAAATACTTCTCCGCCCGTGTGCCACGCTACACGAGCTACCCGACCGCGCCGCATTTCTCCACGGCGGTGGACGCGGGGCGCTACAAGGCATGGCTTGAGGGCCTCGACGTGGCAGCGGACGTTTCTCTTTATCTCCACGTTCCGTTCTGCCGGCAGATGTGCTGGTATTGCGGCTGCAACATGCGGGTCGTCGCGCGCTACGACCCAATCGCCGCCTATCGCGAGACACTGATCCGCGAGGTCGAACTGGTGGCGGCCGTGCTGCCGGGCCGCATGCGCGTTCGCCACATCCACTGGGGCGGCGGCACGCCGACAGCGCTTTCGGGCGAAGACATGCTGCGCGTCTATGAGACCGTATGCCGGCATTTCGACGTCGCCGAGGGCGCGGAAAACGCGGTGGAACTCGATCCGCGCACCTTCACGAAGGATTCCGCGGAGGCCATGGGCCGCATGGGCTGCACGCGCGCGAGCCTGGGGGTGCAGGAACTCGACGAAAAGGTCCAGACCGCGATCAACCGCATCCAGCCGCTCTCCATGATCGAAGAGTCGCTGAACCTTCTCTATGCGAATGGCGTCAAGGCGATCAATTTCGACCTGATGTACGGCCTGCCCTACCAGACGGAGGCTTCGCTCAGGGATACGGTCGAGCGCTCGGCCACGCTGAAGCCCGACCGGCTCGCGCTCTTCGGCTATGCGCATGTGCCGTGGATGGCCAAGAACCAGAAGATGATTCCCGAGGACGCGCTGCCATCGCCCCTGATGCGCTTCGAGCAATCGAAGGCGGCGGGCGATGCGCTGGTTGAGGCGGGCTACGAGCATATCGGGCTCGATCATTTCGCCAAGCCCGGCGACGGTCTCGCCATTGCTGCGCGCGAAGACCGCCTGCGCCGCAATTTCCAGGGCTACACCGACGACAATGTGCCTACACTTATCGCATTCGGTGCAAGCTCTATCGCGGCGCTGCCACAAGGCTACGCGCAGAACATCGTGGAGACCGGCGCCTATACGCGCGCCGTCATGGGTGGCGCGCTGCCTATCGCCAAGGGCATCGCGTTCAGCGGCGAGGACCGGCTGCGCAGCGCCATCATCGAGCGGCTGATGTGCGATATGGCCGTGGACCTCGATGCCGTTTGCAGCTGCTTCGGACCTGAGCGGCCGGATTTCGCGCCTGAGATGGCCAAGCTCGATACGCTGGCCGGCGAGGGCCTGATCGAAATCGACGGCAACCGCATCCGCGTGAAGGAAGAGGCGCGCCCTGCCCTGCGCATCGTCTGCGCCGTTTTCGATGCGTATCTGGCCGAAAGTGCTACCCCGCGCCACGCCGCCGCCGTTTAACACCCTGCCCTGCTCCCAAGCTGCCGCTTTGATACCCGTCAACGCGGGGCGCGCGAGAATGCGCAATTCTCATTCAAGCGTGCCAAAGGAGGCGGTCATGATGCGCTTCATTGCGATATTGGGGCTCACGGCAGCTCTCTCCCCCGCGGCCTACGCCCAGGACGGCAGCGTCCAGGAGGGGCGAGCCTACGCGGAAGCCATTTGCGCCCGCTGCCACGATACCGGCGACGGCCTTCTTTCGCCCAATCCCAAGTCTCCGCCTTTCGGCACCATCGCCAATAATGAGGGCATCACGGGTGCCGCCCTGAATAAAATTTTGCGCACGCCCCATCGTGACATGCCCGATTTCATTTTGCCAAAACAGGATCTGGAGAATGTGATCGCTTATATACTGAGCCTGAAGCACTGAACGGGTGCGCGGGGCCGGCAGCGATAGAACGGCGGGATTGAGCCGCCTCGTTTTGGGCAGGAGAAAGCCGGAGCTGCCAGTTCGGTCCCAAATGAGTTCGTCTCAAGCTGGAGGTATTGCCCGCGCGAGGATCTTCCGCACAGAGGTAGCCTGGGGCCACTTTCGACGGCCTTCACGATATCGGCCCTGAGCCGTCTCCAGAATCGCGAGCACTAACTAATGATCCGTCCTGAAAGCACCACGCGAAAACGGACCCCAACTCGATAGCGAACCAAACCTACAGAGCTTATGCCTTTCCAGTCCACCAACGGGGCGGGTCGATGATAGGGGTGTCCGGGCTTGCGAAGTGGAACGGCACGCCAAACCGGCCGGCAAGGGCGCGGCCTATGGCGGCCGCTTCGAGCGCTTCGGGCCATGGCGGGACTTCGCCATCGAAAATTCGCATGTCGGTGCCGAGCCTGGAACAAGAGAGGTTGTGCCCGGACTTCGGCCGCAGCGTCACGGCTACCAGACAGACGAACCAGCCTTCGCTGTCGCCATCCCACAGGGCTTCGATAGCGTCGGGAGGGTGAGGCAGCGCCGCGACTTCTTCGATCAGTTCGTCGAGGTTCAGCGGCGGATTCGGCCTGAACCAGGGTTCATCGAGTTCGGCATACCGCTCAGCGAGCAGCTGCATGCACTCGCCGATCCCAGGACGCGGCTCGTCCAGGTTGTCGCGGATCTCTATGACCGCGGATATCTTCTTGCCCTCCGCAATAAGTTCATCGGCACGGGATTGTATCCAGTCAGGCAGGCGCTCCCACAGTGGATTTTTCATTGCCGTGCCTCTCGCTGTATCTGCCCGCAGTAAAGAATCCTCAATGCGGCTGGAAGGCGTCAAAAACGCTCACTCCATCAGGGAATTCGTGGCGAATTCCCTGCGGCCTGCGGGAGCGCTGGGTTGCCGGTGAAGGCGATGCAGCGATCAAGAGCCGTGTTGCGGCTATGGCCACTGCGGCGGCGGGGTCTTTGCAGGCCATGAGCGGCGGCCAGCTGGTGGCAGCAGCGGAGAAATACAGCATCGCCCTCGGCGCAGCCACGGCGCAGGGCATGGCAGAGTATTTCGAGGCCAAGCGCAACGCGGTGCTTACCTATAACCGTTAGAGCCGGCGCGCACAGCTTCGCTTGGCGGCGCCGTCAAGAAGGCGGCCAGGGCGGCGGCGGGACGGGCGGGGCACTTGAGCAATTTCGGCCGCAAGGGCTAGCTCCCGGCCGCAGCGCTACATCGGCGTAATGCCGTGCAGCTTGTAGACCGCGTCCTGGGCGTCCTTGAACTCAGGTAGCGTAAACCCGTAGCCGCTTTGCTTAATGAAGGCCCAGCTGGCGTCTTCGTTTTCGCTCAGCGCGTTCACGGCTTGGTGGAATTCCTTGCCATCGCGTATGCGGGTGATGTAGGCGACGCCTGTCCGGGTCTTCGACGAAGGCCGGGGCGTACTAATATGCAATACCGGGACAGCGTGAATGCAACTTCCGGCAACAGCTAAGTGGTTCGGGTTCGATCTTGACGACACCCTGCACTCCTTCCGCAAGGCATCGGGGCAAGCCGCCGCCGCCGTGTTCGCCTATCTCGGCGAGGAGTTCGGGTGCGAGCCCCTCGCGCTTGGCACGGCCTATGCCGCTATCCTCAAGGACGCGCAGAAGACAGGCTTTGCGGGCGGCAAGACATCGCGCGAATACCGGGCCGAACGGTTCGAAGCATTGTTCGGCCGGTTTTCGATCATCCCTTACCGCCACCTGGACCTCGCGCTCGATATCTACGATGAAGCACTGGCCCAAAGCCTCGAACTCAAGGAAGGCGCAGCCGAGACCCTGCGCAAATTGAAGCTTTCCGGCTGGCCGGTGATGGTGGTGAGCGAAGGCCCGCACGATGCCCAGGAAACCACGCTGCACCGGCTGGGCATCGCATCTTATGTGGATTTGCTTGTAACCTCCTCGAAGGAAGGCGTGACCAAACAGGGCGGTCTCTTCGAGCGCGCGCTGAGCCAGGCGGCTTGCCCGCCGGACGGGCTCGTTTTTACCGGCGACAGCGTCGAGAACGACATCGTGCCCGCCGCAGCCCTCGGCATCGGGACCGTTTACATTGGCCCGGAAACCGCCCTGCCCCCCGGCGTTCCAAGGATCACTTCCCTCTTGGAATTGGAGCGGGCGATTCCTGGCGCGCCGATGGACGATTCCCGTTAGGGCTCGAAGCAAAATAAACGAGCCGGATGGCGAAGGATTTTTGGCCGATCCGCAAGGCGCGAAAAGATCCAATGTACTGGACGTACATGATCTTTTCGCAACGCAGCGGGCGGTCGAAAAGACGAGCCAAACGGCTCGTTTATTTTGCTTCGAGCCCTTAGAGAAGCCCGTGCGCCCGTGCGGCCTCCACGAGCGGCCGCCTTGGCCGCGGGCCGACATGGACGATGACCTCGGAAGCCGCCAGCGCGCCAAAGCGCCCGCAGGTTTCGAGGTCGCGGCCAGAGGCCAGCCCGAACAGGAAGCCCGCTGCGTAGAGGTCGCCCGCGCCCGTAGCATCGACCAGCTTCTCGATGGGCACAGCCGGCACGCTTATCGTCCCGCCCTCGTGAAGCACGACGGCGCCCTTTTCGCTGCGGGTGATCGCGGCGATTTCGGTTTCCTGGCGGATCGCAGCACAGGCTTCCTCGAAGTTCGAGCCCGGATAGAGCGACAGGATCTCGCGCTCGTTGGCGAAGACGATATCGACGCGGTCGCGGATGAAGGTGCGGAAGGCGTCGCGGTGCCGGTCCACGCAGAACGGGTCGGAGAGCGTGAAGGCTACCTTCGTGCCGGCAGGCCGCGCGATGTCCGCGGCGGTGTGGAACGCGGCGCGGGCCTCTTCGGGATCGAACAGATAGCCTTCGAGGTAGACGATCTGGCTTTGCTCGATCAGCGCGCGGTCAAGGTTGGAATCGCCGAATTCGGCGGCGGCGCCCAGGTTGGTGTTCATGGTGCGCTCGCCATCCGGCGTCACCAGGATGAGGCAGCGGCCGGTTGGCGTCTCGCTTTTCGCCTCGCCGTCGCTGAACACCACGCCGATGGTGCGCAGGTCGTGCTCGAACACGCGCGCGAACTGGTCGTGGCCGACCTTGCCCATGAAGCCCGCCTTGCCGCCAAGCGAAGCGATGCCCGCACAAGTGTTGGCCGCCGACCCGCCCGAGGTTTCGACGGCAGGCCCCATGCGCTCGTAAAGGGCTGCCGCCTCCTCAGGCGAGGTGAGCCGCATCGTGCCCTTGTTGAGCGCGAATTCATTGAGCAGCGCTTCTTCGCAAGGCGCGATGATGTCGACGAGTGCGTGGCCGATGCCGGTGACTTGCAGGGGTTTGTTCATAACGGTTCCGTTCAGGTTGGGCTGGAATGTGCCGCCGGCGGCGTTGCATTATACTAGGCGCTGCTCCCCTCATCCTGTCCTTCTCCCCATGGGAGAAGGGACCCTAGAGTTACCCGCAGCGGAGGTTCTGGCGTCCCCTCTCCCATGGGGAGAGGGACAGGGTGAGGGGTTGTGCACTCAGTATAGTGCGACACGATAGCTGACACGGTTCAGTTCGACGCGCGGCTGAGCGTCTTGGGTTCGAATTTGCAGAGGCTCGCGATGACACAGCGCCAGCATTCGGGCTTCTTCGCCTTGCAGACATAGCGGCCGTGCAGAATAAGCCAGTGATGGGCGTTCAGGATAAACTCGGGCGGGGTGACGCGTTCCAGCCCAAGCTCCACTTCGAGCGGCGTCTTGCCGGGGGCTAGCCCCGTGCGGTTGCCGACCCTGAATATATGCGTATCCACCGCGATGGTTGGCTGCCCGAAGGCCACATTCAGCACCACGTTCGCGGACTTGCGCCCCACACCCGGCAGCGCCTCAAGCGCGGCCCGGTCCTGCGGCACCTCCCCGCCATGATTCTCCACCAGCGCCTTCGACAGCGCGATCACGTTCTTGGCCTTGGTGTTGAACAGCCCGATGGTCTTGATCGCCTCGCGCAGCTTCTCCTCGCCCAGCGCCACCATCTTCGCGGGCGTGTTCACCTTGGCGAATAGCGGCTTCGTCGCCTTGTTCACGCTTACGTCCGTCGCCTGCGCGGAGAGAACCACCGCCACCAGGAGCGTATACGGGTTCACGTGCTCAAGCTCGGTCTTGGGATCGGGCATGGCGGCGGCGAGCTTGGCGAAAATTTCGCGCACTTCGGACGGGGCAAGCGCCGACAGAGCGGCCTTCGCCTTTTCGGGCTTCTTATCCTGCGCCGCGGGCTTGACCTTTGGCTTCGCCGCGAGCTTGGCGGATTTTTCCATTCCTGCACCGTTTGTCCGAGTCACGCTGGCCTTGCTGCCGCATCGCTGGCTGCGGCGCAAGGGCTTTGTAGCCGTTATCGACATTGCTGTGGTGGCGCTCACGCGGTTTTTGCGCCGGATTTGCGTCTGCAATGACGTCCGCTCCCTTCGTTTCGCCCTTAACGGCGCCGCCGGAACGCGATAGTGTTGCGAGCTAATATTAGCTCCCGGAGCGGTATTCATGAGCAAGATTTTCATCTCCTACCGGCGGCAAAATTCCCGGCCCGTCGCGACGCTGATCTACGAGCCGCTCGCCAAGCATTTCGAGGCGCAGTTCGGCGCGGGCGCGGTGTTCATGGACGTGCACGGCATTCCGCTCGGCGTGAACTTCCGCAGCTATCTGAATGAGCAGGTGGCGGGCGCTGAGCTGCTGCTCGTGCTGATCGCGGACCGCTGGCTCACCGCGGTGGACGAGCATGGCCAGCGGCGGCTCGACAGCCCGAACGACTTCGTGCGCATCGAGATCGAGGCGGCGCTGAAGCGCGGCGTGCCCGTAGTGCCGGTCTATGTGGACGACGCGAAGCTCCTGCGCGAGGCGGATTTGCCGGATGGCTTGAAAGAGCTTGCGTGGATGAATGGCTTTCAGCTCAGAACCGATGCGCGCTATTTTGCGGCCGATGCCGCGCGGCTGATTGTCGGTCTCGAACCGCATCTGCCGCCATCGCAGCCAGTGGCCGATGACAAATCCCTTGCGAAAAAATATGTTGAGAGCGGCGACGAGTATCGCAGCAAAGGCGATTATTACCGCGCCATCGCCGATTACGATAAGGCCATCCGCCTCGATCCACAATACGCGGACGCCTATGTCTACCGCGGCATCGCCTATAGCGCCCAAAGCGATTATGACCGCGCTATCGCTGATTACGATCAGGCTATCCGGATAAGCCCGTACCGCGCAAGTGCCTATTTTTGCCGTGGCCTCGTCTTCGCCGATAAGGGCGAGCATGACCGTGCTATCGCCGATTACGATCAGGCCATCCGCCTAAACCCGCAATTCGCGGACGCCTATTACAGTCGCGGCAGAGCCAATCACAACAGAGGAGATTACGACCGCGCCATCGCTGATTACGATCAGGCGGCTACCATTGATCCCACCCATCAGTTTGCCGCAGCGACTAAGCAGATCACCGAACCGATGCGTGCCTGGCGAAACAAGAAGTAAGGTTGGTTTGACTGAGGCAGGCGCTGAGGGGAAGACGCTGCCGGTTCGCTTGCCCTGTTTTGGGGAAGCTCGCGTTTAGGGGGGGGCGGAAACCGGAGCGCGCAGACACCGCCATTGCCGCGTGCCGCCGCTACTGTTATTATTTCCATATGGCCGCACTCGCAAAATCGAAACTCATGTCCGTGGACGATTACATCGCGTGGTCGCTGGCCAACGGCTCCCCGCGCTCGGACTTGATTAACGGCGCCGTTGTCATGCACGCGGCGCAGCGGCTGGAACATATCCAAGTTAAGTTGGCGGCGGCACTCGCGCTGAAGCAAGCCATCGCCGCCGCGGGCCTGCCCTGTTTCTCTGTCGGAGACGGGGCAACGGTACGGATTTCCGATAAGACCGCCTTTGAGCCGGATGCGCTGGTTTATTGCGGAGAAAAGCTGCCTGGGCGTTCGCTTGAGGTGCCGGAGCCGGTTATCGTGGTCGAGGTGCTCTCGCCGGACAGCGAGAAGCGCGATATGCGCGACAAGCTTGCGGGTTATTTCCTTGTGCCCAGCGTTGAGCACTATCTCATAATCGATCCCGAGGACCGGCTCGTCATTTATCACACGCGGGGCACGGGCGATGTGCGCGGCACACGCCTTGTGCGCGACGGCGAGCTACGCCTCGATCCGCCGGGCCTCACGCTGCCTGTGGCGGCATTATTCAATTATTAGAAGGCTGCCGCAAACGGCCAGGAAACCAGGCTATTGGCGCGGCCGGGACCCGGGCGAAGAATAGGCTATGCCGCGCGCAGGCGCCGGCTTGCGTGGTCCCGCCCGCCGCGCCGGAAGCCCGCTGGCGCGTTGCCTCCGTCACGGTAGCGATCCTGGGCGCCGCGGTCTTCTACTCAACCGGGCATCTGGCGATCTTTTCGGCCTCCCAGCGGTGCATGTAAGTCAGGGATTTCTGCAAGGACTTCGAACTTATCGAACTTCTGCTTCGGCGCTCCGTGCACCAGTTCAGGCGCAAAGCCGATCAGGAAACCGTTCAGGAAGAAGGCGATACCCAGCACGCCCACCAGCCCGCTTGCGCCCAGCAGGAGCCACGCGCCAGTAATGATCGAGGCGGACGCCAGCACGATGGCGATCTGCAGCATCGCGCCGGAATAGTCGAAGTACGGGTGCTGCGCCAGTGCCACCGCGCGCATGTTATCGCAGTCTTGAGCCTGCGCCAGCAGCTCCTTCTTGCCGTTCTTATGGTTGAAATTGAGCCGCGTTATCTCCTTGTCATAATCCGCCTTCTTGACATCCAGAAACTTCCGCGCCGCATCCGGCAGATTTGGCGTCTCCAGGCCCTTGAAGTCGAACTGATCAGTGTTCGCCCTGAGCAGACTCTCGCGGATCAGTTTGGCCTGGTAGAAGCCGTAACTGTCGTTGGACTGGAGGGCGGACTGCTGGGCGTTCTTCATCGCGTCATTGCCGAACGTCGCGGCAACCGCGATCAGCACGGCAAGGATCGAGATGTAGATCGCAATCCATTTGTCGTGCTTGCGCTCGGATGTCTCGTCGAATGTGTCCGCGGGCGTGCCGGTGGCGATGCCGACCTTGCGCTCCTCGCGCTCGTTCGCGGCAGGCGCGCTCCCGCCCCCGTGTGCAGCAGCGGGGCTGGGCGCGCGCCCCAGCGGCATCCTGGGCTTCGGTTTGCGCTGGCTGTTCTTTTTCATTCCTGTCCTCGCAAACTTCCAGGCAAATGCCCGCCGCACTTCCGGCCGGCGATTGCCCGGTGTCCTTTGTTGAAGCGGAGTCCTTCCGCTTAAGCTGTGAGCGTCACCTTGGACGCAACGGTTCCATCTGCGTTCAGGCGGTACACATAGGGCTCGCCCGTCCCCAGATTAAGCTTAAGTATCTCCTCCTGAGAGAGATTATCGAGTTTCATGATTAACGCGCGCAAGGAATTACCGTGCGCCGACACCAGCACGTTCTTGCCGGCCAGCACCTTGGGCAGGATATTCGCCTCGTAATAGGGCAGCACGCGCGCGGCCGTATCCTTGAGGCTCTCGCCGCCGGGAGGGGCGATATCGTACGAACGGCGCCAGATATGCACCTGCTCGTCGCCCCACTTCTTGCGCGCATCATCCTTGTTGAGCCCGCACAGGTCGCCATAATGGCGCTCGTTCAGCGCCTGGTCCTTGATCGTCTCAAGGCCCTGCTGGCCGATCTGCTCAAGGATCAGTTCGAGCGTGACCTGCGCCCGCGTCAGCGCGCTTGTGTATGCGATGTCGAAATGGAGCCCTTGCGCCTTCATGAGCTGGCCCGCGCGCGTGGCTTCGGCGACGCCCTGCTCCGTCAGGCCCGGATCGCGCCAGCCCGTGAACAGATTGAGCTTGTTCCATTCGCTCTCGCCGTGGCGGACGAGCACCATTACGTTTTCCATCGTCATGTCCTTTGTCTTCGGTACGAGGGACTAAACTACGAGCGTTCCCGGCGCCCAATGCGCAATTAACCGAGGTCACAACCCCTCACCCTGTCCCTCTCCCCATGGGAGAGGGAACGCCCTCTCAACGGCTGCGGCGGGACTCCCTCTCCCAGAGGGAGAGGGCTGGGGTGAGGGGTTACAACCCTCGATCTCTGGCACAATCTCTCCGGCTGCGCTTGCGCGGGAATGATGGGGCATGACTTAGGCGATTCCAAGCACGTCGCGCATGGAGAACAGCCCCGGCCCCTTGCCTTGCCCCCAGAGCGCCGCCTTCACCGCGCCGCGCGCGAAAATCCCCCGGTCCTGCGCACTATGCGTAAGCTCCAGCCGCTCGCCCGCACCCGCTAGCATCACCGTATGCTCGCCAACCACGCTGCCGCCGCGCAACGCCGCAAAGCCGATGGCCCCGCTGGGCCGCTCGCCCGTGTGCCCGTCGCGCGTGCGCACGCAGTGCTCAGCCAGCTTGATGGCCCGCCCCTTCGCCGCCGCCTCGCCCAGAAGCAGCGCCGTGCCCGAAGGCGCATCCACCTTGTGCTTGTGGTGCATCTCCAAAATCTCGATATCCCAGTCAGGCCCAAGCGCCCGCGCCGCCTGCTCCACGAGCGCGGCCAAAAGGTTCACGCCAAGGCTCATATTGCCGGACTTGACGATGGTCGCATGCCGCGCCGCCGCCTCGATCTTGGCCTGGTCTTCCGCCCCGATCCCCGTCGTGCCGATGACATGCACGATGCGGGCCTGCGCGGACAGCGCCGCCAGTTCGACGGTCACGGCGGGCACGGTGAAATCCACCACGCCCTCGATATGGGTGAACAGCGGCAGCACATCGTCCACGATGGGCACGCCGATATGCCCCACACCCGCCACCTCGCCCGCGTCCTTGCCGATCAGCGGCGATCCGGCCCGCTCGGTGGCGCCCGCAACCTCGCAGCCTTCCGTCTCGTGGATCGTGCGGATGAGTTCGCGCCCCATCCGGCCGCCCGCGCCCATGATCGCTAACAGCATCGCTTCTCTCCGGCTGACCGTTGCGGCGGATATAGCAAACTTCGCTCCAATTCAAAGCCAAATTCGCGCGCATTCGCCTTGTTCACCGCTCTGCCCTCCCGGCTTGCAGGCCGTTGCGGACTCCCAGGTAAAGGCGTATGATGCAGGTAAAGCAAACCTCAAAAGTAAAGCGATGCAGCGAATTTCGAAAATTTCAAGCAAAGGGCAGATCACCTTACCCAAAGCAGTGCGGGAGAAACTGGGCACGGCCCTGGTGCGCCTCGTCAGCGATGAATATGGCGTGCGCATCGAACCCGTAAGCGAACTGGGCGGCAGCCTCAAGGCTTACGCCACATCCTACGTCCCCCTCGATGAGGCCCGCGAGGGCGCCGCACAGGCGGCTTTGGCCGATGACGATCACCGTTATTGATACGAACGTCATCCTGCGCTTTCTGCTGGCCGACGAGCCCAGGCTCTTCGCCCGCGCCTCGGCGCTGCTTGCGGATGTGCGAACGGGGAAGCGGAAGGTGTTCCTCGCGGACGCCGTGGCCGCCGAATGCATTTTCGTGCTCACGAAATTCTATCGCGTGCCCAGGGCCGAAGCAGCGGAAAGCTTAAGCGAATTGCTCGACTACAAGGGGTTCAGCGGCGACACCGTCCCCATCGTCAAGGCCGCGCTGGCGATTTACGCCACGGACAAAATCGACTTTGTGGACGCGCTCGTGCTGTCGATTGCGCGGCATCGCGGCTGGCATCTCGAAACGTTTGACAAGGCGCTCGCCGCCCGTGCGGCGCGGTCCTAGCGGCCACCGGCGCTTGGCGCTCCAACTGGAAACAACGCACTCTCTGCGGTACTTTCCCTAAGAGTGTACCCAACCCGGCCGGCTTAAGACATGAACTCGCTTGCAGCAAACCTCGAACTCGACGCCGGGTTCGGGCTAGGGGTTCAGCAACAAAGGGGCTGGGGCTTTTACTCGAATAGCTCGCCGTGCGAGCCAAGCCTTGCCAGTTTGAGGGTATCGTCCGATTTACGGTAGATGAGCAGCAAGTCAGGCTTGAGATGGCATTCGCGGTAGCCTGCCCAATCTCCGCTCAAGTCATGATCGCGGTTGCGTGTGTCTAAAAGACCATCAGCCGCTAGTGTATCCACAACCGCACCAAGCACGGAGTTCAGCGCCGCGCGTCCTTGTCCCTTGGACACGCGTTTGTAGTCGCGTTTGAATGCGGAAGACCACTCAATCGTCCGCATTCAGTTGCGCCATTAACTCCTCAACGCTAGAGGCCTTCTTGCCTTTGCCGGCTTCCAGCTCGGCGATGGCCTCGCGCGTCGTGGCATTGGGCGCCTTCACTTCGAAGGGCAAGCGGCGCTCGTCGGCGATGCGAAGCATCAGCAGCCTGATGGCATCGGAGACAGACAAGCCCATTGCGGCCAGAGCAACGGTAGCCCGCTCCTTTGTGCGTGCATCGATACGGGCGCGGACGTAGGTTTCGGCGGCTGGCATGTTATTCACTCCCGCACAGCAGGTTGTAGTCTTAATGTAGTCATTGCGCGCGATGTTTGCTAGCGAAAATTCTGCCGCTGTGGCCGGCCTGCGCACCGTGCTGCCCTGCCCTCACAGGCCGGACAGCCGCGCGAACAGCCCCCCGGCGCGGCCCTAACGGCTACCGGGCAGGCCCTTGGAAAAATCCGGATTTTGTATATAATGGATAAAAATGAGGCCCCCCATGCCAGCAACCCGCGTGACTGCCAGCGAATTCCAGCAAGCCTTCGGCGCGCTCAGCGACAAGGCGCGGCACGAACCTGTCGTTATCACCAAACATGGGCGCGACTCGCTCGTCATCATGTCCGCCGAGGAATGGGAGCGCCTGAAGCGCCGCGACCGGCGCGTTGGCCTGACCGCCGAACTCCCGGAAGAGTGGGTGGAGGCCGTGCGCAATGCCAAGGTGCCGGACGAGTTCGAATCCATGGCGCCCGATGCGGCCGCTTGGTTCGCCGAACTCGACCGTTTTGCCGGCATTCCCTTCATGGAAGAAGGGCGCAATCAGCCGGCCATGCCTGAACCGGTGGATCTCTTCGAGTGATCTACCACCTCGATACGAACGCGGTCATCGCGATCCTCAACGGACGGCCGGCAACCGTCCGCGAAAAGCTGCGGCACGCCTTGGAGGTGCAAAAGGCGCAAGTGGCCGTGTCTACAATTGTACTCTACGAGCTTTGGTATGGCGTTGCCCGCAGCGCGCGCCGGGCTGAAAATACCGAACGCATCCGGGTTTTCCTGTCAGGCGCGGTTGAGCTTGTGGCGTTCGAAGAGAGCAGCGCGGCGCAAGCGGGCGCGATCCGGGGCATTCTTGAAGCGAACGGCACTCCCATCGGCCCATACGATCTTCTGATCGCCGGGCAGGCTCTGACAGCCGAGGCCACGCTTGTGACGGCGAATGGCTCGGAATTCGCCCGTGTCCCCGGCCTTGGCTGGGAAGATTGGACAGCTTGACCAGACAGATATCACATCCAAGAAGCGCCTTTCCGGGCTGCGTCACCCCTACCCCAACAACCGCGCGAGCCACCCCCGGCGCGCGGGCGGCTCGCTCCCGCCCTGCAATTCCTTCAGCAGCGTCTCCACATCGGTGCCCTTGAGCGCGGCCACGATGCCGAGATAATTGAGCATGCCCGTTTGCGTGTTGGGATGATCGGGACCAAGGCTCGCGGTCCATATTTCCACCGCGCGCCGCGCCAACGGCTCCGCATCCGCAAGACGGTTCGTGGCCTGAAGCAGCTGCGCCAGATTGTTCAGGTCTCTGGCCACATTGGGATGACCGGGGCCGAAGCTTGTCCTCGTCGATGGCAAGCGCGCGACGCATCAACGGCTCCGCATCCGCGAGACGGTTCGTGGCCTGAAGCAGCTGCGCCAGATTGTTCAGGCGGTGGCCACATCGGGATGACCGGGGCCGAAGCTTTCCTCGTCGATGGCAAGCGCGCGCCGCATCAACGGCTCCGCATCCGCGAGACGGTTCGTGGCCTGAAGCAGCTGCGCCAGATTGTTCAGGCGGATGGCCACATTGGGATGACCGGGGCCGAAGCTTGCCTCGTCGATGGCAGCGCGCGCCGCATCAACGGCTCCGCCTCCGCGAGACGGTTCGTGTCCTGAAGCAGCTGCGCCAGATTGTTCAGGGCTGCGGCCACATCGGATGACCGGGGCCGAAGCTTGCCTCGAGAGGACAAGCGCGCGCCGCATCAACGGCTCCGCATCCGCGAGACGGTTCGTGGCCTGAAGCAGCTGCGCCAGATTGTTCAGGTCTATGGCCACATTGGGATGACCGGGGCCGAAGCTTGCCTCGTCGATGGCAAGCGCGCGCCGCATCAACGGCTCCGCCTCCGCAAGACGGTTCGTGGCCTTAAGCAGCATCGCCAGATTGTTCAGGCGGATGGCCACATTGGGATGACCGGGGCCGAAGCTTGCCTCGGCGATGGCAAGCGCGCGCCGCATCAACGGCTCCGCCTCCGCGAGACGGTTCGTGTCCTGAAGCAGCTGCGCCAGATTGTTCAGGTCTCTGGCCACATTGGGATGACCGGGGCCGAAGCTTTCCTCGTCGATGGCAAGCGCGCGACGCATCAACGGCTCCGCCTCCGCAAGCCGGTTCGTGGCCTGAAGCAGCGCCGCCAGATTGTTCAGGCGGATGGCCACATTGGGATGACCGGGGCCGAAGCTTTCCTCGTCGATGGCAAGCGCGCGCCGCATCAACGGCTCCGCATCCGCGTACTCGGCGCGGCTATCGAGATATTGGGCCAATTGGTTTAGCAGGAGCGACGTTTTTTCCGCAAATTCGCCGGTGTCCGGAGCGGTTTCGAGAACGGAAAAAGCGTGAGCGCGAAGCGCGGCGCAGGCGGTCCAATTTCTCACGTCACGTGCTGGGTTTGGAAAGGTATCGGCAACAAGGGCAAGCGCCAGCGCAGCCACATCTTCCGCCTGCCCCTCCTTCGCGAGCCGGCCGCGCATGACCGTCTGAACAAGCCTATGCACCCCAAGCAGCGGCCCGCCCGCGTCCCGCTCCTTCACGGTCAGCAGCGACACATTCTTGAGCGCGGCGGTCGCGCGCCGCAGCGCCATCGCTTCCAGCACGGTTTCGGGCACGATGTCGCGCGGAATGTCGTCCGACGCGAACCACGCCAGAATGCCCATATGCTTTTCCGCCTCTGGGCATTTCGCCGCCGCGTGTTCGATGGCGAGGCTGAAGGTCGCGAAGACTGTTTGCGGGTAGTCCGCGCTTTCCGGCGCCAGCGCGATCCATTCCGGCAGGCGCTGGCGGTAGTCTTCGAAGCTTTCGCCGGTCTCGATGCACAGGGCGGCGGCGTGGTCCAGCGCCAGCGGCAGGTAGCCCAGATCGCGCGCGAGCGCTACCGCAGCGTTCGCATCCGCGCGGCCGGTGCGGGCGAGCAGGAAGTCCACCGCCTCCCCCGGAGCGAACACGCCCAGCGGCACCGCCGCGACCTTTCCCCGCCAATCCGGCCAGCGCGTGGTGACGAGCAGATGCGCGCCAGCACGGGGCAGCAAGTCTTCGAGCGCCTTGGGCTGCGCCACGTTGTCGTAGACGAGGAGCCAGGGCTTTTCGAAGCCGGCCTCCGCCAGGAACGAGAGCGTCCAGCGCGCGGCTTCGGAGCGATCCTGAACTTCGTTCAGCGCGGGGTTGAAGGCGGCGCCCAGCGCCACGAGGCCGTCCACAATGCCGGCTGCATCCGAAGCGCCGAGCCACCACACGCCGGCATAGCGCCCGCGCGCTTCCCACGCATATTGGATGGCGAGCGTGGATTTGCCGACGCCGCCGAGGCCCTGCACCGCCGCCTGGGTGATGACGGCCTGCCCGCCGCCAGACCACAGCGCCTTGTCCAACGCCTCCAGATCCTCTTTCCGCCCGGTGAAATCCGGCACGGCCTGGATGCGCGGATGCAGCACGGCCTGCGCCGGCCGGAAGCAGCCCGCCGCCGCATCGGCCGCCGTCCGGGGCCGGTTTGGATCGATTGCCGCGAGCACCACGTCGCGCAAGCTCTCCGGCTTGTCCCGCAGGCGCGTCAGGTTCCACGAGGCCAGGCCCCACAGCATGCCTTGCGGCGCGCATTCGGCCACCCGGAACAGGACCAGCCGGCGGCTCTTGTTGAGTGGGTCGCCGGCCATGGCGTTGACCCATTCGGCCGTGCAATAGGGGCTTGCGAGATAGTCGGGGGAGAGGAGCACGATGACGCGCCGCGCGCGGATCAGGGCATCGTGCATGCGCTCGATGAAATTGCTGTCCGGGAAGTCCCAGTCCTGGAGGATGACGCTGTGGCCGGCGGCTTCGAGGATCGCGCCGATGACGGCCGCCAGCGCCTTGTCCGCGCCCGCCCGCGAGATGAAGAAATCCGCCTGCCCCGTTTCCGCCGCCATCGCCGCCGCCCGCGCTTGTCAGATGCGCGGAAGGGTAGCAGGCGCCGGGCGGGAAAACCACTTAATTATGCCCGGCGGCGCGACGGTGCTTTCGCGCGGCCCCGGAATGGATTAACGTATCGTTACTTCCCGTAGGCGCGCTGTAATACTTAATGCGCGCATGGTTAACCGGGGTCCGGCATGTGCAAAATTGCCCGTATTCCGCAAAAAATTCCCCGGAAAAAGCGTTTTTTTGGCATTCAAAACTACCGTTAATTATAATCGCAAGTTTGATCTTCACCACGATTTGCGCCGGGCCGGCGCGCGGCGTCCAGATTATTTTCACTCCAATCAATATGTTACCTCGCGCCGCCAGCGCTCCGCATCCCGCCGCGCCCGCATCCGCGGAAATAATTCCAATCCGCAAACCGGCCGCGAAACCCGAAATAATACTCAAAATGCCTATACATAGCGTTACCGCCGCGTAAACCAAGCTGCCGCCCGCCTGCCCAACCCGTACCGGCAGGCTGCGTCATCTTTTACAGGGGATGCATCGGATGCAACGCAGCCCGCTAAGCCGCCGCTAATCCTTTCATGGCACCAACAATGGGTATTCATGTCGCTATCCGGCAAGGGAACCGCACCGGACATGGTCCCGATCGCAGAATGGTGGAGATCGCTGAGGCTTCAGGCCCGCTTCATGGCCTTTGCGGGCGTGGGCGTGCTCGTGTTCGCGGCCGCAGCACTCACCATCGTAAGCTGGTTCGAATTGTCGAGCCTGAAGCAGCGCTTCCACGGCGCCGCCGAAAACGAGCTGAATTCGCTGGCGGCACTTGTCGAGAGCGCCATGGAGCAGCGGGTCAACGATCCGGATAACGTCGCCATCAAGGTCTTCAACGGCTGGTTCGAAAGCCGCAACAAGGACTATTCCGGCAAGCTGTGGAGCGTCTGGGCCCCCAAGGTCACGGCCTATATGGCGCAGAGCGAACCCGGCCGGGCCGCCAAGAAACCGGTAGACGCGCTCGACGAGGAAGCCTTGCGCACGCGTGAGCCGGTAGAGCGGTTCGCAGGCGGCGCATACCGTTACAGCCTTCCCATCGTGCTCGGCCGCAATACCGGCTCGCAAACCGAAACCTGCGCCGGCTGCCATACGGGCGGCATGGGGATCGAAAACGGCGAGGTCATCGCGGTATTCTCAACCAGCGTGCCGGCAGCGGCGGACTTTGCGGCGCTGCACCGGTTCCTCTGGATCATGGCGGCGGGTGCTGCGGCAACGGCCGCAATCGCAATCCTAGGCATCAAGCTCATCCTGGGCCAGGTCATTACCCAGCCTCTAGCGAAGATGACCAAGGCGATGCTGCGCCTTGCCGATGGCGACGAGAGCACTGAGATTCCAGCGAGGCAGCGCAAGGACGAAATCGGCGAGATGGGCAGGGCCGTCCGCGTGTTCAAGGAGCATATGATCGAGGCGAGCCGCCTCAAGGCCGAGCAGAAGAACGCCGAGGCCCGCGCCCAGGAGGAACGCAAGGAGAGCATGCGGCGGCTGGCCGCCGAGTTCCGGGACGCAATCGGCGGCATCGTGAACATCGTATCGAACGCGTCTGCGCAGCTTGAAACGACCGCTGCAACGCTGTCCAAATCGGCGGAGGAAAACCGGAGCCTTTCGGCTGGCGTCGCGGCTGCCTCCGAAAAGTCGTCGTCTCGCGTCCTTTCGGTAGCTTCCGCCTCCGAGCAATTGTCGGCATCGGTGCACGAGATCGACGATCAGGTGCACGAATCGAGCAGGATCGCCACCGAGGCGGTCGCCCAGGCACGCCAGACAGGAACCCGCATCGGCGAGCTCCTGCACTCGGTGAAGAGCATCGGTGGCGTGGTCAAGCTGATCGAGGAGATTGCCGATCAGACGAACCTGCTTGCGCTGAACGCCACCATCGAGGCGGCGCGGGCCGGCGAGGCGGGCAAGGGTTTTGCGGTCGTGGCCCAGGAAGTAAAGTCGCTTGCCTCCCAGACCGCCAAGGCGACGGGCCAGATCGCCTCCCAGATAGCAAGCGTGCAGGAGGCGACCAAAGAGTCCGTGGCTGCAATCGGCGATATCACCGCCACGATCGACCGCGTCTCGGAAATCGCCAGTTCCATTGCGGCGGCCGTTGGAGAACAGGGCACCGCGACACAGGATATCTCCCAAAGCGTGCAGCAGGTGGCGGGACGCTCCGCCGATGTTGCAGCCAACATCGCCAAGGTGAGCCGCGCGGCTGGGGAAACCGGCACCGCTTCCGGCAATGTGCTGTCGGCGGCTCAATCGCTCTCCAAGGAGAGCAGCCATCTCAAGGCCGAGGTGGACAAGTTCCTGTCCACCGTCGCCGCCGCTTGAGCACTTTTCCGCGGCCCTTTGCCGGGGCCCGGAGCCTCAGTTCAGGCAACCCGGCGCAATGCGTTGGCGATGGCTTCCACGATCCGGTGGATCTGGCTTTCCTCGACGGTCAGCGGCGGCGAGATGGCCAGGATATCGCCCGTCTGGCGCACCAGCACGCCCGCATGGTAGCAATCGAGGAACACCTCGTAGCCGCGCTTTCCAGGCTCGCCCGGCCGCGGCTCGAACTCCACCGCCGCCACGAGGCCGATATTGCGGATGTCGATCACATGGGGCGCATCCCGCAGCGAATGCACCGCCTCCTGCAGGGCCGGCGCAAGCGTTGCCGCCCGCCTGAACAGCCCCTCGCGCTCATAGATATCGAGCGCCGCCAGCCCCGCCGCGCACGCCACCGGGTGGCCCGAGTAGGTATAACCGTGAAAGAACTCGATAACGTGCTCCGGCCCCTGCATCAGCGCGTCGTGGATACCCCGCTCCACTAGCACCGCGCCCATCGGCACCACGCCATTGGTGATGCCCTTGGCCACGGTCATGAGGTCCGGCGTTACGTTGAAGTATTGCGAGGCAAACGCCGTGCCGAGACGCCCGAAGCCTGAGATAACCTCATCGAAAATAAGCAGCAGGCCGTGCTTATCGCAAATCGCCCTGAGCCGCTCCAGATAGCCCTGCGGCGGGATCAGGACGCCTGTAGAACCGGCCATCGGCTCCACGATCACGGCCGCGATGGTGTCCGCGCCGTGCAGCCCGATCAGCCGTTCAAGATCGTCCGCAAGCTCCGCACCATGGGCGGGCTGGCCCTTGGCGAAGGCATTGCCCGCGACACCATGCGTATGCCGCAGATGGTCCACCGCGGGAAGCATCGGCCCGAACGTCCGCCTGTTGTTGGCGATACCGCCCACCGACATGCCGCCGAAGCCTACGCCATGATAGCCGCGCTCGCGGCCTATGAAACGCGTGCGCTGGCCCTCGCCCCGCGCCCGGTGATACGCCAGCGCGATCTTGAGCGCGGTATCCACGGCCTCCGAGCCCGAATTGACGAAAAAGACGCGGTCCAGCCCCTCCGGCGCCATGCGGGCCACGCGCGCGGCGAGTTCAAACGCGCCCGGATGCCCCATCTGGAAGGCCGGCGAATAATCGAGCGTTAGCAACTGCCGCTCCACGGCTTGCGCGATTTCGCGGCGCCCGTGGCCGGCATTCACGCACCAGAGCCCGGCCGTGCCGTCCAGCACCTTGGCTCCATCGGCCGCGGTGTAGTGCATCCCCTCCGCGCCCACGAAAATCCGGGGACTGGCCTTGAACTGACGGTTCGCAGTGAACGGCATCCAATAGGCGGAAAGGTCCAACTCGTTTACAAGCGGCGTGTCCTGGCTCATGGCGAATCTCCTTCTGGTTGAAGGTAGACGATGCGCGGCTCCTCCGCCAGCCAGAACCTTCCTGCCTGGAAACCGTCGCACCTGCCCAAACAAGGCCGCTTTTCATAGGCTGAACAACACAACGCCCCCGTAAACTGGACCGCCGCTGCTTGCGAGGCCCGGCGTCCGCTTGTTTCGCCCAAATGTCTACTGCCAGGAGATAGGACGAATGCCTTTGCAAAAGGTTCGGTTAACCGCAAATGGCTTGAGTAGAACCGAGACCGTAATCTGGGCCAGCATCGCCGCGGTAGCAACGAACGCCATAATAGGAAGCGCCATAGCTCTGTTCGGCTGGGCGAGCCTCGACAAGATATTTACCGTGGGCGGCGTGATTGTCAGCCTGATTTCTCTCGCGATCATGGTAATCATCGCGCAGGATCAGAACGACCAGATCAAATCCCTCGATAGCCTGAACGATGAATTGCGGGCCCGCAGGGCTGAGCGGGAGCGTGTGAAGGCGCTGTTCCTGGCGTCCGGCGAAGAGCAATATACCTGCGTACTGCCTGTGGAATACAGAAAGCTGCCGCTGCCGACCATCGCGGCTGGCGATTATTACGCATGGCATGTCATCCAGAACTTCGCGGACGAAGTCCGCATCGGCATGCGCCTGACCAACCGCGCCTTAAGCCCCCAAGCTGGCCCCAGCCTTCCTGACGGCAATACGATTTTCCTGTGCTCGCCTCAGGTAAACCCGCAGCTGGATGAAATGGCACCCTGGATACAGCTTCTCGACGGCAACCGGATCGACTGCTCCGAAGGTGCAAGGCGGGGCCGGGGCGCGCTTGAGAAGATGAAGCTCCCGCTCTGGTTCGGCTGCCGCAGCATGCTTGTGAAAAAGCCCGATAGCCAGACGCTCGAAACCTGGCAGGAGAAGGTCATCTGCTGCATCGCCGACAGCCATGTCTCGGACAAATCCGCCGAAATGGTCGTCCTGACCTCCCAGGCCGAGGAGGACTATATCCGGGCCGCGAGGCTCGAAGACGGCCAGACGCCCGCAACGGTGCCCGGATTGAAACCGGACATGGCGCTGATCGTCCGCGCCTCGCGCCGCCTGTTCGATAGCACGGCCCGGGCAGGCGCGGGCGACAAGATCGTCGTGATCGCGGGCATCCACCAATACGGCACCTGGATCGCAGGCGATTTCGTCGAAAAGTACTGCCGGGGCGAGCGGCCGGAGGTGAACGACTTGTTCCGGTCCGAGGCCGATTTCGCGATCCTGGTCTACGGGCAGTTCGACGAGAAGACACTCTCGGTCGAATCGAGCGGGGTTCATGCGACAGACGCCTGGCAATTCAACGGAAGCGGCTGGGACCGCGTTTCCATCGGGCGGCCGGAGCACTTCGCTCTCTGAGATCGCGGGACGGGCCCTTAGAACAGGGGCTCGGTCTGGCGCACCCCGCCTACAACGAGCCCCTTGATCGCAGCCTTTCCGCCACGATCCACGCTAACGATAGCCTTGACGGTGCCTTCGCGCGCAGCTTTCTCCAGGTCCCCCCCTGTGTTTTCCGGCACGAAATAGCTATCGATCCCGTAGTCCAGCATGATACGGCCCTCGCGTCCCCACGATTTGGTAAGCCCGCGCAACACGATCCTGTCATCCGTTCCCGACGCCGCCGGCCGCACGGTAGAAATTGCGGCAGCACTCCATTTCCCGTCTTCAGGCGGCTCCTGGCGCTCCAAGGTGACATATACCGTAGCTCCCGATGCGACGCGATCCGGTTCCTGGACGAGCGAGCTTGGGAGGCTGGAGATCTCGTAGTTCAGCCGCACATAGTCCCCGCGAAGCAGATCCCGGGGATCGACGGGAATCACGGCGATCAGGATTTCGCGGCCCTGGACCAGATGCAAGGCGCGGCCGGCGAGGATGCTGCCGATGGCCCCGGTTTGCAGAAGCGACACTACGATTGCTGCGAGCCAGAAGCGCGATTTCCAGATGCGCGAGTTCATGGGCGGGCCTCCGTTTCCCGGCCTGCGCCGCCATAGCGCATGAGCACAAAGGCCAGGCCGAACATGGCGGCACCTGCGATCAGGAAGAACAGGGATGTGTCGATGAGGTTGCCGAGCTTGTCGTTATAGAGCCACAGCGTCTCCGTCATGAGCCCGGCATAAGAAAGCCACATCACGGAGCGGCTGCGGACCTGAACGCCGCACGCCAAGGCGCCTGCCAGGGCGGCAAAGGTCAGGCCGGCTGTCATAATTACAGTTTGAAAGGCGGAATGGCGGTGGAACTGGACAACGCACAGGCCGTAAAACGCCACGCTCAGCACATAGGCGAATAGCAGGGGCGCGATTGGCTGCGCCTGCGGATACGCCTCGCTCAGCATGAGGTAGCCGATACCTGCGCCGGCCACGATCCCGAGTGCGGTCTCGGCAACGATCGCGCTCGAATCGATGTCCTGCGGGAAGAGGCCGCCAAAGCATACGATCATCCAGAAGGGAATGGCGCGCACCGCGATCCGCCTTGCCAGATCGTCCCTGGCCGCCGCCACAATTCCAGCCGATACGGCAACGCCTGCCGCTCCGATTGCCGCGACAATCGTATAGGGATGGGACGGCAGGATGGGGCCGATGCAAATAATCCATGTGGCCAGCGAAGCGGCGGCAACGTAGAGGCCAAGACCGGAGCGGTTCCAGGCTATGGCCGCCGTCAAGGCGGCCCAAACGGGAAGGAAATGCCACTGGACGGTTTGGGGCATGACCGTCAATTCGCTAAAATTCCACGCACTCGCCAGCACCACCGCACAGCCAAGCGTCAAGCCGGACCCGAACAGGACGCCGGCAACCGCAGCCCCGAGCATCCACAGGAACATGAAGCCGGGCATATCCCCCGTGTCGATGTGATACATCTGGGTTATGAGCAGCACGGCGGCGCCGAAGAACAGCGAGCCCGCGAGTGTTGCGGCCTGAGCGAAAGCGGGAAGCCCGCGCTCATGCAAATAGGCCGCGCCGCCATAGGCAGCCCATAGCGCTCCTATAAGCGTCAAGACCCGGACAATTCTAGGGATCGCGTCCCAGTGCGCCGCGACGAAACTAATGGCGGCTACGCCCAGCAGGATCGCGCCAATGGCAGCCAGCGCTGCGCTTGCGAGGAGTTTCGCACCCTGCGCCTGCTCAGCCAGGATCGCCTGGTAGCCCTCCGCAGTCACCCAGCCTCTTTCATGCCAGCGCTTCAGATCGCGCTCGAGTCTCTTGGCATAGAACCGGATCATAATGCTTCCGTCTCCTGGAAAGCGGGTTAGACCATCGGCATAATTCACGCCCAGTAGTTCTCCCAAACTGGGCCATAATTTGGAGGCGCCACGACTCCAATATGGCGCAAGAAATGGGTGCAAAGCCCGCAGTTGCACGCCATGTGCGGGAACGGCCTTCCCGGACGCGCCGGCGGCCGCAATCATATCCAAAATTGCTAAGAAAGGTCTTACAGCGCACCGGTTGAAAGCGGCCGCCGCAGCCGCTCTTCTGCTACCAAGGTATAAAGTTCTACTTATGCGAGGTAACGCAAAAAACCTCACGTGCAGGCGCTGCTTAGGCGGCCGCTGTGCCACCGGGCGCAATTGTCAATCCCCTATTGCACTGAGCCCCCAAGTTTCCTAAAGTCCGGCCGCCTTCACGGGGGGGAAGCATTGGCCCTCGCTATCGATTCGGAGTTCCCGGGGGGCAAGACGGCATATCTGCCCAACTCTTAAAGTCCAGGACCTCAACCTATGAACCAAGTTCTTTGGTACATCATCGGTGGCGGCGCCTTATCCATTGTATATGGAGCGCTCACCACCCGGTCGCTGCTCGCGGCGAGCCCGGGAAATAAACGCATGCAGGAAATCGCCGCCGCCATTCAGGAAGGCGCGCAAGCCTACCTCACCCGGCAGTATACGACCATCGCCATAGCGGGCGCCGTCATCTTCCTGCTTCTGGCCTTCCTTCTCTCCTTTACGGTTGCCATCGGATTCCTGATCGGCGCCATTCTTTCGGGTGCAGCTGGCTTCATCGGCATGCTCGTGTCCGTCCGCGCTAACGTGCGCACCTGCCAGGCATCGAGCGAAGGACTGGCCCAGGGCCTGTCCATGGCCTTTAAGGCCGGTGCCGTGACCGGTCTTCTCGTCGCGGGTCTGGCTCTCTTGGGCGTCGCCGGCTACTACGGCGTCCTCACCGGCGTGCTGCACTATGAGCCGGGCGACCGCAAGGTGATCGACGCGCTCGTGGCGCTCGGCTTCGGCGCTTCGCTGATCTCGATCTTCGCCCGTCTTGGCGGCGGTATCTTCACCAAGGGTGCGGACGTTGGCGCCGACCTCGTCGGCAAAGTCGAAGCGGGTATTCCCGAGGATGATCCGCGCAACCCGGCCACGATTGCCGACAACGTTGGCGACAACGTCGGCGACTGCGCCGGCATGGCGGCCGACCTCTTCGAGACCTACGCCGTGACTGTCGTTGCGACCATGGTGCTCTCGTCGATCTACTTCGCCTACGACGCAGGACTTCTTAGCCGCATGATGCTCTATCCGCTCGCGATTGGCGCCTCTTGCGTCGTGACCTCGATCATCGGCACCTTCTTCGTGAAGCTCGGCTCGAACAACTCGATCATGGGCGCACTCTATAAGGGCTTCATCGCAACCGGCATACTTTCGCTGTTTGCCGTTTACGGCGTCACCGAGGGCCTGGTTGGCCTCGACACGACGCTCAAGGCGGGCGGAGTGGCCTTCACCGGCATGCAGCTCTTCTATTGCGGCATCGTCGGGCTCGGTGTGACGACGCTCATCGTCGTAATCACCGAGTACTACACCGGCACGGGCTACCGCCCGGTGCGTTCGATTGCGCAAGCCTCGGTGACCGGCCACGGCACCAACGTGATCCAGGGCCTCGCCGTCTCGCTCGAGTCGACGGCACTTCCGGCGCTTGTGATCATCGCGGGCATCCTCATCGCCTATCATTTCGCGGCGCTCTACGGCATCGCGATTGCGGTGACCACCATGCTGGCGCTGGCCGGCGTGGTCGTGGCACTCGACGCTTTCGGCCCGGTTACGGACAACGCGGGCGGCATCGCCGAGATGGCGAACCTGCCTTCCGCCGTGCGCAAGACGACGGACGCGCTCGACGCGGTCGGCAACACCACCAAGGCCGTGACCAAGGGCTATGCCATCGGTTCGGCGGGCCTTGGCGCTCTTGTGCTGTTCGCGGCCTACACCGAAGACCTGAAGTACTTCACCGCCCAGGCGGCACTTAATTCGTCCAAGTTCCAGTACTTCAAGGACTTGACGGTCGATTTCTCGCTCTCCAACCCCTACGTCGTGGTTGGCCTCCTGTTCGGCGGCCTTCTGCCGTACCTGTTCGCAGCGATGGGCATGACAGCCGTGGGCCGGGCAGCCGGTTCCATCGTCGAGGAAGTTCGCAGGCAGTTCCGCGAGCATCCCGGCATCATGGAGGGCAAAGAGAAGCCCAACTACGCCAATGCGGTCGACATGCTGACCAAGGCGGCGATCAAGGAAATGATAATTCCTTCGCTGCTTCCGGTGCTTTCGCCGGTCGTGGTGTTTGCGCTCATCACCTGGATCGGTGGCAAGGCCGCAGGGTTCGCCTCGCTCGGCGCCATGCTGCTCGGCGTGATCGTGACGGGCCTGTTCGTCGCCATCTCGATGACCTCGGGCGGCGGCGCATGGGATAACGCCAAGAAGTCCTTCGAAGACGGTTTCGTCGACAAGGACGGCAAGCGTCACATGAAGGGCTCGGAGGCGCACAAGGCTTCCGTGACGGGCGACACGGTTGGCGATCCTTACAAGGATACCGCCGGCCCTGCGGTGAACCCGATGATCAAGATCGCGAACATCGTGGCGCTCCTGATCCTCGCGGTGCTCGCGCACCACTAAGGCGTACTCACGCAAGACAGACGAAATGGCCGGGCTTGTCCCGGCCATTTCCGTTTCCGGATTATACCCGCCGCCAGAAATTCTGACCGCTTTCGCGGCGCGCGCCGTCATCGCAAGGCGGCCGAAATCGAAATGTCTCAATTTGGCTAAAATCGGCAGGCTTCTGCCTATCAAAGTGAACGCTTTTGGGGGTGCCTGGAGCACCGATGCGGCGGCCGGAAGACGTAACTTATGGAGGCTGGCATGAGACTTGTTCAAGCGCGCCGCTTGAGCGCGGCGCTTGCCGCCTTGGCGCTGTGCGTTCTGACGCTCGCGGCCGGCCCGGTCCGGGCGCAGAAGGCTTCCTTATCCGATGCCGAGCTGCTTTCCGCGCTAGAAAACTCCTACTGGATCGCAGCCACCAAGCCGAGCCCGAGGAAGGTCTACGTCATCGCGTCCCCATGGTGCCCGGTCTGCGCCCAGTTGCACGAATACCTCGTGAAAGCTGCGCCCGCCGTTGAGTACCGCTTCATTCTGACCGGCCCCCACAGCCAGGAGGATCGCGTGAAGATCGGCCGGGCCGCCTTTTCCCGCTCGCCCGCAAACCTGGCCAAAATATACGGCCGCTCGCCCGCGCCGCAGGAGCCCCTGACGCCTGCGGAAAGCTTCGCCGAAGGGGTGAACGAAGCGCTTATGACGGCCATCAAGCCCACGCTGACGGCTCGCGCCCATGGGCGCTCCGGCTTTCCCACGCTCATTTTCCGGGCCGCCGGCAAGTTGTACGTTTTACCCGGCCTCCCCTCCGCCTCCAATCTCGCAACGATCTCCACTATAATGGAGCCGCTAAAAGCCCCATCCAAGACCCCTGCGCAGCTGGCCTCTTTGCTTGCCGCGCCTCCTAAGCTGACGCCAATCGATCCCACCAGGATGGCTTCCGCCGTCAAGGACGGCGTCATCCTTCGCATCGCGCCCGATCCCGCCGCAGCCAAACTCGCCGAACTCAAGGCAGGCGCCGGCTACGTGGCCAAGGCCGAAACCGAGCTGGACGGCGAGCGCTGGTACGCCTTCCAGTTCGCGAAGGACGGCCCGCCCGCGGCCTACGGCAAGGCGAGCGAGTTCCGCTGAGGCGCGAACTCGCGATCCCGGATTTGGAGGCCGATGCCGCATGAGCGTTCCTGGAGCGTGGGCCGCGCAATCGCCGCATTGCCATCGCGGCGGCGCCGGAATTGCCTGACTAATATTACAGGCGTACCGGTCTATAGCGCATGGGCCGCAGCGTCCGGCCCGCCGGCACCGTCCCCCACCAATCCGGAACCACGGGCGAGCGCTTCTGAAATCAATTTACCCGTTCGAGACCGCCGTAGCGCACATAGCCCACTTCGGCGCCCTTGCGCACGATCAACGCCCATGGGCCATCGCAAGCCTTGACCGTCACGAGGTCGTTTCTCTTAAGTTCCACTGTAACCGGCCCATCGCCATCCGGCGTCTTGTGCACCTGGATGACCGCAACGCCGACAATGTGGCTCGGCCCATCCCCCGCAACTGGAACCTCGCAGGCGCCCGCTACCTTGACAGGCGGCGTCGTTTGCGCATCGCGAGCCGCCCCGCCGGGCTTTGCTACCGGTGCGGCCACCTTAGGCGCGGGTTCGGGAACCTTCGGAGCGGACTCTGACGCTTTCGCAGCCGGGTCCAAGGCCCTCGTAGCCGCGCTGGCAGGGCCTGGCGCTGGCGCCGGTGTCTTCGGCGCGGCCTCTTCAGCCTTCGGTGCCGGTGCCTTCGGAGCAGCCTCTGCAGCTTTCGGGGCGGGGCCGGAAGCCTTTGGAGCAGACTCTGCCGCTTTTGGCGCAGGCTCTGGAGCCTTCGCGGCAGCGTCTACGGCTTTCGGTGCTGGGCCGGGAACTTTTGGAGCAGCCTCCGCCGCTTTTGCCTCGGAAACTGGAGCCTTTGGAGTGGCCTCCGCGGGCTTTGGCGCCGGCTCCGGAGACTTCGCAGCGGCCACTGCCGCTGGGGACTTCGCAGCTACTTCCGCCGCCGGAATGGCCAGCGCAGCCTCGACCCGCTCCATTTCCGGGCGGCCAAGCCCATGCTTCCGGAATTCGGCGATATCCTTGCGGATCGCGGCCTCCCACTTGGTTTTGCCCGAGAAGACCTCGCCCTTATGAGCGCCATAGGCGGCAACCGCTTCATCGGTCCGGCCGAGAAACAGCAGCGCGTGCGCATAGTTGGTCTTGATCCAGACCGTGCCGGGCGCCAATTTCATCGCCCGTTGCGTTGCGGCCAGCGCCTGCTCGGGACGCTTCGCGAACAACGCTTGCCAGGCAACGGCTCCCAAAGCCTTGGCCGTTTCCACGCCCGGCTTGGGGCTCTCGGAATCCTCAGCCGCCTTCAGCCATTCTTCCGCAGCCTTGAGCGCTTCCGCATACTTGCCTGCCTGATGCAGGCCGGCAACGCGGACGTGATACGCCTTGACGTCTTCCTCGCTCAAACCATTTGCGAAAACGGGCGCCAGCGCCGTACACACCAGCACCAGCGCGGCAAAAAACGCACATGTAGCCGTGCGCGCCATGGACAAACTCCCCCTGCAATTGCATCCCCGTGATGCTGCTATCCGGCGTGCTGGGTGAAAATGGGGCAATCCGGCATTGCCTGGAGACACAAACATCGCCGCCACCACCAGCCCGCGATTTTGCCCAAATTTTTCCCCAAATGTGTCAGCGACTGTTAAAGCTGGCGTTGCCGCTCCCGCAGGATAGCGATACAGATTCTTCCAGGACTTTACGAGAGGGCTCCATCTTGGCCACCGCGCGCTACAGTTTCATTCTTGCATTCGCCGCTTGCCTCCTTGCGCAGCCCACCATTGCGCAATCCCGCGTCGCCTTGGTCGTCGGCAACGGCGACTACATCGGCCAGCCCCGCCTTCCCAACCCTCCCCATGACGCCGAAGACATCTCCACAGCGCTCGAAGGGCTCGGCTTCAAGGTGATTTCGGGCACGAACCTCAACAAGGCAGGCTTCGACGCCAAGCTCCACGAATTTTCCCGCGTCACCACGGGCGCCGATGTCGCGCTGTTCTTCTATTCTGGCCACGGGATGCAAATCGACGGCATCAACTATCTCGTGCCGGTCGATGCGCCGTCCGCCAAGGAAGACCTGCAATTCCAGACGGTGACGCTGGATTTCGTGCAAAAGCTCTTGGAGAGCGCCAAGACCAAGGTCATCATGCTCGATGCCTGCCGCAACAATCCCTTCGCGGCGGCACTCGGCGAAAGCCTTGGCACGCGCGCGGTCAACGCGAATGCGGGCCTCGCCATGACGACCGCGCCCGACCTCGGCTATTTCATCGCGTTCGCAACCCAGCCGGGACACGTCGCCAGCGACGGCGCCGGCCGCAACTCTCCGTTCACAACCGCGCTCAAGGCGCACATCGGGAGCCCCGGCCTGTCGGTCAGCGACCTGATGATCGTCGTGCGCAACGATGTCGCGCAGGCCACGGGCGGCCAGCAAATCCCATGGGATCACTCCGCGCTCTCCGAGCGGTTTTATTTCAAGGATGGCGAAGGCTCCGGAACCTCGGTGGCCGAAGCCAGCACGAAATCGTCCGAAGCGGCGGAGGCCTGGGGCTGGGTCCGCGACACATCTAATCCGGAGGCCCTCCGGCAATTCATCGCGGCCTATCCGGATTCGCCGTTCGTATCCCAGGCGAACGTCAAGCTTGCAAGCCTGCAGACCGAGACCCAACCGCGCACTACGGCGTCCTCCACCTGGACGCCGGTCACGCTCGCCGCCGGCCAGCCGGTTGGCCCCTCCAGGCCGAGCTTCGATTGCCGGCAGCGCCATTCCGACGCCGAGGTGACGATTTGCAACAATCCGGTGCTGTCGCTGCTCGATAACCAGCTCAACCAGGCTTACATACAGTCTCTAAGGTCCATAAACGAGGGCAGACGGAAAGAACTCGTGTACAGCCAGCGCCAGTGGATCGCGGGCGCGCTCTCCTGCTCGACCGACGCAGCCTGCCTGACCGCGAAATATCAGCAGCAGCTTCAGAGGCTCCGCCCCTCGTTTCTGCCTGCCGCCCCGGCGTCCGCCCCGCAGGGCAAGCCCAGCTTCGACTGCGCCACCCCCAGCACGCCCGTCGAGGTTGCGATTTGCGGCAATCCCGAGCTGGCCCAACTCGACCAGGAGGTGGACAAGCTCTATGCCCAAAAGCTGCAGACGGCCAACCCGATCGCTCGCCAAGTGATACTTCATGCGCAGCGCAACTGGCTCAGGAACAGGGAAGCCTGCGCCAGCAGCGTTCCCTGCCTCAAGGTTCAGTACCAAGCCGCCATCCAGCACCTGCAGCCTTAAGCGCAACCATGGGAGCCGGCTAAAATCCGGCCTCCCGCAGCGCTTCCTCCTCGGACGCCACGATTTCGAAGGCTTCCCGCACCTCGTCCGGGATCGCAATCGACCGTCCGCGCTTCATATCCACGAAGGTCCATTGCGTCTCCGCCCGCGCCAGGATTTGCCGGCGCCCGCCACTGCGCAAAAACAGCGTGCGGCGCGGCGACGTGCGCTCGTCCATCCCCGCCACCCAGGTGCATATGGCGATCCTGTCGCCAAGCAGGGCCGGCCGGAGATATTCGATGAAATGCGAGCGGACGTACCAAGCCCCTCCGCTCTTCAGATAGCGCTCCATCGGCCACCCTTGCGCGGTGGAATGCTCGATGGCGATCTCCTCCATCCAGCGCAAATACTCCTGGTTGTTGACGTGGCCCATGACATCGATCGCGTCCCCGGCCACCTCGAATTGCTTGACGAATATTCTTGGCATTAGGGCACCGGTCCTGACAGGTTTGCGGGAGGCACAGCATAGGCAAAGCCTAAGAGCCCTCCTGCTGCCGCCATTCGAATTTCCATTCCCTGTATGTCTGCGCCTTGTCGAAGCCAAGAAGATCCTTCTCGAAATCGGCCTTGCGCAGAGGTGCTCTGCCACTTGCGCTGACCACTCCGGTAATCGAACCTTCCTCCGATTGAACCGGCACGAAATCCCGGCCCGTGAAGGGGTCTTTGTATCGTTGCCGGATGTACCGGGGTTTGGCCGGTTCCTCTTCTCCGCCGAGTTCGCCGAGGCTCCGCGGATACCGCTGGTTCTCTGCGTAAAAGGCACCGATGGCCCGCATATAGGCACGCCCGCGAAAAAGCAGCTCCTCCTCCCGGTCGCGCCGCAAACTATAGTCCGCGGACATTTCAAGGCGCAGCCCCCCCGCAGCCATCGCCGCTAGAATTACGAGAACGAACGGGAAGGTATAACCGGCTGCGCCAGCCCTTTTTTCAGTCAGCACCCGTGCCCTCCGCAGGGAATATCGATAGCTAAAAAAGCACAGGTCCATAAAGCCATGTAAGCCACAAAGCCAGGCTGAGCCCCGCCCCAAAGGGGATCTTCTTGTGTCCAAAGCCCGCTTCAGGCGTGCCAGGACCGATGAACGCATACAACAGACCCGACAAGGAAGCGGCCAGCAAGACCTGAGGCAGCCCTTCGATCCCAACCCAGGCGCCGGCGGCAGCAAAAAGCTTCACGTCGCCAAGGCCGAGCCCATCGCGCCTGGCGGCAAGCCGGTAAAGAAACGCGACAAGCAGGAGGCTTCCTCCGCCCGCAACCGCCCCTGCAATCCGCAACATGGCCTCGTCTTGCCCCTGCACCAAGGCAACTGCCAGACCGGAAGCAAGCAGCGCGTAGGTCAGCACATCGGGCAGCACGAAGGCCAAGATGTCGAAAACCGAAAGGACGATCAGAAGCCAGCACAGAAGAATGGCACCAGGGGCCGCCTCCCGCTCAACGGCAATGCTCGCCCAAACCGCTCCCGCAAAAAACGCGGCTTGCATTGCAGCGGCCAGATACCGCCGTCCGGCAATCCCGGCAGCCGCATCCTCCTCTGGAGCCCCCAAGCCGTCGAGCCCAACCATCACGAAGGCAGCCGCGGCGCGCCCGGTAAAGGGCGACACCAGCATCAGCCCGGCGATTGCGGCATAAAGAGCGAGGCTCATCCAAGTCCTTCAAGCGTGACGGCTCTGCATAATCGCATTTGCAAGCCTGACGCAACTGTCCGCTGGCTGGCGTAAAGTATCGCCTCAAGCGCTCCAACGACTACATGCGCCTCGCGGCCCGCATCGAAAACCGGAACCCGTTTCACCAATCGGAATAGGGCACGCCGTTGCCGCCGCGCTCCCGGGAGATGGACCGCACATCCGATATACCGCCTTCCTTCGCGGGAACCGTTTTCCACTGCGCCTGGTTGCCGTTCACGGGATCGCGCGGAAGCCCCCTCATATAGCCCTGCTCCACCAGCGTTTGCAGCGATGGCGGATAGGCTCCCTTATCCCCGTAATAGTCGTCGATGAGCTTGCGCATGACCTTGAGATCCTGCTGCAGCGCCGCCTCCCGCGCGCGCGCCACCGCGCTCATGACCGCAGGCGACACGATCGAAGCCAGAATGCCGATGATCGCAAGGACGATCACCATCTCCATGAGCGTGAAGCCTGCGCTGCGAGCGCCAGTTCCGGCGCGCTTACGCAGCCTCTTACCAATCCGCATAGCGTGTCCCATCGAGCGCCACCCCAGGCGTTAGCGGGTGCAAATCGTAGATATCCCTCTCCTTCCGGGAGGCTTCCGCGAGCGTCTGCCCGTAGGAAGACGTAGCGATCTGCGAACCCGCGGGCTGCGAATTCACAAAGGTCCACTGCTTGTCCAATGGCGTGCCTGCCCGCGCGAACGGATTGGCGGGCAAGGACCTCAGATACTTCCTGTATTCCCCTTTTTTGTCCGGCCTCTCGACGCCATCCACCAGGATGTGCAGCGTCAGGGGATAGCCGTAGCCGCTGGCGGGAAACTTCGATTTTGGCTCTAAATCCGGTACCTGAGCGGCGGAAGCGTCCGCCTCCTGGCGGCCCCGGCTCTTTTCCCAATCGGCGTGAAAGCGGTCGATTGCGGTCCGGGCCGTGCGCAGCGTTTCGCGCAATTGAAGCTCCTTGCCGCGCTGGAAACTCTTCCGGGCGTAAGGCGCCGCCATCGCGGCCAAGGCCGACAATATGAAAAGGACGGCGATCATCTCCATCAAGGCCGACCCTCGCGCCTCGCCAGTTCCGCCTGCGCGAACCCCAAGGCGCGGCCAAAGCGCCCCCGCGATCCAGCCCCGCGCTTTCATATCTCTACCTGGGTTGATCGGGGCCATTTGCGGGATTGATGTTGAAGCGCAGCGGCTCTCCGGAATCGTGCTGCTTTTTCGCCATTACTTGATCGGAACGGGTGGAATAGCTGGCATCGGTGCCGCTATAAAAATCCGTGGTGCTGCGGCTAGGCAGGGACTGCGGCCGCACCAATTGCGGCGTAATCGTCAGCAAAAGGTCCGTTCTATCGTCCTTATAGTGTGCTGTGGAGAATAGGTGGCCCAGGATGCTGTTCGAGGAAAGCGCGGGAAGGCCGTTGAGGCTTTTCTGCTCGTCGTCCGAGATGAGCCCCGCCAGCACTGCCGTTTCGCCCTCGCGCAAGATCATCGTCGTATGGACGTTGCGCGTTCCGATTTCGTAGGCCGGAGCCGCATCCGTCCCAATATTCGTTCCGAGCGCGCTTACCTCGATGTTGAGATCGACAAAGATCGAATCGTCGAGATGATATTTGGGCAGAACGTCGAGCTTGATGCCCACGTCGTGGTATTCGTAAAGAACCCGGCTTTGTCCCGTCGCGTCCTGGATAGACGCCGATTGCAGCGGCACCCGGTCGCCCACATGGATTTTGGCCGGCTGCCCATCGACGGTACGGACGCGCGGATTGGATAAAGTGCGGGCGCCGGCATCGCTTTTCAGGTAGTTCAAGGTCACCGTTGGAAATGTAACAACGCTTTGATTGGCGATCGCCGCCCCGGTGACGAGTTGCCGGAACGAAACATTGGGCACCTGCGCCGTGATGGCGCTGCCGTAATTGAGGCCTAGCTGATCCTCCTTCGTGCGGTCCACCTCCAGAATTTCCACATTGAGCATGATCTCGGCGGGCTTACGGTCGTTTGCGGCGACGAGCTTTTCGATCACGTCGAGGGTCTCGCGCGTGTCCCGGACCTCGATGGTTCCAAGGTCGTTATTGGCGACCAGGGTCTTGATATCCATCGCCGACTTGACGATCTCCGCCATCCGGTCGGCTTTGAGCGTCGACAGATGGAAGGTCTTGAAGTACCGGTCTTCGTACTGCTTCTTCTTTTCCGGCGTGTTCTCGTAAATCAGAAGCGAGTTCGGCCCCAGCACTTTGTAATCGGCGTTGGCCGATTGCATGATCATGCCGAGCCCCTGCTCGAACGTCACGTTCGTTGCGCTGACGTTTACTTCCAGATTGGCGGCGGCTTTATCGAAGACGAAGTTCAGCGAATACGGTGCGCCCGCAACTTTCAAAACATCTTTTAACTTCGCATCCCGGAAATTCAGCGCGATGGGTGTAGCCGATTTGAATGCAGCCAGCGCTTTATGCTGGTCGCCCGCTAATCTTTCCTTGTTGAGCTTGCTGAATTCACGTTTCAGATTGGTGCTGCCGCCGTCCAGCGTTCCCGCCTCCTTGAGCAAGGTTTCCGCCAGGTCGAAATTGCCCACCGCCTTGGAACGCTCGCTTTCGAGAAAGAGACGGGCGGCTTCCTTCTGGCGAAGCCCGGCCTGGCGGGCGGCATGCAATTCCGTGTTGGCGGGTTGAGCGACCAGCCCAAGATCGTATTGCTCTACGGCTTCCTGGTAGCGTTCCTGCTTAGCCAGCGCTTGCCCCGCGCAAAGGAAATAGCCGGCAGCTTCCGCCTCGGCGCGAGCGAGCTGTCTCTCACCCGCTTGATTTCCCGAGCCCCTATATGCCTCGCGAAGCTCCAGCACATGCTGCAGCGGGCGTTCTCCGCCGCCACCGCAGGAGCCCGGCCCCTTGGAACTGGCCTCTACAACGGCATCGCCGCTTTCCGGCGCCTCCATACCCGGCCATCCGCCTTGCATGGCGCTGCAACCCCACAGGGGCATGCAAAGCACGAGTACAGCCGTTTGTTTCCAGCTCATCGGCACCGCGACGCTTGACAAGGGACGGGAAGCCTTGGGTATAGGCCGCCCAGTCTCTTTCGGAGACCGCCCCCCAGGGGTTGGAACGAAATGCCCACTCGCTACGCCGCAGGAGTTACACTTCCGGGCACCGCCCGGAACCTCCCGCTTGCCTATGCACGCATGAGTCGCATTCACAGGCTAATGCAACCAGTAAGCCGCGTAAAGGCCGGGCAAGCCTTGCCCTTCATTGTCCCCAGAGAACCGCGCCCGGCTCACTCCTCGCTCAGCGTGAAGGTGCGCGATGCGTTCGAAGCCGCATCCACCACCTTGACGGTCCGCCCTTCGACCCCCGACACACTCAAGGAACCGCCGGCGCCGAAAGCCTGCCCGACGCCAATCGTCTCAAGCGACGGTCCCGTTGAAAGCAAAACTGTGACCGATTGGCCGGCTTGGAAGAAGCCCATCACCCTCAGGCCTGCGAATGGATCGCCTTCCCTGGAGACAGGTGCGGAGACGGGCGCAACGTATACGGGTGCGGCATCGGCCTGGTCCGCTTGCGCCTCCGTGGCGGCAAAGAAGAGGTCGCGGCGCGGTTCCGCACTTATTCCCTCGCCGGAAAAATGCGCAGCCGGCAGCGAATCGGTGGCGCTATCCGCATACCTCGCAGCGGGAGGCGCGGAAGCGTCCGGCGTCAGCCAAATATAGGCCAGCACGCCCAGCACAGCCATCGCCGCGTACGCTACATAGCGCAACCTGTCTACCAAACTCGATGCCATTTTCGCCAGCCCACGCCCGGCCCCGGCGCAATTGTAATTGCACCCCGCCGGATGAAATCCACTCCGGCAATCATGCGGCGGAATGGTATCCAAAGGCTTGATTAGCTGGAGCTATTTCTTACGGTCTGCGGTAAAAATCGTCGCCCAATATGCTAAACCGCTCTGCGTCGAGCCAGCGGACATTATATTCGGCCCCGCCCCGTTCGCCCGCGTCGAGCGTCAGCACCCCTCCGAAGGAATTCGGACTCCAGTAGCAGCGCCCGAGCCAGCTTTCTTGGGTACCGGTGTAGGCGCAGGTACCGTTCGGGGAAATATGGAACGACGCACCGGCTTGGCTGCGCCAGACCCCAACCGGCATCGGGGATTGCGCGTTGGCTCCAGCGCCGGCCCAAAGGCCCAGCAGCACGCCAAGCGGGCACGCAAGCAGATAGCGCTTCATCTCCCAAGTTTCCTTTGCAACCGGAGCGAGTGGCAAGATCTAACCGCTGTTGCGGGGTGCCGTCAAGATAGTGTCCCGCGCCGCTGGCTTAAGGTGGCTTAAGGAATGCGGCGCGCAGCCTTGAAGGCAAAGCCTGCTTGGCGCGCGCCGGGCTGAACCGTCAACGGGAGCCTGCGCATTCCAATATCCGCGTTTCTCATGGGGCCGCACCAGGGCGCGCGTAGTCCGTGAGAAATACGGATTAGAGCTGGTAGCGGATCTGGTCGCCCCAGAAGCGTTCGAGCTTGACCGAGATCTGATTGAAGTTCTTCAGATCCGGCACGCCGACGCCGCCGACCTTCTCGATCATGGTGAGCTGCCGCTCCAGGAGCTTGTTCACCATCTCCGAGATGGCCTTGCCCTTGTCGGTGAGCTTCACCCGGACCGACCGCTTGTCGGTGCGCGAGCGCTGATGGTGGATGTAGCCGCTTTCCACCAGCTTCTTCAGGTTGTAGGAGACGTTGGAGCCGAGATAGAGGCCGCGCGTCTTGAGTTCACCCGCCGTCAGCTCGATGTCGCCGATGTTGAAGAGCAGGAGCGCCTGCACGCTGTTGACGTCGGTGCGTCCGACGCGCTCGAACTCGTCCTTGATGAGGTCGAGCAGGAGGCGGTGCAGCCTCTCGATCATCCGCAATGAGACGAGATAGTTGGATTTAAGGCTCTGGTCGTCTGGCTGGACACGTACGAGGTCTGCGATCATGTCACGAAATTTCCTTTTGGTTGCGCTACTCCGTTAGCACAATCTAAGGTTGAAAAGTTGACAAAGTTTAAATCGTCGCAAGTTTTAGCGAAATTCCCTGTGCGTTTGCTTCAATGCGCTTTTCGGGCGTTGGCCCCGGCGGCGGCTAGCCTCAACCGCCGTCTTCATTCAAAATTAAGTTTTGATATACAATGGCTTAATGTTTGCCGCCGAAAGGCCACCTCCCTCCGCGGCGCAGATGAGCGCCAAGCGCGCGGGGCTTCCGGCCTCAAATCCGCGCTTCTGAACCCCCTGAAACAGAATGACCGCCGCCAAACGGGGGGGTTGGGCAGCGGTCATCCGGACAACAGCTCTGGCGAGGGCCAAGCTGCTAGCCACCGGGATGATGAGGCTGGCGATGGAGCATCATCATCCGTACTAGAAAATGCAGGCGGTGCCTTTGTTCGCCGGAGAGCGTGCGGTAGAGCGGCTCGGCGGCGTCGGCGAGCTTTCTTAAGTCCGCCGCGCGCTGCTCCATCGCCTCGGCGCGCGCCCTAAGCATTGCAATCCCGTCTTCCGATTTCACGATATCGCGCATCCTGGCCTGGCGCGCATGCCCGGATTCCTCTATGGCCCGGAAGGCCTGCTCGACGGGCGGCCAGCTCTTTTCCTGCTCGGGCGACAGCTCAAGACCCGCCTTCAACCCGGCGATTTTAACCTCCGTCAGCGCCCTCATGTCCGCGGCACTCCAAGGCGCATGACCCGGCATCGCCGCCCCGGGCGCCGGTTCTTGCTGGGCGAAGGCGGCCTGCGCGCCAAGAAGCGCAAGCGCCGTCAAACCTGCGGCGAAAATCTTCCTCATAAGGTCCTCCTTATGTGCAACTGCACAGCGGGGCAGCCGGCAACAAATCCAATCAACCCCTTCCGCCTTTCCGATGCAAGGCGGCAGCAGCGCGGATTGCCGGGAGAATTGTATGAGAGTGTGCCAGCCGGGCCCCCTGCAATGGAGCGTTAAAATGATTGGCCGGCAGCGGGCGGAACCTGCCCGTCACGCGAAAACGGCCAGTGCGGGAAATCGTTGAAACAAGTTGCGGCACTGCCAGATACGAAAACGGCGCCCGGAGGCGCCGCTGCCAAGTGGAGCGCAATTTGCCTACTTCAGAGGCTCGTAGACCGGGGTCACGTGATAGTTCAACCCCGCACGTACCACGCTGAAGGCATCCCGTGCATCGATAACTGCGGACGATTGGCCGCCATGCGTGCCTCCCGAAGATGCGGTGGCGGCGCTCTTGCCAAGATCGATATAGAGATATTCGCCCTTCAGGGACCACTCCGGTCCGAAGGCGTACTCAAAGCCGCCGCCGGCTGCGTAGCCCATCGCAATCTTGCTTTCGCTCGCGTCGTATTGGGCGGTTTTCAGCTTGTCCTCTATCCCGCCATAGGCGAAACCGCCGGTAGCATAGAGCAGACCGTTGTTGAGGACGGGAACGCCCAGCCTGCCCCTTACGGTCCCAAACCAATTGAGAGCGGAGGAGGCCTCAGCCACGGCAGGAGTAGACAGGCCGGCCTTCGCATCGGCGGACTGAATGTCGGCTTCAAAGCCGGTGACGATTGAGCCCAGCTGAAGGTTGTAACCCGCCTGGACGCCGCCAAACCCGCCATCCTGGGCAAATTTCGCAGAGTCCACAGTGCAACCCAATCTGGTAACGCAGTCCGTGCTGGAAAGCTTGCCATCGCCCCAGGCGTAGCCGCCGTTGGCGCCAAGATAGAACCCGGACCAGATACCGGGCGTACCGGCGCCGTCCTTGTATCCGCCCGCGCTATCCGCCGCGAACGGGGAATCGGGCGCGCCGAAGTGGTAGTTGATGCCGGCGCGAACGGTATCGAGCATCGTATCCTTGGTCCGGATGTAGGACTGCTGCCCATTTGACGCGTCGATATTGCCGAGGTCGATGAACTGATATTCGGCCTTCACAGACCAGGCAGGAGAAAGCTTGTGCTCGATTCCTCCTCCCAGAACGTAACCGGTCTGTATGCCCTCGGCCTGATAGAGGCCCGCATGCGAATGCGTATGAAAGCCCCCCGTGCCTCCTCCTGCGTCCCCGGCATCGAAGGTGTTCAGCAGGCTTCCATAAGCGAAACCGCCTGTGAAATAGACCAGCGTCTGGCCGAACGAATAGCCGAGACGGCCGCGAACGGTTCCGAAATTCTCAATGGACCTATGGTGAACGGCAGGACTCGTGGTTCCGTCATCCCATTTGATAAGATCGTTTCCGGTGTGATCGATGCCCGCAGCCTCGAAATCCGCCTCGACGCCCAGCACCACATGCGGTCCCAAATTGAGCGGGCCCTGCCAATTGTAACCGAGCTGGAAGCCCCCTAAGCCGCCCTCGTCCGCGACTCCGCCATGGCTGCCGAGCGCATCGAATGCATAGCCGCCGTTGATACCGGCGTAGAAGCCACTCCAGACGGCAAGCGGAATAGCCGTATCGTCCGTCTGCCTCCCCGCCGCTACGTACAAATCGGCGGACAGGGCCACCGAGGTCATCGCAACTGAACTGGCTGCCGCAAGAATAAGAAGCCGCATAATCGAACATCCCCCAACGCTGGAGCGTTTCCAGCACGAGGAAGGTACTTAGACTACGGGACCCGCAGCCGGTAGCAACCTACAGTGCAATTCGACGATTACCTTGCCGTGTAACCAATTTACCCGGAACCGCTTTGGGGGAGCAAGGCGGTGGTGCGTTAGGCTCGAAGCAAAATAAGCGAGTCGGATGGCGAAAAATTTTTGGCCGATCCGCAAGGCGCGAAAAGACCAGACCGGAATGGTATAATTTGGAGCCCCGCCCTGAAAAGGAGCGGTAAATCGATCCTGGTTTGGCACAAGGAGGGGCCGGCGGGAAACTTGCGCCTGTCCCCCGTTTTCCCGGAAGCAGCTTAAGTATTGCCGGCTTTGTCCGCCTGCCAAAGCTCCTGGGGCCTGGACAAAGACCGCAATTCTTGAGGACTTAGCGGCCTCCAAATTTTTTCTGCATGTACTCATTCCTTAGACTGCGCTATTTAGAGGTGCAGCCGCTCGCACCGGAACGAGGCGAAGCGGCAATTCCTGGCGCAGCAACGAGACATACCCATGCCGAAGCTCACCCCGCACGAAGCACTGATTTACATCATGATCACCATGTCCGCCGTCGACCGGCAGATCTCCGATCATGAGCTGGAGCGGATTTCCCAAATTGTGCAGCAGCTGCCGGTATTCATGGGCTTCGACTTCGACAACCTCCCGAAAACGGCGGAGAAGTGCGGCGAACTTCTGGGCAAGGAGGATGGCCTGGACGAACTGCTGGAGCAGATAGAGATCGCGCTGCCGAAGAAGCTCTACGAGACGGCGTATGCGCTGGCCGTAGAGGTTGCCGCCGCGGACCTCAAAGTGCCGGATGAGGAAATCCGCTTCCTGGAGCTCTTACGCGACCAGCTCCGCCTCGACAAGCTCGTCACCGCCGCTATCGAACGGTGCGCCCGCGCCCGCCACCAGACCATCTAGCGCTCATGCAAGGCTGGCCCATCGTATTGGCGATTGCCGCATTGGAAGCGGCTGCGGCGTCCTTCATGGTTGGCTATGCGGCCCGCCGCAGGGTGGACTATCTCATCATTTTTGTGGCGGCCATACTGCTGCTGGAGCCCATCGTGGGAAGCTTCGGCGGCGACGTTTCCCGTTTTCTACCAAGCCAGGTCTTTTCGCCCGGCGCCGATGGCAAGGACCAGATCACCCTGGCCAGTGCCGCCACCGCGCTCTTTTCAGCGCCGGTTCTGGCTGCGGCCGGCCTTACGGTTCTCCGCTGGCTGTGGAACGCCGCGGGCCTCCGCTCCAGCTCTCCGCGATAACGCCCTAATTCTCGCCCCAGTCGCGAGCCAAGACAATTCAGCTCCAAGCTGGCGGCGCATCGGCAATGCCGCGCCCAAACCGGCAATCTACCCTTGCCCCAGGATTTGCAAAACGATGAGCTACGGCGGAACTTCGAGATTGGCTGCAAAGGTGCTGGCCCAGCTTGCCTATCTTTCAACGCTTTTCCTGCTCCTGGCGAGCCTGCCGGCCGGGGCCGCGGTCTCCCAGGAGGGTTTCAAAGCATTCATCGCCGCTTTCCGGACCAAAGCGGTTGAAAACGGCGTCCGGCCCGGAACCTACGATACCGTCACCGCCGGGCTGACCGCCGACTTCTCGCTGCCCGACCTCGATATCCCGGAGCAGGCGGGCAAGCAGCCGGGCCAGCCGGAGTTCGTGCGCACGCCTGAGCAGTACCTGAAAGCGAAGTACCTGGGCGACCTGGCCCAGCAAGGCCGCAAGTTCTATGCCGCTCATCAGGCCACGCTCGACGCCATCGAGGCTAAATTTGGCGTGGACCGGTACATCGTGCTGGCGATTTGGGGCCGCGAAACCGCGTTCGGCACATCGAATGACTCCACGCATAACGCGCTGCAGGTCCTGGCCACGCTCTCCTATGCAGGCGCCCGCAAGGAGCTGTTCCAGAAGAATTTCATCTATGCGATCCGGCTGGTGCAGGACGGCGTCATCGAGGCCAGGGACATGAAAAGCTCCTGGGCCGGCGCCATGGGGCTCGCGCAGTTCATGCCCGAGGACTACTACCAATATGCGGTCGATTTCGACGGCGACGGCAAGAAGGACATCTGGCACTCGGTCCCCGATGCGCTGGCCTCGCTCGCCAACAACCTCGCCCATCTGGGCTGGGACAAGACGCAACCCTGGGGCTTCGAGGTCCGCGCGGCCGTTGAGGCCGATTGCTCGCTAGGCTACCTCGACATCCGCAAGCCGGTGAGCGAATGGGCCGCGATGGGCATCGCCCCGCTTAAAGGAGACCGCTTCCCGGAAGGCGCCGCAAGCTGGCAGGCCTCCCTCCTTCAGCCCGCGGGCACCTTCGGCCCTGCCTTCCTCACGCTCCAGAACTTCCAGACCATCCGCGAATATAACCGCTCCGACCTCTACGCGCTGTTCGTGAGCGATCTGAGCGACCGCATCCGCGGTGCCGGCGGTTTCGAGCGCAAATGGGACGCGGCCGCGCAAATCCCCTCCGCCGATGTCGAATACATGCAAAAGCAGCTGACCCAGCTTGGCCTTTACCGCGACACCGTCGACGGCAAGGCCGGCGGGCGCACGCGAAGTGCAGCCGGCGCCTACCAGAAGCGCGCAGGCCTGCCGCAAACCTGCTGGCCCACGCAGGAACTGATCGCGCATCTTAAGGCGCACGAGCAAAAGCCAAGTTCCGGTTCCAATGGCAACTAGATATCGATCCCCGCTTTCGCACGTACGCGACATAATGACAGGTTGCGCGATGAACGAAGGTTATAACCCCTTGCCCCCCGCCCTCTTCCTATGGGAGAGGGAGTCCCGCCGCAGCCGTCGAGAGGGCGTTCCCTCTCCCATAGGGAGAGGGACAGGGTGAGGGGTTATAACCTTCCTTCATGGCGATGCGGATTTGCCGAGGGTTTTGCCCAAATTGAACAACGCCTTGGCTTGCCAGCACCCCGCCAAATTCTATATTTATCCAATCCCGTCCCGCTTCCCCGTTCAAGAGTGACCGCATGTTCCCCGCCGTCTCGATCTACCTCATCATCGCCATAGCGCTCGCCGTCCACGCGATGAAAACCGGCCGCTCGCAATGGTGGCTCTTCATCCTCCTGTTCCTGCCCTATGTGGGCTCCATCGCCTATGTGGTGGTCGAACTCATCCCGGCCGTGTTCCAGACCAGGGGCGCCCACAAGGTCAAAGCCGGCATCGGCACCATGCTCGACCCCAACAAGGAATGGCGCGAGCGCGTGGCGCAGGTTCAACTCGTCGATTCGGTCGATGCCAAGCGGGCGCTCGCCGAAGAATGCGAGAAGCGCGGAAAATGGGCGGACGCCATCGATCTTTACCGGTCGTCGGCAACAGGCATTTTCGCCGACGATCCGGCCTTGCTCCTGGGGCTCGCCCGCGCCGAGCTTGGCAGCGGGGATGCGGAGGCATGCCTTGTGACGCTGCACAAGCTCGAAGGCCACACCAACCTGCGCAATCAGGAAGCACACCTTCTGCTGGCCCGCGCGCTCGAAGCCACGGGCCACACGGAGGACTCGCTGCACGAATACGAAGCGGTCTCGCGCTATTACGCGGGGTTCGAGGCACGCTCGCGCTATGCGCTGCTGCTGTTGAAGCAGGGGCAGATCCAGCCCGCGCGGGAGCTGTTCCAGGAGGTGGTGCGCGCGTCGAGCGCCAGGCGCGTGGTGGTGACGCCCGCCGATAAGGAGTGGATCAAGGTGGCGAAGGCGAATTTGCGGTAGGGCCTCGCCGTCAGCCGGCTGCCGCGCGCCCGATACTTTCCGCTTCCTCCTTCGGAAGCTTGCGGCGCGCCATTTTCAGATCGTAGCCGGTTTGCAGGTTCAGCCAGAACTCCGGCGAATTGCCGAAGAACAGCGACAGGCGCAGCGCCGTGTCCGCCGTGATGCCGCGCCGGTTGTTGATAATTTCGGCGATCCGGTTGGGCGAGACGCCGATGGCGCGCGCCAATTGGTTCTGGGAGAGAGAATATCCCTTGAGGAATTCCTCCAGGAGGATCTCGCCGGGTGTTACGGTAGCAAAGATGTCTTCTTCCATGATACCAACTAATGGTAATCGGTGACTTCGCGAGCGTTTATGCGTGCAAGGCTTTCTGCACGGCCTCCGGCGCACGGTCGATAACCAGCAGATACGCCCGCGTGGGACCTTCCGGCCCGCGCGAGCCCTGTTCCCAATGCCGCAGGGTATTGATCGAAAAGCCGAAACGGCCGGCAAATTCCTCTTGTGTCATCTCCAGCTTGACGCGGATCGCCTTCACGTCGATCTGCTCGGGAACATGGACGCGATAGGCGTTCACGTCCGCCGTTCCTTCGGCATAGGCCACCGCCTGCTCAAGCCCCCGGCGGATGCTTTCGGCCACGGTGCTCATGGTCTTCTCCTTTTGAACGCCTCGACCAGCAACGCGGTCAATTGGCGGAAATCGTTGCGGTCCTGCTGGCTCAAATCGGCCCGCTCGTTCTTTGCATAGGCTGTAAGCGCGAAGAGCGGCATGCCCGCATCGTGATAAAAGTAGATCACCCGCGCGCCGCCGCGCTTGCCCCGCCCTTGCAGCCCCCAGCGCAGCTTGCGAATGCCGCCCGTGCCCTGCACGAGATCGCCCGCCGTGGGATTATAGGCTAGATAATCCACCAGCAACGCACGCTCCTCGTCGCTCATGAGCTTGCGTGTTGTCGACAGGAACTCCGGTGTCTCAACGACACTGACGGGAACCGTTCGAGCCATATGGGGATACTACTCCAATGGATCAGTAAGAGCAATCAAGAAGTCGCCCAATGGATTATTTTTCTACCACCAGACGCACCACCGTGGTGCATAATACAAACGGTAAAGTTGTAAAGATTAACGATTTAAGTCCTGCCAACCCAGGCCCACGCGGAAACCCCAAATGTCGTACCGGTCGACCGGACCGTTGATGAAGCGGAAGGCCGCTCGGAGATACCGCGGATCGTTGCTCCACGAGCCGCCGCGAAGCACACGATACGTGCACTCCCCGGTTGTCCATGCGGAGCCGTCGCCGGGTGCATTATGGTAATCGCCATGCCTGCAATCCTCCACCCAGTCCCATACATTGCCGTGAACCTGATAAAGCCCCCAAGGATTGGCTTGGAAGGACTTCACCGGCACAGTCTTTTGCCGCCATTCGCCCTTGGAGCCGCCATTGTAGGTGTAGTTTCCATCGTAGTTCGCCTGCTCCACCGAGATCTGCGCCCCCCACCAGAACGGCGCCGTTCGCCCAGCCCGCGTAGCATATTCGCGCTCCGCCTCCGAAAGCAGCCGGTACTCCTTGCCAGCCTTCCTGGCGAGCCAAGACACATAAGCCTTGGCATCGTTCCAATTCACACAAACAACCGGATGCGAACCCGTTTGCGCGAAGCCCGGCGAGCGCCAGGACTTCCCGCTGTCGAATTCCCACGAGCCGCCCCTCCAGCCATAGCAGCCCCCGTCCGCGCTATAGCCGCTATCCTTCACGAAAGCCTCGAACTCGTCCCGCGTCACCGCGAACCGGCCAACGGCAAACGGCTTTTCGAAGATCACCTCGTGCTGCGGGCTTTCGTCGCTTTGGTGCTCCTTTTCCGTGTCCGGCGAACCCATGGTGAAGCTGCCCGCCGGCGCGATCACCATCTCCGGGCAATCGGGGCAGTCCTTGAAGAAGGCACCCGACCCCGGCTTGATGCAGGGCTTCTTGCCAACCGCCACGGACACCAACAGGCCGTCCTCGCACGCCTCCTCTACCGGCTTCGGCGGGACGGGCGGCGTCTTGGGCGCAACAACCGCAACCTGCTCCTGCGCCTTCGGCGGATCCGCCTGCGGACTGCCCCCCCAAGGCCACCAAGACGCCCGGCCCTTGCTGCGCCTCAACTCCTCCACCCGTGCCTTGGCGAAGCCGGCATACACGCTATCCGGGAAGCGCCGGCCGAACTCCTCCAGCACGGCCTCGCTTTGCGAATTCTGCACCAAGCTCCACGCCTGCGCGTCGTCGGACAGGGGTGCGGCGGGCACCGCGGCCGCCGACGCGTGGTTGAAATAGAACTTCGCCGTGAGCGCATTGTTGTCCCAGGGCACCTGCTTGCCACCGGTCGAGGCCATCACCGCGTTGCGCACGCCCGTCAGCATCGACAGCACGTCCTCGCCCGGCACGGCCAGCGCCTTGACCAGCGGCCCGGAATAGGGCGAATTGCGCTCCGTCCCGTCGAGCGCCACATTCCCCGGCTGCGTCGAAAAGCTGATGAGCGTGCCCGCACCCGACTCCACCGCCGCAAGCCCATGCCCGACCTCGGCGGAACGCGTACCCAGCGCCCGCGCGAGGTTGCGCGCCAGCGGGTTGTTGCGGCAGGCGTCGAGGAACAAGATGTTGGTCTTGGTCTGCTGCTCCATCGTCTCCTGGATGAAATCGAGCCGCACGGCCTCGATGCGCAGCGCCGCCGCACTTTCGAGGCTCGCATCCACCGGCACGAGGTAGTTGACGCCCGCCACCTGCAGGCCATGCCCCGAATAATGGAAGACGCCCGCTTCGGCGCCGGCAAGCGCCTTTTCGAACTCAAGGATCTTGCGGTCCATGGCGCGCTTATCGAGGTCCGTGCCCGCGATGACCTCGAAGCCCAACGCCTTGAGCGCCGCCGCCATGTCCTCCGCGTCGTTCCTGGGATTAACGAGGGCTGGCGCATTCGTGTAGGCGCCGTTGCCGATGACGAGCGCCACGCGCCTGCCCGCAAGCGCCGCCCCGCCGGCAAAGGCCAGCGCTAAAAAACCTAAAACAACTAGCGCCGCGGCGCGAAGCATGACATGTCCCGGAAAATCGATCTGTCCAATCCCTGTACAATGCAACAAGGCTCGCACTCGCGCAAGTTGCACTTCACCGGGACGGCGCAATTCCCTTCCGCGCCAATCGTTACGATCCCGTCAACGCCCGTAGGTGGCGGCAAAAAGTTAATGCCGGCATGGTTAACGCGGAATCGCGTGTCTCCCAAAGGCCATATTCCGTCAAAAATTCCCTGTTTGAGGCCGATTTCCAGCTTTCAAAACTACAGTTAAATATAATCGCAGATTCTCCGGAAATAATTCCCGGCACCTGCCGCACCAAATTTCACATTATATCTCAATGCGATAGCCCCTTAACGGGAACGCAAGACATTTCTGCTATACTGTTTCAAAATTAAGAGATGCCCTCGAAGCCCGCAGAATGGGCTTCCCGGAGCGATCAGGAGTGTTAACATGACGGTACATTGGTGCCGGAGACTACGCGGGCAAACCCGTTCATCGCCCGCCGGCGCTGCCGGCCTCAAGGCGCGCGCGCGCCGCGTCGAGCAACCCCGGATCGCCACAGGCGATGAAGCGCCCGCCGCCCTCGCCGCCCCACTCCGCGACAATGCCCCCCGCCTTCTCCACAATCGGGATCAGCGGAACGATGTCGAACGGCTTGAGGCACGCCTCGGCCACGATATCGATATGCCCCAGCGCCAGCATGCAATAGAGGTAGCAGTCGCCGCCGAACCGCCGCATCCGCACCGCCTTGGCGAGCGCCTCGAAGTGCGCCTTGTCTTCGCCCCTGAACATGTCCGGCGTGGTCGCGGCGAGATAGGCCTGGCCCAGATCGGCGCAGGCCCGCGTCCTGCACGGCGTAAGACCGTTGGGGCCGCGATACCAGGCCGTCTGCTCGCCGCTCCAGAACCGTTCGCCGGTAAAGGGCTGGTCCATCACGCCCAGGAGCGGCTTGCCCTGGTGCTTGAGACCGATCAGCGTACCCCAGAGCGGCAGGCCCAGGATGAAGGAGCGGGTGCCGTCGATCGGGTCCAGGCTCCAGACGAAGTCCGCGTTCTCATTGACGTTTTCGAATTCCTCGCCCGCAATGCCATGATCCGGGTACTTGCGCGATATAATGTCGCGCATGGCCTCTTCGGCGCCTTTATCGGCGACGGTAACGGGGTCGAAATCGCCTCCGCCCTTGTCATCGGCGGTGAAGTTACAGCGAAAATGCCTAAGAGTTACGCAACTTGCTGCATTGGCGAGCTCATGAGCCGTTTCCAATAAAGATTCAAAGGAGAAACCCATCCGCCTATCCTCTTGTTATATTTCGCTATACTAGGCTCCAGCCCTGCGCCATCGCCCGCGATCTGGAAACCTTTGCCAAAATGCAACTGTTGCCCGCTAGCACCAGCCCTAACTTTAGTCTAAGCTCGACCGCTCGGCGGGCTTGCCTTTTGTGCAGTGCAATGCAATATTCATGCGGTGCGGTATGCGTTTCTTACGCGTACCGCTGCCCTCCTTGGGCGTTTCCTCCCTAGACTTGGGGCTGTTCAATCATTTTGAATGGCCCTTTTTTTTTGTTCAGTTTATGGCGCTGCCGCTAGTTCAAGAGAACGCTACCGCCCTCTGGGCTACTTGAGCGCTAGTTTTAAGATAGCGCTACCGCCCTCTGGGCTACTTGAGCGCTAGTTCAGGCAACTATTCAGCCGCCATCTTGTAGCCGCCCATCCATCGGGGCAGTTCCTGGACAAGGAGGCCCGTCAGCCGCGAAATATCCCATGCAAGTCCCGAGAAAGACGGCGACTTTTCGAACGTCTCCTCGTTCATATAAAGGCTGCGGTCGATCTCGATCTGCAGCACATTCACGCCATGGTACGGCTTGCCGTAGTGCTCGGTAATATAGCCTCCCGCGTAGGGCTTATTGAGCTGCACGCGGTAGCCGAGCGTCTTCAAATAGGATTGCACGAGCCGGGTAATTTCGGGCGCGCAGGATGCGCCGAACCGGTCGCCCAGCACGAAATCCGGCCAGCCGCCGCTGGCCTGCTGCGACGGCATGGAATGGCAGTCGAGCAGGAGCACGGTTCCAAACCTCGCCTGCGTGGCCTGGAGCAAGCCCGAAAGTGTCTTGTGGTAGGGCTTGTAGAGCCGCTCGATCCGGGTGAATGCCGTCTGCAGGTCCAGCGGACCGGAATAGATCTCTTCCTTCTCGTTGACGATGCGCGCGATGGTGCCGAGCCCGCCGATGGCTCGCAGCGACTGGCTGTTGACGAAATCCGGCAGCCTCCCTGCGAATAGCAGCGGATCGAGTTCATAGGGCTCCCGGTTGATGTCGATATAGGCGCGCGGAAAATGCGCGTGCATCAACACCGCTCCATGTCCGGGCGCGGACTCCAGCAGTTCCTCCACATAGGCATCCTCGGACTTGCGCAGCGCCTGCGCCGAGAGCCTGGAGGATTTGAGAAACACGGTCGGATAGACCCGGCCGCTATGCGGGGAATTGAAAATTAAAGGCACGCTCTGATTATCGGCGCCTACGACCGAGAACGGCGGCTCCAACTCCGCCGCTATGCACTGAGCTTCTTCGCGAGACATCGACCGTGAACCGTTTTACTCACACCAATGTCTCAAAATCGGAGCGGTTGCGCAATTGCGATAAAGGGCAGTGCCCCGTCTCCGGATTGCCGCTACCTTTGCGGAGGGCTCGCACGGCAATTCGGAAACTCCAGAAACGCCTGCAAAAACAGAGCGCTAGTATGGCCTATGTCTCGCAATTGCCTTCGCGGGGATAGCCACAAAGGAGTAGGCAATTGCGAGACGCCACACTAGCGCTGCTCACCATTGGCATGTAACGAAAGCCTGGACATAATGCCTTGCTCAGGTTCCGGCCGGACTTGCACCTTGCCGGCCACCCGGCAATTCGCACCGCCGTTCCAGCCCGGATTTTCAACCGCGTCCTCCTAGACGGGCACGAATTTTACCCGCCATCGCAATCGCAACACGGAACCGTCGAAATCCTCTGCTCCAAGCGCGTGTTAGAAAAGGGAGAAATAATCCGATGCCGTGGTTTCGCTGGTTGATGCTGGGGTTGCTGGTACAGGCTTTGGCGATCCCGCCAGCCGCCGCCGCCAAGCGCGCAGCGCTGGTCGTCGGCAACGCCGCCTATTCGCAGGCGCCAGCCCTTACCAACCCCGTCAACGACGCAGCCGACATCGCAAAGGCGCTGACAGCGGCCGGCTTCGATGTCGTTCTGGGCCTCGACCTTGACCGCCGCGCCTTCGACGGCAAGCTCCGCGACTTCGCCCGCATTGTTGGAGACGCCGATACCGCGGTGCTGTTCTATGCCGGCCATGGCCTGCAGGTGTCCGGCCACAACTACCTCGTGCCCGTGGACGCCGGGCTTTCCACCGAGCGCGACCTCGATTTCGAGGCTGTGAGCCTGGACTTCGTGCTCCGCCAGATGGAGGTAGGCCGCGAAGGAAAGACAAGCATCGTGTTCCTCGACGCCTGCCGCAACAATCCGCTCGCCCGCAACCTCGCCCGCTCGATGGGCACCCGCTCCACCGCAATCGGCCAGGGGCTCGCCGAGGTGCAGACCGGCGTCGGTACCTTCATCGCCTATTCGACACAGCCCGGCAACGTGGCCCTCGACGGGGCGGGCCGCAATTCGCCCTTCACTTCCGCACTGGCCGCTCATGTCAACGAGCCCGGCAAGAACCTGACCTCGATCATGATCGAGGTGCGCAACGACGTCCTGAAGACGACCGGCGGCGAGCAGGTGCCCTGGGACCATTCCGCGCTGACGAGCGACTTCTTCTTCCTGGGGCAGCCTCAAGCCGCAGACACGTCCTCTATCCCGCCTGCGGAACAGGAAATTCTCCAAGCCCGTCTGCGCGCAATCGAGGAACAGGTGAAGTCCAAATCGGACCGCACCCAGACGCTAACCCTTGTGAAAGTGGAGCAGCTTAAGGAACGCGTCCGCCAGCTCGATGAGACGGTACGCCAGGACCAGCAGCGCATTTTCGATGCCTACAACCACAAATCCGGCGCCGAACTCAGCATGGAGATCGGCTCCCTCCAGCTGACAGAGGTCCGGCATAGCCAGGAAAGAAAGGCGCTGCAGGAAGAGATTGCCAAACTCAGGGCGGAGCTTGGCACAGCGGAAAAATAGCCCTCAAAAGCGGCTAGACATCGCAGGGCAGTGAATACCTAGCCGCTTGGCGTGCCCGCCTTGAGGGGGCATATATGGGCACGCCGCCCGCAGGCTAGCGTAGCCTTGTGAAGCCTGGATGAAGGCCCCCAAAACGCAAAAGGGAACGGAGCGTTCACTGCCCCATTCCCTCGATTTGCAGCCGCTAGTACAGCTTGGCGGCCGTAAGCGTCAAACGGGTGCGAACTTACGGCCGGCCACGCCAGCGCGGCGCTATTTCGAGCAAGTATTGATGCCCAAAAGCGAGTAAGGCGGGCACCAGCCGATCAAACCTGTGAGAAGCGGAACCACGCCGACCCAGCCCCATACAGTCTGCGGGCCAACGAATACAAGCGCGATCAAAACCAAGCCTACGACGATCCGAAGAATGCGGTCGATGCCGCCAACGTTCCTGCCCATGATGACTCCTCCATTCCGGTATTTATGGCTTAGCAGTGCACATGCATACCGGTCTGTAACTTAGTCACAGAGCGGGGAAATTCTTAACCTGCGCGCACCAGGGTTTGCAGCGCCGCGTCCTGCACGACGGATATAACACCCCGGCCGCTCCTGACCCAGCCGCGCCTGGAGAACTCATTGAGCTGGCGGCTCACCACCTCGCGGGCCGTGCCAAGCTCCACGGCAAGCTGCTGGTGCGTCGCCTCGATGTCGCCTTTGGCGTTCTTGAGCTGCAGAAGCTTCTGCGCAAGCCGCACGTCCATCCGCGCAAACGCAATCTCGTCGATCACCCGGAAAAGGTCGGTGATGCGGGCGCTGAACGCGTTGAACACGAACTGCCGGAAAACCGGAGTGGCCGCAATCAGTTCGTCGAAGGTTTCGCGCGGGATGGCGACGGCTTCGATGGGCGTCTCCGCGATACCCTCGCCCTGATATTGATCGTGGCCCATAAGACAAGCGGTCGTCAGCGCGCAGCTTTCGCCAGCCGAAACCCGGTAGAGGACGATTTCGCGGCCGTTTTCCGAGATCTGCTGCACGCGGATCGTGCCATCCAGCAGAAGCAGGAAATTCGCAGGCGATTGCCCTGGACCGAAGATGCGCGTCCCCTCCGGCAGCGACACGATCCGGCTTTCCGTCTCCAGGCGTTTGCGCACCTGTTCGGGCAGCTTAGCAAGTGAAGGAAAGCGGTCGATCCATGCACCGGTCATTATTGTTCTCTTTCAGCGAAAGGCGCTTGAACCTGCCTTACTTAGCACGTTTCCATCCCTTGCCCAGAGGGAACCCCCAGGGGGCGTCACTCCGCGGCGCGGCGTTGCACGATCATTTGCGAAATGAGTGCCCGGAGCGCCGCCGGCTTCAAGGGCTTTTGCAGGAACGCATGCCCGGCCAGCAGCACCGATTGGCGCAACTCCTGGGCGCCGTCCGCCGTCACGATAATAGCCGGAATCTCCATCTGGCAGGCTGCACAGATATCCTGGATCGCTTCCAAGCCGTTTTCCCGGTCCAGGTGGTAGTCCGAAATAATGATGTCGGGCACAATCTTGGCCGCCTCCAGCTTCTCGATGGCCTGCTGGCTGTCGAGCGCGGTGACGACCGGGCAATGCCAGGTGGCCAGCAGCGTATTCATGCCGTCGATGATGCTGCGGTCGTTGTCGAGGCACAGCACCATGGCGCCGCGCAGATTTCCGTAAGGCAGCGGGCGCATGTTGAACGGGCGGGGCTGCTCCTGGTCGAGCCACCGCGCCATCGGCACGGCCACCGAGAAGACCGAGCCGCGGCCCGGCGACGACTTGAGATCGATCTCATGCCCCAGCACCCGGCACATGCGGTCCACGATGGAAAGGCCAAGACCTAGCCCCGGCACCCCGCGGGTGTTCGCATCGAGCCGCTGGAATTCCTTGAATACCAGTTTGCGCTGGCTCTCGGGGATGCCCGGCCCCGTGTCGTGCACTTCAATGGCAAGCGACTTGCCGCGATGCCGGCAGCCTAGCACCACGCGCCCCTTTTCCTTATTGTATTTCAGCGCGTTGGAGACGAGGTTCTGCAGGATCCGGCGCAACAGCTTGCGATCCGACCGGACCAACGAATGGCACTGTACGATGGCAAACGCGATGCCGCGCGACTTGGCAATCGGCTCGAAGTCGATCCTGAGCTGGTCCAGTAGTTCGTTGACGGGAAAGACCGTAAATTCGGGCTTCATCGCGCCGCTGTCGAGCTTAGAGATGTCGAGCAGCGCGGTGAGGATTTCCTCCACGCCGTCGAGCGACGCATCGATATTCCGCGCAAGCCTGCCCATTTCCGCAGGCGGCGACCGTTCCAGGAGGCTCGCCGAATAGAGCCGCGCCGCGTTCAAGGGTTGCAGCACATCGTGGCTCGCCGCCGCAAGGAACCGCGTCTTGCTCAAATTGGCCTCGTCGGCCTTGGCCTTTGCGATTGCCAGTTCCTGCGTGCGCGCCTGCACACGCCGCTCCAGATGCTCGTTGGCCCGCGCCAGCGCCTCGGCGGCAGCTTCCCGCTCGGTGATATCGGTATAGGTCGCAACGATCCCGCCAAGCGGCATGGCGTTGATCCGCACCTCCACCACCCGCCCTTCAAGCGAGCGGTCCTGGAAGGTCTCCATCGTCACCTGGTATTTTGCGATCCTACCGGCCACCAGTTGTTCGACGGCGGCCGGATCGCTGTCCACGCGCTGCGCCATATGCCGCACGATTTCCTCCAGCGGAGCGCCTACGCGCCCGAACGCAGAGGGCAGCATCAAGATCTCGCGGAATTGCCGGTTCCAGCAGATGAGCTGCATCTTCTTGTCGAAGACCGCGAGCCCCTGCCCCACATGCTCAAGCGCTGTCTGCAACAGGTCGCGATTGTACTGCACCGCCTCCGATGCTTCGTCGAGAAGCCTCAGCGCCAACTCCCGGCCGACATTGAGCCGCCTCAGCATCAGGGACATCACGAGGCGCGACGACGGCGCCCCGATGGCGCTCGCCAGCAGGTTCTCGGTAAACTTCAGCGCATGCATGTCCCCATGCGCAAGTTCCTTGGCATCGATCCCACGCATGGCCAGATATTCCTCGAAGGAACGCTCTGCCCTTTCCTCGCCGAGATAGCGCGCGGCGGTAGAGATGAGATCCTGGATCGGAACCCGGGTGCGCCACGGCCTGAACGCGGGCATCCCCGGCAGCGCCGGGCTATCCTGCACGAAAATATTGGTTTGAAGCCTCTCGATCGGCTCCAGGGGCCTCAGCAGCGATATCGTGACCAGCGCCAGAAGGTTCGCGAACAAGCTCCAGACGACGCCATGCGTCAGGTGGTCGAAATGCAGGTAGAACAGCATCTCGGGCCGCAGGACCGCCAGGCCGAAAGGCCCCTGCTTCAGGAAAGCCAATCCCTCCGGGAACCCGCCGATCATTTTCGGCAGCAAGAGCGTATAGGCCCAGACCGCAAATCCGGCGAGAATCCCTGCGAGCGCCCCGCGCGCCGTTGCCCGCTTCCATACGAAGCCCAGGAAAAAGGCCGGCGCGAACTGCGCGATGGCCGCAAACGAAAGCAGGCCGATTTCGGCGAGCGACGATTTCTCGATGCTGTCGTAGAGCAGGTAGGCCAGCAGGATGATGCCCAGGATCGAGGCCCGCCGGATGTTCAACAGCAGCCGGCTCATATCCTTGCTGCCCTCGGACCCGGCCGTCCGGCGCTTCAGAATGAGGGGCAGCAGCAGGTCGTTGCAGACCATGATCGAAAGCGCAACCGTTTCCAGCACCACCATGGCGGTCGCTGCCGATAGGCCGCCCAGGAAGGCCAGGAAAGTAAGGACGTGATTCCCGGAATAGAGGGGCAGCGCCAGCAGGTACATATCGGGCGGAACGTCGGTTCCCGAGAACCTTAAGACCCCGGCAATGGCCACCGGCACGACGAAAATATTGATGGCAACCAGATAAATCGGAAACAGCCAGAACGCCTTCTTCAGCTCGTCCTCGGACACGTTCTCGACGAAGGTAACGTGGAACTGCCTTGGCAGCAGGAAGATGCAGACGAAGCTGAGCCACGTCACGGTGAGCAGCGCCCCGCCGTGAATGCCGTTATCGAACAGCTTCGTTATTTCAGGCTTGAGGGCTGCCTGCTCCACGAGTTCGCCGAAGCCGCCGAACATGAAGAACACGATCCCCACGCCCACAGCAAGGAAAGCCCCGAGCTTGACCACGGACTTTACCGCAATGGCCAGCATGAGCCCGCGCTGATGCTCGGTGGCGTCGGTTTGGCGCGCGCCGAACAAGATCGTGAAAGCGGCCAGCACCAGCGCGATCAAAAGCGCGCTATCGGCCGGCAGATATTTGGATACGTCCCCATCCTGCGGCCCGTAGCCGAAAAGAAGTGCGGTCGATTGGGAGAGGGCTTTGAGCTGCAAGGCGAGGTACGGCAGGAGCCCTACCACCGCCACCACCGTGACGATTGCCGCCACGGCCGGGTTCTTGCCATAGCGCGCGGCGATGAAATCGGCGACGGAGGTTATGTTTTGCGTCTTGGCGAGCAAGATGATCCGCCGCAACAGGGGGGCGGCCAGCGTAAAGGCGGCAATCGGGCCTAGATAAACCGCTATGAAGTCGAGTCCCTTTTGCGCGGCGTATCCGACGCTTCCGAAGAACGTCCAAGATGTGCAATAGACGCCGAGAGCTAGCGCATAGACATAAGGGCGCTCGGTCAGCCGGGAATTCTTTCTGCCGGCGCGGTCGCCCCAATAGGCAACGCAGAATAGCCCCCCTATGTACAGGAAGGATAATGCTACGATGATCCAGCCGTCGATCATGCCTTACTCACACTGGGCACCGGAACGGTCTTAAAAGGGGCTGCGTTTCCGGTTTCCTCCCCCGTGTTTATGCCCTTTTAGAATCATTACAGCATTCCAGGGAAGGTTGCACCATTTCCGTTCTGCCTTCTTTCCGTTTCTTTTCAATTTGTTGAGAACCAAGGCAGCCCCATAAGCCGTATTTCAAGACGCTTGCTTCATACTGGACGCTAACGTAGCGCCAGGATTGAGTTCCATCATCTCACGCTGCTATAAATATGCTATAAAGAAGCGGGGGAGAATAGCATGGCCTACGATTACGTCATCGCCGGGGGCGGTTCGGCGGGATGCGTGCTCGCAAACCGGCTGTCGGCCGATCCAGCCATCGAAGTGGCGCTCCTGGAAGCAGGCCCCCGCGACAAGAACTTCCTCATCCACATGCCCGCCGGCTATCCGGCGCTTATGAAGACCGGCATGGTTGACTGGGGCTATCATACCGAGCCTCAGAAGGGGCTCAACGGAAGGCGGCTGTTCTGGCCGCGCGGGCGGGTGCTGGGCGGGTCGAGTTCGGTAAACGCCATGATCTACATCCGCGGCGTGCCAAGCGACTACGACATGTGGGCGCAGCTAGGCTGCCGCGGCTGGTCCTTCGACGATGTGCTGCCCTACTTCAAGAAAGCCGAAACCTTCCTGCCGGGTGCTGACGCCCATCACGGCAACGCGGGCCCGCTGAAAGTGTCGCGGCCCGGCATCAACAGCCCGCTGTCGCATGCCTGGATCAAGGCCGGCAAAGCGGCCGGCTATCCCTATACGCCCGATTTCAATGGCGAAAGCCAGGAAGGCTTCGGCCCCATCGACTGCACGGTTGCCGATGGCCGCCGCGCAAGTGCGGCCGCGAGCTACCTGACCCCGGTTCTGCACCGGCCCAATCTCACCGTGATTCCGCGTGCCCAGGCCACGCGAGTCCTCATCGAGAACGGCCGCGCGGTGGGCGTCGAATACGCCCGCAAAGGGCAGCGGCACGAAATCCGCGCGGCGCGCGAAGTGATCCTTTGCGGCGGCACGATCAATTCCCCGCAACTTCTGCTGCTATCGGGCATCGGCCCCGCCAGCGAAATCGCCCCCTACGGCATCGAGCCCGTGCACGATCTGCCGGGTGTGGGCAAGAACCTGCAGGACCACCTGCACGGCGCGGTCAAACACGACTGCACTGAGCCGGTGTCGCTCTACTCGGTGTTCAAGCCAACTGCGCTCCCCATCCACATCCTGCACTACCTGTTCACGCACAAAGGGCCTGCGGCAACTATGGGCCTGGAATCGCTGGCGTTCCTCAAGAGCCGCGCCGATGTGGCCGCACCTGATATCGAATTCCACTTCGTCCCCGCCCTTTATGCAGACCACGGCCGGAAAATCATCTACCGCCACGGCTTCATGGGCTACTACAACATGCAGCGCCCCGAAGCGCGCGGCGAAATCACACTGAAATCGGCCGACCCGCTGGCGCATCCCGCCATTCAGCCCAATTACCTGCAGAACGAGGAGGATTTGCGCGTCCTGCGGGAGGGCTTCAAGATCGTCCGCGAGGTGTTCGGCCAGAAGGCGTTCGACCCGTACCGGGGCGATGAAATAGTGCCCGGCGCCACGGTCCAATCGGATGCGGAAATCGATGCCTATCACCGCGCGACCGGCGAAACGCTCTACCACCCGGTTGGCACCTGCAAAATGGGCCAGGACGAGATGGCCGTGGTGGACGAACAGCTCAGGGTGCGCGGGCTGGAGGGGTTGCGCGTGGTAGACGCCTCGATCATGCCGCGCCTCGTCAGTGGCAACACCAACGCGCCCACCATCATGATCGCGGAGAAGGCGGCGGACATGATCCTGAGCCGCGCCGCGGCACCCGCCGCGCAACCGCAGGCGGTAGCCTGAGCGGAAGGTATTAAACCAACCGCCATATGTTTTGACCGCTCCGGCGCTCCTGCACCGTCATCGCGAGGCGGCAGAGCCACCGTGGCGATCCATCGCAAAATCCACAACGTAGTTCTGAATTGCTTCCGGCTGCGCTGCCCCGGCCGAGACTTACGGCCGTTGGTATAATCGCGGAACCATAAGCTCATGCGGCCTGTTCTTCCCGAAATAACCAATCGCCACGTGGCCCGTTCACCGGCTCCACGATGCAATATGGGAGGAAACCTTGGCCACCACCTATTACGGAGCGGATTCGCTCAGCGAAACCGAGCATCGCCGGCAACTCCGCCGCGCGGTAATCGCAAGCACCATCGGCACCACCATCGAGTGGTACGACTTTTTCCTCTACAGCGTCGTCACCGGCCTGGCCTTCGCCAAGCTCTACTTCCCGAATTCCGACCCGCTGACTGGCACGCTCGAAGCCTTCGGCATTTATGCGGTGGGCTTCGTGGCCCGGCCCGTGGGCGCTGCGATCTTCGGCCATTACGGCGACCGGATGGGCCGCAAGGCCGCCCTCATCGCCACACTGCTCTTGATGGGCATCGCCACCTTCGCGGTGGCCTTCGTGCCAACCTATAACGAAATCGGCATCTGGGGCGCAGTCATTCTCGTGGTCCTGCGCTTCATTCAGGGTGTCGGCGTCGGTGGCGAATGGGGCGGCTCTGTGCTGCTCTCCATGGAATGGGCGCGGACCAACGGCAATCGCGGCTTCATCGCCTCCTGGCCGCAGTTCGGCGTGCCCGCAGGCCTCTTCCTCGCCAACCTCGCCGTGCTTTCGTTTAGCGCCATCGCAGGCGATCAGTTCCTCAACTGGGGCTGGCGCGTTCCCTTCATGCTCAGCATCGTGCTCGTGGCCATCGGCCTCTACATCCGCCTTGGCATCCTGGAAACGCCAACCTTCCAGCGGCTCACGGTTGAGAACAAGATCTCGCGGGCCCCGGCAATCGAAGTCATCCAGCGGCAGTGGATGGATATCGTCCTGACAGCGCTGGTGCGGATGGCGGAACAGGCGCCGTTCTACATCTTCACGGCCTTCATCTTCTCCTACGGCACAACCGTGCTCGGAGCGCAGCGCGACCTCATCCTGGTCGCCGTGCTGACCGCCTCCGTGGTCTCGCTCTTCACCATCCCCTTCTCAGGCTACCTCTCCGACAGGATCGGCCGCAGGCGCATGTATGTGCTGGGCGTGCTAACCACCGCCGTATTCAGCTTCGTCTACTTCGCCATGCTCAACACGGCCATCCCCGGCCTGATCTACCTCGCGATCGTGCTGTCGCTGATCCCGCACGACATGATGTACGGGCCGCAGGCGGCGTTGATCGCGGAGTCTTTCACGGCGCGGCTGCGCTACAGCGGCGCGTCGCTTGGCTACCAGTTCGCTTCGATCATCGCGGGCGGGCCGGCTCCGCTGATCGCCACCGCGCTCTTCGCGCAGTACAAATCGGGCTACGCGATTGCGTTCTATATGCTGGGGTGCTGCGCGGTAAGCCTTGTGGCCGCGTTGCTGCTTAAGGACTACACGAACAAGGACATCTCGGAGGAATACGGCGAGGCGGGGCATATGCCGCACGCAGCACCGGCGGAGTGATGGAGGCCGCCCGGCGATCCGGCAGACAGGGGGCCGGACTCCCGGCACGGGGCCGGCTTTCTGTTCGTTCCTCCGGGCTGGCGGAGATAGCGGTAGAAGCCCGGAAACCGCCCTCCCGGCCACTGGCGGTACCGTCTCTGTACTGGGGACATGGCAGCCATCGCAAACTGGCTTTTCATGTCCCGGAATGGCGCGCAGATGCCCCCTGTGCATGGCGCTGTCCTATGACCAACTTTTCAAAGAGCTCCGCAGGCACACCGCCGCTATATCCGGCTGCGTTGGGGGCGTTCCGCGGATGGCCAAGGATTGCGCCAGACCGGCCGCTGCACAACTAGAGCGTGCAGTTTTACACAACTTTGACGAAATTGTTGATAACGTGTCGCGCCAAGATTGTGCAACACGGCGCGCCAAGGTCCACGCAAGCTCCGCTCGAATACTGAAAGAACGCAGACAAGCCTGCGTCCCAGGCGATGGGGCGTCCAGTTTTTTGGCGGATGTGGAAGAGCAGGTATAGAGTTATGAATGAAACCCAGTCATGCGCGATTACGATTACGCGGCTCAGCGAAACGCCGGCGCACCCGCGCCGCTGCGGCCGTCCGCCGGGACCGGCTTTGCCTATCGCCGGCGTGAAAGGCCATGTTTGCAGGGGAACCGGCACTTCCGTTTTCGAGCTGCTGCAGACCCGCTGGCCAACGCGGCACTGCCACGCTTTGGCGCGTAGCGAACTCCAATTCAGGCAAGCTTGCTTCGACGTGGAGTGCCCAGCGGCGGCGACGGTGCATTTCATCGCGCCATCTCCTGACAAAACGTGTATTCGCCATACGGCCGCGCAATGGTTAATGCGAACGTGGTTAATCCGGATCCAGGGTTGCTCAAATTGCCGGTATTCTAGCAAAAATTCTCTGTTTCAGGCCGTTTTTTGGCTTTCAAAGATCCAGTTAAATATAATCTAAGAGTTGAATTAACCACGGTTTTCACAAATTCTTAGCACTTTTCCCCTTCAAAATCAGCGTTCCTTGCTCCCGGCACGGCTTTACACTACCATAATTTGTTTGTGCTATACTGTTTCAATATCACAAAGCTCTCAAAATGTAACCGATATGTACGCCCATGCCCTAGCTTCAATCGCAAAAAAACATCCCGGAAAGCGCCTTCGCGCCTTCCAGGATACCATGCAAATCTACGGCGCTATACGCGGCGCCTTATTCCAGATTGCCGCAGAAGCGCTGAATGCGGCGGCAGGACTCCTCCAACTCTTCTTTCGAGGTGGCGTAGGAGATACGGAAATAGGGCGAGAGCCCGAAAGCCGCGCCGTGGACCACGGCGACACCTTCGTCTTCGAGGAGCGCCGTCACCACGTCCTCGTCGTTGCCGAGTACCTTGCCGGCCTTGGTCCGCTTGCCGATCAGGCCTGCGCAGGACGGATAGACATAGAAAGCGCCCTCGGGCGTTGGGCACTGGATGCCCTTCGCCTGGTTCAGCAACGACACCACCAAGTCGCGCCGCTCCTTGAAGCTCTGCGCGCGAACTTTAAGGAAGTCCTGCGGGCCGTTCAACGCCTCCACACTCGCCCACTGGCTGATGCTGGTTGGGTTAGAGGTCGTTTGCGACTGCAGCTTGGTCATGGCCTTGATGAGGGGCTCTGGCCCGGCACAGTAGCCGATGCGCCAGCCGGTCATGGCATAGGCCTTCGACACGCCGTTCATGGTCAGCGTGCGTTCGTAAAGCCCAGGCTCCACTTGCGCGGGCGTCGAGAACTCGAAGCCATCATAGACCAGATGCTCGTACATGTCGTCCGACAGCACCCAAACATGGGGATGGCGCATCAGCACATCCGTCAGGCCCTTAAGCTCCGCGCGGCTGTAGGCAGCACCCGTCGGGTTCGAAGGATGGTTGAAAATCAACCACTTAGTCTTGGGCGTGATGGCCGCTTCAAGCGTCTCCGGGCTCAGCTTGAACCCGCTCTCGATCCCAGCTTCCGCATAGACGGGCTGACCGCCCGCCAGGAGCACGATGTCGGGATAGGACACCCAGTAGGGCGCCGGAATCACCACCTCGTCGCCGGGGTTCAGCGTCGCCATCATGGCGTTGAAGAGAACCTTCTTGCCGCCCGGCGCCACGAAGGCCTGGCTCGGCTTATAGTCCAAGCCATTCTCGCGCTTGAACTTTTTGCAGATGGCGTCCTTCAGCTCGGGGATGCCTTCCACGTTCGTGTATTTCGTCTTGCCATCCCGGATCGCCTTGATGGCGGCCTCCTTGATGTTGTCCGGCGTGTCGAAGTCGGGCTCGCCGGCACCGAGGCTGATCACGTCCTTCCCCGCCGCTTTCAGCTCGCGTGCCTTGGCGGTCACGGCGAGAGTGGGCGAGGGCTTCACGCGCGCAAGTGCGTCGGATAGGAAGGCCATGAGTTCGAACTCCAAAGTGGGATTGCCGCGTCAAGCTATGCCGGCCGCGGCTGTTTCGCAAGTACCGGCAGCAATCGATGCAGCAATAATATGATTAGATACTAGGGCCGCAGTTTGTTCGCCTTATGGCGCCCCCCGGACATTCGCGCTCAAGGCGCCTGCACCTGTTGGCCCTGCACCGCCGGCCACGGTATATTTAGCCGCGTCCCCATATAGTGTGCCCCCGCGCTATTTACGTGGTTGTCGTCGGCATACAGAATTACATTGTTTCTTTCTGCCCGGCAGGCATCCCCTACGCACAATGCCGAAACCGTTTCCACAACCGGGACACCGAAGCTGCGGCCCACCTCCCTCAAGATCGACGAAGCCAGTTCCACTCCCTGCCCGCCTGACTGACGGGAAAATGAAAAGCAGCGTTCATCCAACTGCCCGAACATGCGTGCCCGCGCGGCGCAATTCGGCACGTTGACGCGAACGCTAGGGATTGCTTCCACCAGTGCTGCCGGTGTTCCCTGCGCCCGCAGCTGGCTCAGCGTCTCCTCGATCCTGCTTTGCAGGATGGTTTTAGGGCGCACGGCACGGGCCCCGGTGCTGTCTTGCCTGGCGGCGCCCAGTTCGCGAGGCGTGAAATAGATGTTCCAATTGCCCCCCAAGAAAACCATTTTGAGCTTCGTTTGACTGGCGATCCACCGCATGGCTTGCTTATTGGCATCTTCGCACCCAGCGACCATCGGAACCCCCTCGGGCAGATTGAGCAGCGGCGGACACCGGATTTCCCATATTACAAGCCCTGACAGATTGCGCGATTTGGCCTGATCCGAAAATGCAGAAGCGAAATGACGGGCATGGGAATCGCCCCACAAGACGAAATCGTACTGCATCCCCCGGGCAGCGGCGCCTATTGGACACGGCCGGTGAACCAGCCCCGGCTTCGGATCGTCCCGGCAGTCGGAAACGTCCCATTCCCCATAGCCAGGGAATTTCGCCGCCAAAGCCGCCTGTACACTCTTCGGCGCGCGCCACGGAAAGCCGTTACTGCCTGCATAAAGCCCTCCCCAAAGCCCCAGCACCACCGCCGCAGCAACAGCTGCGCGCGCGAGTGAATAAAGGCGCAAATTGGAACGGCGCGCAGGCGTTTCGATATACCGGTACGACAAATACGCCAGCGCCACGCTCACAATAACGATAGCGATCCGCACGCCTGCGGGAGGCTCGCCATTGAGAGCGAGATAGGCGAAGGAAAAGATTGGCCAGTGGATCAGATAAAGCGAATAGGAAATTTTCCCGATAAACCGTAACGGGAGAGCCGCCAGAAGAGCATGACTGAGCGAACGCTCCTGCTGCCCAGCCGCAATAAGCATTGCCGCCCCCAGACAGGGTACAAGCGCGCTTAAGCCGGGAAAGGGGGTCTTCACCCCGAAGCCGAAAGCAGCAAGGCCAATCGCCGCAAACCCTGCCAAACCCAGCGCGCCCGCCGCCCGCTGTGATAGCGGTCTCGATGGCGCCACTGACAGCAAAGCGCCCAGAAGCAATTCCCAGCCTCTATACGGGAGCATGTAGAATGCTTGTGCCGGATCGGACTGCAACGCGATCTGGGAAGCTGCCAGCGACAGGCAAAACAACGCCGCTATTGCATAGGGTAGCGCTTTAAGCCACCCGCAGCGATAAAGTCCCATAAGCGCCAACGGCCAAAGAAGGTAATACTGCTCTTCGACGGCGAGCGACCAGGTATGCAAGAGCGGCTTTTCTATCGCAGGGCCATCGAAATAATTGACCCTGTTGTAGAAGAACCAATTTGAATAAAAGAATACGGTCGATTTGACGGAGTGACCGAACAGCCGGAGATCGTCTGGAATAAGCACGAAAAAAGCAATAACGGCCGAAAACGTGAGCACTACGAAAAGCGCAGGGAAGATGCGCTTGACTTGCCGTGCGTAGAAGCTCGCGAAGGTGAAATGACCGGCTTCCAGCTCTCTGACGATAATTCCGGTGATTAGATAGCCGGAAATGACGAAAAATACATCGACGCCTACGAATCCCCCGGGTGCCAGCCCGAAGCCGGCATGGAAGAAGATGACAAGAAGCACCGCAACGGCGCGAAGCCCGTCTATATCGCGCCGGTAAGAGTTGCTGCTTCCAGCGCTGGAAAGATACGAACCGATGGACATAGCCGGTAATTGCCAAATTCGATGGAGGGCCACCCTTAGGCCATGCACTGCTTATCGGCAATGTTTGCCAGCCCCGCATCTACACTATTAAAATCAACGATGCTGTGCGGCCACTTAGGCCGTAACCGCAAGGCACCGGCAAGCCCCGCTCCCCCTTCGCTTCGTGTGGCTGCGCATTCCCGGCTATTCCGCACTTGCACAAGCGCTTGTGAACTGACATAGCCGCCCATTTATGGGACTCTGGAAGCGCAACTACAACGTGACCTTGGCTCAGGATCTACGCAATGCCCGATAAGGCGGCCAAACCGGTAGACGGCGCGGCCAGCACCCGCCCGGAAACAACGCTTGCGCACAATGCCCCCGCTGCTCAAAGCAGCGGAAGCGAGACGTGGCTCAGGGCAATTTTCGACAACGCCGCCGATGGCATCGTTACCATAAGCAGCCAAGGCATCATCACTGGCCTGAACCCGGCAGCACTGCGCCTTTTCGGCTATTCCGAGGAAGAACTCGTAGGGCAGAACATCAAGATCCTGATGCCCGAGCCCTACCGCGCGGAGCACGATGGCTACTTGCGGAATTACCGCGAAACCGGCGTGCGCAAGATTATCGGCATCGGCCGGGAAGTGTCCGGCAGGCGCAAGGACGGCTCGGTCTTCCCCCTCGAGCTCACCGTCAGCGAGGCCGGGCACGGCGGCCAGCGCATGTTTGCCGGCATCTTGCGCGACATCTCCGAACGCAAGCGCATCGAAGAGGAACGGCAGAAATTCGTCGGGCTTGTGGAAAACAGCAGCGATTTCATAGCCATGGCCTCGCTGAGCTGGGAGCTGCTCTACATCAACAAGGCCGGGCGCGAACTGATCGGCATCGGCCAGGAGCAGGTCAAGGGGATGGAGGTGCGCGACCTTTGGGAAGAAAGCACCCTGCCCTCCGTGCTCAAGCGAGCAGGGCCCGTTCAGCTGAAGGGCGGCTCCTTCCGCTTTCAGGGCCAGGTCAAACACTTCGTTACCGGTAGGCCGATCGACGTCGATTGCAACGCCTACGGCATTCTCGATCCACGCACCGGCGAAACGCTTGCCATGGCCTTTTCGCTAAGAGACATGCGCGAACAGCTCGAACGCGAGCAGGCCCTGCGCGACGGCGAGGCGCGGATCAAGGCAATCCTTACCAACGCGGTCGATGGCATCGTCACCATCAATGAGCGCGGCATCATGGAAGAGGTCAACCCGGCCACATGCGCCATCTTCGGCTACGAGCCCGGCGAGTTGCTGGGGAAAAGCGTCAATATGCTCATGCCCAGCCCTTACCGGCAGCAGCATGACGGCTATTTGCGCACCTACCGGCATACCGGCCAGGGCAAGATCATCGGCATAGGCCGCGAGACCGCGGGGCTCCGTAAGGATGGGACCGTCATCCCCATCGATCTGTCCGTGAGCGAGGTCTCCTTGAGCGGCCGCCGCCTTTTCACCGGCCTTATCCGCGACATCTCCAGCCGCAAACAAATCGAGGAGCACCGCGCGCTGCTGGTCGCCGAACTCAGCCACCGCGTAAAAAATACGCTGGCAACCGTGATCTCCATCGCCCGGCAGACCTTCCCCCGCGAAGCGCCGTTCAACAGCGCCGTCCAAGCCTTCGACGGCCGGATCCGCGCCCTGGCACACACCCATAGCCGGCTGGCCGAGCACAGCTGGACGGAGGTATCGCTGGCCGAAGTCATCGGCGGCGAGGTTTCACCCTATCGCAACGACGCCGCCGGCAATATCCGCGCTTCCGGGCCGGACGTCATGCTGAAACCGAAAACAGCAATCACCCTCGGCATGGCCTTCCACGAACTCGTCACCAACGCAGCCAAGCACGGCGCCCTGTCCGTGGATGGCGGCTCGCTCGAAATCGTCTGGGACTGGATCCGCCCGGCCGGCAGACAATTGCGCATTCGTTGGACCGAACGGGGCGGCCCCGAGGTAGGCCCGCCCGCACGCAGCGGCTTCGGCAGGCTGCTCCTGGAACGCGGGCTGGCGCACGAACTCAGGGGCAAGGTTCAGCTCGATTTTGGGCGCGATGGATTGAAATGCACAATCGTATTCCCGCTTGACGGCAATCTGGCCGAAGACGATGACGAGACAGCCGATGGCGTCTGAGGAAGGACTAGCTTTTGGGCTGGCGCAAGGCGCGCCCGAGGTATCCGGACGGCTCCAGGCAGCGTCAGATGGGAAAGGTGCCGCAACCGATGGCGCGCCCGGCGCCGCGGCTAACGGGAATTTGTGCCTGGAAGGACTGCAAATCCTGGTGGTCGAAGACGAATTCCTGCTCGCGATGGAAGTGGAAGCCACACTGATAAGTTTCGGCTGCTCCGTCGTCGGACCCTTTGCCAAGCTCGCCAAGGCACTTGACGCAGCCCGCCGCACCCCTCTCGATGGCGCAGTGCTCGACATCAACCTCAACGGCGACATGGTCTATCCGCTGGCCGATCTCCTTTACGCGCGGGGCATCCCCTTCGCGTTCCTGACAGGCTACGTGGTTTCCGATATCCCCGAGCGCTTCCGCAGCTTCCAGCGGATGCAAAAACCCCTCCACCCCTTCACGCTCCGGGGTGTCCTGACGGATCTGCTGCACGGCGCAGAACGGCCGCAAACTACATGAAGGGATGAACCGGCTCGGCGTGAAGCTTGTTGGCCGTCTCGCCTTCCGCGGTGCTCTCGACCAGATGCACCTCATAGCCCCACAAATTGGCGAGATGCTGTAGCACCCGCTCGGCGTCGTCCTCTTCGAGCGTGACACCGTCGACGACCTGATGGCGCAGTTCCAGCCGCCGGTCGCCTCCCAGATCGACATCGACGATCTGAATATCGGGGTCCGCCCGCGACACATCGTAGTGGCGGGCAAGCGCACGCCGGACCTTCTTGTAGCCGCGCTCGTTATGAATGGCGTCGACTGCCAGCTCCCGTTCCCTGTGATCGTCCACGACGAGGAACAGGCCCAGCTTGCGGATGATATTCGGGCTCAGGAACTGGGAGATAAAGCTTTCGTCCCGGTAATTGGCCCACACATCCTTGAGCGTGCCCATGGGATCCTTGTTGCCCGCGATATCCGGGAACCACAGGCGGTCCTCCGCTTGCGGGTTTACGCAAATGCGCTCGATGTCCTTCATCATCGCAAAGCCGAGCGCATAGGGGTTGAGACCGTAATAGCGCCGGTCGTCGAAGCCCGGTTGCGCGATCACGTTGGTATGCGAATGCAGGAACTCCATGAAGGAGCCCTCGTTGATCAGCCCCTTGTCCAGCAACCGCTGCATGATCTCGTAATGGACATAGGTCGCGCAGCCCTCGTTCATCATCTTGGTCTGGCGCTGCGGATAAAAATATTGCGCGATCAGCCGCACGATGCGGATCACTTCGCGCTGCCAGGGCCGCAGGCGCGGCGAGGTCTTCTCAACGAAGTAAAGGACGTTCTCTTCCGGAAGCCCCAGGATCGCCCGGCGGTGCTCGCGTTCATGATCGGCGCGCTTCTTGGCCTTTTTGGTCTGGCCCGGAACCGTCCGCCACAGGTCGTTAAACAGCCGCTCGCCATGCTCGCGGCGCTCGCGCTCCCGCCTCTCCTCCGAGCGCAGGTCCATGGCCTTCTTGCCGGGATAGCGATGCACGCCCTGGTTTTGCAGGGCGTGCGCGGCATCGAGCACCCGCTCGACCTCGGCCGGGCCATAGCGGTCCTCGCATTGCGCGATGTAGTTCTTGGCGAAGGCCAGATAGTCGAGGATGCCGTCCGCATCCGTCCACTGCTTGAACACATAGTTGTTCTTGAAGAAGTGGTTATGCCCGAACGCCGCATGCGCCAGCACCAGCGCCTGCATGGTGGCGGTGTTCTCTTCGAGCAGATAGACGACGCAGGGGTTCGAGTTGATGACGATCTCGTAGGCCAGCCCCTGCCAGCCCTTGCGGTAGAGCGACTCGTTGCGCACGAACTGCTTGCCGAACGACCAGTGCCGGTAGAAGAGCGGCATCCCGGTCGAGGCATAGGCGTCGAGCATCTGCTCGGTGGTGATCACCTCGATGCGCGGCCGGTAGATATCGAGCCCCATCTCGCCCAGGCCGATTGCCGCCACGCTCTCGTAGATCTTGTTAAGGGTCCCAAAGTCCCAGTCCGCGCCCTCGAACAGGAGCTTGCTGCTGGCGCTACCGCCCTCTGTGCTGCTTGAGCGTGAGTTTTTCGCCGGCTTGCTCTTCATTCCGTCCCCGCAGATGCGTTCTTGCGCTCGAACAACTCCCGGAACACAGGATAGATGTCGCGGCGGTCCCGGACCTTGCGCATGGCCATCGGAACGTCCGGTGCCTGGATGAGATCATAGGCGCGCCAGAGCGTGCTCGGGGGCTCGCCGCCGCGGCGCCGCTCTTCCGGTTCGCGCCCGACTTCGATATAGGCGTAATACTGGCACATGGGCAGGATGACGTTCTTCAACAGCGTGACCGTCTTTTCGTTGTCGATAGGCAGGTTGTCGCCGTCCGACGCCTGGGCGGCATAGATATTCCAGTTGCCCGGCGGGAAACGGTCCGACACGACGCGGATCATCTCTTCAAGCGCTGTCGAGACGACCGTTCCGCCCGTCTCGCGGCTATGGAAGAACGTATCCTCGTCGACCTCCATGGCCTCATGCGTATGCCGGATGAATACCACCTCGACATAGCGGTAGCGGCGGCTCAGGAACAGATAAAGCAAGCTGTAGAAGCGCTTCGCCAAATCCTTGAGGTGCTCGTCCATGGAGCCCGACACGTCCATCAGGCAGAACATCACGGCCTGCGCAACCGGCTTGGGCACCATCTCGAAACGGCGGTAGCGCACGTCCACGGGATCGATGAAGGGAATGGCGCGCGCCCGGATGCCCTGACGCTCCAGCTGTGCCTTCACCGCCTGGATTTCGTCCTCGTCCGCGCCGGCCTCCTCAAGCTCCTTGAGCCGCGCTTCCAGAGCCTCGATCTCTTCCGGCTTGGGACGCCTGAGCGCAATGCGCCTCGACAGGCTGTTGCGCATCGTGCGCGGAACCGACAGCTGCGACGGCGAGCCGGCCGACTTGTAGCCCGCGCGCCGGGGCTGGGTCTTCTCCTCGCCCATCACCTGACGCTTGGCGAGGTCCGGTAGTTCGAGATCCTCAAGGAAGAGGTCGATGAACTCGTCGTCGGAAAGGACGAAGCGGAACTCGTCCTCGCCCTCGCCGTCCGCGCTGGCACCGCCCGCGCCGCCCCCGGATGGAGGCCGCTCGATGGTATCGCCTTCGGTATATTGCTTGTTGCCCGGCAGCAGGTACTCGCGAATGCCGCCCTTGGCGCTGCGCCGCAAGCTCGGCTCGTGAATGCCGCCGGCAGGAACGGTGATCTCACCGCCCTTGCCGGCATCGGTCACTTTCCGGTCCTTCGACGCCTCACGGACCGCATGCCGGACCAACGCCCTTGCCCGGCGGATAAACCGCTGACGGTTGCCGAGACTTCTTGCCGCTCGCGTCGCGACGCCGATCGATAATATGCAAGGGTTCCCCTTAGGGTTCGATGCAAAATAAACGCGCCAGATTACCGGATTTTTGTCCCCCCCCCCGACCCTTTCCCCCGGCGGCCGGGCAAAAGGACGAGCAAGGTGGTGCGGTTACTTCGCATCGAAGCCTCAGCCAGCCTGCCTCACGCGCATGTACCACTCCACAAGTCTGCGAACCTGCCGCTCCGTATAGCCGCGCGTCACCATGCGCTCGACAAATTCGCTGTGCTTCTTTTCGGTCTCGCTGTCCTTCTTCGAGCCGAAGCTGATCACAGGCAGCAAGTCCTCCACCTGGCTGAACATGCGCCGCTCGATGACTTCCCGGATTTTCTCGTAGCTCGTCCACGAGGGGTTCTTGCCGCCGCGCTGCGCCCTGGCCCTCAGTGTAAACTTTACCACCTCGTTGCGGAAGTCCTTCGGGTTCGCAATGCCCGCCGGCTTCTCGATTTTCGAAAGCTCCTGGTTCAGAAGCTCCCGGTTCATAAGCTGGCCGGTGTCCTGATCCTTGAAGTCCTGGTCCTCGATCCACGCATCGGCATAAGCCACGTACCGGTCGAACAGGTTCTGGCCGTAGTCGGAATAGGATTCGAGATAGGCCTTCTGGATCTCGTGCCCGATGAACTCGGCATAGCGGGGCGCAAGCTCCGCCTTGATGAACTCGATATAGGCGCTCTCGGTGTCGTCCGGGAACTGCTCGCGCCGGATGGCCTGCTCAAGCACATACATCAGGTGCACCGGATCGGCGGCGACCTCCTGGGTGTCGTGATTGTAGGTGGCCGACAGCGTCTTGAACGCAAAGCGCGTCGAGATACCGTCCATGCCTTCGTCGATGCCGGCATGATCCCGGTATTCCTGCATCGTGCGCGCCTTGGGATCGACCTCCTTCAAGCTCTCGCCGTTGTAAACGCGCATTTTGGCGAAGGGGTTCGAATTTTCGTGAAGTCTTCAGCCGGGACAGGACCGAGAAGCGCGCCAGCATCTCAAGCGTGCCGGGGGCGCATGGCGCGCTGGCGAGTTCCGAGCTGCGGATAAGCTTCTGGTAAATCCGCTCCTCCTCCTGTGCGCGCAGGCAGTAGGGCACTTTGATCACGAAGATGCGGTCGATGAAGGCTTCGTTGGTCTTGCTGTTCTTGAAGCTGCGCCACTCGGCCTCGTTCGAGTGCGCCATCACGATGCCGTTGAACGGAATCGAGCCGATATTCTCGGAGCCCACATAGTTGCTTTCCTGCGTCGCGGTGAGCAGCGGATGCAGCATCTTGATCGGCGCCTTGAACATCTCGACGAATTCGAGCACGCCCTGGTTGGCGCGGTTGAGGCCGCCCGAGTAGGAATAGGCGTCGGGATCGTTCTGAGCCAGCAGCTCAAGCCGGCGGATATCCACCTTGCCGACCAGCGAGGAGACGTCCTGGTTGTTCTCGTCGCCCGGCTCGGTCTTCGCGATGCCGATCTGGCGCAGGCGCGACGGCAACATCTTCGCCACGCGGAACTTGGTGATATCGCCGCCGAACTCGTCGAGCCGCTTGAGGCACCACGGGCTCATGAGCCCAGTCAGGCGCCGCTTCGGAATACCGTATTCCTCTTCGAGCCTGTCGCCCATCACCTCGGGATCGAACAGGCAAAGCGGACTCTCGAAAATCGGGCTCAGCTCGTTGCCGGCCTTCAGCACGTAGATGGGCTTTACCTCCATCAGCGCCTTGACGCGCTCGGCAAGCGAGGACTTGCCGCCGCCCACCGGTCCCAGCAGATAAAGGATCTGCTTGCGCTCTTCCAAACCTTGCGCGCCCTGCCGGAAGAAGGCCACGATCCGCTCGATCGTTTCCTCCATGCCGTAGAACTCGGCGAAGGCCGGATAGACCCGGATCGTCCGGTTCATGAAGATGCGTCCCAGGCGGGCATCCTTGGAAGTGTCCACCATCTTGGGCTCGCCAATGGCGGCCAGGAGCCGTTCGTGCGCCGAAGCGTACATGAGCGAGTCGGCCTTGCAACCTTTGAGGAACTCGGCCACCGTCATCAATGTCTCGCGCCTGGACTCGAAACTCCGGGCATATGTGTCAAACAAGTCAGTCGGCATCGCGACCCCGCTGATCGTCGTTGAAATTGTTTCCTGGCTTTTGGGCCGGCAATTCCTGCCCAACTACAACCAGGTGGCGAGTTGCCTGGCGTCCGGCGTTATCCGCCGCACTCCCTAACGGACGCCCCGATGAGGGCGTTCTAGTTTTATGTTGTTCGCATGTGGACCAATGGAAGGGGGTCCGTTCGCCTAACGGTAATTTTAGCGTCTGTTTCGAATGCCGGCTCAATGCCTACCGTTTTCCTGCCTAGGTTACGAACACATACGCAAGGCGGATGCCAAGTGCGATCCCCATTGCCTCATACAACGATAATAAGCGCCTGAAGCCCTCTTGAAAAGCACGACCTTATGGAAAGAAGCCCGCAAGCGGGCAGCGCTGGTGCAAATGTGCCTCTATAACGCCCACGCCAGGGCAAAACATTTTAACTAAGAAGATATCTTTAAGAAAAGAGTGCGTATTATCCGCACTCTTTTCTTATTTTGGTTAAGCAACCTGCAAATTGGCCGCGCAGGTTTTACCGGTCCGCTTATCCGTCTGGATCTCGAAGGAAACCTTCTGTCCTTCATTAAGGCCGCGCAAACCTGACCGTTCTAGCGCGCTCACGTGGACGAATACGTCCTTGCCGCCGTCATCAGGCTGAATGAAGCCATAGCCCTTTTGACTATTGTACCATTTCACGACGCCCACGCTCATGGGGACAGTCCTTTCGCTAGCGATGCACTAAACCACGGCTCAAAGCGCGCCGCGGCAATTCGAATTTTGGGGATAGAAGTAGGATCGTGTGCACCGCGTCGCTAAAACGAGGCGGGTACGGCCCAATCGTCCGGCCAAATCGATAAGCCATAAGATAATCTGCACTGCTTTTGCCGGCAACCTCATTCCGTTGCGGCAGCGCCAAGTTTCCAGCTCTTTCCTCCGGGAGCGTAAACCAATCGTGGAGGGCCTTGGCACAGGCGCGCACTCCCAGTTTCAGGAGTGGAAAACTCGCACTCCAATAGCCCGCAGCCCGGTTGCGCTGGCAGCTTCGAAAGCTTGTCCCGGCCCTCTCCCCGAAGGGAGAGGGTGGGAGACCGCGGTTACAAAGCCCTTCCCCTATCCGGGGGTGGGAGCAGAGAGAGAAAGGGGCTTTCCCCCGCGCCTCAAGACAAGATCGCTTGGCCAGATAAGTTCGGGGAGATCGCCGCAAAAACCTCTGCCGTAGCCGGTAAAACGGCGGCAGCCATGAAACGCATGCGAACACTCCTCTCAAAAGAGCCTCCTCCGGGAAGCTCCGCGTCAAGGAATGGAACCGGTGCATTGCTACGGAATCGTGCCCAGATCCGTACAATTTTGGGAAACTGCGTACCTCAAAATTGGCGCAATCTGCCGCAGCCCAGCCACCGAAGCCTAAGGACGAGGGCGAATCGACCGCTAAACCTCGACGCCCCACTCCTTGAGCGCGTCCGCCCCGCCTTCGTGCGGCGCGGAATGGCCCAGGACGCGCGGCTGCGACCGGGAGAATCGCGGAGCGGCTGGCGGTTGCAGAGTCCCGCCAGCCTCCAGGAAGGTCTCGCGGGCCGCATTGTGCGGATGGCGCGCCGCCTCCTCGATGGTGAGAACGGGAGCCACGCAAGCATCGGTCTTCTCGAAGAGAGCTGCCCATTCGTCGCGCGGTTTGGCCGCAAAAGTCTCCTCAAGCGTCCGCTGTAGCGCGGGCCAATTCGCCCGGTCCCATTGCCGGGGAACTAGCGCCGCCGCGTCGAGCCCCAGCCCCTGCACGAGTGCGGCAAAGAACTTCGTTTCGAGCGCGCCAACCGCCACATATTTCCTGTCCGCGCAAGCGTAGGTCCGGTAGAACGGTACGCCGCCATCGAGAATATTCTGCCCGCGCCCGCCGTTCCAAAGCCCGCCGGCCTTGAGACCCAGGATGAGCGCCAGCTGCGAAGCCACGCCGTCGAGGATCGCCGCATCGACAACCTGCCCGAGCCCCGACTTCTGCCGTTCCAGGAGCGCGGTGAGAATGCCAATCACCAGGAAGACGCCGCCGCCGCCCATGTCGCCGATGAGGTTGAGCGGCGGCACCGGCGCGCCGTCCGCCGAGCCGATTGCCTCAAGCGCGCCCGTCAGCGCAAGAAATGTGAGGTCGTGGCCCGCAATATTGGCGAGCGGCCCCTCCTGCCCCCATCCGGTCATGCGCCCGTAAATCAGCTTCGGGTTCCTCGCCAGCGCCGCATCCGGCCCAAGGCCAAGCCGCTCGATGACGCCCGGCCGGAAGCCTTCGACCAGCACGTCGGCCTTCTCCGCGATGCGCAGGCAGAGTTCCACCGATTCGGGCTTCTTCAGATCGAGCGCCAGATGCCGCCGGCCCCGGTCCACCGGCGCATTGCGCACCGGAAACAGCTCCGCTCCATCCGGCCGCCCGATCCGCAGCACATCCGCGCCCAGGTCCGAGAGCATCATGCAGCCGTAAGGGGCGGGCCCAAGCCCCGCGAATTCGATGACGCGAATGCCGGCCAGCGGCGGCGATGAGGGCGCGTTTTTCTGCATCTTTCCCGTCTCCCATTTTGGGGCGGGATGCTACAGGGGATAGGCGGGGGCGTCTATTGGCCGCTCGCGTGTGCAGCAACAGGACGGATGAGCACCGCAATCCCAGGACCGATGCCCGCATACGGAATCACCTGCCTGAAGCCCAGCCCCCGGTAGAACTTCACCGCGCGCGACGTGGCACCCGTCACGACGTGGATGCCCGGCGAGCCGGCCTTCGCGCAAATCTCCTCGAACCGCGCGACAAGCTGGCGCCCAATTCCCCGCCCCTGCAAGCCGGGCTTCACGTTGATGTGGAAGTGCGACGGATAGGTTTTGAGTGCTGAGCAAAACGAAGGCGTGAAGTAGTCTATATCGCCAACGATTTCCTGCGAGGCCGGCGAGAAACTGCCGGGGCACCCGGCCAAATAACCCGCCGCGTTTTCCTCTTCATCGAGCGCGATCAGGAAGGCGGATGGATGCGCCTCCACATAGTTGCCGAACCAGCGCTGGAGAAACGCATGCTTCTCCGCGGCGGTGCGGAAGGTCTTTGTGGGCGTGGTCTCGAAGAAAATGCGCTCGGCCTGGCCAAGCAGGCGCACCCTGTCTGCGGTCCGGCAATCGCAGAGCGCAATGCAGCGGACCACAGCAGGCGCCACCTTACTCGGCGGCCTCTTTGATCGCCACTCCCTCGCCCATCTCAGCCATTGTTTCAGGGCGCGGCATGGCAACGATATTATAGCCGGAATCCACATAATGGATTTCCCCGGTCACTGCGGTGGAAAGACCCGAAAGCAGGTAGAGTGCCGCCCCGCCAACCTCGTCGAGCGAAGGCGTGCGGCCGAGCGGCGAATGCGCCTTCTGGAAGTTGAACAGCGCGCGCGCATCCGAGATGCCCGCCCCCGCCAGCGTCCGCATCGGTCCCGGCGAAAGCCCGTTGACGCGGATGTTCTGCGGCCCGAAATCCATGGCGAGATAACGCACGGATGCCTCAAGCGCCGCCTTGGCCACGCCCATGACGTTATAACGCGGCACCACCCGCATCGACCCGCCATAGGTCAGCGTGATCATCGAGCCGCCATTCTTCATCAGCGCGGCGGCCCGCTTGGCGATTTCCGTGAACGAGAAGCACGAAATCACCATCGTATTGGTGAAGTTCTCCCGCGTCGTATCGGCGTAGCGGCCCTTGAGTTCGTTGCGGTCCGAAAACGCCAGCGCATGCACGACGAAGTCGAGCCCGCCCCATTTCAATTCGATCTCCGAGAACACCGCATCGACCGAGGCAACGTCCGTCACGTCGCACGGCACGATAATCTTGCCGCCAAGCCCTTCCGCGAGCGGCACCGCCCGGCGCCCGAACGCGTCGCCCTGATAGGTAAAAGCGAGTTCCGCACCATGGCCCGCCAGCACGCGCGCGATGCCGTAGGCGATGGAGCGCTCGTTGGCGACGCCCATGATAAGCCCGCGCTTGCCCGCCATCAGCGGAGCGGGTTTCGCAATATCCACCCCAGTCATTCTATTCCAGGCCTTTCCACCCTCGCGCGCTTAGCCTTCGTAGCGCCTGAAGACCAGCGTCGCGTTCGTACCGCCAAAACCAAAGCTGTTGGACATGACAGTATTAAGACGGACGTTGTCCATGCGCTTTCTCACGATGGGCATATCGGCAAACGCCGGGTCCAGTTCCTCGATATTTGCGGATTCGCAAACGAATCCGTTGTTCATCATCAGAAGCGAATAGATCGCCTCCTGCACGCCGGTCGCCCCCAGCGAATGTCCCGTCAGCGACTTCGTTCCCGAGATCAGCGGAACATCTTTGCCGAACACTTCCCGGAGCGCCTCGATCTCTTTGAGATCCCCTATAGGTGTAGACGTAGCGTGTGGATTGATATAGTCAATTTTTGTATCGATTCCTTGCATGGCAAGGTTCATGCAACGAACGGCACCTTCGCCCGACGGCGCTACCATGTCGTAGCCGTCCGAAGTCGCGCCATAGCCAACCAGCTCGCCGTAAATCTTCGCGCCGCGCGCCTTGGCCCGGCCAAGCTCCTCCAGCACCAAGACGCCTGCCCCGCCCGCGATCACGAAACCGTCGCGGTTCACGTCGTAGGCGCGGCTCGCCCTGGCCGGCGTATCGTTGAACTTGGAAGACATGGCGCCCATCGCGTCGAACAGCACCGACAGCGTCCAGTCCAGTTCCTCGCCGCCGCCCGCGAACATGATGTCCTGCTTGCCCCACTGGATCATCTCCGCCGCATTGCCGATGCAGTGCGCCGAGGTCGAGCAGGCCGACGAGATCGAATAGTTGACGCCCTTGATGTGGAACGGGGTGGCAAGCGTCGCCGAATTCGTGCTCGACATCGCCTTGGGCACCTCGAACGGTCCCACCTTGCGCGGTCCCTTCTCGCGTGTCGTATCGGCCGCCGCCACGATGGCGCGCGTCGAAGGCCCGCCCGAGCCCATGATGAGGCCGGTGCGCGCATGGCTCACCTCGCCTTCCTCAAGCCCCGCGTCCACGATGGCTTGCTGCATGGCGATATGGTTCCACCCGGCGCCCGCTCCCATGAAGCGGCGCACGCGGCGGTCCACCTGCTCTTCCCAGTTCAGCTGGGGCTCGCCATGCACCTGGCAGCGGAAGCCGCGCTCGGCATAGTCCTTCGCCGTGACGATGCCCGATTTGGCTTCGCGCAACGACGACAGCACTTCCTGGGTGTTGTTACCGATGGACGAAACGATGCCCATTCCGGTGACGGCAACGCGTCTCATGACCTTACCCCGCGATTGGCAAAAACTTTTTTCAGGCAGCTACGGGAAGCCCAAGCGGCGTCAGACCGCTTGCAGGCTCGCATTGGCATCGGTGAACAAGGTCACCTTCAGATCCTTTGCAACATAGATCGTCTCGCCATCGGCCTTGAGAAGACCATCGCCAATGCCGAGCGTCAGTTTCCGCCGGATCACCCGCTTCATATCGACGATATATTCAACCTTTTTGACACTGGGAACAACCATGCCGCTGAACTTGATCTCGCCAGCCCCCAGCGCCCGGCCCCTGCCAGGGGCGCCAAGCCAGCCCAGGAAGAACCCAAGCATCTGCCACAACGCGTCGAGCCCAAGGCAGCCCGGCATCACCGGATCGCCCTTGAAATGGCAAGCGAAAAACCAGAGGTCCGGCCGGATATCGAACTCTGCCTTGATCTGCCCCTTGCCGTGCTCGCCGCCGGTTTCGGTAAGGCTCGTGATCCGGTCGAACATCAGCATGGGCGGGAGCGGCAGCTGCGCGTTGCCTGCGCCAAAAAGTTCGCCGCGTCCGCAAGCGAGCAAATCCTCGTAATCGTAGCTGTTGCGGCGTTCAGACATGGTTCCTCGTATGTGCTCGCATTGTGCCGGCCCTCGGGGCACCTCTTAAGTACCATACCTCGCGTGCGCCGCAAGGTTTCTTGAACCCGCCGGCAGAAAGGAGGAACTTGGCGCCGCTTGCGAGTTGGGGCGCCCGTTCCTATAGTACAAGGCTAAACGCCCGGGATTGCAAAGAAGAAATGCCCGATAAAACGCCGGAACTGCCGATTTAACGGCTTAGAAAGACGGGTTTGCGCCCGACGCGGCAACGCGTCGCGCTAGCGGAACTCTTGTTCGGACGCGGCGACTGGCATTTCACCGCCGAAACGGTGCACGCCGAAGCCCTAAAGCATGGCGTCCCAGTCTCGCTCGCCACCGTCTACAACACGCTTCACCAGTTCGTGGAGGCGGGCCTCCTGCGCGAGGTCGCCGTCGAAAGCTCGAAGGCCTATTTCGACACCAAGACCTCGAACCACTACCACTTCTTCTTCGAGGATGGCGGCGCGCTCGAAGACATCCCCGTGCAGGAGCTGAGCGTGGAGAACCTGCCCGAGCCGCCGGAGGGCTGGGAAATCGCCCGTGTCGATGTGCTGGTGAGGCTTGCGCCGAAGAAGCGCTGAGCAAACGCGCATGCGTAGATCGAAAGAAACATGCGTGTTTGCTTCGTAGTCCGCCATGTCCATGGCCTATGGAGGATCTCCCACTGACGTTAGCTGCGATGCAGCGCCCGCCCCGGACAGCGCGCATAGCGTCTCCGGGGCGGGCAGTAGAGCGGGCTCAGCCAGCGCGCAGGATCGAGCGGCCGGCGAAGATTGCCGTATCGTCCAGCTCTTCCTCGATGCGGATGAGCTGGTTGTATTTGGCGATACGGTCGGAGCGCGACATGGAGCCGGTCTTGATCTGGCCTGCGTTGGTGGCGACCGCGAAGTCGGCGATGGTCGAGTCCTCGGTTTCGCCCGAACGGTGCGAGATCACACATTTGAAGGCCGCACGGTGGGCCATATCGACCGCGTCGAGCGTTTCGGACAGCGAGCCGATCTGGTTCAGCTTGATGAGGATGCCGTTGGTGGCGCCCTCCTTGATGCCTCTGGCGAGGCGCTTCGGGTTGGTGACGAACAGGTCGTCGCCGATCAGGTTGATCTTGTTGCCGAGTTTTTGGGTCATGAGCTTCCAGCCCTCCCAATCGTCCTCGGCCATGCCGTCCTCGATGGAGATGATGGGATAGCGCGCGACCAAATCGGCATACAGATCAACCATTTGACCGGGTTCCAGGCTCTTGCCTTCGCCTTTCAGCTCGTACTTGCCGTTCTCGAAGAACTCGGTCGAGGCGGGGTCGAGCGCGATGGCCACGTCTTCGCCAGGCCTGTAGCCCGCCTTCTCTATGGCGCGCACCACGAAGGCCAGCGCTTCGTCGGCCGATTTCAGGTTCGGCGCGAAACCGCCCTCATCGCCGACGTTCGTGCTGTGCCCGCCGTCCTTCAGGAGCTTTTTGAGCGTATGGAAGATTTCAGCGCCCCAGCGCACGGCCTCGGCAAGCGTCGGCGCACCCAGCGGGGAGATCATAAACTCCTGAAAATCGATAGGATTATCGGCATGCGCGCCGCCATTGATGATGTTCATCATCGGCACCGGCATGACGCGCGCGTTGACCCCGCCGATGTAGCGGTAGAGCGGCATATCGAGCGACTGGCTGGCCGCCCGCGCCACCGCCAGCGACACGCCCAGGATGGCGTTGGCGCCGAGCCTGCCCTTGTTCTCCGTCCCGTCGAGCTGGAGCAGGATGTTGTCGATCCGCCGCTGTTCGGTGGCCTCCATGCCCTGCAGCGCGTCGTAAATTTCGCCGTTCACGGCCTCGACCGCCTGCAGCACGCCCTTGCCCAGGAACCGCTCGCCACCGTCGCGCTTCTCGATGGCTTCGTGCGCGCCCGTGGATGCGCCCGACGGCACCGCGGCACGGCCCTGGCTGCCGTCCTCCAGCACCACGTCGACCTCGACGGTCGGATTGCCGCGGCTGTCGAGAATTTCGCGGCCAACGATATCGGCAATAGCGGTCATAAGCGCACCTCATCTGGCTAAGGGGGATGAATGGAAAGTTAATGCAGTCTTAAAGGACTCGCGCAGGCAGGCCAAGAGGCTTACATCCACAATCATGAGTTTGACACCGAAAGATGATGCCGCGAAGGCGCTCGTCCTGCTCTCAGGCGGGCAGGATTCGGCTGTTTGCCTAGCGTGGGCGCTGACCCGCTACACCCATGTCGAGACGCTCGGCTTCGCTTACGGCCAGCGGCACAGCGTCGAGCTTGAATGCCGCCCCAGGCTCCGCGACGCAATCGCCGCAGCCTTCCCCGATTGGCGGGCGCGGCTCGGCCCCGATCACGTCCTCGATCTTTCCATCCTTGGCCAGATCAGCGACACCGCGCTCACCGGCGAGGCTGAAATCGCGCTTGGCGCCAATGGCTTGCCCAACACTTTCGTGCCCGGCCGCAACCTCCTGTTCTTCACACTGGCCGCCGCCCTCGCCTACCGCCGGGGCATCCGCGACTTGGTTGGCGGCATGTGCCAGACCGATTATTCCGGCTACCCAGATTGCCGCAACCAGACGCTTCAGACGTTGGACGAAGCTATTAATCTCGGTACTGCGGAGCATTTCCGCATTCTGACGCCGCTGATGTGGCGCACAAAGGCGGAGACCTGGGCGATGACGCAGGCGCTGGGCGGCACGGCGCTCGTGGATATCGTCGCGGAGCATACCCACACCTGCTACAAGGGCGAGCGCGAGCGCCGCCACGATTGGGGCTATGGCTGCGGCGCGTGCCCCGCCTGCGAGCTTCGTGCGAAGGGCTACCGGCAATGGCGCGAGGCCGCCCTCTAGCCATGTACACGGTCAAGGAAATCTATAAGACGCTGCAAGGCGAAGGCGCGCATACAGGCCGCGCCGCCGTTTTCCTGCGCTTTTCCGGCTGTAACCTCTGGACCGGCCTGGAACGGGATCGGGCAAAGGCAGCCTGCCAGTTCTGCGATACCGATTTCGCGGGTGCCGATGGACCGGGCGGCGGCAAGTTTGCCGATGCGGCGGCGCTGGCCGATTCCGCCTTCGAATGCTGGGTGGGAACGGTAGGAAGCCCCCCCTCGCCCCCGGCCTCTCGCCCGCGAGGGATGCCTTCTCAACGGGCGCAGCCTACGCCCCTCTCCCGTTATGGGATTGGGGCCGGGGGTGAGCGCGAGCAACCAGCGACACCCTATATTGTATGCACTGGCGGCGAACCGCTCCTTCAACTCGATGCGCCCCTGATCGAAGCGCTGCACGCCCGCTCTTTCGAAATCGCAATCGAGACCAACGGGACGCAAATCCCGCCGCCCGGCATCGACTGGATCTGCGTAAGCCCCAAGGCCGATGCACCGCTCGTGCTGGCCTCGGGCGACGAGCTGAAGCTCGTGTTTCCGCAGGCCGGCGCAGACCCGCAGGCTTTCGAACGCCTTGACTTCCGTCACTTTTTCCTTCAGCCGATGGACGGTGCCAACGCCCGGGCGAATATCGAGGCCGCGGCTCGCTACTGCCTCGACCATCCCCGCTGGCGCCTGTCGCTGCAAACCCACAAACTCATCGGCCTGCCCTAATCCTATGATGCGCATCTACAAAGAGTTCACCTTCAAGGCCGGCCATTTCCTGCCCTTCACCGCTGCGGGCGATCCGAACGGACGGCTACACGGTCATTCCTTTGTGGTGCGCGTGGCAATCGAAGGCGAGCCGCACCCGGAAACCGGGCTTATTGTGCATTTCGACGAATTGTCTGCGAGGCTTGAGGCGCTGAAGGACCGGCTCGACCACCGGCTTCTGAACGAGGTCGAGGGGTTGGAAACGCCTACACTGGAGCGCATCGCGGCCTGGATTTGGGCCGGGCTTGCACCGGATTTGCCGGGGCTTGCCGAGGTGCATATATCGCGCCCAACCTGCAGGGAAGGCTGTATTTATAGCGGATCGCAACTGCGATAGGTGCTTGCCGCGGCACTTGCTTTTATAACGCAAACTCAAGGGCTTGCCGTTGAAGCGCTATTTTGCCGGGCTTTCGAAAAGCACTTACCTGCTCGCGGCCGCGAGCTTCTTTTCCGATGTCTCGACCGAGATGCTTTATCCGGTCCTGCCGGTGTTCCTGACGCAAACCCTTCATGCCAGCGGCAGTATCGTCGGGCTGGTCGACGGCTTCGCCCAGGCGCTACAGAACATTGTGCAAGGCTTTTCCGGTGCGTTGTCCGATAAGCTGCAAAGGCGCAAGCCCATTGCCCTCATAGGCTATTTTCTGTCGGCCATCGCCAAGCCGCTCATGGGCTTATCTATCGTGTGGCCGCAAGCTTTCGCTGCGCGCTCGCTCGACCGGCTGGGCGCGGGCGTCCGGGGGGCTCCGCGCGATGCGCTCCTGGCCGCATCCGCGCCCGAAGAGCATCGAGGCAAGGCGTTCGGGCTCGAAGGCTTGGGCGACAATGCGGGCGCGTTCGCCGGGCCGCTTATCGCTTTGGCCCTGCTTTACTCCCTGCATACTGACATTCGCAGCATCTTCTACCTCGCTCTCGTCCCTGGCCTGCTTGCGTTCAGCATGGTTTTCCTGGTCAAGGAGAGCCGGGCGGACGGCACAGCGAAAGCCAAGATCGACATGAGCTTCGGCCAGTTTCCAGCGGCATACTGGCGATATCTGGCGGCGACCGCTCTTTTTGGCCTCGGCAATTCAAGCAACGCGTTCCTTATTCTGCACACCCAGGAACTCGGCAGCTCGCTCTTCGCCACGATCCTGATCTACGCCGCGTTCAACCTCGCCGCCGCCCTGATTTCCTACCCCGCCGGCGCGCTCTCTGACAAGCTTGGCCGCAAGGCTGTGCTGCTGGCCGCGATAGCGATATTTGCGTGCGTTTATCTGGGCTTCGCGCTGACTGGGAACCTCACCGTGATCGCCTGTCTGTTCGTGGCGTACGGGCTCTACCAAGGCATGTTCCGCGCCGTGGGCAAGGCTCTGGCCGCCGATTTTGTGCCCGCGCAGCTTCGCGCAAGTGGGGTCGGCTGGTACAGCACCACCTACGGCCTTCTCCAGCTTTTCGCCAGCGTTGCGGCAGGCCTGCTCTGGGACCGCATCGGGCACCAAAGCGTGTTTCTCTACGGCGCGGCCTCGGGCTTGCTGGGGTTCGCCGCCGTCCTCCTCCTTGTCCCGGCCAAGCGAACGGAAGCGTGACTTCCGCTCCAGACGGCGCGGGCACTCCAATGCCAGTATCATCGTTCAAAAGCACCCATTTTGATAATGAAGGGACACTATTCGATTTAGAACTAATTGTAACAGATGCACCTTACTAAAACGTTACGCATGAAAGCTTAGATAAGATATTGATTATGCTGAGATACATTGTGACGATGCGCCACAATTATGGTAAAGCCACAATATTTAACCGTATTTTTGAATGCTCGAATTCTAGCGATTTGAGCTAAAATTCGAGCAATTTGGGCCAGTTTTGAGCATTATCAATTCCGCATTTACCATGTTTTCTTAATGAATACGGCGCTCGGCCGGCTTTTAAAGGCCGGCGGACGCCGGGCGCGGATGCTGTGCTTGCCAGCGTCCTTAAAAATGGCCCGCCCAGGATTGCCCTTGTTAGCGTTGCCCCGGTGCTGCCATATGACCAACTTTTCAAAGAGCTCCGCAGGCATCCCGCCGCTATATCCGGCTGCGTCGAGGCGTTCCGCGGATGGCCTCAAGGATTGCGCTGGACCGGCCAAAGCACAACCAGAGCGTGACGGTTTTATACAACTTTGACGAAACTAGTGGAAAAGATTCGCGCTCGGCTAGCAAAATACGAGACATCAAGGTCCACGCAAGTTTCGCCCGGAAGAATGCAAGAACTCAGACAAGCACGCATCCCAGGCGATGGGGCGTTCAGTTTTGTGGCGGACGTAGAAAAAGCAGGTATAGAGTTATGAAACTCAAGTGCGATTACGGCTCCGGATGCGAGGCTCGGCGAAACGCCGTCGCGCTAGCGCGGGCGCGTTCGTTCGGCGGCCCGCAGCACGCATGCGCATTTGCGCCAGCGGACCGCAAGGCGATTCCGGTGGCACCCCGCACAAGTTTGCCGCCCCGCCTCAAGCGTGACTTTTGTTCCAGAATTCGCCTGCGCGCCAATGGTAGGGTTTCTGTACCGGAACCACTAACGCGAGGGCTAACTGCGATGCAGCGCATGAAATTCTTCATCGATACCCACGATGCGGCCAAGGGCACCTTCCCCGCCGGCATCACCAAGGAGCAGTTCGCGGCGTTTTACGCGAAATACGAGGAGGCCTGCCGCCAGGAAGGCGCGATTTCGCTCCGCATCCACGCCGGCTTCGGCGATGGCCGCGCCTATTGCTTCACCATGGCGCCGGATGCGGATGCGGTGCGGCGCGCGCATGAACGCGTTGGGCTCGCCTTCGACAGCATCAACGAGGTTGTGACGTCGACGCCCGGCGACCTGTTTTTCGCCCAAGCGGCCTGAACCTGCGGCGGGATAGCGCGCCATGAGCCTGATGACGGAAATTAGCTATGCGGGCTATAGTCGGCGTATGCCGGAAATGCCCGCACCAAGCCTGTTTCCATTCGTCAACGCGCTCGCTCCTGAAAACCGGGGCACGCTCGAAGCCGCCTTGCGCCGCGTCTCCTGCAAAGGAGGCACCCCCCTCGTTGCGCGGGGCGACGAGGTGGCGGGAGCCTATCTCGTGGAAGAAGGGGCGCTGCGCGTCTACTACACGAGCGAGGACGGGCGCGAAGGAACGCTCTATTGGGTCGAGCCGGGGCAGACCTGCATCCTGGCGCTCAATAGCACCTTCTCCAGGCTCGCCTATCCCGCCTGGGTCGAAAGCGACGGCGATACCCGCTTCGCCATCGTGCCGGGCGACGTCTACCGCAGGCTGTTTGCGGCCGATCCCGCGGTGCAACGGTTCACTTTCGAGGCGCTGTCGGGCCGGCTTTTCGAGTTGATGGCGCTCATCGAGGAAACCGCAAGCCAGGGGCTCGAAGCACGCGTGGCGGCTTTTCTCCTGCGGCGCGCGAAGGGCGAAGAGCGGATTGCGCTGACACAAGAGCAGATCGCGCGGCACCTGTCGACCTCGCGCGAAGTCGTCTCGCGCGTGCTGCGCGGACTTTCGGCGCTGGGATTGTTAAGCCCAGGCCACGGCCAGATCGTCATTTTGGACAGCGAAGGCCTGCGCCGTATCGCCGGATAGGCTGCGGCCCGCCAGGCCGTAACCAAGAAGTGCAACATCATGTTCGATATATCGCCGATCCTCGCCATTGGCGTAGGCGGAGTGCTGACCGGCCTTACCGTCCTTACGCTTCTTATCGAGACCGACCTTGCCCGCGCGACCGGCTTGCGGTTCCGCCAACGCCTCTATCTCGCAGGTGGACTGGGGCTTGGCATTCTCGCCTTCTCGGTGAAGCTTGCCATCATCGGCGGCTTGACGCTGGCGGGCTCCAGCGGAGACCGGCCCTTTGCCGTCCGGACGATTACAGCAACGCCCCGCACCGAAGAGCCAGTAGCGGTCATCGGCGCGGTTAAATGGGAGGCGCTGCCGCTCACTGCGCCGGAGCCCTCCAGCAACCCCTCCACACCTGAGAAAATTGCGCTCGGGGAGCGGCTGTTCAACGACACCATGCTTTCCCGCGATGGCACCGTTGCCTGTGTCAGCTGCCACGACACCAAGCGCGGGGCGGGCGTTGATGGACGGCAGTTCTCGAAGGGGATCGGCGGACAGCTGGGCGGCCGCAATGCGCCGACCGTGTTCAACGCCGCCTTTCAGGCGTATCAGTTCTGGGACGGGCGGGCTCATTCGCTCGAAGAGCAGGCGCTAGGCCCCATCGCCAACCCCGTCGAGATGGGCAGCACCGATCTGAACGCGGTCGTGGAGCGCATAAAGGCCGATAAGTCATACATTGAGGCATTCACAGCTGCATTTGGCGGGGACGAGCCGGTTCGCATCGATCACGTTGCCAAGGCCATCGCCGCCTACGAGCGCACGCTCATCACGCCAGACGCGCCCTACGACCGGTTTGTGCGCGGCGATCAAAACGCGTTGACGGCCCAGCAGGTGCGCGGCATGGCGCTGTTCGAAAGCGCAGGCTGCACGGATTGCCACGCCGGGCCGAACTTCAGCTCCGCGAGCGTGCTAACGCCAGATCACGGCGGCACCGGCTTCAGACTGTTTCCAGCGCAACCCTCTACCTTCGATGCCAAATACGGATTGAACGCCGATTCCGGGGCCCGCGAGAAGGGGCAGTCTCCGGGGCTGTGGCGCGTACCTACGCTGCGGAATATCGCGCTGACCGGGCCTTACTTTCACAACGGCTCCGTCAGCGACCTTACCGAGGCGGTCCGCATCATGGCAGTCTCGCAATCGGGCCGCGTGTTGAGCGAAAACCCCGTCCTTCAGCCCGCCGTAGCGTGGCTTCCCGGCGAGCGCCGCATGATGCGCTACCGCCTGACACCGGTCAGCGAGGCCGAGATCGCGGACATCACGGCGTTCCTGCGGGGACTGACCAGCGACAAGCTTGCGGCGGACGCAAGGCACTGAATCTCCGCGCTTTTGCGTATGCGCAAAGGGCGTGCTATGGTCGCGCCGGACTCAAAAGCTAATCGCAATGACAGACATTCCCGCACCTGGAACCCTGACGCAGCTTGGACAGCCGTCCCGGCTGCCTGCTTCTCCCGATGAGGCCCGGCTCGAAACCGTGCCCAATCCGCATCCTGGCACGCGTTATCTGGTGCGGTTCACCGCACCGGAATTTACATCGCTATGCCCGATCACCGGCCAGCCGGATTTCGCGCATCTGGTGATCGACTACGTGCCGCGCGAACTCCTCGTGGAGTCGAAATCGCTCAAGCTTTATCTTTCGTCGTTCCGCAATCACGGCGCATTCCACGAGGATTGCACCGTTGCCATCGGCAAGCGGCTCGACGAAGCGCTCAATCCGCATTGGTTGCGCATCGGCGGCTATTGGTATCCGCGCGGCGGCATGCCCATCGACATCTTCTTCGCAGTGGGGGATCTGCCGCACGGCCTCTGGGTTCCCGAACAGGGGGTTCCGCCCTACCGGGGCCGCGGCTAAACTGCCTCCAGGTTTCCGGCGGGCATCGTTATCGTGCAGATGGCGCCGTCTTCGGGAAATTCCAGCGCGACCTGTGCATCGGGCAATCCATTCCGGATCAGCCAACTGCCGAAGCCCTCCTTCGAAGACGGCGCGGCCTTCGGGCCGCCGGATTCGCACCAGGTGAACTGGAACACCCTATCCGGCCCTTCCTGAACGAAGTCCCACTCAAGGCGCAAAGCTCCATCCTGAGACGAAAGCGCCCCGTATTTCAGGGCATTCGTGGCGAGTTCGTGCAGGACCAGTGCGAACGGCGTCGCGATATCGGGCGGCATGGAGACCGATGGCCCCCGCAAGGCGATCTTTTTGCCCCCAGCTCTTGCATATGGATTGAGCTGCCGTTCCGCCAACTCGCGGAAATCGGCCCCTCGCCAATCGGTGCTTACCAGGAGGTTGTGCGCTTCGGCAAAGGCCCTCAGCCGGGCCGAGAAAATCTCAATCCCCTCTTCGCGGGAGACGTTGCCGCGGAAGGATTGCCGCGCCATGGACTGAACGACGGCCAGCGTGTTTTTTACACGGTGCGACAACTCGCTCAGGAGGAGGCGCAGATGGTCCTCGCTTGCCTTTAGCCCGGCATTGGCCGCGCGGCTTGCCTGAAGTTCCTGCCGCACTGCCTCAAGCTCACTATTCAGCTCTGCTATACCGTCCCGCAGGGACGGGACGGCCTGCGGTTTTGCCGTGGCGGCGCGGGAAGGCGCGGAAGCCTTGCCAGTTTTCCTGCCCAGAGGTTCCTTGCCCTTCGCCATCCCGATCCACTTCCAGGCAGCATTCCAGCGCAACTTAAACGATAAATGGCGGGTGCCCCAGCACCGTCAATCGAGTTTCCTCATCGAATTGGCCATCAACCTGCGCGTCCCCTCGTCAGCAAACAAGCTGGAAACGAATTTTTGATTAAAATGTATCATAGTGCCGGTTAGAATCGGGCCGGGTGCCGGTAACGCTGTTCCGTGTGGAGCGCATTCTCATGTCCAACCAATTGAAGGCGATTGTAATTTTTGTGGCGATGATCGCCCTGCCAATCGTGGCCGACAACTTCATCAGCAGGCGGCCAGACGTCCGCCTTTTCTGGAGCTTCGAATGGGCCGGGGCTTTGCTGGTCTTCGTCGTAATCCTGATCGCCGTATTCGTAATTGGCTGGAACGCCTTCTGGAAATTCAAGGACGACATCGAAGGCATACAGGGAAACCTGAAGCTTGCGGAACGCGAGCTCACGAAATTTCTTGCCGATAACTGGGACCAGGCGGGGCGGATTGGAAAGGTGAGGGAACGGGCGGAATGGGCTTCCATGGCCAATCCTTCAATCTTTCCAGCAATTTTCCATATACTGAAGGATGACAAGGCCACGCCGAAGGACGCCAACCTAATCGCCGTGGCGGAAGACCCAAGGAAATGGAGCGCGTTGGCGCTGCCTCCGCTGGCGCAACCCGTGCCGGCCATAGTTCCTCCACCGGAAGCCTTCGGCGCTCTCGCGCAACAGGCGTTCGACCTGAACAAGGGAGATATGTCGGGCAGAGGTGCCGCGATGAGCAAGGCAACCATGACGGCAATTCTGCTGCGGGATCTCTATCAAGGCAGCCCCGGCCGGGCAAAAAAGAAAATCTCCCATGAATTCAAGAATAAGGCAGAGCCCTTTATCGCACCGGGCATCAGGCAACTGCTCGACTTCGACAAATTCGACCAGCAAACGAATGAATTTCCCGAGGACAGCGGAGTCGACTGGCTCATGCTGACCCTGGCCGTGGAGCACGGGAAGTATCCCAAGGAGCTCATACTCATGGACAAGGGCACTCCATTCAGAGGCTGGGAAGTTATCAAGAAGCTAACCGAGCCGCTTCCGCCGGAAGGCTGGGACATTCCAGAGAAGCCCGCTGACATTTCGATGCTGAAGCTTTGGTGGAAGTGGCTTACCTGGTGGGAATAACGCACCGGGTCCGCACTACCCGTCCCTTCTCCTTGCACCGGTAGGCCCTATATTGCCGCGCAAGGGAGTCTCTCATGTGCGGCCGTTTTACCCAGCTCTTCACCTGGGAAGAGCTTTTCAACCTCTACAATCTGTCCAACGCGCAGGCTTCGAACCTTGAGCCTTCGTGGAACATCGCGCCCACGCAGGATGCGGGCGTGCTGGTGCAAGAGGAGAATGGCCTTGTCTACCGGGCCATGCGCTGGGGGCTCGTGCCCATGTGGGCCAAGGACCTCAGCATCGGCGCCCGCGCGATCAACGCGAGGATCGAGACCGCGGCGGAGAAGCCGGTTTTCCGCGGCGCCTGGAAATCGCGGCGCTGCCTTGTACCGGCGAGCGGGTTCTACGAATGGCGCGAGATTGCGGCGCCCGGCCGGGCGAAACGCACCAGGATGCCGTTCTATGTCACGCGGGCAGACGGCAAGCCGCTGACCTTCGCGGGTCTGTGGGAGCGCTGGCAGGACGGCATGCTATCGTTCACGATCCTGACCACGGAAGCAGGCCCGGAACTCCAGGAACTGCACAGCCGCATGCCGGTGATGCTGAGCGCACAAAACACCGCGCCGTGGCTTGCCGGCGAAAGCCCGGCTTGGGATCTTTGCGGCGGCGGGACGCTGCAAATCGCACCCGTCTCGCCGAAGATGAATTCGCCGCGCTACAACGAGCCCGGCTGTATCGAGGCGCCCGGCACCGGCACGCTGATCTAAAGGCCCGGTATGAAATAAGCGCCGGGCCTAATCGAGGTAGCGGAAGCCGATCCTCGTGACCACGCGGTCGAAGCTGTCGATGGGCTCCCCGTAAATGCGTTCCAAATGACCGATCAGGCTCTTCCGGTCGAAGACGTCGGGCGAACTTCCATGGAAGTCCGCCTGCTTGACGCAGTCGATGAAGAAGACCGTGAGGTGCGTAATCCGGATGGGTACACCGATCCCGCCGAATACGGGCGGCAGGCCCAGGCTGTCGTTACCGCACCGCTCGATGATCCTCGCGGTAACGTTTTCGCCCACCATGTAGCCCCGGCGGTTGGGATGAACCCGGTTGCCGGGCCGGAACACCGTGGCGATCTTGTGCGTGAGCAGAAGGCCCCCGTATTCCTTTCGGAATGCCATCTCGTCGCGCGGCAGAAGCAGGCACCAGGGGCCATGCGCGGCGACGTGCTGCCCGGTTTGCAGGCTAGTACAGCCCGAGGCAAGTTCGCCCCCGTTTGCCGAGGGCGTCACCACGCGAACTTGCCTCGGATAAGCTGTACTAGATTCAATGAGTTGCTAGTACGCCTGATCCGCAGGAAATCCTTTGGGTGCCAGTCGCATAGGGGTGAGGATTTCCTGCGGGGCGTACTAGAGTGCATGGCGCATGATCTCCAGAATGTCGCGGTCCGGCTTATCGATGCCCGTCAGCAACTTGAATGCCGGCACCGCCTGGAACAGGTTCATGTGGCGGCCGCTATGGGTTGGATTTCCCCGCTGCGCGGCAAGCGTGAGCGTCATCGTCCGGGGCTCAAGCAGTATGTCCGCCACGATTGCGGTGCGGGGCAGCGCGGCGAGGTTCGCAAACGAGACGGCCAGATCCCCTTCCGCATCGCCTGTCATCGGCGCAAACGCACTGAATTTCTCGTTGGGCTGCGCCCCCTTATTGGAGGCGTTGACGGCGATGCCGGCATCGGCCAGCTCACCGCCAATCGCCTCCTCGCCAGCGGCTCTCGCAGCGCAGAACGGGCCTATGAGCTGCGCGATACGAGCGGCCTTGGCGATAGTCCGGTTGAGGATCACGATTTCGGCCGGACCGCGCCTGGCGAGTTCGTAGGCGATGGGGAGCGCTGTGCCGCCCGCGCCAAGGATCACGATCTTCTTGCCGGCAATGCAGTCCGGATATTCTTCCAGGAGGCCCGCGACAAAGCCGGTGCCATCGGTGTTATAGCCCGTGAAGGCGCCTTGTTCCGGCGCGATGACGTTGACGCTGCCGATGGTCCCGGCCGAGGCGTCGAGGCGGTCCAGAAAAGGGCCTATCTTGTCCTTGAAGCCGGAGCCGGCACCTCCGCCGCTGTAGAGCGGATCGTTGCGCAAGGCGCAGACGATTTCGCCCGCGCGGGCCGGGTCGCCGATCATGAAGCAGCTGCGGTAAGGCAAACCCAGAGCCTCGAACACAGCGTTGTGCATCGCCGCGGAGCCGCCAGGATAATCGTGATCGACCAGGAATACGTAGAGACGTTCCAGAACGGGGCTGGACAGGTCTACACTATTGTTCTTTGGCTGCGAGGCGATTTTCAGCAAACCGCAGGCGATAAATTCACGAAGCGACCCGCGTTCGCCCGCTTTCACGTCTATCATGTAAGACATGTTCCCTCATCACGGCCATTATTGTTATTATCAACACTAGCTGGACGCCTGACTCCCGGCTGTAATAACGGCCCGGCTGTTGACTTAATCCATCCGCTTGGGCGAATTCACCTTGATAGCCCGCGCCGATAGTAGCAGGGTCGGCTTAGCTCAACGCTGGGGCGTATCTGGGCTGGGGGATAACCGGCATGCGGGCATCGCGCGATCCCGGGAATAATACGGGGCAGCTAGCGCCACAACGCAAGCAGGCCGCCAGCGGCGGCGAGGTCGAAGGCGATGCAAAACGGGATGTACCAGCTTGGCACGCCCGTTGAAATAATCCTGCCGCGATGATGGAGCAGGTCCCAAACGGCATGAAGTACGTAAGCGGCCGGTATGGCGTAAGGGGTGAGCCACAATCCGAGCAGGGCCGCCGCCGCAAACGCCACCGCCCCGGTCATTTCAACCCAAAGGACCGGGCGTCTGGGGTCTTGCAGCGCGAAGCCGGCATAGGCTCCCGCCGTGACCGCAAGCGTTATTGCCGCGAACTCGATAGCGGCTTGCCTGGGCAGCAGGAATGCGAACGCCAAGGCCGGAATGGCGAGTGCTGCGCCGATTATCGATGGTTCCAACCAGCTTTGCGGTCTGGAAAATCTCATGGGACCCAGCTTTCGCTTGTTGAGGCAGAACCACGTCTAAGCCAAGTCTGTGCGAAGTGCTACAGCATAACATACCGGATGCACGGTCCGCTATGATTTGAGATTGCGCCCCTCCGCAAGCTCAACTTGGCGAACTTGTATTCTAAAATGTCCGCAGCCGCTTGCGGATGTAGAAGGGACCCCCGAACTAAGCAAACATGACTTGCCCAACGAATGTCCAGGAGCCTGCTATGGGTCGATTATGGAAATACTCACTGTGAGCAAATCTGGGTAGCTAAACCTCCGGCTCCGGACTTTTCACCGTTCAGTTCGGCGGATGGGCTTCAGGTTTCCGGCCAGCTTTTTGGCAAAGCGAGTATGAGCTTGAAAGAGGGTGTCAGACGCTGGCGTAACCCGAGGTCACGGACCGCTTCATGACGACGGAGGTTACTGCCTTCCACCCTCCAGTACCGACCTACCGGCGATGGAACTTGTGGGATCGGCTCGGGCGGCCGGGTTCACGATAGCGTTCGCACTGATCACGATGACAACATTGGTCTCGGGTGAGATTTTCAAGATCCTTGGCGGGTCTGCGGCGCCTCCTTTCACGAAGCAACCCTTTTGCCCCGATTTGCAGGCCAATGGGGATCTTGTGAACAAGTCAGAATACTAAATTCGGACCGCATGAAACGCCATTACGGTCCAAGCAATCTCTCGTGCACCCCATAACTTTAGCCGTCTCATAACTGGCCCGTGAATGGCCAATCCGTTGCGCTCGCCATGGGTAGACAACCAGCCTTGGCTTTCTCCGTGCGCCAGAAGCCCCGAGACATGCGGCCGACTTACACCATAGACCCGGGCGAGCGCCTTGCGGGACACCCCCGGCTCCTTGATAAGTGAAGTGCCGGAAAGCGTCACGCCCAGAATATCAAGCAAGATGGGATAGCCAGCCACTCGCTCCATGAAGAACAAAATCTCTGGCCACCCGTTGGAAAGATGAAACCGGTGCTGTTCCAAATTGTCGATACTGTGGCGAAACGCGGTGACAAGGGCGGGCTTGTCGGCGACAATTGGGCGGTCAAGCCAGGGGGATGCCGCGAGCAGTAAAGCTTCCAGCCAAATAATAAGTCCCGCCTCCAGCCACGAATTAAAAAGGATGGGCTTTTCACGGCGGTCACATCCCTGGACCGCAGGCGAGACGGCACCGACCCGCTCCAGATTATCACAAATAGCGCGCACACGGCGCTGTGAGGCAAAGCCGCTTCGGGCTACTACCTTTATCAGGGTCGACATCGTCACGCCATTGTCGCTCTGACGCGCAAACCCGGTGGCGACAGTAACCACTTGTCCCAAATCGCCGAAAACCTGGATCCGACGTCTGTCGGCCTTGAACCAAGACGGAATGGCCCAACACAGGTACTGGAGCGCGTCGTCAAAACGGCGATCTTCCAATATTTCGTTGGCTAGCTGGGTGACACGTGCTTCCAGATGCTCCGCAAATGCAGACACATACTTAATAACCTCCGCGGAAGGATTTCTGAAGCTGCGAATAGATGGGGCGGCGTTGGCGCAGGGCCTGGAGAATCTCTGTCTCTTGGTCTATCACCAGGAAACGCGGACAACGGCCTTTGACTTGTTTTTGATTGTCACCGGGTTGTGATAGAGTTCAACAAACAGAGTATTTTGGGGACCAACGGTGACCTGTTGAGCCATGCCATCGCCGCAGATCTCAATGTGGGCAGCTTTGTTCCCATTGCTAAAGAGGGCGACTTGGGCGACATTCTTCACATGAATTTCTTCATTGATACTGATCTCTTGCCTTGGCATGGATTCTTTCCTTCGATGCTAAAATGGAGGATTTTCAATGGTAGAAAGACCGCGAAGAGCCTAGCGCGCAAGTTACCCTGTGACGCGTAAAGCGGTGCTGGTTCTGCCTGGTGATGTTTCTTTTGTGCTGGTGGCGTTCGCAGCCTGGCAGGTCAGACCGTGGCGGAACTTAATCGGCCCTGAGCGGTCCAAAAACATGCTTGAGTGGCGTGGCGGAGGCGATGGCGAAAGTTCCTAGCTAAGCAGACTTTCGTTGGTTACCCAACGAATGTCCGCTCAGATTCTTTTGTTTTCGCAGAGTTTTATCGCAAAACCGGGAAGGCCACTTTTGCGAACTCTGCTTAGGTCTGCAAACTGCAGAAGTAGGGTTGCCGGTCCAACGGAGTTGCGGCACCGAAGATGGTGTCTAAATCTTGCTGCCGGGATAAGGTGCCATGCACATTGAGCACGGCATCGGTTCGCCGGAACGTTCCGGCGATGGTATCGGCAAACGCCAGACTCATATGGATGAGGCCCGCGTTATCGGAAGTCACAGCAAGGCAGTTGAGCTTTGCCGGAAATGGATCCTGAGCCGCTATCCATACGGCGAGGGCCTCTAGGGCACCGGGCGCATCGGATACGATGCCTTCGCCAAGGCAAATCGCCGCCCATGCAGCAGGGTCATGTCCGCTTATTGAACCGGACACCTCTGTCGCTGGACTGACAAAAGGTACTTTGCTGAAAACCGTCGTCCACAGCGGCGTATCTAGCGGACTCTGACCAGCTAGCTCGGCTATGCGCACAGCCAAAGCGGCACAGATTTTCTCGGCCAAAGCCGGTTTACTGCCGGATGAAGCAACGGTCGCGAAAACGCCAACCTGAACTGTGATAAAGGGATTGTTCATTTAATATGTCCTTTCATGGCTACAGACGGTGGGCGGCACCCAAGCCGCCCACCGGAGACGGCTATTGGACCGGTTTGATGTCCGCCTCGGGCGTGTTGCTACCGTTGAAAAAGTTTTGGGCATTTTTGAACTGCTTGGTCGCCTCGGCCTTGATCAACTTCTGGAAGTTGTGATGATCAGCGCCTCCTGTACGTATGCGACGGGAATTAACCAGCGTTGTTACTTCTTTATAGGACATATCGATATCGATATGCTCAGCCGATCCACAAGGCGACTTCAGTTGTGTAAAATTTTCTAAAAACTTAACTTGTCGCAAAACTAGCGCAGAGTAGTCGTAATAACCGCCCAAACCATCCTGGATAAGATAGTTCTGGAAAGTGCAAGTCAAAACATTATAGGACTCTTGCGTTTGGCTGGCGCTAAATATCACGTCGCCGATAGCATTGAGATAGGACGTGAAATCGGTGAGAAGCGATGCACCGTCCGTGATGATCGCACTCGCGATCATGCTGAGGAACTCGCCCGAGACTTTTACCCCAAAGACACGGTTCTTGTAGGTCTTCTCCACTGCGGTACCGATGGTCAGGTCTGGGAGTTGATTGACGACGTTCAGCCAGGTATCGATATCTATTACTTGCGAGTTCACGCTGGGATAGTGCCGCGTCATGTACCCGTGTATCAGGCCACCCATACCCAGTAGATTGTCACAGTTCTCCTGCATGATCTCAGAATACTTGGAGTCCGTAGGCTTCTGGCCGATGATGTGAAATTGCACGGCGCCTTGATCCGTGGCGACAGATGGGTCTGTTCCAGAGGCTGACGGCGCGGACTGAGCCATCCCCCTCACCAAAGGAGTTGCATGAAAGAAATCGTGCGCTGCGCCATAACGCCGCTCGGATTCGGCCTCCATCAGCGCTTGCGCGGCATTCGACCCCAAAATTTTTCCCATTTTCAATTCTCCATCGAGTTGAATTACTCGTCGAGGATGCCTTCGACGTAGCCGCCTCGTGGACGGCCAGTGGATGGCTAATAGACTTCATGCTCGTATTCAGGGAAGTGAAACAAATTACACCTAATGGTTGTGTGTGGTCAGAGCTGCGCTCCGAGGCCCTCGTGGTCGGCTGACGGCCGCCTCGCCTCGGTCTCTTGTGACAAGACCGTGCGGCTCTGGGCCACCAAAGCCGGCGCCGAGCATACGCGATTGGAAGTTGACGCTGCGGTCGAATGCCTCATCGCACTGCCTGATGGCCGCTTCGTCGCGGGCGATCAGATTGGCCGGCTGCACTGGCTCGAAATCCTGGACTGAGGTTCTGCCCTGGGGCAATTGTGCGAGCGCAAGCGCAAATACGCACCCCGACGCCTGCAAATGTAGGCATTTCGCAATATAGAGGGCGCATCTCATACGTAGAATGATGTTGGATGGGCCGGAGACGGCAAGCCGGGATTGCTGGGAGAGGGACAGGGTGAGGGGAGATGCGCCCGTTTATTGCGCGCTACCGGGCCTTGCACGCTCACGCAAGGCTTAACGCTAAAGCGCGGGCGCTGGCGCCAGCTTTGCGCATTCCGTGTATAGGTAGTTTGATTGTGTCCAGGTTTTTCCATGAAAAAACCTTCCTTCGGCAACTATCGTGCGGCGTAAAGCTTTGGCAGGCAAGATAGAGGCTTCGGCGGATGTGGGAGGCAGCATCCGGCCGGAGGAAAAGAGTGCGTCGATTGGAGGGGGGCCATGAGGCCAGCGAGTTGGATTGTGCCGGGTTTCGTTCTTGCGTTGCTTTCCCCCGCTCTGGCGCAGGCGCAGACCCTTCCCAAGACGGAATATTCCTGCAATTTCGGCAATCCGGACGCAGGCGACCGTAGCGGCCAAAGCACCGTCTACCGCTGCCGCCCAACGGCCGGCAGTAGCGCTCCGGTATTCAATGTCGCCGTCCTCAAAGGCGCGTCCGCCGAAGTCTACCGCGCCCATGGCTACCTCTTGGGGCGTGAGGCCAAGTCCGGGCCGCTGAACGAGGCCGTAAGCCTTGTGCAGTTCGGGCTGGCCCAGCAAAGCGTATGGCTCAGGCCATCGCTGCGCAACGTTGTGAACTGCTTCAGCACCAAGCTGTTCGACTCCCTCGACTACGAGTTCAAGGCGAACATGGCCGCCTTCGATGAGGGCTACCGCCAGCGCCTGGGCACGGCCGCGAAATACCCCACCGCGCAGTTGCACATGGCTGCCGTCGGCATCGAACTCGACAACATCATGACCGCCGTCGGCTACAAGCATAAGGCCCTGGGCCAGGCGGCACTGGCGGAGGAGCATTGCCCAGGCGGCCTCCTGGTGAAGGCGATTGTCGAGGGCGGCCTCAAGCTCGTGGGCCGCGACAAGGGGCTTGGCTGCACATCGTTCGCGGTCCCTGGAAAAGGCCCGGACGGCACAATATTGAGCGAAGAGGGCCTCCTGTTCGCCCGCACGCTCGACGCCGAGCTGGTGCGCTCCTGGAACCGCGTACCGACCCTTTTCGTGATGCACGAGGAAGGGTTGGACCCGGACCGGCGGCCCTATCTTTCCTATGTGGGCACAGGCTCGGCCGGGATGATTTATCCTGGCGGCATCAGCGGTTTCAACACCGAGGGCATTACGGCTTCGCTGCATCAGATGTGGTCTGCCGACGCCACGCTCAGCGTGCCGGCCGCAGAGACGCCCAAGGCAGCGCTCGCCCCGGTGATCGTCCAGACTATCTTACGCGAAGCCCGCTCCATTGACGACGCGATCAAGATCGCCAAGCGCTACCAGATCGTCGCGACCTGGGCGATCTTCGTGGCCGATGCGAAAACGGGTGAAATCGCCAGCATCGAGATCAGCAAGGGGGGCGTGAAGGCGGCCCGCCGCGCCCAAGGCCGCCCGATGGGGCAGACCAATCACATTTTCGATGCGGGGCAGAAGGCCTTCGCCTTTTTCCCGAACTACAACAAGTACAACGAAACGCGCACGCGGCTGGCGACCCTGGAAAAAGCCTTCGTGCGCCTGCAGGATGCGGCGGCGCAAGGGCATCCCTATACCGCCGCCCAGGCGGCAACCCAGCTCGCCAATCACGACGACACCAACGGCCGCTTCGAGCCTTTCGCTACCACTTCGGTGAAGGCCTACGACGTGATGTCCACGGTGATGCTGCCGCAGGCCCACAAGATCTACATGTCCACCGGCGACTTCCTGCCTGCGCCTCATTCGACGTTTCTAGGCTTTCAGCTGGACGGCGATTTGAATCCGGTGGCAGCGGCGGGCACGCTGCGCGACCAGACGCTTGCCGGAACGCCGGGTGTTTTCCAATCCTTGAACGACTTCGTACAGGCGCGGCTTGCCTACGAATTCAAGGATTATGCCGGCGCCGAGCATCTTACCCGCCAGGCCATCACCCACTCCCGGAGCGAAGAGCTGAACGGCTCAAGCCCCGATTGGGCGGATCGCAAGGCAGGCTCGCTTCGCACCTACAACTACATTCTGGCGCGGGTGCTGGCGCTCAAGGCTACCGAAAGCCCGTACAGCGACGGACAGACGCTGGGCGCGCGGCAGGCCGCTTACGAGGAGTCCCGCGAACTGTTCCGGACCGTGATCGCAGACCCGGCCGTCCTGCCTTACCAGCGCGCGCTCGCGGAGTATCATTTGGGGCTGACGGAGATGAAATTTCAGAGCAAGCGCAGCTGGGGGGCGAAACTTTCGCCCGGAACCGCCGCCCTGATGAAAGACGCGCTTGGCGTGTTTCAGTCCGGGTATCAGAGGGTGAAACCCGACTCCGATATCCGGGAGATGGCGTCCAATATCGCAAATGCGCAGAAGGTGATGGATGGAAAGCCGGTCAAGGCCGAGGATGTCGATTGGGTGGTGATACGCTGACACCGCGGCGGGGACTGGCGGGCGGGCAAAAAAAAGGCCATCCAAAATGATTGAACGGCCCCAAGTCTAGGGAGGAAACGCCCAAGGAGGGCTAGGATATGCGTACATGAACGCATATCGCACTGCAACAATATATGGTGCACCGCACAAAAGCGCAAGCGAAAATTTTCGAGGGCGGAAGCTGGGTGGAATGGCACGAATTGGCCTGCTTTGGGCGCAGGCGTCAGAACCGGTAGCCGAGGGCGCGGAGTTGCTGCTCGAAATAATACTGAAGCGCGAAGCCTAGCCCCACGAATAGCGGTACCAAGACCCAGCCGAGGACAGTCAGCTTCTTTTGTTCGTTCCAGAGCTTCGCCCGTGCCGCCGGGAAAAGAAGTAGCACCAGCCCCAGCACGGCCGTTACCGGGATGATAACAACGAGTTTGGTGTTGAAGGAGACAGCCGCGGCGTGCTGCGCGGCTTTTTCGAGTGTCATATAGATGGCAGTGTAGGAAAATACCGCGCTGCAAAGCAACATGAAGAGGCCGAGGAGGCGCGTGCGAAGTGTGCTTGTCTGAAGAGTTCCGTTCATGCGGATATCCGTTTGTGGATTGAGAAAGCGTTGCGGCGGCGTGGGCCGTCCGCCGGAATAATCTTCTCTGGAAACATGCGCTTAATGCGGCGGGCCTATGGCAGAAAATGTCCGTGCCCGGAGAGACGGGGCAGGGCTGGACCCAACTTCGCCGGACCATTGCTAAGCCTGCTCGAAATGCGCGGAGCGCTATAGCAAGGGATTGCCAGCGCGCCCATATTGCGCAAAACAAGGGTGCTATCCGGCGCGACTGCGCTCAAGCAACAAAGCGATAGCGCAAGCGTTTGCGCGCGCACATCCACAGGGCATTTCATGGACGGGCTTGAAATCAGGCGCAAGCGCGCGCTTTATCGCGCCAATCACCGCGGCACCAAGGAACTGGACCTTATCCTGGGGCGCTACGCAAACGAGCGCATTGCGTCCATGGACGAGGACAGGCTTGCGGCCTTCGAGGCTTTTCTTGCGCTGCCGGACACCGATATCGATCAGTGGATCCGGGGCTTTGCGGCGCCGGACGGGGTGTTGGATTCGGTAGCGGACATCCGCAAATATTTGGGTTTGGAGAAATAGAAGCTCCCTCCGCGTATGGCAGTTAACCAGCACAATCAGGACAAGGCGCAAGCGGCAGCACCCACCGCGCTCGATAAGCTCGCGGGCGGCGAAGGGACAATTATTGCCGGGGGCGTGCCCGAGGGCTACGACGCCTTTTTGCTTGCGGCGATGGCGCGCAGGCTGCCCGCGGACACCCAGTTCCAGCAGGCGGTGCTGCATATTGCGCGCGACGATCAGCGGCTTGCGGCGATCCGCGCGCAGCTTGAGTTCTTCGCGCCCGGTGCGGAGGTTTTGAACTTCCCGGCCTGGGATTGCGTGCCCTACGACCGCATTTCGCCCGATAGCGACATCGAGGCCCGCCGCATCGCCACGCTTGCGCGTCTCGCACATGCGAAGGGCGGCAAGCCCGCGATCATCGTGCTCACCACGATCAATGCTGCGCTGCAACGCGTGCCTCCGCTGGCCTGGATCAAGAAATCCGCCGTGCGGATCGCAGCGGGCAGCCGCATGGAGATGGAGCAGGTCATCGGCCGGCTCGAAGCCTCGGGTTTTCACCGCACCGGCACCGTCATGGAGCCCGGCGAATATGCCGTGCGCGGCGGCATCCTCGACCTGTACGCGCCTGGCCACGCGCGGCCCTGCCGCCTCGACTTCTTCGGCGATACGCTCGAAACCATCCGCCAGTTCGATCCCGTTTCGCAGCGCACCCAAACCGCGCGCGAGGCCATCACGCTTCTCCCCATCAGCGAGGTGCCCGCCGGGCAGGAGACCGTCAAGCAGTTCCGCCAGCGCTATATCGAGCTGTTCGGGCCCAGCAAGGGCGACGACGCGCTTTACGAAGCCGTCTCCGAAGGTGCCAGCTATCCCGGCCAGGAGCACTGGCTGCCGCTGTTCTACGGCCAGATGGACACGCTCTTCGACTACCTGCCCAACGCCGTGATCGCGTTCGACCACTTCGCGGCGGACGCGAAGAACAACCGGCTCGAAACCATCGCCGACCACTACGATGCGCGCAAAGAGGGGCTGGAACACCGCTCTTTCGGTGCGCCGCCCTATAAGCCGCTGCCGCCGGAGGCATTGTATCTTACCGGGGAAGAGTGGGACGAGCGGCTTTCCGGCAAGAAGGTCCGCCTGTTTACGCCCTTCCCGCAGCCCCCCGCGCCCGGCCTCGTCCAGTTGGACTTCAAGGGCAAACAGGGCAGGAGCTTCGCCATCGAACGTGCGGAATCCTCCGAGAAGCTGCTCCCCGCCGCCGTGGAGCACACCCGTATGCTGCAGGGCTTGGGCAAACGCGTCATCGTCGCCTGCTGGACCAACGGCGCGCGCGAGCGGCTTGGCGCAATGATGGCCGCGCACGGCGTCAAGGAAATCGAGAAGGTGGCGAGCATCGCGGATGCGCGCAAGACGCCCAAATCCGCCGTGTGCTTTGCGCTTCTGGGACTCGAAAGCGGCTTCGAGACGCCGGACCTCGCCGTCGTCGCCGAGCAGGACATCCTGGGCGACCGCCTCATCCGCCGCCGCAAGGCCAGGAAGGCGAGCGACGTGCTGATCGAGGCGTCGAGCCTGACGCCGGGCGATCTCATGGTGCATGCCGACCACGGCATCGGCCGCTTCATCGGGCTCAAGACCATCAGCGCGGCAGGCGCGCCCCACGATTGCGTCGAGCTCGAATATGCAGGCGGCGACAAGCTGTTCCTGCCCATCGAGAACATGGAGCTTCTGACGCGCTACGGCTCCGGCGAGGATAGTGCGGCACTCGACAAACTGGGCGGAGCATCGTGGCAGAGCCGCAAGGCGCGGCTCAAGAAGCGTATCCGCGATATGGCCGGGGAGCTTATCAAGGTGGCCGCGTTGCGCGAGACCAAGGCCGCGCCGGTCCTGCAAATTACGGATGGGGCCTATAACGAATTCCTTTCGCGCTTCCCCTACGACGAGACGGACGACCAGCTGGCCTCCATCGAGGCCGTTACCGAGGATTTGGCCAAGGGCAGGCCGATGGACCGGCTCATCTGCGGCGACGTGGGTTTCGGCAAGACCGAGGTCGCCTTGCGTGCTGCGTTCGTCGCGGTGATGGAGGGCAAGCAGGTCGCTGTCGTGGTGCCGACGACGCTGCTCGCGCGCCAGCATTTCCAGACCTTCAGCGACCGCTTCAAAGGCTTTCCGGTGAGGATCGCGCAGTTAAGCCGCCTCGTCACCGCCAAGGACATGAACCGCACGCGCGAGGAGCTGGAAAGCGGCCAGATCGACATCGCCGTGGGCACGCATGCACTGCTCGCCAAGTCCATCGAATTCAAGGATTTAGGGCTCCTCATCGTCGACGAAGAGCAGCATTTCGGCGTGGGCCACAAGGAGCGGCTCAAGCAGCTGCGCGAGGACGTGCATGTGCTGACGCTGACCGCGACGCCGATCCCGCGCACGCTGCAGCTGGCCCTTACCGGCGTGCGCGAAATGTCTGTGATCGCCACCCCGCCCGTGGACAGGCTCGCGGTGCGCACCTTCATTACCCCTTCGACCCCGTAACGCTGCGCGAGGCGCTGCTGCGCGAACGCTACCGCGGCGGGCAGAGCTTCTACGTGGTGCCCCGCATCGCCGATCTCGACGACGTGGCGGCGTTCTTGCGCGAACAGGTGCCCGAAGTCCGGTTCATGCAGGCCCACGGGCAGATGTCGCCGTCGCAGCTCGAAGACATCATGGCCGCCTTCTACGACAAGCAGTTCGACGTGCTGCTTTCGACCACCATCGTGGAAAGCGAACTCGATATCCCCACCGCCAACACGCTGATCGTGCACCGCGCCGATATGTTCGGCCTGGCAGCGCTCTATCAGCTGCGCGGACGCGTGGGCCGCTCCAAGACGCGCGCCTATGCCATGTTCACCATCCCGCCCAGCGGCAAGATTACGGCACAGGCCGAAAAGCGGCTCAAGGTGCTGCATTCGCTGGACAGCCTGGGGGCGGGCTTCACGCTTGCGAGCCACGATCTCGACCTGCGGGGCGCGGGCAACCTCTTAGGCGAGGAGCAGTCCGGCCACATCAAGGAAGTCGGCTACGAGCTTTATCAGTCGATGCTCGAAGAGGCGGTGAAGTCGCTCAAGGAGCACGGCACGGAAGACCAGGAAGAGCAGTGGTCGCCCACGATCAATGTGGGCCTCGCTGTGCTGCTTCCCGAAACCTACATCCCCGATTTGCAAGTGCGGCTGGGGCTATACCGCCGCCTTTCGGGCCTCCATGAAAACGCGGATCTCGAAGCCTTCTCGGGCGAACTCGCCGACCGCTTCGGGCCGCTGCCGGACGAGGTCAAACACTTGCTCACCGTGGTGCAGATCAAGAACTACTGCCGCCGCGCCGGCATCGCGCAGGTGGACACCGGCCCCAAGGGGGCTGTGCTCTCGTTCCGGAACAAGCGCTTCGCCAACCCGCCGGGGCTGGTGAAATTCATGCACGATCATGGCGCCGCGGTGAAGCTGCAGCCAGACCACAAGCTTGTCTTCAGGGCCGAATGGGACGATGGCGTGGAGCGGCTGCGAAGCACGCGCTCGCTCGTGCGCGAGCTTGCGGACATAGCGGAACACAAGGAACCGGCCTTGCCGCAGACCGCCGCCGGCCAGGCCATGCCGCGCCTCAATATCGGCAAGGCGAAGCCTCAAGCCCCGGCCGCGCCTATCAAGAAGGCCCACGCACCCGTCGTCCCGGCAGCCTTCAAGCATCCGCCACGCGGCTTCGGCAGGCACGGCAAATAAGGGCTCGACGCGATATAAACGCGCCACCTTGCTTGTCTTTTTGTCCGTCCGCTGCGTTGCGGAAACGGTTACATATCCCGCTATGCGCCCCTTTCCGCGCCTGGCGGACAAACATAAATCCTGCGCAATCCGGCGCGTTTATTTCGCGTCGAGCCCTAACGGCAGCACGCCTCACCGGCAGGGCCGGACTCCGCGTCAGATTTTGGGGAATTTGCGCTTGAGCGCCGTAATCGCCGTAACCACGCTCCGCGAGGCGGCGGCGTACTCGCTTTCCCAGCCCAGGACTGCCTGATCGTTTAGGAGTTTGCCGGCGTTCACATCTTCGACGGCGGCGCCCACGGCGCGATGGAAGCGCGCATGTTCGGCAATCAGCACCTCGAATTCGGGCACGCCCGCGAGCTTCGCCTTGGCGTCGCTATAGAGCCAAATCCCAAGGGGGCAGCGGTTGTCAACGCCGACAACGGCAGGGTCGAGCCTTTTGCTGGGGTCGCGGATATAGTTGAGGAGCTTCAACTTCCACGCCGCGTGCGCTTTGACCGCATCGTCCCAATTCACTCTCACCCTCCCGCCGCACTCCAGTTACAATGCCCAACGGCTCGTTTCTTGCGCAGTCATCCGGATCGGCTGCTGCCGTCCAATGGCGCGCGAGATACTTATACCACAATTTAGAAAAACATTGTCAAAAATGGCGCCATTGGCTGGCCAGACCGCTGCCCTCGGCAGCGGCGGCAAGCGGGCAAGAAAAGGCCCGCGCAAAATAACGGTACGCGTGAACGAACAATCCTGCACTTCGGCAAATTTTCGCGCGGGAGCCAACCGTTATTTTTCCGTCAACGCCGCCTACGCCGCTACAGTCCTTAATGCAAGCGTGGTTAACGCCAGATCCGGTTGGCTCGAATTGCCGGAATTTTGGCGAAAATTCGCTGTTTTACCCCCATTTTGACTATTTCAAAACTACAGTTAATTATAACCGCAGATTTGAATTAACCACGTGTTTCATACATTCTTAGGACTTTTTCCATTTTAAATCAGTAACGTAGATGCAATACAGGCCTTTACCGTTCATAAATGCATTTGTGCTATACTATTTTAAAATCGAAAGGGTTTCAAAATGTGTAGGATCGCGCCCCGATTGCTTCCTATCGCAAAGCCCAACTTCGGCCTGCGGCGCCGCATGACGGCACCCGCCTCCCAAGAGTTGAAACGTGCGCGCGCCGGTATAGGAGGGAGGCGCGAGGCAAGCCGGCTTAGCCGATACCGTCTGTCACTTCGCGGCTTCGGCATCCCGGCCGAGGCTGTAGAGCTTCGTCAGCAGCGCGTCGAAACCACCGGCACCCGTGCCGGTATGCAGATCGATCCGGCCGACCTTCTCCACGAGCTTTTCGAGCGCCTCCAACTCCTTGAGCCGCAGCAGCAGCGGGTTGTTCTCCATGAGCTTGGCTGTGTTCAACAGCGAACGCGTGGCGGCCGTCTCCTCCTGGCGGCGGATGAGGTTGGCCTTGGCCACCCGTTCCGCTTCGACGACCTTGTTCAGGAGGTCGCGAATTTCGCCCGGCAGGATCACGTCCTTGACGCCGATCTCGCCCACCTCGGCGCCCAGTTCCTTCGCCCGCTCCGTCACGAACGCCCGCACTTCCTTGTCGATGGTGTCGCGCGCGCCAAGAATATCGTCCAGCGTCCGGAGCGCCACGGCCTCGCGGATGGCGAACTGCACGAGCCGGTAGAGCGTTGCGCCCACATCCGCGCTGGCCGTCGCCGCGAGCGTTGGATCGGCGATCTTGTAAAAGGCCGCCAGCGTCACGCGGATGCCGACGCGGTCCTTGGTGAGGATCTCCTGCGCCGTCACCTCCAGGAGTTGCGGACGCAGGTCGATCTTGGCCACCCGCACCGCGCGGCTCACTGCCCAGAACGCATGCCGGCCGGGCTTCAGCTTCTCCTTCAGCTCGCCGTCAACGATCAGGAGCCCGGCCTCGTGCTGCTCCACCATCGCCAGCGCCGTCACCGTGCTGCGCGTGAGATCGAGCTTTGCCAAGTGCACCGGCGCAATGCGCAACTGCGCCTGCGTATCGATGCGCTCGACCCCGACCTTGGTGACGGTCTTCCAGAACACCCGCGTGGAATTGGCGCCCACCAGATGCTTGGGCTCGCCATCGAGCGAAACGATGGCGACCTCCGACGGGCCGGTCTGCACGAACTCGAAATGTTCCGCCGCAATTTCAGGGTGCGTCTTTTGCAGCAGGAATGCCTTTTCGGGCACGATTTCCGCGCGCAATACCGGGAGAACTTCCACGGCGAGCGCGCCCCAGGAATCGTATGCCTGGAATTTGCCCGGGCCAAGCAAGCGCTGGACGCGGCCGTCGCGCGTGAGAATTGCGCGCTCGCTGTCCTTGACCGTGACCGTGAACCAGAAACCTTTGCGGGCCATGCCGGATACCCCGATGCGTTAATGTTCTTCGAAATCCGCCATTCCTGGCGAACGCAGGTTGCCGGCTGCCTCCCGCGGCGGGATTGCGGGCCGGGGCTTGAGCCCAACCGCTGCACCGCTCCCAGGGGTTGCGTCCGCGGGCGCCGTCCGAAGACGGCCTCCCGCGCCGGAGCCCTTGTTCCTGGCGCCCGCGGCCGGGCGGTATCCGCTCCGGCACATAGCCTCCCGGCGCTTGCCGGTCCTTCGGCCGAAGCTTCCGGACAGGCGGGGAGACAGCCGGCTCCCCGTAGTTTTAGCTCGCTTTACAGGCGAGAGTGGTTGGCCTTGTAGGAGTTGAACCTACGACTTTGCAATTCTAATTCTCATGCTCTATCCAACTGAGCTAAAGGTCAGGCTCCATACGGCGCGGAACACGCGAGGCCGCAAAGCGGTGCGCGCCAGCCGGGATTCAGCGAACCCGGACACACAGGCGCCGTGCAGATAAGTGCAGGCAACACAATAAATTAGGCGGATTTGCGGAGGGAAATTGTCCGTCTGCGGCGTGCCTCGGGCGGCCTTTACCGGGGACCGCTAGACGCGCGATGGGACACACACAAACAAAAAACAAAAACTGTCTACGTGGCGATTATTCCGCCCTTCTCCACAAGAGCGCGCTAATAATGAGAAATATCGATACGCCGGATATGATCACGATTTTTGCAATATCGTTTTGATCCACAGTTGGCATACTGTTATGAATATTATTCGAAATCAAACTAACAATACCACTAATTGCACCACTATTAGCTGCCGCGCCGCCGAATGCCAGCATCAAACTAAATACGTACTCTAATAGCGCCTTTCTTATCATCGAAAAGCGAGCGATGTAAAATGCCAATATGATGAGAATAGCAACTAGAGCATAACGCAACAATGATACGGTAGTCGCATACGCGATCGCAGCAAGTATTACAGCTAAAAGCACGTACAAACTCAAACGAAATTCCGCCGGCGTAGACAACCAACCGCCTTCTATATATTTCTCACTCTTTTTATCTGACTTCTTCGTTTCTCTCGGTTGCTTCGACGATATGGTTATTACTTCTCCACTTATTCCCCCGGTCAACCTGGCGATATCTGAATCGAAGTGAGCCTCTCTGACCCTAACAGACTGACGAAAAAGCAAAGGGCGCACGGATTCGGGAAAAGCTGTAGCCTCCGGTAGCGATGTGTCTTCCAGTAACACGGGTACCGCAAGAATTTTGCGCTGGAGTGCGGCTTCGATTTGCAGCCGGGTGAAGTCGTAGACGTTGTTCAAGCGAGGCGCCCATTCGCCACCGGCCACTATGAGCACGATGTCGCCCTTGGCGATATTCTCGTCGCAGTATTTTTTGAAGTTGGTTCCAGGAGGCACGTCCCGAACAATTCGCCCGTCGCCGAAATGATCGCAAAGGTGAGTGTAAATCCGTTCGGCCAGTTCCGGAAAAACATCCTGGCGGTAGCAGAAAAAGATTTTCGACATGGACGCCACCCCGGAATGCGTGGATAATTAGATAGCGAAACAATGCGTTATCGCAACCGGTTTTTGCAGCAAGCGGTGCGCACACAACGGGGTGGAAAACGGGGACGGCGGCCGCGTGCCCCTTCGCACCATCGCGGATCGCTTGCGATAGTGCCCGCGAATGAGCGAAACCTTCCATAGGAGCGAAGAGGCCCTGCCTTGGCACGGCCGTACGGCTCTGAGCGCCTGCAACCGGTTTTTGGGAGTAAAGCGATGCCAGCCAGATACAAGGCTCCGATCCACGGCCAGCCCTTCGCCGACATCCTGGGGGAACTCTATGCACACGCCTTTCGCGGAGCGCCTGGCCAGGCCGATCCGCATACGCTCTCGCTGCTCGAACGCGAATGCATGGCTTACGCACTGGCGATCTATTACCAATGCGAGCATTGCCAGGTGCATCACGAGAGGGCCATCAGGCACGCGATAGAGCACCCGGGCGCCGGGGGCGACGAAGCGGACGCCGGCGCGGCGGACTTGCGGGACCTTGCTCAAACCTGGCGAAGGACCATCCTGGGCACGGTGCTTTTTGCCCGCGTCGAAAGCCGGAACATCGGCAAGGAAGAATGGGAGGAATGGAAGACCGACTGGCGCTTGTTCGGCCGCAGGGCCGGGGTCGACGCCAATGTTGCGAACCTGACGGCGCTTGCCATCGCCACCGCCAGGGACGACGAGCAGCTTCTTGCCCTGATGCGCCAAACGGTGTGCGCCATGTATCCCGATCCCGAAGTCCGGCTGGGGGTCTTGCGCGATGTGATGCGCGTCGTTGCCTTCATGAAGGCGGCCACAACCATAAACCGGGTGCTGTCCAAATACGACCGCATGCTCGATTGCGAAGGTCAGGCGCAATAGCGCCGCTGCGAAGCTCCGGTAACGGCCCCCCAAGGGCACTTACGGGGTGGAAAACGGGAGCGGCGGCCCCGCATCTCTTCGCAGCCCTGCGAATCGTCTGCGATAGTCCGGCCGCATGAGCGAAACCTTCCACAGGAGCGAAGAGGCCCTGCCTTGGCACGGCCGGAAAGTGCGCTCATCTCCAGGGTGCATGACGCTTGAAAAACCCGATAAGCCTTCCGCCCGCGAAGACCTGCTTGGCGAGGAGGGGTTGTATGCGCCGCTCAGGACGCTCGCGGGGCTAGGCGCGCGCGGCGAAGAGCTTGTGACCAAGCTTCTGGCTAAGCCGATGTCGCCGCCCCGGGTGATCGATCTGCTCTGGCACTTGCCCTCGGGCTATCTCGACCGGCAGCCTTTGCCTTCCATTGCAAGCGCGGCACCCGGAGGCATCGCAACGCTTACGGTCACGCCGGTGAAATACACCGCGCCGTCCAAGGGCGCCCAGCGCGCGCCGCTGCGCGTGGTTTGCGAAGACAACAGCGACACCCTCGACATGGTCTTCTTCCATGGCGACCGGAACGGCATCAAAAGGCTGCTGCCGCTCAATGAGCCGCGCATCGTTTCGGGCCGCGTGGAGAAGTACGGCGCCAAGCTGCAAATGGCGCATCCGGACTACATCCTGGCACCGGGCGATGCCGCCAAGCTGCCCCCCGTCGAGCCCATTTATCCGCTGACGCTTGGGCTGACGCAGAAGGCCATCTACCGCATGATGGGCGGGGCGCTGGCACGGCTGCCGGAGTTCGACGAATGGCTCGACGCCTCGCTCGTGGAGGCCGAGGGCTGGCCGCCGTTTACCCGCGCGCTGCACCTTCTGCACAGGCCGGAGACGCTGGCCGATGTCGCGATCTGGCCCAAGGCGAAGGAGCGGCTTGGCTTCGACGAGGTGTTTTCCTCCCAGCTCGCAATTGCGCTTGTCAGGCGCGGCTACCGGCAGCTCGCCGGGCGCAGCCTCGTGGGCGACGGGCGCCTTGCGCAGAAAATGCGCGCCGCCCTCCCCTACCAGCTCACGCGCTCGCAGGAGCAGGCGCTGGCGGAGATCCAATCCGACATGGCGTCGTCGCGGCGCATGCTGCGCCTGCTGCAGGGCGATGTCGGCGCAGGCAAAACCGTGGTCGCGGCGCTTTCGATGGCGGCGGCGGCCGAAGCAGGTGCCCAGGCCGCGATCATGGCGCCGACCGACGTGCTCGCGCGGCAGCATCTTGAGACGCTGACGCCCATTTGCGAGGCCGCCGGTATCAGCCTCGGCTATCTTTCGGGCCGCGAGCAGGGCAAGGCGCGCGCTGCGTTGCTTGAAAAGCTCGGCTCGGGCGAAATCCGGATGGTTGCCGGGACGCATGCGCTGTTCCAGCCCGACGTGGCCTTCAGCGATCTGGGGCTCGCCATCGTGGACGAGCAGCACCGCTTCGGCGTGGCACAGCGGCTGGCGCTCCAGGAGAAGGCGCGCAAGGGCGATGCCGACATTCTCGTCATGACGGCCACGCCGATCCCGCGCACGCTTCTTCTATCCGTGCATGGCGACCTCGATGTATCCAAGCTCACCGAGAAACCTGCAGGCCGCAAGCCCATCTCCACGCGTGCGATCCCGCAGGACCGGTTGGAGGAATTGGTTCAAGGCCTGCAACGGGCGCTTAAAGAGGGCGCGCAGGTCTATTGGGTCTGCCCAGCGGTCGAAAGCGAGACCACGCGAGAGATGACCTCGGCGGAGGAGCGCGCGGCCTATCTGCGCCAGCTTTTCGGCGAACGCGTGGGGCTGGTCCACGGCAAGCTTTCGGGTGCGGAGAAGGACGCGGCCATCGCCGCGTTTTCCGCGCGCGACACTTCTATCCTGGTGGCAACCACCGTTATCGAAGTCGGTGTCAACGTGCCCAACGCCACGGTGATGATCGTCGAAAACGCCGAGATGTTCGGCCTGGCCCAACTGCATCAGCTGCGCGGGCGGGTGGGGCGCGGCTCGGCGCAGTCATCCTGCGTGCTGCTCTACAAGGCCCCGCTCTCGGAAACCGCCAAGTCGCGGCTCGACATCCTGCGGCAGGTGGACGATGGCTTCGTGATTGCGGAGGAGGATTTGCGGCTGCGCGGCGGCGGCGAGATCCTGGGCTCGCGCCAGAGCGGCGATCCGGGTTTCCGGCTGGCGCCCTGGCCCGGGGCAGCACCCTTGATCGAGCGCGCCGCGGACCTTTCGAAATATATCCTCGCCCGCGATGCGTATCTCAAGTCCACGCAAGGCTTGGCGGCGCGGCGGTGTCTAGCGCTGTTCGAACGCGGCGACGCGATGCGGCTTTTGCAGGCCGGGTAGCACCCTTGGCTTTCGGCGGCCCAGACTGCGAAACTGGTGCTGGGATGCCGCCTCACCAGAGCCGGCCTATCCGGGTTGGCCGGGCGTGGGAAGCACTTCCTGCAAAGCGCTCAAATACTCGTCCAGGGCCGCATTCAGTCTCTCGTGCATAAAGCTCTGAAATGGCAGTAGATCGCCGGCAAGCGAACCATGTTCCAGGGCGTCGAGATAGGGCTTGCGGTCTTCGGGACGCACAGCGATGGGCGGATAGCCTTCGCGTATCAGCAAAAGGTTCATCAACAGCCGGGCCGTGCGCCCATTACCGTCGCCGAATGGGTGGATGGCGGTGAGGCGGAAATGGGCTTCGAAGGCCGCTGCCGGTATGGGAGCCGCCTCTTTCAGCCATGCGGCGAAGTCTTCCATGAGCGCGGGGATCTTGGCAGGGTTTGGAAAGACAACGGGCGAACCGGCGATCCGGCGCGGAAGCCGGCTGTAAACGCCCGCCATTCCGGGCTGACTGCGCGCGACAATGCGCCGGTGCAACTCGCATACCACATCTTCGCCGATAGGCTTTGCCGTTGCGGCCAGCTCGCGCATCCATAACACCGCTTCGTAATGATCCACGGCTTCGAGATGTTCGCGGAGCGACTTGCCGCCAACCGTAATGCCGTGCTCGATGACTTCCGCCGTCTCGCGAAGCGTGAGGGTGTTGCCCTCGATGGCGTTCGACGAATAAGTCAGGGCGACATCGTAGTGCTTTTGGAGTTGAGCCAAGGCGGCGGCCGAAAGCGGGCGCAAGCCGTCGAGTTGCACCTTCTTCTGTTCAATGCTGCGGACAAGGGCTTCGATCATCGCGGGAACATAGCAGATTATCGAACGTACGTCGCCATCGCGCGGCGGCGCCATCTGACATGTTATTTTCGCACCGGGCCCTAAGCTTGCCTCAACGAGTCAGGATCGCGGAAGCGGGAGGCTGCCGCGACCCGTTTGGCAAAGAAGGCAAGAAGGCTCAAAAGGATGGCAGCCACTACGGCTCCGCCGATAGCGCCGCCCGAGCTTGCCGCAAAGTCAACGGCCTGCGCGCTCCGCCCCGGAACCCAAATCTGTAGCGTTTCGAGGATGCCTGCGTATGCGCAAAGTCCAGCGGCAACAAGCGTTCGCTTACCCAAGCTCTCCCGAGGCTGAATTGCCAGCAATAGCGCTGTCAGGAAATAGGCGATGAAATGTTCCGCCTGACCCGGCAGGCCGGTGTGAGGCCGGAACTGGCCGGGAACGAGAGATAGAATGGCGAGGCAGACGATGCACAACCGTGGTCCGATGCGCAGCGCATAGCTCACGGTAAGAAGCAAGTATTGCTTCAAATTAGACGAAACTGCGGTCATAAAACGCGCAAACTCCCGGTACTCATCCACTAAGAAGTATTGCCTTGCAGGCACTTATGCAAGCCGTGTTCATCATAGAATGCCCGGCGCGAACCGAAGACCGGGCCGGAAGGGCTAGCATAAGCGAAAGCTGCCTTGTACACCGTAAACTCAGGGGTTCTAAGAACACCAAGCCGAATACATCGCATAACGGACAAACATGAAATTTCTTCGTACTTGCCGTTCCGCCATTATCAAAATACCGTGAAGATTAAGAGACTACCCCGCGCTCCTCGCGGTTCTTAGTCCCATGCAGCATAGAATGTGTGGAAATAACCGCCCGTATTATTCACAGCATCGCGCGATGCTGGCGCTGGGATTTGTCTCAGCGGGACTTTTAAGACCGGAGCCAGAACCGGACGTATTGGCGAGGATCGAAAAAGGCATGATGGGACAAGGATCAGGCCAGGGCGCGCGCAGACCGTGAATAATACGAATTAGAGTTTTGGTAGGTTTCTCTTCGCTGGGCCTAGCCCGCATGAGGCTTCTGGGTCAAAGCCTTCAACTTAATTGGAGCGGGCGAGGCGATTTCGAACGCCCGACCCTAACCTTGGCAAGGTTATGCTCTACCCCTGAGCTACGCCCGCTCTATCCAGTCACTTGCGTCACCGGCCCGTCTTTATTGCCCAAATTCATATAGGATGCAAGCCCTCTCTAGTGTGGTGTCTCGCAATTGCCCCCCTTTGCGGCTCGCCTCGCGAAGGCAATTGCGAGACATAAGCCCCCCTATTATGCCCCCGCGGGAAGTCCTGCCCTGTATGCGGCGGGCACTTCCGCCGCTGGCGGCGCCCGTGTCCCGACTGCGGACACATTTGCGGTTAAAGTTCCCGGGCCGCTATCGTGCTGCCAGCCAAGTCAAGGCGGCCTGCGCCCGTTTTCGATATCCACCCAGCGCCCGTAGCCGCCTACGAAGCGCAGCCTCTTTCAAGGAGTTGCATGAAACTTTCAGCGTGCAAGATCGCAGTGCGCATTCTTTTGGCTTTTCCGGTGTGCTACGGCGCTGCGGCTGGACAGTCTCCAGCCCAGGAAAGCGGCCAGATAAATTACGCTCCTCAGGTCTCCATCCAGATGAACGGTTTTAAGAAGACGATAACCACTGTGTTTTGGGCCGGCGAGGATGCCACCGAAGAAAACGCCTACATCGACAACCACGGAAGCTATTGGGACCCTCACTGGGTGAAGCATTTTGGCGGCGTGGATACTCCGCGGCACCGCAAGGGCTTCTTCCCGGCTGGCTTCACGCCAAAGCAAAACCCATTCTATTTCGCCCTGCCCTACGCCGAGTTCGACGGGGACGGCAACCTGAAGGACAATGCAAAGCGCATTCCGGGCTTTGGCGAAAACCGCGAGCCGCTAACCCGCAACCGCTGGATAGAGATCCGCTATCGCGGCAAGTCCTGCTATGCGCAGTGGCAGGATGTGGGGCCAATGGAGGAAAACGATTTCGATTGGGTGTTCGGCAGCGCAACGAAGCCCAGGAACACACAAGGCTTGAAGGCCGGCCTCGATATCTCGCCAGCCGCCGCGCAATATCTCGGCGTTGAGGATAGCGGCCGGACCGAATGGCGTTTTGTGGACGCCCCCCAGGTTCCGGAGGGGCCCTGGAAGGCTATTGTGACGCGATAGCCTAGCCCGCATTTCTCACGGCCCGCGCGCGCCCTCGCCGGCGGCGTTTCTAAAGCCATTCGAATGGGCGGTTTTGCCATGAACTGAGGTTCCGCCCCTCACCCTGTCCCTCTCCCCATGGGCCCCATGGGAGAGGGCTGGGGTGAGGGGTTACAGCCCTCCATTATTGGCAGCACCTGCCGGCGCATCCCCTAAAGCCCGCCTGTCGTAACGGTGGCCTTCCGTTCGAGCTTGCCCCAGCCGACGATCCTGCCCTGCAACGCCTTGAGCACCGACTTCACAACGACGTAGTACATGATCTGCCGGTAGCCGAAGCGCTGCAGAACCAGCCACCACAGGAGCGAGCGGTCCTCCTTCTTCTCCAGGAAGAAGGCGATAGAGGCGGCCATCAGATCGACCGCCATGAATACCGCATAGTAGCTCGCGGTAATGAGCAGGTTCTCCGAATTGAACTGGTCGCCGTGCTGCAGATAGTCGGTCAGCGACCTTCCAATTTGGACGATCAGCGCCAGATCCACCAGCGGCGATATGAGTGCCAGTGCAATCTGGAAGAGCCATACCTGTGGAAGTGCTATCACACCCAGCGCACCGTAGCGCGGGTTGAGATTCATGCGCCGGTGCTTCCACATGCATTGCAGCGTGCCGAATGCCCAGCGGAACCGCTGCTTTGCGAGCCCCGCAATCGTGTCCGGCGCCTCGGTCCAAGCCAAGGCGGACGAATCGAATATCGCTTTGCTACCCTCGCGCTGGATTTGAATCGTAAGGTCTTGATCCTCTGCAAGGGTGTCGAGCGGGAAGCCGCCGAGCTTGACGATGGTCTCACGCCGCCACGCGCCCACAGCACCTGGCACAACGGTAATGCAGCCGAGCGCCGCAAGAGCCCGGCGCTCAAGGTTCTGCGCGGTTATGTATTCGAGCGCCTGCCAGCGCGTCAGCATGTTGATGCGATTGCCGACCTTGGCATTTCCCGCTACCGCCCCGATCTTGGGATCGGCAAACCATCGGACGAGCTTCGATATGGTCGAAGGCTCGAACTGGGTATCGGCATCGAGCGCGACGACGATATCGCCCGTTGCGCGCTGCAGCCCGAGATTGACCGCTCGCGCTTTCCCGCCATTGCGCGTTGTAATGAGCTTCACGCGCGGCTCGCCTCCGAAAGCCGGCAATAACAGCCTCCGAGGTGCCGTCGGCCGAGCCGTCGTCGATCACGATGACTTCGAGGTTCCGGTGCGTGCTCGCCAGAATACGCTCCACGGAGGAGGCGATCACCTTGGCTTCGTTATAGGCCGGGATCAGCACCGAGACCGAAAGATCCTCCAGGTCTGGAGGCGTTTGCTGACGGTTCTCCCGCATCCTGCCGATCAGGGCGAGGCCGCAAAGTGCCACGAGCCTGCCGATGCCCAGCGCAATCGCCAGTACAAACATCGAGTTGACCGATTCCTGCAGCCAGCTGAGGGTGAAAAACACGTAGCGGTTCACGACCGGCGTAGCCTCCTCGGCCGGGACCGGAGGCATCGCCTCGTCCCTCGTCCATTTGGCAAGTTCGGACACCGTGACAAAGTCGAAGCCCTTTTCCCGCATGGTGTCGATGATACCGGGCAGGGCGGCCACCGTGCGCCAGCGCTCGCCGCCGCCGTCGTGCAGAAGAATGACCTGTCCGCGCTTTTCAGGATCGGGGTTCGTGGCCTGCCTGATAACGGTCTTGATCATGTCCTCAGGCGTGATCTTGGCCTGCCAATCGTCAGGATCGACCTTCAAGCCGACCGTCAGATAACCCAGGTGCTCGGCCACCTCCATCGGCGCGATTTCCTGCGCTGTGGACGGCTCGGCGTCCCCCAGATAGGGCGGCCGGAACAGCCTCGTCGAGCGTCCCGTCAGCGCCTCGATCAGCCGCTGCGTCGCATTCAGTTCGATGCTTGCAACGCTGTCGGACTCTTCGCCGATATTGGGATGGGTGAAGGTGTGATTGCCGAGGTCGTGCCCCTCCGCCAGGATGCGCTGCACAAGCTTCGGGTTCGTGGCACCGTTCTCGCCGATGATGAAGAAGGTCCCGTGCACGCCCTTCTCCTTCAATATATCCAGAATCTTGGGCGTCCACTCGGCACTCGGGCCATCGTCGAAGGTCAGCGCAAGCTTGTTCGGAATCTCACCGCCGCGGCGTATCACGAACGAAGCGGGCATCTTTGTATAGGCTTCCCCAGTCACCGTCGCATTCGCGTCGTCCACCTTGAACTCGCGGGCGCCGGACGACGGCTCGGCGGCGATCTGCAAAAGTTCGCCGCGGCCGATGAAGTTCACATCATTGCTCGGCAGGATGTTTGCCAGCGCGGCCGGCGGCGGCGCGTTATAGGTCCGGGGAAGAACGGACCAGATCGAGGGGTCCTCCGCTCCAAGGCGCCAAAGCGCATAACCCACGGGCCGGTACTTATCCGCCGCTCGCAGGTGATTGTAAGCCGTCACCGCATCGAGAAACCATACCCGGTGCGTTTTGCCTTTGTCGCCATAGGTATAGCGGGGGTTGAGCGTTTGGGGATCGAACTCGATGGTAGTCTTGGCGTCCCTGGCCGTCAGCATCACCTCCTGAAAGGTGATGTCGTCCGCCATCGCATCGCCTTCCGCCCAATCGTATCCATAGTTGCCGACGGCAACGATGGTGTGGGCCGGATCGAGGTCGCGCATCCTGAGTGCCAGCCTGGTCGAGAACCAGGATTGCGAGCCGACTGGGCCGGCATCGCCCGACGCCCAGTGCTCGTCGTACCCCATCAGCATGAGGTAGTCGCAGCGCTTCGCGTAGGATTTGTAGTTCCAGGATGGATCGTCGAAGGGCGCCGCAACCGTAACGAGCCAGCCGCGCGGCTTGAAGGCAGCCCCCAGCTCTGTCAGGAAGGCCAGGACATCCTTGTGAGCGGTATCCGGGAACTGCTCGAAGTCGACAGTGACCCCCTGAAGGTTATAAGTCTCGATGAACTTCACGATGCTGTCGATGCGATCCTTGCGCTTTTGCGGGTCTGCCAGCATCCGGGCAAGACCCGGCCCATCCCATTGATAAGCGGACGAGTTCTGGATCATCACGAGAATGCTCGTCTGGGGCTTCTCCTGCCGGATCAGCTCAAGCGCCTTGTCGTCGAGCGTGATCCTCGCGTCCATATTGTCGCCCAGGAGGTAAAGCCAGCTGGCGACCACCCAGTCGAGATGCTGGATATTGTTCTTGAGCGAGGCGTAGCTTGCGTCGTCCCAGTTGGCATAAAAGCCTATGGTGAGCGGCTTCTCGCGCTTGTCCGCCATCTCGGGTTTCTGGCCCTTCGCCCGGGCTGCCGCCATGGCCAGCGGATGCGGTGAATGCGCAAACTTGTTCTTGTGCGACTGCGCCTTCCTCGCCAGATTGCGGACCGATGGCAGCAGGTGCTGAATTTTCGCAACGTCGTTCAGCATCGTGTAGCGCTGAGAGGGCGCGGTCCTTAGCGCTTCGGGGAAGGTGCGGAAAACGAACAGGCTCGACAGAAAGACGATGCCTGCAACCGTGCTCATGACGGCAAGCGTCCAGGCTACACGCGAAACGTGCGTGGCCCTGCGGTTCTTCGGGTCGAAAAAGATCGGGTGCTGTATCATTCCGTCTTGCGAGTTCTTTAGTCGGCTCTGCCCGGCCGGGGCGTCAGCCACAGCAAACAGCTACAGGGCCGGAGAATCGGGCTCGCCGGTCCTGCCAGAGGAGTTAGCCAGAAGCTTATAAGTAGCCCCGTTTACGGCCCCAAACACTTCTAGGCCGTCTCACATGAACACAAGCTGTACAGCCCCCGCCGCCGTTCGCCAAGGCCGTTTACACGCAAGCTCTATTTTCGGCCCCAGGGTGTGGCCCGATTAGGGCCTGAGATAGCTGTTTGCCTGCGCCGTCAGATAGGCAAACGTAGCAGTTCTGGCACTGTCCCCAAGAGCAGAAGGAAGCACCCCCATTAGGACGATGTTGCCGCCGTCGCCGCGCGGGAAATTGCAGGAATAAATGCCGGGTGGAGCCCCCTCCGCTGGCTTGGCGCGTAAAATCCTTTCCAAGGAGGCGGCGAACGCCGGGCTCCAGACCTCCAGCACGAACATTTTCCGCACACCTTGGGCGGGGGATACAGAATCGCCGGAAGCAGGGTTGCGGCAAAAATGGCCGCCTGCCGGGTCGATGCCCCCGGTTATGAGCAGCAGCAATTCGCGCGGTGCCTCATCCTGTACGGCCAGCTTCGCGTCATCTCTTACAATCCGCAGAGCTTCGTCGAGTCCGTACCTGGCAATCGGCTTCGAACTTGCGAAAGGCATGCCGTCAGGTTCCAGATGCGAACCTTCAATCAGCTTTTTCAGCGCCCAATCGCGTGACGGCCCCGCAGCGAGCTTGCCGCTTCGTAAGATCTCAAGCTTGCGGGTCTCCGGGCTTGCCCCTGGAGCCTGCGCCCGGCCAAGCACCTTTTGCTCCCACGCTCCTTCCGAAACCGACGATACGAGGCTGAGTGCACTTGCCCAAAACCCGTCAGCCGCACCGGTGCTAACCTGATTGTAAAACTCGCTGTCGGTGGAAACGAGCGCCATAAGGACCTGGCCCGCCGATTCGCGAAGCGCCCTCGAAATTGAACCGGAGCTTATCTCGCCGGCCGTGACACCTGGCCCGCTGTCGAGCTTGCAGCTGGTGGTGGTACTGTAAAGCCTCGCGGCGTCGCCATCCTTCGCCGTGTCTATGAGGAGTTCGCTCTTGTCCACACCGCCGGACAGCACCAGCGCGTAGAATGGCCCCACTTCCTTGAACCGCAGGTTCTGTATGTTAGCCTTGGACCAGCCGGGCCCAAGCTGGCGCTCCTTGAAAACGTCGAGGGAGAGAACGCAACCGCTGACATTTTCGTTTCCCCTACTGGAAATTTTGATCGTCAAATCGGAGGCCCGGACGAAACGCGGCTCCATCTCGACAACCGTCCGCCCCTCCTCTGCCCTAACGTCCAAAACGTGGTAATGCCGAATTGCTTTCTCGATCGTTTCGGGCTTCGTTGCCTCGGCAACGGCGTCCTCTGGCACGCTCACAGTCATGCCGCCCGCTACCGGGCTCGCAACCGCGCCCATAATAGCGATGTTCCCTTCCGCCTGGAAAACCTCTCTCGCATCGAGAGCGGCGCCGGATTTGCCCGCAAAGGCAAACAAGAGCTGGTGGGAAGAAGGCGGGGCCGGGGAAGGTTGAACCGCTGGTGCAGGAGTTTCCTGCTTGGACGGTGTTTCGGGGCTCGGCGGTGTCTCCTGCTTGGGAGATGCAGGCTCTGCGATATCGGCGGGTGGCGGCTCGGCCTTTGGCGGCTGAACAGCAGCGGGGCATGAGGGAGCTGGCGGGCAGTTCTGCTGCCTCGGCGCTTGAGGAACTGGACTGGGGACCGCAGCAACGGAAGGCTGCGGCGCAGCGGCCGGCGGAGCAGGTGAAACGGTCTGTGGCGCCTGCGCTGGCGCTCTTGGCCCGGCGGTCTGCGGAGCAGGTGTCTGTGGCGCAGGTGTCTGGCCGCCCGGGCGTACCTCATTGTTTGCAGGCGGAGGCTCGGTCTGCAGCTCCCACGGCTTCCCCTGCAGAACCCAATCGATGAGAGTCTGCGCGAGCGGCACGACATCGGAGGGACAGCGGTCCTCGCAAAGCATCAACCCCGGCAGGCCGCAAGTGAAAAACGGCTGGATCTCGGTGAAGCTCCAGCCGCCCCTCCTCAAATGAAACCTCACTGCGGCGAAATCGTCGGCATCGGTAAGCGATGACGAATTCGCAAATGCAGCCCTCTCCGCATCTTCCTTCAGGGTCGCGGCAGGCTGACCGTCGCTGCCGATAAAGAATACCGGTATCCGGACCGGCAACGCCCTTTCGCTGTCGCGCGCCATCACGAAGAGATGTCTTTGACTCGTGCAGAAAAGCGCGATCGGTTCGGCCACATCGAGCGAGAGCCTGAAGGTGCGGTGAAAAATGCGGCGTGCACCCGGCTCAAGATAGGGCGGCAATTGCTGAAGGTCGCTGTCAAACTCCAGCGCGAAGTGCCTTGCCTTAAGGCTTATCCCCATGGCGAGGCGGCCTTCCGGCCTATTTCTGCAGGTGTCTGCCCCCCTTGCCGCGGCAGGCTGCAGCAAAAGCGGAACAAGCCCGGTCAGGAACATGACCAGGCAGGCAATGCGCAAAATTGAAGAGCGTGCGGAGTTCATGACGCGGGGTGCGGAGCAAAACGGCTGATTTTAATGTAACTCTAGTTCAAGGTTTACGCAAAAACCGTGCACGTATCGTTAAACACGCCGTTAATGTGTCTTTTTTTGTTGGCAATCCAGAACCAGGGCGTTGGAGCTTCCTGCTTCTGGGATGCGATGCGCCTGAGCGCTTGCGCCGGCGCTCGCGTGCTCCAATTTAAACGGAACCCATAGCAGCGTTTTCCCCTCCCCATGCGAAATCTTGCGTTGCAATTCTGGGCCCTCGCCAGCCCCTATTGGCGCTCCGAAGAACGGTGGAAGTCCGGCGGCATCCTGCTTGCGGTCGTCGCACTCAATCTCGGCGCCGTCTACATCATAGTGCAGATTAACCTTTGGTATGTGCCATTCTATAATTCCCTGCAGAACAAGGACTTCACCGCGTTCAGCTATCAGATCCTGCGCTTTGGCGGTCTGGCTGCCGCCTACATTTTTGCAGGCGTTTACCGGGTCTATCTGCGGCAGATGCTGCAGATCCGCTGGCGCAACTGGCTGACGCACCGCTATGTCGCACGCTGGCTGGAAAACGGCGCCTACTACCGTCTCCAACTAGCGGGAAATGCCACCGACAACCCCGACCAGCGCATTCAAGAGGACATCGGCGGATTCGTCACGCAGACCCTCACGCTCGGACTCGGTCTGCTCGATTCTGCCGTCACACTCGTCTCGTTCACGGCCATTCTCTGGGGGCTATCGGGCACGCTTGAGATCTTCGGAATCTCCATTCCAGGCTACATGCTGTGGGCGGCTATCCTGTATGCGATCCTTGGCACATGGCTTGCCAACCGCATCGGCAGGCCGCTTATCGCGCTCAACTATCAGCAGCAGCAATATGAAGCCGATTTGCGCTTCTCGCTTGTACGCCTGCGCGAGAACGCGGAGAGCATCGCACTCTACGGAGGCGAGAAGCCGGAGCACGCAGCCGTTTCGGCACGGTTGGGAAACGTAGTCTCCAACTGGTGGGGCATCATGCAGCGGCAAAAGCTGCTGACCTTCTTCTCCTCCGGCTATTCCCAGGCTGCGATCATTTTTCCTTATGTCGTCGCAGCGCCGCGCTATTTCGCGGGCGCGTTCCAACTCGGCGAGTTGATGCAGACGGCCTCGGCCTTCGACCAGGTGCAGACTTCGCTGTCCTGGTTCGTATCGAGCTACACCGAGCTTGCCGATTGGAAGGCGACGGTCAACCGGCTTTCAGGCTTCGAGCGCGCGCTGGCCGGCGCGCAGCTGAAAGGCCGGGGCGGGCTTGCGCAAATCGAGGTTCCCAGCGGGCAGGCCCTCGCCGTCGCCAAGGCCAACATCTATCTGCCGGACGGTTCGCCCCTGCTGACTGACCTGAACATTGAGTTTCCCCCGGCATCCCGCGTGCTCATTTCGGGACCGTCCGGTGCCGGCAAGAGCACGCTGCTGCGAACGCTTTGCGGCATATGGCCGTATTGCGACGGAAACATCGATCTGCCGGCAGGCGGGCGCACGCTGTTCCTGCCCCAAAAGCCCTATCTGCCGCTGGGCACGCTCAAGGATGCGCTTTGCTATCCCGATTCCGCTTCGGATCACGACAGCGGCAGCATGAAGGCTGCGCTGGCTGCCTCAGGAATTGAGGCGTTTGGCGGGTGGCTGGAAGAACAGGCCAACTGGGCGCTGCAGTTCTCCCCCGGCGAGCAGCAGCGTATCGCCTTTGCGCGTGCATTATTGCTCCAGCCGCGCTGGCTGTTCTTGGACGAGGCCACCTCCGCCCTCGACGAGGAAGCCGAGGCGATGCTTTACACCGCAATTTTGGAGCGCATCGGCGGCTGCGCCGTAATCAGCGTTGCCCATCGCAGCAGCGTGGCGCGCTTCCACAGCCGGCAAATCGTTTTGTCAAGGCACGCCGGACTTCGGAGCGCCCGGATGGTAGAGGCAGGATCCATTTAGCTGCTCCGTGCCCGGCCTCCATCCGCTACTGCCGCGCCGCCGTTTTCGGACCGGCCGTACGCTCCAGGTGCAGGCTGCCGAACCAGGCCTCTCCGCTCAGATATTCCTCCGAAGCGCTTCGGGTATCGTGAACGAGGCGCAGCGCTTGGCCCGAACATCCCGCTTGCTCCGGCACCCAGGCTTCCAGGCTGAACACGCGCCATTCTTCGGACTCGCCCAAAAGCATATCCGTCTCGCCCAGCACTTGTTGCGAGCCAGCGCACGAAAGCCGCCAGCGCAGCCCCCGCTTGCCTATAATCGAGCCGCGAAGCTGGCCTTCAAGCCTGTACCGGCCCTGCGGCAGCACCAGCACTTGCCTGATCTCGGGAAATTCGATGCGGCCTTGCCCAAAAGTCAGGTGCAGCAGACGCTGCCGTCCCGGCCGGCCGGTCGGCACAAATTCTGCGGCTACGTCCACGCCCCCGGCAAGGGACCAGTCGAAGGCGGTTCGCATAAGGGGCGGCTCCGCCTCGAAACCCGGATCGGTAAGAAAACCGAGATTGTCTGCCCGCTCTGGCGGTAAAGTCTGCAGCCACATATCGTAGGCCTCGTCGGCAGGGCCTTGCCAGGCAAGCTCGCCTATGTAGAGCCCGATCTCTTCCGTTTCCGCCGGCCTTCCAGTGTTCCTCAATTCCGCAACCAGAGCCATACCCGCCCGGTCGGTTCGCCCAAGTTCCCAAAGCTTGCCCAGAAACGTTCGCCGCCAGCTGGGATCCTGGGCGAGCCAGGCGGCGGCGAGCCGGCGGCCCTCCGGATCCCTCGAAATATTTAACAGGTAGCGGAAACCGTAGTCGGCAATTTCGGGCCTCGTACGCACCAGGATGTCCACGTACTCGATCGCCGGCTGGAAATCTTTGCGAGCATAGCTGTCGTTGAGAAGCCAGAAAACGGCAGCCGTCTCGCGGCGGGAGCGCTTGACCGCCTCGCGCATGAGGTCGCGAACTTGGCTCGAATCGCCCGACGTCTCCGCCAGAAGCCGGTATGCTGCGGCATTCAACGGATCGCTGGCGATGGCCTTGGCCGCAAGCCGGTGCATCTGCCCGCGCAACTCTTCGCGAACGCCCGGCGCAATGGTTCTCCCGGCCGCCGCCACCGCAGCTTTGGGAAGGTTTGCGATGGTGATGCCCTCTTTGCGATTCTGTTCGTCCCCCGGTCCGGAGGCGCTAGTTTCCCGGCCGCTTTGCTGATCCGCATTTGTTCCCATATGCGACAGAAGCCGTTCGCGGGTTTGCGCAGCCTTGCTGAGTAAAGCTGCGGGATTGCTGGGGTTCAATGCGAGCGCCAAGTCCGGCTCACCGGTTGCGAGGACGTAGGGAAGGCTTTTGGTCAGCACGGCCCAGCATAGAAAGACGCCGAGAAGAACGGATAGGAACGACCGGCCCGGATGCGCCCCCACTGTTTGGAATGCCCGTGCGGCACCCCGCCAAGGGATAGAGCTAGCCTGTTTCCTGCGGTGGCGGTGCCTCTTTCCAGTCATCTAAAGCGTCCCAAATACACAAGCAGCCGGGTCCAAAACGGCTCCCGTTCGATCCGGTAGAGCGCCAGCCGGCGCGGAATCGAGACAGAACTTCCAGCGGCAGTACCCTTCCGGGGTTCCGTCGCTTCCGTTTTCCGGTTCGCGTCGTAGGCAGCGCGGCGCTCGCCGTTTTTGAGGTTTTCCCAGGCTCGGGTTACAAGAGCTGCGAATGCGCTCCGGTCGAAATGCTGCGTGCCCGCACTTACCTGCACCCGGTCGGGATGCAGCCATTTTAGAATCAGGGCCATATGGCGGCGCAACTCTGCGGCGTTCGCATCGCTGGAGCAGCCGAGCACACGGTAGCTGTCGCTTCCGCGTGTCAGAAGCACCTGCTCGACGAAAAAACTGGCGGCCCTTCTGAGCGGCGCTCCGGGCCTGCCGGTCAGCGTCTCAGCTTCCCGGAGCGCCTCCGGATCTTCCGCTGCGACTTCCAGAAGCAACGTAATCCCCCTGGGCAGGGAGGATCGCCGAACGAGCCGCGCCAATTGCGGCCGGCGGAGCATAGCCAAAGCAGCTTCGAGCGCTTCAGGACTCCGCCCGCTCATTTTTCCCCCAGCTTTCGAGCTTCGCTACCTGCGCTACGTTCTCCTTGCCGTAATCCGCGCCGTAGTTGTAGCCGTAGCCATAACCGTAGCCGTAACCGTAGCCGTAACTGTATCCATAGCCGTAACTGACCGCCTTCGCGTTGAATTTAGTCAGCACTGCGCCGACCACCGTAATGCGAGCAAGGGCGAGCCGCCTGAGCGCTGCCCGGATAAATGCCTTGCGCTGGTCGCCCGCACCCACCACGAACACCGTCGCAGCCGTTGCGTTTGCCAGAAGCTGGGCATCGGCCAGCCCCATAAGCGGCGGACAATCGATTACGATCAGATCGAAGACCTCCGAACCGAGTGCCACTAGCGAAAAAATGCGATTGCCGCCTAGAAGATCGGCGGCGTTCGGCGGCAGCGGCCCCGAAGCCATGAAGGCGAGATTGGGGTTATCGGTTTTCTGCACGAGTTCCGGCGGCACGGCGTTGCCGGTGAGGTAGTTGCTGAGGCCGCAAGAATTGTCCCGGCCAAGCTTGATGTGCAGGGACGGCTTGCGCATATCGGCGTCCACGATCAGCACCTTGTGCCCAAGCGAAGCGAAGTGGCGCGCAATCATGACTGCCGTTGTGGACTTGCCCTCCCCTGGACCCGAGCTTGTAATCGAGATAGATCGAGGAAGCCCCAATTCCGTGGAAAATTGCAGCGCCGTTCCAAGGGAGCGATGCGCTTCGCTAAGCGACGAGCGCGGGTCTCTCAGCGCCTCCTCCATGCTTGCTTCGACTGCTGGAATAACGCCGAGCGCGGCCACACCCGCAATCTGTTCCAGTTCCTCCGGGGCGCGGACGCGGTCGTCCAGGATTTCCGTCAGAAAGGCCAGGCCCCCGCCGAACCCCAGGCCAAGCAGCAGCGAGAACAAAACGGTGCGCGGTATGTTCGGCTCTGAGGGATGCTCCGGCAGCACGGCAGGATCGGCGATGAAAACGTTTGTGGTGCCCGACCCGCTCGCGATATCGACTTCTTTATAGCGCTGCAGCAGGCTGTTATAGAGCCCCCGGTTCGTTTCGACATCGCGTTTGAGAACGTTGTACTGGATCCCCTTCTTCTGAAGGTCGAGAACTTCCTCGCGCAGATCTTCCACCCGCTTTTTCATCTCGTTTTCTTGACTGAGGGCGGCATCATAGGCCCCCTTCAACGAGTTCCGTATCGCACTTACCTCCGCGGCGAGTTGCCTGTCGCTCTCCTTGATCTTATTCGAGATTTGGACCATCGACGGATAGCTGGGCTTGAAGGCTTCCAGCTTTTCCTGATACTCCGTCTCAAGCTCCTTCTTGTGCTTGCGGATTTCTTCGATCACCTTGTTCGCAAGAAACTGCGGCAGGTTGGTCGCAGGCGTATTTTCTACCTGCCGCCATTGCTGCTCGGCTTTGATACGCTCTGAAGCCAGCTGGCCCAACGTCACATTTGCAGCCTGCAGGTTATTATCGGCAACCGATGCCTTGTCGTTGACCTCTACGATCTTTTCCCTTTCAGCAAACTCCAGCGCGACCTTCTCGGACTCCTCCATCCTGATCTTGAGCTGCTTGAGCTGGTCGTCCAGGAAGTTCTTGGCATAGGCGCTGGCCTTGAACCTCTTGTCGACGTTCGAGGCCATGTAGGCGTCGGCGTAGGCGTTGGCAATTTTCTGGGCGCGCACCGGACTGGGGTCCGTATAACTTACATCGACCAGCCGTGCGCCTTGGACGGGTCTTATGTCCACGCCTGAGTTGATCAAACCTACTGCCTTGGATAGCGTATCCTGCGCGTTAGCGCTTGCCCCCGGCCCAGTCACGAACCTCGCCACTGAGCCAAGCAAGGAACGGTGCGCACTTTCAAGGAAGTCTGCATCGTTATTCAGCCTGAGCGCGGTGACGACGCGCTCCGCCATGGCGCGGCTTTTCAAGAGTTCGAACTGGGTCTTGAGGAAATCGATGCCGCCCTCTTCCTGCGGCACGGTGACGCCGCGGTCGAGAACCTTCATCGCTTCGCGGTCGATTTGAATACGCACATTCGCGGTGTAGCACGGAGTTGCCAGAACCGCCTTCAGCAGTCCCAGCGCAACCACCCCGAACACGACGCTCAGGATGAGCCATTTCCGCTTAATCGCGATGTGAACGTACTGCATAAGAGACCGGGCAAGATCGGCGGCCTCTTCCCCTCCATTCGCAGGCATGGCAGCCGGTCCGTAGGTGTCGCGTACCGCCACCGCCGCAGGAACGGCGGTCTGAACGGCGGGACGGGGATAGCCGGGACCGGACTCTTTACCGGTGTCTTGCATAGCTTCTGCTCACTAACTGGCGGTTCCAGCCGCTGAGTGCGCGGCCCCCTGAAAACCCAGAAAATAAAGGGCGCGCCGGCCAGGCTTCCCGCGTTGCCGCGATCCACACCCGCCGTAGCAGCCCGGCTGTGGAAACAACGCTGTGCGGCACTGCCAATCGGCTTGCGGGTGGATGCCCCCGTTGCATCATTTTATCTATTCCGCTAAGAGTGACTTTCGAATATGTTAAACATATGCGTAAAACAAAGGATGCTGCGAGGCAAGGGGTGATTTCCCTGCGAGGTGGTACTGACCCCCCTCCGGTACGAGGCGCTTGGTGTCCGGTGTTTGCGCCGGCAAAGTAAGCTCCCGGGGGTCCAGCCGGCGTGTCAGCGCAGCGGACATAGAAAAATGCTTTTTGGGCTTTGTGGAATCGTTTTGCTTGTTAGCAGCGTGTTTGGCGGCGGCACACACGCCGGCTATGGGGGCGACTTCGTGGCTCAGCTTCTGTCCGTCCCGCTGCTTGTCACAGCACTCTGGCCAGCGCTAAGCAGCCACGATCCAGGCCGTCACAACGCCCGCATCGCGATGGTTTTGTCCGGCGTCATCGCGTTCACGGCGTTCCTACAGCTTGTGCCTCTGCCGTTCGGACCCAGCGGTACTTCCCTGCTGCCCTCCGGCCAGGGCGCCGGGCTGCCTTCGCCTTCCTGGATGCCTTTATCGCGTACACCGCAAGCGACTTGGGCAGCGGCCGTATCTCTTATCGTGCCCCTTGCTGTTTTCGGGGCGGCAATGCAACTCGGGCTCAAGCAGAGGCTGATGCTTTGCTGGCTGCTGCTGGGATTGGGCGGGCTGTCGCTTTTCCTCGGTTTCGCCCAAGTGGCACAAGGCCCCCAAAGCGAACTTCGCTTCTATAGCGTAACCAACCCGGAGGATGCAGTCGGACTGTTCGCGAACCGCAATCATTTCGCGGCGCATCTTTACGTCACGCTCGTGCTGGCGGCCATGTGGTTTCAGACAACGGTGACAAACGGCCTGGAGGGCACGGCATTGGGCTCGAAGGCCACCTTGCTGTTTTCCGCCGCTGCGGTGTTTCTCGTGGCCGTCGTGGGCGGGCTTGCGTTTTCCCGCTCCAGAGCGGGCATGATCCTTGCGGCTGCCGCGCTCGCCGGCATCGCTGCCATCGTCCTCGCACAGGACCGCGGCAACAAAAGGCTGCGCAGCGCCCGCATGGCAACCATCGCCGTGTTGGGATTTGCCGCTGTTTTCACGATCCTGTTCGGGCTGGGCCGCTTGGCCACGCGCTTCGGCCCCGGCCAGGAACTCGACCTTCGCGGCGCCCTGGCCCGCACGACCTTCGAGACTGCCCTTAAATCGCTTCCCGCCGGAACCGGACTGGGCTCCTTCGTCCCGGTCTACGCGGCTGTGGAAAAGACAGCGGACATGGCCCAAGGCTACGCCAACCGGGCGCATAACGATTTGGCTGAAATCCTACTTGAAACCGGGCTCGTGGGCGCCCTGCTTCTGCTTGCGTTCCTGGTTTGGCTTGCATGGCGGGCGCGAGCCGTCTGGCTCGGCAGCCATCACGCCGGCCCCGCTCAGGCCATGCTGGAGAAAAGCGCAGCCCTGGCCATCGCGCTGCTTCTTGCCCATTCGCTAGTGGACTATCCCTTAAGGACGGGGGCACTCAGCGCAATGTTCGCATTCTTCTGCGCCATTCTCGCCGCGCCAGCTTCCGCTCCCAAGAACCAGGCTTCGCATCGCGGGCGGCAGGATATACGAACTCTCGATTTGCAGCCTGCAGATATAGCCGCACCTAGGGAGAAATGGGGAGGCCAAATTCAGTGGCCGGAGAGTTGGCAGCCACCTGAAAAATAGGTGCGGGGGGTGCCGCGCCATGCTCGCTTCTGCAGCGCGCCCGGCGAAAGGGATTTGCCGAGACCGGGACAAGCGGCCACGCAGGTTAACCGCTGGACAGCGGACCGTCATCCCCGCTCCCCTCTTCAGGCTGCGGCGCCTCGTGCGGGAAAGGGCATCACGTTTCCTCCCTGCCGGCCGGCACCTTGACCGGACGGCGCCATCACCCTCGACACGGGCAGGATCAGCGATGCCTCGGTTCCCGCTCCCGGCTTGCTGCGCAAGTCGAAGCGGCCGCCATGCAACTCGGCGAGCCCCATGACAATCGGCAACCCCAGGCCCGTCCCGCTGCTCGGCATCTTCAATGCTTCCGACCCTTGGCCGAACGCGCTTAGAACCGCAGGGATCTCCTCCTCCGGGATGCCGGGACCGTTGTCGCGCACCGTCAGGAACGGCTCGCCGCCGGGCAAAAGGCCTGTGCGCAAGACCACGGTGCCATTCTCCGGGGTGAACTTGATCGCATTGGCGAGCAGGTTCAGGCTGATCTGGCGAAGCGCCCGCTCGTCGGCCAGGATTTGCGGCATGGCGGGCATGAAGGTCGTCACCAGCCGCAGGTTTTTCGCCTGCGCATCGAGCCGCAGGAGGTGCAGGCTTTCGAGGGCCACCGCTCCCAAATCCACAGGCTTTTCGTCCAACTCGTATTTGCCCGCCTCGATGCGCGACAGATCGAGGATCTCGTTGATCAGGTTCAGGAGATGCTCGCCGGACTCGTGGATGTCCCCCGCATACGAGCGGTACTGCTCGTTGCCGATCGGGCCCAGCATCTCGTCCTTGAGCATTTCCGAAAAGCCCATGATGGCGTTGAGCGGGGTGCGCAACTCGTGGCTCATGTTCGCCAGGAACTTCGATTTTGCAAGGCTCGCCGCCTCCGCCTTCTCGCGCGCTTCGTCGAGCGAAGCCTTCTCCCTGCGCAGTTCTTCAATAAGGCAGTCGTTCTGGGCGCGATGCTCCAGCATCGAAAACGCCGTGCGCTGCAGGCTCTTGACGAGGAACACGAAATAGAAATGGATGCCCGCCGCGACGATGGCCATCAGCCAGTAGAACGGCTCGCCCGTCATCAGGAAGCGGAGGCAAAGCGCCGCCGTCACCGGGATCGTACCCGCATGCAGGATCGTCATCACCGACGCGGCGAATAGCATCCTGATGGCTGTCACGACCATAAGCGCCGCGAACAGGAAGAAGTAGGCGGCCTGACTTTGCTGCGTGAAATGAGTAAAGGCTACAGCCGCCCAGGACACGCCGTAGAGGAATTCGCCCGCGGCCAGATTGCGCCGCCATTGGTTGAGATCGGCTGTGTCGCGCGGCTGCTTCTTGAACTGCCGGGTCAGCGCGAGCAGAATGCCCTCGGAAATGAAAATCGTCGCCAGCCACAGCAGAAGCTGGCGCGGATTGCCCCAGTTCAGCATGGTCACGGCGAAAACAATGGCCAGGATCGGCACGGTCAGCGCCGCAACGGCCTCATTGCGCACGAACATGGTGAGCAGGTCGTAGTCGAAGTCCCGGGCCTGCCGCAATCTGTGCCGCCCGGCATCCAAAGTGCTGGCCGATCCGCCCTGCCGGGCATTGCCGGCGCTCCAGTTTAGAGAGCTAACGGTACCCATCTACCCGTATCCACGTTGCAAGGTTTAGCCCGCGCACCTGCCCCTTGCCCACCAGTGCGCCTTAACTACAAGAATTGCGGAAATGACTTAATATTGTGTTACGTTTCACCCTCGAAAGTTGCGTCACCGGCATTATCCCTCGAAAAGGGTAGTTAACACAATGAAAATATTGGATGAAAAGCGGGCGCCGAATCCCCGCAGGGTCCGTGTATATCTTGCCGAGAAGGGCATCGAAGTTCCTTACGAGCAGGTAGACATCATGACGGGGGCGGCCAAGTCGGCGGAATTCACCGCGCTCAATCCCATCCAGCGCGTGCCGGTTCTGATCCTCGACGACGGTACTGCGATTTCGGAGACGATGGCCATCTGCCGCTATTTCGAGGCGCTGCATCCGGAGCCTTCGCTGTTCGGGCGCGCGCCGCTTGAGATTGCGCGGATCGAAATGTGGAACCGGCGCGCGGAAATGAATTTTCTCCTGGGCGTCGCCAACGTCTTCCGGCACATGCATCCTGCAATGGCTCAGCTCGAAACGCCGCAGATCGCTGCCTGGGCCGAGGCCAACAAGCCACGCGTGGCCTGGATCATCGGCGTCTTCGACAAGGCGCTCGCGGACACGCGCTATATCGCGGGCGATGCGTTCTCGGTGGCGGACATCACCGCGGCCATCGCAACCGATTTTATGAAGATCGCCCGGCTGAGCATTCCGGACGAGGCGGTGAACTTCAAACGCTGGTACGATGAAGTCCGCGCAAGGACTTCCTACACTGCATGAGGCGCCATGAAACTCGACGTCATCGGCTGCGGAGACGCGTTCGGTTCGGGCGGACGCTTCCATAGCTGCTACATGCTCCAGGCTTCCACGGGGCGTCTCCTGCTCGATTGCGGCGCGAATTCGCCGCTGGCGCTCAAGCGCGCGGGGCTTACCGTTGCAAACGCCGATGCCGTGGTCATAAGCCATTGCCATGGTGACCATTTCGGCGGCCTGCCCTTCCTGTTCCTGGACAAGATGTTCATGGAGCAGGGCTCGGGGCCGCTTGAGATCCTCGGGCCTCCCGGCATCCAGGCGCGAACCGAAGCGCTGCTCGAATGCCTTTACCCAGCTATCAAGGATCTGCCGCGCAAGTTCGAGCTCAAGTTCACCGAACTGCCGCCGGGGCGCGAAACAGTATGGCGCGGGCTGCCCATCCGCGCTTTCGAAGTCGTCCACCCGTCAGGCTCGCCCTCGCTTGCGCTATCCTTCGAGGACGAGGGCCGGCGGTTCAGCTTTTCGGGCGATGCGAGCTGGTGCGATGCCGTAACCCTGGCCGGGCACGATGCAGATCTTTATCTGATCGAGTGCACCTACTACGGCTTCAAGTCTTCCATGCATCTCGATTACCTAACACTCGCCTCGAAGTTCGAAGAAATCGGCGCGGGGCGCTATCTGCTTACCCATATGGGCGAGGAAATGCTGGCTTCCCAAGGCAAAATCGATGCCCGGCGCTGCATCGCGGCCTATGAAGGGCTTTCGGTGGAAGTATAGGCCCGGCGCCGCCGGCGTAAACTCATGCGCGCGGTGTGAACGGCATGACCGGGGCGCACGCCTAACGTGCGGCCACCAAGCTCTCTGCAACGGATAAGCATAAGATACCCAGGGAATGTGCTCCGCCGGCAACAGCCATCCTTATGCCTAACTGCTATCCTCCGCCCCAAAGTCTCAGGCTGGCCGGAAGCGTTTATATTTGGAGGGGTATGCATGCGGCGTTTAGTAGGGGTCTTGGCCATTTTGCTGGCCACGCCGTTCCTGACTCATTGCTCCAGCGTACCGGAACTCACGTCCGAGCCGGGTAACGGTCCGTCGGTACGCCAGATCGTCAACCACATCAATTGCGAGCTGGCCTCGATCATCGCGTCCAACCCATCCGTCAAACGCCAATTCGCCGTTTTCAAGAAGCAGTATCGCGGCCCGGCCGACCAAAAGATCGAAGAGCGCGAGGCAGCGGACCCCAAGCTCAAAAAACTGCTGCCATACCTGCAGGAGGATCATTTCGTCGCGTCGGTATTGCTGACGCTCGATACCACGGACACCCAGGGCGTTTATCCCTCGGCCAGCTTCATCCATCCCTTCACTACCGCCTTCAACCGTACATGGGGGTTGGGGGCCAACCTGAACGGCACCCAGGAACGCAACGTCACGTTCGGCTACTCCATCGATCTGGCCAACGCCGGCCAGGGATGCTCGCCTGAGGTCTTGAGCCCGGAAGACGCCGGTGTAAGCGGAACTCTGGGGCTTGCCGATATCGTCGCCGACGGCCTGACCGGGATCGATTCATCCCAGAAGGTGAACGTCTACAGTTCGGGCGGCCCGGTGATGCCCGCTTTCGATGCGGTGCTCAACGACTTAGGCCTGGGACTTACCTGTGCCGGCAGCAACAACTGCGCCCAGCACAACCTCGACGGCCAGGAACTCCGCCTCAGCGGCGTCATGAATTTCGCGCCTGCAGGCGATCCGCTGCAACCCGGCACCATGACTTTCGCCGGCAAGGCCGAAGCGGGCAATCCCGGCGACACATACGTCGTGAGCCTGCAAGGCTCGACAGTCGACACGCGCGAGCGCCACCAAGTCAAATTCACGCTTTCGGGCTCGATGACCCGGGACAGCAAGGTGCCGGCCGACAGCTCTCTTGCGGGGCAGCTTGGCTTCAATCCCAGCATCTCGCTGGTGGGCACCCTGGGCTACCGGGGAAAGCTCGTCGCGGGCCTCAAGGACACGCGGGGCGTCATCACGCCCTCCTCGGAGAAACTGGGCCCCAACGGCGGCGACAGGTCGTTGATCTACAATATCCATAAGCCGGACGCGCCGGAAACGGGCGCCGAACAGGCGTTTAACACAAGGAAGATGCGGGACCAGATCGCCGACCAAAAGTTCGGCGGCGCGATGGCCCGCCCCGGCGGTGGTGGCAGCAGCAGTGGCAGCGCTGCAAGCAGCGGCGGTGGTGGCGGCGGCAACGGTGCAAGCCCGGCCAGAACCGCATCGCTTTCTTCAGCCGCCGGCACTCAGTTTGGCTCGCTCATCCAGTTCACAATCGCCTATGGCATCAATGGCGGCCCGAACTGGACGCTGGAAAAATTCAAAGGGCCTGGCGGCGGAAGCGGACCTGGCGGCAGCCTGTTCGGCCTTTCGCGCCAGCGGACGGACACGCTGCAGATTACGTTCGTTGCCGCTTGCAACGACGACGCCAACGTGCAGACCGTCGACACCTTCTGGGACTCCATCCCCAAGTGCAACGGCACGCAGCAATCTGCCGCCGGGGCAATCGGGCAGTCGCTGCTCTACCAGGCCCAGCCGTTTGCCACGTTGCGGTAGCACGGATTTAGACCGGGTCCGGCGGATTGCTTCGCTTTAACGCCAAGGCTGCAACCCCTTCTCCCTATGGGAGAAGGAACCCTCGAACTACCCGCAGCGGATGTTCAGGCGTTCCCTCTCCCATTGGGAGAGGGACAGGGTGAGGGTTACAGCCCCCTTCGATAGAGCGAACCGTTCAACTGGAGCCGGACGGCAGCCGTCTTCTGGAACCGTCTAGAACGCTAAGCAACCGTTGCGCGCAAACAGACATCTCTCCCAGCGGAAAACACCTGGAATTAGCGCTGCCCTGGCACCATCCGGCCTGCGTGGTGAACGTTTTCATACACGCAAACTGCATATCGATTACGGATCGAGCCATGTGCGCAACATTGGCATCTGCCTGCTTCCCAGCGTCGGCTGAAGCGGCGGAAGAAGCGCGAAACCGTACCGGAGGCGGCACCCGCATTGCCGGGCACCACCCGCTGCCTGACGCTGGCCGTTCTTATCGGAATGGCCTACGGCGTCTTGCGTCTTGAAGGTTATAAGGACTGTTTCGGGCGGCGCGGCAAGGAAGCGGGACGCGCCTACATGCACGCTATCGAAAGCTTCTACAAGGCCGTGCCGGGTCCGGGCGCGCGCTATCCCAAAACCGTGGAGGAACTGATCTCCGACCCGCGCCTTCCCGGCCGCCATCACCTCCGCCGCCTTTACAAAGGTAGAGTCGAGATGTGGCGCGGTAACTGTAGGCCAGACATATCCGTTGCCGCCCCTTTCGTCTGGCGGTGCCTTACTGGTCTGGGCCATGGCCCCGTTTCCACATCCCTCTCATCGAACCGGGCTTGCAGATCTCCCGCACCCGGCTCTCGGACAAGACATCACGCCTTCGCCCACGGCTGCTCGCGCCCTCGCGCGGTCAGGCGCACGAGCCCGAAGTGCCCGTAGAGGTGCGAGAGTGGATAGGTCCCGCCCCTGCGCCGCCTGACTTTGTGCTTGGAACGCAACCACCGGCGCAACCGCACAGCCGTGTAATTGTCGAGCGCCCGGTACGCTTTGGTGACGGTACCTACTTGGAAGTAGTTCGCCCATCCGCGTAAGCTGCGGTTCAACTTGTCCACGAACTCTGTGGTCTCTTGCCATGTCCCCGCCCGGTCCGTCAGCGCATGGATTTTCTCCACCATGCGCTTGATGCTCTTTCTCGATGGCCGCTGGCCCAGATAGGCTTGGCCGGTTTTCGGCGAATACATCCGTCCGAACGTGTACCCCAGAAAATCGAACTCCCCTTCCGGCACCTTACAGATCCGTGTCTTTTCCTCGTTGACCGTGAGCTTCAGCTTGCCCATGATCTCGCGCAGCCGTTGCAAAGCCTCTCCGGCCTTGCCCCTTCTGCACAGGATCACGAGGTCATCGGCGTAGGTTACGATCCGTGAGCCGAGGCTTTGCTCCAACCCGAGCTTCTTCCATCCCAGCACAAACCGGCGCATGTAAATATTTGCCAGCAAGGGTGAGATTGGAGATCCTTGCGGAATGCCGCGCCGCGTGTCCCTGGCTTCCGTTGTCCGTGTCTTCCGCCCCCGCTTATCGGTTTCTTCCACAGGACAGTCCAGCCACATCTTGATGAGATGCAGCACGCGCCGGTCAACGATCCGGCGCGCCACCGATTTGAGTAAATCGGCGTGCGGAATACTTCCGAAATAGTCTGCGAGGTCGGCGTCCACCACTTCCGGATGGCCGCGGAACAGCAGCTCTCCCACCTCGGCAACCGCCTGTTGGGCATTGCGCCCAGGACGGTAAGCATATTGCTCGGGTGGAAGATCGGCTTCAAAGACCGGTTCCAGCACCAGCATCGCTGCTGTCATGCAGACCCGGTCCCGTAAGGTCGAGATGCCCAGCGGCCTGAGTTTGCCGTTGGCTTTCGGTATATACACTCGTCTGATAGGGTCCGGACGGTAAGTCTCTTCCCTGAGCGCAAGCGCCAATTCGCCGAGCCACCGCTCCACCCCATACGCTTCGACATCCGCGAAGTCCTGGCCGTCTACCCCCGGTGCGCCCTTATTAGAGTGGCACTTGGCATAGGCATGCGCCAAGATATCCTCACGGCTAATCTTGTCGTACAGGGCGTAAAAGCGATACCCAGCTTCTGCCTTCGCTTTCGCGTGTAACGCCTTCTGCAGTTTCTGAACGCTTTCCGGAGTTGATAGGTTGCCCAATCTCCAGGTTCCTTCCCGCTTATTGCGTCTGTCTTGAACTAAGGCCCCTTCCCTCCACCGGCATTACCCGGCTTCAGCAGTACAACGGGCCTCTCCGCCACCTCAAGGCGCCCGGCCTGTCCCTCGCGGGTCACCGGTTGGCCATCCCTGACCACGCCTTGAGGCTTCCCGTGTTGCGTGCGCTTTCCTTGTGTACATGCTGCCGCCACTACCCCGGTGCAGCAACTGGGCGTAATCTTCGCTCATGCACCCAGCTGTATCAGCCTTCCCCGGAAGGGTTGCCGGGTCAGCCTGCACATCGTCCTTTTCGAGGCTTGCTCAGCGTTCACTCACGTTGCGGCCTGCACACTCGCGCTGTCACCTATTCGTGACACGCTAATCGAAGGCTTCAGCCATTTCGTCACCTCCATGACTGCTCCGATTGCTTCCGGCTGGAGCGAGTTCGCCGGGTGGGATTTACACCCACTGGAAAGCGCCGCCTTTACACGGCGCACACCCGATAACGGGCGGCGATTTCCTGCTGGTGCGCAACGACGCCAGCGGCATCGTAGGCGTCGCCAGCACCAGCAGCGCGGCCCCGTTCAGGAAGCGGGGATTCGCCCGGGAGCTGGCTCACTTCGAGAAAGCCGCGAGCTACCGGGACTGGCTGTTCGATGCCTCCAACGCGATGCCGGGCGCCCTGCCGGAAAACCGCATGCAAGCCGAAGCCTCGCTCCCCGCTCCTGTGAAAACCGCCCTCGCCAGCCGGTGAGCCGAAGCTGCCGGAGCCCGTTACAGGCGGCAAGCTTAGGCTTTTCATTCTACGGTTTACAGGCAGGCGTAAGCCGGCGTAGACTACGATTTCAAAAACTGCCTCGATTTGAGAACCATTTGCTGGATGCGCCAATGCTCGACACCATGGACATCAAGATTCTAACTATCTTGCAGGAGGACAGCACCCTTCCTGTCGCCGAGATCGGCAAAAAGGTAGGGCTTTCGACCACGCCCTGCTGGCGGCGCATCCAGAAGCTGGAGCAGGATGGCGTGATCCAGCGGCGGGTGGCGCTGCTCAATCCCAAGAGCGTCGGCGCGGGCGTCACCGTGTTCGTCGCCATCACCACGAACCAGCACAACGCGGCCTGGCTTGAGCGCTTCAACTCGGTGGTGAAGGGCTTCCCCGAGATTGTCGAGGCCTACCGTATGAGCGGACAGGTCGACTACATGCTGCGCGTGGTCGTGCCCGACATCGAGAGCTACGACCGCTTCTACAAGGCCTTCATCTCCCAGATCGACCTTACCGATGTGAGTTCGAGCTTCGCGATGGAGCAGATGAAGTTCACCACCGCGCTGCCCCTCAACTTCGCGGCCACGGCCAGCAAGCGGGCGCGCGAGGAGGCTTGACGGGAACCCCGGCCGGCACCGCGTACGGCGGCTCAAGGCTCCACGGAATTCATTGTCTGCTAGCGGCGGCCATGCCCGCCGTTTCGCCCCCTCTGCGTCCGCGTTCATCGAACCAGCCTCCAGGCGCAAGCTTCGCACTCCCCGCCCCCAAAACTCTCATTTTGATAACAAGGGGCGTCTTTCGAATTGGAACTAATTATAACAAATTCGCCTTACTAAAAGATTAAGCGCAAAACCATCATTAAACCGTTGATTTATTTATACAATCAAACCCACCTGCATCAAGATTATGGTAAAGACACAATATTTAACTGTAGTTTTGAAAGCCAGAATTCAAGCAATTTGCGCTAGAAATCGAGCAATTTTCGCCAGTTTTGAGCACTCGCGGTTCCGCGTTAACCTTGTTTTCTTAACGGCTATGGCGGCAGCTTCACCCCGTAGGTACGGCCGTCACAATCGTGCCATTTTTACCCAAGCGAGGCGGACAATTTTTTCCGGCATTGGACCTTTGCAGGCACAAACACTCACCCAAAGGTTGCAACCGGCAACGCAATAAACGCGGCGGCCGCAAATGCTCAAGTAGCGCGAAGCGCGGTAGCGCAGCTGAAATCTCTCGAACGCCCGCCAGGACCGGCAGCAAACACCGGCCATTGAAATGTGACGAAGCTTGACGGCAACGCGAAACCGGGGTTCCTGAACGCATGACGAATTCATCCAAACAGGCGGTGCGCCCTGAATGGCGGAACGCGCGGCGCATCGCAATCAAGATCGGCTCGGCGCTGCTCACCGATGGCGCCAGCGGCGCGCTGAAACAGGCATGGCTTGAGGCCATCGCCAGCGACGTGGCTGAACTCAGGCGCCAGGGCCGCGATGTGATCCTGATTTCGTCCGGCGCAATCGCGCTGGGCCGGGGCGCGCTGGGCTTGCCGAAAGGGGCGCTCAAGCTTGAGGAAGCCCAGGCCGCGGCATCGGTCGGGCAGATTACGCTGGCGCACGCCTATCAGGCGGTGTTCGCCGGGCAAGGGCTCACAGCCGCGCAGATCCTGGTGACGCCGGGCGACACCGAGGAGCGGCGCCGCTACCTGAACGCCCGGAACACCATCGAGACGCTGTTCAAGCTGGGCGCGATCCCGGTCGTGAACGAGAACGACACCGTGGCCACTGCCGAAATCCGCTACGGCGACAACGACAGGCTCGCCGCGCGCGTCGCCAGCATGGTAACGGCCGACTGCCTCGTGCTCCTGTCCGACATCGACGGGCTTTACACGGCCCCGCCCGCGCAAAACCCGGATGCGAAGCGCCTGGACGTTGTAACGGCAATCACACCTCAAATCGAGGCGATGGCGGGCGACGTGGGCTCCGAACTCTCGCGCGGCGGCATGGTCACGAAGCTCGCCGCGGCCAAGATCGCGGTCTCGGCCGGTACGAACATGGTGATCGCCTCGGGCAAGGTAATGCATCCGCTCAGGGCACTGGACGAAGGCGCGCCCTGCACCTGGTTCCTTGCATCGGCCAGCCCGGTTACGGCGCGCAAGCGCTGGATCGCGGGCACGCTTGAGCCCAGGGGCGTGATCGTCATCGACGAGGGTGCCAGGGCGGCGCTGCAGATTGGGCGCAGCCTCCTGCCCGCCGGCGTGAAAAGTGTCAGCGGGCAATTCGAGCGCGGCGAGGCGGTTATCATCCGGGGCGAAGACGGCCTTGAGGTCGGCCGCGGCCTCATCGCCTACAATGCGGAGGAAACCGCCCAGATCGCCGGCCGCAATTCCATGGAAATCGTAACCGTGCTTGGCTATGCTGGCCGCGCGGCCCTCATCCATCGCGACGACATGGCGCTGCTTCGCGATCTTGGCTGAGGGCGCCCGCCATATTCGAAGGGTTCAACCCCTCACCCTGTCCCTCTCCCTCTGGGAGAGGGGACGCTATAAGTTTCGCTGCGGGTAATTCGAGGGTCCCTTCTCCCATAGGGAGAAGGACAGGATGAGGGGTTGCAGCCTCATTTTATTGTGCCAGACATTGGGATAATCGCTATGACAAACGCCGCCAGTTCGAAGTTCGGCGAGGAGATGCTGAAGGCGGAACTCGACGCCATCGGCAAGCAAGCGAAAGCCGCCGCGCGCGTGCTGGCACTCGCCTTGCCCGAGCAGAAGGACAATGCCCTGCGCGCCGCCGCGGTGAGGCTCCGCGCGGCGATGGGCCATATCCTCGAAACCAACGCGCAGGACCGGAAAGCGGCGGAGGCTGCGGGCAGGCCCGCTTCCTTCATCGACCGGCTTACGCTCACGCAAGCGCGTGTAGAGGCCATGGCCCGGGGGCTCGAAGACATCGCTGCCCTGCCCGATCCGGTTGGCGGCGTGATGGCCGCGTGGGAGCGGCCGAACGGGCTTAAAATTTCGCGCGTCCGCGTGCCGCTGGGCGTGATCGGCATGATCTACGAGAGCCGGCCGAATGTGACCGCGGATGCGGGCGGGCTTTGCATCAAATCGGGCAACGCGGCGATCCTGCGCGGCGGCTCGGAGTGCTTCGAAAGCAACCGCGCGATCCATGCCTGTCTTGCCGGAGGGCTGGCAGCTGCGGGGCTGCCCGATACGGCGGTGCAGCTGGTTCAGACCACGGACCGCGAGGCCGTGGGGCTCATGCTCCAAGGGCTTGGCGGCGCCATCGACGTGATCGTGCCGCGCGGGGGCAAGAGTCTGGTCGAGCGCGTGCAGAAGGAGGCGCGGGTGCCGGTGTTCGCGCATCTCGAAGGCATCTGCCACGTTTATGTGGACAGGGCGGCGGATCTCGATATGGCGCTGACCGTCGTGCTCAACGCCAAGATGCGGCGTACCGGCATTTGCGGCGCGGCCGAAACGCTGCTGGTGGACGGGGCGAGGCCGGCCGGCTGCTCAAGCCGCTCGTGCAGGCGCTGCTCGAAGCCGGCTGCGAGGTGCGCGGCGATGCGGCGGCCCGCGGTGCCGATTGGCGCGTCAAGGAGGCCACGGAAGCCGATTGGCATACGGAATATCTGGATGCGATCATTTCCGTGAAGCTCGTGCCCGGCGTGCGCGGCGCGATGGAGCACATCGCGAAGTACGGCTCGCAGCACACGGACTGCATTGTGACCGAGGATACCGCAACGGCCGAGACGTTCCTGCGCGAGGTCGACAGCGCCATCGTGCTGCACAACGCCTCCACGCAGTTCGCCGATGGCGGCGAGTTCGGCATGGGCGCCGAGATCGGCATCGCGACGGGCCGGTTCCACGCGCGCGGGCCAGTGGGCGTCGAGCAACTCACCACCTTCAAATACACCGTGCGCGGCAACGGGCAAATCCGGCCGGTATGATGGCGTCGTGCCCAGGCCAAAGGGCTCAACCCCTCATCCTGTCCTTCTCCCTATGGGAGAAGGGACCCCAGAATTGCCCGCAGCGGATATTATAGCGTTCCCTCTCCCATAGGGAGAGGGACAGGGTGAGGGGTTATGACCTCAGTTCTTGACACTTTCCTCCGTCCGCCACCCGCGCAAGCCGGGATGCGGATCGGCTTGCTTGGCGGATCGTTCAATCCTCCGCATGCGGCGCACAGGCTCATTAGCCTGATGGCGCTGAAGCGCCTGCGGCTCTCCGAGGTCTGGTGGATCGTGACGCCCGGAAATCCGCTCAAGGAGCGAAGCGCGCTCCTGCCGCTTGGAGAGCGCATCGGGCTTTGCCGGCAGGTTTCGAGGCATCCGCGCATCAAGGTGACCGCCTTCGAGGCGAGCATCGGCACCGCCTACACAGAGCGGACCCTGAGCTTTCTGCGCCGCCGCTTTCCCGGCGTAGCCTTCGTCTGGCTGATGGGCGCGGACAACCTCGCGAGCTTCCATCGCTGGCGGGAGTGGGAGCGGATATTCCGCCTTGTGGCGATTGCCGTGGAAGACCGGCCGCAATGGCGATCCCGTGCGCTTGCCTCCCCCGCCGCAGCCAGGTTCAACCGGTTCCGCGTGCCCGAAAAGGATGCGGCGGCGCTTTCAAGTCTGGCGCCGCCTGCCTGGTGCTATCTTTCAGGGCCGCTGTCGAACCTGTCGTCAACGGCCCTTCGGGCTGCGGCATCCGCAAGCCGCCCGGCTGGTTAGGCCGCCAATTCGGGCACCTCTGCCGGGCCGCCCGAAAGCTGCCGGCGCATCTGCTCCATGTCGAGCGCGCCCTCCATTTTCGAAACGACCACGGTCGCTACGCCATTGCCAACCAGGTTGGTGAGCGCGCGCGCCTCGGACATGAAGCGGTCGACGCCCAGGATCAGCGCGATGGAAGCCACCGGAAGCGTGCCGGTCGAGGACAGCGTTGCCGCAAGCACGACGAAGCCCGAGCCTGTGACGCCGGCCGCGCCCTTCGAAGTCAAGAGCAGAATGGTCAGGATACCAAGCTGTTGCCAGAGGGTCAGATCGGTGTTCGTTGCCTGCGCAAGGAACAGCGTCGCCATCGTCAGATAGATGCAGGTGCCGTCGAGATTAAACGAATAGCCCGCCGGGATCACGAGGCCGACAACGGACTCCTCGCAACCCAGCGCCTTCATCCGGTTGATCATGCGCGGCAGCACCGATTCCGACGAGGAGGTTCCGAGCACGATCAGGAGTTCTTCCTTGATGTAGCCGATGAACTTAAAGATGCTGAAACCGGTCAGTGCGGCAATCGTGCCGAGCACCAGGAAGATGAATACGAGGCAGGTCGCGTAGAAGCACAGCATCAGCTTGCCCAGCGGAAGCAGGGTGCCCAGGCCATATTTGCCGATGGTGAACGCCATCGCGCCGAACGCGCCCAGCGGCGCCACCTTCATGATAATGGTGACGATGCCGAAAAAGGCATGCGCGGTGATGTCGATGAGGGCGACGAGCGGCTTGCCCCGGTCGCCCAGCGCAAACAGCGCGAAGCCGAACAGGATCGCCAGGAACAGGACCTGCAGGATTTCGCCCTCGGAAAACGCGCCGACCACGGTGTTCGGGATGATGTTCAGGAAGTAGTCGATGGCGCCATGCTCCTTGGCCTTGGCCACGAAGGAGGACACAGCGCTGGCGTTGAGCGTCGCGACATCGACGTTCATGCCGGCACCCGGCTTGAAAAAGTTCGAGATGATCACGCCGATGGCGAGCGCCAATGTCGTGACGACCTCGAAATAGACCAATGCCTTGATGCCGACGCTGCCGACTTTGCGCATGTTCTTCATGCTGGCGATGCCATGCACCACGGTGCAGAAGATGATCGGCGCGATCAGCATCTTGATCATCTTGATGAAGGCGTCGCCGAAGGGTTTCATCGCCTCGCCCCAGCCGGGAGGCAGCAGAACCCAGGGTTGCTGCCAGGCAGGCACGGTCTTGAGATCGGAGGGCGAGAGAATGCCTAAAATCACGCCGATGAAGATCGCGGCCAGGACTTTCACATACAGGTGTTTGTAAAATGGCGGGCGGGGCATCGGCCCCGTGTAGGCGAACGTATGCGTCGATTCCATCGCTATCCCCTCATCGCCGGCCCTTTGCGGGCCTCGCATTTTCTCAGCTGCAAGTTTAGCTTGCAATCCATACGTTCGGCGTGCGGCTGGCCGCCGCGGATGGGCATGAACTCATGCTGCTACCGCGCTTCGCATAGCACAGGCGCGCTCCTTTGCACGCTACTGCGCTTCACACGGCGAGAGCGTAGCCCTTTGGGCGCTACCGCGCCATGCTACTTGAGCTGAGTGCTTCCAGCGCTACGGCGCTTGGCGCTGCTTGAGCGCATCCGCCGTGCCTGCTTCAGCGCTTATTCCTTGCTGGAGCCGCCGCGCGAAAACATGGATTTGATCTTTCTCGCAATAACCACGAACGGCAGTTCCAGTTCATGGAACCGCTTCTTGCTCCAATCCCTCCAGTTTTCAAAGGTGGGATGGTGGCTCGCCCAAGGGGTCAAGACAACGAGCACCGGCACGGTAACGAATTTCACGGCTGTCAGAAAGACCGGAATTCCGGTGTGGATCGCCGCCTCCGCCTTGAGGCTAAGCCAGGGCGAGGCCAGTATGGCCGCGACATGGCCCGAAAGCCCTATTGCAAATGTGGCAAGGGTAATCAGAAGCAGCGACAGCCAGGCATAAAAAGCTAGTTTCGTTTTCATGGACTGGTCGCTCATGACCTCGCTGTTCCCGATCATGGATTTCCTCGCCGCCCCTTGGCCGGGGTATGAATTCCGGGCGCCATGCTATCCCTTACTCCCTATAACCTGAATAAAAGCTTACAACGTCTGAGTGAAGGCTTTAAAGCGCCGGCGCTCCAATGTGAAGTCTACGTTCGCCGGCCAGCCCGTCAATCCCCTAATTATGAGCTGTCCGGTGCATAACGCAGCATTGTCTGCCGCGCGCCTGCCACGAGGCTTGCGAACCATGAGCGGCGCCGCATGGATATCCGCAGGCTCCGGCCCATAAACTCAGATCGAAACCGTAAGTTTCGTCAGCCATTCGGGCGAGCCGTTGAGCAGCCATGTCTCCGCTTGCTTGTCGTACCCGGTAAGAATCGCCGCGCCAAGCCCAATCAGCAGGACACCCAGTCCCAAGCGCAAGGTCCGGCCCGTTTCCATCAGCCGGCCGCGCAGTCTCTGCACCGCTTCGCGCGACAGCATGCCCAGCGCCAGCAGAGGCAACGCGGCGCCTAGCCCGAACAGGAGCATCGTTAGCGCGACTTCCCCCAATTCTGGCCCTGGCTTGCCAGCAGCGAGGCGGCGCCCAGCACCGGGCCTGCGCAAGGGCTCCAGACCGCGCCCAGCAGCAAGCCCACGGTAAACTGCCCAAGGAGGCCCCCGCTTGAGAAGCCGCCGAACCGGCCTTCTACCCAGCCTGCGAAGGGGCTTGCCGCAGTTGTGAGATTTTCCTGCAGCCGGGGCACCGCCAAAACGATGCCTATGAAAACGAGCAGGACGGCAGACACAGTCCTGAACACATCGTTGTCGAGCCCGGCAGCAAAGCCAATCGCAGCCACGAAAAGCGCAATCGCGGTGAAAGAGATGGCAAGCCCCGCAGCAAGAGCTGCAGGTGCGAGCCGGTGTTCGGAGGCTGCAGAGGCCAGCACGATGGGAAGGAGCGGCAGCACACAGGGCGAAAGCGCCGATAGCGTTCCCGCAATGAACGCCAGACCCAGGCTTGCTATGGCCATCCGCTTAGAGGCCCTTAGCCAGCAGCGCTTCGATGGATGTCTTGTCTGTATCGCCAACCGAGCGGCCCATTTCGGTGGCGCCCTTGAATACGATCAGCGTGCTTTGCCGCTGCACGCCGAACCGGCGCAGCACATCCTTTTGGCTGTCGAAATCGACATCGAACACCTGCAAATCCTTGAACCGCGGCCCGGCGGCAAGTCCGTTCACAAGCGGGGCCTGTGCCTTGCAGGTTGGGCACCAGGGAGCGGTGACGTCTATGAGGATCGGCTTGCCCGCCTTCTGCGCGGCTTCGAACGCCGCCGCGGTAAAGTTCGCCGTTCCGGCTGCGGCCGCAACACCGGCGCCGAGGCACAACAGGGCAACGGCAAATACTGTACGGCTTACGATTCTCATCGGGCTTTCTCCTTCGAAGTTGGGCTTGGCAAAACGGCCAGAGTTATAGCCCTGGTACGCTTCGAAACCCGGTTTTGTTACACAGCATTGCACTCAAAAAGCGCGATGGCGCGGCTAGAGAATTCCGCAAGCCCTCGTTTCAGGCGGCGCCGGGCTCGCGCGGACCGTGTACCCTTTTGGAAAAACTGAGCATTTTTCTAGCTTGGCCTTTGCAGCGCCGCTGTCTTGTCATCGAACCTGCACACAAAAGCCGCATCGTCGATGCCTTCTGCCGCAAATCGGGTGTTCCATGGATAGCACAGGACAAGTTTCCAAGCAGGAATACCGCCACAGAGCGTTCGCAGCGCGGGCGAGCGGCCATATTTATATCGCTAGTTTCGCTCACGTTTGCAGGCTGGAGCCTGTTCGAAACTGCGCTGCGCCAGCCCGCTTTCAACGTTTACGCCGGGCCGTTCTGGCAGTACGGGCGCGGAAGCGGCCTGGACGACGAAGTTCTGACCGTCCCGCTGACATTCGCCAATAACGGGGCGCGGCCCGGCGCTATCGTGTCGCTAACGCTGACGGTGGAGCAGAAGGGCGGAACCGGCAGGGAGTTCGTGGCGTCAGCGGTCGCGCAGAGCGAAAAGGACCGGGCACTGTTTGCGCCAATTTCAGTTGCGGGGCGCAGCGCTTACACGGCCTCGATCGTATTCACCCCCAGGGATACGGCAGCGTCCGCCAAAGCCATCGTCGCGGCGGAAGGCAGCTACACTGCCCGCTTGACGGTATGCACCGCCTACAACCAGTCCTTCGGGGTGTTCGACACTTACCTGACGTTTCCGCCGCCGGACATCCTCGCAAGCCTTTCCCTCCAGCATTTCGATATCGGCCAGCTTCTGGACAAGCAATCCGAAACGCTCACCGCCAAAACCTCAAACGGCACCAGCGCCAGCGGGAGCGCATGCGATAGGCATTCCAGCAGCTAGGCCTAGGCCTCCAGCAGAACTAAATCGAATTTCAAAGCGGAGATTATGCATGAGGACTGACATGCCCCGTTCGCTTATTTGCCTCGGCCTGCTTGCGCTGTTGACGGCGTCTATTGCAACGGAAGCGCGCGCGGCGGCAATCAGAACCGATCTTTGCTCCAGGAAAACCGGAAAGAAAATCACCGTTACCGTGCTGAAATCGAGCGCGGATTTCTACGATGTCCTGAGCGAGGACGGGGAGCGCATCGTCCTGCAGGCGTCTGGCTACGAGCAATGCAAGGGTGGCCCGCAAGATGGCGCTGCAGTTCCGCCCCCTCCCCCTCCGGTTGCCGTCGAGCCGGTCATAATCCCGCCGCAACCGCAGACCCTCGACACGCTCAGGATCACCGGATCGAGCACCGTGGGGCAAGGGGTTCTGCCCTATCTGATTTCCGGCTACGCGAGCAAAATCGGCGCGCAGGTGTCCGAGCTTTCCTCGGACGACCCTCTGCGCAAAACCTACGAACTTAGAAAGACCGCAAAAGACGCGCCTTTCCTGCGTATCGTCATCAAATCCACCGGCTCGGCTACCGCGCTGCCCGATCTGGTGGACAAACTCGCCGATGCGGGCATCTCGTCGCGGCCCTACACCGATCAGGAAATTGGCAAACTCGTCGAGATCCGCGGTATGGGGGCCAGGGGCGACGTCGAGCACGTCATCGCGCTGGACGGCGTCCTGTTCTTTGTGAACAAGGATAATCCGGCAACGGTCATGAAATTCTGCGACGTTGCCAAGGTATTTGGCGGCAAGATCACGAACTGGAGCGAGCTGGTTCCAGGCTTTTCCGCACCCCCCGATATCCAGACCGGCGACGCCCGGTCGGGCACCTTTGAAATCGTAACCGAAAATCTCCTCGAAGCCTGCGGGGAGACCCTGAGCCGTGCCCATACCCCGCACAATTCCCAAGGAGAGATCATCTCTTCTGTCGCAAATAGACGAGGAGGTATCGGCTATTCGGCAAAAGCCCTTGCCGCATCCGCGGTGCGTCCTCTGCGCCTGAAAGGCCAATGCGGTATCGAGACGGAGCCCACGGCCTTCAATATCAAGGCCGAAGACTATCCTCTAAGCCGCCGGCTCTACCTCTTTACGCCTCATGCTTATGGAGAGAATACGCGCGCCTTTCTCGATTACGTCCTGGCCTCCGATGCCGCGCAGACGGCATTGAAGGGCGCCGAAGCCACGGACCAATTCATCGAGGAAGAGGCGGGAACCGATCGCCGGCTTGAGCAAGGCCGTGGGCTTGCCGAAAACCAGGACCCGCTGGCAAGTCAGTTCGGCATCCAAACGGCGCGCGCCAAGCGCCTTTCGATCTCCTACCGGTTTGCGGCGAACAACGCGACGCTCGATACCAAAGCCGAGCAGGACATCCTGCGCCTTGTGACATACTTTCGTGCCAACCGTTTCGCTGGCTCCATTCTTTTGGCCGGTTTTGCAGATTCGGATGGATCGAGGTCTGCCAATGCGGCCCTCTCGCAAGGACGGGCGGAAGCGGTCAAACAAGCCATCGCAAAACTCGACCCGGCCTTTGCCGCGTCCATGGCGGCACGGGGATATGGCAGCGCGCTGCCCGTCGCATGCAACGACACCGAGCTTGGCAAGGCAAAGAACCGGCGGGTCGAGGTTTGGCGGATGGAGCGTTGAGCGTCAATCGAGCCGGACGGGCAGTCCCGCCGCGGCCATATGGCGCTTGGCCTCGCCGATGGTGTAGTCGCCGAAATGGAAGATGGAGGCGGCCAGCACCGCGGTAGCCCCGCCGTCGCGGATGCCTTCGACGAGGTGATCGAGCGTCCCCACGCCGCCCGAAGCGATCACCGGCACGCGGACCGCGTCCGAGATTGCCCGGGTAAGCGGTATGTCGAAGCCAGCCCGTGTCCCGTCGCGATCCATCGAAGTGAGGAGGATTTCGCCAGCCCCCAGGCTCACCACCTCGCAGGCATAAGCTATAGCGTCGATACCCGTGCGGTTGCGCCCGCCATGCGTGAAAATTTCCCAGCGGGGCGCTGCATCGCCCTCCCCGCTCACCCGTTTGGCGTCGATGGCCACCACGATGCATTGGTTGCCGAACTTCTCGGCGGCGCGGCCCACGAACGAGCGGTCGGAGACTGCGGCGGTGTTGATCGAAACCTTATCCGCGCCCGCACGCAGAAGCGTGCGCACGTCGTCCAGCGTGCGCACCCCGCCGCCGACGGTCAGCGGCATGAAGCAGCGTTCCGCCGTTTGCTGCACCACATCGAGGATGATGCCGCGCTTTTCGTGGCTCGCGGTAATGTCGAGGAAGCACAGCTCGTCCGCGCCTGCCTCGTCGTAGGCCGTGGCGGCCTCCACGGGATCGCCCGCATCGCGCAGATCGACGAAGTTGATCCCCTTGACCACGCGGCCGTCCTTCACGTCGAGGCAGGGGATGATACGCATCTTAAGCATGCGGACTCCAATTTCTCTTTATTCTCAGTGCGTTGCAGGAAACGGGCTCCCGGGATGAGGAAGCACCGGCGCGCGTTTTCTTATTTTTCTCAGCTTCAAGCATTCCAATCAAGCGCGCACCCAAAATTTTGTGCATCCATGCTCGACACGGCGCACCAAAACCCTTATAAACCCGCTTCGAGCGGCGCGCCCGCCTCAGGAAAGCCCAGGTAGCTCAGTTGGTAGAGCAGCGGACTGAAAATCCGCGTGTCGGTGGTTCAAATCCGCCCCTGGGCACCATTAAAATCAATGGGTTAAGCCGGTTCACCCTTTCCGCCCTCAGAGTTTTATAGGCACTGTGTAGGAACCGTGGAAAAAGCGGTCGCCCTTTCGCACCCCTTCCTGCCCTCGATCCGCCCGCCAGCCGCGCGAAAGTTGGCGCCGGAAGAACCCTCGGGCGACCTCCGCTCCCTGATTGAGGAAGCAGAGCCGGTGGACCCGTCTGCTGCTTTACCTCGCCGTAGCCTCTGACTTTTTTCCACTCCCATCGCACCCATACATCTCTCTTCCCTGGGTTGGGCTGTGAGTGGCGAATCGATGAAAACTCCGTCTACAAGGGGCGGCGGCTAGGATGCCACCTCAGTCACCGCTCTGGGCGTCGCGTTTCGGTGGTGAGCAGGGAGTTGCCGTGATGCGGTACATTTTTGAGAGAGATTGGTACGGATGGTACGATAGGCTTTATGAACGCAAATCAAAAAACGATCCATGTGCCCACCTTCGCATCTTTATTACACGAGTAGACAAATGGCTTTGGAACCTTACACCGGAGGATCGAGCCAATCTACGAGCGGCTTGTGGTGCTGTTTGGAATCTTAAGGAAGATGCAGAGGCAACGACCGACTTTTTTTGGAAACATTTCATCATACTCAGCAAGGAAACGCTGAAACAGTTTGTTCATGATGTCGATGGTTCCGCCGGTTACTTTTTGGAGCATCATATTCATGCCGTATGGCGGGATTTTTGCGGAAGCCTGCAGCAGGAATACAACAGCGACGCGTTTGAAAGAACCAAGAGTGCGATGGATGTACTTGATGAGTATCTCAGAAGCAGCGCGGCCCATAAAGGAATATTAAGAGAATATAATCGTAGGGTCGAATTTTCCTGGGAACACGTGCAGATTGATATTCTCCGGAAGGGCTACCAATTTATTCCGTTCGACGCGATCGCTTCGCTCTGGCATGCGCTTGCCGGTTTCGTGGAAGATGTCCGTGTAAAGCACAACTTTCCGGATTGGAGCAGACGGCCGGCGGATGTCGAGGAAGGACGGCTCCGCGACTTAATGGCCAATACATCCGTAACCGGTGCGGACGCCACAAGAAGTGCGGACGCAAGGAATGCGGAATTCGCCTGGCATCTAGCCGCGCACATCTCCAATTTGCGTCAAGGCCGTATTCCCGAGGCCCGGGTCCTTGAGGTACTATCTCTCCTTCTGGTAGCCGCTAACGAGCTAGCGCTGAAGCTGGATGCGCCTGCATCGCACCGCGAAGTAAGCCAGCTGCAAAGCCGCGAGAAGCGGCAAAAGCCGGATACTGTTCCGTCGCAGCAGGAAGCTGCCGGCAAGAATGTGCGGTTGAAGGAAGAGGTGGCGCGCTGGGCCGAAGCCTTAGCCCCGTTTGTCTATAACGCTTACCCGGCCATGTCCCTCACAGCGATTGCTATGTTTCTAGCTTCCGCGGAGGCGCGTAGCAGTCTGGCGGGCCAGCTTACAGATCGGCACGCCAAAGCGCTATTGGAGCGGAAACCGCCGCGGGATGATGCAAATTGGCGCAGCATCTATAACAAGCTGTTGCACGCCATTGAACAAGGGCGTCTGCCAAATTGCCCGCGTCCCAAAACAAGGACTAAGATCACGAAATCGTGATGGCTGACTTATTGCAAAGTCTGCCGACTTTGCAATCCCATTGCAAAGTCAAGAGGTTTTACAATCGACTTTCGTATCCGCTCTCCGCCATGCTGAGGGCATCGCTGAACAACATTAAGGTTCTTGCAATGCCCAAATCTCGTGAAACGAACGGCCAATCCAATACCGGCGCAGGTGTGCGCATCATGACGACCGGTGAGGCAGCCGCTATTCTCGGCTTGTCTGCCTCTTACCTCAATAAAATGCGTGTCACAGGCTGCGGACCGGTATTCCTGAAGTTATCGCGGGCCGTGCGGTACACGCAAGCCGACTTGGATGGGTGGATTTCCAGCCGAAGGCATAGCTCCACGAGCGCAGCACAAATCGCCTTCGAAGCGCAGGCTAGAGAGGGTCGCGGACAAAAAACGCCCGCAGACTGACCCACACCCTCGGTCCCCCATCCCTGGACGGCCGCACATAATCTCTGGCCACCCCGGATCACCAGCACAGCAGTAACTGGAACGCAAACCGGTCGCTCAAATCGAGCTGCCGTAGCGGGTTGCTGCGTGCGGTATCCCGTCAGACGCCAACAGAAAAGAGAGGAGGCTCTCGCCCTTCTTCGGCGAGAGCCTCTCCAGAAGATCAATTTGAAGTACGCCGTTGCCGGAACGGAGGCTCGAAATCGCTCATGTGCTGCACGAGTGCTCGCCAGCCGCGAATGCCGGTGGATTGCCTGCGCTTACAATTGGCGCGAGCGGCATGATGCGCAACGTCTCGCACCAGTATCCTGAAATGCGAAACGCCCCGCAGTGGCGAAGCTGCGAGGCGTTGAATCTTGTGTCTGCTGTTTTGCGCCATTCCCGCAACCCGCCTGGCGAGGCGGCGCTGTGGTTTCAACGGTAGGAAAGTTCGAAAGCCTCCTCAAAAGTTGCGACGGCGCAGAGTGCGATATGAAAATGGATGGCTCCATTCATATTGCATGGCGAATCGCAGTTTTCAAGAGACGTTCGAGCTTTCCCCCAAAGGAAAGTTCAATAATGTCGAGCAATATCAATGTTGCGTCGCGTGAAAACGGCCATCTAAACGGCGAGGCCGGCGCACACTTTGCAGCTTCCGGCAAGGAAGCAATCCGCGAACCTGCGCCTGGTGTAGCCATCAACAAGCACGCCCGGCCGCCGAATGCACACCATCCCGAGATTGTGCCGCCACCAAAGGTTAGTGAGCCTGAGAGGGGGACAGAACAGCCCTCGCAGGATAACGGCCAACCGGAGGGCATCTCGCCAAAATGTCTCGCGGAGGTGATCGAAGCCGCCGCGCGCATGCCCGCCATCGAACGCGCCGAGTGGGCCACGGACAAGAAGGAGCATGCAAAGCCGTTCGGAATCACGGGAACGGAGCTTATTGAGCATGTGAAGGCGCGGCGCCGCGAGATCGCAGCGGAGGAGAGGGCCAGCAAAAGCCAGCGCCGGAGCCGGCCGCAAGGCCCTGGCGCAATCGATTGGCCGGAAATCACAGACAAAGGCGTCAAGGGACGCTCGCAGGAGAATATCGAGGCGTTTCTCCATCATGCCGGTGTGACGCTTAAGTTCGACGCCATGGCCTACCGCACAATCGTTATGCGGGCCGGGAAACCGGTAACGCTCACAGATGAGGTGGCAAAAGGGCTCTGGTATGAGGCTGATCGTCTGGGCCTGCCGTCCAAAGATGCCTATTTCTTTGGCTTTCTGGAAAACAAAGCCCGCGAGGCCAGCCTTTCACCCTATCCGGGATTACCTCGCCGCTCTTGAATGGGATGGCGTGCCGCGTCTTGATGAATGGCTTCATGCCTACTTCGATGCAGAGAATACGCCGTTGAACTCTGCCTATGGCCGCAAGCATTTGATTGCTGCCGTGCGGCGCGTGCGGCAGCCGGGATGCAAGCACGACGCGATGCTGGTGTTGCAGGGGCCGCAAGGCGCCGGAAAATCTTCCTCCATCAAGGCGCTATGCCCAGATGAGGAGTATTTCACCGACAGCCTATCTGTAGGCGCGGATCAAAAAGAGGTCATCGAGATCACTACCGGAAAATGGCTTGTTGAGCTTCCCGAGCTCACCGGTATGGGTAAGCGCGAGGCAGGAACCGTCAAAGCGCAGTTGTCCCGCCAAGTCGATGGCGCGCGTTTGTCCTACGGGCGAGCGAAGTCGGAACGCCCGCGCCAATGCGTCTTCTTTGGAACCGTTAACGATGCCCAGTATCTGCGCGATGCAACTGGCAACCGCCGTTTCTGGCCTGTGTCGATAAGCGGCAAATTCGATCCCGATGAGATAGCGGCTAACGTCAGCCGGGACCGTGACCGGCTATGGGCCGAAGCAGCTTATTTTGAGGCGGCCGGCGAAAGCTTGGTGCTGCCGAAGCACCTATGGGCAATCGCTGCGGAAGGCCAGCGGGAACGAATGATAATTGACCCCTGGCAAGAGCGGCTTTCCGAATTGCTCGATGGGCGCAGCGGCGTCATCCTCAGTAACGATATCTACGAAATGCTGGGTATCCCGCTTGAAAGGCGCTCTGGTGCCAACGGACAGCGCGCCGCAGCCATTCTGGAAGGCATGGGGTACAAGCGGAAGCAGGGGCGGTGGGGACCCGGAGGGAAGCAGGTGTGGGGTTATGTCCTCCGAGAGCAGGAGGGTTAAGCGCCATGCGTCATTTCTTCTTTTCTCTTTTTCCCATCTTCCTTGCATTTCTATTGGTGACATTGGTGACAGGAGCAAAAAGGGCGGAAAAAGCGCTGCGGCGCAGGACTTCGGCTGTCACCAATGGGGGCGGCTTCACTGGTGACGCTACCGGTGACATCGGTGACAGTCGCCGTTGCCCCCCTCTCAGGCTCACTATTGCAAGCGTGCAGCATATTCAGCGCTTGCTATGGGGGCTCGCGCCATGACCGCCGTTTTCTCTCGCTGGGCGCTGTCGTATTGGGCACGCGGCTTCTCGCCAATTCCTGTCCTCGCAGGGACGAAGGCGCCCGGAGCGGTTGGGCATTCGCTTGAGGGCTGGACGCAGTATTGCGCGGAAGCGGCGGACAAGGGGCAGCTCGCTGCCTGGGCACAGGACAAGACATGCGGCCTGGCTGTCTGCACGGGCTACAACGGCTTGATTGCGGTCGACGTTGACAGCCTGAAGGCGAATGTTGCGGTCAAAGCCGTCTTGGCCGGTATGGGCGCCCCGGTAAAGATCGGCCAACGTGGATGCACCGCGTTTTTCCGCGATCCAAGCGGCGAGATACGAAGCTCGGATTTCCGGGCCGCGCCGGTCATTGGTCCCGATGGAAAGCGCCGCCAGGAAACGCTCCTGCAAATCCTTGCTGCTGGGCGTGAGACGGTGCTGCCGCCGACGGTGCATCCAGATACGCGCAAGCCGTACTATTGGCATCGACGCAGCCTCGAAAATCGCCGCATCGATGACTTGCCGATCATCACGCCCAGCCATATCGCCGCGCTGGGCGAGGCACTGCGGCCGTTCATGTCCGAAGTGGTGCCCTTTACTCCCGCGGCGCCAGCACAAGCGCCGCTCCGCAGCCTTAACGGCCTCGAACGCAGGCGCTACGAAGCTATGGCGCGCGGCCTTCTGAAATGGGTGGAGGGCACGCTTGCCAACCGTGCGCCAGGCGGGCGCAGCCGGGCAGCTCGCGGCATGGCACAAACCTTCTGGCCGTTTATTAGGGAGGGCTTGGCCGGCGAAGCGGAAGTGCGTGCGGCTCTTGTCGATGCCTCGCAGCGCAATGGCTTGGTCAAAACGAACGGCATTCGCGACGTACTCCGCGATATCCGGCGAGGCTTCGAGGCGGGTGCTGCGGACCCGCTCCCGGCGTTGGAAAACCGGAGAAGCAAGCGGGCATGACCGGAGCGAATTGGGCTGTCACCAACGCTGTCACCAGTGTTCAGTCCGCGCCACGAAAATCGCTTAACACATTGTAATTGCATGCGTTTGTTGCTGTCACCAATGTCACCAATAAAAACGCCTAAGACTCTGGAAAATGCGAAAAAAAGAGAAAACGACGCATGACGCATCAATTCACCCTGAGCTTCACCTAGCGCCACTGGGCGGCCGGGACGCAGGGCTGCGAGACATTCGAGATCGCAGCTCTGCATCCGCGCGGCTCACGGCGTCTTCTACGGCGAGACGGCGCTCACGATCAGCCGGCAATCGCAATCAGATGAAGTGCTGACCCGGAAACGTCCGCGGCAGCCTAGCAGCTGACCCTTCGCCAACGGCGCGATGGGGCGGCACAGCCCGCTGGAGCGGTTATGGAAGCTCAGGATCGGCGCGAGCACCGCGACCGCGCGCCGGGAACGCCCGGCAGGGCGTCAGTGGGCCTGGTCCGTTCCGTGCCTATCCGGTTAGCACAGACACCCACTACATATTGGGTTCGCGCGGAACCGCATCGTGACCGCCCAATCAACCGCGGCGGTGTGTTGCAAGAGGAAAACCTCGAAACGGCGGCGGTGGGTCTTGCACCAATGTATCCGGCCTATCTGTGGAGCGATTAAGATGCTCCTGGCCACCATGGATATGAGCGCGCATTCGATCTGATTAGGAGAAAAGCCTCTAAATTGGGCTGTTTGGGTCACCAGTTCTCGATTGCGCCGGGAAGACCGGTCCTCCATCGCGTTGTTTCACACTCTCGCAGACCTCGGCGGGAAAACTTGATTATGCTGGCATGGGCATGTCCTTCGTCCATTTCCCTGTTCGGTTAAAGCGCCTTTCCTCGCCCCGGCCATGCACTTACCGGAAGGCGGCGCGCGCAGGGGCTGTCAAGACGGGCCGGCAGGCCCCCGCGCAGCGGCTTGGTCTTGATAGTCCCGAGCACGGTGCCAGGCTCAGGCAGGCTGGGGTGCGTGATCATGGCTGACCTCGAAATTCCGGCCATAATGGAGCACGGCCCAGGCGATGCGGGCGAGCTTGTTGGCAAGCGCAATGGCCAGCTTGTTCGGGTGCAGCCTTCTGGCCGCAGCCTGGATCCAGGGGTTGAGGCCCCAGCGTTCCCAGCTCACCGGCTTTTGCAGCACCACGCGGGCGGCCTGCACGAAGAGCGTGCGCAGATATTTATTTCCGCGCTTGGAGATTTTGCCCAGGATCGTGCGGCCCCCGGTCGAGAGCTGCTTGGGCACCATCCCGAGCCAGGCCCCGAAATCGCGGCCCTTGGCAAACATATCCCCGGTTCCGATGGTGGCAACCGTGGCGCTGGAAATGACCGGGCCGATGCCGGGTACCGTCATGAGCCGCTGGCAGGGAGCCTCTTTCCGCGCCAGCGTTTCGATTTCAGTCGAGACCTCCTCCACGCGTTCATCGAGGCGCCGCCAATCGGCGGTCAAGGCTTCGACGATGCGGATCATGCGAGGCAGCAAGCGGTCATCGGCTTTGGCAAGAATATCGGGCAGAGCCTTGCGCAAACGCTGAATGCCTTGCGCCACGGCGATGCCCCGGTCGAGCAGGAAGGCGCGGATTTCGTTGACGGTCGCGGTCCGTTCCGCCACCAGGCGGGACCGTACGCGGTGCAACGCTTGCAGATCGAGCTGTTCCTCCGTCTTGGTGGCCACGAACCGCATGGTGGGCCGCTGCACCGCTTCCGCGGTCGCCTCGGCATCGCGGTAATCGTTCTTGTGGCTCTTGAGAAACGCCTTCACATACTTGGCTGGCATGAGCCGCGCATCATGGCCAAGCGAAATCAGCCGGCGGCTCAAATGGTGAGACCCAGGGCAGGCCTCCATGCCGATCAGGCAGGCCGGCAGATTGGCAAGGCGGTTCTCAAGCTGGCCGCGCGAGAGCTTGGCCTTCATGACGATGGCGCCGCTCTTGTCGAGGCCAATCAAATGGAACACGTTCTTGCCAATGTCGATGCCGATGACGGCGATCTGTGTGCTGGGCTTGGCGGTTTTGCTGTGCGCTGGCATGGGCAGTTCCTATGTTGCGGGTCCCCTCTGTATAAGGTGGGGAGGGAACCGCCGGTCCATCCCATTAGCGGCTGTCGCGGGGTTCTGGTCCGCCGTGGTGCGCTGCCGCTGCGATGCAGAGTGGAACGAACGCGCTCGCGCGCGAGTTTGCCGCTGCCCGCGCGGTGCCCTGGGTGCTGCGCGCTAACCATCTAAAGAGTTTTTGATAACGGGGCAGGCGCCCTGTCTTGAGGATCGTGGGGTCTAAGCACTTCCACCTCAAGACAGGAGCGAGAGATGAGCGTGACGCCATCGAACCCCAAGCCCATCAGTCCTTTGCGCGCTCGCATGATCGAAGACATGACGGTGCGCAACTTCACCCCCGATACCCAGCGCGAGTATATCCGCGCTGTCAAGAAGCTCGCGGCTTTCCTCGGCCGGTCGCCGGATACGGCAACAGCAGAGGAGTTGCGTGCCTTCCAGCTGCACCTGACTAAGACTGGAACCACCCCGCCAACCATGAACGCCACGGTCACGGCGCTGCGGTTCTTTTTCAAGGTCACGCTGGACCGGCCGGAGACAGCACGGTTTCTCGTGTTCGTGCATGAGCCCCGCAAGCTGCCGCGTGTGCTGCCGGCTGAGGACGTGCTGCGGCTGCTCGAAGCCGCGCCGAACCCAAAGTACAAAGCGGCGCTGAGCGTTGCCTATGGCGCGGGATTGCGCGCGATGGAGGTGGCGGGCCTCAAGGTCGCGGATATCGACAGCCAGCGCATGCTGATCCGCGTGGAGCAAGGCAAGGGCCGCAAGGACCGCTTCGCGATGCTCTCGCCGCAGCTTCTGGACCTGCTGCGCGACTGGTACCGGATCACGCAGCCTCGCATCTATCTGTTCCCTGGCCGGGACAAGATCGGGCCGATGACGACGCGTCAGCTGAACCGCATCTGCCATATAGCAGCGGAACTGGCTGGCTTACCGAAGTGGTCACGCCGCACACGCTCAGGCATTCGTTTGCGACGCACCTGCTTGAGCAGAACGTCGATGTGCGGATTATCCAGGTGCTGCTTGGGCATGCCAAGCTGGATACCACTGCGCGCTATACGCAGGTGGCAACCAACATCATCCGCGAGGTCATGAGCCCGCTCGACCGGCTCACGCCGCTGCGCCCGAAAGAAAGCAAGCCCGGATAGCCGGCCGCCATGGCCCGCCCATCCCTAGAGGTCGCGGACATCTTCCGCGGCCACGGGGCAGCATGGCGCCACGCCGACCGCGGCCGTGAGCTCCGGCCAGACCAAGGTGATGGCGCCATCGAGACTGCCGCACGGCGGCGCTCGGCGGCCATGTCGAGGCTTGCGAGAACGATGCCTGCGGACACACGGCCATCTCCTATAATAGTTGCATAAATCGCCACTGCCCGAAGTGCCAGGGGGCTGCGGCACGGGAATGGCTGGCCGCCCGCGAAGCCGAACTCTTGCCGGTGCAGTACTTCCACCAGGTGTTCACGCTGCCCGCGCCAATCGCGGACATCGCCTACCAGAACAAGGCTGCGATCTACGCCATGCTGTTCAAGGCCTCGGGCGAGACCATGCTGAAGATCGCGGCCGGTCCCAAGCACCTTGGGGCCAAGACCGGCTTTATCGCCGTGCTGCATACATGGGGCTCGGCGATGACGCATCATCCGCATGTACACATGATCGTGCCGGGCGGCGGGCTCTCACCGAATGACAGCAGGTGGATAGCCTGCCGGCGCGGCTTCCTCCTGCCGGTGCTGGTGCTCTCCAAGCTGTTCCGCCGGCTGATGCTTGAGAAGCTCGCCGCCGCGCACAAGGCCGGCAAGCTGCGCTTCTTTGGCGAGCATGCGCACCTTGCCGGTGCGGACGCATTCGCGGCCTTCCTGGCGTCGCTCAGAAAGACCAAGTGGTTCGTCTATTCCAAGCGGCCGTTCTCCGGGCCTGAAACCGTGCTGGCTTACCTCTCGCGTTATACGCACCGGGTTGCCATCTCGAACCGGCGCCTGATTGCCGCGGACAAGACCAGCGTCACATTCAAATACAAAGACTACCGGATCGAGGGGCCCGGCCGCTACAAGACCATGACGCTTGAGGCGGCGAGTTCATCCGCCGCTCCTGATCCACGTCTTGCCCAAGGGCTTCCACCGCATCCGCCATTACGGGTTCCTGGCCAGCGGCGTCCGCGCGGATAATCTTGCCACGATGCGTATCCTGCTCGCCATGACCGCGCCTGCGCCCAAACGCAAGGATGCAGGCAAGACGAAACACTTGCCGGCGCCGCGCCGGTCCGCCTTTGTCCCTGTTGCGGCAGCCGATGCTGATTATCGAGACTTCAAAGGGCAGCTCCGGCGGCGCAGGCCCGCGCTGGCCCCCGCGGGGATCGACACGTCATGAGCAGGATCGTAAGCGCTTCCATCCCGATTGCTGCGCCTTCGCCGCCGCCTCATGCCGGCCACGGAGGTGCTCGCCCAGGCGCGTCTCAACTGAAGCAATCGGCGCTCAAGCCAGCCTGCTTGCGGTCGCCCAAGCGGCTGCCTCGCCCCGTTGCGGCTATTGCGGGGTATTGCAGCGCCCCCCAGCGCACCTCCTGGGCCATGCCGCCAGCCCTTCGCATGCCGATGGCGCGGGCAAAATCCTCATAGCGCTGTGCTGTTGCGGGTGGTGCCCTGCTCCCCGCGCGTTCCTTCCCCGGAGACTTTCGGAACGCCGGCCCGTGGTGCGCGCGGTGAGGTTCGCAGGGGCCGGCATCCGAAAC
>CAVYEY010000025.1:0-59856 GCA_963767435.1 uncultured Alphaproteobacteria bacterium
CGTCACGAACAGTGACGTATAAGTGCGCCGTCCCTTCCTTCGGCTGGTCCGGATTTTTCTGCGGAGCGCTTCGCGCCCTCTTTTCATAAGTTAAAGAATATACTACAATATTCGCAAGCCAATTAAAATGGAGTAATCGCTATGGCTAGAAATACATCAGATGAACGGCAGTGCGAAAAGCTAGAAAAGCTAGATGGGTTGAAAGCGCAAATTGCAAAGATGGAGGGCAACGCAACAAAACGCTTTGGCAGGCTCGCTATCAGAGCCGGTCTTACGGAATTAAACCTAAGCGATGCCGATCTATTGCGGGAGTTATTAGCTATCGCGGCCCGATTTCGTAATGGGTCAGAAATCGCAGCTGGCGATGGCGCGCATGCGCCTCTACCGGGCGGACAGGACGAAAAGGAGGCTCGGCATGGACGCTAGAAAGGCCGATACCCGCAATAAAATTCAGTTGGGCGGCCTCATTGTGAAGGCCGGGCTCGCCGAAGAACCGGCCGCGGTGCTGCTGGGCCTCCTCCTCGAAGCGGCTGGAACGCTTTCCGGCCCCGGTGCCGGGATTGCCCAGCGCCGCTGGCGCAAAGCGGGCGAAGCTGCGCTTTCTACCTCAGGTAGAAAACCGTAAGGACATTTCAGCCATCCCCGGCCTTGGATTGGCTTAGTTTGGCTTAAAATGGCTTAGTTTCGCTTAAAATGAGTTAGTTTGGCTTAGTTTGGCGTAAATTCGCAGGATGTTGCGATTTTCCGTCGCAACCAATCCGGGCACTCTCGTCTGTGTTCCATGGGCGTGAAACGCAGGGTGTGCCCGTTTTTACACGCTTTCCCTACGCCATCGCGTAGGGTGAGACCGCAAACTTGGCCGCAGCACCGTCCTGTGCCGCAGCGCTTTTTCCGCCCTTTTTGCCCCTGTCACCAGTGTTGTCACCAGTGCGCCGCGCCATGAAAATAGCTTAACACATTGTAATTGCATGCGGCTTTTGCTGTCACTAATGTCACCAATAGGAGTGCAAGGAAGATGGGAAAAAGAGAAAAGAGAAAATGGCGCCCCCTGCTAAGCCCCTTTTTTATCGTCAGGCCCCCCGGCATCTCCCTATCGCCCCGTCTCGACGGCCTCGCCGCCCGCCCGAAAACGCGGGGTGTTACCGTTTTCACACAGTTTCTCTCGATAGCTCTCCGGGGCGTGTCCGCCAAGTATCCAAGCAGGTGTTCAAGCTTGGACACAGGCTTGGATACCGTTAGGCACCATGGTGTTTCCGTGGCCTCAGCTAGCCTGTAAACAACCAAGGAACGAGCTGGTAAAGCTCCAGGCGCCGAAACTTGCGTCAACCAGCTTACTTGGCGGCAGGTACGCAGCCTCTGGACCTTTAACCTGAGCCGGCGCCATCCGCCATGCGGGCAAACCTGGGTCTTGGACTTTCCTCTCATCCCAAATCAACGCAAGGTTGAATTTCTCTGGATGTGTGGATAACGGGCCCGGTCATGAGCGTGCGCACGTTTGGCGGCCGGGAGAGCGAAAGCGCGCCGTGATCCATGCCTGCGGTCTCCTGACACCAAGAGAGATATCATATATCAGCTAGCGTATATTCATGAATAGTATATATCTGATATCATATAAAGAAGGAGATAGCCTCAAAATTACCATCCGCTCTGGGAAACGCAAATAGTAGCTATCTGGCATCACTCCAGGCGGTCAGTAGCAATAGGGATAGTAGCTATATGATACTGCGCCAGCGGCTGGACGGCGCTGTGGCGCGTGGAATGTCCGCCGTCTCCTCCTCCTCCGCCTCCCTCCTCCTCCAAGCTGTCCTGCGCTTGACACCTGCTTGGACACTCCCGGACACTTCGTGGATAGCTGCTATCTAAAAGAGATTGCGCTATACTGGAATAGGTGATACCAAATGTATTGGATAGCTGCTAACTGGTATTTCGTGTAGCCGCTCATACTGGGAGCGATCATGAAGACGATCACGGTAGCGTCCACCAAAGGAGGCTCAGGCAAGAGCACGATCGTATCGGCGCTCGCCGTCCGGGCCGCTCAAGAGACGCCGAAGATAGCAATGATGGACCTGAACTTCGACCAGGGGTCGCTCACGCAATGGTGGCAGCTGAGGGGCAAGCCGCAAACGCCGTTCCTTGTCCAGAACGTAGAAAACATCCCTGGCGACATCCGCGTGATCGCCGCCATGGAATACGAGTGGCTGTTCATCGATTCGCCGCCCACGGGTATGGATTTGATCGAGCAGGCGATTGTGGTGGCGGATGCCGTGATCGTCCCTGTCCGTCCCGGCTTCTTCGATGTGATCGCGGTTCAGACCGTGACCTGGATGTGCCGCAAGCACCGCAAGCCCTTTGCGTTCGTCCTCTCCGCGGTGGATGGCCGCTACAAGGTGCTCACCAAGCAAACGCTCGCGGCCCTTGCCGGTCTTGGGCCGGTGCTCAAAACGCAAATCGGCTACCGGCGCCAATGGATACAGGCGCTTGTCATCGGCAGGACCGGCCCGGAGATCGACAAGGACTTGCGGCCGGAAATCGATGCCCTTTGGGGCGAGGTTAAGGGCCTGGCAGGGAAAGGGGGCGTGCAATGACTGACACCATTGAAGACGGCAACAGCGCTGCCGAGGATTCCGATGCCATGCGCGAGGCCATGCGCAGGCTCATGGGCAACTTCTCGCCCGCCCCGGCCAAAAAGGCGGAGCGGAAGCAACGCGAGAAGAAGGCCCGCTCGCTTGTGGATGGCCGGACGCTCAAAGCCAAGGGCCGCACCGAACAGCTCAACGTGAAGGTCAGGCCAGACATCAAGCAGGCGCTGACCGCGCTTGCCGGGGCGGATGGCATCACCATCACGGATTGGCTGGAGCGGATCGTGGAAGAAAAGCGCGGGGCGAAGGGAGGTTGAGCATGCACACCTTCGCAAAGCTTTTCGGCCTCTGCTGCGGGGTCCTCGTGATCGCAATCGCGGCCCGGTACGGGTTCAAGACGAGCGACAACGATTTCGACGGCGCCATCTGGGCGTTCACCTTTGGCGCCGTCACGCTGGGCGGGCTGTTCGGCCACGCCTTTGGCGTGCGCGCCTGGCGGCATTCCAAGCTTCTTGGAGCACTTGTCTTCGCCGGAAGTGCCTTCGCGCTGATTATCAGCCTGTCGAACAGCATCGGGGCGATGGCCGGCCGTGGGAACGAGCAGCAAGCTGAACGCATTCGCGTTGCAGACATTGTGCGGGATGCAAGGCGCGGCTTGAAGCGGGCCGAAGACGAACGCGAGGGGCTGACGTTTACGCCGGCCGATGAAACCGCGGTGCAGGCCGCAAAAGCCAAGGCGGGGGCCGCGGCGCGGGCGAAAGAGGCAGAGTGCACCTACCGGGGGCCTCGCTGCCGCAACAAGGAAACGGCCGAGAGCGAGGCGCTTGCCGGCCTCGAAGCGGTGACGCGTAACAAGGCGTTGACCGATCGGGCGGCAAAGCTCGATGCCGATATCGCAGCGCTCAGAGAGAAGATCGAGAAGGCAGGCCCGGTCCTCGAAGCCAACAGCCAGGGCTCAGCTCTTGCCCGCCTGTTCGACATGCCGGACACGAAAGCCGCGACGCTTTCCACGTATCAGAACCTCGCCATGGCCATGGTGATCGAGTTCTTGATTGTGATTTCGCTCGTGGCGTCCGAGGTGATCGAACAACATGAAAGGCGGCAAGCGCCCGCCGCCTTGAGCCCGAAAGCGGCGGCCCGGAAGGAGAAGGAACAGGAGGAGGGAGCGAAGGCGGCCCCGTTGATCGGCGCTTCCGGCCGGAACGCGCCCCAAGCCCTTCCCTGCGGCATCCAAGCCGCGTCTGATTGCCTCGCAGCCGAACCCGGCCGGCAGCGTGGCGCAGGTGATGGCTGACATCCTGGCGCCCGGCCGCGGCAGGGTGGAGATCGCGGCCCTTTACGCGGCCTATTCGAAAGCGTGCGCGGCCAACGGCAAGCGGCCCGTCGCGGCTGGCGAATTCCCGGCCGCCCTCGCCGCGTTGTGCAACGCGCTCAAAATCAAGATCGAGGCAACGGACACGGGCGTTTACTTGCTAAAGGTCAAGCTTCTGACCGCAGGCGGCGAGTGCCCGTGCCTGACTTCGGCGGCTCAGCGCAGGAAAAGACAGGCAGCTTGCTCCCTAGCTCTGCGCGTGTGCCCGGCGCCATCGGCAAGACCCGCGTGGAGGCAAATTTATTTGGCGCCCGGCCATCCTTCCCGCAGATCGGCGCGAACCCCGCGCGATGGTCATCGTGCCAACGCCGCGCCCGGACAAAAGCACGATGCGCGCACGTGCCGCCAGCTTTTGCAGGGGCTTACCATTGGCGATAAGACGCTCCAGCACCACCCGCTCACTCTCAAATCTGCTGAATTCGCTAAAACTACTGAAGAAAAAAACAGGCGAACCGGTCGCCAGAACGGCCGTCGGCAACGTTTGTCGGGGCGGAGGGTGATGCCCCTGCTCCCGCGCGACGGCTTGCGGCTGCCGGATAAGCGAGGGTGCCCCCCTTGCCTCCGCTGCGAGGAGCAGAGGCGATAAGGCGTGCGGCGGCCGGCTTGCGAGTACCGGTGTTTGGGAGCTACCCTAGCCGCACGCAGTTGAGACTGCCGCTATTCGGCGGCTGACGCAACACGGGGAAACTCAACGGTGTTGCTGGACTTGTTCGGCGTGCCTGACGCGACAAGCTTTGAAACATGCGCGCCCCACCAGGCCATCGCCTGCTTGCGCTTTTCGCGATATTGCTGCCGTTGGTACGTTCCCATGAGGCCGGATTGCGTGCCCGTCAGATGCCCGAGACAGCGCTCAATCACACCCTGGTCAACGTCCAGGTCATCGCCAAGCAGGCTCGCGACCGTCCGCCGGATATCGTGCACGCGGAAGGGCCGAAGCGGCTTGTCGAGATGCTTCTCCATCGCGCCGTCGAGGCGCTCTTTCGCCCGGCCGAAGCCGCTGATCGACGTCCGCCCCGTGGTCGAGAAGACGAAACCGTCATACATCCGGGGCAAGCCCTCAATGATCGCCACCACTTGCGGGCTCAGATCGATGACATGTTCGAGGCCATTCTTCGTCCTTCGAGGCTGAAACTCTTCCGCTGGCGGCAAGCGCCATATGCGCCGTTGCAGGTCCAGCTCTGGCCAGCGCATCCCGGCAACCTCTTCACGGCGGGCGCCCGTGAGCAGGAGGAGCTTATAGAACGGGCCGAAAGGCCAATCGAGCGCATCGGCCGCCGTCCACAAGGCGCGGATTTCGTCATGGTCCAGGACGCGCTTGCGCCGTGGCGCGGGCTTCGGACGCGTCAAATCGGTCATCGGGTTGCTGTCGATAGCGCCCCGCTCCATCGCCCACTTAAAGACCGGCATAAGCGCCACGTAGAGCTTGCGCTCTGCCGATGGTTTTCGCCCTTGTTCGGTCACGATAGCATCGAGGCGACCGCGAATTTGTTGGCGGGTGATAGTGGAAATGGATTGCGGACCAAAGGCCGGCATGGCGTCGCGCTCAAGGATGCGGCGCATCTCTTGCCAATGGCGCGTCTGCTTGGCTTCCCGGTCGAGATACCGCTTGCAGACATCGCGGAACGTGCCAGCCGCCAGCTTCAGCCTCTCATCCCGCTTCGCTTGCGCCACGTCCACGCCTTTGGCCACTTCCCCGAGCTTCGCCTTCGCCAGCGACCGCGCCTCGCTCGGGGTTAACGCCCCATGCTTGCCGAGGGAAACGCGGCGGTTTGGCGCGGCCCTGCCGCCGATCCTGAACTCGACGAAATAGCTCGCCGATCCCTTCGCCGTCGCCAGCGCCCCGAAGCCGGTCAGATCGGTATCCCAGAGATAGACGGTCTTCTTCGCCGCAATGGCCTCCCCGCGAAGCTCATCGATAGCGGTCTTGGTGATTTTGGCCTTCATGGCGGACGTGCCTATTCGCTGGATTTGTAGGCACTGTATAGGCACGATAGAGGCATTTCAAGGAATGATTATATATGTCGATGAAGACATTTATAATGCTTAATCAGTGTTGTAGGGAAGATACGGGAATGCCGGGAATTCCAGGGGACGCGTCCTGAAAATCCGCGTGTCGGTGGTTCAAATCCGCCCCTGGGCACCAGCAACTTCAAGGGTTTATTCATCAGTTCCTGGATCTTCTAGACGCCGGTTTCCGCATTCTAGACACCAATCCTGCTTTTTCCCGCCAATCTGCAAACGTTGGCAACCACATGGCTACCCAACGGCGGCCGTTCGGTGCAAGGCCAGCGAGTGAGAACGTTCGCCGGAAAGACCACCCGAACCAATCCAATTCCGCTAAGCTTGCCACGGAGCAGCTAACTGGGCAGAGTGCCGGGCATAATAGGCGTTCGCGCAGGGCAAATGGGGGGACAGTCATGGCCGCGCCGCGGAAACAGAACAAGGGTCCGGCAGGAGCGTGGCAGCGTCCACCCGCCGAAATTGCCTATTCGGATGAACTCGAAGCCCTGCGCAAGGCTGACCGCTCACCGAAACCGCCTGGATGGAAGTTGTCCTTGCAGGCGATCAAGGAATTCATCTTCGGCAGCGGCGGCGCCGATGCGAAGATCGTCTGTCAGCCGTCACTGATAGAACGGGCCATGGTGACGCTCGCAACCTCGCGCGGGCTCTTGCTGACCGGCGAGCCGGGCACGGCGAAAAGCCTGCTATCGGAGCTTCTCGCGGCTGCGATTAGCGGTGATTCCACCCTCACCATGCAGGGTGGCGCCTCGCTCACCGAGGACCAGATCAAATATGGCTGGAACTACGCCCTGCTCGTCAGCGAGGGTCCAACCGAGCGCGCGCTTGTGCCGGCCCCGCTCCATCGCGGGCTTTCCGAAGGCAAAATCGTGCGCTTCGAGGAAATCACCCGCTGCCCGCTCGAAGTCCAGGACAGCCTCCTTTCAGTGCTCTCCGACCGGGTGCTGGCGATCCCGGAACTTGGCGGCGAGGCCGGAATGCTTTTCGCGCGCGAAGGCTTCAACGTCATCGCCACAGCCAACACGCGCGACCGGGGCGTGAACGATATGTCTGCCGCGCTCAAGCGGCGGTTCAATTTCGAAACCGTGTTCCCAATCCGCAGCGCGGACGAGGAACTTGCGCTGGTGAAGCGCGAGGACGCCAAACTGCTGGCCCGTTCCGGCGTCCCGCAATCGCCGCCCGACGATGTCTTGCAGGTGCTCGTGACCTGTTTCCGCGAGTTGCGCACGGCGGTCACGGAAGACGGCGCCGGTATCGAGCGCTTGAGTTCGGCCATGAGCACCGCCGAGGCCGTCAGTATCGCGCACGCCATCGGTGTCAAAGGGCACTTCCTGCGCGGCGATAGCGGGAGGCCGGAAGACATCGTGGAGTGCCTGGCAGGAGCGGCCGCCAAGGACAATAAGGACGATCTGGTGAAGCTCCGGAACTATCTCGAACACAAGGCGGCGGGGCGCAAAGGCGAAGCCTGGCGTGCGTTCTACATGGCGCGGCATCTTTTGATCGCGTGACCCAGCCGCCATGTCCAAAGACCGCCTTGTCATTATCGGGGTCCGGCATCATTCGCCCGCATGCGCGCGGCGGGTACGGCGCGTCATCGAAAGCATTGCGCCAGCCTTCGTGCTGATCGAGGGGCCTTCGGATTTCAACCCATTTATAAGCGATCTGAAGCTCGAACATTCCTTGCCCATCGCCATTTTCAGCTTCTGCTCAAGTGCTGAGCTGACCATGGCCTCCTATTCGCCGTTTTGCAGCTATTCTCCCGAATGGCAGGCCCTGGTATCGGCCCGGTCCGCTGGCGCCGAACCGCTGTTCTGCGACCTTCCGGCCTGGCACCCGGATTTTGACGGGCGCGCCAACCGTTACGCCGACCCCCACGAACTGCACAAGAGATACCGGGCCGCTGTGGCGGCGCTAGCCCGTGAACTTGGCGCCGAAGGCCAGGACGCGATGTGGGATGCGCTCGCCGAACAAGCCGAAGATGCCGCCCTGCCCGCCATCCTCGATAACTACTTCTCGCTCATGCGGCCCGAAGGCGCGCATGACCCGGCAGAAGCCGCGCGCGAAGCCTGCATGGCAGGCTACGCCGCCTGGGCGCTGCGCGAGGCTCTGGGGCGCCCGGTGGTGCTGGTTTGCGGCGGATGGCATGTTTCAGGCATCCGGGACGCACTCTTTACGGCGGATGGAACCAAGCTTCCGGCATTCGCTCCGCCCGAAGAAGCCAGAACCGGCAGCTACCTCGTCCCCTACAGCTATGAGCGGCTCGACCGGTTCACGGGGTACGCCGCCGGAATGCCGTCACCGGGCTATTACGATGCTGTGCATGGGGCCGGCCTGAATGCCGCCGCGGACTGGGCCATGCAGCGCATCGCCAAAACCTTGCGCGGCGCCGGCCAGCCCATCTCGACGGCCGATCAAATTGGCTGGCGGGGGCATGCGGAAGCGCTCGCCCGCCTGCGCGGCCACCGGGCCATTCTGCGCACCGATATTCTCGACGCTGGCCTTGCCGTGCTCATCAAGGACGCACTCGAAATCCCCGCCGCCTGGGCCGCCGAAGGCTCCGCCGGACAGCGCAACGATCCCTTCGTAGGCGCGATGCTGCACGCCTTGTCGGGAAGCCTCGAAGGCAAGCTGGCTCCTGGCACGCGCCAGCCGCCGCTCGTTGCCGATGTGCAAGCCCGCATGCAGGCGGAAGACATCGTTCCGGCTCCGGCTCTCAAACGCATCCAGATCGATTGGCACGATACAGCCGCACAAAACCGCGCGCATATCCTCCACCAGCTCCGCATCCTCGGCCTGCCGGGGATCGTCCGCCAGAGAGGCCCGCAGCATGCCGGCGCCCGCGACCTGACCGAGACGTTCGAAATTTCCGCCCACCGCAATTGGGCTGGCTCGTTGATCGAAGCGTCGCGCTGGGGCGGCACGCTACCGATGGCTGCCTCGGCATCCCTCAACGCCCGCGCCGCCGGGAGCGACGGCGATGTCGAAATTCTCACCGCCACGCTGTCGGACGCCTTGTTCGCCGGGCTGCTGGGCCTTGGCAAGGAACTGATCGCGCGCTTGAGCGCAAGCGTTGCCTCAAGCCGGGACATTGCTTCGACTGGACGCGCGGCCCGACAAATCTCTCGGCTTTACCGCTTCGGCGGCCTGTTTGGCCCGGCCGCGCATGCGAGCCTCGGCCTGCTTGCGGAGGCGGCCTTTTCGCGGATTTTGTGGCTCATCCAGGGGATTACCAGCGAAGAGGAAGGCAGGCAGTCGGCCGAAGCGGTGCTGGCCTGCCGAGAGCTGGCCCGCGACAGCGAAGGGCTCTCGCTCGACCGCCGGCGCGCCGCTGAGATTTTCGCCCGCTGCCTGGCCGATCCCGAAACGCCGCCCGGACTAGCCGGGGCGGCGCTTGGCTATCTCGTTTCTTGCGGGGATGCCGGCGCGTCTTCCGCCGAAGTGAGCGCGCGCGTCCGGCGCTTCGGCTTGCCTGCAAGCCTCGGCGATTTCCTGGCCGGACTGTTTGCGCTCGCCCGCGAGGAACTGAAGGACGCGGCCGGGGTGCTTGGCGCCATCGACGGGGCGGTGGCGGCATGGCCAGCCGGGGAATTTCTCAAAGCCCTGCCCGCGATGCGGCTCGCCTTTTCCTGGTTTCCACCAGCCGAACGCGAGGCACTCGCCCGCGCCATCCTTGAGCGCCACGGCATGCGTCCAATCGGCGCGGAAGCCGAAGCACTCGCCTGGATGCGGCAGAAGACCGGCATAGAAGGCCAGGCCGCCGCCCTGGAGCTTGAAGAGCGCACCGCCGCCCGGCTGGCCTGCCACGGTTTGGCCTGAAACTGCCATGGCTTGGCCAGAAATTGCTTTGAATAGTCGCCCCAGATCAGGGCAATGGAGGGAGCAATGAGCCGCTACGAACTCACGGAAGGCGCCGCATCCAAATTCTGGGAGGTGGAAGTTGAGGGGGCGGTGCTGACCGTTCGCTTCGGGCGCATCGGCACGCAAGGGCAAAGCAAGGAAAAGACCTTTGCGGACGCAGCGGCGGCTCAGAAAGAAGAAGCGAAGCTCATCAAGGAAAAGACCGGCAAGGGCTATGTAAGCATGGATGGGGGCGCGGCACCCGCGATTGCAGCCGCAGCACCGGCGAAGCCCAAAAAGCAGGCGGAGAATTCGCGCCCGAATAGCCCGGAGGGCGGTAGCGCTAGCAAGAAGCGGGTTCAGGGCCCCCAGGCAGAAGCCCAGGACGCAAACATTCAAGAGGCGGCGGCTACCGCCGCGCCCGCCGCTACCGCCATTGCTGCACCGCCAGCGGAAGAGGAAAGCGGCAAGCTTTTTAGTGCACGCCCGCTGCCCACGCGTAGGCGGCCGGAACCCGTTATGACGCCCGGCGAGGCATGGCGGCAATTGCGCGAAGTGCTCCAGGCGGCAGGCGAGAAAGCGGGCGCGGCATGGCACAAATTCCCGGAACGCTTTGCCAGCGAAACGCCGCCGGATGCCATATCCGTGGAAGAAGCTGCGGAGTGGTACGAAAAGCTCCCCGCCTGGACCGGCTACAGCACAACCACGATCACCGATCTTCGCACAAGCAAACCGCATGCGGCCTACAAATCTGCCTTAGCCTTGTTCACGGAATGGCACGTCGCGAGCCACGGACCGCTTGCGGCCGTGCAGGCAGCGAGCAAGCTCGCGGTATCTGCGGGAAGCAGGACCGGCTACTGCAACTCCGCGTGGTCCGACGCGAGGTGCCTTGCCTTGCGGGCAGCGCTGACCAAGGCACCGGAAGCGGCCTATGACGAGGCGCTGGCCTGGGCGCTGGCAGAGTGCGAAGGCAGCACCGATTGGGACCGCCTGGCATATTTCGCCTTCGTCTTCGCCGACGACCGCTCCGCCGAGCACGCATTGCAGCCGCGCGAGGTGCTGAGAGACGCAACCGCCCAAGGTATTGAGAAACTGGCGTTCTTCCCGCTCATCGCCGATACGCGGCCAACCGAGGCTGCGGCCTGGCGTACCCTGCGGTCCTACCACTTCTATTTCTATTATTCGGCGGTGAGCGTGGCCGAAGCCTGCGCGACGGCGATGGCCGTTGCCAAGGCCGCCGGCGAACCGGCCGCGCCAGCACTCTCCTGGCTGCTGTACTATGCCAAAGACCAGGAGCGGACCCTGGCCGCCAGCGCCTTGCTGGAAACCCGCGAGCCCGGCGCGCTGGCGGAATTGCTGCCGCTGTTCCACGAAAAATGGATCATCAAGGCCGTCGATCTCGCCGCTACGGCTTATCCTGCATACATTTTCAGGGAGTGTCTCAGTTTGAGCGCCGCCGGGCGCACCGAACCCGCCATCCGCGCCCGGCTTGCGGAACTCGCCACCCGTTATGGGCAGGAAACGGTGCGGCAGTGGGCGGAAAGCCTTGGCGCCAAGGCCATCAACCGGCTGGATGTCCTATTTGCCGGCGCCGGGGAGCTGGCATCCGCCGAAGCGTTGCCTGCGGTACTGCGCGATCCGCCCTGGCGCAAGAAGAAGAGCAAGGAGGCCAGCCAGGACATCGTTCTTACCATCGAGCCATTTACAACGCCATTCGCCTACCCGGAGGAGAAGCGGAAGCTGTCTTACGATGCCACCTATCGCGGGCTGAGGCCGCTCGCGCTTAGCGATATGGCCCAGCTTCCCGCCTTTCTTGTCAAAGCCGAAACTGAGAAGAAAAACTACTGGTCCAACGATCATCCGAAGCCGGACCAGCCTCCGCGCCTGGATATGACGGAGGACGAGGCGCTGGCTTGGCTCAAGCGCCGGCTTATCGCTTTGAACCGCGTCTCCGCCAATACGGTAAGGTACTCCAATTATTGCAGCCTCTATGAGGGGCTGGAACGGCTGCCAGACCCGCTGGCGCTCATGCTCTGGCAACTGACCGGCACGCTCGTGAATGTAGGCTGGCATTGGCATGGCGCCGGTCCCGTCATGATCTCGCGCTTCGGAGAGGCAGCCCTTCCCGGCATGCTCAAGCTGGTCGAGTCCGATCCCGTCACCGCGCTCGATTTCGCGCGATATGTTGACATACCCGGCGTGGCCCCGCTGGCGGCCCGTGCGCTCCTGAAGCTGAAAAAGGCTCGCGCGCTCGCCATCGACTGGCTGCGCAAACACCGGCACACAGCACTTGTGCGGCTGATCCCCGATGCCGTTGGCCCGCTTGGCGAGGCGCGCGATGCGGCGGAACACGCTCTGCGCTGGTACATGGCAACCGATCCCCATGCCGCCGCGGAGCTTTCAGCGCTCACGGACGGCTATGCGAAGACCGAACCGCGCGTGCGCGATGCCATCGCCCAAGTCTTGAACCGCGATCCGCTGAGCCAGTACCCATCGAAAATCACCAAGCTTCCCGGCTGGCTCGTTCCCGCGGCGCTGGCGCGGCCCGTGCTGCGCGATGGCGGAGGTGCGCTGCCCGACGAAGCCATAACGGCGCTTGCGGAAATGCTCGCGTTCAGCTCGCCCGGTGCCATCTACGCCGGCGTGCCCATGCTGCGCGAGGCCTGCACGCGCGAAAGCCTCGGCGCCTTCGTGTGGGATCTGTTCTCCGCGTGGATCGCAGCGGGCGCGCCCTCTAGGGACGGCTGGGCGATGCGCGCCATCGGCTGGCTCGGCAACGACGATAGCGCCCGCAAGCTGACCGCGCTTATCCGCAAATGGCCGGGCGAGGCGGCCCATGCCCGCGCCGTCACCGGCCTCGACGTGCTCGCCGATATCGGCTCCGACGTTGCCCTGATGAACCTCAATGGCATCGCGGAGAAGGTGAAATTCAAGGGCCTGCAGGAGCGGGCGAGGGATAAGATCGCGGCCATCGCCGAAGCGCGCGATCTGACACCCGAGGAACTTGCGGACCGGCTTGCCCCGGACCTCGATCTTGACGGGCGCGGCGGGCTCGACCTGAATTTCGGTCCGCGCGCCTTCCGCGTGGGCTTCGACGAGTTCCTGAAGCCCTGGGTGAAGGACGCAAACAACGTCCGGCTGAAGGATCTGCCCAAGCCCAACAAATCGGACGATGCGGCGCTTTCATCCGCCGCCGTCGCCCGCTGGTCGGCGCTCAAGAAGGATGCCCGCGCGGTGGCGAGCATGCAGCTGACCCGGCTCGAAAACATGCTGGCCACATCCCGGCGCGTGCGACCCGATGTGTTCTGGGCATTTTTTGCTTCGCATCCGCTGATCCGGCATCTTTCTCAGCGGCTGGTTTGGGGGCTCTACGAGGGCAAGGAGGCGCTGACAAAGCCAAGCTTGTGCTTCCGCGTGGCCACCGACTTGACGTTCTCCGACAGCCAGGATGGCCCGGTAGAGCTGGACCTGAGCGAGGAAGCCAAAGGGCTCATCGGGCTCGTACATCCACTCCAGATGCCGCGGGACGAAATCGAAGCCTGGGGTGCATTGTTCGGCGATTACGAGATCATGCAGCCATTCCCGCAGCTCAGCCGCGAGACCTACGCCTTGGAGGCAGGCGAGGAGAAGGCCGCCAAGATCGGCCGTTTCAAGGGCATTCAGGTGGAATTCGGCGCGGCTGCGCGGAATGCCCGCGCGGGGCTGGCAGCTCGGCTCGCCTCAAGACGGCGGCGGAATATGGTGGATCGAGCGTGAAGTCGGGCTTGCCAAGGAGGGCCGCGCCACCGTCCAGCTTACCTTCCATGACGGCCTCGTCGTTGGCGGCGTGGATTTCGAAGAAAAGACCCAGACCCTCGACGTCCTTGAAATGGGCGGCTACGCGAATCCGGCAAACCTCACCTTCGGCGATCTCGATGCGGTGACCGCGAGCGAAATGCTGCGCGGTGTGACGCTGCTTGCGCAGGCTGGCAAATCATGACCGAGCCGCCAGATATCGCTGAGCTTGTACGCTGGCGCCTCATGCTGGGCGAAGCGGCGGAATCTGCCTGCCGGGGGGCTGGCCAGCAGCTCAGCGGCGATGAGCTGGCGATGGATGCGGCGATGGACTGGCTTTACGGGCGCGATCCCGAGGAGGGCGCCCGCCAGACCATGCGGCGCGGCGGACGGGAAGGCTCGCGGCTCACCACTCCGGCCTGGATCAACGAAATCCACCGGCTGTTTCCCAAGGAAACCATCGAGCGCCTGGAACGCGACGCCATCGAGCGCTACGCCATCGGCGATGTCGTAACCAACCCGGAGGTTCTGGCCCGCGCCGAGCCCAACGAAACGCTGCTCAAGGCGGTCCTGCGCACGAAGCATCTGATGGCACCGGAAGTGCTCGTCATGGCGCGCAAGCTCGTGCAGGCGGTGATCGGGCGGCTGATGGCGGCACTGGCGCGGGACTTGAGCGTCGCCTTTGCCGGGGTGCTCGACCGGCGGCGGCACACGCGGCTCCGTATCGCCCGGAACCTCGATTTCCGCCGCACGATCAAGGACAATCTGAGCCGCTACGATCCGCAATCCCGCAAGGTCGCCATCGACCGCGTGCACTTCTTTGCGCGCAACCAGCGCCAGCTCCGTCCGTGGCAGGTGATCCTGCTTGTCGATCAAAGCGGCTCGATGCTGGACTCGGTCATCCATTCGGCCGTTACCGCCGCCTGCCTCTGGGGGCTGCCGGGCGTGCGCACGCACCTCGTGGCATTCGATACCTCTGTTGTCGATCTCACCCAGGACGTCACCGATCCGGTGGAGCTGTTGATGAAGGTGCAACTCGGCGGCGGAACCGACATCCAGGGCGCGGTCGGTTACGCCACGGGCCTGATCGAGCATCCCGAACGCGCCATCGTGGTGCTGATTTCGGATTTCTACGAAGGCGCAAACCAGGCACTGCTTATCCACCGGGTGAAGGCGCTGACGGGCCAGCGCACGCTGGTGCTGGGGCTGGCGGCGCTCGACTCGAATGCCGATCCAGCCTTTGACCGCGACATGGCGCGGCGGCTGGTGGAAGCCGGCGCCGAGGTGGGCGCCATGACGCCGGGCGAACTGGCGGGCTGGCTTGCGCAGAAAATCAGGGGCTGAGCATGGCGCGCGCCGATCTGATGGCATTGACGGAAGCAGCCCTTGCGCAAATGGCCAATGCCGGGCTTGTGAAGCGCGCGCAGCGCGATCTGGCGGCAGGGCAAGCCCCTGAGATGACCGAAACACCGGGCGGCGCGATTGAAGCGCGCTTTTCCGACGGTACCGTGACGCGCCTTTCCGCCGGATGTACGCCTGCCGAGGCCTCTTGCAGCTGCCCGTCGAGCACCATGTGCCGGCATCGCGTGACGCTCGTTCTGGCCTACCAGCAGCGGAATGCAGAAGAACCGTCCACGGCGGGAGCGGAAGCGCAACCGGCACCTAGCGATTGGGACCCCGCCAGCCTCGATCTGGAGGGCTTCGAGGCTTCTCTCTCCGCGCCCGCGCGAGCGGAATTGCAGCGCCTGCTTGCATCTCCCCTCCCCGTCCGGCTGGAGCGGGGACAGACCCCCGCCGCACATTTGCCCACGGCGGCTGTGCGGTTTCTGGCACCCAACAATATCGCCTACGCCCGCTGCGACTGCGCGCAAACTACTGGCTGCGCCCATATCGCACTGGCCTTGCGGGCATTCCGGGCGGCTGACGGGCAGATGGAAGCTATCATCGGGGCGAAGGCTCTTCCGTCCACAGGCGCCAGCGGCTTGGAGGAAGCGGTCGATGCGGTCCTATCGCTGCTCCTTCAGGAAGGCGCGGTGGCCGGGATGGCAGCCCATGGACGCGGTCTCGACCGGGCCGGCCGCGCGGCCGGCGAAAAGGGTGCCACCTGGCTTGTTCTCGCCTTCGAGGCGCTCGCCGCGCAGATCGAGGCCTACGGCGCCCGCAGCGCACATTACGATGAAGATACCGTGCTCAGCCTGGCGGCGGAGCTATACGCCCGCACACGCTGCAAAGATAATGGCGCGGCGCTGGGGCTTGGCGAGGCGATGGAAACGCCCATGGCCAAGACGCGGCTGGTTTGCCTTGGTGCAAGGGCGCTGACAAAGGGTCCGGAGGTCACGGCGTCCGCGCTGCTTGCCGATACCGATACCGGTGCGGCGATGCTGATGGAAAAGCGCTTCCCTTTGGAGACCGCAAACGGGCAGCGCGAAACTCCGGACAGGACCGGCGGACGCTTTTTCGCCCCAGGGCTGCAAATCCGTGGCGTTGCCCGCGGGCAAATCCTGACTTCCGTCGCGCGAAGGCGTGCCGATGGCGTTGTGACTTTTGGCGCGGGCGGGGCTGGCAAGACTTCGCTCATGCCTGGAACCGGAATGCCCAAGCTTCCGCCGCCGCTGCTGGTGGCAGGGCTTGAAAGCCTTCGCGCCGCGTTCGAGCGCCGCCCGCCCTCGCTCATCAGACCGCGCAACCGGGTGCAGGACATGCACGTCTTCGATGTGGAGGCGGTGGAAGGCCAGCGCTGGGCGCCGGGGGCTCAAGCCTGGCAGGCCGCCGTGACTTTGCCGGATGGCGGCGGAACGCTCTATCTGGAGCGCCGCTACGATGCTGCCGCGCCCTGGGCACTGGAGACCCTATTCGCCGCCGCGGCTGGAAAGCGGGGCGCGGTGAGGCGGGTTGCCGGGACCGTGCGCGTGGAGGCCGGCGGCGTGGTGTGCGAGCCGTGGTCGCTCACCGCGGACGAACTGATCGTCCCCGATTTCGACAGCCAGCCGGAGGATGGTGCCGAGCCGCCTATCGCGGACAGCCGCAGCGAGGCTGTATCGGCGGCCGGAATGGCGCGGCGGTTTTTGGCTGGCGCGGTGCATGCGGGGCGCCACACGAGGGACGCACAATTCGCAAGCAGGGGGCGGCAGGTTGCTGCCCGCCTGCGCCAGGAAGGCTTCGAAGCCACAGCGCGGCGGATGGAAGATTGGCTGGCGGCGAAGGATGACGGCGTTGCCGCATTTTGCCGCGCCGCGATATGGCTTGCAACGCTGCTCGAAGTCTGAAAATCCTGCTGCATTCGAGCAGGGCCTGGACGGCGTGACCTGCCTGACTACACAGCGAACGCGCGCGAGCACGTCCGTTCCTCGATTTGGAGCAAGGCATTGAGCGAACCTGCGAAAGCGATCACGATTTACGCCGATGCCGATGCTTGCCCGGTAAAGGCGGAAATCTATCGCGTGGCCGAGCGCTATGCGATCAAGGTCTACGTTGTCAGCAATAGCCCCATAGCGATTCCCCGAACGCCGCTGATCGAGCGCGTCGTGGTCGGCAGCAATCCCGATGCGGCGGACGATTGGATCGCGAAACGGGTCTCACGCGGAGACATCGTCATCACGGCCGATGTGCCGCTCCAGCATCGCTGCATAAAGGCTGGGGCGGACGTGATCGCGCCCACGGGGCGCGCGCTCTCCGAGGCATCCATCGGCATGGCGCTCGCGACGCGCAATTTGATGGACGATCTGCGATCCGCCGGGCAAATCACCGGCGGCCCGAAGCCGTTCCAGCAGCGCGACCGGTCCCAATTCCTGTCCGCCCTCGATCTCGCCATCGTCAGGCTGAAGCGCGACGGGTTCGGCGTTTGATCGCCCTCGCCTCGCGGCCGGACATGCACCGGGTGTTGTATGCAAGAGCGGGAGAGCCAGATATTGCTCTTCGCAAACCTATCGTAGACGCGCCAAGATACGCGGTCGCTGCCCAGCGGTATCGTTCACAAGACCGCTTGGGTTTCTCCAGTAGCGGATGAATATTCCGTCGCTCTCAGCCCTCACAGACAGTTTTCGCAACCGCAGAGCATTTTTCAGGAAATGCGTATGATAAAACTCCGCACACAAAGCGACGTTTTCCATATTTTTATTGATGATCTCAATTCTTTGTACGAGCACTCCAATGAAGCTCGCCGCTCTTAACGCCCTTCGACAAATAACAGCTCTTCCCTGTGCACGAGAAACCGCCAAGAGGACTGCATTGCGAACACTGACTTGCGCAGTAATACGATAATACATTTGTGCAGGTTACGCCATCTAGCGGTAATGCCTGAGCGGAGGTCTTGACGTCCTCCGCCATTGCCGGCAGCGCCATTGCGGCGGCCAGCGCAGTTGCGAGCGTTAGCTTACGCATCATCATAATTGAAACTCCTAAAGCGATCGATCGCCAACGCAATCTATGTAGCCAAAGCACCTGCGGTTAGATGCGGAGAGGACGCAGTCCTTAAATTTCTTCCGAGCCAGCCCAAAGCACCCATTTTGATAGCAAAGGGGGCTTTTTGAATTTGAACTAATTGTAGCACATGCGTTTTACTGAAAGGTTAACTGCGCGCAGATAGATAACACACTGATATATAACGAAATAGGCGGCCTCCCCTGTCCAAATTATGGTTAAGACACAATATTTAACCGTAGTTTTCAATGCTCGAATTCTAGCAATTCGAGACGGAATTCCGGGAAATTCCGCCAGTTTTCGCCGCTCGATTTTCGCGTTAACCTTGTTTTCTTAACACATGTGGCGCGCGGTAGGGATTCGCAGCTCGACTACCACGATTTTGCCGCATTTCTCCGCCGCGAAACTTACGGTGTAGCTGCATCCGGGAGACGCATTTCGCTAATCGCCTGCTCTGCCGTACGGAATTCGATGCCGGCTTGACGGATGGCCTCCAGGGCGCTTCCGAGCACCTCTGGCGTGCATCCGTAGGGCGTTGGATGGGGCGATACGTCGTGCGTAATTAAAATGAGCCATCCCCTGCTCGCGCAAACCTCATCCACAAGCCGCGCGATGGGAAAGTCTTTCAAAATAGCGGGTTCGAGGCATACGGCGCGCAACTGCGAGAGGTCTGTCCAGCCGGAATTTATCCCGGGCTCGATGCCCCGGCAGGTAACGAAGTGCCGCTTGGCGAGCAGTTTCGACGGGATGCTGGCGGCGCCACACGGATATGCGAAGGAATTCACCTTTTGCCGGCCGGTTACGCCGCGAATGAACGCTGCATTCCACGCGAACTCGGATTCGATGCGGCTCGCGGGGGTGCCGGGGAGCCAGGTATGGTTGAAGGTGTGACAGCCCACCTCGTGACCGCGCCTATGCAGGGCGGCAAGGTCGGCTTCGGTGAAATATTCGACCCCATCGCGGGTCTGCCCGCATAGGCCGCCGCACACATAGTATGTGGCTCTCGCGCCGGCCTCTTCCGCAATCCGCCCGCCCTCGGTCCAGGCGCTTCGGGCAAAATCGTCGAATGTCAATGTCGCAATCGGAGCGGAAAAGGAAACACGCCAGGGCTTTGCGGGAAATGCCCGCGTTAGCCTAATCCGCATCGCGTGCCCTATCTGGCGCAGGACATTCATAAACTCGAAGCCTTTGTATCTTTCCGCTCCGCTGGAGATAGCACTATTAGCCCGCGCCGGATGTTCCGGCCTCAAGCCGCACCGGGAGCAGATCCCCCCGCGATATCTCCAGCAAAACACTAAAGCGCTCATCCTGCCAGCAAGTTAATGCACCTTCCGGCTGGGGTAGGCAATTGCGGGACGCCACACTGGGGAGACCCGCCGCAAATTGTACTAACAGGATAAATTCCCCATCCGCTTGGCGGCCGGGGCGAATCAGCCAAACACTCGGTTTACAACTCTAGGTAGGCGGTGCGTCGCGGATTTGCGTCCCAGTGGTTAGGAATTTAGGTAGCTTATGATGCGAAACCTTGTTTGTGCTGCCCTCGGGCTCTGTCTGGTATTGCCCGCTTGCGCGGAACTTCCGGTAAGCGGGCCTAGTCACCGCGATATTTTGTCAGGTGCCGCCACCGTGGCCGCAACCTCTCCGGACACGGTTGCGTTCGAATATGCGCTCGTGGACCTGAACGAGCAGGCTGTATCGGCCATCTACGACATCGATGCCGACTCGTTCCTGCGGTCTTTCGGCAAAGGCCGCGGTACCCCCCCAAAGGTTTTGATCGGCGCAGGGGACGTTCTGCAACTGACTATTTTCGAATCGAAGAGCGGCGGCCTCTTCATTCCGGTCGACGCGGGCGTGCGCCCCGGAAACTACGTCACTTTGCCGGTGCAGACGGTGGACGCCAAGGGCAAGATTGCCGTGCCCTATGCAGGCGACATCCAGGCCGCGGGCCACACCGTGCTTGAAGTGCAGCGCATGGTCGAGGAGCGTCTGGCCAACCGCGCAATCGAACCCAAGGCGATTGTCTCCGTCAACGAGGAGGTCGCTGGAACGGCATCGGTTGTCGGCGAAGTTAACACGCCCAAGAAAGTAAAACTTACGCAAGGCGGCGAGCGGATACTCGATGCTGTCGCTTTAGCCGGGGGCCCGCGCTATCCAGGTTACGAGCTATACATCACGGTTCAGCGCAAGGGCAAAAAGGCCACGATGTATTTCAACTCCCTGGTGTTGCACCCGGAGGAGAATATCTACGCCGCACCTGGCGACACCATCTACATTTACCGCGAACCGCGCCGCTTCGTTGCATTCGGCGCGGTGGGTGTGGCCGCGGGCATTGGGGCGTCCTCGGCACTGTCCGGCCTCTCCGGCCAATTTACCTTCGATCAGGAGCGCCTGTCGCTCGCGGAGGGCGTCGCAAAAGCGGGCGGTCTTTTGGACAATCAAGCCAACCCCGGGCAAGTCTTCATCTATCGCATGGAGACACGGGAGACTTTGGACCGGATCGGCGTCGATTTGGCGAACTTTGAGCCAAGTAAGACAACAATACCTACCGTGTACCGTGCGAATTTCAGAGACCCGTCCAGCTACTTCTTCGCCCAGCGTTTCCCGATGCGTAATAAGGATGTTCTCTACGTTTCCAATGCGGAGTCGGTGGAGGTGCTGAAGTTCTTGAACTTCATTAACTCGGTGGCGACGGTTGCGGGCAATGTGCCGGAAAGCGCAGCCATGGCGAGGCACGGCGGCCAATACGTCGCGACCGGCAGCGCACCGCCTCTTTGATGCGGGACGGTTAATCTGTGACAGAGGCACTCTCTAGCGTTCGATGCCGCTGCCCTGACCCGTCATGCGGCTGCTTAACGCTCGCTTGACGGGTTCCTGCTACGTTGGCAAAGGGCCGGCAAAGGGTGGATAGGAGCGGTATGAGGCGGGTTAAAACGATGCAATTACGCGCATTCAGGCGCTTGCCGGCCTTTCCTGCGAGCTAGAATATCAGCGGGGCCGGCGATGCTTCAATCTCCCATTTCCTCTCCGGCAGGGGCCGATTGCAGTTGCCCCTTCGAAAGCGAGCAGGCATCGCCTCAACCGGTCCATTTCGACTATTTTCTTGCAGCGGCGCGCCGTCAGCGTTCGGTTTTTCTCGCGATTTTCTTCACGTCGCTCGTGGCGGGCGCGGGTTTTCTATTCAGCGTCCAACCGCTCTACACCGCCGATGCGTCCATTCTGATCGACAACCGGCGCGTTCGCGCCGTGGAAAGTGCTTACGACGTAAGCGAGGCAAGTTCGGAGATTGCTACGTCCGTCCTGGATAGCCAGGTGGAAGTGGCCCGCGCCGGGAAAGTATCTTTAAAGGTCATTCAAACGCTCGGCCTGCTCAACGATCCGGAGTTCGCGGGCTCGCTCTCCCCCAAGCCTGGAATGTTCGAAGAGTTCCGGCGGGAGTTGTTTGGGCATTCCTCCGCCGTTCGAGGCGGCGGGGAGAGCAGCCTGGATGAGCAGGCGCGGCTGCAGAACGCTGTACAACTGCTCGGAAAAGGCCTGGATGTCCGGCGCGTTGCGAGAACCATGGTGCTGCAGATATCGTACACGTCCGCGAACCCTGGACAGGCCGCCCGCTTGGCCAACGCATTCGCGGAAGCCTACCTCGCAGACCAGCTCGATACGAAATACGAAGCGACCCGTAGAGCCACGCAATGGCTTGAAGAGCGCATCGCCGAGTTGAAAACCAAGGTTCTGAAGAGCGATTTGGCTATTCAAAGCTTCCGCGCCGGGCATGGCCTCATCTCCTCTGGCGGAAAACTTGTGAATGAGCAGCAGCTTTCCGAGGTCAGCACGCAGCTTGTCACCGTGCGAGGTGAAACGGCAAAGGCGGAAGCCCGCTACCGGCGTATCGACGCGATCATCAAGGGCCATGAAACCAATGCCATCATAACGGAAGCGATCGGAAACCTGGCCATAGAGCAGCTTCGAAGCAAATATCTCGACGCATCGAAGCGGTATTCCGAGCTGGCGGCAAAACTTGGGGAAGACCATCAAGCCGCAGCGAACCTCAGGACCGAGAAAAACGAATACGAAAAGCTTATGTTCGAGGAGCTGGCGCATCTGGCGCAAGGCTATGCCAGCGAGCTTGAAATTTCGAAAACGCGCGAAAAGTCCCTCGAAGACGATCTTAAGAGAATAGTGGGCCTCAACGCCAACGAGAATAACGACCTGGTGCAATTGCGTGAGATGGAGCAGGAAGAGGCGGCATTCCGTGGCCTGTACCAGACTTACCTGCAGCGATATAACGAGACGCTGCAACAGCAGTCGTTTCCCATCATCGAGGCGCGTATCATCACGAGTGCTGCTACGCCCAGCAAGCCGAGCTATCCAAAGAAGCTTCCGGTTGCGGTATTGTTCGGATTACTCGGAAGCATCGCGGGCTTTGGAGCTGGAGCATTCCGGGAGTTCAAAGAAAAGGGCTTTTATAGCGGCGCGCAGGTCAGGGCGCTTGGAACCGGGTTTTTAGGGATATTGCCCAAAGTCCAGCAAATGCCTCCTTCAAGTGCCGTTCCCGCCACGATGGCAAGCGGGGGAACCGCAGGCACGGCACAGCTACAGGCCGCATCGCTTCCCGCTAATGGTGGAATTCTGTCTTACTCGGTACTGCGGTCCGGTTCGGCATTCACCGAAACCCTGCGCGCAGTGAAGCTGGCCGCCGATGAAAGAGCTTCCGGCGAATTTGCGAAGGTGATTGGAATTGTGTCTGCGATGCCCGGTGAAGGAAAGACGGTGTTCGCCAAGAACTTCGCGTCGCTGCTGGCATCGATGGGGCACAAAACGCTTTTGATCGATGGCGATCTCCGGTCAGCCGGGCTGACAAAGCAGCTTGCGCCGGGTGCCAGGCAGGGGCTCGTGGACGCTGCCCTCTATGGGAAGCCTATCCAGGAATTGCTTTTGCAGGAAAGGAGTTCCGGCCTACGGTTTCTACCATGCGTATTGGCGCCGGGGCGGTCTAATTCTCCGGATTTACTGTCTTCGGCAGGCATGAAAAGCGCGTTGCCGGGCGTGCGCGAAGCATTCGACTATATTATCGTAGACCTACCGGCAATACTTCCCGCAATGGATGCGCGGGCGTTCGCTCCTCAGGCGCACGCATTCGTTTTTCTCGTCGAATGGCGAAAAACCGCCCGCTATTTGGTGCAGGAAGTATTAAGAAGCAGCCCTGAGGTCGCCGGCAAATGCCTGGGGATTGTGCTCAATAAAGCCGATTTGGATGAGCTCCGGTATTTCGAGGGGGCAGCGCCGCACTACAGCCACTACGGCGAATAGGCGAAGATCCCGACCCGGCTGGGCTATGGGCGCTAACGAATATAACGGCGGATCGAGCAATTGACTAAGGTCATAACCCCTCATCCTGTCCTTCTCCCTCTGGGAGAAGGAACCCCTGAATTGCCCGCAGCGGAAGTTCTGGCGTCCCCTCTCCCAGAGGGAGAGGGACAGGGTGAGGGGTTGAACCCTTCGGCCATGGCAGAACCCTGCATTCGAACGCTCTTATGTTGGCGCCAAGGGGCAAGGGGCGGGGCAATTGCGCAATCGCCGTCAGCGTGGAGCGAAGAGTGCCCTCAAGATTACCAAGGCAAGCCGGGGATTACGCTTGAGGACGCCCAGGGCATTGGGAACGTAGCCCTTGCCGAACGGTATGTAGAGCCTGAGTGAAACTTGCCTGCTCCTGGCCCAATGCAACGATTGCTTCGAGTTCATCCCGTAGATTTGCTCAAGCTCGCAGGAGGTGCCGCCAGTACGGAGCAGGGCGATGGCTTGGCCCGCCAGCGGCAAATCGTGGGTTGCCACGGCCACATGCCTGGCCCGGCCGGCGAGCCTTTCGACCACCTCGATGAAGCCCGTCCGGAGGTCGCGCCCGGGAGAAGAAGGGTCCGGCCACTGTCCCTTGACCACGCGGACGTTCAATTGCTGTCCGGCGGCCCAATCGGCGTCGTCCAGGCTGCGCAGCCACCGGCCCGGTATCGTCGTGCCGAGATTTGCGGCTGGAAGCTCGCCAAGCATCGCTCCCAGCATCCGGTTCGAGGCGTCCGCTGCATCGGGGCCATGCGAGTCGCAATGCAGGCGGATGTTCGAAGCCGCTGCCCCTGCGGCGAGCCTTTGCGCGACTTGAAGATCGCAGCCCAAGGCCGGCGGCTTTATCGAAACGTAACTGTCCAGACCGCTCGCAGCCAAGCGGCCTACAGCTTCAAGATAAATGTCTGCAACGTCCTGGCGGGTATAATCCGCTGTATCCCAGAAGCCGAGTGTGCTCGCGATTTGCCCGTCCGCAAGCCGCAAGGCGACCGCCATGGCGTCGTCAACGGTGTCTCCGCTGACGAAGTTGCGGGCAAAATGGTTCACCAAAGGAAGCATCGCAGCGGCGATTTTTTGCGAAACGGCAGCCTTCAGCGCGCGCAATGGCGAAAGCGGCGCCGCATCTGGCGGGGCTGTTTCTACAGCGCTTCGCATAAGCCCGTCCGTTCCCGGTTCGCGCGCCAGAGTAACGGTCTTATTTGCGGCGATGACGTTCATTCGGACCTCCTGCGCGGCGTGGTTAAGCTCATGCCGTCCTAAAAGTCAGCCGGTTGATTTCTTTGCGAAGCGCGCGCGCGGCCTGGACCAATTTCGGGCTTTGCTTTTTGATCGCGCTCTTGGCTGGGCCGATAAGCCGTTCCGCTAGCGGAGGGGTTCCGATGGAGCCCAGAAGGCGGCCGTGCGTTGCGTAGATGAGCTTATAGTCTTCGGCACCGGCGGAGAAATCGAACTCCATATGCTTCTGCATGAAGCTCTCTTCGAGCATTGCATTCAGCAGTTGATGGCCGGGCGAGAACTTGGAAAGATCCGGATCGTAGGTGAAAAGCCAGCCGGACCAGACGCGGTTGTGCACGAAGCCCACCCAGACGGCAAGAAGACGGTGCGATGCCCTGAGCGTCGATACGGTAAGCAATCCCTTCTGGCGCAGCAAATAGAGGAATTCCATTGTCCTCTCATCGGCAAACCAGTTTTTCATTCCTGTCTCGCGAAGCTGCCGCGACTTCCAGATCCGCGCCGTTTCCAGCGCATCGCCGCGCTCGTCGTGCATGGCGAAGGCGATGGGACCGAAGGCTTCGGCAAGCCTGCGCCCCCGCCGCTCGCGGTCCTTTATGAGCCCCTTGTTGCGCTCCAAAATATAGCCCCGGTATTCGGCAAATGCAGGAAACATCTGCCAGTCGACGAACGGTGCCAGCTCGTAGCCTTCGAATGCGCCGGGCTTCCAGGCGGAGATTTCGATGATACGCCGGACCACCGTTTTTGCGTATGGGAGCGTGCGGCTTGGGTGGCCGGTCTCCGCTTGCGTCAGGGGCTGGTGGTAGTCGAGGAATGCGGCGCTACATATGACGTGCCTGTTGTCCACCACGAGAAGGCGCAGCACGTCTTCGCCGATCCTGACGTCCTCGACGCAACAGTCTCTGCCGCGGAAATAAATCTGCGCAATGGCATCGAGATAGTCAGGCGAGGCGTAGAAATTCATTCCGGCTGCTGCTTTTGTAATCGCTGACCGTGCCAGCGTTGCGCAGCCGCAGCGTAAGAATCGTTACTGCGCACCTATGAGCATGCGTGCCGGCGCAGAATTTTTGCACGCTAAGCTAACGCGCTCTTAACCGGTGGATCGGAATTTTCGCGGTGTTCGTTTGAGAGTATTTAAATTCTCGAATGCGCGGCATGCTAACCCGTATTATTCACGGGATCGCTCGATGCTCGCGCAGAGATTTGTGCCAGCAGGACTTTTGAGACCGGAGCCAATACCGGGCGTATTGGCGAGGATCGAAAATGGCCGATGGAACAAAGCGTGCCTATCCGGTTAGCACAAACACCCACTACATATTGGGTTAGCACGGAACCGCATCGTGACCACCCAATCACCCAATCAACCACACTTGACCCATTAGGAGACCTTCGGGGTGGTACGATCAAATTCGTTCTCGTGAGTCCGCTTTCAACGGCCGCCTATGTACCCACATCGCGGTGCCCATCCTGAGCGGTCACAATCCAGACAAATCCCAGAGCCTTAGCGTTTTGTCGTCGCCGCCAGAGAGAGCGAAACGGCCGTTAGGAGATATGGCAACCGATCTCACACTAAAGGAGTGCGCGGCAATAGTAAGCATCTCCTGTCCGGTGTTCGTCTCCCAGAACTTCAGAGTTCCGTCCATGCCCCCGGACAGAACATAGCGGCTGTCTGGAGAGAATGCGACGGATGTCACGCCGCCATCATGTCCAGTGTACCCGACGATCTCACGGCGGCTCGACATATCCCAAAGCTTCAATGTTTTGTCATCGCTTCCGGAAATCGCCAATTTGCTATCTTTGGAAAAATCCACGGAATTTACCGTGCCGAAGTGCCTCCCTAAAGTTCCGAGAGCTTCACCCGTGCCTATGCTCCAAAGAGTTATAGTGCCATCCAAGGTGCCGGAAAGGGCAAAGCGGCCATCTGGCGAATAGGCGACGCAAGAGGTCGGACCCTCGAGCAGTCGCGGCCACCGCCTTTTGAATATGCTAAAAGGTCTGCCAAACTTCCTGATTTTCTCTCTCGTTGCGATATCCCACAAGTAAAAACCCTTGCGATTGTACGCCGATAGCAAGAACTTTCCGTCTCGAGAGAAGCAAATCCCAGTAACATTCATGTTATTTCTAAACAACAAAGATATAAGCCACAATATTGACAGAGGAATCCCCTCAATTGATAGAAATAATATAATAAACACTAGGCGTCTAGCTATTGGTCCGCGCGATATAGAATAAGATTTTGATTTTTTATCTGCAGCAATATCGGCGACTCGGAGTCTCGCCAGAAGACGCCCGGTGCCGCCAGCTGCTATCGTTTTTCCGTCCGGTGAAAAAGCTACAGAGTTGACCTGTCCCACATGCAAGTTGAGGCCACCTCTATTGTTCTCAAGATAGGGCTTCTGCCAATTTCCTTCCGCGTGCCAAATTTTAATTGTCCCGTCGCTCGCCCCAGAAAGAATAAGATGGCTTTGGGGTGAGAACGCCACAGCGGTTACAGCCTTGGAATAACCTGTAAAGGCCTGAATAAGCCGCTCGTGCTTGATCGTCAGTGCGTCGCGGTTTTTCCAAGGCTTGGCTTCGTGGATTGCGCTACGCTTCTCAAGCTGAGAAATTTGGAGGAGATATTTCTTGGCTTGTTCTTGAACCGAGCGCGAATCGTCATCCTCTGCCTCCTCGATCAGGCCTTTGATATGCGTTCGTAAACCTTCATTCAACGTGATGCTATAGAGACGAGCCAGCTCGGCAATTGCGGTTTTCCTGAATACAACGCTTTCACTCCTTAAGTGTTGACTGACCGTGTTTATTGCAGCCTTAACGTCGGAGGGCTCCCTGAGGTCGAGTTCAGGCGTGGTCCGCTTTTGCTCCGTCTTAGGGGCCTTGTTCAAGAAAAGCGGCAGTGTTGAAATGTCTCCGGCCTTCTGCCGCGGAGTATGCAACTCAGGATATACGGCACCAATCCCGAATTTCTCAAATATCCGGCGGCGTACAGCCTCCCTCAAACCATTCAGAGAAAGCCTTTGATCTTGTCCAGGCGCGCCATTGCGTATCACATCCGCCAAGGCGCCTGTGAACATGGTGAATTCCTCACCAACCGGCGACAGCGCTGCCATATCGCGGGGAGCTGCGCTAAGCAGCGCAGTTCCGTACGCTGGGAAACCTTCGGCAACCCGTTCCCTGAAAGCCTCGTCGGTGTGATCTGCCATGAAACTTTCGCTCGCTGCCGACGCAAAGCAACAGTCGAAAATCAGATAAACGCGCTTGTCGATCAACCGTGAATCGAGGTCCTGCCGTAGATCGTAAGGCTTCAGCCCTGTCGTCGCTTTTTGTGCATTCCTTGTCGTTTTGATCGTCAGATAGAAAACTTGACCCGGCAAATATGCTCCGTGACCGCAATAGTAAAAGATTATATCCTTCATTGTTAGACTATTCTTATCGATGAAGTCCATAATCGACTGAGTTAACTCGTGCGGAGGCATATCCTGGTCAAATAGATCCAGTATGACCGTGCTTCTAAATGTCAAATTTGGGGGATCAAAAAGGCTTTTAAAAAGTTGCGCTGAACGTTTAAACGCTGGGTTGTCCAAGTTTTGCATATACGGGAATTCGCTCGCACCCAAAAGCACAACGCCCAGCGTGGAGGGTTTAGAAGTGATTGGCCCTGCCTGTGCGCCGAGTTCCAGACCTATTCGCCTTGCGCCTTCTTCGGCTGAAATGCTCCCCTCGCCGCTCCCAATGCGCACCTCTTCGCCGGCGCTGTTAGTCAAGCTGATCGCCCGGCCCCAGCGCTCAGACGCCCAATTGATGGCCTGAAACAGCGTCGCCGCCTTGGAGCCCCAATCAATCGCCATTAATCCCCAATCGACGATCATGATGGCCTCGGCGACAAACATTTGGTCGCCGTTTTTCCGCTCCGCTCTGATCGTCTCGCGAGGTATCCCACCAGCGATTATTTCTTGCTCAAGATATTGCAGGATTTCCGCAGCCTCTTCTGGGCGGCCCTCCGGAACCTTTATCGTGATATTACCTGACCGCCCGTAAGTCGGCATATTCTAACCTCGTGAAAGTTTTCATTAAGCGAGAACAACACGGTAAGTGTAGGACGAGAGCATGACAGTATGTATAGTGCCAAAAGGAGGTACTTACAATTTGAAACAAGCCGAAGCAGCCTGCGGCACAAATTAGCAGCCTTCGGCGGCAGTTTGGGTTGGGCTGGCCTATGGCGTCCAGTGACGCTGCTGCTGTGTTTCCGCTGCGTATCCCCAAAACCGGCCGTCAAAGGAAGCCCCCCAGGCGGCTGTTCGCTATACCTCCTTCTGGCCCACTCCTGCCGCTCAAGGTGTGGATGCGGCAACCGCAACATATAGCGGGTGTCCGCGCTAACCGGATAGGCACGGAACAAAGATCAAGCCAGGGCGCGCGCAGACTGTAAATAATACGGGCCAACTCAAGGCTGCGGAAACGCCACAGGGCGCCCGGCATCCGTCCGACCGGGCTGGCGCAAGGAGAGTGGCGGACACCAAAGGGCGCGTCCGCACTCCAGCAAGGCGCTACGCGCTATTCCAACGCAGCGGTGCGGAACCGGAGCGAGGCATGAGGCGTCAAGCGTGCATATGTTGCGGAGCCGACGTAAGACCCCGGCAGGCGGGCTGGTCCTGGCTGGAATGGAGCGCGTGCTTCGTTTCGCTCCTGATGCTGGGATTGCTCGCCCGCGCCGGTCCGGCAGCCGCAGCCCTGTTTATCGCTCCGTGGTTCGTACTCGCGGCGTGCCGGCCGCGCATGGCGCTCGCCGCGCTGGCCAGGAACGCGGCGTTTCTGGCACTTCCCCTTCTCGCGGTTTTTTCCGTCATCTGGTCCCAATATCCGGAAATCACGCTCAGGGCGGGCGTGCAATTTCTTTTAACATCCATAATCGGGATCTGGGCTGGAACGCTGATCCGGCCTGCCGCCTTCCTGTCCGCTCTTCTGTGCGCGCTTACCGCAGTCGCGGTGTGCAGCATCGCCGCCGATGGAGGAGGCTTTCGCGGCGATGCGGCCATGCAGGGGGTGTTCGACAGCAAGAATATGTTTGCGTTCTACATGGTCATGCTGCTGTTGACAGCGTTAAGCGCACTTTTCGACCGGCAGCAGCATCTGGCCGTTCGCGCCATAGCGGGGGGCTCGCTATTCATCGCGCCGGTATGTTTGAAGGCTGCGCAATCCGCCGGCGCTATCGTCTTTTCGGTGCTCGCCGCCGGAGCCTTCTTTGCTGTGACGGCGATTGCGAAGCTACCCGCAACCGCGCGTTTTCTGGTCTTGGCGGCAGCGTTTGCCGCAGGCGCCGTGGCGATAACTTCGTTTGCCATTCTGGGCGGCGGCCCCGGCGTGCTCCTCAACTCGCTCGGAAAAGACGCGACATTGACGGGGCGCACCTATCTTTGGGAACGCGCGGGCGACTTTATCGATCGTGCACCGCTTCTGGGGCTCGGCTATCAGGCGTTTTGGCAAATCGGCCATTCGGCGGCTGAAGAACTTTGGGCTGCTTCCTTCGTTGCATCGGGAGCCGGCTTCAATTTTCACAATCTATATTTGAATACGGCCGTGGAGCTTGGCTATGTAGGGGATGCGATGTTAATCGCGATCCTTCTTGCTATCGGCATACGGCTCCTGATCGCGCTGATCGCTAGACCCTGTTCGCAGGTATACTTTGCGGCATCGCTATTCACGTTCTTTTTCGCGACCTCGTTTATTGAGGTCGCCCTGCTCTACCAGTTTCACCTGGGCACCGTCCTGGCTGGCGTAATCTGGGTCTATTCCGGCGGACAGCCCGCTTCTGCTTACGGAAGCATTCCGATGCCGGCAAACCGTACGCCCATGCCGAGATGCATCAAGCTTCGCAGATACCATCGCTGCCATCCCGATCCCGCTAGCGCCAGCCCAGCGGCAACTACGGCGCAAAACCCTGCCTTGGCGGCGGAGAGGCAGGCTTTGGCGGGCGAAAAGGCCGCGCCGGACGACGCCAAAACCATCTCTGCGTGAGACCGGCCAGAGCGCAGGAAACGGCGGGCAAGCCACCGGAGGCACGCGCGCTGCTCCGGCACCGGTTCGTATGCCAAGGACTGCGGTGCTTCGGTCAAGCGCAGGCCCATGGCGGCAAGCTTCCCGAAAAACAGCGTATCCTCGCCGCCGGTGACACCGCAACCAAGGTCGAAGCGTATGCTGGCAGCCTCTATCGCCGCACGCCGCATCAGGACATTTCCTGCGTAGCCCGTATCGATGCGTCCGTTGCGGCGGACCACCCGCGCGCTGTGAAAATCGCCGGCGCGTATCCATTGCGGCACCGTGCCGGGGTAGGTGGCTTGAACCGGGCCGAAGACGATGTCCGCGCCGGTGCCCTTGGCAAGCAGATTTGCGAGCCAGCCTGGGCTTGCAGTTTCATCGTCGTCGAGGAATGCGATCCAATCGCCCGAGGCGTAGTCCAGGCAGGCATTCCGGGCTATCGAGATGTTCGCCCCCGGCGCATGGATGTAGTGCACCGCGAGCGGCGTCTTTTGCGCCAGCTGCGCGACCTGTTCGCGGGCCGCAGCCTCCGCCGAGTTGTCCGCGATCACGAGCCGGGCTTGGACGTGTGGCGGCAGCACCTGCGCGGCAACGCTCTGGACGGCATCGGCGATCTGCGGGCGGCGGTAGGTGCAAATGCAGACGTCCACCGTCGCTGGGCCGGCGATGGCGTTCGACGCTGGCTCTGCTATCTCCAACTCACTGTGCCCGCCAGCCAGCAGGAGTTCCGCCGGTTGTTCCGCGTTTCCCGCGTGGTGGATGACATCCATGGCTTATTGCCCTCCCGCTTGGCGCCGGTATGCGCGTATCCAATCGATGGCGTAAACCGCCGGGAACCGGGTCGAGCTGTCCGGCTTACCGGCCCAACCGCCGCCAACCGCCAGATTGGCCAGCAAATACATCGGCTTGTGCATGTCATCCGGCGTTGCGGTGCGCTTGATTTCAACGCCGTCGAAATACCACCGGATCTCGCGCTCCTGCCATTCCGCAGCAAAGACGTGGAAGCCGGTGCAAAGACCGGGGACAGCCGCGTCCCCGCCAGAGGCCGTATGCGTGCCCAGAGCGCTCGTATGGGCGGCCAGATAAAGCTTGCCGCACTCATGTCCCAAGGCCTCGAACACGTCGATTTCGGGCGGCCAGCCGCCGTCCGCGGGCAGAAGCCAGAAGGCAGGCCATAGTCCCCGGCCTTGCGGCAGGCGCGCCCTGATTTCGAACACGCCGTAGAGTTGGCTGAAGCTGAATTTGGTGGTGATAAGGCCCGACACGTACCGCCTGCCCCAAATAAAGGGCAATGCGCGCGGCGGCGCCGGTTCGCCCCTGATTTCCAAAGCGCCGTTCGAAATGTGGAAAGGGTCTAGCCCCAGGGCTTGCGGGGCAGCGCCCTTGAAGGCCGCGTCGCCATAGACCTGCAGTTCGCCCGGCAGCGAGCGGCTGCCTTCCTCGTCCAGCCCCTGCCAGCCATAGTTGGTACGCCACCGGCCTTGGCGGTCCTTTTCTTGCGCCGCACCTTCGTCATACCGGCTGAAGCTGTCGAAGTCCTCGGCGAAGGTTTCCGTGAGGCCGCTGCGATCCAGTTCGAGCTGAAACGCGGAATCGGGAAACGAGGTCTTGGCTCTGCCCGCGAACCTGATCGATGGCCCGCCAGGGAGGTCCAGGACCGTGTCCGCGCCTTCCTCGTGCATCAGCGCCTTGACGCTGGCCGGTGCCGTCAGGCCGAAGCCAGCAATTCGCAGCCTGTCGTTATTGGCGGGATCGAAGCCGGCAATCGTGCCACCGGGCTTTCCTTTTTGGACCGTGAATATGCGCGCGGCGCGGCCCTGGCGGAATGCGCCGGAGGGGCCGAATGTGTTCTGAACGTCGTGATCGGAAGTGATCTCAACCGCCGGGGGGGCGGCCGGAAGCGCCCGGGCGATGACAACAGCGGATGCCGCGCCACCGGTGAGCAGGGCGCAAGTGACCAGTGCCAATCGCAGGCGGAATATCATTGCGCGGTCTTCCGGCGAAAGGAAGCGCCCGCGGCCGCGCGTGCAGAAAGGCTCGCCCACGCGCGCGACGCAAAGGCCTGGAGCGGTTCCCGCAGCAGAAGGAGAAGCCTCGGGCGCCTGAAAATCTGGGCGGCGGCATCGGCCAGCCTGCGCGCCTTCAGGGCCGCGATCAGGGCGTTAAAGAGAAGGACGGTTTCAAGGGACTTCCTGCGCTCTTCTTCGGCATGGCGGATTTCGCTGCTTGCGCGGGCGAGCAAGGAGCCCAGCCGGCTGCTTGCATCGAGCATCGCGCGGGCGGCCTCGCTCGATAGCCGGTGCGAAATGGACGCGCTGTGCTTCCGGTAATAGTAAAGCTGCCGGGGGATGACCCTGTACTTCAGTCCAGCGAGTAGGAGGCGGAATATGAAGTCGTAGTCCTCGCCGATGCCGAGGGTTTCGTCATAGCGGCAGGAGGCTTGGCCGAGCAGATCCGCGCGGATGATGGGTTTGAGATAGCCAAGGCCCGCGCCCCCGGAATAGAAGGTGTTCGAGCGTGCGAATTCCGCAGCATCCACCCAGAACGGCTTGCCCGCATAAGCGGCGGACAGGAAGCCGTGCGACGGCCGGGAGCGGTCTTCGTAAAATACGATGAGATCGTCGGCTACCATGCCGGCGGCCTCCTGCTCCGCGCCTGCGATCAGGGTCTTGAGCCTTGCCGGATGCATAATGTCGTCGCTGTCCATGATCGCAAGCCAGGCCCCCTTCGCCGCGGAGAGCGCACGGTTGCGGGTGGCGGCGGGCCCCAGGTTCCTTTCGTTCCGGAGGAGCCGGATGCGCGGGTCCAAGGCCGCGTAACGGGCTGCAATCGCAACGCTTCCATCGGCGGAGGCATCGTCGCAGATCAGAAGCTCCCAATCGCCAAGGGTTTGGTTGCGCACGGATTCGATGGCATCCGGCAGGAAACGCGCGCCGTTGAAATTGGCCATGATAACGGAAACGAGGACGGGCGGCTGAGTGCGCGCGGGTGTCATGATGTCATCCTGTCTATGGCGGATGCAGGCGCAGAAAGCTTGGCGGCCACGGCGGCTCTTCGCCGGAAGAAGCCAGCCGCGCTCGAAAGGAAGCCCGCGGACCAGCCCAAATGCATAATCATGGCGGCAAAACCCGAAAGCATGGCGCTTGCGTTGCGTTTTCGGATTCCAAGCCCTATTCCGTAAGCGGTGCAAAGGCTTGCCCAAGCCGCAACCGGGAGGGCGAAGGCCGGATGCACCGGCGTCAGCAGCGCAAGAAGGAGGGCCGGTGCAACCGCCAGCGGCACGGATTGCCTGAGCTTGGGGCGGGTTTTGTGCTTGAAAAGGGTTCGCGCGCGGCCCTTGCCGTAATTGAAATACTGCCGGAACAAAGCCGTAGGCGTGGCCCGCGGGTAATAGGTTACGGGCGGCATGCCGGAGAGCCAAATGCGGTAGCCCAGGCTGCGCAGGCGGATGTCGAGTTCGGCATCCTCGTTATGGGTGAACGTCTCGTCGTAGCCGCCAGCCGAGCGATAAGCGGAAAGCCGCATGAGCGCGTGATGGCCGTGATCGGTGAAGCGGCCTTCTCCGGTGCGGCGATGAGCGGAGCCGCCATTGCCAAGGATCGAGTTCTGGGCGGCAGCCGCCGCGGCCTGGAAGCCCGCTTCGCCCTTGGCGATCATGCTGACTACGACGGAATCGGCGCCCGTGGCGGCTTGCTCGCGCAGAAGCGTTTCGCAATAGTGCTGCGGATAATCCGCATGCGCGTCGATGCGGATCAGGAACGCGTGGCCGGCACCGAAACGCTGGATGGCCAGATTTACGGCTGCACTTTGGATTCGCTTGGTATTTTCGAGAAAGAAGACGCGGGCATTCTGGCGGGCGAGATTTTGCGCCAGTTCCTGCGTGCCGTCGGTGCTCCCACCATCGGCGATGACAAGCGTCAGGGGCACGCGATCCGCCTCCGCGAGGATAGCCTGCGCGATTGCCTCGATGTGCGCGGCTTCGTTGAGGCAGGGGATGACCGCAAGCACTGAGGCTGTTTCTGGCATTTAGGCTGGTCCTGAGAGAGTTGTTTTGAAGCGGTGGCGCCCCCTGCAGGATCGTGTTCCTTGCAGGGGAAGAGACTGGACCAGCGCGCGGCAAGAGGCGGAATCGTCAACCAGATCGGTGTGCGGAATGCCGGCCGTGGCGGCGGCCAAGCGCGTGTAGGCGTCCGGGGTTAGCGTTGAGAAGAAGGAACGAAGCGCCTCTTGCGGCGGATCGGGCAGCAGCACGCCTGAATGTCTGGCCGCAAGCCACCGGCCGGTTTCCACTCCGGCAAGCGCGATGGGGACCGCTCCCCAGAGGCTGCCTTCGTATATCCGGTTAGGCAGCAGCCAGGCCGAGTTCTGGCTTTCCTCGTAGTAGTCAGCGGCCCAGGCGAAATGAACGCCGCCGTAAATGGCGCTCAGATCTTCCGGGTTTCTGTAGGCTCCGGCGAAGGTCAGGCCGGGAGTCCGCGCGGCCTCCGCCTCCAGGTCCGGAAAGATCGAGGGGGCGGGCTGGCCGCGCAGCACGATTTCGACGGTGCCGGGCAACTCGCGGGCCAGCCGGGAGAGGATTTCGAAGCTCTTCCGGCAGCGCAGGACGCCGAACCAGCCGATCCGCCAGGGAGGGGTTGCAGCGGGCCGCTCCGGCTGCTGGAATGCCAATTCCCCGCCGAGGTTCAGCACCTTGTTCTCTACGAGGCGCCAGGCAGCCGGGAAGCCTCGCGGCCCGAAGTAGTTGCGGATGAACGCCGGCGAGCTTGTGAGAAGCAGGTCCGTCTGCCGCCACAGCCGGTCTTCGAGAAAGCGCAGGGCATGCCCGGCCGGAGACCGCGACAGCAGAAGCCGGTGAATGTCCAAGCACTCGTAGGCGATGGGCGTTGCAGGCGCGTAGCGGTTTCTTGCGCAAACCGCCAGTGTCAGCATTTCGAGGTTGCGTGCGACGATGACGCCGGCGCCCTGGGTGGCTTCGGCGGCAGCCTTGAGGTTGAGTGCGGTTTTGGCGACGGTTAGGGTTCGGGACAAGAGCTTGGCGGGTTCGGTTCGCCCAAGGCTTATGGCCGGAGCACCGGCGACACTTGAGAGCGGGGTGGGAAGGCGATGAAATCCAGCAACGGCTACCTCTGCGCCGCCGCCCAGCAGCATCCTGACACGGCGCGCTACTGCGGGGTCGTAAAGATCGTGAACGAAATACAAGATCTTCGTGCCCATCGCAGTTGGCATCCATTACTGCATTACCTGCTTATCATGTATAGAAAAGCTGCGCCGAAGCGGCAATTAAAAGGATTGAATAGTATAAACACGCGCATAAGCCAATGCGCTGCAATTGCGCCGATTTATGCAAGCCGGTTCGGCGAGGGGGGAGTTCTGATGCGCGAGAGAACCGCGTCGATGGATAAAGGAAATCCGAACGCGATAACGCCGCAATAAATTAAAACACCCGCTACAATACTTAGCGACAGGTTGGGCAGCACCATCATCCGGTCCAGCGCTGTTATCCGAAGCAGGATAACGCCCAGCACAAGTGCTGCGCACGAGACTGCGGGAGCGCGTGCCACCTGCAACAGGCTGCGAACCGGGATACCGCCCGCGCGCAGCGCCGCCCGCATATAGAAGAAGGTGGCAATCGAATATCCGGCTGAAACGCAGATGGCGACGCCTTCAGGGCCCCAGTGAAGGCCGGTCAGAATGCCGATTGTTACGCAGGCCGCCCGCAGGGAAGCCATTCGCAGTTCGAGGCCGGATTGGCCGATTCCCAATAGCAGGGATGTATTGATGACACTAATCGCCTGAAGAAACCCGAGTGGGGCAAGCAGACGGATCAGGTCCACTACCGGCGCCCATTTGTCTCCCAGCAGTATGGCGACCAGCAAATCGGCGGTTAGTGCTAGCCCGGCCATGACCGGCGCTGCAATCAGCAAGATTGCCTGTGCCGCGCTCAGGTATACGTGCGCCGGGCTTCTGCCGCTACCGTGTGCACAGGAAATTGCGGGAAACAGCGAGTAATGGACCGCTCCAAGAACCTGGGCCGGGATGCTTATGATTTGGAATGCGATTGTATAGAAGCCGAGCGGAACGGTGCCGAGAAAGGTGCCGATAAAGACATTGTGAAGGTTCGCGGTGATGAACGCGATGATGCTCGACCCGGCGACGCCCGCGCCGAAACCGATGGAAGACTTCACGAGCGCGTACCGGAACACCGGGAGCGGGTAGAAGCCCGTTACGGCGAGCATCAAGACCAGCCGGCAGACCCAGAAGGCGATTTGCTGCGCCACCAGGGCCCAGGGGCCCCAGCCGCTGCTGGCTCCGTAGAAAGCGGCGGCAATGCCAACGATAGCGGTCGCCACGTCGATGGCGGCGGCGCTCTTGAAGCGGCGGGAGCGCTGCAATATCGCCGATGGAACGACCGCTCCCGTTACGAGCAGGAAGAGCGGGCAAAAGCCTACCAGAATTGGCGAAATTTCGGGCCGCGCGAGAAGGGAACCGAGTGGATAAGCAGCGGCATAGAGAAGTACCGCTAAAGTAATTCCCGCCGCCATGGCGATCCAAAAGACTGTGGATTCGAATTCACGCGTTACTTCCTCTGCCCGGACAAGTGCAGGTGCCAGGCCCAGATCGCTAAAAAGGACCAGGAAGAAGACAAACGGCGCCGCGAGCGCCACGGTCCCGTATGCTTCCGGTCCAAGAAGCTTGGCGATTATGGGAAACACCAGAAATTGCAAGACGAGACGCAACGCGTTCGCACCTGCCATCGCTGCTGTTCCGATTATCGCCTTGCGCTGCGTCATTGCCTCAAACCGGCTAGGCGGAAGCTTAAGTGAAGTCCCGGGTTGGAGATGTATGCTGCCAGTCGGTGAGCGAGTCCCTGAGGGTATAGCCGAAGCGGAAGCTGGCCTCTTGCAGTCTTTTCGGAACGATATTGGTGGAGTGATAAAGTTTCTTGACGCGCGCGCGGTTGATCTTGGTTCTTATGCCAAGCTTAGACAGAAGTTCGAATGCAAGGACTCCAAGCAGCATAAGTCCTATCGGGGCGACAATGCGCGGAGGCTTGTATCCGGCGGCCTCGGAAAACGCGGCACAAATATCTTCGCTCGTGTAGCGCTCGGGGTAGCAGAAATTGTAGACGGTCTTGGCGTCTGGCTTCGCGGCAAAGAACAGCATGGAGGAGACGAGATCCTTGACGTAGCCGCACGACTTGATGGTGTCCTTGCGGCCCGGATAGACGAAGCGCCCCTTTGCCAAGAGATTGGCGAGGCGGGTGAAGTTTCCGCGCTCGGCTTGACCGTAAATGACGGCAGGCCGGACAATTGTGAGGCGCCGTTGATCCGCGCGCTCCGCCTGCCACAGTTCGTGAATTGCTTCCGCCATCGCCTTCGAACGTCCGTATGCGCTTACCGGTGCGGTTCCGGAATCTTCGTCGCGCGGAGCCTCGCCTGGTCCATACACGGCAATCGAGCTTGTAAACACGATGCGCTGCGCACCGGTATCCGACGCGTAGCGGCAGACATTGCAGGCGCCCAGGATATTGGTGTGATAATACTCCCAGTCTTCGTGGCCTGGCGTGGTATGAACCGCGGCAAGATTGAATAACAATGCGCTTCCGCTTCCGCAAAGCTGGCGCGGAATCGCCTTGGTGACATCGTGCTCCACATAATGCACGCCGCCGACCCGGAAGCGCGGCTCAACGTCCCTGTCTATGCTATAGAGCTCCGCGCCTGGATAGCTGGCGGCAAGTCTTTGAAGCAAATGGGAGCCGATAAACCCGGCGCCGCCGAAAACGATTGCGCGTTTCCGCCCGGCGGAGAAGATGTCAGGTTCGTTTGGCTGAGGCGATGCAGCGGTTGCGTTCATAATGCGTTCCGTACTACCCAAAGCACACTAAAGAGTTCTGGAACGCTACGCTATAAAGAGTTAAGAATAGGGTCTATGGGTGTGTCTAATATTTGTTACATAAAGAGCGGACAACTTTAAGTTAATGTATCAATAGGCGCGACTAAGTAAAATAGATTATGGAGAGGTATTGTGTTGTAGCCGGTATTGGGCGAAACGGGTCTTGCTTTTCGCCGCCAGATAATCGCCTTCCCAATTCGGGCAGCGCTATGCTCTGACGCTGACTTCCACCGTCATGCCGATGAACGCATCGGTCTGCCCGACGAAACTGCCGGACACCGGCATCGCCTGCCGGATGGCGCGCGCGACGGCGACGGGAATCAGGTTGAAGCTGCCGACGCTGCGGTTCGCCGGATCGAAGCTTATCCAGCCCGCGCCCGGCACGTAGACTTCGGCCCAGGCATGCGTCGATCCCGCACCCCCGGACCCTGCGGGGTTGTAGAGGTAGCCCGACACGATCCGCGCGCCGAAGCCGAGGCTGCGCGCCGCATCGGCGAACAGAACCGCGAAATCCCGGCAGGAACCCCAGCCGCGGTCCAAGGTTTCAAGCGGCGATTGGGTGCCTTCTTCCTCCCGGCTCTGATAGTTGATCCAATTCGAGACGCCGGCGCACAGATCCTGCAGCAGCGCAAGCGTGTTCGTCTGGTTGCCGCGAACAAAGGCGCTGGCCCAAGCCCTCAAGCGGCCCGCGGGGTCTGGGTATTGCGGGATCGCCAAGGCGCCAAGGTCCGTGAATTCGTCTCCCGAATATTGGAAAGGGTAGTTAGCGGCGGAGGCGGCGATATCGAAGACCGGCCAGGGCGAAGCGTGGAGTTCGATCTTAACCGCGCTTTCGATGACGAGATCGCTGGCCATGCCCTGAAAGCTGGCTGTCGCGATCGTATTGCCGGAAACATCGTGCGCCCAGGTCATCGTGGCGGCGGGCGTTACGGTCACTTCGCTCGAAACGATGCGAAGATCGCGGCTTTCACGCGGGCGAAGCATCAGGCGGTGCGGCCCAAGGCTCACCGGCTGGCGGTAGCGATAGGCGGTCTTGTGATCGATCTTGAGCGTAATCAAGGGAAAGCTCCGGCAAAGGCGGCTTGACCCCTGGAAATGGCGACTGTGCTGCCAGCTCAAGAGGCCTGCGCAGCTTATAACACGTCATGACGCCGTTTCGCTGCGGCGGCGCCGATTAAAATACATTTTAAATTCGCAGCCCGGCCAAACCCAAGGTTCGAACGCGGATGCCCCGTTGCGAAGCATCTGGCCCCGCTCAGATAACTCTCAGCACCGTCCGCGCGAGCAGCGCCAGGAAAAGGTACTCAAGCGCTCCCCGGTCCCGCTTGTATTTTTCCAAGAGCAGCCTGCGGCCTTCCCCAAGCAGGCGCAGCTGGGGCGGCGCAAGCGAAGGCGCGTGCAGCAAGGAGGGATAGCCGATGCGGTATTTCAGCGTGACCCTGTCCAGGAAGAGCGCGCCGGAATCCCTCATGACGCGGACGAAGAAATCCGTATCTTCCAGCAGCCGGATCGCGGGATCGAACCCTCCGATCCGCTCGACGCATTCCCGGCGGACAACGCCCGCGCTGCACACCAGGATCGGCCAGCCGAACAGCATCCGGCTGACATAGGCCCATTTGGGACCGAAGAACCTGCTGGAGAATGCGTTCCGGGCGGCGCGGGCGAAAAAGCGCTTCTCATGCGCCAGCTGCTTGGGCGGGCAGCTTCCGAACGGCTCGATCCGGCCGAACACCATGCCTGCTTGCGGGTGTTCCTCGAAGGCCTTCTTGACGGCGGCGTAATGGCCCTCCGGCACGATGTCGTCGTCATCCAGAAAGTGGATGAACCTCCCCTGCCCGCGCGGCCAGGCCAGGTTTCTCACCACGCTTGGAATCCCGCCGGTGGGGTTCGGATTCTTCTCGTAGTGGATTCGCGGGTCCGGGAGAGCCTCCACCGCCGCTTTAGCCGATCCATCGGGGCAATCGTCCACCACGAAGATCTCGAAGGTTGCGCCTGTCTGTTTGAGAACGCTCGAAAGCGCCTCCTCAAGTTCTTGCGGACGGCGGAAGGTGGGGATCACAACCGTAAAATCTACTGGCATGCGCGGGCACCCCTGCTGGAAGCGGTGCGTTGCCTGACGGCAAGTTCACCGCGCTACGCTCCGGCTACACTAGCGCAATGTATCGCACGGGCGCGTTGCCGGGTGGTTTAAACCCCCAAAGCAATCTGCGCGATTCAGCGCAGATACATTTCGGGAGTGGCATCTTTCCTGGTCAGGATCGGCTTCAAGGTCTGAAGCGCGCGCGCGCGGCTGGAAATGCGCTCGACAATCGTGCGATGGCCGACTTTGCCGCCGAAATTGACCATGAAGCGTGCGCGTTCTTCGCTGGTAATACCGTCGAAATCGAAACGCAGCCCCATGCTTTTGGCGAGTTCTATGCCGTGGAGCACCAGCATCGCCGTTGCACCGGCGTGAGCATTGGAGTTGTCGCGGCTTGGCAGGAAATAATAGAAATCGAAATCGTCCCAGACGAAGAAAATCGCCGATTGGATTTGGCCGGAAGCATCGGCCGCCGCAAACACGGCGCCTTTTTTGCGTTCGCTGCACTCGGCTTGCAAGGGCGTCAGTATCGAGATGTCGAAGTATGAGTTGGCGCGGCCGCCGATGTTATCCGAATAGAAGGCCGTAAACGCCTCGGGGGCCAGCTTCTCTATATGCAGAAGTTGTTGCGCCCGGCGGATAATGCGGCGCGTGGTGTCCCGCAACTCCTTGGCTGGGTCGTAGCCTTCGGTGTCGACAAGGTAGGTATATTGGATGCGCGTGGAAAAGCCGGCGAATTGCCAGGGTAGCGCGTCGGGATCGCGTGTGCCAAGAACGAACCGGGTGTGGTCGGCGCGCGGCAATTTAGCGATGAGTTCGCGGACAAGCGTCGCGTTCGACCTGTTGAGAAATTCGTTCTTCTGGGCGTCCGAGCTGAGAATGGGCGATAGCACCCGCGTAATGGGGGGCACGCCGCAATAGGTCATGAACCTTCCTTCGTCGCGCCAATAAGGAAGGCTCGCGAGCACCTTCCCGCCCTTTTCGATCTCGATATTTTCCCAATTCCCCCGCGTGACGGTATCGAGCCACCAGTTCTCATGGAAAATCGTGCGGCTAGCTCTGTCTGCGCGCGTCATGACTGCTTCCAAAACTCTGGCGGGCTCCCGTCGCGATTTGTGGAGCATCCGGTTGAAGGAGATAGGTCCGAAGGCCGCTTTGCACATTCTCGCATTGTATCTAGTAAGCGTTCTGGCTGTGGAACGGCACAAGCGCTGTCCGGGCGAGGATTTGAAGGTCCAGCCACAGCGACCAGTTCTTGATGTAATAGAGGTCCAGTTCGACGCGCTTGCGCATATCCTCCGGCGTCCTGGTTTCGCCGCGGCAGCCATTGACCTGCGCCCAGCCGGTTATTCCGGGCTTGACCTTGTGCCGGTTGGCATACCGGTTCAAAAGAACCGCATAGGATTCGTTGTGCGCCAGGGCGTGCGGGCGCGGCCCCACCAGCGACAGCTCGCCGCGCAGCACATTGAAAAGCTGGGGCAGTTCGTCCAGGCTCGTGCGGCGCAGGAAGCGGCCTACACGGGTGACGCGCTTGTCGCCCCGTACCGCCTGCGTCACCACCGGGCCGTCCTCCGCAACGGTCATGGACCTGAATTTGGCAACCCGGATGACCCGCTGATTGTAGCCGTGCCGCGACTGCACGAAGAATACCGGTCCGCGGCTGTCCAGCTTGATGGCGGCGGCGATTACGAGCATCAAAGGCGAGAAGCAGATGAGCGCCAGCGGCCCAAGCACATAGTCCAGGGCCATCTTCAACAGGATGCCCCTTCCGCTCAATGGCGGGCGCTGCAGGTCGATCAGGACCAGGCCGCCCGCATGCTTGCCCGCAATCCCCGCGGGGAGCGTCATGGCGTCGGGGCAAAGCTGGATGTCGATGGGCAGCACCTCAAGCTGCTCGATCACGTCGAGGAGTTCTTCCTTTGCCGCCGAGGGCATTGCAAGGACGATCCGGTCGCATATGCCGCATTGGGCGGCGGCGATGAGTTCGCGCGTTCCACCGGCGTGCCCCTTGGGTAAAGGCCATGCAACGCGGTCGCTGAACATGCCAGCCAAAGCGAGATTGCGGTCCTCCTCGAAAAGCCGCGCTGCAACCTGGCCTGCGAGGTCCGGGTCGCCATAAACGGCAACGCGCTGCAGGAGCCGGGTCTCCGCCCTCAAGAGGCGGGCCCACAGCAGGATAGCAAAGCGCGCGCCCACCAGAAACACCATGCTGAAGGCATACCAGAGCGCGAACCAGCCCCATGGGAAGCTGCCGGAGATATTCAGCAGATTGAGAAGGCAGAAGAGAAGCGCGAAGCTGATATTGGCGGATAGCAGGACGGCGCGTATCTTCGCTTCTCCCGCAACGATCGCCGGCACCGAGTGGAGGTTCGCGAGCCTGCCGGTGAAGGCCATCGCCAGCGCAGCCAGTGCGCCTGCGCCCAGGTAAAAGGAGCCTGGGGCGGAAGAGTGGTGGACGACGTCGAAGTAGAAAACCTCGGCCGCCAGCGCACAATAAATAATGCCCGCCGGGAAAACGAATGCCTGGGTTTCCGCAAGCAGTTCCGGGCTGACGCCAGGGCGGACTTGTGCGGGATTGCGGACGCCGGCCGCAGGCTCCGCGGTAGCCATGGCATTTGCCTGCAGCGCATGAAGTCTATCGAGCCCATGCACGCTCGCACCGTTCGGAGCGCTCGTGCCGATATAACTGGGAACTCTGTTACCCATGGCTACTCTGTGACCCTTACGCGAAATCGCGTCTGTGGATCGTACACAAGCTTTGCGAGAGATTCCTTCTTGGCGTGTGTTTAATTTTACCATTCCCGCCGTTGATTATTTTCCCGTATTTACAACGAATTGAGTGCATCCCGGCTGGGCGGGGCTTTCGCCGGTTTCCCGCTCGCATCGAAACGTTTCCGTGCAAAACTCTCAAAGCTGGCAACCAGAGGTAGCGACTCAGGTTCGCAACCAGCCATAATCCCCGCAACCGGCCTCAGTAAGGTAATACTCGTCTTGCGTCCCGTATAGGCAGCTTTGCGATTGGAGACGCGACATGAAACGCGAGTTGATGAAGGTCTTTTGGGTAAATTGTGCAATAATTATCGGTTCTACAGCCTTCGGAGCACAGGCTGCGGACCTGTACAGTAGTTCCCGGAAGGACACGGCAGGTTGCGCATCTTGCAACAGTAGTTTCGGATGGCCCGGCTTTTATTTTGGTATTAATGGCGGTTATGGCTGGGGCGCCGGGTCGAACCTGACCGCATCGTCCTATCAGCAGGACGACGCCGCCGCCATTGTGGAGACGGTCAAGCTTCCGGTGGAAGGCGGGTTTGGCGGAGGCCAGATCGGCTACAATATTCAACGCGACCGCATCGTTTTCGGTATTGAAGCCGACATTCAGGGGGCGGACCTCGCAGGCGATGCCCACGTGGAGGCGGTGAACAGTTCGTGGAGAGACATTGGTTATGTCCGCACGGATGCCTGGGCCAAGACAAACTTGGATTGGTTCGGTACGGTGCGCGCGCGGGCGGGCTACACCATCGCAAATACGCTGATCTTCGCTACCGGCGGCTTTGCTTTCGGCGGCGCAACCAACTCTCTTACGCAATCCTTTTATTCCGCGGACCCGGAACCCCCTGTTACTCTAGGCGACGCCAAGTCTAGCAACGCAACGCTCACGGGCTACGCCATCGGCGGCGGCATTGAAGCTGCCCTTTCACCCTCCTGGTCCATCAAGGCCGAATATCTGCGTATCGATCTGGGCAGCACATCGCTTGCCACTAATAGGGATATAACCTACCCGTACGGAAATTATTGCGTTCACGACAGCTGCTCTGACAACGGGCACGCCTCGATCGATGTAAGCCATGTCTACGATACGTTCCGCATTGGCCTGAACCGCAAGATCGGCCAGTCCTACGAGCCTCTGAAATAGCGGCTTGCAAGCCGGAAGGCGGAAGCAATCCAGCAGCCGCGGTGGCGCGCCTCTGGGTTGCTTTGCCGTGTTGGCGATGCCCCTTAAGCCGGCGTTTTCCCTGCCAGGCGAAACTTACAAACGTTGTGGCCGCATTTCGCGCGCTGCGTAATCGGGGCCGGCAAGGTCAAAACAAGCTGTGAGTTTCTTGCGGCCGGCGGCTGGAATATCGAGCGGTAAAACCGTATACGCAACCATGACGGGTACACAGTAGCCATGCACTTGGTTGCAAATCGTTTCGGCAGCGAATTGCGCGCCAATCCAGTGCGTGACGCTACGCCCGGCGCCTTATCGCCTGCTCCCGGACATACGATTCCGCTTAAGTGGTTCTGCGCCGGCGAAACTAGAAAGTTCAAGCGCACGAGATCGCTATTCTGTCGTTTTTTGTATCGGACACAGAATAAAACTGAAGCACATTAGAGCTATATAGCGAGTACATATGGATCTGCGCGCTATCATCGTCCTTGGGATGCATCGAAGCGGAACGTCGGCGCTCGCAGGGGCGCTGGCTTCTGCTGGCTTTCAACTTCCCCGCCGCTTACGGGGTTCCGCACCGTCCAACCCGAAGGGGCATTTTGAACCCGATGAAATCGTTAACATCCATGATCGTCTGCTCGCGGCTCTGGGCACCAACTGGTATGGGCTGGAGGAACTACCGGCTTCGCGTTTTGCTTCCGCAGAGGCCAGCGGCTTCGCCGGCGAACTCGTGTCCGCGATAGCGGCCGACTATCCCGGCTCAATGCCCTTCATAATGAAGGACCCACGCGTCTGCCGTCTTATGCCCTTGTGGCGCGGCGTGCTATCGCAGTGTCACGCTAAGCCTCTTTTCGTTCTTCCGGTACGCAACCCGCTCGATGTCGCGATCTCTCCATCGACGGGACAGTTTGCCACGCGAACATGCCTGTTTGTTGTGGCTGAGACATGTGCTCGACGCGGAGTTCCAGACCAGAGGACTGCGGCGCGTTTTTATCCACTACCATGACTTACTCCAGAGGCCGGCTGCGACCGTCGAGGCCGTTACGAAAGCCTTAGGCATTCGCGAAGCCGCCGTGAACTGCGACGATGCGGCTGCCATAAACTCGTTCATCGATCCTAGTTTACGTCACTTTAACCACGGTGCCCGCGAATTCGACACGCAGGCTGAACTGGGCCGATGGCTGGACGCAGCCTATAAGGCACACCAGCTGCTCACTGAACATCCGGACTCCAGGACTGGGCAAGAGATTCTCGATAACCTGCGCTCAGATATAACAATACCCTTTGAAGTGTTCGCGCCGCTTGTAGGAGCGCTCTACCAGGATATTGCCGAGCGCGATTGCAATATTTTAATACTGAACCAAAATTCAGCCGACCAAAACGAACGCATTCTGCATCTTACTCAGAGACTTGCGGACTATGAGGAAAGATTTATGAATAATACTGCTTAGTTCATGACAGAGCTGCGAGGTGCCTGAGGCAAACTTGCCGCGGCACGGGAAGAAGTGTGCGCGCAACGCGAAAGCGACCAAGCCGGGTTATACCGCAATCGGCGTTCGCGGCGCCCGCGCCCATCGTAAAGGCCAGCTGCACCGGCTTGGCTTTCCAAAGTCGAATGCCTTCTTTCTTAATTCCAATCGCGGATTCCCGGCCGCGGATGCTATGCTTGGCCTGAGGAAACACCCAGCGCTGGATAAGAAAAATGAACGGCAGCCGCAGCATGAACGTTACGGATTTTATCGATAGCCACCCGTTTACGCGCTTCCAATGGCTCGTCTTCGCACTCTGCTTCGTCATCGTCCTGCTGGACGGCTTCGACACCGCGGCCATCGGCTATATCGCCCCTTCGCTCATCAAGGAGTGGGGCGTGAGCAAACCGCAGCTTGGACCGGTCCTGAGCGCGGCGCTTTTGGGACTTGCCGCAGGCGCCCTTATGGCCGGCCCGCTGGCGGACCGCTTCGGCCGCAAGATCGTCCTGGTCCTGTCGGTTCTGGCGTTCGGCGTGGCCTGCCTCGCCTCCGCCTTCTCCGCAAACCTCGATCAGTTGACGCTCATGCGGTTCCTCACGGGCATGGGCCTCGGTGCGGCGATGCCCAACGCGGTCACGCTCATGAGCGAGTTCTGCCCGGAACAGCGGCGGTCGCTGCTGACCAACGCCATGTTCTGCGGCTTCCCCTTGGGCGCGGCATTTGGCGGGTTCCTGGCCGCCTGGATCATTCCCAACTACGGCTGGCGAGGCGTGCTGGTTCTGGGCGGCGCGGCACCTTTGGTACTTGCCGCGCTGATCCTTTTCCTGCTCCCTAAATCGCTTCGCTTCTTGGTGGTGAAGGGGCACTCGGAGGAGCGAATCCGCGCGGTGCTGGCGCGCATCTCGCCCGAAGCCGGCGAGCCGGGCGCCTTCGAGATCGCGCAAATGCGGCCGAGTGCGGTTGCGCGCGGGGCGGCCCTGGTCGTATCCAGCGCCTACATCGCGGGTTCGGCCATGATGTGGCTCGCCTATTTCATGGGGCTGGTCATCTTCTATGCCCTGATCAACTGGATGCCGATCCTGTTCAAGGACGCGGGCGTGGAACCTGGCACCGCGACGCTCATTTCGGCGCTGTTCCCGCTCGGCGGCTTCGGCGCCGTCTTCTCTGGCTGGCTCATGGACCGCTTCAACGGCAACCGCATTATAGCGGTCTGCTATGCGCTGACGGCGGTATTCGTCTATCTGATCGGGCAGTCCGCCGGCAATGCGGGCCAGCTCATGGCCATCGTGTTCATCGCGGGCGTCTTGATGAATACGGCGCAAGTTTCCATGCCGTCGCTGGCCGCTGCCTTCTATCCGACCGAAGGCCGGGCAACCGGCGTGGCGTGGATGCTGGGCATCGGCCGGTTCGGAGGCATCGCGGGCTCGCTGCTCGTGGCCGAGCTGGCGCGCCGCGGCCTTAGCATCGGCCAGATTTTCGGCGCGGTGGCCATTCCCGGCATAATCGCCATGGCAGCACTTCTCATCAAACAGCTCACCCATCCCCATGCCGGCGTGGCGGCGGCCGACCAGGAAGCCACAACCTCGCACTGAGCCGGGTGGAACCGCATTTGGGGACGCCCTAACAATGGCTGCGAGCGAACTCCCTCTCCCATGGGGAGCATGGGGAGAGGGCTGGGAGTGAGGAGAGCAGCGCTATGTATAGGCCGCTCCTCCAGCCACTAATGCCTGAGGTCACCGGTACGTTCGTTCGAATTGACGCCCAGCGCGCGCAGTTTCCGGTGCAGCGCCGAGCGCTCCATGCCAACAAATTCCGCGGTGCGCGAGATGTTGCCGCCGAAGCGGTTGATCTGCGCCATCAGGTATTCGCGCTCGAAAATCTCGCGCGCGTCGCGCAGCGGCAGCGACATGAGATGCTCACCGCCCGACCCGTTCGACGACAAGGGCACGTTCGCGCCGATGTCGTCGGGCAGCATGTCGGCGGTAATCACCGCATCCGGTTCCCCGCCGGTCATGATCATGACGCGCTCGACGATATTGCGCAGCTGGCGCACATTGCCGGGCCATTCGTGCGACTGCAGGACGGCCATGGCGTCGTCGCCGATGATCCGGGGCGGCAGCCCCGAGGAAGACGCGATCTGCTTGACGAAATGGTCCACGAGTTCGGGGATATCCTCGCGCCGCTCGATCAGGGCCGGCACGCGCAGTGGAACGACGTTCAGCCGGTGGAACAAGTCCTGCCGGAAGCGGCCGGCCGTCATCTCGCGTTCGAGATCGCGGCTGGTCGAGGACACGATGCGGACGTCCACGGACACTTTCGGGCCGCCGCCCACGCGCTGGAACTTCTGTTCGACGAGCACGCGCAGGAGCTTGCCCTGCGTATCCACAGGCATGTCGGCCACTTCGTCGATATAGAGCGTGCCGTTGTGCGCCTCTTCCAGCGCGCCCACCTTCCGCGAGGTCTGGCCGGTTTCCTCGACGCCGAAAAACTCGTGCTCCACGCGGTCGGGCGCCATGGACGCGGCATTGACCGCAACGAACGGTCCGTTGACCCTGGCTGAAGTGGCATGCAGATACCGCGCGGCCAGCTCCTTGCCCGCTCCCTGCGGGCCGGTAATCATCACGCGGCTGTTTGTCGGCGCCACCTTCTGGATGCTCTGCCGCAGGTGGTTCATGTTGGGCGACTTGCCGATGAGTTCGGAGCTGTAATTGCTCTTCTCCTTCAGCTCCTTGTTCTCGCGGCGAAGCTTCGAGGCTTCGAGCGCGCGAGCCACCACCAGTACGAGCCGGTCGGCCTTGAAGGGCTTCTCGATATAGTCGTAGGCGCCGCGCTTGATCGCCTGCACGGCGGTTTCGATATTGCCGTGGCCGCTGATGATCACGACCGGCAACTCCGGATGAGCCTTCTTTATACGAGCCAGCACATCCAGCCCATCGAGCTTGGAGCCTTGCAGCCAGATATCGAGGATGACGAGCGACGGCCGCCTCTCCTCGACGGCGCGAAGCGCCTCGTCGCTGTCCTTGGCCAGCCTTGTCTTATGGCCCTCGTCTTCGAGAATGCCTGAGACGAGCTCCCGGATGTCCGCTTCGTCGTCGACAATCAGAATGTCAGACGCCATGTGGCTAACTCCCTCTTTCCCTGCTAAGCCGCCGCACCGGTTGCGCTCGCGCGCTCCGTGCCTTCCAGCTTCAGTCCGTTATTTTCCGCGTCCGGTTCACCAGCAGCGAGCGATATCGGAATCGACATCCTGATACATGCGCCGTGAGCGTATCCTTCCCCCGCAGGGGCGTCCTCCAATTCGAGCACGCCGCCATGCTGTTCTGTGATCCTTTGTACGATGGCCAGACCGAGCCCCGTTCCTTTTTGCCGTGTGGTGACGTAGGGCTCAACTAGCCGGTGCCGGTTTTCCTTCGGCAACCCACAGCCATTATCGATCACGCCGATGACATAGCGATGATCGGCCGCCTGCAGGCGGATAACGATGCGGCCTTTCTCAGGCTCCTTGCCGTTGCTGCTCTGATAGGCTTCGACCGCTTCGCTCGCGTTCTTGACGAGGTTGGTCACCGCCTGCGTCAGAAGCCTGCGGTCGCAGAGCGCATGCATGGGCCCGGCCGGCAGCTCCAGCTTATATTCGATATCGTGCCGGCTCATCTGGAACAGGATGACGGCTTCCTTGACGATCTCGCGGATGTCCTGATCCTCGAACACGGCATTGGGCATGCGCGCGAACGACGAGAACTCGTCCACCATGCGGCCGATGTCACCGACGTGGCGCACGATGGTCGCGATGCATTTGTCGAAGATTTCCTTATCGGTGGTGATGGAATCTCCGTATTTGCGGCGGATGCGCTCGGCGGAAAGCTGGATCGGCGTCAGCGGGTTCTTGATCTCGTGCGCGATGCGCCGGGCGATGTCCGCCCAGGCCGAGGTGCGTTGCGCGACGGTAAGCTCGGTGATGTCGTCGAAGGTGACCACGACGCCGTAGCTGGCCTGATCCTCTTCCTCCCGCGTGACCTGCACCGCGAAATTATGTTCACCGCTTTCCCGCACGATAGTGACCTGGGCATGCACCGGTTTGGACCGGCCGGACTTGCGCGATTTCTCGATGATACCGGCAAATTCGGGAACGGCGGCATTCAGCGGCTTGCCGATGAGCTTTTCGCCCTTGAGCCTTAGAAGCTCGCGCGCGGAACGGTTGATGAGCGTGACCTGGCCCTCGGGATCGAGGCCGATGACGCCCGCGGTGACGCCGGACAGCACCGCCTCGATGAAGCGGCGGCGTTCGTCGAGCTGCACGTTGGCGCTCATAATACCGGCACGCTGGGTTTCGAGGTCTACCGTCATTTTCTTGAAGGTGGCACCCAGCCTGCCGATGTCGTCGCGGGCAAATCCTTCGTCGAGCTGGACGTTGAGATTGCCCTGGCTCACCTCCAGGGCTGCCGTTATCAGTTTGCGGATGGGCATCACCAGGCGGTTGGCGAAGGCAAGGCCCGTCCAAATCGCGGTGGTGAGCAGCGTCAGCGCAAGCAGCACGTACATGATCGCGAAGATGGCCTCGTATTGCCCGCGCGCGCGCTCAAGCGCGGCAAAGTCCAGGATGTTCACCTGAGTGCGCAGCAAGAGGCGGTACACATTCTGGTTCACGGGCCGGATGACGTACAGGTAGACGTCGCCGAAGGCCTGCAGTTTCTTGAGCGCCGCCATGCCGTTCGAGAGGTCCCAGCTCAAAGGCACGATCCGGCCGTCGCCGGCGCGTGCGATGTCCGGGGGCGGCGGTACGCGATAGTCCGATCCGTCTCCCGCCGCCGAGGCCAGCAAGGTTCCGCGGCTGTCGATCAGGTAGGCGGACGGCAGATTGCGCATGGAAACGACAGCCGAAAACAGCCGGTCGAAATTCGGCTTGTCGTCGCGGAAAGAGGTAATGTTTCCTTCAAGCTCGCGCGCAATGCCCAGCATATCCGAGCGGATGACCGCGCCGCTCTCGGCCAGATAGTTCTGGGCCACGTCGACCGAGTTGCTCACGATGGTCTTGACGCGGGTCGAGAACAGGGCGTCGAAGGCATGTTCGATGGAAACCGTGGAAAGGATCGCCATAAGCACCGCGGGGATCAGCGCAACGAGGCTGAAAATGCCTGCGAGCTGGAAATGAAGCCCGGCGCAGGCCGTCTGCCGCTTGCGCGCTTTGAGCAGCTTGGTGATCTGAAAGACGACGATGCCGATGATAGCCAGCACCAGGACCGCAGTCAGGCCCAGCGATCCGATAACGACATAATGCGACGGAACGATCGGCGTCAGATCGTTCAGGATAAGGAATGTCGCAAGGCTCGAAAGCATCGCGGCGATGATGACCGCCAGGCTCACCCAAAAGCGCATGTCGCGGCGGAAAGGGCGCAACAGGAAGGAGAAGGCGGCGCCAATGACCCTGCCCGCCCCGAGCAGAACCCGCCCCGGCGCCGAGCTAAGGACTGCGTTACCCGCAGCGAGAATCGGGATTTCGAACCGCTTGAACAGCAAATAGACGAGGCCAAGACTGGCGAGCAGCGCAATCCGGGTCAGCCACCAAAGCAGAAGACCTATGCCGCCGCCAATAGCGAGACTGCCCGCGATTAGCAGCAGCGTTCCCGCCGCTCCGCTGCCCCAGAGATCGTCCGGGGGCAGGATGCTGTCTAACAGCACAGAGACGCTGCGGTGAAACAGTACAAAAGCTGCAACCAAAAGGGCGGCATTAAATCGCCAGTCCTTATACAAGGCGCGCACTGGCGGTGTGCCGGCGATGGTTTCTGCCGCCTTGCGGACAGGCTCCGGAATTGGCACCAGATGGGCAAGCGCGTGGACTTTGCCGTTCGCGCTCCTCCATGCTTGCGCAGAAGTTCGCCCGGCGGCCTTAAGCCACTCCCTCAGGCGCCCTATGACCTGCCTATCGAAATAGCTCAAGCAAGTTCCTCACACCCCTGTTGCCGAGCAGCATCAGTGGACGGCGAGTTTGGGAAAATTGTGGCACGGGCAACACAATTCGATGTGCAACGTGTGTCAAAACTGTCCGAAAGCTTGCCGGAAGCTGGTTTTCGGCGGGTAACGTTAACTTTTGGTTGCGCCATCCTGCCTCCGATGGGCCACAGCGAATTGCGTCCGGGCTGGTTGCGCCGGAACGGCCGGAATTCGAAATCGGCTGCGCGAGGCCGCGGCTTCTTACAACCCCGGTCAGGCGGGGCTGCGCACGACGCGGATTTTCTGATCGCGGACCTTCTTGCGAAGCGTATTGCGGTTCAGCCCTAGGAGTTCGGCGGCCTTGATCTGGTTGCCGCGGGTGGCGGTGAGCGCGGCCGTGATGAGCGGCGCTTCGACATCGCGCAAAATCCGGTCGTAGAGGCCGGGCGGCGGCAGTTGCTCGCCGTAGGAGCCGAAATAGTCGGAGAGATACGCCTCCATCCATTCGTTGAGCTTGGCCTTGCCGGGCGGCGGCGCCTCGGGGGAAGCGCCTCCGCTGGCGGACAGTTCGTTGTCGACGATGTCGGCGGAGATCGTCTCCTGCGAATAGAGCGCGGAGAGGCGCCGGACAACGTTCTCAAGCTCGCGCACATTGCCGGGCCAGTTGTGCCGCTTGAGCCGGTCGAACGCCTCCTTGGTCAGCGACTTCGTCGGCAGCCCGGCCTTCTCGCCGAGCTTCAGGAAATGCCGCACGAGGTCGGGAATGTCCTCCAGGCGCTCGCGCAAGGGCGGCATGCGCAAGGGGACGACGTTCAGCCGGTAATAGAGGTCCTCGCGGAAGAGGCCCAGCGAGATCTGGTGCTCCAGGCTTTTGTTGGTGGCCGCGACGATGCGCACATCGGTCTTGATCGGCACGCGGCCGCCGACCGTCATATACTCGCCTTCCTGCAGCACGCGCAGGAGCCTTGTTTGCGCCTCCATCGGCATGTCGCCGATCTCGTCGAGGAACAGCGTGCCGCCATCGGCCTGCTCGAAACGGCCGATGGAGCGGGCCGCCGCCCCCGTGAACGCGCCCTTCTCGTGGCCGAACAGCTCGGATTCGATCAGTTCGCGCGGGATCGCAGCCATGTTGATGGCAATGAACGGGCCTTTGCGCCGCTGGCCGTAATCGTGGAGCGCGCGGGCCACCAGTTCCTTGCCCGTGCCCGATTCGCCGGTAATGAGCACAGTGAGGTCCGTGTGCATCAGCCGCGCCATGACGCGGTAGACGTCCTGCATGGACCCGGAACGGCCGATCAGGGGCAGGTTATCGGCTTCGCCATCGGCCGCCATGGCGGACTTGTTATGCTTGGGTTCGCGCAAGGCACGGCCCACGACCGCCACAAGCTCCTTGAGGTCGAAGGGCTTCGGCAGATATTCGTAGGCGCCGCGCTCGGCCGCGGTGATCGCGGTCATGAACGTATTCTGCGCGCTCATGACGATGATGGGCAGCTCGGGCCTGATCTTCTTGATGCGCGGTATCAGGTCGAAGGCGTTTTCGTCGGGCATGATCACGTCGGTGATCACCACGTCGCCCTCCCCTTGCGCCACCCAGTTCCAGAGCGTCGCCGCGTTGCTGGTCGCCCGCGCGCTATCGCCGGCCCTCGCCAGCGCCTGGTTGACCACCGTGCGGATGGCGGCATCGTCGTCGGCTATGAGAATGTTGCCCCGTCCCATGGTCACGCCTCCCCGCTCTTGCGTGCAGCCGGTTGATACATCGGCAAAAGCGTCCGGAAAGTTGTAAGCCGGGCGCGCAATTCGCATTCGATCACGCCTCCGTGATCGCCGATAATCTTTGCGACAAGCGCCAGGCCCAGCCCCGACCCTTGCGCCTTGGAGGTTACGAACGGCTCGAACAGGTTCTGCTTGACGCCCGGCGGCACCCCCTCGCCGTTGTCGGACACGCAGATTTCGAGCGGCAGTCCTTGGCTCATCTCCGAATTCGCCATGCGCATGCGCAAGCCCGGGCGGAAGGCGGTCGACAGCGTGATCTGCCCGTCCGGCCGGTCCCCGATGGCTTCCGCGCTGTTCTTTACGAGGTTCAGGAAGGCTTGAATGAGCTTGTCCCGGTTGCCCGGAATCTCGGGCAGGCTCGGATCGTAGGCCTGCGCAATCGGAATGTTGCGGGCAAAGCCTGCGTGTGCGATGCGCCGCACATGGTCGAGCACGGTGTGGATGTTCACGGGTTCCTTGCCCAGCGGCCGCTGGTCGCCGAAGACCTCCATGCGGTCCACGAGGTCGCGGATGCGGGTGGTTTCGTCCACGATGAGCTGGGCTAGCGGACGGTCCTCTTCGGCCGCACCCGCCTCGAGCAGCTGGGCCGCGCCCCGGATGCCGGACAGCGGGTTTTTGATCTCATGCGCCATCACCGCGGCCATGGCGGAGACGGAGCGGGCGGCTCCCCGGTGTGACAGCTGCCGCTCGATCATGTTAGCCATGCTGCGCTGCTGCAGCATCAGCATCACCAGATCGCCCTCCTCCGATAAGAACGACGCGAACACGTCGATCACCCGGTTCGGATGGTCGGGCATGGACAGCTCAAGCTCGTATTCGTTCACGGTCTGCCGGGTGTCGCGCACCTGGTCCGCGAGCCCGGTCAGCGGATTTGCGAATGCCAAAACGGAGTGCAGTGCCCGTTTTTTGAGCAGCGCCTCGCTCATGCCGAGGAATTCCTCGGCAGCAAGGTTGGCGAAAACGATGCGATTTTCGCCATCGACCACCACGAGGGCATGCGGCAGGCCCTGAACGAGTGCCTCGAAATTCAACGCAATGGCGCGTGCCGGGGCTCTCTTTTTGCCTTTGTCGTGCTTATTCATCAGTGTCAGCAAAGCAACCTCAACCGGTGGCAGGCTCCGGGCTTTGGAGTGAACCTCTGGAACGCACTCTGCCCAAAAATTAGGCACCAATTCAGGGCGGTTAATTTGGAGGCATTGTATCAAAGCGTTCCCCGTCTCAGCAAACGAAATACAGCCCCGTGCAAAAGCGCTTGGCGGCTGTCCGGACGCCCTATAAGGTTCACGCCAGTTAACGGCCTGGAGCCTTGTAAGGGCATTCACATAACTCAATGCAAAAACAGGACCAAATTCGCAAAATCAACGCCGTGGTGATCGTTGCCGGGGGCAGCGGTGTGCGCGCCGGGACGGCACAAGGGCGGCCGAAGCAGTATTGCAGCATCGGTGGACAAACAGTTTTGCGCCGCACGGTCTGCGCATTTCTTGAGCACCCGCAAATCGATCATGTCATCGTTTCCTTGCGCGCGGGCGACGAGGCGCTTTATGGGGAATCGGTGGCGGGCCTCTCCTCGCCCAAGCTGCTTGGCCCTGTGCCGGGCGGCGCCTCGCGGCAGCTTTCGGTTCTGGCGGGGCTTGAGGGGCTGGCAGCGCTTTGCCCAGATGCCGTGCTGATCCACGATGCGGCGCGGCCTTTCGTCAGCGCGGACTGCATTTCCGGCACCATCGCAGCACTCGATCTCTTCGACGGCGCCATTGCCGCCGCCCCCGTGACCGATACGCTCAAGCGCGGCGAAGACGGGGCCATCGCGGGCACCGTGTCGCGCGAGGGGCTCTGGCGGGCGCAAACGCCGCAGACGTTCCACTTCAAGAAGATCGTCGAGGCCCATCGCGCCGCCATCGAGGCAGGCCGCACGGACTTCACCGATGACGCCGTCATCGCGGAATGGGCGGGGCTCACGGTGGGGCTTGTCGATAACCAGACTGAGAATATGAAGATCACCACAGCCGGGGATTTAGCCATGGCGGATATGATCGCGGACGGGGCTGCGCTGCCCGACGTGCGGTGCGGCAGCGGATTTGACGTGCATGCGTTCGGCGAGGGCGACCACGTCACCCTTTGCGGCATCAAGGTTCCGCACAGCCACGGCTTTATTGCGCATTCGGACGGCGACGCGGCGCTGCATGCGCTGACCGACGCGCTCTTGGGCACCATCGGGGCGGGCGACATCGGCGACCATTTCCCGCCCTCAGACCCGCAATGGCGCGGCGTGGACTCGGGCGTCTTCCTCGTCCACGCGCTGAAGCTCGTCGAGGCCAAGGGCGGGCGCATCACCAATGCGGGCGTGACCATCGTTGCCGAGCGGCCCAAGATCGGGCCGCACCGCGAGGCGATGTGCCAGAAAATCGCGGCGTTGCTTGGCATCGAGCGCGAGCGCGTCAGCGTGATGGCGACGACGAGCGAAGGGCTTGGCTTCACCGGGCGCAAGGAAGGCATCGCCGCAATGGCCACCGCGACAGTGGTTTTCGGCCGCTGAGCCTAGTAAGATAGATGCCGGTATCCGCCCGGACGGATTAAACACCAAGGGCTGTAACCCTTACCCTGTCCCTCTTCCTATGGGAGAGGGAACGCCTTAATAGCGGGCACACCGGGACTCCCTCTCCCATAAGGAGAGGGTTGGGGTGGGGGTTACTGCGCCAGATGCCGGGCACCGGCTTGAGGCTCTGCCATGACGGAAGACATTATTGCTCTCGCTGCCGAAGTCCTGGAGCGCGCGCGCGGCTTGGGGCTCATGATCGCCACGGCCGAATCCTGCACGGGCGGGCTTGTGGCGGGCGCGCTCACGGCAATCGCTGGCTCGTCCGATGTGTTCGAGCGCGGCTTCGTGACGTACTCGAACGAGGCCAAGGAGGAGATGCTGGGCATCGATCCGGCGCTGATTGCGGCGCATGGCGCGGTTTCGGCCGAGGTGGCCATCGCCATGGCGGCTTGCGCGCTCAGGCAATCGCGGGCGCAGCTGTCCGTGGCTATCACGGGGGTTGCCGGGCCGGGCGGAGGGAGCGCGGAGAAGCCCGTGGGACTCGTGCACTTCGCCGCCGCCAAGGCGCTGTCGCGGGAGGGCGATGCGGTGGATTTCGCCGCGATCCATCACGAGGAGCGGTTTGGGGATGCGGGCCGCGCGGAGGTGCGGGCGAAAGCGGTCGAGACCGCGCTCCGCCTGCTGCTGCGCGCGGCGGACTTGGTGTAATCGCTCATTCAGCGGGTAATCTTTCTTGCCGTGGAGGAAGTGCAGGATCTCCACCGTTGCCGCCTACTCAAATCGCATATTTGAAAGATCGCGGGCGGAGTGGAGCACGCGCAGAATTACAATCTCGCCAGCCGTTCCGCGAAAATAGATGTTGTAACGCCTATGAACGGCAAGCCGGAGCCCTGGCCTGATGGCGTCGCGAGGAACGCCCGGATTTGCCGTGGCGGCGATGGTTTTGAAATGCTCGAACAGAGCCCCAGCAAGCCGGTTAGCGGCGGCGGGATCGTGTTGGCGAACATAATTAAAAATATCCGCCAAGTCGCGCTTGGCCGGACTGGTGACAATCAGTTTTTTTGCGGCAATCGCTCGTCTCCCAGGCGTTGAATATCAGCAAGGAATTCACCAGCCGTGGCGTAGGTGGTGTAATCGCCGTTCGCGAAAGCGGCGTCCGCTTCGTCGATGCCGGCGCGAAGAGCCGCAAGCGCCGCCTCGCGCTCCTCAAGCAGCAGGATGGCCGCGCGCACAGCCTCGTCGGGCGAGGAGTAGCGCCCGCTGGCAATCTGACGGGCAACGATGGCGTCCGCTTCGGTGCCGGGTGTGTAGCTCTTGCTCATGGATTCACTCTAACACGGAACCAAGGCTAAGAAACAGATGAAGCTGCATGGCTCGCGCACCTTCCCCCGCCAGACCTAAGCCGCCGCGCGTCCCGCGCGCCTGCAGAGGCCCGGCTCCCTTGCTTGCTGGTGCTCACGGGCGAACTGAAAGGCAGCGCAACCCTATGCTGCGGTGCCGGGACGCGCGCCCGTGCCCGTTGCGGCTCGCTGCGCGCACGAGCCTGGCGTTTTCGAACCAGGAGCCGCCGCGCAGCACGCGCAAGGCGCTATCCAGGGGGCCAGCGGGATCCGTAACCGCATTGGCCGTATATTCACGCCTGTCATCGGCGCACCATTCCCACACATTGCCGAGCAGATCGTAAAGCCCCCAATCGTTGGGTAGTTTCTGGCCAACCGGACGGGTGCCGGCGCGGCTATGGCTGTACTGCTTCTCCGCCCAGCCCGAACTGTCATACCCGCTGTCCAATTCAAACCCAACGCCGCTATTGCCGCCATACCACGCGATTTCGTCCAGCACCGGCGCACTGCGTTCCCCCAAAATCTGGATCGGCCCGGCATAGGTCGCCGTCTTCTTGCCGGCGCGGCAGGCATATTCCCACTGCGCCTCCGTAGGCAGCACCAGATCGAGGCCGGGAACGCCCACGTTCATCTTTTGCAAGAACCGCTGCGCATCGTCCCAGTTCACTTGCTCCACCGGGCGCTTGGGGTGCTTAAAGTAGCTCGGATTGCCGCCCATCGCCGCTCTCCAGAGCGCCTGCGTCACGGGCGTGTCGCAGAGCCAGAAGCCTTGGGTGAGCCGCACCTCGTGCTGCGGGCCTTCGTCATCGAAGCGGCCGGGCTCGTCCGCCGGCGAGCCCATGGTGAAGGCGCCCGGCCCGCACCAGCGCATCCGTTGGGTAACGCCGCCCAGCGCGAACTCCGCCCAGCGGCCGTATTTGTCGCTGTCCGTATTGCTGGCCCAGGCAGGCTTCGCCGCCGGTGGGGCGCTGGCGGCAGGCGCTGAAGCGGGCTGCCCGTTTAGGTGCTTCTCCAGGTCCGCGATCAGCCGGTCCATATGCACATGGAAATCGCGGCCGGCATCCACGGGGGAGGCGTTGCGGCGCAAAAGCGGGCGCATGCTTTCGGGTAATTGCACCGCGCGCGGCATCGGCGTGCCGTCGATCAGCACAGCACCCATGGGGATGTTGCGGCGCAGCGCCGCCTCCACCTCGATGCGGACGAAATCGTCGGGGTTGTCGAGCCGACGCCTTCCGGCCTCATCCTTCGCTTCCGCCCAGCCTGGGCCGATCAGCACCAGCACGATACGCGCCACGGCGACCGCCTCGTCGAGGTAGGTGTGGAAGTCCACGCCGAAGGGAATGCGGTCGATATCCATGAATGTGGAGCCGGCGCCGAATTTGGCCTCCAGCCTGTCGAAGATCCGGCCCGCGATTTGCTTTGTGTCCTGCCGCCGGTAGGAGATGACGCTATATGCTCTTATGTGATTGCAACGCCTGCGTGCCGCTAGGCCGAAGCCCTCGCGAATTCCTCCAAATCGTGGGGTCCAGGGGGCAAGCCCCGGGCAAGCCCCCTGGCCTTTCCCCCTACCCGTCGCGCTTAAGCCTGCGTATCGCTCCCATAGGCATCCCGTATAGCCCCCGTTATAATTAGCTCCGGAGCGGCTACCGGGCGGGAGCGGCTTGCCGCTTGCCGTACACCGCATCGGCGCGCGCCTCGAAGGCATCGGCGAACTTGCGGAAGGCGTGGTCGAACACGGCGCCCATCATCATCTGGAACGTGTGGCTCTTGAACTCGTAGTCGAGGAAGAAGCCCACCTGGCAGCCCGTCTCGCCCGCGGGGGCGAACGTCCAGCGGTTATGCAGCCGGCGGAACGGCCCGTCGAGGTAATCGACAACGATGGCGTGATCGTCAGGGCGGAGCGCCACGCGGCTCGCAAAGCTCTCCGTGAAGAGCTTGTAGGCGACCGTCATGCGCGCGGTGAGCGTTTCGTGGCTCCCGTGATGCTCGCGCCGGAGCACGCGCAAGCCCTTGCACAGCGGGACGAACTGCGGATAGCGCTCGACATCGGCGACGAGCGCGAACACGAGCGGTCGGCTGCGAAATCCTGGAAGCACTTCTTGTGCTGCTTTTCGATCCAATCCATGGCTTCGATATCGAAGGAATCTTCAACATCCCCCACGCTTTGAACGATGATCCCCTTCTTGAATCCGACAGCCTTGGCAGCACAGTCCTTCAGGGAGCCACAGGCAGGAGGGCACATCCAGTTCGTGTTGTAGTGATGACAGCGATCTGCATTGCACATCTCTCGCACCTCGGGCAGGAATCAGCTG
>CAVYEY010000026.1:0-89590 GCA_963767435.1 uncultured Alphaproteobacteria bacterium
CGTCCTGAAAAGCGATTGCTGCGGTGTTCGATGCCGTTCCTTTAGAAATCGTCGCATGCATATCGCCGCTGTTGGTAAACAGCACGCTTGCGCCGTTCACCGAAAGCGAGTTCGTGCTATCGGCCGTGTTGATCCCGACGCGCGTAACGTTGTCGATGGCCTGCCCGGACAATGCACTGGGAATTGAAGGAATTGACGGCTTGTTCGCAAGGTCGGTGTAGGAGCCCGACGTTGCCACTGCCGCAAGACCGTCGATTTTAGATGCGCGAGCACTGTCGAGCACGCCGGCATTGGTTGACGTGGCAGCACTTATCGTAACGCCGGTTCCAGTGGAAGACGCGATCGATACGCTATTGGACGTTTCCGTGCCGCTGAGGTTTGTGCTGCTGGCCGGCGCGGCCCAAGTGGCATCCCCGCGCAAAAACAAGCCATTCTGGCCGATTGCCGGCGCCGGAACGAATCCGGCCTGCCCAGCGACGCTGGAGCTTGCCCCGCTCATATCGACTGGCTTGTTGGAGAGATCGGTATACGAGCCTGACGTTGCTACCGTGGCAAGGCCGTCGATCTTGGCCGCCCGGGCCGCATCGAGAACGCCGGCTAACGACGATGTGGCGGCAGGGATTGTGAACTCCTGTCCCGCTGGAGGAACCGATACCGACGTTCACCGCACTTTCGGTGACGCTTAGGTTGGTGGCACCTGAACCGGCCGCACCTGGAGGGGTGACCCATCCACCAGTCGCGCTGAGAAACTTGTTCGCAACTGCATCTCCCGCAGCAGGAGCGGGTACCAGACCGCTGGCGCCGCCTGTACCGCTATCTCCAGTAAACGGCGTGTCCGTTGCCGGTGTGCCGGATAAATCGGTGTAGCTGCCCGAGGTGGCCACTGCCGCCAGCGCCGGCTTGTTCAATATCTGGTTGGGCCCGCTCGTAGCATTCCAGTCTGCTTGAGTTGCCTGCGGAATGTTGTCGTCTGGCCAAGGCGAAACCGTTGCACTCGCGGTCGTCAGGACTTCTTTGTAATTTGCGTCGGAGCCGAGATACACGTCGATGGCCACCCGGCCCGACCCATCGAGAACGATGGGGTTTGTATTCACAACCGTGCCAGCACTGTCAGAAAAGGTATCTTGTGGCGTCGTAGTACCTGCTACGTAGTAGTACAGGTTTCCAAGAGCCAATGGAGCCCCATTGGCGTCGAAAAATTGGTACCCTTTCGGATAGCGCAAGCGGGTAATCATATGTCAGCTCCCAATGGTTTGTGTGTTCGAGGAAATGGCGCCCGTGCCGTCGCCGCCTGGGCAGCCCAATAGGACCGGCTGAAGGCGCGCCGGATTGAGCCGCACCGGGCGGTGGCGGGCTCTTGATTTCTGGAAAGCGTAAGCGATGCCTGAGAGCCGTAGTGCTCTACGCGGCGGGATCGGAGTGTAGGCGTTTGATGGCCGGCCTGTGCCGGATGGACAGCGTGCCAGCGCCAGACGCCGCCCGTTGCCATCCTGGTAACCGGGACGGGCGCGCCCGTCGATTAGCTGTATGCCACGTTAAACCGCCCGAATAAGCCGGAACGGTGCGCAGCTATCGCCGGATCGTCTCCGTCAGCCCTGCACTTCGTGTGGCAGGGCGCGGTTTGTCTGCAGACTGGAAGAGATACTGCATTGCATTGTCTATCGTTGCCCGCCAAACCTTCCAGCTGTGATCTCCATCTACGACGTGGATCTCGGCTTTGTCTGGCTGGCGTTCATGGAGACGCTGGAATAGCAGCGCAGTCTCAGATGCGATGCCCAGCCTATCGCGATCTCCGGACACAAGGTAGACCGGGACCCGGTAAGGCTGCGCAAAATAGGCTTCAAGCAATGCCGGATAGTTCAGCTTGTCCCAGGCTGCCCTACTGAATTTCCCATCCGGTCCAAGAAACGGGGGTTGCGCCCTGGCCGCGGAAAACTGCGGCACCGGCCCGCTGTAGACGGCCGGGCTCAACGCCGCAACCGCTGCTAATCTATCTGGATAGCGAAGCGCGAACCGGACAGCTCCATACCCCCCCGCAGACAAACCCGCGATTAAGCGGCCGCCGCGCGTCTCGATGGTTCGATAGCGAACGTCCATCAAGGGTATGAGATCGGACCAGAATGCAGTCTCTGCATGTTCCCTGGCCCCATCGACCCACCAGCATGCCGGGCAGCCAGGCATTACGATGATCGCCGGCGGTATGGCCCCGCTGGCAATCAGCAGCCGGCCTTTTCTTCGATGTGCCCCAAATCTTGCCACGAGCGCTCGTCGCCGCCCGCGCCGTGAAGGAGATAGAGCACCGGATAATGAAGCTTCGAACCCTGGTATCCGTCCGGCAGATAGACGATATAGCGCATCGTGTGACCGAGCGCCGCCGAAGCGAATGAACTCGTTGCGAATCTCGCCTGCCATGGCTCCATGCCATGCGAAAAATGCAATGAACGCGCAGACAATCCTTACCATGCGTAGAGTTTCGCCCCAGGCTTTGAGGGAGTTTCCCCGCTATGCCTCAAAATTCCGCCCCTAAAGCGGCGGATGATAGCGGCTCCCATCCAAGCCGGAGTTAAGGCCGCAGCGCAAATTTAGCATGAAACCGGCACCAAGACGGCGCAAACTTCCGGCCGATGCCAACTGCCCTGGGGCTCTTGCCGCCAGGCTATGTCCGCCAAACCTCTAACAGATGACAGCTATGGATTCCCTCCCCAGCTTATACGGCACCGGCGCTTACGCTTTCTTTTTCGATTTCGACGGCACCCTGACCGAGCTTGCAGAAACTCCTGGTGCTGCCGTCCTTGGGGACCATGCACGCCAAGCCTTGGAACAGCTTTTCCAAGCGGCGTCCGGGGCCCTTGCTATCGTCACCGGCAGAGAGATTGACTCCATCGATGCCCTGCTCTCACCCATGCATCTGCCTGTCGCCGGAGTTCACGGTTTCGAGCGGCGCAATGGAGCGGGCGCGATTTCAGCCTATCGGGCCGAAGAGAACGCGGCCTGCTCGCTGGAGAACATTCTCAGACCCTTCGTAACCCACAATCCAGGCCTTATGCTTGAGAAAAAGCGTGGCGCATTGGCGCTTCATTACCGGCTTCGGCCCGACCTGGAGGCGCTTTGCCTGTCTCTCGTGGAGGACGCTGCGGCCGCTTCGCCCAAGACGGTGCTGACCCGCGGCAAGATGGTCATCGAAACCAGGTTCCATGCCGCTACCAAGGGCACAGCCATTCACGATTTTCTTCAGGAACTCCCGTTCCGCGGCCGGGTACCCTTCTTTGCGGGAGACGACGTAACCGATGAGGATGCGTTTGCAGCAGTGAATGCGCTCGACGGCATCTCGGTCAAAGTCGGCCCCGGCGATACCGCAGCGCGCTATCGCGTCTCCTCCGTGAGCGCGTTTCTCACTTGGCTGTCAACCACCGCGGAAAGGCTGAAAGGAAACCAGGCGCATGGGTAATCTCGATCTTGGGCTTATTGGCAACTGCGGAATCAGCGCCCTTATCGACAAAAGTGCAAAGATCGTTTGGTGCTGCCTGCCGAGATACGATGGCGACCCTGTCTTCCATCAGTTGCTGGGCAGCGCCAGCGGCAGCCCTCATGACGGCGCTTTTTCCGTCGAGCTCGACGGCTTCAAGAGTTCCGAACAGTCCTACGTCCGCAATACCGCAATCCTGAAAACCGTGCTGCTCGGTGAAAGCGGTTCTATCGAGGTGACGGACTTCGTACCCCGCTTCCACAGGCGAAGCAGGCCTTTCCGCCCCCAGATGCTCATCCGCCGGGTCTCCATCAAGGATGGCCAGCCCCGCATCCGCATCAGGCTCAGGCCCCGCTTCAACTACGGGCAGGCAGCCCCTTCTCTGACCTATGGATCGAACCACATCCGTTATGTCGGCCCGGACACGGTCATGCGCCTGACTACCGATGCCCCCCTCGACTATATCCTGGAGGAGACAACGTTTAACTTGAACGGCCAGGTGAACCTCGTGCTTGGGCCGGACGAGACCCTTTCGGACAGTCCGATGGAGATTGCCCGCAACTTCGAAGAATACACCGAAAGCTACTGGCGGAACTGGAGCTTGAGGCTGGCGCTCCAGCCCGAATGGCAGGACGCGGTCGTCCGGGCGGCAATCACACTCAAGCTCTGTTCCTACGAACCGACCGGCGCCATCGTCGCTGCCATGACGACCAGCATTCCCGAAGCCCCAGGCAGCGGCAGAAACTGGGATTACCGCTATTGCTGGGTCCGTGACGCTTACTTTGTTATTCGCGCCCTCTCAAGCCTGTCCGCCGGGCGCACGCTTGAGCACTATTACCGTTGGCTCATGAACGTCGTGGCGCGCTCTAACGGGCATATTCAGCCTGTGTACGGCATTGCGCTTGAGGAGCGCCTTGCCGAGAGCACAGCCGTGGACCTGCCCGGTTTTCAGTATCCCTCCGGGGTGGATAACAGCCCGGTCCGAATCGGAAACCAAGCTTACGAGCACTTCCAGCACGATACCTACGGCAATCTTATATTGGGCTCCGCTCAGGCGTTTATCGACCAGCGGCTTTCGGTTCGGGTTGGGATCGAGGAATTCCACCGGCTCGAAGCCGTTGGCGAGCAGGCATTCAAACTCCACGATCAGCCCGATGCGGGCATATGGGAGCTAAGATCGCGCTCGCGTGTTCATACTTCATCGAGTGTCATGTGCTGGGCTGCCTGCGACCGGCTCGCCAAGATCGCGATGTATCTTGGGCTAAGCAATAGGCAGGCTTTCTGGCACCGGAAAGCGGAGTTTATAAAGGCCAAGATTTTGAGCAACGCATGGTCCAATAAACGCAAGGCTTTTGTCGAAAGCTTTGGCGGGGAGAACCTCGACGCTAGCGTTCTGCTTATGGGCGAGGTGGGCTTTCTGGAGGCCGGCGACCAGCGTTTCCTTTCGACCGTGGAGCAGATTGAGCAAGTGCTGGGCCGGGGGCCCTTCATGATGCGCTATGAGGCGGCGGACGATTTCGGCTTGCCCGAGACCGCGTTCAATGTTTGCGCCTTCTGGCGCCTGGACTGCCTCGCGCGTATTGGCAGGAAAGACCAGGCACGGGAGATTTTCCAGTCGCTATTGAACACCCGCAACCACCTGGGGCTGATGTCCGAAGACACCGATCCCGTCACCGGCGCGGCTTGGGGGAATTTCCCGCAAACCTATTCCATGGTTGGCATCATTAATGGCGCAACGCGGTTGTCCAAACCTTGGGAGGCATTTGTTTGAGCCGTCTCGTCGTCGTATCGAACCGGGTAGCGGACCTGAAAAACCCAACGCAATCAGGAGGGCTTGCTGTAGCCCTCGGCGATGCAATCCGTACGATTGGCGGCGTCTGGTTCGGATGGGATGGCAACGTTGTCGAGAATGAATCCGCAATCACCGTAACCGAAACGCTTCAAGGCAATGTCATCGTGGCAACCGTTCCGATGACGCAACAGGACTACGACGAGTATTATCTTGGCTTTGCCAACAAGGTGCTTTGGCCCGCGTGCCATTACAGGCTCGACCTTGTACAATTCGAGCCCGCCTATCTCGAAGGCTATAAACGGGTCAACAGGGACTTCGCGACCGCGCTCGCTCCTATTCTAAGAGCGGACGACATCATTTGGGTTCACGATTATCATTTGATGTCGCTGGCTAAGAAGCTGCGCCAACTCGGCGTGCGCCAGCGTCTTGGTTTTTTCCTTCATATCCCATTCCCGCCACCGGAGCTTCTGCAAGCCATCCCCGAACATGACTGGCTGATCGAGGCGCTTTTTCAGTTCGACGTGCTAGGCTTTCAGACCGCAAACGACGCCAGCAACTTCCACCGCTTCGTCTCGGAGCATTCCGGCGGCAGGACGCTCGACTTCGGCCAGATTGAGGCCTTCGGACGCACAATCGTAGCCAAGGCGTTCCCCATCGGCATCGATGTAGAGGACTTCGCCGCCGCAGCATGGACACCCGAAGCGGATTCCCACATCGAACGCCTCAACCGCAAATCCATCGTGCGCTCCCACATCATCGGCGTCGACCGCCTGGACTATACAAAGGGACTTCCCGAGCGCCTCAAGGCGTTCCGCAAGCTTCTCGAAAGTCACCCCGAGCATATAAAGACCGTGACCTACATGCAGATCGCTCCGCCGACCCGCATCGAGGTCGAAGCCTACGCCAATATCCGAAAGGAGCTTGAGGAATTGTCCGGCGCAATCAACGGCGAGTTCGGCGACTTCGACTGGACGCCGCTGCGCTACATCCGCCGTACGATTCCGCGGACCACTCTGGCCGCGCTGTTCCGGGGGTGCAAAGTAGGACTGGTCACTCCGCTCAGGGACGGCATGAATTTGGTTGCCAAGGAATATGTGGCGGCACAGAATGCGGACGACCCTGGCGTGCTCGTGCTGTCCAAATTCGCTGGAGCCGCCGAAGAGCTTGAAGAAGCCTTGATCGTGAACCCCTACAACATCGATGACACTGCGGACGCGATGCAGCTTGCGCTGAAAATGCCTCTAAGCGAACGCAGGCAGCGCCATAGCGCTCTCCTCAGCCGCCTCAAGAAACATGACGTCCGCTATTGGCGCAAAAGTTTTCTCAAGGCTCTGTGCGCGTGCCATCCCAAGGTAGCGGCATGACCGGCTGGCGGCTCGTCTCAGACGTTGGCGGAACCAATGTGAGGTTCGCGCGGGCGGCTACAGGCAGCCTTTTCGCGGCTCAGGCATACGCCGTTTCGCGTTTCCCGTCCTTTTATGCAGCGCTCGGCGCCTATATCGATGAAACCGGCGGCCTGCTGGGCTGCCTGGGCGCGGCAATCGGAGCGGCGGGCCCCGTCTCTTCCGGCAAGGTCAGCCTTACGAACCTCGCCTGGGAAATCTCGGAGGCCGAGGTCTCTTCCCAACTGGGCGCGCCTTGCAAAATAATCAATGACGTCGAAGCCGTAGCGTTCAGCGTGCCGGGCATTTCCGCTGGCGGCTTTGCGGCCATCGGCACGCTAACACCCAATCTGGCCGCCTTGCAGCGCGTTTCGGTCGCGAACATCGGTACAGGCTTTGGCGCGGCGACCCTTTTGCGGACGGATGGCCTCTGGGTGTCATGCCCCAGCGAAGCCGGTCATGTCTCCCTTAGCTTTCCGGATTGGGAAGATGCCGCCTTGCAGCGCCAATTCCCGTCCGTGGAGCACGTCCTCTCGGGCCGCGGCATCGTCAATCTCCACGCCGCTCTGTCGAAATCTCCTACCCAACTAGAAGCCGCCGGTATCTTCAGCGGGGCCGGCACCGATCCAGATTGCGCCGCAACGCTCCGGCTTTTTACGAAGATCGCAGGCAACGTCCTTGGCAACCTGGTACTTGCCAGCGCCGCATGGGACGGCGTGTTCCTTTGCGGCAGCGTCGCGCGCAGCCTGGCAAGATCCGCAGATCTTAGCGTGTTCCGCGAAGCCTTCGAGGGAACCGGCCCGCGAAGCGCATGGCTGAAGCGCGTCCCTGTTGCGCTCTTGACCGATGAAAACCCCGCGCTGGCGGGCCTCGCAGTGCTGCCCCTGCCCGCTTCCCTTTAGCGCTACGGGGCCGCCCGGCCGCCACAAAGCGGCCAGATCGCACCCTTCCTGAAATGCAGCTTATGCCGCCTTGCTCTGCGCGCCCCCGGTCAAAATCCGCGCCAGGAAATTCGCGATGGCAAGCCCCGCCGCGTTGATCCAGGCCAGCACCGGGCCCAAAATCAGGAGCGCCAGCAGGTGCGCGGCGACGATCCCTACGAACAGCCCCACATAGTGGAACCAGCTGAGTTCCGGCCATTTCATTTCCCAGAAAAACCCGAACAGGAACGTTGCCACAAAGCCGTTGATGAAAAACAGCTCCAGGCTCTTCCTGCCCATGTAAGCGAGAAGTTCCGAAGCGCTGAACTTCGCGAGCCCCGCACTCAGGCATATGATGGCGAGCGAGCCCACGAGCGAGGACAGGAAGAACACCGGCAGAAAGCCGTAGCTGCCCATGAACATCCTCACGCTGAACGGGTTGCTTCCGCAAGCCTGCGCATAGCTGAAGGTGCAACCGTGATTGAGCGGCGCGATGAAGACGATGGCAACAAGGAGCGGAATGGCCGCCCAGAACGGCCAGCGCACCTGCCACTGCGAAAACAGGTAGCCCAGCGCGAAGAACGACAAGCCAGGCGCCCAGGTTTTCAAGAGATATTGCTCAGGCAGGTAACTCGTGAGCGCCGTCGCCGCCACGGCCGCTACCAGCACCGCTACTGCCGGGAAGCGGCGCAAGGACCAATAGGCCAAAATCTGCACGAAGCAAAGAGATGTGAGGAACCAGAGCACACCCACGGACCACTTGTAGCCTTCCAGGATCGGGTCCACGAGGTTCCAGATAGCGCCCCCAAAGGAGCTTCGTGCATCCGGGTTGATAGCCAGCCCGAACGCCCAGCCAATGACGTGCACCGTCCAGGCCAGAGCAAGGAGCCTGAGCGACGCGCGCAGCACGTCTGGCCAAGCCTTCTTCGGCAGGCTGCGGTTCACCGCGCCCGAGACGAGGAAGAACAGCATCATGTGGAAGGAGTAGATAACCTGCCACTGATCCGCGGCGGCCTGGATGATGGGCCTTCCGCCATGGGCGGGGTACATCGGCTCCAGGAGATGTCCGTAGATCACGAGGATCATGCCGATGCCTCTTGCGATGTCCCACGTTGCGTCGCGCTTTGGCGCCTGCGCCTGCATGGCTTGGTCCCTCCGATTAAATCGCCCCCTTCCTTATAGGAACAATTCGTGCCGAAACCAATTCAACGGACGGACAGGTAGGCGCTTATTTCCCCTGCCAATTAGGGGCCCGCTTCTCCAGGAACGCGCTCATGCCTTCGCGGAAATCCTCGCTCATGTAGCACATCAAAATCAGGTCCCGGTCCGGCACCTCGTTTTCCTGCAAGCGGCGCAGCGCTTCTTTGGTCGCGCGCAGCGTCAGCGGCGCATAGCCCGCTATCGTATTGGCGAGTTCCCCTACCCGCTTATCGAGCCCTGCCCGGTCCTTCACCGTTTCAGTAAGCAGGCCGATCCTTAAAGCTTCTTCTGCTTCGATGAGCCGGGCGGTGAAAATCAGCTCCTTCACGCGCTGGGCACCGATAAGACCGGACATCCTCGCCAGATTGCGGACCGACAGGCAGTTGCCGAGCGTTCGCGCAATAGGAAAGCCGAATTTCGTGTCCACCGTGCCGATGCGCAGATCGCAGCAGGCCGCGATCACGGCGCCGCCTCCGGTGCACGCCCCGGCAATGGCTGCAATTGTGGGCACCCGGCACCGCTCCAGACCGCCAAGAACCCGCTCCATGAAGGCTTCGTAGCCCATCAAATCTTCGGGCGTCTTGAAATCCCGGAATGCCGCAATGTCGGTCCCTGCCGAGAAGGCCATCTCGCCAGCGCCCGTTACGATCAGCACCTTGACGCTATCGTCCCTGCCGGTCGCCTCGCACGCCTCCGCGAGCCTTTCGTACATGCCGAATGTAAAGGCGTTGCGGGCTTCGGGCCGATTGATGGTGATGCGCGCGATCCCGCCGCTTACCTTGAAGAGAAGATCCTGAGCCGTTCCATCTGCCATGGTGTTTCCTGCTATGAGGCGGCACGCTGCCGCGATCACGTAACACCCTGGCGAATTGCGCTCTTTCCCGCAACGCCTCCAAACCGCCAATACCGGCTGCAAAACAAGGTCAGCTGGATAGCTTCGCGCCATCCGCTGCGCTTCGGCTACCGTTTTATCGAGGACCGGTAAAATCGTTGTCTCCGCCTCGCTCAAGAGCGCGTTCAGGCGTATTTTGTATTGCGTCCTGGAGTAAATGTTCGACGTGGTCAAGCGCAGGAAGTCTTCCCGGGACGCGCGATCCTGAAGCATTGCCCCAAGATCCTCGTAGAGCGCCTGTACCCCGTTCAATATCTGAGGCGGCAGATCGAAGGCATATGAAGAGCGCCCTGCGGCATGCCAAACGAACAGGCGCAAATGCGGCCACTCTTCACTCGAAACACCATTGCCCAACTCGGCTGGCAGTCTCTCGTCGAGCTGGCGCATGCGGACGATATTCTGCGTCAGCTCCACGCGGGTGGCGGTGAGCAGCGCCGACGTCTGCTGAGCTTTAACCAGCCTGCTATGCTTCAGGCTGCGCTGGAAGCCCACATAGCTGGCAAAATAGACGCCAACTGCCGAGGCAAGGATCGTAAAGAACTGACCCAGCAGGAATTTGGCGCCGCCAATCTCCGAAAGGAAACTCTCATCTACAGTAGAACCCGCGGCTCTTGCGGCTACGGTCAGAGCGCAAAGCGCGGCAAACGATACCAGGAGCTTTTTCACGGTCCCTCCCATATTCCAAATGGATCGCCCCGGCTTATACGCGAGCTGCGCCGGACATCGACCAAAAGCCCAGCGCCTTGGCCAAAATGTGTTCGGAATACGAAATACTTAAGCTCGCTGCCGCTCGGTTCCGGAGGTGGCCGGAGCCGTCAGCCCGTTTCGTCCTGCGGCGCAGTTAAACCCGCCGCCGCCATCGCGGCCAGGCCTTCCCTGCTTGAAATCCTCGAACCCTGCGGGATCGACGCCATGCTGCTTCAGCATCGCAATGGTCGAGTCCCATTTCGAGGGCGTGTCGGATAGCGCCGCCGCATGGCCGATGGCGCTTGCAAGCAGGCCGGGCATGTTTACGGGCTTTCGCTCCGCTGGCTTTGGGGCATGCGGGGCCGCTCCAAGCAATGCGTTACGGGGGTGAACCGAAGGTGCTGCCGGATAGGACTTCATCTTAAGCGCTCCTCTGTCCGCCATAGTAGTAGTTCGAATAGTTGTTCATCGCGCTGGAAAGGCTGTTTCCCACCCCCGACAGCGCCGAACCCGTTGCTTGTCCCGCCGCTAAATTGTAGCTTGCCGCAGCGTTTCCGTTGGCCGTGCTGGCACTCGCCAGCGCGTTAGTGGAACTCGCGCCGAGCTGCGCATTCTGGAACAGGTCGCTAAGCCTTGTCTGGTATTCCTGCGACAGCGCATTCTGGGAATAGCCCTGAAGGGCTGCCAGCGTGTTGCCGGACATCCCCATGCCTTGGGCCGCCTGCTGGGCCTGAATTTGCTGCAGCCCATAATTCACGCCTGACTGGAACCCGGGATCGTTCTGGAAATTGTCGTAATAGGCCTGCTGGGCCGAGGATCCGTTAAGCCCGATCGCATTGCCGTATTGGTTCAACGCGTTCTGGCCGCTTTGCATATAGGGCTGCTCGTAGCTTACCGCCTGATTGAACCTCTGCTGCTGCAGGGCCGCAGACTGCTGCGCGGCATTGGCCATCGACTGCGCGCCGAAATAGTTTCCAAGCGCGGAGGCCGCTCCGCCTACAAGGATGGGAAGGGCTGCTTCTGCCATGGGAGATCCTTTGAAGTTACTGTTTCTAGCGTCGCGTAGCCGAGCCGCCCAAGCAGGGCGAGCGTGCGCTCCTGGCGCCCGGCGACGATGATACGGCGTGCACCTTTGGCCTTGGCCCAAGCCTCGAAAGCGCGAAGCAGGTGGGCTCCAAGCCCGCGGACACCGGGCACCACATACCAAGCCGTCTTGAAGGCGGTCGGCTCGCCTGTGAAGTAATGCGGAACAAGAACTCCGCATAGAAACCCGCTAGCAGGGTTCCCTGCCGCCAGCATGACCCGGCTCTCATCGCCCAGATGAGAATACGCGAACCGCGCAAGTTCGCGCGGGCAGGCTTCCCGGCCGCCCTCTTCGGCATAAAAGCGCAAACCGAGTTCGACAAAGCGGGCCACGTCTTCAAGTGCGGCTCGCCGCACCAGGGCTTTGCGCTCGGAAAGTCCTGAGAGCGGTGGCGCAGACAAGTCGCACGTACTCATGAGGCAATCCTTTTTTGAGAGCGCAGCACGGACAGGAGCGCGTTGATTGCGTTCGCCGCTTCGGTGGAAGTTGGTTCCAGCGTCAGGCTCGGAATCGGCCCGGCCTGCACGAACTCGATGCCTTCGAAGAAGTCCCGGTACTGCTTGTCGAGCTGACCGGTCGCCGGATCGACGATGTAGGGGCTCAAGGGAGCCCTCGTAGACGCTACTGCCATGCTGTTAAGCTCCTGCGGTAGTGCGTAAGATGAAAGCTTGCCCCCGATCCACTGGCCGAGAATCCAGTTGGCGCCATCGCTCCAGAGATTTTGATAAAGCGGAAAATAGGGATAGGGCCTGGCGTCCCAGGTGTAGATCATGACCCGGCTCAGATCGGCCATGCGACCGTCGTAGAGCGGGCTTGGCGGATTGCGGTCCTCGGTGAATTCCGGATCGCTTTCGTCAAAAAAGCGCAGCATGGAATTCAGGTGGCGCCGCTGGATCACGTAATCCGGCAAACCGTTCGAGAAGTACGGTATCGCGCTTTCCGACGATTTCGGATCGTAGAATACGTTGGGCTGGTTCGAGCCCTTGTTGACCGAGGGACACCCGAGTTCGGTAAACCAAAAGGGCTTCGAACGCGGTATCCAGGACGTGGGAGAGGGCTCTTCGATTCCCCCCGGCCTGTTGTAATGCAGGTTCGACCACCAGTTCCAAATGTCCTTGTAGCGGAATACCCAAGGCTTGCCGTACCGGTAGTCTGTAATGGGCGTGCGCGTTTGCGAAGCCCGGTCCGCAACGCTCGCGTAATACCAGCCGTAGCCTTCGCCGCCCCGGACATTGCCCATGAGGTAATCGTAATCGGTAATCGCCGTTACGGTTCCATCTGCACGCGCTACTTCGTCGATATTGGGCACCGTGTCGCGCCAGTCGGAGAGCGGCCAGTAATTGTCGAAGGCGACGGCTGCGATATTGGCGTCCGACCATAGCGGATCGAGGTGGAAGAACACGTCCCCCGATCCGTCCTGCGGCTGATGGCCGAACCATTCCGACCAGTCCGCCGCATAGGAAAGCTGCGCATCCGGCAGCAAGTCTTTGACGCTGGCCGCGAGTTCCACCAGGAACGAAACGAACGGATAGCTGCCTGCCGCATCGCGCAGCCAGGTCAGGCCCCGGAGCTCAGTGCCAAGCATGAACACATCGGCGCCGCCCGCAAGCGCGCACAGCTGCGCGTAATGCAGCACGAAATTCCGGTATTGCCCCGCGAACAGGGCAACCTCTGCGGCCACCTGGGACGTCCCGTCGCCAGTGCCGTAGTTTTTCGTGATACGGCCGCGCCACGGATAGACCGGCTGCCCCTCCCCGCCGTTATAGGGATCGGGCAGCGTGTTTGCGGCAGGAATGTCCATCAAAATGAAGGGCGTCAGGCAAACCTTCAGCCCCCGGCTTTTCAGATCCTTGATCGCCGCCACCACCGACTGGTCGTCCGGCGTCCCGCCAAAGGCCGCACCGCCGTTATAGGTCGAAATCATATGCGCTTGGGCACGGGTCAGACCGTTGCACGACCACTCCCGGGGCATCTCGCCGGAGCCTGCGTACGTCACGCCCGGCATCAGCGTACACGAGCCCGCGCGAAGATCGTTGCCGTACCAGGCCACGTAAAGATTGACGAGGCCGCAATTGGGCAGCTGGTTCTGCAGGCTGTTAAGCGATGTGGCCCAGTCGCACGCCGCACCTCCGATCCGCCCCGCGCTTGCGGCCTCGTCATAGCCAATCAACCACCCGGAGCTATCGTAGGCGCTGTAGCCGTTCTGGGTCTCGACGAATTCGGCGCCGTTCGTGACAACGTCCCGGAACACCTCGTAAGGCGCATAGCCCCATTCGGTCGCCGCCGGGATCATGGTTACGGCCTTAACCGCGCTGGCGAATGCGGTCTCGTCCGCATCGAAGCCCTTTTGCACCCAGCCTTGCGCCACGAACTCGCCGATCAGGCCGTTTGCGGTTGCGGCGATCTGCGCCCAGGAGGAACCCGTATCCAGTTCGGGGACCGCCGCGCCGGTCCGGCCGCTGAACTTCGAGAAGAAAGCGCGCGTGTAATTGTCGAGCTTGCCGTCCTGGCCCACCTGGAACCCGAAGCGGCTAAAAAGATTGGCCTTCCCGGTCATGAGTTGGCCTCCTTTGTTGGATGGCTGGCAAAGCGGCGCGCGATGGGCCGCCTCGAAACAGCAGAAGCGGCCCCGCTAAGGACCGCTTCCATGTTATTATCAGTTGGCTTGAGTTCGATGCCGGAGGCTGGCCTTGGGCCGGAAGGTACAAAGCTGGACCAGACGCTTCTGCTTATCCCAGCGTATCTTCTCTCCGGTGTGGCACCTCAGCGATGCTGATACACCAGCGCCGTGTTGTAGCTGCCCGTTTGCGTGATGGTTGAACTGTTGGTCATCCCGGCGCCGGCCATCTGAATTGCCCCGGCAAGGTTACCGCTGCCACCGGCGTTCTGAGTAATCGTTGATCCATTTATGCCGCCGCCATCCGCAACCTGCATGTTGCCGGCAAAATCGCTACTGCCTCCATATTGATAGATGACAGAATTATTCGTTCCGGATGAGCCGCTCTGGCTGATACTGGCGCCGCTATAATCGCTGTACTGGTAGATCTTGGCGTTATTGGCCGTTTGCCCGTCCTGATAGACGCTCACGCCCGACTGCATCGTACCGCTAACGGGGCCAAGCTGGAAATACCGCGACTGACCCGTCCCGTCGCTGCCCTGCCCGGTTTGAACCACGTAAGCGTAATCGTTGATTCCGTCCTGCTCGTTATGAATCAAGCCGTTCTGGCCGGTCTGCGATATGTAGGAATACTGGCTGGAGCCGTCATATGCGGGTGTTTGCCACAGCTGAGTGAGGTTGTTTGCACCCGACTGCTCGATATCTGAATAAAGCGTGCTGCCAGCGGTTCCCCATTGCATGAAGTAGGCGGCGTTGTAGCTGCCTCCATTTTGATTGATGATGGAGCTACTCGTACCTCCGGAACTGGCTCTCTGGTCTAAGCCCACAAAATTGTAGTTTCCACTACCAAACTGGTTCACAGTAGACTGGTTCGTTCCGCCGATTCCGTCCCAACTGGCTTGGTAGACATAAATTCCGCTATAGTTGCTGTACTGGTTCGCAACCGAGGTGTTCGCGGAATTGACATCCTGCTGAACGCTTATGCCTGTGGACACATTGAAGGTTGGCCCATGTCCTGGCATACCCAGAACCGCAGCTGAACTCGTGGTTCCGTCGTTGCCGTACCCCGATTGATAGATCGTGGAGTTGTCGTTCGGCCCGTACTGGTTCACGAACACCGTGTTCCAACTCCAGGGCTGGCCCGCGCCGGTCTGGGTAATGACCGACTGCTGGCTGTCCGTTGCGGCAGACGTATACTGGTTAACGATGGCGCTGTTCCGGCTGTTGCTCTGCGTTACGCCCGACGTTTGCGTACCACCTGGGCCTCCGTTTTGATACGTCCGCGCATACTGGTTGCTGCCGTTCTGGACGATATCGGAGCTTATCTGCGATCCAGCCCCGCCAATCTGCGTTATCTGGGCCTGGCCGGAATAGCTCGCCGTCCCGTCGCCGCCTACGCCTTGATTGATCGTAGCGTTATTGGTTAAGCCGCTGCCTAGCGCCTGGTCGATGCTGGCGGAATTCTGCCAGCCATACTGGTACACACCCGACGAATTCGATTGAGCCAAAGCCCCGCCTGCCGCTAGCGCGAAAACCGGAACCGATGCAATAGCCACTCTGCGTATCATGATCACCAAAGCTTCCTTTCCATGACGGAACGCTTCTCGCGCCGCCCGCATGCCCCGCTCGCGCAAATTTACCCGGCGCGGCACAAATCGCTTCGATGACCCTATAATACCTAGAAATATCCCGTCACCTCCCGCATGGGTTGTATTCCACAGCTATTTGCTCTTTTTACGTGCATCGTTTCACACATACAACCCTCCCCAGAATTCGGTCACGCAAGAATTGGCCGCACCCGCGCATCGGCATTCAAAATGCCGCGCATGACAGACGACGAAGACGAAAGCCTAAACGTCCGCCCGGCACGCGGCGCCGCCCCCAGCTGATGGAAGCTTGCCACCGCATAGCGCTCGCCCACATCGCCCAGGGAAGCCACGCGTCCGCCCGTCCAGGTGCGGCCACCATCGTCCGACCAGTCGAGCATCAGCTTAGGGTTCGCGGCTTCGGCGTCCGCTCCGGTTATTCCAACGCCAGGAATGATGTCGACGTCGAGTTGATCCACGATCAGCCCCTTCGGAAACGCGTGCAGCGGCGCCGACTGCGCCAGAAACACATACGGACTTCCGCTCTCGGTTTGCGAGGTGTCGTCCAGCACATGCAGGTGGGCGTCCTGGCTCGATCCGATCACTACCTTGCCGTTGAACGACTCGAACCCTTGCGCGAACCAGTTGGGCGACTGCCCGCTCGCCCGTTCGTGCCAGAGGCCGGTGGCCAGGTCGTACTCCCAGGTCCAATAGGGGCTCGTGATCGCGTAAAAGTCGTGACCGTTGAAATGCGTATACACGGCCCGCAAGCCCCGCCGCTCGTCCCAGGTCAAATCCGAGATCGCCCGTTCCAGCGCATGGGTCGAGATGCGCACCGGCGAGGATGCGCTGAGCTGGCGGACCATGCCGTTCTGATCGACCCACAGCAGCGAATCCGCAACGCTTGCCACCGAGTGCTCCGCGATGCAGCCGATGTCCACATCAGCCCGGATTGGCGCGAACGCGAACGGCATCGTGCCAGCGTCCTCCCAGATCTCAAGGCTGCCTTCTCCGAGCGCAATCAGCGCACCGCGATGGGTCACGATCCGCCGGAGTCCGTCCGGGCGGCTTGCGGCCGTAGCAAAGGCGAGCGCGTTTACGGTCAGCCCATCGTTCAAATTCGTATGGAATATGCGGCCATCGGCAATCGAGAATACAAGATAGCCGTCGAGGAAGGTGACGCTGTTGGGCGTTGGAAGGGTCGAAAGGCCCGGCTTGGTAATTGTGTTGGTGCCCGTATCGAGCACATAATAAACGCCATCCGCAACGATGCCGATCTGCGGATTGGGCCGCTGGTTGGCGGCCATGACCGCCATCGAACTGCCAGGGATCGTTCCCGTGACGGCGGTAGCGTTTCCCTGGTCGCCGAACAGCGCCGCTTTGGTTCCGGCGATAACATAAAGCCCCTTGCCGTACACATAGAGCATGCCCCGGCACGGCCCGTTGAGCCCCGTTGCGCCGGTATCGAAGCGCGACGTGCCCGGCACGCCGTAAACCGGCAGAGGAGACTTCGCCGCTTCGCCCATCGCTTCGGGATAGGCGTTCAAAAGGCGCTGGTTCGACGCAAACCCGCTCTTGTCCGGGTTCGACGTGTGCCCGAAATCGACTGCGACCATTGGTATTGCTCCTAGAAAAGGATGGGGAGAGGGAATGGCTGGAGGGGGGAAGCAACATCCCCGTCTCCCCTTGCGCAAGAGGGCTGGCGCCCTCCGCGAAATCGGCAGTACCGCTGCCCAGGCCTGATCGAGGGACTCTCCCCTCATCCTGTCCTTCTCCCCATGGGAGAAGGAACCCTTGAACTACCCGCAGCGGGAATTCGGGCGTTCCCTCTCCCATGGGGAGAGGGACAGGGTGAGGGGCGGAAGGCCCGGTTCATGGCAGATCCGGGCAACCGGCTTTTCCGCGAAATCGCCCTAGCAGCCTGTCGGACTTAGCTTGGCGCGAGGCATTGGGTGCAGAGTTGGGCCATTGATTCGGCCAGCTTTGGAAGACAACCCATGAGCAATTTCCGCCCTATCGACCGGCAGACGGCATATTTGCTGCCCCCTTCTGTCGAGGACTGGCTGCCGGAGCGGCATCTGGCCCGCTTCGTTGTGGAAATCATAGAAGGGCTGGACCTGTCCGCGATGAGCAAAGCCTATCGCGGTTCCGGCTCGGCCAGCTACCATCCGGGCGTTTTGCTCGCCATTCTCGTCTACGGCTATGCTACGGGCGTATTTTCCAGCCGCAAGCTGGAGCGGGCCACCTATGACTCCGTGGCCTTCCGGTTCGTAGCCGCAAACCAGCATCCCGATCACGATACCATCGCGGCGTTCCGCAAGCGCTTTCTGAAGGAGATCGAGGCGCTGTTCGTGAAGATTTTGCTTTTGGCGCGCGAGATGGGCGTGCTGAAGCTGGGGACGGTGGCGCTTGACGGCACGAAGATCCATGCCAATGCCAGCAGGCACAGCGCGCTGTCTTACGAACACGCGGGCAAGATCGAAGCGCAATTGCAGGCAGAGGTGGCGGAGCTTTTGGCGAAGGCCGAAGCCGCCGATAAGGCTGACCTTCCCGATGGGATGTCCATTCCGGAGGAACTGGCGCGGCGCCAGGAACGGCTGAAGAAGATCGCGGAGGCCAAAGCGAAGATCGAAGCACGCGCCAAGGAGCGCTACGAGCGCGAGAAGGCTGAGCATGAACTCAAGCTTGCCGCGCGCGAGGCCAAGGAGAAGGCCACGGGCAAGAAGCCCGGCGGCAAGCCGCCCGCCCCGCCGGTTGAAGGGCCGCTGCCCAGCGATCAAGTGAATCTGACGGACGAAGAGTTGCGCATCATGCCGGTTGCGGGCGGCGGCTTTGAGCAGTGCTACAATGCCCAAGCCGTTGTGGCCGAAAACAGCTTGCTGGTAGTTGCCAGCAATGTGGTGCAGGCCCCCAACGATAAGCAGCAGCTTGAGCCGATGCTGGCCAAGACCGGCGCCCTGCCGGAAGAGCTGGGCAAGGCTTCCAACATGCTGGCCGATAACGGCTATTTCAGCGAGGCCAATGCGAATGCCTGCGCGGAGGCCGGAATAGAGCCGCTCATCGCCATGAACCGGGATAGCCATCACCCGTCCTTGAGCGAGCGGTTTGCCGGGGCGCCGCCCGCGCCGGAGGATCCAACGCCAGCCGAAGCTATGGCGCATCGGCTGAAAACGCCGGAAGGCAAAGACGCTCTACGCCAAGCGTAAATGTATGCCCGAACCGGTCTTCGGCATTATTAAATCCGTGCTCGGATTCCGCCAGTTCCTGCTGCGCGGTCTCGAAAACGTGCGCGGTGAATGGAGCCTTGTGACTATGGCCTGGAATGTGAAGCGGATGTTCGTCCTGAAAGCCGCCTGAGGAGGTGTTTTGGCCTCAATCGAACATGGGAACACCTTCGGACGATGCTTCCAGCCTTCGCAGCCGAGGCGGCTGCGAAGGCTCAGCGGGCCCATCAGGCTCGGCTGCCGCGCTATAAAAAACCGCGATACCAGCTGCTGCTCCCAGTCCGACAAGCTGCTAGCGGAACCCGTACCGCCTGAGGCTGGGCGACCAAGTGAGCCCGGTGTCCTGGCTCGCTTTCGGCGAGATCACATAGTAGGCGAGCATCGCCATATACGCGGTCTGCGCCCGCTTCTGCGTCGAAGGCAGCGGCTCGATTCCGCTTGCCGAGGCAAGCTCGACGGCCAAAAGCGCCTTCGCCCCTTCCACGAACGTGACGGGGAAAGGAAACCGGTCGTTCATCCCCTCGCTGAGCGGGGCCGGATAGGACGCTGTGGCGGCATCGCTTGGACCGTAGGGCGGATAAGCCCCGGACGTGTCCGTTAGATCGCCATCTTCGAAATCGCTTGTCACGAAGATGCCGTTTGCTTCCACGGCCGGAGCGGCAGGCCCTCCGGGAAAGATTCCGTCCGCCGCCCATGCGTTCAGCATATCGTTATAGGCGGCCAGGCCCGCGGCGGCGCGGCCAGGGTCGAGATCCGCCCCCAGCGGAAGCAGGCCAAGCCGGTAATATGCACCGGCGACGATGTCACGGGCCGTTGTCATTCAGCACCTCGATGATCGCGTGTTTGAGTTGGGCCTTGGTCCAGCGGAAATCGAAGCGGACCCCGCAGTCCGCGGCGACCTGCATCAGGCGCTGCCGCGACATGCGGTCGAGCTTTTCCTCATCGGTCAGTTCCTGGTCCGGCCCAGGCTCGGGCAGAGTTACGCGCGGCGTCTCAGGAACCGGAGCGGCTTCGTCGCCCGCAACCGGGAAGCGCTGCCAGCCTTGTCCGGCTGGCACCTCATCGGGATGTTCGAAAAGCTGCGCTTCACCCGCCCTGTACATCCAGAGGCGTGTATCGGCAGCCATCACTGACCTTTCATCAGCCCGGCGCCTACGAGCGTCGCCCTGATTTCATTCAGGAGGGTGATAATCGCCTGCGCCTGGGTCTCGGTGAAACCGAAGGCTCCGGCAGCCGGCGCGGTGGTAGCGACGGACGCTTGCGCAGGACCGGAGCGTTGAGCGACCGGGGGCACATTGTAGAAGGAGATGAGGTCGAAGGCGCTTTGGCCAAGCACCGTGCCGTCGGGATTGCCGTCGGAAAGCTGTTTTACGGGCATGAATCTGCTCCAAATTCAAGAGAAAGCGCTACCCCGGAAAGCGCCTTGCACTTAATCCGGGACCGTTAGGGACAGGGGACTTCGGATAGGGAAATCCCGGAAATGCGCAAGGCACTTCCGGGACGCCATGCGGGCTTAGCTCGAAGCGCCGGAAAGGCGGGTGGCGAGGTCCGGATAGATCGGTTTTACGCCGTAAAGGATATCGAGCCGCCACATGTTAATGTCGTTGATGATGTCGTAGTCGCAGATAACGCGGATGGAGAGGCCCTTGTAGCTCTGCCGTGCCTTCTTGATGGCGCCTTCAGGCAGTTCCATCGGCACCATGCAGAGCGCAAACGCGTTCTCATGGAAGACGAGGTTCTGCGGATAGGAGGCACTGGCCGTGCCCATGAAGGTCAAAGCCGCGTTCTGGGCCGGGGCCGCGCTCACGGTCTGATACTGGCCGGAAACGATGATGGCCGGCGCAATCGTAATCGCATCCGCGCTGCTGGTCGCGATAACCGGCGCGCAGACGACAAACTGCTGCAGGTAAGGCAGTGCCTGCTTCGTCACCGGATTGACGGCGTAGACGCCCGCAATCGTGAACACGTCGCCTGCGTTGAGCGTAGCACCCGCGCTCAGTCCGTCCACCAGGATTGCCGTCTGATTGGTGTTCATCGAGGCGGCGTAGGTGGTGACGCCGGTATTGGTGACGCCATTCGCCAAAGCCGTCGTCGAAATGATGGGCGAGCCCGCGTAATTGCCAACGGTGTAGTTGACGACGTTCTGCGAGGAGTAGCAGTCGCAGTTGCCGACCATGGGAAGCTTGGACTTCTCCAGGGCGGTCTTGGCGACATCCGGTACATAAAGGCCGGTGAAGCTCGAAGCCATCCCATAGAAATCGGAAGGCGCCAGGCAAGCGGCGCGGGGGGCAGGCACGGCCATCTCGTCGAGCCGCTGCGGACCCTTGATGAAGGACTTGTAGCCCGAAAGCGTCTGGCCCGGCGTTCCCACCCAGTTCCACACAAATTTGTGCATCGACAGGATATCGAGGTCGACCTGATTGGCGAGCGCGATCATCGGGTGCTTCAGATAGCGGTCGGCGAAGCGGTCGATGGTAAGCGTCAGGTCCTTGGTCGGGAAGCGCAGGTCCACGCCGCGCTGGGTGTCGATCTTGATCTGCACCTTGCCTTCGGCCGCGTCCTGCATCTGGGCGACCGAACCGCTGCGCACAGCATATTTCACCGGACGGCGGATGGTGAGCGTGTCGCCGATCTTGGTCTCGCCGAACTCGGATTCATAGGCGCGGTAGACCATTTTTGCGGCGACAAGGTTGTTGTCGAGGTGCATCAGGCCTTCCTTGGCGATGATGCTGGGGGTGAGAAGGGATGAGGCCATGAGATTCGGGTCTCCTTGGTTCATAGAAATTGGATGGCCCCCTCACCCCTGTCCCCTCTCCCGCAAGGAGAGGGGGACGCCTTCTCAACGGGCGCAGCCGGACTCCCCTCTCCCCTTGCGGGAGAGGGGTTGGGGGTGAGGGGGGCTTCGGTGAAGGACTTTTGCTGGGCGAATGATGCCTAAAAGCCGCGGAAGCGGCGGTACTCGTCGAAGTCCATGTCTTCGGGCGGTTTTGCGGAGCCGCTGTTGCGGCCCGATAGCGTACCCACGGGCTCAGGTGCGCGGCTTACGGATACGGCGCCGGCACCAAGGCGGCCTTCGATCCGTGCAATCGCGGTTGCCTGCGAAACCGGGGGCAGCGACGCGATGTGCGCCGCTTCGCCCGGGTTCTTGCCGAGGTAATAGGCGATCTCGGCGCCGCGGGCCGATTTGCGGATGGCGTCCGCCATCACCGGCGTAACCGCGAGATTGGGATTATTCGCCACCGCATCGAAATCGGGCACGCGCTGCCGGAACTCGGCGGTCGTTTCCGCCCAGGCGTCCTGCGCTGCCCTGGCGGCAAGCTCCTGCGCCTGAACCGCTTGGCGGGCAAGAAGGCCCGCACCCACTTCGCGCGCGGCCTGCTCGGCTATGGCACGCGTGTACTCCTCGGGCGCGCGGTAGTCTCCTGGCCTGCCCGCATTCTGCGAACCGTGCCGGAGCGCCGCCGCTTCCGCGGCACTGCGCGCAGCCAGCGCATCCGCCGCCTGCTTCTGCTGGATGAACCCGCGGATGCGGTCTTCCCGCCCGCTGCCGGAGGAACTGTCTCCGCTTGCGGCCTGGTCCAGATTGGTCTGCGGGAGAGACGCCGGTGCATCATCGTCCACAGACGGCATGCCGTCATTTGCGTTCATGGTCTGTCCTGATTTTTCGAGGGATGAAGGCGAAAGCTGCACCGGCTGGCAGAAGCGGCACGGTTAAGGAGACGTTCCGTACCGGGCGGCAATTGCTCTAAAGCCGCGAGCCAAGGCTTAATTTCCGAAGCGTATGCTTAGAATATTGCCGGGCTCAGGAGCGGCTATATGGAGGAGCTACCCGGCAGAATGTGCGTAACAAATGGGTGCGTCAATGACATCCGCCGTTACGGGAGTGACCATCGCTTCAACCCCGGCACCAGCCATGGCTGCTATGCCGGCGTTCGCGGCCAGCAGTCCAGCGCCGCCTCCCGAAGTCAAGCCGGGCGCGTATGCGTCCGTACCAGCCAGTGCCTCCGGTCCCCCGGAAACGGAGGTAACGAAGTCCACGCATATCGGCGTTCAGGTCTCGAACGCGCTGCTTGGGCTGACAGTGACAGCCGCGTCCAACTCGCCTACCGCCCCCGATGCCGTGCAGCCTCTTCCGCAAAGCAGCACGGCGGTCACGGCTTTCGCCGTCGGCGACGCAACGGCGAGCCAGGGCACGGACAACGACAGTGCCGGCAGCGATATGAACGATTCTGAGGGTTCAGGCAGCAACTCGCAGAACGCCAAAGGCAATACCGCCGCCCAGAACGCCGCAAACACGGCCAAGTCCGCGGCCGGAGCCAATGCGAAAACGGAAACGGTTGCGAACTTCTCGCCGCTTCCCATCATTCCGCAATGGCACATAAGGCCTCGAACGAAAATCGCGTGAAGGGTACCGCCGCACCTGACGCGCCAACGCTCTACACGGCTGCCTAAGACCTGCTGGGCGAAAACCCGGGAATTTTACCCGCTTCCGGCCCGTTCTCCTGAACGCCTGGCCTGCCGCGCCTGCAGCGCCCCTTCCCGCACGATCGCTTGCATCCCATCCTGGTGCGCACCGTTCACCGCGTCCACAACGTTCGACAGCGCACGCACAGCTGCGTCCTGGGCCTGCACGCGCGCCTTGGCGGCATCCGCCTGCGATTTGACCGCAAGCCCCTGCACCCGGCCCAAATCGGCCCGGGCAAGCGCCTCCTGATAAACTTGGGCCTGGACCGCGGCAATCTGCGCTCCGAGCGGTGGCGCCTCGCCGGTGATTTGCGGCGGCAGCGTGCGCTTGAGCCGGTCCGCGATCTCGTCAGCACCTGGCCAATCCATGTTCCGCGCCACAAGGTCAGCCGCAACCGTGGCCGCCTGGGGCACAACCTGGATGAACTGCAGCATGGCGTCCGCGGCCTCCGCGCGCCTTGTGGCGTAGGACGGTCCGGTCTTCACCCGCACATCGTATGTGCCCTGGTTCAGATCGTTGATCAGCATAGGCTTTCCGTTGGTGCCCATCACCGGCACATTGATGCGCACCGGCTCGTGCGTCTCGTCCTCGCCGATGATGCCGACCACGCGTTCGCTGTCGTAGATCCTGGGGATGAGGTCGATCAGCGCGCGGCCCAGATGGTTAAGCGTCGCCATCAGGTTGTCCTGATAATGCAGCGCCGAAATATCGCCCTGGCCGGTGCGCGCCTGGATGGCGATGCCCGAAATCTCGTTCGACTGCGCGCCGAGCGAGGCGTCGTAAACGCCCGTTGTCGCCTTCATCTCGTCGGCCGCCTGCCCGCTTTCGTTCACGAGTGCGGACGGAATCTCGGGCGGAGGCTCGCGCATCGGCCGGCCGCCGGGTACGTCCGGATCGGGCTCGTAGAGCAGATAGGGCCGAGAAATGACGTTCTGCGTGTCCCACTGCCCCTTGAATTTCGCGATCATCGTGGGCGTTGCCACGAACGGCGCGCGCGGCGCCAGCGCGATGCTCTCCGCGGCGGCGGAGCGCCAGAAATTGTAAAGCTGCTGCGAGTCCTTGGCGAAGCGGATCAGTCCGCTGCGGATCACCTTGGTTTCGAGCGGCGTTTCGCTGCCGATCACCGGGAAAATCGGGATGTAGCGCCCGGCCCACTGGTTCGGCCCTTCGAGGATCTGCTCGCCGCTGAGCAGGTAATGCTCGACCTTGTGCGAGCGCACCTTCCGCTCCGCGATGACGCTGAGGCCCTGCAACTCCTTCGGCTCCACATCGGTGATGTCGATGGTGGCACCGGTAGCGAGTCGCGCGATGGTCCGCTCGGTTGGCCGCTTCACCCAATATTCGCAGATGCGAACGGCGTCGCGGTTGGCCCAGTATAGTCCGCTCTCGGCGTTGAGATCCGATGGCGCCACGAAATCGGTCATGGCCGCCTTTGGAAACCGCTTCTGGAAGTCCTTGCGCGAGATCATCTCGGACACGAGGCAATAGTCCGCATCCGACCTATCGGGCTCGACCGAACCCGGCGCCCAGAACACCGATAGCGGATGCTGGATGCGCTTGATCAGGATTTCCTGGTCGAAGCCGTTCTCGTCCGCATACTGGGTGACGAGGCGGAAGTGGCCGACGCCGCACGCAACCGCGCCGTAGACCGCGTTGGCGAACACGTTTGTGGCGTTGGAGCGGTATTGGATCTGCCGCATGAGCCCGCAGTAAATCTCCGCGAGTTCAGCCGTCGCTTCGCCACCCGCCGGAACCGCCTTGATGGCCGGCGGATTGAGGCGCACGGAGTTGGCTACCTGGTTCACGAATTGTGGCAGCCGGTTGATGGTCAGGCACGGGCGGTTCTGCGCCTCGCGCTGGAGGCGGATCTCGTTTGGCCATTGGTCGCCCGCGAGGAATTTCAGGTCCATGAACCCGTCTTCGCGGTTCTCGCGATCCTGAATCCATGCGGCTTCGAGGCGCTCTTGCGCCTCGGCTACGATGTCGATTTTTGGCAAGGGAACCTCACATGCGCGCGGCGGCGCTTTGAAATTCGAGCAAGTACTCTGGAGCTTTCGCCGGGATCAGAAGGCTAACGCGTTGCCCGGAAAGTAGGCTGGCCTGGGCAAGAGGGCATTCAGCGCACCCGCGTCCGGGCTCTGGACCGGAACCAGCGCGTTTTGTCCAGATTGCCCCACTTGCGGGAATGCGGCGCCAAGGAAAGCGCCTGAACCTGGATTTAGGAAGCTATTCAAAGCGTTCTGTCCAAGGGCGGCCGGCTGGGGCTGATCGATGAAATCTTGATCCAGCGCCCCGTAGGGATTGGACGGATTTGGGCCTGGCACATAGCCCCCGGCATAGTCCGCTCCGGCCGCAATCGAGTTCATGTTGCGCGCGTTGTTATCCCACGCCTGCCGGAGGGTTATGTTTCCATGAGCCCAATTCAAACCCTGAGCAGGAAGATCAAGCCCGCTGCCGCCGATCTGCGCCAATGTTGGTCCGTATCCGCTCAGCGCGGAGATAAAGCCAAGATGAAACGACGCCGCATCCTGGAACATCGGAACGTGGTCTCCGTTGCGGGTCACTGAGCCGTCGATATTCTGATAGGCTGTCTGCAAGTTCTGCGAACCCGGCCCGACGAATGCACCTATCATCATTGCGTTCGGAGAAATGTCATACGCCGGAGCGTTATTCACATCGCTGGCAAACTGCACCGCGTGGCCAAGCGTATAATTGTAGGGCACCACGAGATAGTTGTCCGGGTTCGCATTCCGTATCTCCGATCTATCGGCATTATAGTAATGATTGTCATGTTTACTTATTGTATTCAATGTCTTGTTCGGATTGATTACATACTGCCCATCTGGACCGACCAGAAATTTGGCAGGAACAAGCTTTTTATAAATATCTTCGACATAGAACGGAGCGTTACTCCCCATTGGCTTCACCCTCCGATTTTGCTACTGGTCAGAATCTGGCTCTGGGTACTTGGTACCCATGCCGCGGTTTGGCAAAATCCAAAATTCCTGCCTGCGAAAGCAAGGCGGTACGCAGCATCGCCTTAGCCGCCGGACCCAACCAGAAAGAAATGGCCAACCAAGTGCTTCACCCAATACCATGACTCTGCGTAACCGGCGCTTGCGAATTCAAGCTGCGCCCGATGGCGCGACTTCCAGTCTTCCGATCTGTCCGCAGGATTAAGGCCGATCTCGTCACTCTCGTCGTAAACGATTGATGCGTACCGGGGAGGCGTCGTGACCATCCCAATCGAGACGTCGCGCATTTCGATGACGGCGAATGCCGCGGCGCCTGCCCCAGAGGCAGACTTCGCCTGGGCTTCGAAGCGGGCTTCATTCGCGAGCACGTACCAATAATAGGGATCGAACATATTGAGACGCGCTTGCGCCACAAACAGCAGCGGTATAGCAACGAGTGCGAAGATAAGCGATAGCGCCCGCCTCACGCGCCGCTCGATCAGCGCCAAAACTGCCGCGATCGCCAGCCAAATGCCGAATCCAAATAGGCACAGCAAGACGAACGGACCCGACAAGTCCAGCGCGAGACGCACACCGAAAGCAACGCCCGCCTCTGGTGGCAACGAGGGCCAAAACTCAAGCGCCTTCATCTGTGCGGTAAAAACAGCGGAAAGTCCGGTCCACCACCAGATAAGCCGCCATGCACAGGCATCCGTTCGAACCCGATCTGTCATAGAGACGCATGTTCTCCTTTGAACCGGCCTATTTTGGGAGCGTGGGGCGCTGCATACCGATGCCTCACTGGGCGAATAGCCCCGTTTCTCCCTTGCCGCAAGGCCCGGATCTCGTTTGGCCATTGGCCGGCGGCGGCCAGGAACTTCAGGTCCATGAACCCATCCTCGCGGATCTCGCGATCCTCTATCCATGCGGCTTCGAGGCGCTCCTGCGCCTCTTGTACGATGTCGATTTTTGGCAAGGGGGACCTCACTGGCGCAAGCTTGGGCGCTTCGGGAGCTAAGATTGTGGACGGGGCGGCCAATTTGGCCTATGCTGCGGCATATGCCTCAACGCGCAAAGGTAGCCCGAAGGGCAGTAGCGTCAAAAGGAGCAGCGCATGGGAATAATGAAACGTCACGTCAAACTGTTCAAGAACGGCCGGAACCAGGCCGTGCGCATCCCGCGCGAGTTCGAACTGCCGGGCGAAGACGCGATCATGCGCAAGGAGGGCGATAAGCTCATCATCGAGCCCGCGCCGCGCCTTAATTCCCTCTTGGACTACCTCAAAACCCTGGAGCCATTAGACGAGGACTTTCCTGACATCGAAAGGCTTCCAACGCGGCCAGTCGATCTTTAATGCGGTATCTGCTCGACACCAATATTATCTCTGACCTGATCCGCAATCCTGCAGGCGCCGTAGCCCAACGCATCGCGGAAGCCGGCCACACTAACGTGCTGACGAGCATCATAGTCGCGTCAGAGCTGCGCTTTGGCGCCGCCAAGAAAGCTTCGCCGAAATTGACTGCGCGTGTAGACGGCATTCTCAGGCGCTTTAGCGTTATGCCGTTCGAGGCGCCGGCCGATGTGTACTACGGAAATATACGCGCGGCCCTTAAATCCCAAGGCTGGATCATCAGCGAGAACGATATGCTGATTGCGTCTCACGCGATGACACTCGGCTGTACGCTCGTCACCGCCAACGAGCGCGAGTTCGCCCGCGTCGAAGGCCTAACGTGCGAGAACTGGCTGGTTAAGTAGGGATTCTCGCCACGCGATTTCGGTCCCATTTGCTTCGAAGCGCTCTCGAGCCTCATGTATGACCATGCCATAAGCAACCCTGCGCGTTCCAGCTTCTGGCCGCGAAACCCTCTGTTTCGCGGCATTGGACGCTTAGGCGTTTCGGAATCCGGTCCCTCGCCCCCAGGCGTCTACAGCCAGCCGCATTTCCGCTTGAAGATCTTTTCGCTCAAGAATCTCCATGACCCGTTCTATCGGAATCACAATCCCAAAGCCGGTATTCCGTTCGTCCGGGCTATAATATTCGTCTTGTTCGTTTTGGGGCGCGTTGCTTTCCCGAAAACGTGGCACCGGAACTTGATCTTCCTTCGAAGCTACAACGTGATAGCCGACCAATATTCCAAGAGGAACCACATTAAAGCCGTTGAAAACTGCTACTTGACCATCTCTAGAACCGACGGGAGGGACCACGATAAAAACAGGAGAGCCACTTAAGCCTGCTATTGTTCTCATTTCGACAAGATAGGCATCAACGGCTCCTTTGAGCGTGTCCACCGGCTCGTCGCAAAGTGCAGACAGATTGCCGATACGCACTACCGGCACGTTCTTTGTTCGTCCGTGATGTGAGGTATAGAGCCCAACCGCGCAAACTTCATCGCCCAGAGCTACATCCCATATCTCAGAGCGCTGCTTGACTACTTCTTCCCTGGCAATAGGCAATGCCAGCATATCGAACACAGTCACGTCTGGCATTATGGGGATTAACGCAATATCATTTGCTTGATTTGTGTGCCTTATCGCTTTTCCCTTATCAAGCAAGATAGAGGACGCAGTCCCGTCCCTACGATTCAGGCGTACCGCAATCGTCTGGGGTAACAGATTCGAGCACATGGTCGGCCGTAACCAAGAAGAAAAAATCGTGCTTTTGAGCGTACCGAAAACCTACGATAAACCCGGTTCCAAGCGGAACAAACCTACCGGAGTTTTCAATCCCTACAAACACAACTACTCTTCTTACTTTTTCATCGATGCGCATAAATTCACCAGTTTTATCCATCACCCAAGACGGCATAGGATCAGCCAATGCAGTGTACTGATTCGGACGATCACGGATAGGCTTTGTGGGCATTTATACACCTTACTCACAACATGCTAAAATATCCACCTCTTCAAGAATGGCTGGAGTCATATCAGGCCTTGCGAATCCCGCGCGAGTTCGAGCTGCTGGGCGAGGACGCGATCATGCAAAACCCCTCAGCTTACGCCACAAGTGGCATCCCCACGATATGCGGTGCCAGACCCAGTGGACGCAGGCTCAATAAGTTTGAAATATTGGCGGTCACATTAGGGTTATTGGAATTTTGGGCATACCAGCGCCGGACCCCCGCAATCACACGATTACAAAAAGATACTGCGTCCATACAAAGCGCAGTTTCCGATGAACCGCCGTTCCCGCCAGTGATAATTTCGGACGCCTGAATTGGAGCCCCGGGGAGGGTAAAGATCACCCGATAATCTGGTGTTTTCGGATGATGTGAAGCCGTACCTTGATGAACGATGCCACAGCGAAGACGATAGCAGTCCTCCGCTGTAAGGCTTTGAAACTTATCAGATAAATTATCCTTAAACCAAGTTATATACTTGTCGGATGTCTTCCAGGCTTGCGTAGGCGCCGATTCAAGAGTTGAGCAAATATCCGGAAGAGATAACGAAACCGCTATTGCCATGTACCAGAGACGCGCTCTAAGTGCGTTCTCAATATCTGCTAGAATCATCTCCAATGGAGATACCGCTTGTTCCATTCGGCAATTCCTCAAGCTGCTGAGCGCCAGTTTGCAACCAGTTGACTAGATCCCAAAGGTCAATGGTATGCGAGATCAATCCGCTCTCCTGGAAGACCCTGAGTACGAGCCTGCCGTTTTGGTCATCTCGCCAAAGTTCGAGCGGATTTTCGACCTCGTTGCACTCGTACTGGCGCACACCTGTTACATCACAAATTTTTGGCATACTCTTTAACACCTTTTTAACTGATTCGCGAACGCTGTCACTCCTGAACGTTGAGAATATGACTAGCGAAGTTATGAAAGCGTACGATCAAACAGGTAGGCGCAGCAATTTACAATAGCCAGCTCGCCTTCCCGCCCCCTCGCCCGTCGCCCCAATCCACCCCTGCCTGCGGCTTCACCATGCGCGGGAACAGGTCCGTCAGCGCCCACACCAGCGCATCCGCGCGGTCGGCGGCGCCGTCGCCTTCTATGCCGAACGGTGTGAACATCACCATCTGGTCTTCGAGCGCGGCGAAAGCCCCGGCATGCGCCACCCTCCCCTGCTCGTAGAGTGCCGCGATAGGCTCGGCGCGGGCGGTCTTGCCCCGGCTCGCACGCACCGGACGCAGCGGCAGCCCGGCCCGCTCGGCGCGCATCACCGTCTCCACCATCGCGCCGCCCTGGTTGATCTCCACCACGATAGCGTCCGCGCTCCACTTATCGAACGCGGCGGCGACTTTGCGCGCCCATCCCGCCGGCGAAAGCCTACAGGACAGGTCATCCAGCACATAGCCGCGCCCATCCTCGCCAAGCCCCGCCACCACGATGCCCGTCTCCGAAGTCCGGTCCGTGGCGGCGGAGGGCTTGGCGGCCGGGTCCACGCCTATGACGATGCGCTGCATCGGGGGCAGTGCCGCCGGGGCCACGCGAGCGGCATCCAGCATCGCACGCGTCCAAAGCGCACCCGGAATATCGTCCAAAATCTCCGCGTTGAGTTCCTGCCGCCCGAGCCGCGTGCCCTCGTAGCGCTTCACAATGCTCTTGAAGAAGCCGGGGGCGAGGTTGGCGTGGTTATCGTAGGTGCTGCCGCGCGTCACGGCGACGCCTTCGCCTTCGCGCGCCACGAATTCGCGGATCAGCGGCACGGGGCGCGGCGTGGTGGTGATCACCTGCCGGGGGCGCTCGCCCAGGCGCAGGCCGAATTGCAGCATGTCCCAGGTCTCTTGGGCGTACCGCCATTTGGCCAGTTCGTCGCACCAGGCTGCATCGTGCTGCGGACCCCGGAGCTGGTCCGGCTCGGTGGCGTTATAGAGCATCGCCACCGCGCCGTTGGGCCAGGTCAGCCGCCGCTTGGAGCGCTCGAACTTCGGGCGGAAGTCCGCGGGGTGGACCGCAAGCAGCCCCGCGGGGCCTTCCACGATCACATCGCGCGCATCCGCCGCCGTCTCGCCCACCAGCGCCATCCGGCTGTACAAACCCCGGCCCAGCGGAGTAGGCCCGCAAACGCATCTGCGCACCCACTCCGCACCGCACCTCGTCTTGCCGGCACCCCGGCCGGCCAAAATCACCCAGGTATGCCAATCGCTTGAGGGCGCCACCTGCTCGGGCCGCGCCCAGAAATCCCAGTCGTGGGCGAGCCTACCAACCTGCTGGGAGGTCAGGCTCGCAAGGAACGCCTTCCGGCACTCCGCCGTCAGCGATGCGAGAAAGCTTGCGCTCCATGTCTTCGCGGATGCGTCCGGCATCGATGGTATCCTTCGGCTCTAGGCTGCGTTGTTTGGCGGCCCCGCGCCCGGTGAAGCGCCTGCCGAACCGGTTTTGCATTTGCAGTTCCCAAGCCGCCAGGTTCCAGTTCTTGTCCTTCATCCCTGTCCGGCCCATTTCGAGCCACCAGGCATATTCAAGAGCACGCGCGCGGCGGATCGCGTCGCGGAATTCGGGATGTCCGGCCGCCCAGGAGTCCAGCGTGCTGCCAGCCACACCCAGTGCCGCAGCAATTTCAGCCTTGCAGCAGCCTTGGCCGCCAAGCTCCAGGACACGGTCGCAATAGGCAGCATCGTAAAGGGTTGGGCGGCCGCGTGAGCGCGCACCCAAGACTTCGAGATCGCCCTTCATGGCACCTCGCAATAGTTTTTTAAGATTTTGTGAATGGGAGCGCAGTTATAGCGGTTATGGTGGACTTCTGACTTCGGCCTCGATTGGGGCGTCCACATGCTTTTCTGCGACTGTACGGATTTATAGGTCATGTCACCGTCACAAGGCAAGACTCCTTTTCCACAATGGAATAGCAGATGCGTTTTATGCCTAATTTTATCTTAATTGGCGCAGCGCTATTCCCGGCGCCATCTGGCCCGAATTTCCGCTCCGGTCCCTGTTGACCGCAGGCACCGGCGGCCGTATTGTCCAGCCCATGACCGGTTCGAACCACATCTCAAGCTCTTTGGCGCTACCATGTGCTGCGCTACTTGAGCGCGGGTTTTACTGGCTGCCCTTCCCATAGGCGCGGCGAAACCTGTCATACCCAAACGGACATCGCCGCCCTCGCCGGCGGCGTTCTTGTCTTTGACGATCGGACTCCCCCGGCTCAGGCGGCCGGCAATGTGCGCTCAACGGGCGCCAACGGAGAGGAGACCTATCGTGGACTTATTCGGCTTCAACATCAGGCAGGCGTCCCCGCGCGATTTCGAGCGGCTGTGCAGGCTTTTCGCGGAACTCGACGAGTTCCACCGGCAGGCGCGGCCGGATATGTTCGTGCGCCCGCAAGGCCCCGCGCGCGATCCGGCCCACATCGAGGCGCTGATCGCTGGGCCGGATTCCACCATCCTCGTGGCGGAGGATTCCGCCTTCCCGCACCTCGTGGGGCTTGCCACGGTCTTGATCCGCGACATCCCGGCCGTGGCCCTCAGGCGGGCGCGGCGCGTAGCCGAGGTCGATAATCTGGGTGTGGCCCGGCATGCGCGCCGGCATGGGGTGGGGCGGGCGCTGATGCGAGCCGCGATGGAGTTCGCGGAAGCGCGCTGCATCGCCACCGTGGAGCTTGGCGTGCATGAGTTCAACGCCGGGGCCATCGCGTTCTACGAGGCGCTGGGGTTCCGGACTGTGACGCGCCGGATGGGCTTGCGGGTGGGGGGTTAGCCGTGGCTCTTCCCGTGGCGCCCGGCGTGTAGCGGACCCTATAGGCCATGGCGCTCGTAGAACGCCTCAACCTCTTCGTCGCTCACAAACTCGCCGCGGCGTGCCTGCTCGCGCCCCTCGTGGACGGCTTCTTCTTCGGCGGGCGGCAAGCGGTATGGCCCGGCCTTCGCGGCCTCGATGGCCTGCAAGCTCTTGAGCGCCTCCTCCTGTGCGCCCTTAGGCCAGGAGGGAAGACGGCCGATCAGGTTTTCAAGCGCTTTGTCCATGCCGCAATATCCCATTTTCTAGGGGTGCACGCAACGGGTCGCGACAGGGCCGGATTACCGGGGCGGTTTGCGCGTTTGTGGGGCGGCGCCTATGCTTACGGTTAGGCACCCCAAGTTCTGCACAGTCGACCAGGAGTGGGCCGAATTGCCCCGCGTGGCGGAAGTGATTTATTCACATAAATGGTCACATCTGCTTCCTATAAGTTGCAGACATGTGTCGACTTAATTAACGTTAGCTACATAGTTAGCCCTTTGCCAACTTGGGGGAGGCAGCCATGCTGCCAGCTTTCAGCAAAACGATTTCGGAGCCGCTAGGCGTCGTCAATACGTTAACGGCGCTATTAATTGGCGTTTTTCTCTTGATATCCGGCGAGTACCAGATGTTATTTACTGTGTTGACAATTGTTTTATCACTCTATGCTTTGTCTATAGTGTTGTGGCGCAGCATGAATGGATGGTTTTTGTTGATGGCCATGGGAGTATGCTGTTTCTATAGCCATACTGTTATCCCAATGTTTATGTTTATGCTGTTTAGCAACGCATTTTTGTTGTATTATTATTATGGACGCCCTTGGCGACGAGTGCATTATCCCATGATGCGAGTGTATGCGAGCGCGCTAGGGTCCGCACTCGGTTTTGCGCAAGCGCGATCGAAGAAGTTCGACCCAGATTTTGCATTAGGCGTTGTAGCATTGCACGTGAACCCCAAACTCCAAGAGGAACAGTTGGCGCGCTACCTGAGCATGATAAAAGCTCGATGCCAACATTTTAATGATGAGACTACCTTTACTGATTATCTTGCGAATGAAGTAAGCTTGCCAGGCAATGCGATTGCATGCATTATTGACAACCTTCGCGACGTCCTTCGAAAGCAGGAACTACTAACGTTAGCACAAATGATTATTGCTGACGTGATAGAAAATAGGTACGGCGAGAAAGACCGCAACGAATATATATATGCTCTTATCACCGGAGCCGCTAAATAGCTGACCTCTAATAGGCACCCTCATCCAAATCGTAAACTCTTTCCGTTTTGATGCAATCATAAGCCTAACCTTACTGAAGCTCTTGGTTGTTTAAACCCCCTCAACAAAGCTCGCCACCACCTTCTTCTCCCCCGCCTTCTCGAACTCCACCGTCAGCTTATTCCCCTCAATCGCCCCAATCCGCCCATACCCGAACTTCTGGTGGAACACCCTTTGTCCCACCTTGAACCCGTGATCCACCGTCACGGTGCTCTTCGCGACCAGCTCGCCCTCGATCTCCCTCGGCCCCCCGCGCGCGCGGTTCTTCACCACCCCCGGCGACTGCCAATTCGCCTGCGCCCGCTGCCACCCAGGCGTCGGCCGCTCGTCATAATCGAACGGCGCCGCATCCTCATCGAACCGGCTTGCCCCATACCCGCCATTGGCCGCGCCATAGCGCCCATAGCCATAGCCGCCGCTTTCCATCTTCAGTTCCGCGTGCTCCTCGTCCAGCTCGTCCAAAAACCGCGACGGCTTGGCCGATTGCCACGTGCCATGCACCCGCCGGTTCTGCGCAAAGCTGATGGTGAGCTGCCGCTTGGCCCGCGTAATGCCGACATACGCAAGCCGCCGCTCCTCTTCGAGCCCGCCCTGCCCGTTGTCGTCGAGCGCGCGCTGGTGCGGGAACAGCCCGTCCTCCCAGCCCGGCAGGAACACCACGTCGAATTCCAGGCCCTTGGCGCCGTGCAGCGTCATCAGGCTGACGCGGTCACCTTCGGCCGCCTGATCCGCGTCCATCACCAGCGCGACGTGCTCCAGGAACGCCCCCAGGCTATCGAATTCGCCCATGAAGCGGATCAGCTCTTTCAGGTTTTCGAGCCTGCTCTGCGCCTGGGGCGACTTGTCCTTCTGCCACATGGCGGTGTAGCCGCTCTCGTCGAGGATCTGCTCGGCGAGATCGGTGTGCGGCATGGCCGTTGAGAGCGTGCGCCAGCGGGCGAAATCATCGGTGAGCGCGCGCAGCGACTTGCGGGCGGCAGGCTTCAGCTCCTCGGTCTCGGTGATATGCCGCGCCGCCTGGAACAGGCTTAGCTGCTCCGCGCGCGCGAGCTGGAAGATGGCCTGCACCGTCTGGTCGCCCAGCCCGCGCTTGGGCACATTCATGATGCGCTCGAATTTGAGGTCGGCGGCCGGGTTCCGGATCAGTTCAAGATAGGCGATGGCGTCCTTGATCTCCTGGCGCTCGTAGAAGCGCGGGCCGCCGATGACGCGGTAGGGCATGCCCATGGTGACGAAGCGGTCTTCGAAGGCGCGCATCTGGAAGGAGGCGCGGACGAGGATCGCGATTTCGTTGAGCTTGACGCCGGTGCGGCGCAGGCGGTCGATGTCCTCCGCGGTAAGCCGGGCCTCCGCTTCGTCGTCCCAGACGCCGCGCACAAGCAGCTTGCCGCCCTCGCCCGCGTCCGTGCGCAAGGTCTTGCCGAGGCGGCCAGCGTTGTTGGCGATGAGCTTGGAGGCGGCGCCCAATATATGCGCGGTCGAGCGGTAATTCTGTTCGAGGCGGATCACCTGCGCGCCGGGGAAGTCCTTTTCGAAGCGCAGGATGTTGTCCACCTCGGCGCCGCGCCAGCCATAGATGGACTGGTCGTCGTCGCCCACGCAGCAAATGTTGTGGCTGCCCTGGGCCAGGAGCCGCAGCCAGAGATATTGCGCGATGTTGGTGTCCTGGTATTCGTCCACCAGGATGTAGGTGAACCAGCGGTGATATTGCTTGAGCACATCCGGATTGTCCCGGAACAGCCGGATGTTTTCGAGCAGCAGGTCGCCGAAATCGGTGGCATTCAGCTCCTTGAGCCGCTTCTGGTAGGCGGCGTAAAGCTCGATGCCGCGCCCGTTCGCGAAGCCGTATTTCTCGCCCGGCGGAACCTTATCGGGGGTGAGCCCCTTGTTCTTCCAGCCGTCGATCAGGGAGGCTAGCTGGCGCGCGGGCCAGCGCTTGTCGTCGAGCTTTTCAACCTGGAGGATCTGCTTCAGGAGCCGGAGCTGGTCGTCTACGTCGAGGATGGTGAAATTGGGCGAGAGGCCCACGAGTTCGGCGTGGCGGCGCAGGATGCGCATGCCGATGGAGTGGAAGGTGCCGAGCCAGGGCATGCCCTCGATGGCGCCGCCGACGAGGTGGCCGATGCGCTCCTTCATCTCGCGCGCGGCCTTGTTGGTGAAGGTTACGGCGAGGATTTCGTTCGGGCGCGCGCGGCGCGTGCGCAGGATGTGCGCGATGCGCGTGGTCAGCACCCGCGTCTTGCCCGTGCCGGCACCCGCCAGCACCAGCACCGGCCCGTCGGTGCGTTCGACGGCCTCGCGCTGTTCGGCGTTAAGGCCCTTCAGATAAGGCGGCTCGGCAGCCAAAGCCTGCGAAGCGGCGATTTGCTCGGCAATGGAGCGACTCGTTCCCATGCCTCAGATATAGCACGCCATGAGGCGGGACAAAGGAAGCGCCGCCCGCTTTTCACAGCCAAGCGGGCAGACCGTGCCGCGAAAGCGAATGCCGCTCAGCAAACACCCACCAGCAGCGCATCGCCCGCCGCCGCGCTCTCCTGGTACAATCGATGCCAGCGCTGGAAGCTTTCAAAATCCCAAACGTGGTCATTGCCAAACAAAACCAGCGCGTCCAGCCCATTCAAGGCCTGCGCCCCCTCCTGCACCAGCGGGGCTGAGATAACGCCCACCGTGTCCCGCATTTCCCGCGACAGCGCCGCATAATCGCCGTCACGCCTCATTCTCTCAATTTCGTCCTTCTCCGGGCCGCCGAGCGTCCGGTCGCCGTAAATGAGCTTGCTTACAAACTCCTCTGCATCGCTTCGAACCGCTTTGAGCCCTTCCTTGAGCCGCTCCTCAATAAGGACGAAGGTCTTTTCCAAGGAGCCCTCGCGGTGCTCGACACCTGGGTAATGGAGCCGCGTCTGCGCCAATTCCTGCCGGAACTCCTCGATCGAGCGCCTGGCCTCGGGCTCGGGGCCGAGCCTGCTCTGCCCATGTTCGATCACGCTTTCGAGGATCTCCTCACGCTCATCCTCATCGATCTCGTCGAAGAAAAAGAAGACGCCGCAGCCGTAAGGGAACAGATCCGCCATCAGCTTGACGAACGCCTTGTCGCGCTCTAAGCGCTGGAAGAGCGCGCTCGCCGGAGGAACCGCCCAGTAATGAATCGAGACGCCCATATCTAACCGCCTTGCCGGAAGCCTGCCCGCAAGACCCGCGGGTCTGCGCTATCTTTCTTCGTACTTGTGGCAAAAAGCGGTGCCGGCGCCCAACTTCAGCAAACGCGCCCTCCGCCGCGGCCAGCCGGTACAATTGCCGCCAGTCCTGGAAGTCCTCAAGCTGCCAGACGCTGGCGAACAGCGTCTCCGCGCCCTGCCCCCACAATAGCTGCGCGCCTTCTTGCACCATGGGAGCCGGGACGACGCTCACCGTGTTCCCCCGATCCTGCATCATGGACCCGATATCGCCCGAGCCGCTCTTGCCCAGCACGGCGTCGCCATAAATGAGGTTGCGCACGAACTTTTCCCCGCCGCTCCAAACAGGCTTCACCGCCTCCGCGAGCCGCTTCTCAATAAGGAAACAGGTATATTCGAGCGAGCATTGCCGACGCTCGATGTTGTCCTTTTTGCTATCTGCCGCAAGCCGGCGGCGTCACGTGGCCGCAGCACGGGGAGTATCTTTAGAACTTTGAACTTTACTTAAATTACATCGGCACTATTTTGGGTTAGCAGGCCGGGGGGCACGCCGTTACGCCTCTTTGGGCACGAGCCTAAGTTGGTTCATCGCAAGGGGGACGTTTTCATGAGGCTCAGATTTCCGATGGTGCTTGCCGCGGCTGTGCTGCTCGCCAGGCGCCCCCTTTTGCGATAGCCTCCCTGAAGCCTGGGGCCACGGCTTCGACATGGCGCCCCCGCCCCCGCCTCCACCCCCGCCCCCCGCTTTTCACAACTTTGGCGGCGGCCACGACTTTGGGAGCAGCGGCCACGGCGGTCACAGCGGCGCCGGCGGCGGTCATAGTGGAGGCGCCGGCGCCCACAGCGACGGCGGCGGTGGCGGTGGTGGCGGTGGTTTCTTTCACAGGTTGTTCGGGCAGGATAGCGGCTCCAACGTTAAAGCCGCCCCCAACTTTCAAAGGGGCCGCCCCGGAAATATTTCCGGGGCTCATTTGAACAGCAGCCACGACAAGCTTCCGCGGAACCATGCCGGCCTGCTCGCGGGCGCGCAACAATCCGCCCTGAAATCGAACCTCATGAAGCTGACTTCGAACCGGCAGGTTCAAAAGGCCAATTTCAGCAAGCACAATATTTGGTCCAATAAGCTTTGGGGCGGCAAAAAGCTGCATCACTATCATTGGCTCCGCTGGTATGGCCCCGTGTTCTGGCCCTATTTCGAAGGCGATTATCTCTGCTACGGCTTCTGGCCGGACGATTGCTCCGACATCTATTGGGGCTATGGCCCGGACGTGATCTTGTGGGGCGCGTTTTGGCCGTACGGCGAATACTACTACAATGAGGACTCCGCACATGAGGACGCCGATGCCGGCGGCATTTACAGGCCCTTCGGCTCCCCTGCCCGGACGGCGAGTAAACCACGCAAACACAACCGGCCCGATGCAATCGCCCTTGCCGAAACCTGCTCCGGCTTCGCGCCTGGCATCGGCGATCTGCCCATTCAGAAGCTCGAAGGCATTATCGACGCCACGGACGAACAGCGCACCGCGCTCGCGGAACTCAAGGCAGCCCTCGCCCGGGCATCCGATATCCTGACGAAGGCATGCCCGTCCGAGCCGCCGCTTACGCCGTCCATCCGTCTCGACGCCATGGAGCGCAGGCTTCAGGCGATGGAGCAAGCCAACGTGCTGGTAAGAGCCCCATTCGTCCACCTTTTCAGCCTGCTGACCGATGCGCAGAAGAAGCGCCTCGAAGCTGTCTCTGAACCCTCCGGCCCCCCCCAGCCCGCGCCCTCCAAGGGCGTGGACGCCGCAGCGCTTTGCACAAGCCAGGCCAGCTTCGCCAGCGTGCCCGCGGACCAGATCGCGAGCACGATTAAGCTCACAAGCGAGCAGCAGCAGGCGCTGGAGAAGCTCAAGGCAGCCTCGGCCAAGGCGTCGGAGGAGCTGAAAAGCTCATGCCCAGCCTCCGTTCCCGATACGCTCGAAGGCCGGCTGGATGCAGCCCAGCAACGGGTCGCGGCCCTGATCGGCGCGGTGAAGACCATGCGGCCCGCCGTGGCTGCGTTCTACACCTCACTGACTGACGAGCAGAAGGCCGTGCTCAGCCTGCAGCCGGCAACGCCCAGCCGCGCCCAAAACTAGATTGGGCGGGGCGTAACAGCCCCTCCCCCTACCCGCTTTTTCGCCCTGAAAAAGGCGTAACCCCGACGATATCCTGCTGCGGATAGCTTGGACGAGCCGAAAATTGAATGACCTATGATGGGGCAGCATCATGAAAAATCCGATCCGCGCGGCATTTCTTGCCGCAACGCTTCCGCTTCTGGCCGGGGCGGCAAGCGTCCAAGCCTTGGGGGAAACGAAAATGACCGTTTCGCTATTTAAAGTCGTCACCGTGAAGGACGAGGTCATCATCGGCCTCAACGCGGCCGAGATCAAAGCACTGGGCGCGGCAGACAAGGCACCGGCAGGGGCGATTGCCGCAGCACTTGCGGGAAAGAAGGCGCTGACCGTGTGGCAGTACGCGGTGCGCAAGGCGGACAGCGGCGACCTTCAGGTAGCACCTCTGCATCAAATCGGCCTCTTGCCGCACGATTCGCTCCGGGTCGAGCCCTATTCGAGCCCGCTTACGGTGCTGCCGCACCAGTAAGCGAAGCCGCAGCAGAGTTTCATCGGTTCGCCAACGAATGACCAGTGTCTGGCCATTTCATGGAGCTATGGTCAAACCCATGTTTGCTCTCACACTATGGGTCGAATCCGGTCTTCGCGGGTTTCGCGGCAGCACATCGAGGCTTAAACCGGTTCTGGATCTAAAACCGGAAAGGAAGCCTAGGGACAGTTGGCGTGCACCTAATTCTGCGGCGGCTACGTTTACGTCGTTATCGATTCGGACGAAGGATTAGTTGACCCGGCGTCGCGGCGCTCGACGTCAGAATCCTCAGGTGTATCACCGAAGGGTTAGTCTTTTTGAAAGTAACTGCTTGGGATCGCGACATCCGGGAACGGCAAGATTTCGATCATTGGTTCGACGAGAAGATTGTCATAGTTGAACATGTTAATCGCGCTACCTTTAGTATACAGCATAATCTTTGCGAAGGTTGCCGGCACTGGCGTCATCTCCCCATCCATCTCCTGTGGAGCAGCCATCTGTAGTGCGGCGTGCCCGAATACCGCCTTCTGCCACTCCCAATTGTGGGCGCGTGTATTATACAAGCAAAGCCGGATAGAATCATATGTTTCCGCTTCCACGAAGCCTTGGCTACGTGGCGGCCAAAAGTAAAAATTATGAAAAAAGCAACGAGATCGCGCGACAAGAATCTCCCGAAGAGTCACTCGCCGTGCCGGCCGCCGACCAGCTAGCTGGCGTCGGGCAGAGTCAATAGCGAGCTGACGGAGATGCGCCGGGTAGTTCCCAAAAGTCTCTTCGAACCAATGAGCATAGCTGCCGGATTTACCGGGATCAAATAGGTTGTCCCATTCTGAACAGTGAACTTCTCCGTTCTCTTTAAAGAAGGCCAAGCGCCGCACGTTCTCCCAGTCCAGGATCATGATAGCGCCGAGGGCGGCCTCAAGCTGGCGATAGCGCATTACCGTGTCAGGGAGCATCCGATGAGTGGGATTCCGCATGAATAATTGTTCTTCTCTCATCTGGCCATCCCGCCTCTGGATTATAAATAGCCGAACTTGCAGGCTCGATGAAGCGGCCGCGCAGATTGTGGCCCTTGCGGTAAGCGTACAGAGCCCGCCAAATTTCTGCTTCTATATAACCTGCCTTCACCGTCCGAAGCTTAAATCCAATGTGGTCCGCAAAGCGATCAGAAAGCGGGCACACAGTTCTAAAAAGACTTTTAATTGAACTTGGTCGGCTTTCGGCCTTTCACGACGGTCCCGGCGAACGGCCGCATCGGCGCGGGCGCGGCAGCGTTTCGTTGAGCCGCGTATCGCGATACCGTAATCGCGCATGACTGAGTTTCATTACTCTATACCTGCTTCCACATCCGCCAAAGAACTAGAACTGGGCGCCCCACCGCCTGGGGACGCATGCTTGTCTGTGGTCTTGCAGTATTCGAGCGGAGCTTGCATGGACCTTGGCGCGCGGCATAGCGCAATCTTTGCGAGAAGTGTTTTCAACAGTTTCGTCAAAGTTGTGTAAAATCTACACGGTCTAGTTGCACGGCAGCAGGTCCGGCGCAATCCTTGGGCCATCCGCGGAACGCCTCGACGCAGCCGGATATAGCGGCGGGATACCAGCGGAGCTCTTTGAAAAGTTAATCATATCATAGGACGGCGCCATGCACAGCGGGGCATCCGCGCGCGCCATTCCGGGACATGAAAAGCCAGGTCGCGATGGCTGCCATGTCCCCGGTAAGAAGGTGCCGCCAGTGGCCGGGAGGGTGGTTTCCGGCCTGTCGCATCAAACCTGCTCTTTCGCAGGCGAATCTCCCCTGAGCGTAATCTCCCCTTTGGGAGAGGCCGCGCCAGAACCTCGCATCTGGCAGCCATGGTTGCCGGATGAGGCTCATCCCCCCTGCGGCGGCATGATAAAAATATCGTACCGGACTTCCGGCATATGGCGGCTACCGGCCTTGTGGCCGATGCTAAGGGGCAGTTCCTTCCAATGCCCCGGGAGAAATGCGAGCGCCGTTTCGCGGCACCATCCGTCGTCATGCGCGCAGACGATCAAGAGACCGTATTGCTTGAGTTTCGCGGGCGTCACCCATGGCGCCTCGCCGTAGCTGAGATTGGTGAAGCTAGATGGATGGTCCGCGCTGTAAAAGCTTATCGCGTAGGCATAGGGCGGACGGCAGGCCACATAGCGGAGCGGGGTGCCGGCTTCCGCGTGCCACAGCACGGCCGCCTGTTGCGCAAGCTCCCGGTAGGGCAGTGCCACGGACCCGCCGCCCTTCCCGATAAGAACCGCCCTTTCCACCGGAGCGGAAGCCACCGCGATGAACAGCACCGCAATGGCTGCCAGGCCCGCAATGCGAAAGCAGCGCCAGCTATCGAGCGGAGCCGCATACTGCATCAGGAAGAGCGGTGCCAGCGGAAAGACCCCCGCCCCGGCGGCAGGATCGATCACCAGCCGGAAACCCAGCGCGAACAGGATCGTCAGCGCCGGGGGTGCCAGCACGAGAACGGCGAGAAACCGCCTGCGGCCTTGTGGCAGCGCGCCGCTGTCCGCGCGCACAGGCGCATCTTTCGAAGCGAACCATGCCACGGCAATAGCGGCCGCGGCAAGGATGTGGCCGGCACCGTTTTCGAGCAGGAACCTTCCGGCAGCCCGGAGTAACTCGAGCCAGCCCTGCCCGGTCACATTGAGCGCGTAGGCAACCGTCGGTGCGCCATTGCTGAGCACCCAAACGAGATGGGGAAGGAAAAGTATGGAAAATGTAGCAGCAGCGGCCCATGGAAGCGCGGAAAAAAGGTATTTCCGCCCGTTCGGATGCACCGCGAGCGACAGCGCGCAAGTAAGAAGCAGGACAACGGCGTAGTATTTGGAGAGCATTGCCGCTGCGGCAAAAACACCGAACAACGCGGCATCGCGCAGCGTCATGCGGTCCAGCGATCTCACGAAATAGAATAGCGCCCACGGCCACAGGGAGATAAATATAATATTGGCATTATACTTATATGCCATGTAGGTGTAAAATGGTGTGAGTGTGAGCAGAAGCGTTGCGGCATGGCGCTGCCAGCCCTTGACGAACAGGCCGTTGAGACGCCACGCACCGAGCAGGCCCAATGCGGCGTTGAGCGCTTCGAGCACCACGAAGGATGTGTTGGTGGCTGGAAACACAAGAAACCAGATGCCCGCGATCCAGGCCCAGAAGGGGCCGTGTTTGTGGTAGCCAAGCTGAAACTCCCTACCCCAGGCATAGGCTTCGAGGATGTCGAAGTGGAGCGCCTTGGGCCCGGCGACGATGGCACCGTGCGCCGTCCATACAGCAGCGAATAGCAATAAAGCTCCGGCGGCAACGAGAATTCCGCGGCCAGCCCAACAGCGCGTCAACGCTCCGGTTCCGTGCAAGGCGCCCTTCCTGAGCCGGACTATACATTTTGTCACAATTCCATGCACGAGAGGCGTGGCAAGGCGTTGTTTCTCGCAAACAAAAGTTGCAACCGTCAAGGCGAAAACGAAGAGAACGGACGAGCGGTCGTAGGTTTGCACCCGCTGCTCTCCGATGGCGCGGCTACGATGCCCCGCTTAATCAACTTTCTGCCGCTTCGCTAACAAACGCCCGCCTCGATTCCAGCCGCTGCTCGCAAGCTGGCTCCGCCTGAGGAGCGGCAATGGAAAAGGGGACGTTATGCGTAAGCTCGCATTGATGCTTGCGGTTCTGGCGCCTGCCGGGAGCGTGGCGTTTGCCGCCGATATCCCGGTGCAATCGAAAATCGAAGCCGTCACCGTGTTCCCGTCGGGCGCGGAAGTGACGCGTACTTTCAAGGTGAAACTTGAGGCGGGCGACCATACGCTGCTGGTGGACGGCCTCACGGGCGAAACCATCCTCTCTTCCATCCGCATCGAGGTGCCAGGCCGGCGCCAAGCTCGAAACCGGCTCCGTAGATGCCAAGCATATCAGCCTCTCAAGCACCGATCCCGCCGTCGCGCAGACCGCGCGCAAGCGCCTCGAAGAAAAGATGCAAGGCTTGCGCGATGCCCGCGCCGCGCAGGACGATGCGATCAAGGCCGCCGAGGGGCAAGAGGCATTCCTCGACAACCTCGCTAAGCTGCCCCAGGCGCAGAACACCGGCAATGGCACCGTGCCGCCGGGCCAGTGGCGCGAGTTGTTCGGCGTGATCGGCACGAGCCGGGCGGAGGCGCTGAAGGCGGTCGCGGACGCGAAGCTCAAGCAGCGCGAACTCGACCGCTCGATCGAGGACGTACAGAAAGAGCTGGACGCGGCCGCCGCCAATAACGAGAAGCGCACGCAGATCAGGATCTTCGTCAGCGCGGCGGAACCGGCCGAAACCACCCTTGCCATGCGCTACGGCGTCAAAACCGCGTCCTGGACACCCTTCTACGACGCGCGGCTTGCCACCGGCGAGCAAGGAGCGGCACCCGCCCTCACCATTGCCCGGCGTGCCACCATCCAGCAGAAGACCGGCGAGGATTGGGACGACGTAGCGCTGGCGCTTTCAGCCACGCGCCCCGGCGACACCACATCGGCGCCCGAGCTGCGCATGCTGAGCGTCGAGTATGAAAGCACACGGGCGGTGGATACCAGGGCACCCACCCCGGCTGGAGAGCGCGCCGAATTTCCGGATTATTCCAAGGGCATGCAATGGCAGGTCAAGGACAAGTCCGCACAGGCCAATGTCACCGCCTTCCAGGCCGTCTACAACATCCCCGGCCGGATCTCCATCAAATCGGTGAATGAATCCAAGCGGCTGCATATCGCGGCCGAAACGGTCGAGCCGAAGCTACTCGTGCGCACCGTGCCGCGCCTCGACAGCACGGCCTATCTCTATACGCGGCTCACCGTGCCCAAGGCCTCCACGCCCGTGCTTGCGGGTCACGTGGCCCTCTTCCGCGACGGCGTATTCGCTGGCACTGGCAAGTTTCCGCAGCTGGCGCCAGGCGAAGAATATGAACTGGGCTTCGGCGCCGACGACCGGGTGAAGGTCAAGCGCGTAGTGCTTGAGCAGAAGAGCGGCGAGACCGGCACCTTCTCCACCTCCTTCCTCGACGAGCGCCGCTACGCCATCGCGGTGAAGAACCTGCACACAAGACCCGTGCAGCTTCAGGTGATCGACCGTTCGCCCGTGTCCGCCCTAAGCGACATCAAGGTGGAATTCGCCGTCGACAAGGGGCCGCAGCCCGCCGAAAAGGATCTGAACGGCCGCCGCGGCACCTATCTGTGGCAGATGGAGGCAGCACCGGACGAGGAGAAGCAGATCGTGTTCAGCTACCGCGTCACGTCGCCCGCGGGCAAGCGGCTCCTCTACCGCGAGCCAGGTGAGGCCGAACTTTCCCTCAGCCCGTCGATGATGATGCGCTAGCCGCTAGCCGTGGCCTGAACTAAAGGAATCTCCCCTGTCCCTCTCCCCATGGGGCTACGGGATTCAAACAAGTTGGAGCCTCCCCATTGCGAGGGCGGCGCCTTCGAGCATCGCTTGAAGGCGCTTCCAGCCATCGGCCATGGTTTTGGGCCCAGGCTTGCCATAGTAACAGTTCCAGCCGCCGAGCCGGGCCGCAATCCACGCCAGCCAGGAGAGCGAGCCTTTCGCCCAGGGGTTTTTCTGGCGCTCCGTTGCGCCTTCAAGGCTACCGGAGATGGCGGCGGCCAGTTCGATCTGCCCTGGCGCAATGGCGTCCGTTGCGGGCCGGCTGCTCCCGTTGCGGGCGTCGACCAGCTGCATGATGCGGCAGCTTGCAACGACACCCAGCGCGGCCAGTTTCATGATGCGGCTGGCCTCCTCGTGCTGAGTGGCTTCGAGATCGAGACCGTCTTTCTTCAGGGTTCTAAACAGCTGTTCGATGCGCCAGCGCAACCGGTAGAGGCGCACGGCCTCCATGGCTTCTTCCAGATTTCCGGCGGGCAGCGTCGTGACGAGCCGCCACAGCAGCGGCTTGGCACCGTCCGGTGCCTCGGTTTCGGTAACTTCGACCATGGTCAGCGTCAGCGTTTGGGGATCGTTCTTGCCGCATCCCCTCGCCGGCCTTTTGACCATAACCGTCCCTGCCTTGAGCAGAACTTTCGCTGTGCGTCCCTTATCGCCGATGCCTTTGGGCGCAACCTCGACGGTTTGCCCGCCAAGCACAGGCCAGGCCGAAGGCGCCTCGAACATAAGCCCGCCGCAGCCGAGCTGGCGGTCCCTTGCGGCGCGGACCAGCAAGTGGACTGGCTCCGGCTTTCGCGCGAACAAGGGATAAATATCGCTCTCCCTATCGCCTACAACAATGATTTGCTCAGCGCCTTCAAGTGCTTCCGCCGCACTTTCGGCGCCTTTGAGCCAGCGCGCGCTTTCTTTCTCCTCGAACGGCCGCTTCGTATACTTGATCGCTTGCTCCGCTGCGCGCGTCCAAATTTGCGCCGCCACGGGGCCGATAACCGCCTCGTCACCGGCATCCACGGCGAGGACGGCGTGGATGAAAAAGCCCGGCGTCTTGCCGTCCCCGCCCGGCCCCAGGCCCTTGCGGCGCTTGTCCCGGCCCGAGAAATTGACCTCCGTCGTGTCTTGGGGGACCACGATGCGCCGCCCGCGCGCTGCCTCCCTTGTCAATTGCACGCTGGGGGCCAAGATGGCCTCAGCCGCAACCTTCGGAGAGGCAAGGTAATTCAACATGGCGATCTCGCCATTGCGGCCGCCGCCCACCCTGCGCTGCACGAGCGAGCCTGTCGCAACCACCCTGTCCACGATTACCTCACGCCGCCGGTCGAGGCGAATATCCGCCTGCGTCTCTTGCCCCTTGGCCAGCCCCATCCCCGCCTCCTCGCGAATCAACCTAATTTTCTCTTGACTCGCACGAAAACGCAGAGATGGGAATCCCAAGACTCACTTGTATGAACACCGTAGCCCCATGGGAGAGGGCACGCCTTCTCAACGGGCACGGCCGGACTCCCTCTCCCATGGGGAGAGGGCTGGGGTGAGGGGAGATTCCCCCTGGCTTTTTGCACAACCCCCGGCAATTTCCACGCCATGCAGACGAAGTAGCGCATTTGCGGAACACATCGCCGGCAGAGCGCTTTCCTATGACGGCACTCTCACGGGCGGGCTTTGCGCCGGACAGGGCAAGGAATCTTACTCTGCCCTCGAAACCGGCGCTGGCATTGCGGCAATGCGCGCGATAAAACAGGCGCTTGATCCGCAGGGCATCCTTAATACCGGCAAAATCGTCTAGTTTAAGAACGGTGCAGGCGCGAAAGCCAAAAGAAACGGGAACGACTTGGGCCGCATACTCGCCACGCTCGCTACGATCTTGATCCTGCTCCTGGCAGCCGCGTTTGCGTTGCCTGCCATGGTGGACTGGAATTCGTACCGCTCGTCCATCGAGAACACCGCTTCGGGCGTGCTCGGGCGCAAGGTAAGCATCCTGGGCGACATCAAGATCGAGCTTCTGCCCGAGCCGCATCTGCATGCGAGCAATGTGGCGGCCGGGAACGCGCGCACGGGCGGGCTTTTGCTGACGGCGGGCGCGGTGGATATATCGCTTTCGCTTGAGGCGCTGTTTAGCGGCCGTATCGATGCGGGCCAGCTCAAGCTCGTGCGGCCGGTTCTGACGCTCGACTTCTCCAAGCCGCTTAGCGAGCCCGGCGATTCCGCCCTGCCGGTGGCTGCGGAGGTGAAGAGCATCGGTGTCGAGGACGGGCGCCTTACGGTGTTCTCGCGCAAAGGAAGTGGCGCGGAAGCCTTCGCGCTCACCGGCGTCAACGGCAGCGCTTTGGCCAGCCCTGACGGCAACGCCTTCCGGTTTGCCGGGCGCGTGGCGAAGGATGGCCGCATCTACGACGTCAAGCTTTCGGCCACGCCGCACCGGGGCGCGCTCAAGCTCGAAGGCACCGCGGGCGAGGCCGGCACCAAGCTTTCGCTTAAAGCCGATGGCCTCCTCAACGGGGGGCTCGATCCCTATTTCGAGGGCGCGGTGTCGGCGAACCTGCCGCAGACGCCCGGCGATGCAAGCCGCCTGCCCTTCGATGTGCAGGCCAAAGCCGGGGCCAGGATCGGGCTCACCGACGCCAAGTTCAGCGATCTTGAGCTGATGCTCGATCCCGCTGCCCGCCCGCAGATTTTCACCGGCAGCGCAACCGTGCTTTATGGCGCGGGCACCGCCAATGTGGCGCTCAAGGCGCTTTCACTCGACCCGGATGCGCTGCTCGCGGGCGCCGGCTGGGGCACGGCCGTGGCCTCCGCACCCCCCGGCGATTGGGGCATGCTCGGAGCCGCGGCAGACCGGCTTTTGTGGCTCTATCCCGAATATACGGTCAGCCTCGGCCTCGAAGCGGGCCAGGTCCAACTCAGGGGCGAACTGATCGAGAACCTCAAGCTGCATGGCAAGCGCGGACCCAAGCGCTGGGTGTTCGACGAGGTGCTGGCGACGCTGCCGGGCGAGAGCACGTTCAAGCTGGCGGGTACGCTCTCAAGGCCCGCTCAGGAGAGCAGCCTGACCGCAACCGTTTCGTCCGAGGGCAAGAGCCTGGGGCGGCTGACGCGGTGGCTCCTCCCGTCCGCGAGCCCCAACAGCCGGCTGCCGCTGGGCGCCTACAGCATCAAGGGATCGCTGACGCTTTCGTCTGAGGTGTCTGCCTTCGAAGGTATTAGCGGGCGGCTGGACGGCACGCCGTTTACCGCGGGCCTGCATATCGACAAGGCGCCGGTTCGCAGGCTTCAGGCCTCCCTTTCCGGCGACGGCTTCGACCTTTCGCGGTTCGAGACCGGGGACAGCGAGGCGGTCCTGTCGGCGGATGGCTTGCAGACCGCATGGCAGGCGCTGCTGGGACGGCTCGCGAGCGTGCTCGGCAGCAGCGGGGACGGCTTCGAAACCGCCGATATCGACATTACCGCCGGCGGCATCAAGACCGTGTCGGCCGAAGCCAAGAACGTCGCGGTGCATGTGAAATATGGCGGCGGCGTGCTGACGGTCTCAAAGCTCAACGCCGAAACGCTCTCCGGGCTGACGCTCAAGGCGGAAGGCTCGGTGCCGTTCGGAGGGGCTGGGCAAGGACGTTTCGGCGGGCGGATCGAAGCGCGCTCCGCGGAGGCAGTTGTGCAGGCTGCTGCTCTGGCAGGCCTCGATACGGCGGGCATCGAGCGGCGCGCCGGCGAAATGGCGCCGGCCGTGCTCGCCATAAGCTACAACGCGAGCGCTCGCGGCTCGGCCACTGCCCAGCTCGACGGCAATCTGGGGCAAGCCCGTATCGGAGGCCGCGCCGAGCTTAGCGGTTCGCCAGCCGATTGGGGCAGCACCGAGCTTTCGGCGCAATTGAAGTTCGACGATCCGGATGGAAACAGGCTCGCGGGGATGTTCTTTACGAAAGCCTCGCTGCCGTCCGGCACTTCTCCGGGCACCCTTTCGATCAGCCTCAACGGCCCGGCCAAGCAGTTGCAAGCCTCGGCCTCGCTCAATACGGGCGCACTGCAAGGCCAGTTCGACGGCACAGCCGCGCTCAAGCCGCTCAGTTTCAAGGGCAAGATGTCCGCATCGAGCCAGTCGCCCGGGCAGTTCCTGCCTAGCCCCCTGCTGGCGCTACTGGGCGGCGAAGCGAATGCGGCCTTGCGCGTCAGCGCAGCCGTCAGCGGAGATGCCTCGCACATCGATGCCCGTGAACTGAGCGCGGAGTCGCCCGGAAATCTCGTTGGCGGGCATCTTTCGCTTGGCACGGGCAGCGTCACGCACGTCGATGCCGAGCTAAGTGCAGGCAAGGTTTCGCTGCCGGCCGTGATGGGCTACTTCCTGTCACAGATGCCGGGAAACAGCATTACGGAGGCGCTGCCTGCGTCGCTCACCGCCGCCCCGCCGCCAGCAGACATCTGGAGCGGCCGGCCGTTCGCGCTCTCCACATTCCGCGAAACCGAAGGCGTCCTCTCGCTCAACGCCAAATCGCTCAAGCTGACCGATACGCTCTCCATATCCGGCGCGGCACTGCACGCGAGCCTCGCCAAGGGCCAGCTTACGATGGAGAGTTTGAGCGGAAAGGTGCTCGGCGGCTCGCTCGACGCAAGCCTGGGCCTCACCGCGAAGGACAATGGTGTCGCCGCGGCCGGCGGTATCGGTATTTCCGGTGCCGATTTGAGCGGGCTTGCGGCTCCCGGTACGGCGCCGCTCGTCGCCGCACAAGGCGCCTCCCTTTCGCTCAAATTCACCGGGCAGGGCCTGAGCCCGCGCGGGCTGATATCGGTGCTGCACGGGCGCGGCGCGATCCGGCTGCCGGGCGGGCAGCTTTCGAGGCTCACGCCGCATACGCTGCAAGGCCGCGCCGACGAGCTTTTGGGGCAAACGCTGCCGCTTACCGAAGACGCCATCTCGAAGAGCGCGCTGGAGGCGATCCAGGCCCGGGATTTCAAGTTCCGGAAACTCGCGATCCCCGTGATCGTGGCCGACGGCACGCTCGATATCCCGCGCGCCTCCTTCCGCGACGGCGAGACGACCGTGCGCATGCAGGCCTATATCGACCTCAACAAGGCCATCGTGGACAGCACTTGGCAGATGGGCGTCAGCTCGGACCGGAAGCTCAAATGGCCGCCCGTCAAGGTGACGCTGGCCGGGCCGCTGCGCGAGATTGGCGCGAGGCCCCGCACACTTGCCGCCGAGGATTTCGTGCGCGCGCTCCTGGTGCACAAGATGGAAGGCGACATCAACCGGCTCGAGAATATGGGCAAGCCAGGAGGCGGCGCGTCCGCCGCCAAGCCTCCAGTTGCGGCTTCAGTTAGCGGCAATCCGTCCTGGGCTCCGGCAGCACCGCAGCCCACCGCGCCCAAGAAGCCCAAGAAGAAGAAGGAAGATGCCGCGTCCGTCTCCGCGACGGCGCCCATCGAAGCCGCTCCGTCCGGGAGTTACGAGCAGCGCATGCGCGACGCCATCGACCGTGCGGGCCACGCTCCGGTGCAGTAGGCTCCCCACACCCGCTATTCCGGGCAATACAGGAAGCACACCATGACAGCCGATGTTGTTACGATCCTGAAAGCGGCCGAGGCAGCTGCCAGATGGCACGCAGGGCAGCGGCGCAAAGGTGCTGCCGGCGAGCCTTACATCAATCACCCGCTCGAAGTCGCAAGGCTCGTCGCCGAAGCGGTGGACGGCAACGATGCCGGCCTTATCGCCGCAGCCTTCCTGCACGACGCCGTGGAAGATCAGAATATTCCGCTTGGCCTGATCGCGGCGATGTTCGGAGACGATACCGCCGCCCTTGTGGCTGAAGTGACCGACGACAAATCGCTGCCCAAGGCCGAGCGCAAGCGGCTGCAGGTGGAGAAGGCGCCCCACAAGTCCCCCCGCGCAAAGCTCCTGAAGCTTGCCGACAAGATCAGCAATCTGCGCGCGCTGGCGGAGAGCCCTCCGGCGGATTGGCCTTTGAGAGCGCCGGCGCGAGTACGTAGGCTGGGCGCGCCGCGTCGTGGCGGGCCTGGGCGATGTGTGCCCTTCCCTACAGGAGCAATTCGAGGAGGCCGCGAAGAAGGCGGAAGAGGCGCTGGACGCCTCACCCGCCCCGTGAGCCGCCGCCTTTGCCCGTAGAACCATTTCAGTCATAGCTCGGAGCCCCGTGGCGTTGCCGAGGTTCACCAGCTGTTCGCCTGGATTTGCCAGCCGGCGAAGGGCGTGCCGTCATATTCGATGTTAATTTTGTACCGGGGCGTGCAGAGGCATTAGCGCAGAACGCTTGCGCGGGGCGGGCTTCCGCCGCTGAAAAGTCCATAAATTCTCTACTACACGGCAATATTGCTGCGCCGGCGCGGATGCCCTGCATGAGGCCGTAGCTCTTCCGGATGCTCATTGACAAAACTCACGACCTGCCTGCGCTTCTCTTGACCGCGAACACCGTCCTGGCTTTCCTCGTAGCGGAGCACGGAAGGGGCATGTTCGGCGACGCGGTTGTAGATCGAGCGCCATCGCAGGGAGACAGCCGCAATCGTAATGCCAAGATGCTGCGCGATCTGCGTGTCGGTGAGCCCATCGGCGGCTCTTGCGAGAACCTGCTGCTCATGGCGGGTGAACCCGCATCTGGGCGGCTGGTACGCGAAAAGATGCCCGATAGTCCTGCCCGGCCAAGCGCCCTCGGCCTCCGCTTTCGTTACGATGTAAACGAAATGATCGTCTTCGAGCGAAACTTCCGGGCAAAAGCTCAGCGGCGTACCCGCGTTAAAACTGTGGTGCTCACGGAACCCCACATCCAGGTGCGCACTGGATAAATGCGCAGGCACATCCTTGAGGATTCTGGCGAGCCGGTATCCGCGATGCCTTTGGAAAAAAAGCTGCAGACCGTGCGCCAGCAGGACGTGCGTCTCGGGATCGGCAGGGTCGTAGGATTGTTGAAGCCAAAATAGCGGAACGAGCGTAAGTCCCTCCGCAGAATTGCCGCGGGCGATTTCATCGAACGACAGAAAAACAGGCCTGGATGCACCCGGTAGCGCAGAATGCAACGCGGTCAGTGCAAGGTGGGGCAATGGCGAGGCAAGATAGCTGTTCGCCCACTCATCCTGTATAAAACCGGAAAGGCCGAAGGCCGCCATGCTGGGCGGAGCCCCATCGTCGAAAACGTACTCGACAATCACTCCGTTCAAAACTTCATCCGCCAGCAATTGGCGGAGAAGCTTGCTCAAGGCACTGGCCAGCACCCCGGAAACAGGACAACGCCTTCTTATAAGTTCGGCCGCATCGGGCGCGTCAACGGGATTCATGGTCCTGACACGCCGGACGAATGACGTTTTCGCTGCGCCATTCGTGTGTGCCATACCCAAAACCATCGTTTAACAATGTTGAACACGGAATGTACGACAGGCATGTTCCTGCAGCAAGGTGAACACGAGTGAAGTGCCTGCGCGCAAGCGTCGCGCCGGGAGAGTTTTGTTTGTGCCCTCGCAGCCGGCTGCAAATCATTATTGGGGGAAAGTCTTATCATGAAACAAGGATTTGGCATCGCAGCGCTCGTAGTGGCCATCCTCGCTATTTTTGTTCCATTCTATAGCGTAGTGGTGTCGGGGGTGGCGCTGATCCTGGCTGCGGTGGCGGCGCTTGCGGGCGACCGGCCCTTTGCCATAGCAACCCCCCTCATTGCCGCTGCGAACCTGTTTTTGTTTAGTCCCGTTACGCTTGCCGGGCTAGCGCATAGTTCCGGCGGTTGGGTCATCGTCCTGATCTTTCTAGCGCTTCCCGTTGCCGCTATTGCCCTGAACGCGTCGGGCAAGCTTGTTTTGGGCGAATAGCCCGGAAGCCCGCACTGCAGGCCTAGCACGCACCGGTGCCTGGCATCTATAAGTGTCCCCCGCCTCCCAGTAACATCGCACAAGGAAGATCATGATGAATTCGCGTCAACTTCTGCGCGCTTTCGTACTCGCAAGCCTCGCAGGTGCCTTCACTTGGGGCGCTCAAGCGCAGCAGCTCACATGCCAATCGCGGCTCGTCGAAGAAACCTTTCAGCGGGCCGTCAAAGAGCGGTTCGGGCCTACCGCATTCGCCCAGATTCAGGCAATCGCGGGCGGGCAGGAGGTGCCGATGCGCGTCACCGTAACAGATGTCCAAACAATCCAAACGACCCCGGGCGGCTGGCCTGCCGCCGTTTGCTCTGCATCCGCGAATTTCTGGAGAGGCGATACGGGGCAAACGATATCGGTTACGGGGGAGTTTTGGCTTCTCAACGAAAACGGCGAAACTAAAATACAGGTAAAACGGTGGAATTAGCACCACACGGAGTGTTGCCATGAGAATACTTTTTCTTATCGCTTCCGTCTTCGCGTTATCTCATGCGGGTTCTACCGCGCAGGCGCAGGAAGGATGTGACTCGCCGCGCGTAATTTCGAGCCTTATCCAGCATGTGTATGCTTTCGGATCTTCCAATCCAGAGTGGATGGTGAAAATGCACTTGGATATACCGTATTTTAGGATGAAGGACGTCCAAATATCGACGGTGTCGGTGCAGACTAAAGGCCCCACGCGAACGGGTTTGGATTGCGAGGCCAATCTGAGAATGGTGCCGCCCGCCGAATTCAGGGCGAGCGCGCCGGTGATCGTTGGACGTTTCGGCTACGTGATCATGCCAGCATCGAACGGCGGCTTCGAACTCGACCTTTACTGACAAGTTAAACGAACCTGAGCATCGCTATCTGACGCTAAATAGCCCGCATTTAAATCGGAAAACGCCAATGAAAACCACGGCGCTTGGTCTCATATTTTTACTTTCCGCCACATTCGGCGCACTTAACGCACAAGCGCAAATTTATACATCGCGGCCTAACGATGTAGCCTGCAACAACGGCTTTGCTGTATTGGGCGGCCCCTTTTCCGTTTTTGGAATGGTAAAGGAAGTACATGTAACTGAGTGGCGGAAACTTACCGATAGTACCCTGCGCGATCAAATATTGGAGCAGGCGCTACAAGAAGGGCTTGCTGTTTGTGGAACAGCGAAGGCTGCCCAAATTGCGATTTTCGGCGATAGGCAGCAACTCGTGGTTGCATGGACAATGCTAAATCCACGGCATTGGACCATTGTGAAAGATAACGTCCTCGCGGAAATTCAGCGCGAGGATGCGAGAATTGCCAGAGAGCAGGCAGAACAGGAACGCATGCAGAGGACTGCACAGGCGCAGAGGGCAGCGGCTGATACGGCGGAGCAGCGCAAACACATAGCGCTTGCGGATTGCGGCCCGGCTCCCTCAGTTTCGGGAGGCCCGTGGTTTTCATCGACATATAAGGCCGCGGTTCGGAATGAAATTGTAAATATTACTCGCGGGATAGATAGAAGTTTCTTTTGCATAAAATCTGTAGAGTATCTGGGAGCGGCGCCCAATCCGTTCGGCGGAAACGCCGCTCGCGCGAAGTTTACAGGGTACGATCCAGACAACCTCAATTTAACAACCAGGGAAAGAGAATTTCCATATTGACTTTCCTCTGAAGGCGCTGCGGGCTCCATGCCGGTGAAATAGCTGGCATGGGGCCCGCTATCCTGTGTTTAATACTTATACAGCTCCGACTTGAACGGCCCTTCCACAGCCACGCCGATATAATCCGCCTGCTCCTTCGACAGCTCCGTAAGCTTCACGCCCAGCCTGTCGAGGTGCAGCCTCGCCACCATCTCATCGAGATGCTTCGGCAGCACATACACATGGTTGCCATACTTCCCGTTCCCGGCATTGGTCCACAGCTCGATCTGCGCCAGCACCTGGTTCGAGAACGACGCGCTCATGACAAAGCTCGGATGCCCCGTGGCGTTGCCAAGGTTCACGAGCCGGCCCTCCGACAGCAGGATGATCCGCTTGCCGTCTGGGAACTCGATCAGATCGACCTGCGGCTTCACATTGTTCCACTTGAGGTTCTTGAGCGCCGCCACCTGGATCTCGTTGTCGAAATGGCCGATGTTGCAGACGATGGCCATGTCCTTCATCTTGCGCATGTGCTCGATGGTGATGACATCGATATTGCCGGTCGCGGTGACGAAGATGTCCGCCTTGTCCGCATAATCGTCGATCGTCACCACCTCGTGGCCATCCATCGCGGCCTGAAGCGCGCAGATCGGATCGACCTCGGTCACGGCCACGCGCGCGCCGGCACCGCGCAGCGATTGCGCCGAGCCCTTGCCCACATCGCCATAGCCGCAGACGACCGCGAGCTTGCCCGCCATCATCACGTCGGTGCCGCGCCGGATGCCGTCCACGAGGCTTTCGCGGCAGCCATAGCGGTTGTCGAACTTCGACTTCGTCACGCTGTCGTTCACGTTGAACGCCGGGAACGCGAGCGTGCCCTTCTTCTCCATGAGGTACAGCCGGTGCACGCCGGTGGTGGTCTCCTCGGACACGCCCTTGATCGCGGCCTTGACCTTCGAATACCAGCCGGGGGTGCGCTCAAGCCGGGCCTTGATGGTGCGGAACAGGGATTCCTCTTCCTCGCTCGCGGGGCTCGAAAGCACCGAAGGGTTGGTCTCGGCCTCTGCACCCAGCTGCACGATCAGGGTCGCGTCGCCGCCGTCGTCGAGGATCATGTTGGCAGGCACGCCGCCCGGCCATTCGAGAATGCGGTCCACATAGGCCCAATATTCGTCAAGCGTCTCGCCCTTGACCGCGAATACGGGCGTGCCGCGCGCGGCGATGGCGGCGGCGGCGTGGTCCTGCGTCGAAAAGATATTGCACGACGACCAGCGCACATCCGCGCCCAGCGCCTGCAGGCTCTCGATCAGCACGGCGGTCTGGATCGTCATATGCAGGCAGCCCGCGATGCGAGCCCCCTTAAGCGGCTGGTCCTTGCCGTACTTCTCGCGCACCGCCATCAGGCCGGGCATCTCGATTTCTGCGATGTCCATTTCCTTGCGGCCCCACTCGGCGAGGCTCAGATCCTTGACGATGAAATCATTGGCTGTCGATGACACGGAATTCTCCTTGGTGCGTTCGTTCCAGAGCGATAAAGCTGCTAGTTGGTAGCGTGCGCTGGCGCGAAAAGCAATAAAGACATAAACATCGCTTTATGTCTTATGCGGCGGTGCAGGCCCGTTTTGCCGCCAAATCCGTAATCTTCTGTGGAGAACTCAAAATGGCTTCCTTCGTCCGGCTTCTCTGCCTCGGCCTGCTGACAGGCTTTTCCGCTCCCGCGCTCGCGCTGGACGACACGCCGCAAAACCGCGAGCAGGAGGCCGGCCGCTACCTGGCGGCAGTTCCACCGGAGGACGTCACCGCGGGCATGGTGCAAAATATGGTGGAAAGCTTGCCCGGGGAGCAACAGAAGACCTTCACCGCCTCCGTGCAGAAGAACCTGAACCTGGCCAGCATCAAGGCTGCCACACAGGCGGGGCTCGTGAAGGTGTTCACCGCGGACGAACTAAAGGCGCTTGCCGATTTCTACAGCTCGCCGCAGGCAAAGTCCGCGATGAAGAAGATGGGCGCGTATATGTCCGAGGTCATGCCGGAGGTCGAGAAGGAAGTCGATGCGGCTGCCGGCAAGGCCGAGAAGGAAACCGGCGTCAAGCTGGAAAAGCAGGAGTAGTAGCGCAGGGGTGCGCAAAAAGTGAAGGGCTGTAACCCCTCATCCTGTCCTTCTCCCTATGGGAGAAGGAACGCCTTCACAACGGTTGCGGCCTGACCTCCCTCTCCCATAGGGAGAGGGCTGGGTTGCGCCCTTAATTCAATCCGCCGGAGCGCCCTACTCCGCCGACGCCACCGCGTCCACGGTATCGCGCCGGTAGATATCCCGCCGGTATTGCACCGTGCCGTCCGCCGTCCCCCAGGCCGTGACATAGACCCAGAACAGCGGAACCTTCTTCTTAAGCCGGATATTGAGCTTCTCGCCCGTTTCCTTCATGCGCAGAACCTGCTGAACGGTCCAGCCATTGTCCTCCAGCAGCCACGCCGCCAGCTGGTGGACGTTCTGCACACGGACGCAGCCCGAACTCTCCGCCCGGAAGCTTTGCGAGAAGATGCTGGGTGCCGCCGTGTCGTGCATGTAGACGTGATGGGGGCTCTGGAAGTTGAGCTTTACGAAGCCCAGCGGGTTCTCAGGCCCGCCATTCTGCACATAGAAATAATGCAGCGGCGCGTCCGAGTTCCAATCGATCGACAGCGGGTCGATCTTCTGGCCTTTCTGATAGGCTGTAAAATCGGCATAGGCATCGATTTTGTGCTCCTGAAGAGCATCCTGCCCCTTGGCCCTGAGCGCCTTGCCCCTGGGGATCAGGTCCGACTTCAAGACCGTCGGGGGCACGAACCAGTCCTTGTTGAAGTTGATTTCTTCGATGGCCGAATTAATCAAGGGCGATGGCCGGTCGGGCTTGCCGACAACGCCGGTATGGCGCGAAACCACCTGGTTGTTGTTGATCGCCTCGATCTGCGCCGCCGGAATGTTCACGACGATGTATTTGCCGGCAGGCGTATTGGCGGCAAGCCCCTGCAGCCGGGCGAGGTTCGTGCGAAGCTGGCGCAGCCGCGCCGCAGCCGGCACGTTGAGCTCTTCGATCGTATCCTTGTCGAGGAAGCCGGTCTGCGGCAAGCCATGGCGCGCCTGCGCCTTCTTCACCGCGTTCTCGACATAGGTATCGTAGATTTCGGGATAGCCGCCATAGGCCTGCAGATCGCCAGTCGCCTGCAACCGCTTGCGCAACTGCACCACGGCGGGATGACTCTGGCCCGTGCGCAGCTCAAGCGGCGGCAACAGCGCCCAGCCCCCGCGCAGGACAAGCGCGGCATAGAGCCTGATCGCATCCCGGGTGGCGCCGACGTTTTCTCTCGCAAGGGTCGGATAGCCCCGGTCGAGCTGCCCTTCCTCTTCGCGCGCGCCTGGCGCCTGGCCCGGCTGATCGAAGGAGCCGCCTGTCTGGTCGAAGCCCAGCCAATCGTCGAACCTGCTGCGCTGAGCGTTCGCATCGAACGGGCTCGCAGCCACAATGAGAAGTGCCCCGCCAAGTGCGGCCAGCCATCTCTGCTTCACGATCCCCACCTTGCCTTCCAAGCCGTTGAAACCGGGAGCGCACCGCAGGCCAAGCCGGGGGCGATTCCCTCCCATTCCTGATGAAGGCGAATTATGGCTATAACGGGGATGGCTTAAGCCGCGCCGCGCATTGTCTCCAAGCCAGGCCCGGCCCGGCGCTCCGGAGCTGTCTCAAAAACAGCACGGCTACAGTTGATTATATATCCAAATACCGGTTTGCACTGGAGGCAATACTATACTAATAGTCTGCCTTATGGCGTTTATGGCTTTCTCCCCTAGACCAGCCTGAGGCGAGTAGTGCGGCAAAATGCAACCAGCAAACCATCCTGGTCCATTCCGGCTCCAGCACCCAATCCGCCGGTTTCATCTAACGATCCTTTCCGTCGCATCTTATTGAGGACCACGGCCCGATGCCCAAAATCGCTTTGATCACCGGCGTGACCGGTCAGGATGGCGCCCATCTTTCGCGGCTCCTGCTCGCCAAGAATTACATCGTTCACGGCGTGAAGCGGCGCTCGTCCTCGTTCAACACGGCCCGGGTCGATGATCTCTATGTCGATCCCCGCGAGCACGAGACGCGTTTCTTCATGCACTATGGCGACCTGACCGACGCCACCAACCTCATCCGCCTCATTCAGGAAATCCAGCCCGACGAAATCTATAATCTCGCAGCCCAAAGCCATGTGCAGGTGAGCTTCGAGACGCCGGAATACACCGCCAATGGCGACGCGCTCGGCCCGCTCCGGATCCTGGAAGCGATCCGCATTCTCAAGATGGAAAAGAAGGTGCGGTTCTACCAAGCCTCCACCTCCGAGATGTTCGGCAAGGTTCAGGAAATTCCACAGCGCGAAACGACCCCCTTCTATCCGCGCTCGCCCTATGGCGCGGCGAAGGTCTATGCCTACTGGATCACCGTCAATTATCGCGAAGCTTACGGGCTGCACGCCTCGAACGGCATTCTTTTCAACCATGAAGGCCCGATGCGCGGCGAGACGTTCATCACCCGCAAGGTGACGCGCGCCGTCGCCTCCATCAAGCACGGCCTTCAGGAGCACCTCCACGTCGGCAATCTCGACGCCGCGCGCGATTGGGGCCACGCCCGCGACTACGTCGAAGGCATGTGGCTGATGCTGCAGCAGGATACGCCGGACGATTACGTGCTGGCGACGGGCGAAATGCACACGGTTCGCGAACTTATCGAGGTTGCGTTCGCGGAGGTAGGCCGGACAATTGTGTGGCGCGGCAAGGGCGTTGACGAAGTGGGGTACGAACCCCAGACGGGCCGGGAACTCGTGAAGATCGATCCGCGTTATTTCCGCCCCACCGAGGTGGAACAGCTCCTGGGCGATCCCTCGAAGGCGAAGGCCAGGCTCGGCTGGGAAGCCAAGACGAAGTTCCGCGATCTGGTGGCGGAAATGGTGGCGAGCGACCTCGCTTCCGTTGGCCAGGAAAGCTGGCGCAAGGACCGGTCGGCAGGCTGATTTTTTTGGGGGGAGGACGCGGCTATGAGCAAAGCGTCATTGGGCCAGCCCTATACGCTCGAAGGCAAGCGGGTGTGGGTGGCCGGACATCGCGGCCTTGTGGGCAGCGCGCTGGTGCGCCGGCTGAGCCGGGAGAACTGCCAGATACTCACCGCGGGCCGCGAGGATGCGGACCTAACGCGCCAGGAGGCGGTCGAAGCCTGGATGAAGCAAGCCCGGCCTCAGGCGGTGTTCATGGCCGCGGCACGGGTTGGCGGCATCCAGGCCAACAACACCCGCCCGGCCGATTTCATCTACGGCAACCTGATCATCGCGGCGAACGTCATCCACGCCGCGGCGGCGACCGGCGTCGAAAAACTGTTGTTCCTGGGCTCTTCCTGCATCTATCCGAGGCTCGCGCCCCAGCCGATCCGCGAGGATGCGCTCTTAACCGGCCCGCTCGAACCCACCAACGAGTGGTATGCGGTTGCCAAGATCGCGGGCATCAAGCTAGCCCAAGCCTACCGCCGCCAGCACGGGCACGATTTCATTTCGGCCATGCCCACGAACCTCTACGGCCCGGGCGACAATTACGGCCTGGAGACGAGCCACGTCCTGCCGGCTCTTATCCGCAAAGCGCACGAAGCCAAGATCGCGGGCGCCAGCGAAATGACGATTTGGGGGAGCGGGGAGCCGCGGCGCGAATTTCTTTACGTAGACGACTGTGCCGATGCACTCGTCCACATCATGAAGACCTACTCCGAAGCGGAGCACATCAACGCCGGCTCGGGGGAAGACCTGCCGATCGCCGGACTGGCGCAGCTGGTGGTGGAAGCCGTGGGCTTTAAAGGCCGGATCGTGCACGACCGGTCCAAGCCCGACGGGACGCCGCGCAAACTGATGAGTGGGGAAAAGTTGAAGGCGCTGGGCTGGCAGCCCAAAATCGGGCTCAAGGAGGGGATTGCGCTGACTTATCGGGCGTTCCTGGCGCGCGAAGGCTCCGCGGGCGCGTAGCCGTTCCCTAGTGCGGCGGGCGCCTTTGCGCCCAGTTCTCCCAGAAGCTTCTCCCAGGCCGCAAGGGCGTTTGGGAAATCGAATTTCAATTCGAAGGCCGAACGCGCGCGCGCTCCTGCCTGCCGCACAGCCTGGGGAGCGTCCGCCAATCGCCGGATGCGCTCCGCAAGGCCCGCGCCATCGCCCGGCTTCACCGTCCAGCCGCAGCCTTCGGCGGCCAGGATTCGCGCGATTTCGCCGTCTTCGTCGCCGATGAAAATCGCCAGGCCGGCAGCCGCTACGCCGTAAAACTTGCTCGGGACGATCAGCCCCTCCATCTCCGGCCGCAACGAGACGAGATGAACGTCGGCCGCGGAGAGGCTTTCCGCAAGCCGCCCGGCCGGCTGATAAGGCTGGAACATGACGGACTTGAGTCCCCGCGCGCGGACCTCCGCTTCGAACTTCTTATAGAGCGCACCGCTACCGATAAACAGCCAGACGATCTCAGGCGTCCCGGTCCCGCCGCCGGCATCCGCAACCGTTCCGGCGCGTTCTTCAAGCCGGGCGATGCCTTCGAGCAGCGTCCCGTACTCATGCGCGCGTCCAAGGTTGCCCGAGTAGCCAACCACGAACTTGCCGTCCAATTCCCATGCCTTGCGCAGCGGGTTCAACGCCGGCTCCACCGGATGAACCAGCTTGCCGCCGGCCCAATTCGCGATGACGCGAACCCGTTCCGCCGACACTCCCAGGCCATCGAGCCGCTTTGCCATGCGCGTGCCGATGGCGATATTCATCCGCGCGTGTTTCAGAGACCAGTTTCGCATCGTCCGTATGATCCAGGACGCCAGCGGCAACTTCCTGAAGCCCGATGCCTCGGCCACCTCCGGGAAAATGTCCTGCAGCCAGTTTACCGGACGGGCCCGGCGCGCCGCAGCGATTGGAACCGTCAGCACCGAAAGCATGGGCGGATCGGTCTTCGCTACCACAACATCGCCGCGCTGCACGAGCCACCAAAGCAGCCACCCGGCGGACAAATAGAAGGTCAGATAGTCGACCGCCCTGCCCAGCAGGTTATAGCGCCCGAACCGCGTCGTCCAAACCCGGTAGATATCGACGCCGCCTATTGTCTCGCGAGCTGGCAGATCCCCGTCCGGGCGCCCGTAAAGCTGGCGGCTGGTTACGATTGCGATGCGGTAATCGCGTTCCGCCAGCGCGAAGGCGAGCGCCGATAGCATCTGGCTCGTCGCAGAATGATCCGGGTGGAAGTAGCGATTGAGAAAGATGACTTTCAACGCTGTCTTACTCGCCTCAAGGTTATCTGACTAACGCAGAGCACCGCAGTACAGACCTGACCGGTCCTATACATGATCTGAAGCACCAGCTTACAGTCTTCCCGGCGAAGGTGGTAAATTTGCCGGCGATATTTTGAACTAAAGTGTATCGTCTATACAGGTGAAGCAAGCCGTGCCGGCAGGTTGTGCCATGAACTGAGGGCTGTAACCCCTCACCCTGTCCCTCTCCCCATGGGAGAGGGAACGCCGGAATTCTCGCTGCGGGCAATTATAGGGTTCTCCCATGGGGAGAAGGACAGGATGAGGGGTTACAGTCCTCCGTACATGGCACAACCTGCCGCAATTCTGCCCGGCTGCTGCTACGGATCGTACGTAAGCCGCCACAATCCTTAAGAAAGCTTGGTTAACGCGGAATCGCTAGTGCCCCAAACTGGCAGAAATCGCCCGCGTTTTAGCGCAAACGGATCGAATTCGAGCATTCAAAAATGCAGTTAAATATTGTGTCTTTACCATAATTGCGGCGGACAAATGTGAACTTTTGCTTTAATTTCAATACGTTACCATCCGTGCACTTTTAATCGTTTTGCAAGAAACATCTGCTACAATTAGTTCAAATTGAAAAAGTGCCCAAAATGGGCGCTTTTAAGCCACGAGAATGCGGTAGCGTACAATGACTCGACCGGGTGCTCTGATGCTGCGCCTTCGCCGCAAAGACGGGCGGCCCTTACCGGCTACCCAAGCCGTCCGCCCCAATTCCGGGCCGCTTGCCCGTAACCTTCGCCGGATTGCCCGCGACGATGGTCCATGGCTCCACGTTGCGGATCACCACTGCCCTGGCCCCCGCGATGGCGTATTCGCCCACCGTAACGCCTGGACCTATAAACGCGTCCGCACAAATCCAGGCCCCCTCGCCTACCGCGACAGGCACCTTCAGCAGCGGAAACTCGGCCTTGCGGTAATCGTGCGTGCCCGCACAGAGGTGTGCGCCCTGGGAAACCGTGGCGTGCGGCCCAATCGAGATACGCCCCAGGCCGTAAAGAATGACCCTGTCCCCCACCGTCGCGTAATCGCCGATGGCTAGGTTCCACGGAATGATGATGTCCACCGTAGGAAAAATGCGCACGCGCCGGCCGATGGAAGCGCCGAACAGCCGCAGCATGCCGTTGCGCCAGGACCACAACAGCCGCGGGCTGAAGCGGAACAGCGGATACGCCAGCGACCACAACACACGGCCCGCCAGTTCCGCCCGGCTGTATTTGCGCGCGCGCCGGTTGGCCTCGATGTCTAGCGCTGCCTCCGCCGGCATCCTAACCTCCATTCAATACGCGCCCGTAAAGCTCGCAGGTTGCCTGCGCCGCCTGGCGCCAATCGAAATTCCCGCGAGCAAATTCGCGCCCGCGCATGCCCATTTCGCGAGCTTCTTCCGGGCGGTCGAGGACGATCAGCATGGCGGTTTTCAGCTCGCGCTCCACCGCCTCGCCGCTCAGCACGATCCCCGCCCGCGCGCCGGTCACGAATGGCCAGATATTGACCTTATCGCTCAGAATAACCGGCAGCCCCATATGCATCGCCTCAGCCGCGGCAAGCGCGAAATTTTCCTGATGCGACGGCAGCAGGAACGCTTCCGCGGCAGCCAGGGCGCCCCATTTGGCCCGGCCCTCCAAATGGCCCGCAAACAGAACGTTATTCGCGAGCCCGCCGCTCTCTACCGTTTCCTTGAGCCCGGCAACATAGCCCGCCTCGCCCATACCGGCCACAACGAGCAGAATATCCGGATAGGCTTGCACGATCTCCGGCAGGACGGCGAATATCCGTTCGATCCCCTTCTTGGGATGAAGGCGCCCGAAGAAAATCAGGCAGCGCCGGCCCTTGGCTTGCGGAAACGCTTCGGCGAACGAGCAGGCAAGCGTTTCGCGCGCGATATCCGGCGGCGGCCCGTCGGCACCCAGCGGAATGACCGCGCCCTCGCCCAGCCACGGGAGGCTCGCCCTGGCCAGTTGCTCTTCAAGCGGCGTGGTGAATATCAGCCGCGACGCGCCGCGCAGATTGCGCCCCTCGATCAGGGCCAGATAGACCCGCTTGCGCAACGCTTTTACGCCCAGCGAATAGGGGTCGAGCATGCCGTGGGGGGCCAGCACATAGGGCCTGCCATGACGGGCGCAGGCGCGGCGCGCAGCGGTGTTGAGCGGATGCCAGAGGGTGTGAATATGCACGATGCCGGCGTTGCGCACGCCTTCGTTCACCGCTTGCTTCGCGCGCGCGCCAAGGCCCAGCAGGACCGGTCTGTGCGGCAGCACCGTCGCGTTCAGCCTCTGCCGCAGAGCCGCCTCCAGTGCGCGGCCATCGTCCTGGCAGAACTGCGATGTGGTAAGCACGCTGGCGTTGCAGCCGGCAGCCTGGGCCTGCTTCGCCAGGCGTTCGACCACGACCGGCGGCCCGCCGGCAGCTGCGTGCATGTAGGGGACGATGTGGAGGACGTTCACCGGGAGACAGAGCCGAAGCGGCTGAAGCGCAAATTAGCGCTTCGCCATATCAATACCACTGTGGTGTCCATGGCTGGGCAGCAGAAAGCCTGTCCTCCCCCTTTTCTCCGCCAACCTCCAAAAAAGCAAACGGCCGGGAAAAGGCAAAGCTTGCCCTGCCAGAAAACGCACTGGACAGTCCAACGGCTAGCTGGCACTGCCCGAAAGCGCACAATGCTCTCAGAGGATCTCACGGAGCCAGGAACGCCATGTGTCCAACTTTTGAGAAACTGCACCCTGAATTGTGTCTCCAGAAGCTGCGGGTTACGGCCAAACGCCAAGACCGTACATCATCCGCTTGAAGCCCCGCTTCCAACGCGCGTCCAGGCGATGGGCAAGCCGGGCTTCGTCCCAAGTGAAATTGCCGGAACCGCCGTCAACCTGGCACGCAGAGACCGGGAATATCTTCTCTTTCCAGCTCTCCTGGGCCGCATGATCCCATCCCGGAAAGCCCCCGGCGCGGGCTGCGCGCCTGACATCCAGCCTCATCTGAATTTGCTCGGGCGATCTATATTGATAATGTTTGTAGGGCAGCTTCCGCCTGGAGGCGATCCCCACATGCCTGGGCCACGCCCATTCCTCATTCCGACGAGGTGCTTGCGGTGCCTGAACCATCTCGGCTCGGAATGAGTAATCGTGTAGTGGCGCATTCTCCGCAGGCGCTGTTCCACCGGGCTGTTGAAATCAATGCTTTCTAGATCCTCTGGGGTAATTACGTACTTAATCTCAAGCCCCCAGACAAAAGCATACCTGTCCTGTTCCTTCAGCAGTTCCACTTTGGGATCGTAGTAATAGAACTCGTCCGCATCCAGCCGCAGCCACCAATCCCCCTCGGCTGAAAGACCTCGAAATTCATTATAGACGTCGGCTCTCAGCCCCTCATTAAAGGGCTTTGAATGCTGTTTCCAGGCGACAATTTTGGGATTTTTCATAGTCTGCAGAATCTCCCAAGTACCATCTGTGCTCATATTGTCATAGACGTAAATGTGATCGGCCCACTTCGCCGCTTCCGTAAGGGAGTACTCAATAATATCGGCCTCATTCTTTGTAAGGACGACACAATGTATTTTCATAAGTTGTCTCCTCTGTGAAGACAAGTGGCCCCGCCTCCGGCTTGCCGTCACCTTTATGCGAGTGCGGCCGTTCAGGCGTGAGCGGCGTTTTCACCGCCGCCCAGCCGGATCTCTGGTTGGCCAAAATCGACCCAGGCCGTTACCAGGGCGATGGCATTCGACGCAAGTTGAGCCGCAAAAAGCCATTGATCTGCAACTCCCAGGTCATGAAGCATTTTTTGCGCAAACCAGCTATAGGCAACCGCAGCCAGGATTACTATACCGCTCCGATCTCTCCTGTTTTTCAGCCCCACGGCAAACAACGGAAGCAGGAACACGTAGTCATAGGTTAGATGCTTGAAACAGATAAGCGCTACGAGACCGCAATATCCAATAAACTCCAATGTCGCACCACACCGCAAAAACAGCGAGTACGTCACGACAATGCTAACTGTTAGAGGAAGACCATAAAATATAGCTTTATTGACGAGGTATTCTTTCGGCGGAAGCAACGTCTCAATGAGCGACATTATATCTCCCGCCCCCGGTGCGATGCCGCCATCCGCAACGCGAAGCGGCCCCCATAGCACATGGATCGGATCCTGCTGCAAAACCGCTGCGAATACCAGCACGGCAGCCACATTAACCAGGGCACTGACCAGGATCGGCTTCATCCCCTTCGACAGCAACGCAGCGAAAGCGAGCGGGGGAGCGAAGCTGTACTTCAGAAACGACAGTCCTAGCGCCACGCCGGAAAGATACTTTTCCTGGCACGTCCAGCTGAGAAGAAACAGGAACATCACCAGTTCCTGCTGCTGGCCGTTTCCTATCCCGTTGCGGAATGCAGTAGAGCATAGGAATACCGCAAGCAGCAGCAGCCGTTCGCTAAACTGCCCTCCCATCAGCCGTCCAACCATGATGCCGCTGGCTATAGCCAGCGCTACATTCACCAAGGCCCAGGATATCTTGGCTGCAGACCAGCTCATGGCGCCAAAAGGGATCAGCAGGATATATAGCGAATGGAGATAGTTCGGATTTTGCGCAAGTATGATTTCCCCTTTCGGGTTGCCGTTCATTGCGATATCGAAGGGATTCCTATGATCCATGAATATTACGGTCGGAGACCACATGAAGTCCTGCGAATACACGGTCGCGTTCATCACTCCCCTTATGGTGGAGAGTATCGCACATGCGCAGACGATCAGAAGAACGGCCTTCCAGAATACGCTAATCGATGCTTCCCTGTTACTCATGTAATGATCCGCTTCTGTGTTTAGGCTCGTTTTCTCAGGAAAAGCTTTCCATAGACCCACAATCCAAGCGTGGGCAGAACCGTAGGTGCCGCTGAGAGGAAGCTGCGCATGGTTAGTGCCGCGCAGAAAAAACCCGAAACGAAGAGTATGAGGTTGTAGTTGGACCGCAGGTCGCGTCCCATCTGGTTCCATTTGCCTGCCGCAGCCCCGAATAGCAGCGCAAAGATTAACACGCCCAGCATACCGCCGGCGATGTAGCATTCGCCCACGAAAGTCGAGGCAAGCGTCAGGCTGCCATCGGTATCCAGCGCATTCTCCATGCTGACGCTCAGGCCATCGGGCTTGCCGGGCCAAATTGCCCTGGGAATGGGCCGGATTAAAGCAGTATATGGGATCTCCAGGCCGAGATAGCCGTAAACCTTCGGAAAGACCTCCGTTAATTTGGCAATGACAATCATGTTGCTATCGACGAACACGCCGTTGAATTCACTTTCGGAGAACGAGTAATTCTCCAAACCCACACTGCGGAATTCCAGCATAAAATACATACCGATAAGCGCCACAGCGGAAACGGGCGCCACGAAAACCGTGAGCTGCCGTAAACCGATCTCGGGCTTCATCACAAGATATGCTCCGCAGAATGTCAGCATGTACACGCCGAAAACGTTCCGTGTGCCCCCGGAAAAACCGAAATACAAAGTGAAAAGGAAGAATACGGCTGCAACGGTCTTTTGAGTGGCGCTGTAGCGTTCGATCTGCGCGAGCATAATACCGGTCAGGGGCGGAATGAGATAGATCAGCGCGCCAAATTCGACCAGGAGTTCAGGCCACCCCCCAAGGCGCCCGCGTCCCCAGGACTGCGAAAAACGCGGCAGCGCCATCTGCCTCATGGCTTCCAGCACGTCGAAGTTCACCGCCATAAAAACATGCAGATAGCCTACGCCGAAGGCCAGAAGCAGCACGGTGAACATCGCGTCTGGCGGCAGGTCGAGAGGAACCGGCGCACTCTTGCCTGCCGGCGCTGTCGCTTCCCCGGCGAAATGCCGCCCGATGGCGATGCCCGCGAAACCCAGCATAACAGCCACGCACGCATCGTATGCAGCGTCCGGGGACGCTTCGAAATTGAACATCTCCTTTTGGGGTATGAGAAACTCAAGGAATGTCAGCCCGAACAGCGTAAGGAGCATCACCACGTCCGCCCTGACCAGCGCCCGCAAGCCGGCCATTCCCTCCATAGCCAGCGCGAGTCCAAGAGATATGCCAACGCCCACCGCAGCGTACTGGAACGTCTCGGAGGACAGGCGCGCAGGCATGGTAATGCCGGTCAGCAAAATCCCGGCCACCAATATTGCGGTCGCCGCCCCCATTTGCGAAGCATGGACAATGGCAGCGCCTGCGTTCTGCCGCGGCCCGTGCCGGGAGGGGCCGGCGCCGCGCTTCAAACTGCGGGAACCGGGCGTCATGCTGCTTTCCGCCCCGGCGCTGCCTCTAAGTACAGCCGCTCATAGGCTGCAGCCATGGCGTCAATCGAGAAACGCCCGGCGGCAAGACGCCCGCCCTCCACAGCCACGGCGTCCAGCGCAGCGGGATTCTTAAGCTGCCGAACCAACTCTTCAACCTCATCCAGGAACAGCACCGTCCGCTCGTCGAACACAGGAATCTCCGAAGCGAAATTCCTGGTCACAGCGCAGGGAACCCCGGCCCCCATCGCTTCGGCGATCGCCAGCGGCAGCCCTTCGTACTCCGCTACATGCAGCAGCATATCGCCCGCCGCGAGGTAGGGCGCCACGTCCGCCTGCCAGCCGGCACAGGAAATGACGCCTTGAAGGCCCTCCCGCCTAATCCAATCGCTCCACGGCCCGGAAAGATTGCCGTCGCCCACCCAGACAAATTTCAATGCCGGGAGATGGCGATGCAATTCCTTCGCCGTCTCAAGAAAGACGAACGGACGCTTCTGGGCCACCAGCCGGCCGATGCCAAGCACCAGAAAATCCTCCGGGGTCAGCCCCAGTTCAGCACGCTTGGCCGCGCGCAAAGGCTCCAGTCCCGCCTTTCCCTTGAGGGGCACGCCGTTATAGACCGTTGCCGTACGGATGCGTCCGCCAAGGAAAGCGCTCAGCTCCGTCTCCCTGGCTTCCTGCACCGCCACGAGCGGCCCCTTGAATTTGGCAAGCGAATTGCGCGCGATGAGATCGCGCAGCCAGGCCGTCTTTGCCCGCAGATAGCGGGCCGTCTGCGTGAGATGGATGGTGCATACCGCGGGCGCCACGCACGCATTGACACCGCGCAGCAGATCGAGGCCATCTTCCAGATTTTGCTTGTTCAGGTGGATGATATCCGGCTTGAGCGCGTCCCATTCCGCAGCAAGCCTGCGCGATAAGCCCCAGTTGAAGCAGGTGGAGAGCGAACGGCCGCGCAGATCGTAGGTGTTGCGGTAGCTTGCGCGCACGACCCTGGCCCAGCGGGCGCACTTTCCGGCGAGTTCGTCCATGCGCGGGTGCGCCGGGATCCATGCCAGCACCTCATGGCCCCGGTTCGCGAGCCCTTCGGCCAGGTAATCGAGGAAGATCTCGCCGCCGCCGCGGGAGCCGGAGCCGCTGCTGATCAGAAGGATTCGCATAGATCCGCTTCCATCGTCAGCCGGCCATCGCCGCTGGCTGGCTTAGGCTCTCGAACACCTGCATCCATTTCTCCGCACCTGCTTCGGGGGTGATGCTGAGCGCTTTCTGCCGGGACACCTCACCCCATTGGCGGGCCAGCTCAGGGTTCTGCGCGAACCGTTCCATGGCGTTTTGCAGGCTGTCCAGGTCTCCGGCTTTGCAAAGCAGGCCGTTTACGCCCGGCTCGACCAGATCGAGGCCAGCACCCGCGGCATCCGAGCTGATGACAGGCAGCCCCGCGCCAAGCGCCTGATTGATGACGACGCCCCAGCCGTCGTGGCGGCTCGGCAGAACGAACACATCGCATTGCGAGAAATATTCCGGCAGCCGTTCGGGCGCCTGGAACCCTTCGTTGCGGATATGCGCGCGCGCCTCCGGGCTTATCCCCGCCAGGAATTCCGGCAGATCGGCTTCGCGGCCAGTCAGCATCAGCTCGATTGGATAGCCCTTGGCGATAAGCCGGCCGAAGGCGGTCAGGAGCAGGTCCAGCCCCTTGCGCCGGATCATCTGGCCGCAAAAGAAGAACCGCAACCGTTCACTCCCCCGCTCCCGGCGTGGCGTGCCCAGGAACACCGACAGATCGCAATGATAGGGGATGCAAAAATGCGGCATATGAGGGAAGCGGCGCCTGTAGCCGGCCTCGGCCTCCCGTCCTATGCCCACGATGGCCGAAGCCCGGGCCAGGGGAGAAGCCAAATGGCGCTGCACCGTCTCGCGCCATCCCGGCGGCTGCTCTCGCATGCGTTCGCCCCAGTATAGCCAGCGCTTGCCTGCAAGACGCCGCCCGCGCATGAGCATCTGGCCGGTCAGCGACGCATAGCTGCTGAGCACCACCAAACCGGCTTGCGACAAGTCCGGCAGCGGCCAGTTCATATGCACCCGCGCGCCACGGAAGGAAGCCCATTTGCCGGGCATGATCCGCTCGAAGGGGCGCAACGGCACCTCCGGCCAGGGCGAATCCGGCGACGCGGCCTCCATGTAATAGACGCTGAGGTCCACATCGCCCCGGGCCGCCAGCGCGCCAAACAGGTCGCGCTGATAGGGCGAAGGGACGATAGTGACGAATGCAGCTTTCACCTTCAAGCAGCTCACGGTAGCACAGTTTCTTGCAGGAGGCGCATCAGACCGGTCCGGGGAAGCGGTGCTAACAAACGTCATCTGCCGATTGGATGCTGGGGGCTGAGGATTTCACTTACACGCTTTCTCCAGGGGCTATTCGCGCGGGCGGCCGCGATCTTCGCCCGCGCCCAAGATTCCAAGATATTTGGCGTCACTGAACGGATCGTAACCCATTCGGGGACTTCGCGGGCGTCCTTGACTGCCTCATGTTTCTCAATGAGAGATGCAATATAGGGGAAGAAGCCATACTCGAAGAGTACCCGGCGCCTCGCCTCGCAAAGTGCGCCGATGTTCTGCTCATACCTGCCGCTGCCGATCGCTTCCCTGATTTGCTGTATCGCGCGCTCAGGAGAATTCGAATCGAGCGTTACGATGGATTTTTCTGGGAAATATTCTCCGATACGGGGCGTCCCGATATACAAGGGCATCGTCCAGGCGAGGAAGCAATCGGAGATCTTTTCGCTCCAGTAATATGGAGCCTCACTGTTCTCCAATACAATCGCGTATTTGTATTTCGCATAAACGTCCCATTTCGACTTTACGGTGGATATCCCCCTGCCAAAAATATCCACATCGAAATGGCGGCGCAACTCTTGCAGCAGCTCCAGTCTCTTTACGTGCCCACGAAATAAGGTAGTCGCGCTCGTTATACAACAAATATCCTTTTGCTTTTCCGGACGGGTAGAATTCGCAAGTCCATCATGGCTCTTGCCGATCAAGTGAGGGATCGGCGGATGCGACAGAGTATACCTGTCTCCCCTGTTGCCGCTGTCGCTCATGAAAACTCGCCCGAAAGCTCGCTGCCCCCGATGCATCGGACGGTATATTTCGTTCGGGGGCTCCTGTATGAATCCCCAAATACAGGACGGCCTGCAGTGTACTTCCACAGGATTACGCGGACGATTACACACTATTGTGTAGTCTGGATCGGATAGGCTATCGTCCAGCGAGAATGTTACATCGTTCCACTTCAACGAGCTGGCGGGCGTCTGGGCTGCAAGCTCCTGGTCGCCTATCCAGTAGCCGGTCCAGTTTTTTATGATCCGGGCGGTTGGCACTGTTTAAGAAACCCTTCGTTTCGCGTAAGTCACGATTATGCTTATTGTGGCCAGGAAAAACACAAGCGTCGCAGCGGAGCTAACATGCCGTGATCGCTCAAGCCTTCATGCAGCGGCATTTTCTTGCCCGCTGTCAGGCTCCATGCCGGCAGCAGCAACCAGCCGCGATCCGGCCCGGTTCAGGCTATATTCTTCTGCTGCCACTGCAACGGCAGCCATGAGCGCCAGCCGGCTTGGATCGGCTACGCATGCCTTCAGCGCCGTCGCAATCGCGTCCCGTGTCACCTCACCTAGGACGATGCCATTCCGTCCATCCTCCACCACATCGCCGCAAAACTGCGATGCGATTACAGGAAGCCGCCACGCCTGCGCTTCGAGCTGGGTCAAGCCGAAGCCATCGGAGAATGTCGGAAACAGAAACACATCGGCGTCACGATAGAGCCTAGCCGTATCTCCTCGCGCCACTTGCCCGAAGAACTTTACGCGCGGGTTACGCTCAATGTCCTCCGGGACCGGGATCTGCATGGGGCCGGCGAGCCAGAATTCCACCGGCTCCGCTTCCAGCATCCGGATCGCTTCGAACAGCGCGCCCACGCCCTTGCGCAAGTTGATCTGCCCAAGAAACAGCGCGCGCATTGGCCGTTTCGCGGTGAACCGGTCCGGATACTCGCGGCGGAATGCTGCTGCCCCGGGAGGAAACTCGTAGGCAAGCGGTACAATGCGGATTTTCTCCGCCGCAACACCCTCCTCGATCAGCGCGCTTGCCGACCAGCCCGAATTCACCACGATATAGTCCGCCAGCGCACATTCCTCACGCCAGCGCTGCCAGTACTCTCGGGGGACGGGCTGCCACTGCCCGCGCAGTTCGGGCCGCGCCTCGTAAAGGCTGGCGACGATCCGCTCCTCCGGCGGGCCTGGATCAATCTGCCCCAGCACCGTACGCCACCCCTTGGAGCGCGCGAACCGGAGGATATCGAGCGCGGCATAGCTGTACGCGAATACGGTTCGCGGCCCCGCCGGCAAGTCCGCCAGCGCCCGCACAGTCATCCGCTGGAACCAGCCGTTGCGCGCCATGACCCGGTGCCAGCCGCCAAGCTTCTGCGCCTTCGCCCGCATTTCAAACGCGATGAGAGACAGGCTGGCGGCAGAAACCGGCGTTGCCGCCAGCCCCGCATGATACCGTTCACGCAGACCCCGCCTGAGCGCTCCAAGCGCGTTCCCCGGCGTAATCCAGGCATCGGTAACGAGGCGCTCCAGCGCTCCGCGCCGATGCAGCGCCCTGGCGACCGCATAATGCTCCCGCGCGCCAAGCTGGCAAACGATCCACGACGGTTCCGGCGAAGCCACCCGCCGCCTCAAAAATCGTACGTCTGCAGACGGGGCACCCTGCCCCGGAGCTTGGCGCGAACCGCCCCCGCGGAAACAGGCCGGCGGAGGCCCCTATGCCGCCACAGATGCCGCGGGATTTGCGCAAGGCCGCCGGCAACCCCCTGGCTCCTTCCATGCCGCACGCTCCAGATCGCACGGTTCAGCACTTGTGCGGCGCCGTAAGGCCAATAGCGCGCCGGATAGCGGAGGAACGCAAGCAGCGCCGTATTGGCGATCTGCGCCGCAGTTATGCGCGGGTTCCCATGATGACTAAGGTCCGTATCGTGGAACACGCGCAGCCAGGGGCTGAACAGCATCACCTTGCCCTGGTCCAGCAGACGCAACGCCAGATCCTCTTCCTCCATCGCATAGGCGATGGGCAGCGGCACGTAGCCCCCGCCATCTAAAAAAGCGCTCCGCCGGTACACGACCCCGCAGCCGGTGAAGCTGCCCGTGACCGCCGCGGAACGATCCGCCGGCAGCTGTGTCTCGTGGCGGTGGAATATCGAAGCTGCGATAAGTGCAGCTTCGGGGAAGCGTTCGAACAGGAATTCCACGCGGGCGAAATAATCGGCGTCGATTGGGTAGGAGTCGTCGTCGAAACTGGCGATCAGTTCATTGCGCGCCGCCGCGATCAGCTTGTTGCGTCCCCCGCCAGGCCCTACGCTGCTAGCGCTTTCAAGGACCGCAATATCGGGAAACGCCTTGCGAATGGCGCATGCGCATTCCTGTCCGCCCGCGTCTACGTGAACCAGGATTTCGTCCGGGGCCGGCTTGCAAGCCTGGATATGCGCGATAGCTGTAAGCGTCTGACCGGTGCGTTTCCACGCCGTCACTATGGCGGTTACGTTCGACTGTGCGGCGGCTGGCATTGCAGTGCTTACCTAGCGCCCGCCGCGTACCGTAGCGATTGCCGCCATGAGGGGAAACCCTGCCAGAAACTTCCAGCGGCCTTGCGCAACATGCCAGGCGAGCGTGTCTCTATAAAGCTTCCACGCTTCGCCCGCCATCCGCTGCTTCAAGCACGCCAGCGCAACCGGCCGGGCGTGACACAGAATGATTTCCCGCCTTTGGCGCGACCGCGCTAAGCCACCCGGGTATACCCCGCCGCGCTCCTGCTCAAGCAGATAGCTTATTCCTTCGTACGCCGCGTTGTAGTTGCCCGTAGCGCTGCTTGGGTGCCGCCGCCACGCATACGTAACCGGCTCCAGTAGCTGCACAAAGCCTTTGCCGGTCCCCATGCGAAGAGTGAGGTCGTGGTCTTCCGCGTTGATCCGGCGGGAGGTGAAACCGCCGGCGCTTAGGAAGTCTTCCCTGCGATACACCGCGCTGCCGCCGCCTACCCAAAATCCCGTTCCGGAGGCGGACAGATAGTCGGCGAAGTGGCTGGATGCTACGCTAGAGCCTTCCTGCAGGCCGGGAATTTCGTCTTCCGATGTAAATTCCTGGATGCGAGGCGCTAGCATCACCGGGTGTCCACGCTTGCGGATGGTGTCTGCCGTAACGGACAGCGTCCAAGGCAGCCACAGATCGTCGCAATCCAGGAACGCCAGATAGTCGCCACTGGCAATTCTGGTGGCGGCATTTCGTGCTACGCCCGCCCCCTGGTTTGCCTGCCGTACCAACCTGATCCGCGAGCCTAGCGATTCAAGATACTCTACGCTTCCGTCCGTAGAGCCGTCGTCAACGACGATCACTTCGTAGTCCGTGAACCGCTGCGCCCAGACAGAATCCAGGGCTTTGGCCAGCAGAGCACACCGGTTGTATGCTGGAATGACAATAGAAAAAAACACGCTCAGGCGCCTCGTACCGAGGCAGCGATGCCGCGCTTCCAGTCCGCGATGGTTTCCGCCACTCTGAACCCGAGAAGGAAGTACAGAAGCTGGTAAGAGGCAGGCGCGGCCGCACCTATGGGACGAAACCCGGGCTGCGTCTGCCGTATCATGTTCACGATGCGAAGGGCCTCTTCTCTCTCGCTTAGCCAGGCAAGCCGCGCCATTTCGAAACGGGCCTGATTGATGGCCGTTTGCCGGTCCGGCGAGAGTTCCCCCCGCGAGCGCAGAAAATCCTCCTCGCGCTGCTCGATCTCAAGCCTGCGGCGGCGCACTTCCGGCTTATCGCGCTTACAGACGGTGTGCTCTCCCCAATGCCGGTAGACTGAACCGGAATGGCCGCTATATGTGAACCGCTTGCCCGCCATGAGCAGCCGCAGATACAGTTCATGCTCCTGGCAGCATGGCTGATCCGGCTTCCACGCGCCAACATCCAATACCGCGGATTTCCGCCAAAGCGGGGCTCCAGTCTGCGGCAAATACCAGCGCGCCAGGAGAATCCAGGGATCGTGCGGTTCGGGTATAGGAACGAGAGCCTGGCGAGTGCCGCTTTCCAGGATGTATTCGTAGACGGACGGGCCAATGACCACGTCCGTCTCAGGGCGGCCGGCTAGAAACGCCATTTGCCTGGCGATTTTGTCCGGCAGCAGGTAGTCGTCCGCGTCGAGGTATTGTAGCCACTCGCCTTTTGCCAGCCCGGTCAGCCGGTTACGTGCGGCATTCCCGCCGCGATTGGGTCCCGTCTCCCATCGGATTTTGTCACCGAAGCTCTTGACGATTTCCAGGCTCCCATCGGAGGAACCGTCGTCGGCGACGATGATCTCTTTGCTGACCCAGGTCTGAGCAAGTGCGCTTTCGATCGCCTGGCGTACCCAACGGGCAGCGTTCCAGCAGGGGATCAGAATGGATACAAGGCCGCCCATCATGCCTCCCTGGCAGCCGGGTTTCCAGCCGCTCCATTGAAAGTCCTGAGCGCTGTTTCGAAGGGCATCACGAAAAAAATCTCGTCCGGACGCACAGCACGCCGGAGGTAGCTGGTTGGCGCCCTGCCAATGCCGTCCAGGATGCCGCGCGCATCGTCCAGCAGGCGTTTTCCCGTGCCATCCCACGCCCCAACTTGAGGCCACTCTATTTGGCGGATGTCGTGCATCGCCTCCAATGCCAGGAATTTTTCCATTTGCCGCTGCGGCGAGAGCCTATGCGAGTAAAAGCCGGTCCCCCCCGGCGCGTCCCCGGGCAACAACGGCATGAGTGTTACACCGGTGCCAGCTTGCCCCAACGGCCACAGTTCACTCCGGTGAAAGTGCACACAGTAGAAAAAGAACCGGCCAGTGCTGGCGTCCGTGGCACGCAATGCCTGCATGACTGCCCGGGTGGCAGCACCGTGGTCTGGGTGTGTCTCAAGATCGGGATGAGGTGTGACGATCACCGAAGGCTTAACAACCCCAAGGATATGGATAAGGTCGGCTACCAGCGATCCCCAGGAGCATTCCGCCCCTTCCCGCACAAGAGCCTGATCGCTAAGCCCCCTCAATCCCTCAAAATCCAGGCCGGTATCATGCAACCGGCCCGTTTGCATATCCGTTAACGACCCATCCGGATAACAGAGGTTTACGGCGTTCGCAGGAGCCACACCTCCCAAACGGGGAATGGAAATGCTGTCCAGCACCCTTGCTTTTGCGATGGCCTGGCGGGACAAACTCAGCGCGGCCAGCCTGGAACATCGATAGCGGTCGCTTCCATCGCCGGCCGTAACTGTAACGACTGTAGAATCGGTATCCGCATAGACGCCGAACGCGGAAATCTCGGCGTCGTCCGGATGGGGAGCCACAACGAGAACGCGATCCCCAGAGGTAAGGCGGTCCCTGCACAAATGGATCTTCGCTGGGCCGGGGCTCCACTTGAGATGGCGGCCGCGCAGGCGGATTTCTGAATCAGCGCCCGCTGGCGTCAGGAAGCGGCTCAAGTTAAAGAAGCGCTTGCCGTTCGTGCACCGTTCGACGGCTTGCAGATCGCTCATGCCGCCGCCATCAATCTCAAGCCCCGGATCGAGGTGTTTGCCGGCGCCCGTAGCCCGAACCTCCAGTTCGAGCAGTGCGCTGACACCGGAATGCGCATTCGCAGGTAGAATAAAGCCCCTATCGTTGCACCGGATGCCCAGGATTTCCACTTCGGGCCCACAAAAACCGGCAATGCAATCCTGTTCCGGATTATAATTGAACCGGCGGCCGTAGCGGCGCAGCCGCAGCAGCGCCACACCGGCTATCGCCGCAGCCGCAATTATCGCCCACACAACGTACAACAACCTTTTATTCCCCACTCACAAGCATGGAGCACCGCCCATGCAACGGGATAATTTATTGGACGGCTTGGTGGCGGTAGTTCCCTGTAGGCACAGGACGCGGGCCAGGATATCCCTCAAGGGAGGCCAGAGCGATTCCTTCCCAGGTCCAATCCTGGCATAAGCTCAAGTTTTCCTTGCCAACCTTTTCGTAATTCAGCTCGTAGGCCTGCTCTAGCGCGGAGGCCAGACTCACAGGATCGCCAATTTTGTAGAACAGGTTTTCCGTCCCAGCCAAATACTCACGATATGCAGGCGTATCCGGAGCGATCAGGAGCTTGCCAAACGTCATGCCCATTCCAATCACGCCGGAACACAAATCGCCAAATCTCAGTACCGGGACAACATCGGCGGCTTCGAAGTAACGCTCAATGTCGTGTTCGGGTATATGCGCGCAAACAGGAGTAACATCCTTCTTGGTAAGCCACATGCGAAGGCGGTATTCCAGCCAGCGCTTCCGAAGCCGCCCGGCGTGTCCGCTCTCCACGTAGCGCGACAACATGAGCAGGCGCTTGGAGGGAATCCTTGTCCGCGCGTAGGCTTCCTTGAGCAATGCCACCTCCTTCCAGAAGCGCAGGGCTCCAAATACGGCTATGACGAAATCTTCCTGACCGATGCCAAGTTGAGCCCGAGCCTGCAGCCGCCCGATGGTCCCTGAACGCAGCTGGTGATAGGCGCAATATTTCGAATAGGAGTGCTTCGCGTTTATCGCCGACGGAAACTCCCGCGTTACCAACTCATGCGAGCTTTTGCTGAAGTGCACGATATTGCGGGAATAGCGGTAAAACAGGTCATATAGCCGCTTGGCCAGTGGATCCCCTTCGGCGCCATGAGGATAGAAATTGTGCACCATCGTCACTGGCCAGGAGTGTTCCATCCAGTATTTCAGAGACTCTTCAAGCTTCTCAAGAGTTTTATCGTCCGGCCTGTGTTGCCAGCCGCAATATTCCTCCGGCCATAAATACTGAACTACGTCGAATTCTCCCGTGCGCAGGAAAAAATTCGATACGCCAGTCACGGCATCGAAGTCTAATTTTGCGTACCCCTCTGCGAGCGGCGGCGGGAAGTTCTGCTCGCTCGACGCGATCAATACGCGGGGCTTAGCGCGCATCGTGCTCAGCCTTTTCCTTCATACATCCCCGCAGAAGAACTCTATGCAGCCTGCCGCAAGAAGCCTTCAGCCGACAGCCGCGCTATACCCTCACGGTATAGCAAATGCCGGATGGCACCCACATAATGCCGCATCGGCCGTCCCCCTATCCCAGGCCCAATGCGCACACGGTAGTCCTCCGGCAGCAATTCAACCCCGTAACGCGAACTGCATAGCGCGAACAGCGTCTGCTCGATACGCCAGAAATGGCCGTCGAGGATATTGGGTAGCGCCAGGAATTCCTCAATCCAATCGAAGCGGATGGAATCCTTGTGGATGAGGCCGAAACCGCTGTTGATGAGCGGCTGCACCTTATGGCCGATGAGCGGCTCCGCGGCTTCCGGAGCAATGGCGTAACTGGTGGCATCGTCCGCGTTGAACGTATTCAGCCGGTAGGACGGGTCTTCGATCCGTTTCAGCAACTCTGCGGGGTCCGCGAAGAACAGCAGGTCGCTGTCGAACAGCAGCATGCGGCTACTGTCCAGGTAACTGACGAAGTCGAAGATCTTTGGCGACAGGATGTTGGTCCGCCTGAATTCCAGGCAGCGCGGCCAGTTGGCCAACTCCCCAAACATCCTTTTGTCCGCTTCGGCCCGCTCGATGAGCCGGCCGTCCGGAAAATGCCACCGGGTTGCGGCGCGCTGCTCCGGGGTCAGCGAGCCGTCGTCATGGATCGCCAGCTTGTATTTGCGCCCGGAGAGAGCGTAGAAGGACTTCAGTCCCCACATCAAATCGAGCCAGTCTTGCGCCCGCGTCATGACGTGAAGCTCGGCGGTTCCGTCCACGGTTCCACTAACGGGCGGCGTTTGCAGAATGCGCGGCCTGACGTGGTCCCGGTAATACGCGGTGCGCAGGCCTTTGCCGAACTTCTGCCGGAACCGCAACAGCCAAGCGCCGGGTGTCATGCAATCCCCTCTTTATCCCAGTTGTGCGTCCACCGAACTGCCGGCCGGCGTGCGAAAGCGAAGCAAAGCTTTCGCCGCCCGCTGCCGGACAGCGGGCATGCGCAACAATTGCGGGTGCCTTAGCGTCAGGAGCGCCATCCTTGCCAGCCTCCTGGCCCGGGCTTCGCCGCTAGCAACCGAACGTTCAAGTTCCTTCAAAAACACTGCGTCGTAAAGCCAATTGCTAAACAATTCCCGGTGCTTGCGAGGCGAAAGCGCAGGGTTTCCTTGCTGCAACAGTTCCCCTGCCACTTTCAGCTGTTCCGCGGCGCTCCGCTTGGCATGCGACGATTTCTGGTTCCGGTGCAAACGGAAGCAGGCCAGTTCTTCATCGATGAACGCAGGCTTGCCGCCCGCCCCGAAGATCCGCGTCCAATATTCCCAGTCCATCACGAAGAACAGTTCTTCCCGGAAAGGCCCGATCCTGTCCGCGATGCGCTTGGTCCAGAAGACTTCCGGCTGCACATAATTTCTGCGCTGCCACCACACGCCCCAAAGATCGAGAACCTCCTCGTAGGAGGAAATCCTGCCAACCCGCTCCCCCGTGGCAGTACCCTGCTCATCGACGATCCGGCAGCGCCCGTGGAACAGATCTGCCTCAGGCCGTGCGGCGAACGCACGCGCTACCCGGTGCAGGGTTCCAGGCAAATAATAATCGTCGCTATTCAGATAAGCGACGATATCGCCGCTCGCACGCGCCATCCCCTTGTTGATGGCGTGCGTCTGGCCGCGATCCGGCTCACTCACCCAATAGGCCAGCGACGTTTCGTATTTCCGGATGATGTCCGCGCTGCCATCCGTGCTGCCGCCGTCGATGACGATGTATTCGAGGTTAGGATAGCCCTGGTCCAGAACCGATTGCATCGTCTCTTCCAGGTAGCATGCCTGATTGAAGGACGGTGTTACGATGCTGATGCGCGGCAATGCCATCTCCAGCGAAACTTCTTGCTGGGCTCCGGGGAAATTACCGCTCACCAGCAATGCACCTAATGTCATAATACGCCATGCCCCCCAACACAAAACACGATGAACACTTCAAGCCAAACGTTGGAGACAATCCACTAGTACAGCCCGCCGGAAGTTCGCACCCCATTGGCGGTGCGCTCGCAAGCGAACTTCCGGCGGATAAGCTGTACTAGATTCAATAATTTACTAGTACGCCTTATCCGCAGGAAATCCTTTCGGTGCCAGCCGCATAGGGGTGAGGATTTCCTGCGGGGCGTACTAGTACAGCCCGAGGCAAGTCCTTTCAGTACCAGCCGCCTATGGGGCAGGACTTCCCGCGAGGCGTACTAGGTTTCGCCGATCGCCGCCAGCATCCGGTCCACAGCACACTCCCACGTGTAAGTTTTCAGAACGTGGCTTTGGCATGCGTGGCCCATGGCTTCTAATTTGGTAGCGCTGGACAAAGCCATTGCAAGCGCGTCTGCAAGTTGCCTCGGATCAGGATCATCAATGAGAAATCCGAGCTGGCCATCGAGAGTAAGTTCCGGCAAGGAGCCGCGCCGCAAACCAACTATAGGCGCCCGGCAGGCCATAGCTTCTAAGTACACCATGCCCCACGGCTCATTTATTGCTGGGAGCACGAACAACGAAGCTTGATTAAAAAGCTCCTGAAGTTCCGCAGCAGGTACGAAGGACTTGACAACCACATTCGGTATACCAGCTGCCGCGCGCACCGCTTCGTCGCTACCTACGATTGTGAGACGAACCGCCGGATCTCGCGCCGCCAGTATCTTGAATGCCTCAAGCAGCAGAAAGCCGCCCTTACTCTCAAAGCGCACCTTTGCAACAAATAGGATAGAGCGAGACGAATAGTCTTTGGGCCCGAAATAGGGCATTAGGGCACCTGGCCCAGTCCCGATAGCGGTGCATTTTTGTCGCGAGATCCCGTAGTGTGCGACTAGATCGTCGCAAACATGTGCTCCCAAGGTGAAGATATGCTTTGCCTGCTCGAAGGATTGCCGATCAAGAACTTCTATATCGCGCCATAGCCTATCCGAATACCCCGCCCTGGTTTCGAACTTGCTCCATGAGTGCCAGGTCGAATCGATGAGAAGGTAGTGATCAACTCCTGCGGTTGCTCGCACCGGCATGTCTAGCGTCGTAACATGGAGAACAGCACGGGCTCCCGCGGCGGCTGCCCGCTTGCGTGAGTTGTAAGCCCTCAAGCCGGCGCTGCAGAGAACCCTTGAAGTCAAAATGCGCGCCTTCATACAGACGTTTCGAAATACGCATGACCACAGCATGAGCCATCCGAAGCCAAGGCGTAGTCTGATATTCATAAGTGTCGATAGTGCCGAGCACTCGTCCTCGCCGGGAAAGCTCGGCGACGATATGCCCCCAGCAGTAATGTCCTTTTGGCTCGCCAAAGCAGCATATGAATAGTTTCTGTGGCAAAGCATCTTCCCGTTTTTGGCTACCCACCACTTTAGGTGCTATTTAACCGATGTGAATTGGGTTATCATCATTACGTTCCTTATAGCCCGGTTCGCGATCCGCATGGAAGCCTCACCACATCGAGCAGATCTCAAGCGGTCATCTCTGCCGCCAGAACTCACATGTGCGGGAATGTCCTGAAAAGTTGTGCGAGGTGCCATACCCTGTTTAACAGCCGATTTTCTAGACTGTATTCGAATTGTGTATGCGGATGAATGGTCTGCGTCTTTACCGGTCCCCGCATCAATTGGTTCAAATATTTACCAAAAAGCTCGTATGGATGGTACTTGTCCGAGATCAGCCGCCGGGCATCCCTCAAGGCTTCCTGTGCACCTGCCCACCTGTCCGCAGAAATAGCGTTTTCAATTATTCTGATCGTTTCAGCAATATCATCGCCAGATATTACCTGCAAAGACTCCTTTGGGAAATAGTCATATATGTTTGGCGCCCCCAGGTAAAATGGAAAACAATTTGAGACGTACGCGTCTAACAACTTTTCTGTCCAGTAATTTTTCCACTGGCCATTTTCCAGAACGATATGATACTTGTATCTACTCAGGCCAAGGAGCTTCCTTTCAGATTCATTATGGTCGAATGCTCGGATTCCGCGCCCGAACCAATCGAGACGCTCGCCAAAATGGTCCTTGAGGGCTCTCATTAACTTGAGCCTCTTCTTGTGCCCCTCAGTATCGGATTTGTTCGATACCACTGCAGAGATGAGCCGGTCTTTAGGCCTTTCCTGCTCGAAATCGGCGATGTTTACTTCAACAATCCAGTGATAGCCAGCCGGTCCGGCAATTCGCCGCCTCTCAAATCGCCAATCCCCTCCGGCTACGGCTCCAAATTGCGTGGTATATCCGCTAGGTAAAAAAAGTACGTCCGGGGGCTCTCCGATAGCAAGCAGCGACTGGCCTTCGGGAAACTGCAGAGTGTAGGACCGATCAAGGGGACGTACACTTTGAATAACAATTACGCCGTCGAAACATCCCTCAACAGGGTTACTTACAAACGTGACATCTTTCCAGGTAAGACTGCCATCAGAAGTTAAATATTGCCTGAAGTAATTATGGGCGCCCATATACAACTCGGGCAACAAGAGAGCAAATCGTTTCATCGTGCATGCCCCACCATGCTGCAATATGCCAGTATAGCCGCAGAGCCGGCATTCTTCCGCATATCACCGCACACCGGATTAACTGTCATCTCGCAGGGGCCGGGAGCGTCTCTTGGGGCGCAGAAACGCTGTCGAAGCTGGCTGTGTGGCCGATCCGCCAGTGGTGTTCCAAAGGCACGGCATATCTGCCTGCCTGCGGAGGCATGCCGGAATTAAATACGTCTCTCGCACCCACTTCCAGCAGGCCGCCATCGAGGTTCTGATAGAGCCACTCGACATTGGGAACGGCCAGACCGGCGCCAATCAGATAACGCCCTGCCGATAACGAGAGCCGTGGGAAATGACAATCTATCGCATTTTCTCCCGCTTTGAACGGAGAGTACACCGCGCTGTCGGGCCGGGTCGAACACCGGATCAGGGGCATTCCGGCAGCCGTGGCGATCTGGAGATCCACGGAGCCTGCGGGAAAATCGCGCGGCGAATGGAAGACGATGCGGAAAGTGACCGCGTCCCATGTCCTGGGCCGCTCAAGCGGCCGGCCTTCTTCGTCGAGTATTTCGATGCGTTCGACAAAAAACTCGCCTCCCGGTTTGCGCGGGAAGTGGATAATATTGCCGTCCGCCGCCTGCTGTCCGGCACCGGTGTATTTCTCAATGCATTGACCGGCATCGCCATCGAAGATAACGCGGCCGTTCTGCAAAGCCACCCCGCGCGTACACAGCTTGGCAACTGCATGCATGTTATGGCTGACGAACAGCACGGTCCGGCCGCTCCTGGTCGTATTCTCCATTTTGTTGAGACATTTTTCCTGGAATGCTAGATCGCCGACAGCGAGCACCTCGTCGATTATAAGGATTTCAGGCTCAAGATGCGCAGCCACCGAGAACGCCAGCCGCACATACATGCCCGACGAATAGCGTTTCACCGGCGTATCGAGAAAGCGCTCCACTTCGGCGAACGCTACGATTTCATCGAACTTGCGCGCGATCTCGCCCCGGCTCATGCCCAAAATGGCGCCGTTGAGAAATATGTTTTCCCGCCCGGTGAGTTCGGGATGAAACCCAGTGCCGACTTCCAGCAGGCTCGCCACACGCCCCCGGATCTTCACGCACCCCTCCGTTGGCTCGGCAATGCGGCTTAGAACTTTCAAGAGTGTGCTCTTGCCCGCTCCGTTGCGGCCGACGAAGCCGACGGCCTCTCCCTCGTTTATGCTGAAGCTGACATCTTTCAGCGCCCAAAAGCGTTCCTCGACCTCGGCCGGCCCCGTACCGCTCAACTGCCGCAACCGCCGGAACGGCGACATGAAGCTGCTGACCAGCATCTCGCGGAAATTCTCGCCGCCTCTCTCAAGGCTGCCGATGACGTATTCCTTGCCTACGCCTTCAACGGAGATTATCGGCCGGCTCATTAGCTTAACCCGCTCAAATCAAATAATATCGGCAAACCGGCGTTCGACCTTCTCGAAGTAGGCTATACCCAGCACGAAAAGCACCACCGCCACCGCGAGCGATAACACCAGCGCTCCCATATTGAACGGTCTATCGAGAAACGCCGAGCGGAAACCTTCGATTATGCCGGCCATCGGGTTGGCGTAATAGACCCAGCGCCACCGCTCCGGCACGATCGTTACAGGATAAACGACGGGCGTTGCGAACATCCAGAATTGCAGCATGAACGGGATGATGTAGCGGAAATCCCGGTAGGCGACGGTGAGTGCCGAGAGGAAGGCCCCAACGCCAAGCGCTGTGAAGACGGCACCCGCCATCAGGATGGGCGCGGCGAGCAGATTAACGCTGAAGCCCACGCCGTAGAACGCCATCAACGCGAACAGCACGGCGGCCGAGATGAGGAAATCCACCAGCCCCCCGCCCACGGCAGCCAAGGGAATGATCAGACGGGGGAAATACACCTTGCTGACAAGATTGGCGGAGCCAATCAGCGAATTCGAGGAGGTGCCGACCGCGTTCTGGAAGAAGGTCCATGGCAGAAGCGCTGCATAAACGAAGACCGGATAGGGCACGCCGTCCGAGGGCATGTTCGCCAGCCTGCCGAAGAACACCGAAAACACCAGCATCATCATCACGGGCTGGATGATTGCCCAGGCGAAGCCGAGCACGGTCTGCTTGTAGCGTACCTTGATGTCGCGCATCGTCAGCACCCACAGCAGTTCCCGGTAGGCCCACAGTTCCCGGAAGTCGAGCGCACGCCAGCCCTTGCGCGGCTCGATGATGACTTCATAAGCCGGACCAGCCGGTTACGCCCGCCCGCCACGCCGGCGGCGTCCTCCCCCTGCTCTCTCAAGCGCAGGTCCATGGCTACGCAATGTCTCCACTTAAAAGCGCATCGAAATACGCGATGGTTTTCTGCAAGCCCGCATCGAGCTGAACGGCGGGCTGCCACCCGAGCGCAGCTTTTGCGAGCCCGATATCGGGCTGACGCTGCACCGGATCGTCGGAGGGCAACGGCTTTTTGACCAGCTCGGAGCGGGATCCGGTAAGTTCCAGCACCTTTTCCGCCAGCTGCAGGATCGTGAACTCGTTCGGGTTGCCGAGGTTCACCGGACCGGTCAGTTCGTCAGGGCTGTTCATAAGCCGCATGAACCCCTCGATCAGGTCGTCCACATAGCAGAACGAGCGCGTCTGCGAGCCGTCGCCATAGATTGTAATCGGTTCGCCCTTAAGCGCCTGGACGATGAAGTTCGACACGACGCGCCCGTCGTTCGGATGCATGCGCGGGCCGTAGGTGTTGAAGATGCGTGCCACTTTGACACGCAGCTTGTGCTGGCGGTAATAGTCGAAGAACAGCGTCTCGGCGCAGCGCTTGCCCTCGTCGTAGCAGGATCGCAAGCCCGTTGGGTTGACGCGGCCCCAATAGCTTTCCGGCTGCGGATGGATCTCCGGGTCGCCGTACACTTCGCTGGTGGATGCCTGGAAGACCTTCGCCCTGAGCCGCTTGGCGAGCCCCAGCATATTGATGGCGCCATGCACCGATGTCTTCGTCGTTTGCACCGGATCGTGCTGATAGTGGATAGGGGACGCGGGGCAGGCAAGATTGAAGATTTCACCCACTTCGACGTAAAGCGGGAAGGTAACGTCGTGCCGCATGAACTCGAACCTGGGATGATCCAGCAAGTGTTCGATGTTCCGCTTCCCGCCCGTAAACAGGTTATCGGCACAGATGATTTCGTGGCCATCCGAAATCAGCCGGTCGCAGAGATGCGATCCAAGAAAGCCCGCCCCTCCGGTGACCAAAATCTGCTTCGAATCCACACGCGAATGTTTTTTCATGACACGAAAATCCCATGCTACCGCACGCCGGGTGAACAAGCCCCCCGGCGGCGCACATTCCATACGGCTTCACTCAGCCCTTGCGGGACCGGATGAAGTAAAAACCCGCCCTCCTGCATCCCAGCCAACGGGCACCGCATCTAGCCCTTGGCGTGCTCACGCAGAGCGGCCTGGAAGCATTCAGGCGGCTTTGGCCCTGTCCTGCTTCGCTTCCGGTTCGATGGTCTTGGCCTTCCCGCTGGCGGGCCGGCCGGCATCGCTGTCCAATTCGTCCATGGCCGCCTGCAGCCGGCTGCCGTGAGCGCCATCGCCTTTGAGCAGCATACGGAAAGTTCCCAGCATGATCATGACATCGAGCGCTAGAGACATCCTCTTGACATACCAAACGTCCAACGCCGCCTTTTCTTGCACGGACACCGTCCGGCCACCATTAATTTGGGCCCATCCGGTTAATCCCGGACGCACCTGCAGCCGCGTGGAACCGATATGCAACTGCTCCTTCGCCAGCAGTGGGCGCGGCCCTACAAACGACATTTCGCCGACCAGGATGTTGTAAAGCTGGGGCCACTCATCCATGCGGAAGCGCCGGAGCAACGCACCGATCCGCGACAAACGCTGCTCATCGGGGATACGTACCCCGTTCGCGTCGTGCGACCGGCCCATGGTACGGAACTTGTACAGCTTGAAGTTCTTGCCGTACCGGCCGGGCCTTTGCTGCCAGAACACGAGGGGCCAGCCGACGTCTATCGCCACGAGCAGCGCCGCGGCCAGTATGACAGGCGACAAAACCGTAGCCCAAAAGGCCGCAGCGGTGAAATCGGCAATTCGCTTCAATTTGCCGTAATTGTTTTCCGGAGTAACGCTCCCGGACGAGGTAATCCCCTGGCCACCTTGCGCATCGCCAGCGCCATCCTTCGGCGCGTTTCCCTCCGGCGAGACCAGATCAAGCTGCTCGACCAATACGTCGATCCTGATCCCTCTATCCTCGGCTGCGTCCAAAGCAGCCCGCGCCCTTAGCGACAACTGCTGAAACGGCACAGCCAGCACGATACGGTCGATGGTAACGCCGTGCGTCTCGTATTGCGCCAGGATCCGGGACAAGTCCTTCGGGTCGCCGAGTACCTTGTAGAGTTTCACCTCCCTGCCGTGCAAGTTCGGCTCCTCTACAAGTATGCCCGCAACGAACAGCCATTCCGAGGCATGCTCCGCCACTGCCCGGAGATAAAGCTCGGTACACCGGCTGAGCCCAACAATGAGCACGTTTCTTTGCGGCAGCGGCCACCGGGCATCGATCACCGGCGCGGCGTGAACGTTCCGCCGAAAGGCGTCGCTAACCATGCGCACGGCAACGCGCGTTCCTGCGAGCGCGGCGATGACGACAAACCACTGGATTGCCGGAAGAGAACGCGGAAGTCCCTCAAGACGGTCGACGTAGAACGCCAGGAACTGGGTCAGCAATATCGTTACCGTGGCAGCGGCTACAATTCTCAGCAGATCCGGAAGTGAAGAATAGCGCCATAGTCCGCGATGCACCCCCGATACCAGCAGCACAACGGTCCCCGTGATCGCGGTCAGAAAAATGTATGGCGTTATGCCCGCCAACCGCTCATAATTCAACTCCAGGTTGTCACGAAGAAAAAGAGCCCCAACCGGTGAAAGCACCATCCAGAGGCTATCGAGCAGGAATAATGCGTAGCGTCTCATGTACTAATCCCCACATACAATCAAGAGCGTTGCACCCCGAAAATTCAAAACTCCCGTTTACTGATCGTTGCACCAGCTTCCATGAACAACCATGCGGCGGCAGCGTTCCAGTCACTGCATCGAATGGCGCTTCGCGATCGTTACCGCTCGTTCTTGTGATGACCGCCGTAGTCATAATGGTACGCATTCAGCAACGTCTGCGCCTTTTCGAACGCGACGTTATTGAACGCTATTCCAGCGATCTTGCGGTCCCGTTCATCGAGGCTGTTGACGGCGCGTTCCGCCACATACCGGGGCGTGGTTCTCCACGAGACGACGAAGACGATCCTATCCACGAGCCTGGAAAGCAGTATGCTATCGACAACGGGAATAACCGGCGGCGTGTCCAGCACGACAAGGTCGTAACCGGCACCGAGTTCTTGCAAAAGCATGCGCAGCTTTTCCGAGCCGATAAAGTCCGGCGGATGCCCGGTGACCGTACCCGCTGCTAAGAACGACATATTTGGCGCGATTTCTCTGCAGTACGCGTCCCGGTCCAGTTTGTCATCCGTCAGCAAATCGGTAAGGCCCGGCCCGCTTTCCTTGAGCAGATCCTTCGACAACGACGGATGCCGGAAATCGGAATCGATCAAGAGCACTCTCTTCCCCGCCACCGCGGCCGAATGGGCCAAGCACAAAGCGATCGTGCTCTTGCCTTCACCGGAGATAGAGGATGTGACCATCAAGACCCGTGCCAAATCGTCGGGGTTCGCCAGCTGCACACTCAGCCGGATGCTGCGCACGCTCTCGCTGAAGCGCGACAACGGCTTCTGCAACATGTACTCTGGTAATGACAGCAACGTGTCGCCCGATTGGCGTTCGCGCGGCGTCAGCTTCGGGACCGCAGCCAATACCGAGCGCCGCAAGCCGGATTTAAGTTGCTCTAAGGTAGAAAATCCCCTCTCCAGGCGCTCCAGAAGCAGGGCAAGACCGAGCCCGGCTGCTACCCCGCCAAGAAGCGCAATGATCATGTTTCGCTTTTTGTCCGGGAAGCTCGGAGTTCTAGGCTCCAGCGCAGGTGCGATCACGCGTGTTTCGGCTGCCGGCGGCAAGCTTGTTTGCTGCTCGGCTTCCTTAAGGCGGCTCAACAGAGACTCATAAAGCGCCTTGTCCGCCTGCGATTGGCGCTCAAGGTCGCGAAGGCGTATCACCGCCTCTTCTTTGCTGGGCCCAGGCTGGCGCGGATTAGCCGCCCCGTGCTCGGCGTCCACAGGAAAGGCCAGGTTGTACTTGGCCCGCTGGTCCGTTACCCGCGCTCGGATTCTTCCACTTGCTGCCGGAGCAGATCCACTCTTTCGCGAAGCCATGTGCTGGCGCGCTTCGTTGCAAGGTATTGCGCCTCAAGTTTATCCTGGATGTACGTTTGAGCCACTGCGTTGGCCAGGTGCGCAGCAACCTTGGGGTTGTGGTGCGTATACGTTATCTCGATCAACCACGCTGCACCGAGCCGGTGCGCTTGCGTCCCCCACCGGACGGCGTTGATGGCGCCAAGTACGGCGTCAGGCAGTTCTGCATCGGGCAACCGTACGGTTCCGGCGGCGGGCCGCGCCAGGGGAATCGGG
>CAVYEY010000027.1:0-89832 GCA_963767435.1 uncultured Alphaproteobacteria bacterium
GCACCAGCAGAATCCGGGATATAGATCATGTCCCTCTCGATCATATAAAACGATTGAGCGAGAAAGAAGCCCTTCGGGTCGCGCAGATTGAACCTGTAGACAACCGGAACCCGGCCATTTGCCGCTCCAACAGATTTGTTGCCCAACAAAACAGGCACGAATTCGGACGGCTCGAAACGAAGCACATAGATGGCTGACGCGTCCGCCTTCTCGTCGTCCATATTGGCCCGTGCGAGGGCCTGGGCGAGGGTGAGCGTCGGAGCGTCGAACGGTACCTCTGTGTTGCGCAATGTGGCTCCGAATACCGTGTACGTCCGCTTATGGGAAAACACGGTGAGCACATCCCGCGCGCTTAGCCTGATATTCTCGGCCGGGTCCGACATCAGCGTAATGTAGGAAACCGTCGCGATCCGGTCCCCGCGCGCCAGCGAAACGAAGGTATCGTGAACCGGCGCCTTGATGCCGCCTGTTACCGCTACGACCTCAAGTATCCGCTCATTGTTCGGGCTGAGCTGAACCTGTCCTCCGCCCACGGCATCGCCGGCCACGGTAACGGAGCTGTCGGCACTTTTCACGACCGTAACCAGGGCCTGCGGATCCACAGCCTTGGCCTTCAGCTGTCCCACGATAGACTTCTCGACATCCCGCGTCGATTTCCCTACGACCTTGATGTCACCCGCGAACGGCACGTTGATCGTACCGGTGCGCGACACAGTCTGCGGCGGTATGCTGGCGCTGCCGACCGAGCCGATCGAACCTGGCGTATTGCCAACGGTAGCGAAGAGGTTGCCGGGTGCCGCTTCCCAAATTGTTACCTGAATGACGTCGCCGATCCCCATAACCGGCGCGGATGCCGGACGGTACTGTGACATATTCTTCAGGCTTGAATTACCCCGCCACTTCAATGCAGCAATCGCGCGCTGATCCACGTCGACAACGACGTATCCGTCCGGTAAATCGTCCTCTTGGATTGACATGCCTGCCGGACCGTTTCCCGGCAAAAAGGAGCAGCCTGCCATGAAAACGGGGAATAGGAGCACGGCAGCCCAATGCGAGCCCGGCCTTCGCCGCACGCTCCAGCCTACTTTTCCGGAGCGCATTTCCGGCTACCTTAAAGAACTGATACAAACCCGTCCCCCAACGTGAAGGAAGCGCCTTCTTATGCGGCTTCCTACCCAGCGGAAGACTTACGGCTGTCCCCCGCACTGTTTCATGCCATGCCATTAGGTTAGTACCCCCCAACTAGGAACACCCCGGTACTTCTCCTGCCCTGGAACTTTGTATTAATCAAGGCAATTTAGCCATTGCTTTGTCTAAATTAGAGCTAGAATTGAATATTGTTGTCTCAATGTGTCACGGCAACAGGTAACGCCACAACTGGTTGCATGCATTACAGTTGTATATCGCAGACATGCAACCGCATATGCTATATGGTGTAGGTATTGTTAACGCACGTTCCGGGCAACACACCACCTAAAGCAAAAGACGTGCGCAGAAATTGTGAGTTGAGTTTGCACCACTTGTGGTACTGTTTTGCTTAACCTCAAGCTGCGCAAAATTTTGTCTGCATCCGGCGAGATGCCGGCCAGTTGCGCACAAGCGATTGAAACTTAATAGATATCGCAGCCAGGAGGCGACTTCAGGCAAGGAATGAAGCGAAGCCAGCCGCCTGCCCAGTCCTCACAGCTTTACGCTGGGACCGGCCCGCCTAATGCGAACCTCACTACGAAATGGCGGCTGTCCTGCCAACCTGGGACCTGGGCAAGCCAATATCAGAAGAAGCCTGGCGCCTTCCGGCCAGGGCAGAGCGTTGCGACCAGGGGTTGCCAGGCAGCGCCCAAATTCGGAGCAGTACGTCCAAAATCGCCCGCGAGCGGCCGCCAAATTTTAGGTAGTGTGCGGAGCGATGAGCAACCCGCCAAGCGAGAGCTGTGGATAGCGGGCGGTTCTTGTGGATGCTGCCGGCCTATCCCCAGGTGTTGCTCCCGGCAGCCAGAGAGTTCCAAGCCCCTGGGTTAGCCGCTACGCTTGGGCAACAGCATCGCGCGATCCCGTGAATAATACGGGCTAGGGCGCCCCGCAGGAAATCCTCACCCCTATGCGGCTGGCACCGGAAGGACTTCCTGCGGACAGAAGGCGTACTATATACTATATAGAAACGCTCTAAATCTACAGCTTATCCGACGCAAGTTCGCGTGGCGACGCCCTCGGCAAACGGGTGCGAGCTTGCCTCGGGCTGTACTAGCGCCACGGGCTTCCGCGCCCGGTTATTCGTCCTCGGATTTGTCTTCGTAGCCCTTCGGCAGGTGGTGCGCGATACCCTTGTGGCAATCGATGCAGGTCTTGCCTTGCTCCATCGCCGCCTTGTGCCTCTTCTGGGCCGGACGCGACTGCTTCTCAAGGTCCATCGAATCCATGTGATGGCAGTTGCGGCACTCGCGCGAGTCCGTGCTTTTCATCGTCTCCCAGACGTGCGCTGCCAGTTTCGGCTTCTCGGCTTCGAATTTCTCGGGCGTATCCACCGTACCCACAAGGAAGTGGTACAATTCGTTCGTTGCCACGATCTTCCGCCTGACCTTGAAGAACCAGTTCTTGGGTACGTGGCAGTCTGGGCAGGTGGCGCGCACGCCCGTGCGGTTCGCCCAGTGGATGGTTCCCTTCAAATCCTTATAGGGGTTGTCGCGCATCATATGGCACGAGACGCAGAACGCTTCCGTGTTCGTCGCATCCAGCACCCAGTTAAATCCGGCCAGGAACAAAATGCCCGCGATCAAACACAACCCCACCAGCCCAGCTAGCGAGAAGCGCATAGTTGGCCGGAAAACGCGCGATTTCTTTTGTAAGTAACTCAGGTCTTCGCCGGGTTTTTCTCCATCTGCCGTCATGCGTTGCCCCTTTTCAGCCACCGGTGATACCGGAACCGCCCAGCCTTCAATTCAGACCGGGCGTTCCCATTACAGATCGAAGTGCAATCTACGGAAGTTTAACCGCCTTGATCTTGCCGTCTGCGCCAAAGCCGATTGAACGCACGAACGACACAAAGTGACCGCGCCCGGCGATATCGCCGTCATGCACCGCAAAGCCAACGTTGTAGGTGCTTCCAGCCTTCAATGCCTTGTCGTCATCGTTCGCGAGAGCGAGCGGCCGCGTAATGACGACGGTCCACAGGCCATCTTTCCACGTGCCCGCCGCCTTGTTGTCGGCCGCGGAACCAGATGCGTCAGCCGCGCTGAGAACATAGGCTGGCACCAGGTCTCCAGCCTTCCAACCCGCCTTCGGATCGAAAGCGGTAGCGTTTTGCTCTTTGATCAGGAAGTGCTTAGCCTTGTGAAGCTGATCGGCGGTGATGGACTTGTACCCGGCCTTCTTCTCGTCCCACATGAACTTGGGCTGATGGGTTGCCTGGTCCTCGTTTTCGGCGAACGGCCCCTTGCCCGCGTCGTCCTGGCGGTAATCCAGGATGTAACCGTCCCCGGCCATCCCAACCGGATTCGAGCGGTAGGCGTACCACGGAATGAAATCCACAAACCCGCTATCCGCTTTGAGCTTGGCAATCTCGTCCACAGGCTTCCCCGTCTTCCAGTCGCCTGGATCGGTCCGCGATAATGGCAGATACTTGCGCACTTCCGTCTGGTGTCCAGCCTTCAGCAGCGGGTTCGCAGCCACCTCTTCGGCGCTGGCGGCATTGGACGTGCCAGGCGAGCCGGTGTGGCAGGTGAGCCAGCAGCCCTGCTTGGCAAACATCGGCACCTTGCCGTCGTCGATCATCATCGTGACGCGGTCCTCGGAGAGGCCCGGCTGCTGCCCGTCCTGAACCGCCTTGTCGAGCTTAGCCCCACCGTAAGGCTTCCATTCCTTGCCGTCGAACTGAAGATATCTGTGCTCGTCTCCGGCGTATGGATTCTGCGTCTTCCACTGAAGGCGGAAATAGGCGTTCTTGTCGTCGTAGGCCACCTGAACCTTGAGATCGACTGAGCCCGCTTTGTCCTTGACCGGGGTAGGCTCGATAGCGCTGCCTTTGACGTGCTTGGCGCCGATGTCCTTCTCGTCGTCCTCGTGGCAGGAGACGCAAGCCCTGCCTTCCTCGACTTGCTTTTGCCCCTTGGGATGCCCGGCACTGCGGAGCCATTCATAGGTCGACTGACCAGGATAGAAGAGCGGGATGGTGCTGGGCGGAACCGCAGCCCAGTCGATCGAGCTCGCATCCGCTGCGAAGGCACCGCCTGCAGGTAGCACAAAAATGGCGGCCAGGGCCGCACATGCACGCTTCATAGTTTCCTCCCACGTGGTGGCAATTCACAGCGCACCATTATTAAGTGCGCAGATGAACAAATTAGTTGGGGCAACGTCAAGCCGTCTTTCGTTCCCGGCGCGCCCCGCTGCCCATGCCGTACTCTCTTAGGGCGCTGGCGCGCGGGCAGGCCGGTGAATTTTCCATCCGCCATCAGGGCCATGTTACTGCCTCGGCGGGCGCGGGCAAGGTGCGGCAGCGCGCGCTCCGCCTGTAACGCTGGGAAGGAAAGCTGCCTCAGCCAGCGAAGCTCAGATACGAAGCGAGTTCATCGATCGTGCGGGACGGCAAACGGCTGCCGATCTGCGGCATGGGGGGCACGGCGGACATGTGATACCCCTGCCCCCAATGCTCAAGCCGCTCCCTCAGATAGACGTAACCAAGCCCGCCGAGACGCGGAACTTGACCGATGCCTTGGGCATTCGGTCCGTGACAAACCGCGCAAGACCCGATGTTGGCCTCTGGAATACCGTATATATAGATACTTTTCCCTTTGGCGGAAAGCTCTTCCTTCCCGTCCTTGGCAGCCTTAGGCGGAATGCTCGCATAGTAGGAAGCCAGACCCGCGGCCGTATGGGCGTTGAGATCGAACGCCGCAGGCCACATGTATTGCGTTGAAAGCGGGTTGTCGCGCTTATGCCGGTTATAGTCCTTGAGTTGGGCCGCAAGATACTCCTGCTTCTGCCCAGCCAGCCGGGGCGCGGTGGCATAGCCCTGGCCAAAATCGCCATGGCACCACGCACAGTTGCTCTGGGCGACTGCCGCCCAATCTTCCGCCGAGGCATTGTTGGCCGCTACCGTCAGCGCAAACGCTGCTGCCGTTGAACCGATCAGTCTCACGATTGGCCTGAACTTGCTCATTAGGATTTCCCCGTCGATTCGCTTACGGCAGATAGGAGACATAGGCCGAGACTGCTTCGATTTGCGCGGCACTCAGCGTATGCGCTTTCTTCTTTGGAGCACCTTGCTCGGTTCCCTGCCCGCGCGCTTCATTCCAGCGCTTCAATTCCCTCACGAGGTAGCTATACCTCTGGCCGGCGAGACGGGGGCTGACATCCTTTCCCTCCGCGTCTTTCCCATGGCAGGACGCACAAGCAGGAATATCCTCGGCCTCGACGCCATCCGTATAAAGCTTCCGGCCGTCAGATTCGAGATGCCTGGGGCCACCGCCTAAAGGCTTGCCATGCAAATTCTGGAAGTGCCTTGCCAGCGCCTCCTCCATGCCGGCCGGAACCTTATGTGTCCGGGCGATATTGAAGAAAAGGCCCCGTTCCCGCTTGCGCTCGGTAAAGGCTCGCAGCTGGTTCGTTATGTACTCGGGAGTTTGCCCCGCAAGACGGGGTACGGTGAGATACCCCGGGAAGCCTTGATAGGATAGTCCATGGCAGGACTGGCACAACTCAAGCTTGGCGCTAACGCCGCCTGCGTGAGCTGCGGCTGGCATGAAGATCGCCAGTACCGCCGCCTGCACTGCAAATTTTAAACCGCCGGCTTTCATGTTCTTAGCTCCGCCCCCTTGCGATTTCCGTTGCGGCGTGTTCCGCCGGATGCCCCTTCGCGTCCTTTTGAGCTAGAAATTCACCCAGGAGTAGAGAGCCACCGAGTCGTTATTGCTGGCTTTTGCACCCGGGATGCTGTTGTCCACGCCATCGAGTTCTATCGAAGTGGGTGTAAAGAATGCCAACCCGCATGTTGAACCACGGCCAAACGTCAGGTCCGCCTTTGCTGAACGGCAAGTACGCCAAGTCGGCCGTCCAGCCGTTTGTATTGGGTGAACCTCCAAAAGCGGTCTGGTCGAAGGTGCCCCAGGTGTCGAAATACCCTGCGGAGAAACTGTAGGTGCGGTCGTAAACGTAGGCGCCGGAAACATTAATCTGGTTCAGCTGATTGCTTGCATTGTCCGCAAGGCCAGCCAAAACAGAGGCATTATTCTTGCGGTTCTCCCAGACGTAGCTTCCCTTCAGCGTGATCGCATGCAGATCCGAGATCCATTGGTACTGAACGTCGAACCCGAGATCCAATGTTGGATCGGTGCCGGGCGCCACATCGGTGGTCGCATCGGGCAACAGCGGGCTAAGGTTCGGCTGAATTTTAGCGAACATTCCGTAAGTGCCGAACATCAGCGAATTCTTGTCCCACGTCTTCTCGTAGGCAAGACGCCAGTACGGAGCCATATTGGCAAATCTGTCGTTGCCAACGGCCGTTACGGCCCAATCCGTCTGCAAGCGGGACGGCAAGTCGCCGTAACCGCTGAACTCCAAGTAGATGGAACGATCAATCCACAGATAGGTGCCAACGCTACCGACCTGTCCTGCCCACTTGCCGAAAACCATTGGCTGGTTGGTCGCCGACGGCCCTGCCGCAAAGGTCGAGGTGATGTAGGGATAGCTCCAGGCAGGCGCGGTATTCCACACGTCCTGCACCGATGGGTTGTTGTTTACCGTAATACCGTAAACGACATTGGTTCCGTTGATAACGCCCGACTTGGCGTAGCGGAAATCCATGTTGTCCCATCCAACGTTTCCACCGGGGCCATCGTAGGTGATCTGCGCAAAAGCGCCCACGTCGCAGTAAAGCTGTCCGGCGACAAAAACGCTGCTCTGCCCAACCTGCGTGGCGTCGTTTGGCAGCCCGCCGGTGGCGTTCTTGCTGTTGACGTGGGTAAAAATCGCGGGGAAATTCATAACGGCCAAGGGAATCTGCGTCTCGTCCGATTTGGCCCGTCCGTCGTCACAACGGTTGCCGCCAGCGGTATAGCCCATCAGCTTGAACTGCCTGCCATATGGCGTCAGCTCAGGGAAGGCGGTGTGACAGGTAGCGCAGGGCTGGCCCGTCTGGCGGGCGTAGGACGGCACTGCAGACGCCGTAGGCGTATCGACAAAACTGGCCGCTGCAAGCGCACTTACTGCAAAAGCGCCGCGCGCCGGCCACGATACGGTTGGGGAACAGCTACTACTGCCTGTACCGCTAATCTTCAATAGCGCGGCCGGCATGCGCGAACGGAGCTCCACGCTCATTCGTACCCCCCCTCCAAAATTTGGCTCTACCCAAAAAGCCTGTATGCCCTTCGATAACGTAGCCCCGGTAGAAAAAGTCCTTTTTGATTTTTGTCACCTTATCTGTGGCTTCTGCCTCACAAGCGAGCCCCATCCCGAACAAATTTTAGTAGAGTCCAAGCAGTAACCTACCCTTCAATCATTTATTTTGCGCGTTATGGACGAAACGGCGCGCTGTCTCGTTATCGTTCCTTTGTGCTGTTTCCGCTTGCCACGGATCTCACAGGATTGTTACTTTGAAACATTCTGTCACACAGCACACTGCGGCGAATAAGCCGCCAGGCCGTGCGCGTGAGAAACCGCCGCCCAGAAGCTCCTGACAAAGCGTTCCCAATGCAATTGGCTCAAATATGATTCCAGATATTCCAGATTTGAATTAACCAAAATTCTTGCACAAGGTGTTAGCATTTATTGTTGTTTATCAATGCGTTAGCTACAGAGCACGCTTAACGCTTACTCAAGGCTTCTCTGCTAAACGACCTAAAGCTTGAAGAAACACCCATTTTGCCCTCGCGGGCTGCCAGGAGTGTTAAATTTCGCTACAGAGACATCGGCAGTATCTCAAATGACCGGTCGAAGCGGCATAGGAGCTGTACTGATCTGCGGGCCGACGGCCAGCGGAAAGTCGGCGCTTGCGCTTTCGCTGGCTCGCGAGTTCGGCGGGGTGGTGATCGACGCTGACTCGATGCAGGTCTACGCCGGGCTGCGCGTGATTACGAACCGGCCCGCGCCTGAAGAGGAAGCCGCCGCCCCCCACCGGCTTTATGGGTTCAGGCCGGTGCAGGAGCCGTATTCGGCAGCACTCTGGCTCGCGGACGTGAAAGAGGCGCTGGCGGAAGCCCGGCGCGAGGGCTGGCTACCCATCGTCGTAGGCGGGACCGGGCTCTATTTCAAAGCACTGACCGAGGGCTTGTCCGATATTCCCGCGATCCCGCCCGAAATCCGCGAGCGTTTGCGCACGGCGGCACAGAGCCAAGCGGCGGAGGCGCTGCATGCAGAGCTTGCCCGGCGCGATCCGGTGACGGCAGAACGGCTCAGGCCCAGCGACCGGCAGCGCATCGTGCGGGCTCTGGAGGTGCTGGAGGCCACCGGACGGCCGCTTGCGGAGTGGCAGGGGAACAAACAGCCGCCGCTTCTCCCCCTCGCGCAGACTTACCCTGTTGCGCTTACCCTGGAGCGCGCGGAACTCTACCGCCGCTGCGACGCCCGGTTCGAGGCCATGCTTGAGGGCGGGGCATTGGAAGAGGCGGGGGCGATGGCAGCGCTTGGGCTCGATCCTGGGCTGCCGGCGATGCGGGCTGTGGGGCTGCCGCCGCTTATTTCGCATGTGCGAGGGGAGATTTCGCTTGAGGCCGCCGCCGCCGCTGCGAAAACCGCGACGCGGAACTACGCCAAAAGACAGGTCACTTGGATTAGAGGTAATTTTTGTTCATGGAACAATACATCAACACAACAAACAGAAAGAACAAAAGGCGACATCTTTCGTCTTATGCAAAAGCGCTTGACCGCTGAACGGTAAAGGCTTAGCGCAGTCCTGCATAAAGAAGCATCTATCGTGGACTGGCCGGCGGCCATGTTGCGCCGCCGCATTTTTTGGAGTGTTCACCATGGCACGCGCGATGACCGGCGCCGAAATCGTTATCCAATCACTCGCCGATCAGGGCGTCGAGGTAATTTTCGGTTATCCTGGCGGCGCTGTACTTCCCATCTATGACGAGATTTTCAAGCAGACCGGCATCAAGCACTACCTCGTGCGCCACGAGCAAGGCGCGACCCACATGGCCGAGGGCTACGCCCGGTCTACTGGCAAGGTTGGCGTTGTTCTGGTGACGTCGGGACCCGGCTCGACCAACGCCGTCACCGGCCTGACCGATGCCCTGATGGATTCGATCCCGATCGTTTGCCTCACGGGTCAGGTTTCGACCGCGCTCATCGGCTCCGACGCCTTCCAGGAATGCGACACCGTCGGTATCACCCGGCCTTGCACCAAGCACAACTACCTTGTGAAGGATGTGAACGACCTCGGCCGCATCCTGCACGAAGCGTTCTATGTTGCCCAAAACGGCCGCCCCGGCCCGGTCCTGATCGACATCCCGAAGGACGTGCAGTTCGCCAAGGGCATCTATCACGGCCCGAGCAAGTCCGCGCACAAGACCTACCATCCGCAGGTCAAGGGCAGCAGCCAGGCGATCCGCGACGCGGTCGATTTGATGGCCGCGGCCAAGCGCCCGATCTTCTACACGGGCGGCGGCGTGATCAACGCCGGGCCTAGCGCATCGAAGCTCTTGCGCGAGCTTGCGGACCTCACCGGTTTTCCGGTCACGTCCACCCTGATGGGACTTGGCGCCTTCCCGGCCTCCTCGCCCCAGTGGCTCGGCATGCTTGGCATGCACGGCACGTACGAGTCGAACCTCGCCATGCATGATTGCGACGTCATGATCTGCGTGGGCGCGCGTTTCGACGACCGCATCACGGGCCGGCTGAATGCCTTCTCGCCGGGCTCGAAGAAGATCCATATCGACATAGACCCCTCCTCGATCTCCAAGAATGTGAGGGTGGACATTCCGATCATTGGCGATTGCGGTTACGTGCTTGAGGAGATGATCCGCGTGTGGCGCGCCCGTGCGCCCCAGGTCGACAAAAAGGCGCTCAAAGCCTGGTGGACGCAGATCGACACCTGGCGCGAGCGCGATTGCCTCAAATACGGGAGCCGCAGCGGCGTGATCATGCCGCAATACGCTATCCAGCGGCTCTACGAACTAACCAGGAACCGCGACACCTACATCACGACCGAAGTCGGCCAGCATCAGATGTGGGCAGCGCAATACTACAAGTTCGAAGAGCCGAACCGGCTGATGACTTCCGGCGGCCTTGGCACCATGGGCTACGGCCTGCCCGCCGCCGTTGGCGTGCAAGTCGCGCATCCTGAAAGCCTCGTCATCGACATCGCCGGCAAATCCTCGGTGATGATGACCATGCAGGAGATGTCGGTAGCGGCGCAGTACGACCTGCCCATCAAGATCTTCATCCTGAACAACGAATACATGGGCATGGTGCGCCAGTGGCAGGAACTGCTGCATGGCGGGCGCTATTCGCATTCCTATGCGGAAGCGCTGCCCGATTTCGTGAAGCTCGCCGAAGCCTATCATGCCGTCGGCTTGCGCGCCGAGAAGCCGGAAGAACTCGACGATCTCATCATTCAGATGATCGAGACGCCGAAGCCAGTGATCTTCGATTGCCGCGTCTTCAGGACCGCCAACGTCTTTCCCATGATCCCCTCGGGCGCGGCGCATAACGAAATGCTGCTGAGCGATGAGAACGGCAACGGCGAGATGGCCTTCGAAGTCTCGGATGCCGGCAAGATGCTGGTTTAGGACAGTCAATGAGCAAGATGGAGGCCGGCAATGGCGTCTGAACAGCCACAATCGGAACGCGACGAGAGGCACACCGTCGCAGTGCTCGTGGAGAACGAACCAGGTGTGTTGGCAAGGGTCGTCGGCCTGTTTTCGGGCCGCGGCTACAATATCGACAGCTTGACCGTGACCGAGGTCAGCCACGAGTTGGGCGAATCGCGCATCACCATCGTGACGCACGGCTCGCCTGCGATCATCGAGCAGATCAAGAGCCAGCTCGGGCGGCTCGTGCCCGTACACGGTGTCACGGACTTGACCGTAAAGGGCGATCCCATCGAGCGGGAACTGGCGCTGGTCAAGGTGGCGGGCAAGGGCGAAAAGCGCGTCGAAAGCCTGAGATTGGCGGAAGCCTTCCGCGCCCAGGTCGTGGACGCCACCACGGAACATTTCGTGTTCGAAGTCACCGGCCGAACCTCGAAGATCGATACCTTCATCAACCTCATGAAGCCGCTGGGCCTGGTCGAGGTCGCCCGCTCCGGCGCCGCCGCAATCGCGCGCGGCCCCGAACCGATGTAACAAAAAACGGCCGGTGTTTGCCGGCCGTTTCCCCTTCATTCTGTAGCAAGTGCAATTCAGGAGACGGCCGACAGCTCGTTGAGCCCCTCGTCACCCGCGCCGAACAGCAGCCTGACATCCATATAGCGGATACGGCCCGCGACTTTCGCCTTCTGCACGCCCAGATCACTGAACTTGCGCGTGAAGATCGGCAAGCCGAGCGGTTGCTTCTCCCTGGCCTCGCACCACTGGCAATAATCGTCGTAAAGCGCGAGCGCGGTAACGCTTGAGCCAGGCTCCTTGCCCACACGCTCGTCGAAATAGACCTCGACATCGGTTTTCGGTTCGGCCGGTTGAAGCTCATAATCGCTGTCTTGAAAGGCTGCGAGCCGGATCGAAGGCACGAACGCCGGAGCCGGAACCATGGCACGGCCTGGCTGCTGTGGCGGAAGCCCTTTGACATCGAAAATCCGCCAATAGGAGAACGCCGTGTAAAAACCGAGGCTCGCGCCAAGTTCAACAAGGAGTGCAATCAGAACCGTCAGACTTAGCTGGATTTCCTCGGCTGAGCGCCCGGTAAGACCTTTAAGCGCTCCGACTTGCGGATCGATGGTATTCGCCGCCGCATGCGGATCGATCGCGCCAAGCTTGGTTTCAAGCTCCCCTATCCTGGTCTCGATCCTGTCGGCCTGCTCGGCCGCAGCCTTTTCAGCCTTGAGCTTAAAGTAGTGCTCGCAATAGGCCATGCTCTGGACAATGGTGGCGTTGGCGCATTCCTCGCTGGCAACCCAGCGCTGGTTCTGCTTGTAGGCGTCGATCTCGCCCGCGACCGAGCCAACAGGACGGTGCACCGGAATGACCTTGAGAGCGTCGCGCTGGCGGTCGAGTTCCTGTCGCCAGTCTTGGTGGTGTTCCATTCTGAGCGCTCGCGATCCCGTGGTATCGGCGCGGTTCAGCGCGGCGAAGCCCAGCGAGGAGGTCAGCGAATAGGAGAAACAGACGCAAAACAGCATGGCGCCCCCAAGCGCCTGACTGTAGCTGCGGTTCCTCAGCGCTGCGAAAATAAAGAATGGCAGCAATGCCTTGAAGCAGTCGGCAGCCGCGCTGGCCGCGCCGTAAAGCTGCGATTCGAAGTCCGATTTGCCAAGCGTGTAGCCGAACCGCCAGTTCATGGCGGCTGAAACGACAAGCAAAACCGCCGCCGCGGCCACGCCTGCCACCCCAAGTACGTGTCTCATGTTCGCCCCCGTTTGGGGCGCCACCCCGCTGGCGGCGCCTTTCATCGTGGGGGCCAGCGGTACAGCCATAAAATGTATACAATACCCCGTGTACGCAGCCCTGCAGCCGCGCATCGAACGCCCGGATAATGACTTGCGCTTGTGTCGCGAAGCGGGAGATCCCCCCGGAAGACTAGCGCTCCGCCGCTGGCTCGCAGTCCTTTTTCATCACTCGATTCAAACGCTTAGATAGCCCCCAAATCATCATTAAGCGATTCGCGAAGTGTTAATCTACTGTTAATTTTTGCACACAACATATTGTGGTTCCCTGCTGCACGGACGACTCCATATTGATATGGCGGCGAACGGCGCCTGGTGATAAGTTAGTACCCATACCCGGTAGGTAGCGTCCTAATTCCGGACGATGCGCTTGCCAGAACCGGCTTCCATTTTGTGGGGGGTGCCATGCGCATCATTTTGCTCGTGGTGTTGGAGATTGCAGCCGTGTTCGGTATCCCGCGGGCGATATACGAGGTCCGCGCGGCGTTTGGGATCGTGCCGCGTTCGCCCACCGTCAGGGTAGCGCAGCTTGTGAAAGATGCCCTGCCTGCCCCCAGCGCTCCCGCCAAACCGGCAAAGGCAGGAGAGGTGGAAAAAGCACTGCTTTTGCAGGCTTCGCAATTGCCTGCCGGGCGCGCGGTGGCAAAACTGCCGTCTTCCCCGCAGGCTCGCCGCCCAGCTGCGGACACCGCAGCCGGCAAGGGTGCCGCTCCCCCGCGCGACGACGATTATCTGCCCCCTTGGATGAGGGCCGAACACGCTGCGAAGCCTGACCCTAGCGCGGCCGGCACTGTCCGGGTAGCGGTTGCGGTGCAACCGGCGCGGCACGTTCGCAACAAGCACCGCAACGACGGGCGCGCCTATTCGAACAACACGCGCCGCAGCCGGAGAAGCAGCGCCTATCCTTGGGGATTCTAGGCGCGGCCTTCCACGGGGAAGAGAATCGGAATAGCCGGCACCGGCGCGGATGTTGACCTCGCGATCCATCGGCGGCAGGCAGTGCTTGCGCGTTCCCGGCTTTAGCCGCCGGTCAAGCTCATATGCCGCGCCACCGCGGGCTTCTGCGAATGGCGGTCGATAACGAAGTCGTGCCCCTTCGGCTTCCTGCCGATGGCCTCGTCGATGGCCGCACTCAAAAGCTCGTTCGTGGCACTCGCCCTGAGCGGCGCCCGCAAGTCTGCCGCATCGTTCTGCCCAAGGCACATATAGAGCGTGCCCGTGCACGTAATGCGCACCCGGTTGCAGCTTTCGCAGAAATTGTGGGTCATGGGCGTTATGAAGCCGAGCCGGCCCCCGGTCTCGCGGATTTCCACATAGCGCGCGGGCCCGCCCGTGCGATAGGGGATGTCCACAAGCGTAAGGCGCTCCGCCAGACGCTCCCGCACCGCAGAAAGCGGCAGATACTGGTCCGTGCGGTCGCCCTCGATGTCGCCCAGCGGCATGGTCTCGATCAGCGTCATGTCCATGCCCTCGCCATGGCACCAGCGAACCATGGGCTCGATCTCGTCCGCGTTGACGGTCTTCAAGGCAACCATGTTGATCTTGATCTTGAGCCCCGCGGCCTGTGCGGCGCGGATGCCGTCCATCACTTTGCCGAAATCGCCCCAGCGCGTGATCTGGTGGAACTTCACCGCGTCCAGCGTATCGAGCGAAACGTTGATCCGGCGCACGCCGCAGGCTGCAAGCTCGCTCGCATATTTGGCAAGCTGGCTGCCGTTCGTTGTAACGGTAATCTCCTCCAGCTCCCCGCTGTCCAGATGCTGCGACAGCGCCCGGAACAGCCACATGATGTTCTTGCGCACCATCGGCTCGCCGCCAGTCAGACGCAGCCTGCGCACACCCTTGCCGATGAAGGCGGAACACAGGCGGTCGAGTTCTTCGAGCGTCAGCAGGTCCGCGCGCGGCAGGAACGTCATATTCTCGGACATGCAGTAGACGCAGCGGAAATCGCAACGATCTGTCACCGACACGCGCAGATACGTCACCTGCCTGCCAAAGGGGTCCACCATGGCGCCGCTCGCTACAGGTAGCCCGCTGGGAGGAACTTGAAGGGTCATGAACGCCGCCCTGAAATCCTGTTCGCTGGTTTTCCCTTATATGGGCAAACCTTAGCACGGTTGAAGCGATCCGAAAGGAGGGGGCTTTGGCGGAAAGTGCCAAGCGTGGTAAATGTGCCGTGAAATGGCCTGCGCTCAAGCAGCCCGAGGGGCGGAAGCGCCAACGAGTTGGAGCAGAGATATGGACGCCTATGAAGCGCTGGTAACGCGCATTAGCCCCAAGGAGCTTGGCGAACCGGCGCCGGATGACGCCGCACTGCGCAAGATTATTGCGGCCGCGCTGCGTGCCCCCGATCACGGCCGCCTGCGCCCGTGGCGCTTTATTGCGATACGGGGCCAAGGCCGGAACTGCCTGGGCGATCTGCTGGCGGCGTCGCTTGCCCGCCGCAACCCGGACGCAGGCGCAGAGCTGGAACGGGAGCGGCAGAAAGCCCTGCGCGCGCCGCTCGTGCTCGTGGTTGCCGCGCATATCACGCCAAGCCCGAAGATACCTGCCGTCGAGCAGCTTCTTTCGGCGGGTGCCGCCGCGCAAAACATCCTGCTGGCCTGTCAAGCCCTGGGCTACGCCGCCGTGTGGAAGACCGGCGCCGCCGTCTACGATTCCGGTGTGAAAGAAGGGCTCGGCCTCGGCGCAGGCGACGAGATCGCGGGCCTCCTCCATATCGGCACGCCAACAGCCATGCCCCCGGCTCCAGTCCCGCTGGACCCGGCGGACTTTCTGCGAGTCTGGCCTGCGGAATAGGCCTGGATCGCTTTTGGCGGCTTGCGGGCGGCGGCTTGGCAGTCCGCAAGGCTGGTGCATTAACACATCTTAACTCGGATTTTGCCGCTCGGCGTCCCTTTTGGGGGCTCCGGCGGCGTCATTCTTGAATGGATCATTTTAGGCAAAAGCGCTTTTCTAAAGCGTTAATGGGCAAGTGTTTGATTTTAAAGCAATATTTTGAGACGAGGCGAACCTGCGGGTGGCCGGACGCACCGCTGGGCCGTTAAGACTTTTTCTGCAATCATATTTAACTGTAGTTTTGAAAGCCAAAAATACGCAAATTCCGGGCAATTTTTGACAGAATTCGGCCTCTGGGGAACTCGCGATTTCAAATTAACCACGTCCGCATTAACCACAATAGACGGCTACGGAAACTTTACTGTTCTTTAATACCTCTTCAGAGCCCCGTCATGGCCCGTCGTCCTCCTGCGAAAAGTGGCTGCGGAGACACATGGGAGATTTAGATTCTTCTGAACTAAGCTTCACATCTGGATCGATACAATTGGTTCGATGCGCTTATCGCGATATTCAGCTGCATTGCGTAGCTTTTGGGGTGGGAACCCAAGAGAATATTAGCGATGCGGATAGCTTTCATCATTATCGGGGCGGCAGCGGCGGTTGCGGGCATGGCTCTTGCGGCGGCACCTGCCCCGGCACAATCCCTGGACGCGCTCAAGCAGCAATTCAGGCGCCCGTTGACCATCCCGTTTCCGGCCAATGCGCCCTATTCGCTGCAGATGGCGACGCTGGGCAAGAAGCTCTTCTTCGATCCCCGGCTTTCGGGCGCCAGGAACGTAAGCTGCGTCACCTGCCACAATCCTTCCTTCGGCTACGCAGCACCGGTGGACCGGGCCGTTGGCGCGGCTAACGAGAAGCTTCCCCGGCATGCGCCTACGGCTCTGAACGCCGCCTGGGTCGCGCCGCTGTTCTGGGATGGCCGCGCTGCGACACTTGAGGAGCAGGCCGCCGGGCCGGTCACAGCACCTGCGGAAATGAACATGAGCTTCGAGCAACTTGTGCCGGAACTCAAAGCCATCGGCGAATATAACCAATGGTTCGAACACCTGTTTCCCGGAACCGGCGTCACCCGCGAGAACATCCTCACCGCAATCGCCACCTACGAGCGCACCATCGTCGCCGATTGGTCGCCCTTCGACCGCTGGGTCGAGGGTGACGAAAGCGCAATCGGCGACAGCGCCAAGCGCGGCTTCGCCCTGTTCGCAGGCAAAGCCCAATGCGCGGCTTGCCACACGGGCTGGAACCTCACCGACAACAAATTCTACGACATCGGCCTTCCCTCGGACGATATCGGGCGCGGCAAGATCGAGCCGGAAAATCCCAAGGCCCAATATGCGTTCAAAACGCCCGGCCTGCGCAATCTCACCCAGCGTGCACCCTTCGGGCATGACGGCTCGCAAGACACTCTGGAACTCATCGTCCGGCATTACGAAGCCGGAGGCATTCAGCGCCCGTCTCTCGCCGATGCAATGAAGCCCTTCACCCTCACCGATTCCGAGCGCCAGGATCTGGTGGCGTTTCTGCGGACGCTGACGGCGGAAAAAAGCGAAACGCCCGTGCCTGTGCTTCCCAACTGAGAACTTGCGCCATCCCCCTGGAATTTTCCGATGTCCATTCGCCACAAAATATTCCTGCCGGTTGCCGCCGCCCTGATACTGGGCCTTATGCTGACAGGGGTTCTCGCCTGGCAGGCTGCCAGCGGCGCCAGCAACCTGGAGCGGATCGCACAGCAAGCCTTCGAACAGCAGGCCGCGACGCAGGAACTCACCGGCAGTTTCGAGGCCGCGCAAGCCTTCATTTCGCGCGCCATCTCCATGACCGATTTTATCGCCGGGGATGAAATCGAGAGCCGCTTCGCTGCCACCGGCGGCAAAATGCAAGGACTCATCGAACGGCTGAACCGGATTTCCGCCGAAGCCGGCAGCCGCGGAACATCTGAGCTTGCCGCTGCCTATGAGGCGTGGGCAGCGGACGCCAAGCTGGTTCTCGGCCTCACGAAGTCCAGAGAGGTTCCGTCTGCCGAAGCGCTTAAGAGGCGGCAGGCCAAGCTCGCGGGTCTCGTCGCCGAAGCATCGGCCGGCGCGATGGCGGACGCCCGCGCCCGGATTGCCAGCACCCACGAGCGCCTGCTGAACGCGATCTGGCTGGTCATGAGCCTTGCCGCCGCCGTGGCCCTGGTGGCAGCCGCCATCGGCTTCGCCATTGCCCGCCAGACCGGCGCGCCGCTGGTGGCGCTTTCGGAAGCAGCGGGACGGTTGCAGCGAGGTGAAACCGCCGTTGTGTTCGCCGGGCAGGACCGCAACGATGAAGTGGGCGCCGTCTCGCGAGCCATCGCTTCGTTCCGCGACGGCGTCACCGAGCGGATGCTGCTGGAAGAGAAGGCGCATCGGGAACAGGCCAGGCAGCAGGCGCGCCAAGCCGCAATCGAGCGCTACATCTCCGATTTCCGCGGCCGTGCTGACGCGCTTGTCCAGGCCGTCGACGCGCGCATCCGCGACATGCAAGCCGCCGCCGAACATGTGGGCGGGCTGGCGCTCGACGCGGCGAACAAGGCGGCCAACGCCGCGAAGGCCTCGCAGGGTACCACGAACAACGTCCAGACTGCCGCAGCCGCCTCGGAACAGTTATCCTGCACCATCGCCGAAGTGCTCGGGCAGGTCCAGACAACCTCGGGCCGCGCCTTTGAAGCCTCTACCGCCGCCACGCATACGAATGCGCAAGTGAAAGCCCTCGCCGGCGCGGCCGGACGCATCGACAGCGCCATTACGCTGATCCATGCGATTGCCCGCCGCACGAACCTGCTCGCGCTCAACGCATCCATCGAAGCCGCGCGCGCGGGCGATGCGGGCAAAGGCTTTGCCGTGGTGGCGGGCGAAGTGAAAAACCTCGCGGACCAGACCGCGACCGCGACGAAGGAGATCTCGGGGCTGGTCGTATCCATACAGGAATCGACTGTTAACGCGGCTGCGGCCATCGAGCAGATTTCGTCGATGATCGGCGAATTGAACGGCCTGACCGCTGCCATCAACGACGCCATGAACCAGCAGAGCCAGGCGACCGCCGAAATCGCCCGCAACGTGGCCGAGGCGTCGGATGGCGCCAAGGTGACGGCGAACGACATCACCGACGTGGAATCGTCCATCGGCGTCACCGCCAAATCCACCGGCGAAGTGCGCAAGACAGCACTTCAGGCGCGCGCCGAGGCCGATCAGCTGAGAACCGCGGTCGGCGACTTTCTGGCGAAGGTGGCCGCCGCCTGATGGGGGCACGTTTCCTCCCTGCATAGTATTGTGGAATTTCATTCTATTATTTCGCCACATGTGGAACATGATCGTTCTGTGGCGCCCCACACTCACTAGAATATGGTATTTATTTCTGCAGACAGCCCCGCTTCGCCTTGCTGGAGCGGCCCGCGATGGACTAAATTAGACGCTAGGCCGAACCGGTCTTGAATGCAATCGAAGGGCTGGCGCATGGAAAAGATCGTCTACATCACCCCCAATTTCGCGGTTGCGGGCCAGCTTGATGCGGAGGATTTCGTGAGTATTGCCAAGCTCGGCTTCAAGGCCATCGTCAACAACCGCCCCGACGGCGAGGAAGAAGGCCAGCTCCCCAGCCACGCGGCGGCAGCGCACGCCTGGGGCGCGGGCCTCGGCTACAGCCACATCCCCGCGGGCAAGCTCGACCTGTTCTCAGACCCGGTCGTGGACACGGCCGAAGCGGCTATCGCCGCCGCCGGCGGACCGGTGCTGGCTTATTGCAAATCGGGAACCCGTAGCGCCATCATCTGGGCGGCGGCAAGCGCCCGCACCCTGCCGGTGGACGAGGTGCTGGCGCTGCTTGCGAAGGCTGGCTTCGAACTCGACTTCCTGAGCGACGAACTCGAAGAGCAGGCAACGCTTGGTTCGCGCCGGGCTTCCGCGGCGCCATTGCGGGATGCCGCATAGCCGGAGAGGCGGCCGCCAAGCCGCCGCTCAGCCGACCTTGATTTTCTTGTCCTCGATGAACCGGTATGGCGGAATATCCATGTTGCGCGGTGCCGGTCCCTCGCGAATGCGCCCCGCCGTGTCGTAGACCGAGCCGTGGCAGACGCAGAACCAGCCACCGTACTTTCCCTTCGGATCGCCTGGCGACTGCCCCTTCGGCAGGCAGCCGAGATGGGTGCAGATACCGATCATGATCAGCCAGTCTTCCTTTCCCGGCTTGGTCCTGTTCTCGTCCGTAGCCGGCAGATCGTCCGGAGCCTCCGCCACCCGGGCAAAGGGGTCCTTGAGATCGGATAGCGCTGCAGCCTTCGCCTTTTCGATATCGGCGGGCGTGCGGTGGCGGATATAGATCGGCTTGCCGCGCCACAGCACCGTTATGGCCTGCCCTACCTCGACCGGGGCCAGATCCACCTCGATGGACCCCAGCGCCAGCGTACTTGCATCGGGATTCCACTGATCGATGACCGGCCACATTGCGGCGGCCGCCCCGATGGCGGCAAATGCGCCCGTTGCGATGTAGATGAAATCGCGCCGCGACGGGCCTTCCTCCTGCGGGATGTCTGCCGCTTCCATGCGTTTCGCCTCCTTGAGCTAACTAAGGGCTCGACGCGAAATAAGCGCGCCACCTTGCTTGTCTTTTTGTCCGCCCGCGGCGTTGCGGAAACGGTTACATATCTCTATATGCGCCCCTTTCCGCGCCTGGCGGACAAACAAAAATCCTGCGCAATCCGACGCGCTTATTTCGCGTCGAGCCCTAATGACTGCCCGAACAATTGCACCCGCAACCGCTGTGGCCGTCCTCCTCTTCCTCCTCGGCTGCAGCAGGGGGCAGCGCCGCGCCTGTCAGCACCGCCTCCACCGCTATTAAAGGATCGGTTTCGGACGTTACGACGACACTGATGCCGCGCTCGGCAAGCTTCCTCTTGAAGCCGTCTCCGCAGCTTCCTGTAATTAACACGTCGAGACCATCGATCGGGTGCGCGGCCTGGCGGGGAAATTCGTGCATGCTCATCTCAACCGGCAGATCGAGCATGTTCTCCTGCACAATCCCGCCGTCCGGCCTGTTCGCGTAGATTATGAAGCGCCGCGTCCTGCCGGCGTGCGCCGTGATGGTGCGAAAGTTCTGGCTGGTAACGCCGATCCTCATGGAAATCTCCTGCCGCAAACATGTGCATGCGGCGATGCGCGCCGCGTTTGATTGGCGCTACCGCCCCTTGGGCTAGTTGAGCGCTTGTTGTTGACCGCGAAAATGTTAGCGTGATCAACTTCGAAGTCATTGCGAATGCGCAATCGATCAAACGAGGCTTGCCGCTTGAATCCTATCGCTTCAGCCGAGGCCTGGACAGGTCTTGCCGATTGCCTGAATTGCAATATCCGGCAGTCGGTACTGTTCGCCGGCTTGAGCGAGGCCGGCTTTAGCGATATCCACCGCCCGATCGATCAGCTTCAATATGCGGCGGGTGCCACGATCTACCGGGCAGACGATGAAGGCGCCTCGCTCTACACCGTCCGCACCGGCCTCGTGAAGCTCGCGCACTATCTGCCGGACGGCAGCCAGCGCATCGTGCGGCTGGCACGCAAGACCGATGTGCTGGGGCTCGAATGCATGATCGCAGACGAGTACCAGCATTCCGCCATCGCGCTGCAGCCGGCCGAAGTCTGCCGCCTGCCGGTCAGCGCGGTGAAACGGCTGCTGCATGGCAACCCCAGGCTATTTCATACGCTCATGGCGCAATGGTACCGGGCGCTGAGCGATGCGGACCGCTGGATCACCGAGCTTTCGACAGGCACCGCGCGCGGCCGCGTCATCCGCCTCCTGCTTTGGCTGTCCGAGGGCGAGGACGGCAACAGCTGCAGCCTGTTCAGCCGGGAAGACCTTGGCGCGGTGCTCGGGCTGACCACGGAAACCGCGAGCCGCGCGATGGCCGGACTGAAACGCGAGGGTTTGATCCACGAGCTGAGCCCCAACCGCTTCTCATGCGATGTGCCCAAACTGCGCAGGATCGCCGGGTTGTAGCTCTGCCGCGTCAGCTCTTTGCGACGTTGTCCTTGACCACGATGGTTCCCTGGGCCGCCGCGCAAAGCTTTTCCACGCCGTCCTGCAAGGTATAAATCTCGCAGCGCACGACCGATTGGCTGCGGCCGGCATTCAGCGCCGTAGCGCGCGCGATCAGCGTGCCGCCAAGCGCCGGCCGGACATAGTTGATCTTCAGCTCCGACGTTATGATGGCCGTACCGCCAAGCGCTGCAGCCCCCGCGAAGGTCAGCGCAATATCGGCGAGCGAGGACAGCACGCCACCGTGAACGAAGCCCACATGCTGCATGTGCCCGGCGCGAATGGGCAGGCGCAGCTCGGTCTCTTCGGTCGTAAACTTGATCAGCTCGACGCCCAGGAGCTGGCTGAAGGGCTGTGCCGCCAGCACTGCCTGTCCCATCGGAATTAAGTCTGCCACGGCTCACATCCTCCTCTCGATCCTGCGCACACAGAGAATGGGCCGCCAGCTCCGGAGCCGCAACTGGAATAGCGGCACTGGAATAGCGCCCTGCTTTCCGCCGCCTTACAAAGTTTGTTTCTTACATCGATAAGACTTCAACCCGGTATTTCATCGAAGCGGCCAAGGCGGCCCATGGAAGGATGCGGCCCACGCCGGCTTTATAGGAATTCCGAAAGCGTCGAGTACAGCAGCGCGAGGTCTTGCGGGCGCGAGAGGCGGTGCTCGCCGTCCTTGACGAGCGTAAGCCGCATATCGGGGCAGTCGATGACGCCGAGCAAGTCCAGCGAGTGCCGGTATGGAATGTCGGGGTCTTCGCAGCCGTGAATAATCCGGATCGGGCCGGCCAGCGGAACGGGGCCCGCACCAAAGAAGTGCCGCTCGCCGTCCTCGAACAGCGCCCGCGTGATCGGATAAGGCGCATCGCCATAAGCGGATGGCCGGTAATAAGCGCCATCGCGCAGGACGGTCTCGCGAGCCTCGGGCGTTGCCCGCTCCCAGAACAGCCGGGTCATGTCCCAGGCCGGCGCGATAAGCGCGGTGCCCCTGAGATCGGGTGCGAGGTCTTCCCTCGCCCCGGCGGCAGAGAGAGCCCCTGAATCCACGTTGAGGATAGTTCGCGCGTCCACTGTCTTCTCGGGAAGCCGGGCGAGGTGAGGGGATCTTTGCGCCAGTTGCCGCGCCAGCAAGAGCGCAATCCAACCGCCCATGCTCGATCCCACGAAAACCGCCGGCTCCCCGCCAAGCGTATGTGCGCAAACCGCCGCCGCGTCGCCGAGCCAAGCGGAAATCGTGCCGTCCTCGAACCGCCCGCCCGACTTGCCATGCCCCGAATAATCGAACCTCAGGCAGCCGGCACCTGCCTCGCGCGCCCACGCAGCAAGCGCGTTGGCCTTCGTGCCCTCCATCTCCGATCTGAACCCTGAGAACCAGACGAACACCGGCTTGTTTTCCCTGGGCTCGTCGAAACGGTAGGCAATGGACACGGACAGTTCCTTTCGAAGCACGGCGCAGAAAAAAGTTACACTCTTGACCGCAGCCGCCGGGCGATGAATAAGGCAGCTGTATTATGTCTTCAAAAACAGTTTAAGGCGGAAAACATAAATGACATCGAATTCGATGGGTGCAGGCGGAAATGCGGTGCTGGTCACGGGCGGCGCGGGCTACATCGGTTCGCATGCCTGCAAGGCCCTTTCCAAAGCAGGCTACCTGCCCGTTACCTACGACAATTTGGTCTACGGCCATGAATGGGCGGTGAAATGGGGGCCTTTCGAGAAGGGCAGCATCCTCGACCGCGGCAGGCTCGATGAGGTTATCGCGAAATATAAGCCGGTGGCCGTCATGCACTTCGCGGCGTTCGCCTATGTGGGCGAATCCGTCGCCGATCCCGGAAAATACTACCGCAACAATGTCGTAGGCTCGCTCACCCTCATCGAAGCCGCGCGCGACGCCGGCATCGCGAACTTCGTGTTTTCGAGTTCCTGCGCGACATACGGTATTCCCGCGCAGGTGCCGATCACAGAGGACACGCAGCAGAAACCCATCAACCCTTACGGCGCCTCGAAACTGATGGTGGAGCGCATCCTCGCCGATTTCGGTCACGCGCACGGCCTCAGATCGATTGCTCTGCGCTATTTCAACGCCGCCGGCGCCGATCCGGATGCGGAGACCGGCGAAGATCACGATCCGGAGACACACCTGATCCCGCTTGTGCTCGACGCGGCCTCCGGGCGGCGCGAATCCATCACCATCTTCGGCGCCGATTACAATACGCCCGACGGCACTTGCATCCGCGACTACATCCACGTCGCCGATCTGGCGGACGCGCATGTCAAGGCAGTGGACGCGCTGAAGGGCGGGGCGGCTTCGGGGGCGTACAATTTGGGCCTCGGCCGCGGCTTTTCCGTCCGCGAGGTCATCGCAGCCGCGGAACAGACGACCGGGCTCAAGGTGCCCGCCGTCTTCGGTCCCAGGCGCCCTGGCGACCCGGCCCAGCTCATTAGCGATCCCGCAAAGGTGCGCGGCGCGCTTGGCTGGCAGCCACGTTTCGCAGAACTTAGCGAAATGCTGCGCACCGCCTGGGCCTGGCACCAGCGGGGCTGATGTGCCCCGCAAGGGGCAGGCTTAGGGCTCGACGCGAAATAGGCGCGTCAGATTGTGCAGGATTTTTGTTTGTCCGCCAGGCGCGGAAAGGGGCGCATATCGAGATATGTAACCGTTTCCGCAACACCGCGGCCGGACAAAAAGACAAGCAAGGTGGCGCGCTTATTTCGCGCCGGGCCCTTAGCACAGAAGACGGGGCGTCTTGCGCAGGAAATAGGTTTCGAAAAGATCGATCTTTTCACCGACGCGCTCCTGCGCCCTCCGCGAGATCAACCGGTCGGCGGCCAGAAGCGACAGCTCGTTGAGCATGGCTTCGATGAAATCGGCAACCTCGTCCTCGCTAGCGTCGAGATCGGGCCCTTCGCACAAAAATGAGCTTCTTATAAAATTTGTACTCATGTCGTACCCCGGCAGCGATTGTCTTATGGAAAAACATTTATTCCGATATGGAGAATTTAGCAAAAGCGAATGAAGCCGCAACCAAGCTTGAGTTGCATTTTGCCCGCGGCAAATGGGCACGCACCGGCGCGCGGCGCCCCGGGAAGATGGAGCGGCGCTCACGCAACATTTGTCTTTCTGCGGCATTGGGCAAATGAGACAACGGCAGTTCGCAATCGGAGAACCCGCATGAAGGTTGGATTCATTGGACTGGGCCGCATGGGCGAGGGCATGGCCGCGAACCTGCTGCAGGCGGGCCACGAGGTGACGGTCTACAATCGCACCCCTGGCAAGGCCGCCCCCTTGGCCGCCAAAGGCGCGAAGATCGCCGGCAATCTTGCCGATGCCTGCCGCGGCGATGCTGTGGTCACCATGCTCGCGAACGACGAAGCGCTTTCCGCCGTGACCTTCGGCGAGGGCGGGATTCTGGCAAACCTGCCCGCGGGCGCACTCCACGTCTCCGCCAGCACCATCGGCGTGGCACTTTCCGAAAAGCTCACAGCCGCGCATGCCGGAGCGGGCCAGCGCTACGTCTCGGCACCCGTATTCGGCCGGCCCGAAGCCGCTGCCAGCAAGCTGCTCTACATCGTGGCGGCCGGCGAAGACGAGGCCGTGAACGCCGCCCAGCCGCTGTTCGACGCGATGGGCCAGAAAACCTTCCGCGTCTCCAAGACCCCGAAAGACGCCAACCTCGTGAAACTCAGCGGCAACTTCCTGATCGCCGCCGTCATCGAGGCGCTGGGCGAGGCGATGGCGCTTGTGGGCAAGGCTGGGATCGACCGCCACCAATATCTGGAACTCCTCACCACCACGCTGTTCAACGCCCCCGTCTACAAGACCTACGGCGCGCTAATCGCGGATCGCGCCTTCGAGCCCGCAGGCTTCGCCGCACCGCTGGGCCTCAAGGACATCCGCCTGGCACTTGCTGCCGCTGAGGAGTTGCGCGCCCCCATGCCGCTGGCAAGCCTGTTGCGCGACCGCTTCCTGACGCTGCTCGCGAATGGCGGCGAGCACCTCGACTGGTCAGCGGTTGGCGCGCTGCCAGCCAAGGACGCCGGCATCGCGTAGGCCCGTCCGCTGTGAAGCTGCTCGAAATACTCGCCGCCTTCCTGCGGCTGGGGCTGATGAGCTTCGGCGGTCCCGTGGCGCATCTGGGCTATTTCCGCGCCGAGTTCGTTGCGCGCCGCAAATGGCTCAGCGAAGACGCCTATGCGGACATCGTGGCGCTTGCGCAATTCGTGCCCGGCCCCGCCAGTTCGCAGACAGGCTTCGCGCTGGGCATCCTGCGGGGCGGCCTCGCGGGGGGGCTCGCCGCTTGGGTGGGTTTCACGCTGCCGTCCGCCCTGCTCATGCTGCTCGCCGCCTACGGCCTGCCCTACGCACAAAGCCCAGCCGCGCAAGGCGCCATCCGCGGCCTGAAACTGCTCGCGGTAGCGGTGGTGGCGCAAGCCGTCTGGAGCATGGGCCGCACACTCTGCCCGGACCGGCTCAGGGCAGGCTTCGCGCTTACAATCGCCGCGCTCCTGATTGCTGCCCCCGGCAGCCCGCTGCAACTCGCCGCCATCGCCGCGGGCGCTCTTTTCGGCCTGCTCGCCCTGCATGGCATGGAACGGCCCCACACCACCCCGCTCGGCGTGAGCACCGGGCACAAGGCCGCGGGAGCGGCAATCGCCGCCTATTTCCTGTTCCTCGCGAGCCTCCCCCTCGCCGCCGCCCTCTCGCACAACGGCACCGCGGCACTTGCCGAAGCCTTCTACCGCGCGGGCGCGCTGGTCTTCGGCGGCGGCCATGTCGTGCTGCCACTGCTGCAGGAAGCCGTGGTGCAGCCCGGCTGGGTCTCCGCCGGCGATTTCCTTGCGGGCTACGGCGCGGCGCAAGCCCTCCCCGGCCCGCTGTTCGCCATTGCGGCCTTCCTCGGTGCCAAGGCGAGCGCCGGCCCAGGCGGCGCGGCGGGCGCCGCCATCGCCACCGTCGCAATCTTCCTGCCCGGCATGCTACTGGTCTACGGTGCACTCCCCTTCTGGGACCGCCTGCGGACGAAAACCCGCGCCCGCGCCGCGCTCGATGGCGTCAACGCTGCCGTCGTTGGCATCCTCGCCGCCGCCCTCTACCAGCCCGTATGGACCTCGGCCGTGCTTCGCCCCCTCGACGCCGCACTCGCGCTCCTGGCCTTCGCCGCCCTCGCCACGGCAAGGCTCCCCGTCTGGCTTGTGGCCCTGCTTGCCGCGGCGGCGGGCACAGCGATCTTGCAATAGCACCGGCAGCGTTCAGGTCGGCGCGATAAATTGCTTTATCAGGTGCAACCGTGACCTTCCGGGAATTCGCGGCCGTGATATGAGACGGGCGCGATCCGCTACGCCGCCCTTGTCAGGCGCAAAGATCCCACGGGTTCAGGAGCGCGGCGCCGGTTGTCTTGAAATCCACGAGGTTGCGGGTGATAACGGTCATGCCGTGCACGAGCGCGGTGGCGGCCAGCAGCCCATCCCGGACCGGCCGCGGATCGGGCACTTGAAGAGCCGCCGCGCGCCGGGCGACGGCTGTATCCACGGACAGGATGCGCCCGCCGAAAGCTGGCAGGACATGCTCATCGAGCCACGCGCGCAAGATTGCCCCCTGAACAGGATCGCGGCGCTCAACCGGCAAGATGCCGGTCTCCAATTCCAGCAAAACGATGGCTGACAGAAAGAGGCTCGCCGCCGGCACGCCGCGTACCCAGCGCGCGACGTTTGCATCGGCTTTCCCCGCCCGGACTTTCCGCAGCTCGGATATGACGTTGGTGTCGAGCAGATACATCAGGAGAATTCGGCCGGCCGCGCTGGCTCACGGAAGGGCGGAATCTCTAGCTCCACATCCTCGACGCCCGCCGGCAGCCCAAGCGCGTCCACGATGTTTTCGCCGCCGCCCGTGATCCGCAAATATTCCGCAATGCTTAGAAGCACATGCGCCCGGCCCCGGTCGGTGATGAAAACCGGACCTTCTTGGGCCGCCTTCTTGGCGCGGCTGGTGTCCTGGTTGAATTCGCGGCTCGATAAGGTGGTGATCGTCATGGCGGCGTCTCAGTGAGGAAATAGGTTGTATAAACGTTACTATATGCATCAACATACCTAGGTCAACACCGCCGGTTCAGGCCGATAGCCGACATCCATGAGCGTTGAAAAGCGAACATGTTTTGGGGGATAGCGGACTTCCACCAAGCTCCGGTCAAGCTGTGGCACCCGCGCAATTTTTTCCGACCATTAAACTAAAGTCTAGTGGTACTTTTATGTAAACGTATGTACTTGTTGTGTGGATTTGAAGATAGGAGAGGAGGGACTATGCCTAGTGCAGTTGCTTTATACACTCGGGAAGCGGTGACAGAAATCTTGAAAGCAGGAGGAAGTGGTAATTGGGCAACCCGCGTTGATCGTGTGCGGAAATACCCATATGTTGTCCTTGTAAGGAACCGGAGACATCCTTCCTCACCGGCCGATGCAGATCATGGAACAGCTGTCCTAGTCGGGCGCATTGCAGGCGCGCGCGAGGTGGCGGAAATAGCAGGGAACGGTAAGCCGCGCGTCTTTATCGAGATATCGGAATGGGCCAAGGTCGCGGTACGCAACGCCTGGAAGACCGATTCCTCTAACCCAGTCTGGTATACAGATTTTGAGAGGCTCGGCATTCGAGAGGATGAGCTGAATTTTCAGCCAATACCTCCCGTTGCACCTCAAGAGGGGGGGCAGGAAACGCCTCCGTCACCCGGTCAAACTAAGTCTCTCACGGAGATAAAGCGTGAGATTGCGCGCCTCTATGGAGTACCTGAGGATGCGGTCGAAATCATCATTCGCCCTTGAGTGGCAAAACAAAAACGCCTCACTGAACCCGGCCCTCCAGCAGCTAGACACGATTTCAATGCGGTGACACTTTATTCAATCGCACGAGCGGCCGGGATCTTGCGCTTCTCAGCGGCACGGAGTGCGCTCACCGCAGCGTATTAAACTAAAGAACTACGATACCAAATGATACTTTGCTATACGTTGCCATACATTTACTGTACTTATTATATCCAAGTGGAAACAAGGGAGTCCAAGATAGTGACGCTCAATGGAATCGTCGATTCTTACCAACGCAATTGTCGGCCCCGTGCAGCGGCTGAAATGCGTTTCTACACCGAAAAGCCCGATCTGAACTCGGCCATTTGGCATGCGGCGCTGTGCCTGACGCCGCAGGGAAAGCGGCATTCGCATCAGCGGCGCATACGCCGGGCCGTCCTGCATCAGGCCCTAGCTGTCTTACAGAACGCTCGGGACGACCTGAAAGAGGCTGGGGATTTCGAGGCATTGCACAAGCTTGTGGCCGCGAAAATCGGCTCGATTATAGGCATCGGGAAGCTCGCTATTTACGACATTGCGCTTCGCGTCGGCGCCTACCTTGGAAAGCGTCCCGCCCTTGTCCATTTGCATGCTGGCGCCAAAACCGGCGCTGCTTCATTAGGCTTCCGGGGTGAGACCGTTCACCCCTCCGATCTGCCGCCTGCATTTTCGACGCTATCACCCGCCGAAATCGAAGATTGCCTATGCATTTATAAGGACGACTTGCACGGTGCGGGGACGACGGCCGGACCGGCTCGTGCTCGTCCTTGCGGGTCGGCCAAGCGATGCGGTTAGCGGCTCTGGTTGAGCATTGAAGAGGAACGTCTACGCCCGGTTCGGGATGACAAGCCGTAGTTCGTTCGAAGACCTTGAACTTCGGCTTGTGTGAAGGGTTTCGGATGCCGGCCCCTGCCGAACCTCACCGCGCGCACCACGGGCCGGCGTCCGAAAGTCTCCGGGGAAGGAACGCGCGGGGAGCAGGGCACCACCCGCAACAGCACAGCGCTATGAGGATTTTGCCCGCGCCATCGGCATGCGAAGGGCTGGCGGCATGGCCCAGGAGGTGCGCTGGGCGGCGCTGCAATACCCCGCAATAGCCGCAACGGGGCGAGGCAGCCGCTTGGGCGACCGCAAGCAGGCTGGCTTGAGCGCCGATTGCTTCAGTTGAGACGCGCCTGGGCGAGCACCTCCGTGGCCGGCATGAAGGCGGCGGCGAAGGCGCGCAGCAATCGGGATGGAAGCGCTTACGATCCTGCTCATGACGTGTCGATCCCCGCGGGGGCCAGCGCGGGCCTGCGCCGCCGGCAGCTTCCCTCGAAGGTCTCGATAATGAGCATGCGGCTGCCGCAACAGGGACAAAGGCGGACCGGCGCGGCGCCGGCAAGTGCTTCGGTCTTGCCTGCATCCTTGCGTTTGGGCGCAGGCGCGGTCATGGCGAGCAGGATACGCATCGTGGCAAGATTATCCGCGCGGACGCCGCTGGCCAGGAACCCGTAATGGCGGATGCGGTGGAAGCCCTTGGGCAAGACGTGGATCAGGAAGCGGCGGATGAACTCGCCCGCCTCAAGCGTCATGGTCTTGTAGCGGCCGGGCCCCTCGATCCGGTAGTCTTTGTATTTGAATGTGACGCTGGTCTTGTCCGCGGCAATCAGGCGCCGGTTCGAGATGGCAACCCGGTGCGTATAACGCGAGAGGTAAGCCAGCACGGTTTCAGGCCCGGAGAACGGCCGCTTGGAATAGACGAACCACTTGGTCTTTCTGAGCGACGCCAGGAAGGCCGCGAATGCGTCCGCACCGGCAAGGTGCGCATGCTCGCCAAAGAAGCGCAGCTTGCCGGCCTTGTGCGCGGCGGCGAGCTTCTCAAGCATCAGCCGGCGGAACAGCTTGGAGAGCACCAGCACCGGCAGGAGGAAGCCGCGCCGGCAGGCTATCCACCTGCTGCCATCCGGTGAGAGCCCGCCGCCCGGCACGATCATGTGTACATGCGGATGATGCGTCATCGCCGAGCCCCATGTATGCAGCACGGCGATAAAGCCGGTCTTGGCCCCAAGGTGCTTGGGATCGGCCGCGATCTTCAGCATGGTCTCGGCCGAGGCCTTGAACAGCATGGCGTAGATCGCAGCCTTGTTCTGGTAGGCGATGTCCGCGATTGGCGCGGGCAGCGTGAACACCTGGTGGAAGTACTGCACCGGCAAGAGTTCGGCTTCGCGGGCGGCCAGCCATTCCCGTGCCGCAGCCCCCTGGCACTTCGGGCAGTGGCGATTCATGCAACTATTATAGGAGATGGCCGTGTGTCCGCAGGCATCGTTCTCGCAAGCCGCGACATGGCCGCCGAGCGCCGCCGTGCGGCAGTTCTCGATGGCGCTCATCACCTTGAACTGGCCGGGGCTCACATGGCCGCGGTTGGCTTGGCGCCATGCTGCCCCGTGGCCGCGGAAGATGTCCGCGACCTCTAGGGATGGGCGGGCCATGGCGGCCGGCTATCCGGGCTTGCCTTCCTTCGGGCGCAGCGGCGTGAGCCGGTCGAGCGGGCTCATGACCTCGCGGATGATGTTGGTTGCCACCTGCGTATAGCGCGCAGTGGTATCCAGCTTGGCATGCCCAAGCAGCACCTGGATAATCCGCACATCGACGTTCTGCTCAAGCAGGTGCGTCGCAAACGAATGCCTGAGCGTGTGCGGCGCGACCCACTTCGGTAAGCCAGCCAGCTCCGCCGCTATATGGCAGATGCGGTTCAGCTGACGCGTCGTCATCGGCCCGATCTTGTCCCGGCCAGGGAACAGATAGATGCGAGGCCGCGCGATCCGGTACCAGTCGCGCAGCAGGTCCAGAAGCTGCGGCGAGAGCATCGCGAAGCGGTCCTTGCGGCCCTTGCCTTGCTCCACGCGGATCAGCATGCGCTGGCTGTCGATATCCGCGACCTTGAGGCCCGCCACCTCCATCGCGCGCAATCCCGCGCCATAGGCAACGCTCAGCGCCGCTTTGTACTTTGGGTTCGGCGCGGCTTCGAGCAGCCGCAGCACGTCCTCAGCCGGCAGCACACGCGGCAGCTTGCGGGGCTCATGCACGAACACGAGAAACCGTGCTGTCTCCGGCCGGTCCAGCGTGACCTTGAAAAAGAACCGCAGCGCCGTGACCGTGGCGTTCATGGTTGGCGGGGTGGTTCCAGTCTTAGTCAGGTGCAGCTGGAAGGCACGCAACTCCTCTGCTGTTGCCGTATCCGGCGACCGGCCGAGGAAAGCCGCGAGCTTCTTGACAGCGCGGATATACTCGCGCTGGGTATCGGGGGTGAAGTTGCGCACCGTCATGTCTTCGATCATGCGAGCGCGCAAAGGACTGATGGGCTTGGGGTTCGATGGCGTCACGCTCATCTCTCGCTCCTGTCTTGAGGTGGAAGTGCTTAGACCCCACGATCCTCAAGACAGGGCGCCTGCCCCGTTATCAAAAACTCTTTAGATGGTTAGCGCGCAGCACCCAGGGCACCGCGCGGGCAGCGGCAAACTCGCGCGCGAGCGCGTTCGTTCAACGACCCGACTCAGACCCCGGCGAGGCGGTCATCGTGTAACCACTTTTACTTTATGCTTTTGGTACCATGCCCGGAATGCCATCAAAACCGTGTTGAAAAATCGTGGCGGCAAAAATCCGAAGTCGAAGCGATCTGTGCCCCGAACTTTTCGCAAATCATAACCAGGCCAGACGAATTGGTCGCCCTCGCTCACAATCACCCATGAGCGCTCGCCGTCAAGGCCGAGGTGTTTTTTGACGGCGGGCGGAATCTCGACCGCGGCTGCGGGATCGGCAGGCGGACGATGTGTCACCGGCAACACCGTGACCAGCGTTTCGCCATCGGGTTGGCGCTCGACGGCGAGCGCAATGACGCAGGGCCGGTCTTTGCGTCCTTCTTCCTGTCCGCATTGCGCTTCGCGATCCCACACATAGGCGTATGAAATGGTCAGGCCAGGTTCAGGGGTTGGAATTGCCATGCCACTCGTTATTTCGGATCGAGCAGTTTGTTGAGATGATCATGGCGCGGGTCCATCCGCGACGCTCCGATGCTTTCGGCTTCCGCGTCCGGCAACTCGGCCGTCAGGAACCGGCGGCGCATAGTTTTCAGTTTTTGCAGTTCTTCGTATTCATGCGGCGCTACGAAATACCCGGCCAGCGTGCCATTGCTGGAAACGGGTACGGCCTCGCGCTGCGCCTGCATCTTGTAGCGGCCGAAGTTGCGGGCAAACTCGGCGGCCGGAACAATTTCAGCCATGTCCATGCGTCCTCTCTATCAGAGGCAGCACTATACACACTTCACGCAAAGAATGCAATCTGCGCATTATGCGTTATTGCAGGTTGATTGTACGCCTTTCCCGCTTTCTGGGGTGGTCCGGCATTCCGTTCGAAGGTCTTGCGCTTCGGCTCCCGGCCCGGTTGCTGCCTACCCCTCCGCCGCAAGCCGCGCCGCCACCCGCGCCACATACCCCGGCTCGGCCCAGGCGCGATGCTCCCCGCGCGCATAAGCCAGGGCGTTCTCGTGATAGATCACCGCATTCCGGCAAGTCATGGCGCTGTTGTCCTGGCTGCGGATGACCTTGGCGGGCGATCCCACCACAATAGAGTTCGGCGGGATGACCGCCCCCGCTCGCACCAGCGCATGCTCGCCGACGATGGAGTTTTCCCCGATCACCGCGCCATCCATGATGGTGGCGCCGATGCCGATCAGGCAATTGTCGCCGATGGTGCAGCCATGCAGGTTGACGTGGTGCGTGATGGAGCAATAGGCGCCGACGATGGTTGGCGTCTCCCAGCCGACGTGGATCATCACGAAGTCCTGGATGTTGGTGTAGTCGCCGATGGCGATGCGGTGCATCTCGGAGCGGGCGACGGCGTAGGGCCAGATGGAAGCGCCGGTGCCGGCCGTGACGCTGCCGTAGAGCAGCGCGGTTGGATGCACGAATGCGGCTTTGGAAACGTCGATCATGGCAGGTACCCTGGCTGTTTTCATTCGCGCCTGCGGCGGCGCGATCAGGGTAGCATGCGGGACTGCGGATGGAGAAATGAACTGAGGCTTTAACCCCTGTCCCTTGCCCCCTAGAGGGCAAGCACGGCGCTAGACAGGCTGGCTTCGAACGCTTCCTTCGAGACCCAGTAGCTGCCGCCGCTGTCGCGGGCGAGCATGCCGTTCCGCTTAAGCTTCGGGGCGATCACAAGCTGGCTCCCCAAGGTCAAGAGCGGCTGCCTCAGGCTGGTATGAACGCGCGTTACCGCCACGTATTGCGCCAGCGCTTTGTCGTATTCCGGAACATAATACACGCGCGAGCCCAAGTTGAATTCTTCTTTGACCGGAACCGGCCTGCCTAATCCAAGCATATTCCACCGCCTTCAAACGTTTGGCCGCTGCGGGCTTCCTCTTCGCGGTTAGCCGCAAAATACTGGGATGAGTTTGAGGTTCATAAACAGCTGGAGCGGCTGCCCGCGCAGCCCGGACACCTTCAGCCTATGGCCCCGGGCAACGAGCCTCTTGTGCAGGATCACAAGAGCGCCGATGCCGTAGCTATCCACAAAACCCACGCGCGAGAGGTCCAGCACGACATCTTCCGCCGCCCCGGCAAGCGAATCGATGTGCTCGCGGAACTCATCGAGATATCCCGCATCCAAATCCCCATCGATACCGCACTTCATTGGCATCACCGCAACCCCGCTGGAAACCCGCCAAAGGTAGCCCCAAATTATATACGCAACCTTAACGAGACTTGCGGAAAGACGCCGCCGTGGCGCAAAAATGGGCCCAGAAGTCAGTTCCACGCAAGGTGCCAGCACTAGGTTCCACACTAGAATCAACATGAAGTTGAGGGAACAGGCATGAGCCTCTATGGACTGCTGACGACTGGCGCATCGGGAATGGCCGCTCAATCTTCCCTGCTCGGCACGGTCGCGGACAACATCGCGAATGTCGGTACGGTAGGATATAAGAACTCCTCGGAGCAATTCTCCTCCATGGTCTTGGGGGCAAGCGGCGCGAACTTTCAATCGGGAAGCGTGCTTGTGGAGGCGCGCACCATGATCGCTGCGCAGGGCGCCATAACGTCCACGTCCAGTTCCACCGACCTTGCGATTCAGGGGAACGGCTTTTTCCCAGTCTATGGGCCCGGCCAAACGGACGGCACACCCCTGCTGACGCGCGCCGGTTCCTTTGTGCAGAACGTTAGCGGCAATCTCGTGAATTCCGCAGGCTACATGCTGCTCGGATGGAAAACGGACACAACGGGCGCCGTCTCCCCGGGCTCCACGCAGCAACTGATCACCGTGCCGCCCAGCCAGCTATCCGACCCGCATGCCTCAACGACGGGTACGCTCACTGTCAATCTTCCCTCGAATTCCAGCCCAATCAACACGCCACCCGCAACCGGTCAAACAGCGCCTTCTACAAATACTGCAGGGTCCTATTTCAACGAGAAGACCCAGCTTACGGCATATGAAGCTGACGGTACGGCGGTTCCACTGGACGTCTACCTGACCAACATGGGACCCGATCCCACCACGGGCGATCCTACGTGGGAGGTAGATGTCTTTGACAGCAGGTGCGCCACGAATGGCGGGTTCCCTTACGTAGCCAATTCCAAGGACCCAACCCCTCAGCTGACCAATGCAACGACGCCGCCGGCGCTAACCTTCGATCCCAACACCGGCACGTATACAGGCGGGAGCCCTGTCAATTTGACGTTAACGCTTCCGGCGGGGACGAATCCGTCGACGCAGCCGTTGACGCTCGACATGTCGGCGACGACGCAGTGGAATACGGCAGACTTCACCACATCGCTGGCCCAATTCGACGGCAACGCGCCGAGCGCACTCTCCAGCCTCAGCATCGGCTCCGATGGCGTGCTCTCGGCCGTGTATCAAGATGGAACGAAAGTTCCGAAATATTTGATAAAGCTGGCAACCGTTCCTAGTCCCGACAATATGACGGTCTTGACGGGCAACGTCTTCGAAACGAGCGCCCCCATTGCTAGCGATCCGAGCGCCCTCGTTTCTGGCAGCCCATCGTACTACGCGCCTGGGACGCAGGGACTAGGCACAATCGCATCCAGCTCACTCGAGAGTTCGACGGTCGATCTCGCCTCCGAGCTGGCCACGATGATAGCAGCCCAGAACAATTACCAGGCAAACTCGAAGGTGTTCGAGACAGGCTCAAAGCTCTTGCAGGTGCTTATCAATCTGCAGCAATGAGACCACGAGTGAAGGCAGGTCATGAACCTTAGCGATGCGTTATATGGTGCCAAGACAGGAATATCCGCCGCTTCGGCGCAGATCGCCGTCGTATCGCGCAATATCGCCAATCAAAGCAATCCGAACGCAAGCCGGAAAATTGCCAATCTCGTCACCGTCAATGGCCTGCCATCGGTGGTGTCGATCTCGCAAGCTTCAAGCAGCGCGCTGCTGAGCAGCCTGCTTTCGGCGAATTCGAACCAATCCAAACAATCCGCCATATCCAATGCCATGACCCAGCTTGAGAGCACGCTGGGCACGACCGCGGACAGTACAACGTCCCCCGAGGCGCTGATTGGACAGTTTCAAGACGCCTTGCAAACCTATGCAGCCTCCCCCCAAAGCTCCGCCTCGGCGCAGGCCGCCGTTATCGCCGCCGGCAATCTGACAAACGGGCTCAATAACGCTAGCGCCACCGTTCAAAACACACGGGAGCAGGCCGACACCGGGATCGCAAACTCCGTCACCACTATCAACAATCTGCTTGGCCAGTTCCAGCAGGTCAACCAAACCATCATAACCGGCACGGCAAACGGCGCAGATATCACCGATGCCACCGACCAGCGCAACAGTCTGCTTCAGCAGCTGAGCAATCAGATCGGTATTACGACAGTCACCGGGACGAACAACGACGTCAAAATCTACACCGATAGCGGTCTGACACTGTTCGACCGGGTGCCTATGAAGGTCACGTTTCAGCAATCGCCGGCCTTCGATGCCTCTACCCAAGGCAACGCCGTCTATGTCGACGGAGTGCCGATCACCGCTCGGGGCTCCTCGTTCGCGGTCCAAGGCGGGGCGCTTGCCGGTTTGGTTTCAATCCGGGACAGCCTGGCGCCCACGTACCAATCGCAGCTCGACCAGATTGCTGGCGGCTTGATCCAGAATTTCCAGGAGGGCGGCAGTGCGCCCCCGGGGACAGCGCTCGCCGGTCTGTTCACCAATGGCGTTAGCACCACACTGCCTTCCTTGAACCCGGGAACGCCGGGCCTCGCGGAAAACATTCAAGTCGCGGCATCGGTAAATACGACGACGGGCAACCCGTCCTTGCTGCGGGATGGCAACATTTCGGGCGGCGGCTCCGCCTATGTCTACAATCCCTCGCCTGGGCAAACCGGCTACACGGGCCGCTTGAACCAGCTGATATCGAGCCTTTCGCAGTCTCTGACTTTCGATCCAAGCGCCGGAGCGGGCAGCCAGCTTAGCGTTACGGATTACGCTGCTGCGTCGGCCTCTTGGCTCGGCGTGCAGGCGTCCCAGGCTTCGAACGCTGCAAGCTATAGCAAGGCCGTCCAGAGTACCGCGTCGACCGCGCTTTCAAATGTAACTGGGGTGAACCTCGACACCGAGCTGAGTAACATGCTTGCGTTGGAGCAGTCCTATCAGGCATCTGCGAAGTTGCTGAACACGGTTGGCTCGCTCTATACCGCGTTGTTCGCGGCGATACAGTAGGTGAGTGCCATGCTGAATTCGGTATCGACCTCCTCCTTGTTCGCAACGCCCAGGCTGGCTGTCGCAGACCTGCAAACCCAAGTTGTCAAGGTCCAGTCCGAGGTGACAAGCGGCCTTATTTCCGATCCCGTGGAAACCCTGGGCAGCCAAATCGGGCTCGACGAGTCGCTGCGCAATCAGGCGGCCACCCTCACCAATCTGCAGAGCACAAACTCCATCGTAGGTACGCAACTCACCGCGTCGCAGGACGCGCTGACCAACATCTATACCGATGCGCAGACGTTTATGAAGACGCTCATAACTGCGCAAAGCACGGGCAGCGTAAGCTCGCTCGCCAGCCAGGCGCAGTCTCTCCTCAATTCGTTCACGAACTACGCGAATACGACATCGGGCGGCGTCTACCTGTTTGGCGGCACGAATAGTTCGGCCGCTCCGATGACAGCCTATTCGGGTGCTCCGAAGACCGCGGTGGCGGCCGCGTTCCAGACGGCGTTCGGGTTCTCGCAATCCAGTTCGCAGGCGAGTTCGATCACCAGCAGCAGCATGCAGTCCTTCCTGTCGAATGGCTATGCAGGCCTTTTTGCCGATCCACCACCCACCCCCACACCAGACCAGAAAGCAGCGTCCTGGGACGCGTGGTCGCAAGGGGCGAGCACCAACACCTCGGCTATCATTTCGCCCGGGCAGAGCGTCACCACCTCCGTAAGCACCTACAGCACGGCATTCCGTCAGCTTGCCAGCGCCTATACGAGCATCGCGGACCTTGGCATCGGCAACCTCAACGCCACAACCCAGCAAACGGTCTTATCGAGCGCGCTGCAGCAGGTAAGCACGGCCATGAGCGGCATCGGCGATTTGCAGACAACCTTGGGGTTCTCCCAGTCGCGGATCACCAGTGCGAACACGGCGCTGGCAACGCAAACCAGCACGATCAACAACACCGTAGGTCAGCTGGACAACGCCGATCCTTACCAGACAGCCGAACAGCTCAACAATCTTACGATGCAACTTGAAACAGCCTACAGCCTCACGAGCCAGATCTCGAAGCTTAGCCTGGTGAACTACCTGTGAGCACCGGGCAGGCTTAGAGACGGAAATTACTGGGAAAAGAACGGATGTATCAGGACTCTTACCGCGAAGTTCTTGACAACGCGTCTCAGACCGTTCGAGCGAACGAACGATCGGCGATTTTGCACTCAATCCGCCTCTTGGAGCAAGCAGAAAACGCGGGCCCGGATTCGCGCGAAGCAATCGACGCAATTCTGTTCCTGAAGAGGCTTTGGGAATTCTTTCTCGTGCATCTGGCCGGCGAGGAAAGCCGGCTGCCCGACCAGTTGCGGGCGAACCTCATTTCGGTCGGCTTGTCCATCCTTCGCGAAGCGGAGAGGATAAGAGACGGAGAAGTTCGTGAGTTCGGTACGTTAAAGGAAATTTCGCAAATCATCGCCGATGGATTGTCATGACCAAGCCTTTCAGCATCAGCCTGAAACAAGGTGAACGCATTTTCATAAATGGCGCTGTCGTGCGCGTCGATCGCAAGGTGTCGATCGAGTTCTTGAACGACGTGACTTTTTTGCTGGAGGCGCATGTCATACAGCCCGAGCAGACAACGACGCCGTTCAGGCAGCTCTATTTCATCGTCCAAACGATGCTGATGGACCCGTCCAGCACCGGCGCGGCGATGCAACTCTTCGACTCAGCGCACGCCGATCTCTGCAGCGCACTCAAGAGCCCCGATATGCTGGACGCTCTCATGGAAGTGCGCCGGCATGTCGATGCCAAACGGTATTTCGATGCCCTCAAAACACTGCGCGGCTGCTTTGCCATGGAGGACGAAATCCTTCGCGGCGCCAGCAGTAAAAGAGAAAACCTGATAGGAGCATTAGGATGACCACAGTCTCTGGTGTCAATGCGGCGGCAACCACCTCCACAACAAGTTCAAGCAGCACGAGCAGCACCGGCACGAACAACACGCTCAACTATAACGAGTTCCTGAACCTGCTCGTAGCGCAGCTTAAGAACCAGGATCCGACCAACCCCGCCGATCCGACCACATTCGTTTCGCAGCTCGCGTCCTTCTCGGCCGTCGAGCAGCAAGTCAACGCAAACTCGAAGCTCGATTCGCTACTCACCGCGTCGGCGATTGCGCAGGCGGGCGCCCTAATCGGCAAGACCGTGACTTCGGCGGACGGCAAGACATCGGGACAAGTTGCATCGGTGCAAATTACTTCCTCTGGCCCAGAAGCCGTCCTGACGAACGGCAATACAGTCAGTCTGGGTACTGGCATCACCGTTTCATAAGGCTCTTCGGGGGAAGGGGAGGGAATGAACCAGGCAGATGCTCTCGATCTTGTGCGCGCGGCGATCTGGGCTGTTATTTTGGCTAGCGGTCCCTCCATCGCGGCGGCGATGGTGGTAGGGCTCACGATCTCGCTCTTTCAGGCGCTGACGCAGATCCAGGAAGCCACACTCACTTTTATTCCAAAGATCATCGTGATTTTCCTCGTCTCAATGCTCACGGCGCCATTCATTGGCAGTGTATTGTATAGCTTTTCTGAGCTCGTTTATTCTCACATCGAGAATGGTTTCTAGCGCTCGGTGCGCGTCTTCGAGTTTTTCTGTCCATTTGCGCAGGTAAGATATGTCTACATCTATTGTGCCGGCCACGCAGAGCGCGGGGCAGCGAAGCAACAATCAAGACGTCGGATTTGCGCTGGGCATCTTGTTCATGCTCACGGTGCTGTTCCTGCCGCTGCCCGCGGCGTTTATCGACCTGGGACTCGCGCTTTCGATATCGCTGGCCGTACTGATCCTGATGGTTGCGCTCTGGATTGAGCGTCCGCTCGATTTCTCCGCGTTCCCTACCATTCTGCTCGTCGCAACGCTGCTGCGCCTCTCGCTGAACATCGCCACGACACGCCTGATCCTTTCCAGCGGCGCTGAAGGCTACACGGCGGCCGGCTACGTGATCGCGGGCTTTGCAAACTTTGTGATGGGCGGCGACTTCGTCATCGGCATCATCGTCTTTTCGATCCTCATCACCGTGAATTTCCTCGTGATAACCAAGGGCGCAACCAGGATCGCCGAGGTTGGAGCCCGGTTCACCCTGGACGCCATCCCTGGCAAGCAGATGGCCATCGACGCCGACCTCGCCGCCGGTATCGTCAATGAAAGGGAAGCGCAGTCGCGCAGGCGCGAACTTGAGGAGGAAAGCGCCTTTTTCGGAGCGATGGACGGCGCTTCGAAATTCGTCCGGGGCGATGCGATTGCCGGGGTGATCATAACGGCGATCAATATGTTCGGCGGAATCGTGATTGGCGTGCTGCGGCATGACATGACCGTCATGGCCGCGGCCGACATCTTCGTGAAGCTGTCCGTCGGCGACGGCTTGGTCACGCAGATTCCGGCGCTCATCGTATCGCTCGCCGCGGGCCTTCTCGTCTCCAAGGGCGGCACGCGCGGCTCGGCCGAAAAGGCGGTTCTGGGCCAGCTCGGAAACTACCCCCGCGCTGTTTTCGTTGCAGGACTTGTCTCTTCGGTGCTCGCGGTTGCGCCGGGCCTGCCCTTCTTCCCGTTTGCGCTTCTGGCGGCGACTTTGGCGTTCATCGCCTACGCCGTTCCGCGGAGAAAAGCGGAGGAACAAGCGATCCTGGACGCCGAGGAGGCGAAGGTTCGTGCAGGCGCCGATGAGGAAGCGAAACAATCCGTTAAGGAATCGCTGAAAGTGCCCGGCATCGAGCTTTGCCTGGGCAAACAGGTTGCATCGGCGCTGTTGCCGTCGCACGCGGAGCTTGGGCAGCGCGTTTCGAAAATGCGTCTGAAATTTGCGAAGCAGTATGGCTTCATCATCCCGGAAATTAAGCTTTCCGACGACATTTTCATGCAACCCAAGGCATATCAGATCAAGATTCACGGTGCGATCATTGCCGCCAGCGAGTTGCGCATCGGCGATGTACTGGTCGTCACCGGGGATGGGCCCGTGCCTCGCGTACCGGGCGAGGAGGCGCGCGAACCGGCTTTCGGCATGAAGGCTGTCTGGGTGCCGGAAATATTCGCCGCCACCCTCAAGGCCGAGGGCTTCACACCGGTCGACATCATGTCGGTCCTGCTGACTCATCTCGGCGAGGCAGTCCGCAACAACCTCGCCCAGCTCTTTTCATACAAGGACTTCCGCAAACTTCTGGATGGCCTCGAACCGGAATATCGGAAACTGCTTGATGAATTTGTACCTTCGACCCTGTCGAACTCCGGATTCCATGCGGTATTGCGCCGGCTGCTTTCAGAACGGATTTCAATCCGGAACCTCAATTTGATCCTTGAAGCCGTCGCAGAGATTTCACCTCACGTCCACCGTACCGAGCAAATCGCCGAGCATGTCCGGGCGCGCATGTCGCAGCAGATCTGTGCCGATTTCGCTCAGGAGGGCGTGCTCAAAATCCTCCGCCTCGGGCAGCGCTGGGAAACAGCGCTGCATCAGGCTTTGCGGCGGGACGCCAAGGGCGAAGTGGTCGAATTCGATATCGAACCGGCCGCAATCGAGCATTTCAGCCAGGAGGTCTCGAAAGTCGTCCGCGAGCTGATGGATCGCGGAGAAATATTCGTGCTTGTGGCAGGCCCTGACATCCGCCCGTATGTGCGCATGGTCACGGAGCGGATGTTCCCCAATCTCCCCGTGCTTTCGCACCTCGAAATCGCCCGCGGGATGCCGATCGGCCAAGCCGGCTCCGTCTCATGATCGCGCAGGCGCTCGATGCGTTTCCGGGCCTGGTTCTTTCGGTGTTCCTCGTATTCTGCCGCATCGGCGGCTGCTTGATGCTGACGCCAGGCTTCGGCAGCGCCCGGGTGCCAGTACAGGTCCGCCTCCTGTTCTCGCTGGGAGCCAGCGCCGCGATCTTCTCCGCCCTTGGCGAATTCGAGGGCATGCGGCAAGCCGCCGGCGACATTACCGCAATCGTAAAACTTGCCGGACTGGAGACCGCCAAGGGCGTGTTCATCGGCTTCCTGGTGCGGTTCTTTTTCGCGGCCCTCCAATGGGTCGGAGAAGCGTCCTCCAGCGCTATCGGGCTTGGGACCAACCAGACCGATCCGGAGGACGGCGAACAAGTACCCGCGCTCACCTCCATGATCTCGATCACCGCAACGGCGCTATTCTTTATAACCGACCAGCACCTGGAACTGCTGCGCGCGCTGATGCAGTCATACAACGTATTCGCTTTCGGAGCAGATTTCGGAAACAATGGCGAGATGCTCGAATTGGTCAAAGTTCTTGGAGCAGCGAGCCTTGTCGCCTTGCAAGTGTGTGCGCCATTTATTGTCTTTTCGGTAGTGGTCAACGTATTGTTCGGCATCCTGAACAAGCTTGCCCCAATGATCCCGGTTTACTTCATTTCACCGCCTTTCATTATCGGGGGCGGACTGATGCTGTTCTATTTCGTGTCGCAAGATTTATTTTCGGTATTTATGGTGCACTTCTCAGATTGGCTGATCACGGGATGATCCTATGAAAAAGCGGCTTCAGCGGGCAAAACGGCTGTTCGAAGTTCAGCATCAGCTCTATCGCATGGAGCTGTCGAAGCTTCAGATGGCGCAGCAGGAGGTATGGCAGGCACAGGAGGCAGAACGGAGTGCCTTTTCTGCGTTGAGTTCGGAGCAATCCGCGATTCCTCCGCGGCTTGCGGCCGGCATTGCGCTATCGGCGGGCACCAAAGTTCGCACGCAACAAGCGGCGCTGGAGACGCAAATGGAGCAAACCTTGGATCAGGCCAGGAAGGAAAGCGTGACTAGGCGGCGCGTCGAGAACGAGCGTGCGAACGTTGAAAAAGCCGAAGCCAAGCAGGAGCTTGAGGCCGCAATCGACGTATTCCTGGAGCGCAAGCGCGCTCTTAGTACGCCCCACAAATAAGGCGAACTAGCTGAAATCGAAGAGGCGCTGAACGTCCAGAATCGGAATGAGGCCCGAGTCGAGTACATAGAGATCGCGGGTATAGCGCGATTGTATTTCGTCGCAGTGGGGCGGGATATCCGACCGGGCCGACTCCGACAGTGTCAAGACATCGCCGACGCGATCGACGAGAAGCGCGAACGGCTCTCCTCCCTTTTCGAGGCCGATAGCGATGCCCTCTCCTTTGCCCTCCGCCGGCGGTGCCCCAAGCCTGCGCCGCAAACTCACCGCGACGACGACCTTGCCTCTCAAATTGATGAAGCCGGCGACCTCCTTTTGCATCAAGGGGATCGGCGTAATCGAGTCCACCCGGAAGATTGCCTGGGCTTCCTTCACTTCCAGACCGAAGACGCTGTTGTTGACGTAGACGGTAAAGAAGCTCGTCTTCTTTCCGGAAGACTTCGCCCCGGAAATCTTGGCAACGGCGGCAGCGCGGCCCTCGTTACGGATGTTTGTGTTTGCGTGCATAGCTGTTTCAGCCGAAATTGGCGCTCCTCTCAAACGGAGCTTCGTTCAAGTTCGCAGCCTGATCCTGGGCTGCGGCAATCGTCTCAAGGTGAGCCGTGATCGTGTTGAGAAGGCTGCGCCGGTCGAACTGGTTGATGACCACGTCGCCCCTGGCGGCGCTGTTGCGGGCCGCTTTATGGCCGTCGTTCAGAACGAGGCGAAGCGCATTCGGCTGGCGGGAAAGCGCGATCTCGTCGAGAGAATCCCGCGATTTGCTGTCCAGTACGATCACACCGAAGTCGGCCTGCTGCAAAAGCTTGTTGGCCTGCTCCGCCGTTTCGACAGCGGTCACTCTATGGCCGGCCGAAGCGAGCACAGGCGACAGCATATCCTGCATCCCCTGATCGCTGCCGACCAGCAGCAGGTTTGCATGGCGTGAATCGGAATCCTGCTGTGCCGCCTGATAGGCAAGGCTGAAATAGTAGCCGGTATCGATGAATTCTACCGCAGTACCGCGTAAATCCATCGTGCCGATAACTGAAGACGAGTCGCTCGATAGCTGTATCTCGCCAACCGTCTCCACGATATCCAAGACCTCGTCCACCCAAAGCCCGAAGGTTCTGTCGTGCAGCGTTATGATAAGGATCAAGCAGTTTTCCTTGCTCCTGTCGACGTCGTCGATAGGAAGAACAGGGATAAGCTTGTCCTGATTGCGATAAAGGTAGATTCCATCGGCCAGGTAGATGGCTGACGTCTTCGGCCGAACGATCCGCAAGACGGCGGAACGCGGCACGACTTTCGGCGCGCCCGACCCTGCCTTGAAGAGTATGAGGTTCGAAGCCACCATGTTGGTACGCAATTCTTCTTTCGCGGCCTGATGCACGGACTCGGAAGCAAGTTCCACGCTCATGACGCCTGCGACGCCGGCGGGATCGAGAATCAGAATAACCGAGCCGTCGCCAAGTATGGTGTTGCCCGAGTATATTTTCAGGCCGGAGAACAAGTGCCCCAGAGGTTGCACCACGATTTCCTGTATGCCAACCACGTCATCGACCACGATGCCGAATTTCTTGCCGCGCAAGCCAAGAATGACGACCAGCTTGTCGTTGTAATTCTCCGCGGCTGGCAGCCCGAGGATCGCGGCTAGCTCCGCCACCGGGATGATTTCGTCGCGCAGCTTGAGCACCAGCGCGTTCTCGACGACTTGCAGCGTATGCGAATCCTCGTCAACGCCAACCGCTTCGTTCACGCACTGCTGCGGGATGGCAAACTGCTGCCCGGCCGCTTTCACGACAAGCGCCGGCGCGATAGCGAGCGTCAGCGGGATTTGCAGGATGAACTTGGAGCCCTTGCCCTTCGTGGATTGCAGAGCAATGGTCCCGCCGATGGCATTCAGGCTGGAGATGACCACATCCATGCCGACGCCGCGCCCCGAAACGTTCGTCACCTTCTCGGCAGTCGAAAACCCAGGCATGAGGATGAAGCGGTACACTTCCTCGTCGGTCAGGCGCGCGATTGCATCGCGGGAGCCTAGCCCGCGCTCGACCGCCTTTTCCCGGATGCGATCCCCATCGAGCCCGCGGCCGTCGTCCGCGATTTCCAAATGAACCTGGCCGAACTCGTAATAGGCGGCAATCGTAATCTCGCCCGCTTCGGGCTTGCCCACGGCGACGCGCTCGTCCGGAGTCTCGATGCCATGATCCGCGCAGTTCCGGATCAGATGCATCAGAGGATCGCGAACGGCTTCGATCAACTGCCGGTCAAGTTCGGTGTCGGCGCCTTCGAGGGTAAGATTGTATTTCTTATGCAGTTCGACGGATAGCTCGCGCACCAGCCGCGGAATGCTTGCAAACACCCGGCTCATGGGCTGCATGCGCGCCCGCATCACCGCGTCCTGCAGATCGGACGTGACGGTCGAAAGCCTTTCGAGCGGCGCCTTGACCTGCGTAAGGTTATGCTGCCGCGATAGCTCAAGTATCTGATTGCGTGTCAGGACAAGTTCGGACACGAGGTCCATGATCCGCTGGATGGCGGGTACCGAAATCCGGATCGTATCCGGCGTCTTATCCTTTGCGGCCGCGGCTGCCGGCTCGGCCTCCTTCCCCTTTTTTTCGGGCTCGGCATGCGGTGCCGGCTGCGGGTCTTTCTTTTGGGGCGCGGTTTGCGTCTGCTGTGCAGGCTCGGCGCTCTTGGCTTCGCTGGCGGGTGCGGGAACTGGCGTGGAAGCGGCTGCGGTCCCGGCGGGCACCGGCTCTTCGCCCGGCGCCTGGGGCGTCTCGCCGGCCTGCTGGCTTACCAGCGAATCTCCAGCCGTTTCCGGTGCGGCGGCGCTCGCTCCAGAATTTTCTTCGCCCTCGCGTTCGCCCCCCAAATAGGCTTCGATCCTGACGATTATGTCCTGGTCATCGCCTTCGGGCTCCTGCTCAAGCTCTCCCACTTTCACAACGAGGTACTTGATGCGGTCCATGGCCTGCAAAAGCAAGGATACGGCTGTCGCCGTGGGAGGCGCGCCGCTGCGCAGCGTATCGATCAGTGTTTCGGCCGCATGCGAGATTGTCTGAAGGCGTATCAGGCCAAGAAATCCGGCAGTCCCTTTAATGGTGTGGACGAGCCGGAAAATGTGCGTCACTGCATCGAGGTCGCGAGGGTTCTGCTCGAACAAAACGAGATAAGTCTCGATCCCCTCGATATGTTCCTTAGTCTCGCTTAGAAAATCCGCAAGCAGGTCATCCATGTCGTTTTTCTCATATAAGGCAGGCTCACGCCTGCATCAATCTGTCCGCGAGGGCTTGTGAAGTTTCTGGCGCCATGGCTAGACCATAATTTACAAGTCTCGAAGCGTTTTCAATCTCGTTGCGCAACTTCTTTGATATGTCAGTGCAAAACGCCTCAACGTCTTCTGCATCAAGATCACAGTTATTTTCTAAATATCTTTTGCCTATTACATCTATTGCCGTGTCTGATATCTTATTTATTCTACCAATAATAGCTTCGAACCGTTTCCTGAAATCCTTATTAAGCACTTTGTAAATCTTGATTGCAATATCACCTCCAGGGAGTGGCGATGCTTCGAAGTATTCCTCATATGTTTTCTTTTTCCACGAGAGCAATTCCGCGACCATTTCTGGAAGTAGTACAGGAAGATTCTCGACAAGCAGGAGAACCTCATTATATTGATTAAGGAAATCGTTGGCGATCCCTGAGCTTGGATTGACCAGATTGCTGGCCTGCTTGATCAGCTCTAACGTCTCGATCAGGTGGCTGCTGTCGATTGGCAATTTTGAAGTTGCGGTCATCTGCCCTTGGTCCCTAGCTGGATTGACAACCGATAGCGCGTAAAGATTAATAATTCGCGCATAGGTTGCTGGAGGTTATAGGTAGGGCATCGCGTTGGTGCTTTGCCAGCCCTCGTGGGGGCCAGAACGCGGACTATCGGGGTTACACGCCGGAAAGCTCATCGGCGAGCCCGCGCCCAGTCCCATGGCGTTTTTCCTCGCCGCCGCCGGTCAAATATGGCGCAATTGTGACAGGCGGACTATAAATCCCTATGATTCCCGGCAGCGCCGCCACACTGGTTAAAAAAACACGGTAAACGCGGAATCGAGGGTGCGCAAAAATAGCAAAAATTGCCGGAATTTTAGCTCAAACTGCCCGAATTCGAGCATCGAAAAATACAGTTAAATATTGTGTCTTTACCATAATTTCGCCGCGCGCATGGCAATGATGCCAATGATTTCAATAGCTTGCAACCCGTTCCGCGCTTAACCTTTTAGTAAAGCGCCTCTGGTATACTTATATCAAATTGAAAAAGCACCCTTTGGCTATCAAAATGTGTACTTTGCGAGTACTGGGAGTTTCGGCATGGCGCCCCTTTGCAAGCGCGGAAACCCCGCGAATTTCATATCGCTCCGCGCCCATTGCTATCGCCGCCGGGGCAGCCCGGTTTTGCACTTTCCTTGCATCCCCATTGACGCGGACGCTCCAATGCCGCACATCTAGCTCCAAATCCCGCAATGCAACAGAAAGAAGAGAGCGCGGCTCGCCATGAACTTGCGCAACATCGCCATCATTGCCCACGTCGACCACGGTAAGACGACCCTGATCGACGTGCTCCTGAAACAATCGGGCTCATTCCGCGAGAACCAGCGCGTGGCCGAACGCGCCATGGATTTCGAACGACCTGGAGCGAGAACGCGGCATCACCATCCTCGCCAAGGTGACTTCCCTCAACTGGAAAGACACACGCATCAACATCGTGGACACACCCGGCCACGCCGATTTCGGCGGCGAAGTCGAGCGCATCCTCAATATGGTGGACGGCGTGATCGTGCTGGTCGACGCGTCCGAAGGCCCGATGCCGCAGACCAAGTTTGTGGTCTCCAAGGCGCTGAAGCTCGGGCTCAAGCCCATCGTGGCGATCAACAAGATCGACCGGCCGGACGAGCGGCACATCGAGGTCTTGAACGAGGTCTTCGACCTGTTCGCCAATCTCGACGCAAACGAGGAACAGCTCGACTTTCCGATCCTCTATGGCTCGGCGAAGCAGGCCTGGATGTCGCAAGACCCCAAGGGCTCGCACGAGAACATGGCGCCGCTGTTCGATCTGGTGCTTGAGCACGTGCCCGCGCCGAAGGCCGAGGGCGGCCCGTTCCGTATGCTGGCGACCACCATCGAGGCCGATCCCTTCCTTGGCCGCATTCTCACGGGCCGCGTCTCGAACGGCGTCGTGAAGCCCAACATGACCGTGAAGGTGCTGAGCCGCGACGGCAAACTCGTTGAGCAAGGCCGCGTTTCGAAGCTCCTGGGCTTCCGCGGGCTGGAACGCCTGGGCGTCGACCAGGGCGAGGCCGGCGACATCGTCGCTATCGCCGGGCTCACCAAGGCCACCGTGGCGGACACGATCTGCGATCCCCAAGTGACCGAGCCGCTGCACGCACAGCCCATCGACCCGCCAACGCTCACCATGACCTTCCGCATCAACGACGGCCCGCTTGCTGGCCAGGAAGGCGACAAAGTGCAAAGCCGCGTCATTCGTGACCGCTTGCTGCGCGAGGCCGAGGGCAATGTTGCACTGCGCATCACCGAGACGCAGGATAGCGATAGCTTCGAGGTATCGGGCCGCGGCGAGCTTCAGCTCGGCATTTTGATCGAAACCATGCGCCGCGAGGGCTTCGAGCTCACCGTCTCGCGTCCGCGCGTGGTGTTCCAGACGGACGAGGAGACGGGCCAGCGGCTTGAGCCCATCGAGGAAGCCATCATCGACGTGGACGAAGAGCACGCAGGCGCTGTCGTCTCCAAGCTCTCCGAGCGCCGTGGCGATCTCATCGACATGCGCCCCTCCGGCGGCGGCCGCCAGCGGCTCATTTTCTACGTGCCAACGCGCGGACTCATCGGCTACCAGGGCGAACTGCTTACCGACACGCGCGGCACCGCGATCATGAACCGGCTGTTCCACAGCTACGCACCATATAAGGGCGAGATCCAAGGCAGGCGCGCCGGTGTCTTGATCTCGACGACTACCGGCGAAGCGGTGGCCTACGCGCTCTGGAATCTCGAAGACCGCGGGCCGATGATGATCGACCCCCAGACCCGCGTCTATCCCGGCATGATCGTCGGCGAGCACACCCGCGAGAACGATCTCGAAGTGAACGTGATGAAGGGCAAGCAGCTCACCAACATTCGCACGACGAGCAAGGACGAAGCGGTGCGCCTCACCCCGCCGATAAAAATGCCGCTGGAGAAGGCGCTCGCCTACATCCAAGACGACGAACTCGTCGAGGTGACACCAAAGTCGATCCGCCTGCGCAAGCGCTATCTCAACTCCAACGAGCGCAAGCGCATGGAGCGCGCGGCCTCCGCCGCGGTTGCAAGCTGACGGCCCCGTCAGATTGGACGAACCCGTTGCCTCTGGCGCTCACTTCAGTGCAACGCAGGCAGGATTTCCCGCGGAACAGGCGTACTAGCAAACTATTGAATCTCAGTACGACTTGTCCGAGGCAAGTTCGCATGTGAGCGTGCGGCATATGGGTGCGAACTTCCCTCGGGCTGTAGCGGCATCCAGCCTGTATCCCGCTGTCTAGGCCGGCGGGAATACCGCGCTTCGCCTGAGCCCTACGGCATCCGGGCGCTATTTCTTATTTGACGGAATAGTCGAAGGAAAAGGTCACGGTGTATGGCTGATTGACCAAGCCATCCGGCGGAGACGGATAGGGCACCGTCTCCAGATTGGCCATGGCTGTCTCGTCGAGCAGGTGGACGCCGGAGCTTTTTACCACACGGCGCGCTAGCAGCTTGCCGGCGGGCGAGAGCGTAAGCTCGACCCCCACACTGCCCTTGCGCACTTCCTTGGGCCTTAGTGTGTGCGCCGCGATAGCCCGGTAGATCTCTTCATTGTAGACGGAAAATAGCTGGCTGCGCCGGGCTTCGAGACTTCGGCTCATGGCGCGCTGCTCTTCCTGGGCTGGGACAGGAGTGGAAGCCGGGGCGGGATCGGCCGCCTGCTTTTCCTCCGGTTTTTCGTCGGTCTTTACCTGAACCGGCGCCTGAGGCGGCGCGTCTTCCACGGGCGGAGGCCGGTCCATCTCGACCGCGTTCTCATTCTTCTGCTCCTGTTTGGTTTCTGGCTGCGAGGCGGCGGAGGCGACCTGGCGTTCGGCGTTTAACGCGTCGAACCCTATGCTGTCCTCTGTCTGCATCGTCACCGTGGCCGCGATGCTGAGATCGTCCATGCCGGAATCGGATTGCAGCGCGTCCGGCTGATTCACGGTAGCTACGGCGAACGCCGCCAGCCCTGCAACGTGCGCTCCTAGCGAAGCAATAATGGTGCCAGTGCGAATCCAGTTCATTTTGCTTCCGGAGCGTTGGGAACCACGGCCTGAGGGGTGACGCCGGACTCGGAGCTTGGCGGCTGCGACAGCAGCGAAATGCGCTGATAGCCCGATGTGCCGATCCAGCTCAAGAGTTCCATGACGTCCCCGTAAGCGATCTTCTTGTCGGCGCGGACATAAATAACTGAATCCCCCTGCGACCTCCGCAGTTCGGCCAAACGGGGGATAAGCGAGGAGGGATCGACGCGCTCGTCGCGAATGGAAAGGCCCCTGTCGGCGGCGAGCGTTACGACCACGGGCTTCTTGGTTTGCGCAATGGGCTGGGCTGTAACCTTCGGCAGTTCCACAGGCGTGCCCGCGACGAGGAGCGGCGCCGTCACCATGAAAATGATGAGCAGCACGAGCATCACGTCGACCATCGGTGTCACGTTGATGTCCGCCATCAACTTGGCTTGGAGGGGATTCTGTGCCCCGTTACCGGGATCTGAGACTGCCATCAGTCAATCCTCGCTCTATTTTGCCGATCGAATGGCCGTCTGCGAAACCGCTGCGATAGGATGGAGCATAGGCCCGCTCCTTGGCGATTGCGGCCGCCACCGCCGATAGCCGCGCGGCGAGGCGGTTCAGTGAGATATTCGCCTGATTGTAGAACAGTACGGCAGGGATCGCTGCGGCGAGGCCAATGGCGGTGGCAAAAAGCGCCTCCGCAATGCCGGGCGCGACCGTGGCCAGGCTCGTATCCCTGTTCGCCGCGATGCCGCTAAAACTGTGCATGATACCCCAGACGGTACCGAAGAGGCCAACGAAGGGCGCCGTCGAACCAACTGTGGCCAGGAAAGGAAGGCCCGCCTGCAGCCTTTGAAGCTGTTCGCTGGCTTCGCTTTGCAGGCTGCGTTCCAGGCGCGCATTGAATTCCGCGCGGGTTTCGTCCTGTGGCGCGGGCTCTGCATCCGCCACGGCCAGAAAGCGCTGTGCGAGCCAATTCCCCGCGCTTACCGCGCCGGCGCCCGCAGTAAGCTCCGTCACCAACCTCGAAAATGCGACAATGCGAACGAGCTTCTCGAACGCAATCGCCCAGGAGGTAACCGAAGCCGCGGCAAGCAGGAACAGCACGCCTTTCACGACGGGGCCGGCATTCATCACCTGATCGAAAAACGGCAGTTCCATTGTACCTCCAGCGAAGTGCGCACCATATTTGAAAAGCAAGAACCCGCGGTCTGTCAAATGTTATAATATAACATTTTCGAAATAGGTAAAATCTTCAACCATCCTCAGCCTACGGCGGGCGCAACCGCGTATGCACATTGCATTATGCATTGGACCACCGGACACGGCAGAGACAACAAAATTTGAGGCCGCCTTTTGGGTTCAGCTCTCATAGGCATTGCGAGATAACAGGCCACCTTAGAATGCTGCGCTGAGCGTAAGCCGGAACGCCAGCGGCTCTATGGGGTGTGAAATTCTGTCCATCACGCCAGTCTGGCAAACCGCTCCCGGCGCGATCTGGACGGGATAGCAAAGATTGTACAAGCTGTCAGTCTTCAGCAAAGACCCATAGGCATAGGCGATCTGGTCCGTCTTGGCGTTGAACAGGTTGAGCGCGTCGAGCTGAAGCCTCCAGCCGTTTTCGAATTGATACCCGGCGCGGGCGTTGAAGATGCTGATCGGAAGTGTACGGAAGGCATTGTCTTCAGTTAGCGGGCTTGTGCCAAGAAAGCGGTAGCGCAAGCCGGCGAACCAGCCTGTCTTCTCGCCGAGCGTAATCCCCGCAGCGGCCACCACCGCAGGCGCATTGGGAATGTAGTTGCCCGGGGCGTTTCCAAGCTGGGCCTGCGGATAACCGGCAAGCGAAGCGTACAGCGCCGCCTGTTCCGCGTCGTACCCGATGAAGCGCGCATGGGTCAGTGCAAGCTCGCCATCGACGGTGAGCCAGGACACAGGATGATATTTGTTCGTGAACTCGACACCGTAGCGCTGGCTGGGGCGGCTTGCCGCGGTGTCGCCGGCGTCGCCCTGAAAGATGATCTCAGAGGCTTGATCCAGAATGAAGACGCTGACGGTCGAGTCCAGCCCGGGAATAATTTTCGTCCGTACCCCGGCCTCCGCTCCTTGCGTGCGCACAAGCAGCGGCGAGGCATTGAGTTTTTGGGTTGGATCTCCGGGCTCTTCTGTGATGGTTGCGCCGCGCGCGTCGTTGCTGTGCATGCCCTCGCCCGCGCCGAAGAACAGCTCCGTCTTGGCGAACGGCCCTATGACGGCGGTGAGCTTGGGGCTGCCGAGCCCAGCCTCGACGTGGCCGGAATTATTCGGATCGTAGATGGAGTCCACGTTCGCCACGAAATAATCGCCGCGCCAGCCAAGCGTCGACCTGAACCAGTTTGTCCAATGCACGGTGCTTTCGCCATAGACGCCGATGCTTCCCTCGCCAACGTTATCGCTGCGCACATTCGACAGAAACGCGCGCTGGTAGGTATCGGTGAGGCCCAACTGGATTTGGTCGTAGCGCGTCTGAAGGCCGAACGTTGTCTCGACAGGAAGCCCCGCGATTGTGTTTTTCACCGTCTGGGCAACATCCGCGCCCGTCAACAGGCGGTCATCGTGCTGATGGAATTGGTCGCCCTGGGTGGGGTTCGTCAGAAAATAGGTAAAGTTGTTGTAGAGGTCGAGTTCGCTCTTGACGGCATAGGCGTTCGCCTTCCACGGCCCGAGGCTGTCCGTCCCGGCTGCGCGCACCGATAGCGCGTAGCGGCTCGCATTGCCGCCGTCGGTTGGATCTTCCTCGCCATATAACCCGATCTGCCCGGAAGTAATCGCCCGCAGCGGCACCTGGTCGGTCGAGTTCCATTTGTTCGAATAGGCCTGGCCGGTTACCGAAAAGCCATCCTGCGCCGTACCCTGTGAGTAGCGCAGCATGCCGTTGAATTTCTGCATATCGTCGGGATTGACCCAGGGGCCATTGTAAAAAGCGGTCTCTCCCGCAAAGAGCAGCGTGCCATCGCCCATCTTGGCCGCTTCCATGCCAAGCACCCGTTCGTAGCCGAAACTGCCGATGGTGGTTTGGACGATGGTTTTATCGAGGCTGTCGATGAAGCTGATGTGAGCGGAACCGGCCGTGCCGAAATCGCCTTCATCGGCGAAATACGGGCCTTTGCGGACATCTACGGCATTCACCGTCTCTGGGATCAGCCAATTTAAATCTGCATAGCCCTGTCCGTGAGCATGCGTGCGCAGGTTGACCGGCACGTCGTCCACCCAGATCGCAAGGCCGGTGCCGTGATCGAGATTGTAGCCGCGCAGAAAATACTGGTTGGCTTTGCCCTCGCCGCTGTGCTGGGTGACGATGAGACCGGGATCGGCTTCAAGCACTTCTCCCGGCCGCGTCACCGGGCGGGCGTTGATCTCTTCACCGGTGAAGGATTGCTGGCTCGCCATGGCGGGCGGCGCTACCACGCCAGCGGCAATATTTGCCTCACCCGATCCAGGCGACGGTTGCGCGGCGGGGCTTTGGACGCCGCTCTGTGGCTTTTGGGGGCGTGAGGATTTGCGAGCGGCTCCTGGCGCCTTCTTGGCCGGCTCCGGGTTGACGATAACCTTGATTGAAGGAAGTTCCACAGCGCCGCTTGGAGCGTTGCCGGTTTCTGCAAGCGCAACATTCCAGCTAGGAAAGGAAGAGAAAGCAACAATTGCGCGGAAGAATACTCGCACCAGACGGATATCCATGCCGATTTACCCAGACAACTCATCGCTACACCTGCCAGTCAGCACTGCCGGAACCACCTTCGGCGGTGTTCAAGAAGATACTTTGCTGGCGCTATTACGCTCCCGGCCAATCGGGCGAAGACTTTGCGGTGCCCTCGCTAAGCCATTGATTTCCCGTTAAGCGGCGCGGCTGACGCTAAAGCTGGCGTGGTATGATGTCTAATGAAAATTATCATACCGAAAGCACTGAGTGCTTTGCGGCAAGCGGCTGTATCGCAAATGCCACTATGACGATGCACTAGACCTTGCGATGCTGCTCTAAGGGGCTGAGCAACTCGCACATGACCGAAAACACGAGTTCCGCACCGGCAGTCTTCAGGTGCTCCGCATCTTCTGCCCCGCAATGGCTGCCGGCCGCCTCTTGCCGTGCCCGCCAAAATATGTTCTAACCATCGCGAAGCAAACGGAACCAGCTATGGCTATAGCACGCGCATCCATGATCGCCATTCCCGCCCGCGGCACCGCGGCGCCGGACGCGCGTGGCCTGCTTCTTCTCCTTATTCGCCCCTGAGCGCTGGCAGCCCAGCTTGAGGGCGAGCGCTTGGGGGTTAAAGCCCGGGCGCTCCATAGAGGCCTTGCCCGGTTCGTGCTACTTTCATCCAATCTGGCAAGGAACCTTAAGTTATGACCGATTTTCCGCATTCCGAGGCAGCGAACACGCCTGCCGAAAAATCTGAAAAAGACCGCGTAATCATCTTCGACACCACGCTGCGCGATGGCGAACAATCGCCCGGCGCCACGATGACGCATGACGAAAAGCTCGAAGTCGCGCAAGTGCTGGACGCGATGGGCGTCGATGTCATCGAGGCAGGCTTTCCGGCCGCGTCGAACGGCGATTTCGAGGCCGTGGCGGAGATCGCCAAGCTGGTGAAAAACGCCGTGGTTGCAGGGTTGGCACGCGGCAACACCAAGGACATCGACCGGGCAGGCGAGGCCGTGCGCCAAGCCAAGCGGGGCCGCATCCACACCTTCATCGGCACCTCGCCGATCCACCGCAAATACCAGCTGCAGATGAGCGCGGAGCAAGTCTACGAGAACGTGGTCAACTCCGTGACCCGCGCCCGCAGCCACACCGACGACGTGGAATGGTCGGCGATGGACGCCACCCGCACGGAGCCGGATTTCCTGTGCCGCGTGGTCGAGGCGGCGATCAAGGCCGGGGCTACGACGATCAATATTCCGGATACGGTGGGCTATACCGTGCCGGAAGAGATGTACGAGATTATCATGATGCTGCGCGAGCGGGTGCCGAACGCGGACAAGGCGATATTCTCGATGCACTGCCATAACGATCTGGGCCTGGCGGTGGCCAACAGCCTGGCGGGCTTGCGGGCCGGAGCGCGGCAAATCGAGTGCACGATCAATGGCTTGGGCGAGCGCGCGGGCAATGCGGCGCTGGAAGAGGTCGTGATGGCGATCAAGACCCGCCACGACCGGCTGCCCTATTGGACCAACGTCGACACGACGATGATCACCCGGGCGTCGCGGCTGGTCTCCAGCGTGAGCGCGTTCCCGGTCCAGTACAACAAGGCTATCGTCGGCAAGAATGCGTTCGCGCACGAGTCCGGCATCCATCAAGATGGTGTGCTCAAGAACGCGCAGACCTACGAGATCATGACGCCGGAGAGCGTGGGCGTGCGCGCAAGCTCGCTGGTCATGGGCAAGCATTCCGGCCGGCATGCCTTCCGCGAGAAGCTGAAGGATTTGGGCTACAATCTGGGCGACAACGCTTTCGAGGACGCCTTCAATAAGATTCAAGGACTTAGCTGACCGCAAGAAGCATGTATTCGACGAGGACATCGAGACGCTGGTCGATCAGGAGATCGCGTCGGCGAAGGACCGCATCAAGGTGCTGTCGCTCACGGTGATTGCGGGCACGGGGGGCCCTCAGAAGGCTACCATCACGCTGGAGGTGGACGGGAAGCACCACACCGCCGAGGCCAAGGGCGACGGGCCGGTGGACGCGACCTTCAACGCGATCAAGGCCATCGTGCCGCATGAGGCGCGGCTGCCGCTCTACCAGGTGCACGCCGTGACCGAGGGCACCGATGCGCAGGCCGAGGTGAGCGTGCGGCTGGAGGAGAACGGCAAGGCTGTCACCGGGCGCGGCGCGGATACCGACACGATGGTGGCTTCGGCGCGGGCCTATGTGTCGGCGCTGAACAAGCTCGCCATCAAGCGGCACCAGGTGCATGCGCAGTCGGGTGATGCGAGCGAATAGGACGCATACCGGGGCGGGGCCGTACGTACGCGCGTATGCTCCGCTCCGGGCTAACCGTTAAAATCGCGTTTACCGTGTTTGTTAACGAACGGGGGCGATTTTGTCACTTTTCGCCCGTCTCTCGATTTTGAATTATTATAGCAGATGCACCTTAAGAAAGCGTAAGGCGGAAAACGGCTACCGCAAGTTATTGATTTGAAACGGTAAACATCACGCGCCGGGCACCATTTCGCGGACAATTATAGTTAAGATAAAATCTGCAACTATAATTAACTGTAGTTTTGAGTGACAAAAATCCGCTTTTTCTGGGCAATTTTTTGCAGAATTCCGGCAATTTGAGCCACTGGGATTCTTAATTAACCATGTCCGCATTAAGCATTGTGGCGCCATAGGCGGCGTAAGGGGAATTTTAACACTCGATGTTTTCCGCGAAAGCTCCGTGGTTCGCCCGAGGCATCTGCCGCGGCCTCACCCGGAACCGCCGCCACCAATCGGACATGCTGCCTATGTAAACATCTCCGCATTGCGCATTTTGCAACGCGGGGGAGCGATGGTGCGGGGATGGTTCTGCCGCTTGGCTGCAAAAACTCTGTTGGTTGCGGTGCTGGCAGCGGGCGTACCGCTAAGCGCAGCGGCGCAGGGTTCCGAATCCGTTGAAACCCTCAACATACGCGTCACACAACTCGTCAGCGAAGGCAAACAAGCCGAGGCGCTCGCCCTCGCCAAGCAAGTGCTGGACTTGGCCGTACGGACGCTTGGCGAAGATCACATGGACACGCTGACAAGCGTGAACAATCTGGCATTCCTTTACCAGACACAGGGACGGCTGGCGGAAGCCGAGCCGCTTTATAAACGGGCACTTGCGGGGCGGGAGCGCACCGTAGGTCTGAATCACCCCGATACGATGATGGCCGTGAACAATCTGGCGTACCTCTACCAGGCGCAGGGACGCTACACGGAGGCAGAGCCGCTCTACAAGCGGGCCGTTCCCGGCTACGAGCGCGCCTTGGGCCCGTATCATCTCGAAACGCTTGGAAGCTTGTATAACCTGGCATTGCTTTATCAGGCGCAAGGCCGATACGCCGAAGCGGAGCCGCTTTATAAACGCGTCCTCGCGGGATACGAGCACCAGCTTGGCCAACAGCATCCCCAAACGCTCCTCGCCCTGAACAACCTGGCTCTCCTTTATCATGCTCAGGGCCGGTACGCCGAGGCCGAGCCGCTTTACCGCCGCCTGCTTGAAACTCAGGAACGCACGTTGGGTGGGGAGCACCGGAACACCCTCGCCGTTCTGGGCAATCTGGCTGAACTCTACCGGCTTCAGGGCCGGTATGCGGAGGCGGAACCGCTCTACCGGCGCGCCCTTGAGGGCAGGGAGCGCGCGCTTGGGGCCGTGCACCCGGACACGCTTCTAAACCTCAACAATCTGGGTTTGCTCTATTTGAGCCAAGCGCGTTATGCGGAGGCCGAGCCGCTTCTGCGCCGCGCGCTCACGGGCATGGAACGCGTGCTTGGGGCGGAGCACCCGCAGACGCTCACCTGTCTCGGTAATCTGGCCGCGGTCTACGATTATCGAGGCCGCTACGCCGAGGCCGAGCCGCTTTACCGCCGCGCGTTCGAGGTCAAGCAGCGGCTGCTCGGAGCCGAGCACCCGGACACGCTTCTAAGCCTCAACAATCTGGCCGAACTTTACAGGGTTCAGGGCCGGTATGCGGAAGCCGAGCCGCTGTTCGCCCGCGCACTCCCGGCCATGGAGCGCGTGCTCGGAGCCGGGCATCCGCAAACGCTCGCCTGTACGATCAACCTTGCCAGCCTTTATCATAACCAGGGCCGCTACACGGAGGCCGAACCGCTTTACCGCCGGGCTCTTGAGCTGGCCGGGCGGACACTGGGCCCGGAGCATCCAACCACGCTTGCGAGTCTGAACAGTCTGGCGGCTCTGTATAAGGCGCAGGGCCGTTATGCCGAAGCCGAGCCGCTTTACAAGCGCGCGCTCGAAGCCAGAGAACATACGCTGGGGGCCGCACATCCGGACACGCTGCAAACCCTCAGCAATCTGGCCGCCCTCTATCACTCCGCCGGCCGTCCGGCCGAGGCCGAACCGCTTTACAAGCGCGCCCTTGAGGCCAGGGAACGGGCGCTGGGCGGCGAGCATCCGGAAACGTTGCTGAGCCTGAACAATCTGGCCGAACTCTACCGGGACCAGGGCCGTTACGCCGAGGCCGAGCCGCTTTACCGCCGCGCCCTTGAAACCGCGCGGCGTGTGTTGGGAGCAGAGCACCCGCGAACGCTCACCACCCTGGGCAATCTGGCCTTGCTCTACAATTCCCAAAACCGCAATACGGAAGCTGAGCCGCTCTATCGCAGCGCCCTTGAGGCGAAAGAGCGCGTGTTGGGGGCCGAACATCCCGAAACCATTCTGGCACTCAACAACCTGGCATTCTTCTATTTCAAGCAAGGCGATTGGGAGCACGCCGCTGGATTTTGGCGGCAGAGCACCGGCGCGATTGCCAAGCGCGTCATGCGCGGCGCCGAAGAGACGGGCCGCCGCCGGCAGGTAAGAAACGGAGCGAAGCAGAGCAACTGGGCTGGCAATTTGGGGGCTTGATCAAGTCGGTCTACCGTCTGTCACCCAAAGGCGGCGTGCCCGGTGCGAAAAAGTCTGGCGAGACGTTCGAGACGGCGCAATGGGCGCAAAGTTCGGAGGCGGCGGCGTCCCTGGCGCAGATGGCCGTGCGCGGCGCCAAGGGCGATCGGAAGCTTGCCGCGCTGGTACGGGAGCGTCAGGACATCGTGGCGGAATGGCGCAAGCGCGATGGAGAGCGGAATGCTTGGCTCGGCGAGGCTCCAGACAAGCGGGACGCCAAAGCCGGAGCGGAGAATGACGCCAAGCTGGCCGGCATCGAGGCGCGCATAGCGGAAATCGACAGGGAACTGGCGGCAAAGTTCCCAGACTATGCAGCGCTTGCAAGCCCGTCGCCGCTTAGCATGGAGGAGGCGCGGGCGCAGCTCGGCGCAAATGAGGCGCTTGTTTTTTTTCTCGGCATGCCGGAAGCGGCGCCAACGCCGGAAGAAACCTTCATCTGGGTTGTAACCAAGACGGACATGCGCTGGGTGCGCTCCGATTGGGGCCTGCTGGCGCTCGCCCGCGAAGTGCAGGCGCTTCGCTGCGGCCTCGACGATGCGGCATGGGACGGAAAGCCCTGCGCCGGCCTCACCGGCCAGACCTACACTGATGCGGACCGTAACGCGGGTAGGCCGCTGCCGTTCGATTACGTGCGTGCGCATAAGCTTTACCAGGCGCTATTCGGCCAAGTGGAAGACCTCATTAGGGGCAAAGACCTTCTCATCGTGCCCTCTGGCCCGCTTACGCAGCTCCCGTTCCAGGTGCTGGTGACGGCCGAGCCTTCCGGAAGCGATCCCGCCAAGGCGGCGTGGCTCATCCGCGATCATGCGCTCAGTGTCTTGCCCGCCGTCTCTTCGCTCAAGGCGCTCCGGCGCGTGGCGCGGCCCAGCACTGCAAGCAAACCCATGGCTGGCTTCGGCAATCCACTGCTCGACGCGCACCTCCTACTCAACGGGGTTCCGGCGCACGACACCCCCATCGAAGCCCGCGTCCAAAGCGCCCTGGACAACCAGCGCTGCACGGATACGCCCTGGCAGCGCCTCGCTGCGCTGATCGGCCTGCGCCGGGGGCTGGCTGCGGTGGACACGCACGGTGGGCTCGCCGATGTGGACTTCCTGCGCGGCCAGAACCCGCTGCCCGAGACGGCGAAGGAGCTTTGCGACGTGGCGCGCGATCTGGAGGCCGATAAGGACGAGATCCGCCTCGGCGCGCGCGCGACAGAGCGCGAGGTGAAGCGTTTGAGCGAGGCAGGCCAGCTGGCGCAATACCGCGTGGTGCATTTCGCTACGCATGGCGCGCTGGCGGGCGAGGTGAAGGGGAGCGCCGAGCCGGGGTTGCTGCTGACGCCGCCCGCGGTGGCAAGCGAGGAGGACGATGGGTATTTGACGGCTTCGGAGATCGCGGGGCTGAAGCTCGATGCGGATTGGGTGATCCTGTCGGCCTGCAACACGGCGGCAGGCGGGGCGCAGGGGGCGGAGGCGCTGTCGGGGCTCGCGCGCGCGTTCATCTATGCGCAGGCGCGGGCGCTGCTCGTGTCGCATTGGGAGGTCGACTCGGACGCCACCGTGAAGCTCATCACCAGCGCGATGACGAGGCTTACGGCGGACAAGGCAGTGGGGCGCGCCGAGGCCATGCGCCAATCCATGCTGGCGCTCATCGATAAGGGCGAGCCGAAAGAGGCGCATCCGGCCTTCTGGGCGCCATTCGTGGTGGTGGGCGAAGGTGGCGCAGCGCGATAGACGGGAAGCCTGCCGCACTTAGGGCACATTCTTGATATGGGCCGCATTGGCCAAAATCAGCTCGAACTTGCCATCGCTCAGGATGTTCCACACGGGCTTCCAATAGACCCCGGTAGCCTCCATCGCCACATGCGTACATCCGCTCTCCGTCAGCCAGGCCAGCAAAGCCTCAAGCCCCGCCGTGGTGGTATCGAAGGTCCGGCACTCGCGCGAGACCTTCCCGCCAGCAACAATGCGCATACAGGCGACGGCCGTCTCCTTATGAACATCGAGACCGGCAACACGCTCGTACATTACTTCCATCAGGTTCTCCCTCAGCAGCCGCCAGCGTGGGGGACCTCACCGAAAAAGAATTCTAAGAAACTTGCTCCAGGAGCATTGCGGCTCCTTGGCTCCATTGGGGGTATTCGAGGCGCCCCGGACCCAACTCCCATACGGGCTCTCGCGCACCATAAAGGAAACAGCCTCTTTGCCAGCGGCGAGCACTATCTTAAGCAATGCGCCAAACCAGCCCAACCAGTTTCAGTCATGGGGGGCAGCCGCGCCGGCCGGTGTGGAACTCCCATGGGGAGAGGGACAGGATGAGGGGTTGCACCGTTGGGAACGGTGATGCGGAAGCCTTTATGCTAACGCCCTCAGCCCTTCAGTTTGTCGAACAAGTCCATCGGAACCGGGAACACGATGGTGGAAGCCCGCTCGCCTGCAATGTCGTGCAGCGCGGCGAAATACCTGAGCTGCATCGCAGCCGGCACCGGCGCCAGCATCTTGCCGGCCTCGACCAGCTTTTCGGCGGCCTGCTGCTCGCCCTCGGCATTGATGATCTTGGCGCGGCGCAACCGCTCAGCCTCGGCCTGCTTCGCAATGGCCCGAATCATGTTCTCATTGAGATCGACATCCTTGATCTCGACGTTCGAAACCTTGATGCCCCAAGGGTCTGTATGCCGATCGAGGATCGCCTGGATGTCGGCGTTGAGCTTGTCGCGCCCCGCCAGCAGCTCGTCCAGCTCGTGCCTGGCCGAGCACCGAGCGCAGCGTGGTCTGCGCAAGCTGGCTCGTCGCTGCCATGTAGTTGGCGACGTTGATGATCGCGCGCTGCGGATCGACCATACGGTAATAGATGACCGCGTTCACCTTCACCGAAACGTTGTCGCGCGTGATCACGTCTTGCGGCGGCACGACATCCACGACGGTGCGCAGGTCGGTCTTCATCACCTGCTGGATCACCGGTATGACGATGACGAGCCCCGGCCCCGCCACCCTGGTGAACCGCCCGAGCGTGAACACCACGCCCCGCTCATATTCGCGGAACACGCGGATCGCGAGTGCCAGGAACCACAGCACGAAAATGGCCAGCAGGAAAAGGGGAGCAGCGTTCTGAATGACCGTCTCGATCCACATAACCGTCTCAGTCCTTCTGTTTTCTTGCCAATACGCTTCAGCCGGCTCCAACGATCAGGGTCAAACCGTCCAGCTTCTGTACCTTGAGCCTTTGCCCCGCCGCATAACCGTTTTCGCCTCGGGCGTGCCACCGCTCGCCCTTGACCCACACATAGCCCTCGCCGTTCTCCCAGCTTAGAACGATGGCCTCGCTGCCCGGCAGTTCCTCGGCCCCGCCCATGGCCGTGCGTCTTTGCGAGCGCAAGACATAGCCCATGATCACGATCAAAAATACGGCGCTGATCCCAGCCATGACCGCGATGACACCGTAGGAGACCTGGAAGGCGGGAATGTTCGTCTTGACGAGCATCGCCGCGCCGATGACGAAGGCGGCGACCCCGCCAAAGCCCAAAATGCCGAATGTGGGCATGAACGCCTCGGCGATCATGAAACACATGCCGAGCACGACAAGCGCAAGCCCGGCGTAATCGAGCGGCAGCTCCGAAAGCGCGTAGAGCCCCAGCACCAGGCAGATGGAGCCAATCACGCCCGGGGCGATGGCGCCAGGGCTCATCAGCTCGAAGATCAGCCCATAGGTGCCTACCAGCATCAGGATCAGCGCGACATTAGGATTGGCGATGGCCCCGAGCGCCTTTGTCAAGAACCCCGGCTCGATACGCACCACCTCGATGCCGGCCGTGGCGAGCGTGCGTTCCTGCCCCGCCACCTTAACCTTGCGCCCATTGAGCGCCCGCAGCAGTTCGGTAATATCCGGCGCAACCAGTTCGATGGCGTGCTGCTCCAGCGCCTGCCTGTCGTTCAGCACCGCCGCCTCACGGATCGCCCTTTCGGCCCAATCGGCATTGCGTCCATGCAATTCGGCCTGCCGCCGGATCAAGGCAATAGCGTCGTTTAACGCCTTGGTCTCAATGGTTGGCAGCGGCACTTGTCCAGGCTGCTTCGCCTTGTCCTTGCCGTCGTCTTTCCCCCGCTCGCCCAAAGGTTTTGGGGCATCCTGCAAGGGCACCCCAGGCGAATGCTCTCCGCCGATCTGCACGGGCGTTGCCGCGCCGATATTCGTTCCCGGCGCCATGGCCGCGACCGTAGTCGCGTAAAGAATATAGGTGCCCGCACTCGCCGCATGCGCGCCCGCCGGTGAGACGTAGCCAATAACGGGAACGGGGGACGCTGAAATGATTTGGATGATTTCGCGCGTGCTGGAGAGTAGGCCGCCGGGCGTATCTAGCCGGAGGACGAGCACCTCGGCCTGCCGTGCCTGCGCCTCATCCACCGCGTTCTGCACGAACATCGCCGTTGCCGGGCCGATGACGCCGGTTATCTCGGCAAGGACGGCGGTGCGGTGCGGGGCGGGGCTGCTACCTTGCTGCGCCCAGACGGCCGGAAGTGCGGCAAGCACGATGAGCAGCGCCAGAAGAATGCGATGCGCCCAAATCCGTCCGCTCAAGGTATTCTCCTTTAGCGCCGCGATCTTGCCGGGCGCCACCCGCCCTGCATTTCCGGTAGCATTCTATATAGTCCGCTGGAAAGCCGCCCGCAATGTCCCGCAGCGCCACATGCGCCCTTAACCCTCTCGCCCTCGCGTGAGAGAGGGTCGCGAGCCCACTCCGCTAAAGCAGCCGCTTCGGCTGCGAAGGCCGGAAGCGGCCGGGCGGCCTTCGCGAACGATCCAACCGGATTCAGGGTCAATCAAGCTCGGAACGCGACAGGAGATCGCGAAGCCTGACGTCGTCATGAAAAACCGTATGCATAACCCCGGCCAGACTATGGATCGCATCCCGCGGTCCATAGGCCACGAATGTGCCCGCTTCCGAATCGAAGGATACGGCATCCTCCAACTTCGGAAGCTCCTCCGCGATAACGGTGCGGGCAACGGATGTCCAGTCGTAGCTGTCTCCGGCCCAGCCTTCGAGTTCTTCGAAGACAGGGCACTTTTCCCACATCCGGTCGTCGCTCAGCAGGAGACTGCAGCTCTTTTCGCCCTCCACGAAAATGAAGGGCGCGTATGCCGTGCGGTCTGCGTCTTCGGTCTCGCTCGTTCTCAACGTCCTCTCGATACGCTGGGATGAAATGCAATGCCGTTATCGTATGGGCGCAGGTCCGCTCAGTTCGCATCCATCTTGAGCGCGGCGATGAAGGCCTCCTGCGGGATCTCGACGCGGCCGAACTGCCGCATCTTCTTCTTGCCTTCCTTCTGCTTGTCCAGGAGCTTGCGCTTGCGGGTGACGTCGCCGCCGTAGCACTTGGCGGTCACGTCCTTGCGCAGCGCCGACAGCGTTTCGCGCGCGATCACTTTGGCTCCAAGGGCTGCCTGAATCGGGATTTTGAACAGATGCCGCGGGATCAGCTCTTTGAGCTTCTCGCACATCATGCGCCCCCGCATCTCCGCCCGACCGCGATGGACGATCATCGAGAGCGCGTCCACCTGCTCGTCGTTGACGAGGATCTGCATTTTCACGAGATCGCCCTCGCGGTGGCCGGTGAGCTGGTAGTCAAAGCTCGCATAGCCGCGGCTCACGGATTTCAAGCGGTCGTAGAAGTCGAAAACCACCTCGTTGAGCGGTAGTTCGTAGACCACCATGGCGCGGTTGCCCGCATAGGAAAGGTCCACCTGCCGGCCGCGCCGGTCTTCGCAAAGCTTGAGCACGGCGCCCAGATATTCGTCGGGCACCAGGATGGTCGCCTTGATCCAGGGCTCTTCGATGCGCTCGATCTTCACCACGTCGGGCATGTCGGCCGGGTTGTGCATCTCGATCATCTGCCCGTCCGTCATGTAGAGGTGATAGATCACGCTCGGCGCGGTGGCGATAAGGTCGATGTTGAACTCGCGTTCGAGGCGTTCGCGGACGATTTCGAGGTGAAGCAAGCCGAGGAAGCCGCAGCGGAAACCGAAGCCCAGCGCGGCGCTGGTTTCCATCTCGTATTGGAAGCTCGCGTCGTTGAGGCGCAGCCTCGCCATGGCCTCGCGCAGGTCCTCGAATTGCGAGGCGTCCACCGGGAAGAGGCCGCAGAACACCACCGGCTGCACCGGCTTGAAGCCGGGGAGCGCCTGCGCGGCCTGCCGCTTTTCCTCCGTCACCGTGTCGCCCACGCGGGTGTCCGCCACTTCCTTGATCGCGGCGGTGAAGAAGCCGACCTCGCCGGGCCCCAGCACATCCAGCATTTCCTGCTTGGGCCGGAAAATGCCGACGCGATCCACAAGATGCAAAGCCCCGGTGGACATGAGCTTGACGCGCGCGCCCTTTTTGAGAAGGCCGTCGACCACGCGGACCAGCACCACGACGCCCAGATAAGGGTCGTACCAGCTATCGACCAGCAGGGCCTTGAGCGGCGCCTTGGCATCGCCCTTGGGGGGCGGCAGGCGGTGAACGACGGCTTCCAGCACCTCGCCGATATTGAGCCCGGTCTTGGCGGAAATCTCGACCGCGCCGCTGGCGTCGAGGCCGATCACATCCTCGATCTGCTGCTTGACCCGGGCCGGCTCGGCGGCGGGCAGGTCGATCTTATTGAGGACGGTGACGATCTCGTGGTTGTTGTCGAGCGCCTGATAGACGTTGGCGAGCGTCTGCGCCTCCACGCCCTGGCTCGCGTCCACCACCAGGAGCGAACCTTCGCACGCGGCAAGGCTGCGGCTCACCTCATAGGCGAAGTCCACATGGCCCGGCGTGTCCATCAGGTTGAGCTGGTACAGTTCGCCGTCCTTGGCGCGGTAGTCGAGGCGCACGGTCTGCGCCTTGATGGTGATGCCGCGCTCCTTCTCGATATCCATGTTGTCGAGCACTTGCGCCTGGCCGGCCATCTCGCGCTCGGTCATGCCGCCGCAAGTCTGGATCAGCCGGTCCGCAAGGGTCGACTTGCCGTGGTCGATGTGCGCCACGATGGAAAAGTTGCGGATGCGCGCGAGCGGCGTCACCCCTTTAATTATTTCGGTCATGGCGCATACATACTGGAAAACCGTTGCGCCTGGAAGCGCGGCCGAAAATAAACAAGCCTCATGCGGCGGCTGCCGATCCGCGCAGCGAGTCCGCGATTGCGTTCAGCGCCGCTTCGGCGCTGGCACCGTCCGGCCCGCCGGCCTGGGCCATGTCTGGCCGTCCGCCGCCGCCCTGGCCGCCAAGCGCCACAGCACCTACCTTCACCAGATCGACGGCGCTGTATTTCGCCGTCAAATCGTCGGTGACGCCGACCACGATGCCAGCCTTGCCTTCCTCGGTCACGCCAACGATAGCGACAACGCCGGACTTGATCTGGCGTTTCCCATCGTCCACGAGGCCGCGGAGATCCTTGGGCTGAATGCCGTGAACGGTGCGGGCGAACATGGTCACGGCGCCGACTGTGCGAAGTGCATTGTCCGCGGTTGCCTGTCCATTGCTCCCTGCGCCCAGCGCGATCTTCTTTTTCGCTTCCGCCAGTTCCTTCTCAAGGGTCTTGTGTTCCTCGATAAGGCGGGCGACGCGGTTCGGCACTTCGGCGGGCTGCACCCGGAGAATATCGGCCGCCTGACGCAGCGCGGCGTCCTGGCCAGCAAGATAGGCACGCGCGGCGTTACCCGTCAGCGCTTCGATGCGCCGGACGCCCGCCGCGACCGCTCCTTGCTGTACGACCTTCACAAGGCCGATTTCGCCCGTCGCGCGCACATGCGTGCCGCCGCAAAGCTCGACGGAATAAGCGCGGCTGCCCTTATCGCCGTGGCTCGCCTCGCCCATGGTCACGACCCGGACTTCCTCGCCGTATTTCTCGCCAAACAGCGCCATCGCGCCGGAGGCAATCGCATCGTCCACCGCCATGAGCCGCGTCACCACGGGGCTGTCCTGCAGGATCACCGCGTTGGCGAGGTCTTCAACCTTGGCTAGCTCTTCCTTCGAGAGCGGCATCGTGTGCGAGAAGTCGAAGCGCAGTTTCTCCGGATCGACGAGCGAGCCCTTCTGCGACACGTGCGTGCCGAGCGTCTCGCGAAGCGCCTCATGCAAAAGGTGCGTCGCCGAATGATTGGCGCGCGTGGCAGACCGCCGCGCTACATTCACATGCAGCTCGACCGCGTCGCCGACCTTGAGCGGCCCCTTCTGTACTACGCCCACATGCGCGAAGACTTTCCCGAGCTTCTTCTGCGTCTCTGTCACATCGAAATGGATGCCCTTCGGCCCCATGATGACGCCAATATCGCCGGCTTGCCCGCCGGATTCGCCGTAGAACGGCGTCTGGTTGACGATGACGATGCCTTCCTCGCCCTTCTTGAGCAGCTTGACGGGCTTGCCGCCCTTGAGCAGCGCAACCACCTCGCCCTCGGCGGTCTCGGTCTCGTAGCCTAGGAACTCCGTGGCGCCGGCCTTGTCGAGCACGTCGAACCAAACCTTGTCGGTCGCGGCCTCGCCGGAGCCGGCCCATGCCTTGCGCGCCTCAGCCTTTTGCTGGGCCATCGCGGTATTGAACTGCTCGACATTGACCTGGATGTTCCGCGCCTTGAGCGCATCCTGCGTCAAGTCCAGCGGGAAGCCGTAAGTGTCGTAGAGCTTGAAAGCCACGTCGCCCGCCAGCGTGTCGCCGGACTTGAGCGTGTCAGAAGCCTCATCGAGCAGGTTCAGCCCGCGCGCGAGCGTCTTGCGGAAGCGGATTTCCTCAAGCTTGAGCGTCTCGCCGATCAGCGCTTGGCCGCGGACGAGTTCGGGGTAGGTCTGCCCCATCTCGCGCACAAGCGTGGGCAGCAGGCGATGGAGCAACGGGTCCTCCGCGCCCAACAGATGCGCATGCCGCATGGCGCGCCGCATGATGCGCCGGAGCACGTAGCCGCGGCCCTCGTTCGACGGCAGCACGCCGTCTGCGATCAGGAAGCTCGACGCGCGCAAATGGTCCGCAATCACGCGATGGCTGGGCAGCGCCGCCCCTTCGGCCGCAACGCCCGTCAGCTCGACCGAAGTGTGGATCAACGTGCGGAAGAGGTCCGTTTCGTAATTGTTGTGCACGCCCTGCAGCACGGCCGCGACGCGCTCCAGCCCCATGCCCGTATCGATGGACGGCTTCGGCAGGCCGAGCCGCTCCGTCTTCGAAACCTGCTCGTATTGCATGAACACGAGGTTCCAGATCTCGATGAACCGGTCGCCATCCTCATCCGCGCTGCCGGGAGGTCCGCCGGGGATTTTCGGCCCATGGTCGAAGAATATCTCCGAGCACGGCCCGCAGGGGCCGGTTTCGCCCATCGACCAGAAATTGTCGGAGGTCGAAATGCGGATAATGCGGTCCTCGGGCAGCCCAGCGATCTTGCGCCACAGCGAGAAGGCCTCGTCGTCCTCGGAGAAGACCGTCACGACAAGGCGCTTCTTGTCGAGCGCGAATTCCTTTGTGACCAGCGTCCAGGCAAGTTCGATGGCGCGGTCCTTGAAGTAGTCGCCGAACGAGAAGTTGCCAAGCATCTCGAAAAAGGTGTGATGCCGCGCCGTATAGCCGACATTGTCGAGATCGTTGTGCTTGCCGCCCGCGCGCACGCATTTCTGCGACGTGGCCGCGCGCTTGAAGGGCAGCGTCTCCATGCCGGTGAAGACGTTCTTGAATTGCACCATGCCAGCATTGGTGAACATGAGCGTGGGATCGTTGCGTGGTACAAGAGGGCTCGACGGCACATGTTCATGGCCGTTCTTGCGGAAGAAATCGATGAATGTTCCGCGGATATCGTTGAGGCTGCTCATATCCAAGTTCTTTTTCTGTAACCCCGCTCGCCTTCAAATCTCATGAAGGCGGAATTGTGCGGGAGTAAAATAGCTTACGGGCCGGATACCGATACCCTATTGCCGCAATTTTGCAAATAACAGCCGCGCTGGCATGCACAATTTGTAGACGCTACCATGCTTCGCGCTACTTGAGCGAAACTGGCAGCCGTATTCGCCAGCGCGGAACCAGGTCCGTTAGCGGCGGCCTTTGCGGGCGGGAGCGGCTTCAACCGCAGTTCCGGTCCCTTCCGGATCGCCGTCATCCTCGCTGTCACTGCTTGCGGGGCCCTCAAGGATGCGCGCCGCAATCAACCCGGCATTCGCCCTGATCTCGCGCTCAAGCGCCTGGGCCGCTTGCGGATTATCGCGAAGGAAGCCTTTCGCGTTCTCGCGCCCCTGGCCGATGCGCTGGCTGTCGTAGGTATACCAGGAGCCTGACTTCTCGACGATGTTGGCCTTCACGCCAAGATCGATCAATTCGCCGGTCTTCGAGATACCCTCGCCATACATGATGTCGAATTCGACCTGCTTGAAGGGCGGAGCGACCTTGTTCTTGACCACCTTCACGCGCGTTTGATTGCCGACGACCTCGTCGCGTTCCTTGATCTGGCCGATGCGCCGGATGTCGAGACGCACGGACGAATAGAATTTCAGCGCGTTGCCGCCCGTCGTCGTTTCGGGGTTGCCGAACATGACGCCGATCTTCATGCGGATCTGGTTGATGAAGATGACGAGGCAGCGCGACTTCGAAATCGAGCCGGTGAGCTTGCGCAGCGCCTGGCTCATCAGCCGGGCCTGCATGCCGGGCAGCACGTCGCCCATTTCGCCTTCGATCTCGGCCTTGGGCGTGAGTGCTGCGACGGAGTCGACGACGATCACGTCGATCGCGCCGGAGCGCACCAGCGTATCGGTGATTTCAAGTGCCTGCTCGCCGGTGTCGGGCTGGGAGATGATGAGTTCTTCCAGGTCCACACCCAGCTTTCTGGCGTAGGCCGGGTCCATTGCATGTTCGGCGTCTACAAAGCCGCATACGCCGCCCTTTTTCTGGGCTTCGGCGACGACGTGCAGAGCGAGCGTCGTCTTGCCCGAGGACTCCGGCCCGAAAATCTCGATGACGCGCCCGCGCGGCAGCCCGCCGATGCCGAGTGCAATGTCGAGCCCCAAAGATCCTGTGGAAATCGCCTCGACCTCCACTGGGTGCTCGTTCTTGCCGAGCCTCATGACGGAGCCTTTGCCGAAATTCCGCTCGATCTGGCTGAGCGCAGCCTCGAGGGCTTTCTGCTTGTCCATGTTATTGAAATTCCCTTCGATCACCCGGAATGGCGAATCAGTCATGAATCATTATCCTTTGTTATTCCATAGGGCCGTACCACTTGCAACGGCACGAATGTACACGATTTGTTCTAAAATGCAACGCAAACGTTAACCATAGGCCGAACACAACTGTGGATTTGCCTGGGCTGGCGGCTTGCCTTGCCTCGCTGACCGCATGGGGGTCTATGGCTATGAGCGGGAAACGACGCCATTTCTCAGTGAGTTGCAATAACCGGGCACAGGCACTTCCACCTACGGGTAGGTGAAGTCCGGGTCGGCCTTCTGCAATTCGTCCATGAACAGTTTGAACGTTCCGGCGCCGCTTTCATGCAGCCGCCGGGCATAGCTCGCGCAATGCTGCCGCCACACGATCATATCGTCAGGGGAGGAGAGGATATCGCCGATCTGCCGGTTTCCAGCCGCGCGCTTGACAAGCCTTATCCAGTTCATGGCGGTGTCCTGCAATTTATAGCGGGCCTCCTCGCCACCTTCCCGCGGCTGTTCGTTGTACAAGCGCCAGAGATAGGAAGGGCCGCTCGAAGCCGCGAATTGGAACCGCCCAGCCTCCTTGGCGAGGCGGGCCAGGAGGTCGGCGTCCTCATAGGTGCGCATGGTTTCATCGAAGCCTTGAATGCGTTCCAGCGCGCTGCGGCGGATGAGGCATGCCCCATGATGAAGCGAGGCGTAGTACATGAAGAACATCAGCGGATGTTTGTCTTCATATCGCGGGGTGTTGAGCGGACCCGCGGGGACGAATTTCCCGTCTTCCAGATAGACATGGCGCCATGAGGAGTAGATCGCAGATATGTCCGGGCCTGCAGTCCGCGCCTGCTTCATCTGGAGTTCGATCTTATCCGCGGCGATAGCGTCGTCGCTATCGAGGAACTGAATCCACTCGCCTTTCGCCTGCTTCACAGCGGCGTTGCGTGCCGCACTGGCTCCCCTGTTGGTGCCAAGTTCCAGGACCGACCAACGGCCCTTGAAACTGCTTTTCAAAGTCTCGCGGGCGGTTTGCACCGTTCCATCCTGCGAGCCGTCGTCGACGACGACGATCTCGATCTCCGGATATGTTTGGGCAATGGCGCAACCGATAGCCTGAGCGATATCCTGTTCCGCATTATACGCGGGAATGATCACGCTCACGAGCGGCTGCACGGTGATTTCCGCATGCCGGTTTTCGCTGTTCGCGCGAACGGCCGCCTGGCGGGAAGGCGCCTTGGAAGGATTGCGGGCCGCCTGCGGTTCCACGGCTGCGGCAATGGCTGCCGCGATCTGGCTCGCACCAGGGTCTTTGAAAATTGTCTTGTGATTTCCTGTGACCGTGACCGCTTCGGCGCCTTCGCTCGCCAGCCGTCCCCAGCCGAGGCTGGAGTCGACCAGCCATCCCGTCGCTTCGAATTGGCTTATGAAGACGTGCAGCCGCCCTGGAAAGAGCTTGGGTTCGTAAATGCCTTGCAGGCCCCACAAATACGCAATCATTTCATTGTTGTGCTGCTCTATCGTTTGCAGTTCTGGATCGTACGAAACGGGCTGGGGGCTTGTGTGCAGGGCGTGGTAAAGCCGCGTCAAGGGCTTCGTCATGCCAATCTGGCGCAAGAATTCCAGGACGTTTTGCCGCCCGGCGCGCATTTCTGCGTAATTCTGGTTGTAGCGGGTAGCGTAATCGGCGGCCTTCACCCACGCCGCCCCCCGGCGCCGGATATAATCCGGGGCTCTGGCGTCGATTATGCCGGTGAACGAAACCTCCTGGCCCATCTGGATCAGTTGCTGCGCCGTTTCGAAGGCCAGCACGCCGCCAACGCACCAGCCCATGATCGCATACGGTCCCTGGGGCTGGGTCTCGCGGATCAGCTTGACATACTCGCCGGCCACATCCTCCAGGCGGAAATGCTTGAACTCGGGCCGCTGGGCGGGATTGAAGAGTTGCAGTCCGATAAGAGGCTGGTTCTTTCCCAGCCGCTTTGCGATGCCGTAATATATGCTGGGCGTGTTGATGGCGAAGAGAGGCGGCTTGGTTCCTTCCGGCTGCACGGCCACGACATAGGGAGAGCTGACGCCGGGGCTTATTTCCTGTTGCAGCAATTGGGCAAGCGCGGCGATTGACGGCGCTCTGAATAGCGAAGTCAGATTGAGCGAATGGCCGAGTTCCGCTTCTATAAGCGTCAGCATTCTGACCGCCAGGAGGGAATGCCCACCGATATCGAAGAAGCTGGCGTTGCGGCTTATCCCGCCGAAGCCCAGGATGCTAGCCCAGATTTGGGCAAGTTTTTCTTCGGCCGGGCCAACGGGGGCTTCGTAGCTGTCCTGACCGTAAGCGCTGCTATCCGGCGCGGGCAGCGCCGTGCGATCCAGCTTGCCATTGTGCGTGAGAGGCATGCGATCGAGGCGGACATAAGCAGCCGGCACCATGTATTCCGGCAGCTTTGCCAGGAGATGCGCCCGCAAAGCGTCCTGCCCGATGTTCGCCCCAGCCACGTAGTACGCTACCAGACGCTTGTCTCCAGTGCTGTCCTCGCGCGCGATGACAACCGGCTCGCGAACGCCCTGGTACTCCGCCAGCCGCGCCTCGATCTCGCCCAGCTCGATGCGAAAGCCGCGAATCTTTACCTGGAAGTCGTTGCGGCCCAGATATTCGATAGCGCCATCCGCCGTCCAGCGGCCGAGATCCCCCGTTTTGTACATACGGGCGCCGGGCTCGGCGGAGAACGGATCGGCCACGAAACGCTCTGCGGTCAGTTCGGGGCGGTTCAGGTAGCCCCGCGCCACTCCTTCGCCGCCGACATAGAGTTCGCCTGTGACGCCGGCTGGCGCCGGTTGGCGGTTTGCGTCAAGGATGTATACGCGCAAATCGGGAATGCGGCAGCCAATCGGACTGGCGCCGCGCCTCTCCGCGCCGGCGGGCGTAAGCGGGTAATAAGTCACATGCACAGTCGTTTCGGTGATGCCGTACATATTGACAAGTTGGGTGTGCCGGTTTGCGGCCAGTTCGAACCACGGTTTTAAACTGGAAGTCTCCAGTGCCTCGCCCCCGAAAATGACCAGCCGCAGCCGATGCTGCCCGCCATTCGAAGCTTGCGCGGTCATAAGTTGCCGGAATGAGCTTGGGGTCTGGTTGAGAACCGTTACGCCAGCGCCGCATAGCAGCTGGTAAAATTTCTCGGGGCTTTGTGCCGTGATTTTGGGAATGATGACAAGGCGCCCACCGTACAAGAGGGCTCCCCATATCTCCCACACCGAGAAGTCGAATGCGAAGGAGTGGAACAAAGTCCAGACGTCGTCCGGTCCAAAGTTGAACCAGGCAGCGGTTGCTGAAAAAAGGCGGGAGACGTTCGCGTGCTCGATCATCACCCCTTTGGGAGTTCCAGTGGAGCCGGAGGTGTAGATGATGTAGGCGAGATTCGTTGGAAGCGTTCCCACTCCAGAGAGATCCGGCTCCGGCCGGTCTGCCCAAGACGGCGTTTCGCCGCCAAGGTCAATGACTTCGGCGGGGACAGCGGCTTCCCGCAGCGCAGCTCTGCCCGTGTCATCCACAAGCAGAACGGCTGGAGCGCTGTCATTCAGCGTGAACCTCAGCCGCTCCACAGGATAGGCCGGATCGAGGGGCACATAGGCTCCTCCCGCCTTGAGGGTGGCCAGCAGGCCAACGATCATCTCAAGGCTGCGCTCGACGCAAATCGCGACGCGGGCTTCCGGGCCTACCCCCAGCCCGCGCAGATGATGGGCCAGTTGGTTGGCTCGTGCGTTCAGCTGGGAATATGTGAGCGTGTGCCCGTCATGAACCACGGCCACGGCGTCCGGCGTCCTGGCGGCCTGTTCTTCGAAAAGGTGGTGAATGCACTTGTCGCGCGGATAGGCAGTGCCAGTCGCGTTCCATTCGATGAGCAGCTTGCGGCGCTCCTCTTCCGGCATCGCGTCAATAGAAGCCGCGGGCGTACCGGGCGCCGTTTCCAAGGTACCGGCAAGCCGTTCCAGCGCAGTCCGCATATAGGCGCAAACGGTTGCCGGGTCCGCCGGATATTGAGCCCAGGCCGTGATCTGGAACGTTTCCCCGGCCTCCGCAACGATGACCGCCAGCGGCCACACCCCGCCGGACAACTCCGCGGCCCAAACGTGATTTTCGGGCAGGTTGTATCCAAACAGGGCTGGCAAGGAATATGCAGCGCCGGGATCGCCGTCAGGCTCGTGTGCTCCCCAGGCGGGCAGAAAGGCGCGTATCTGGGCCAATAATTCGTGCGTTTCCCGCGCAGCGCTCCTTGCCGGGCTTGCGGCAGCGTCGATACGCACCGGGAAAACCTTCGTAAACGGCGGCAGCGCGGCGCCAAAAATCGCGCCATCTTGCCCGCAAAATCGCGCCAGGATAAGCGACCAAGCCAGGTAAGCGAGGCTTTCCATGCTTACGTTGAGTATGGCGGCCCGATTCTTGATGCGGCTGGCGAGATCTTGCTCCAATTCGAGAGTGGCGCGTTTCGCCGCCCGGCGCTCGCCCCGGATGAGTCCGAAAGGCGCTGCCGGCTCGCCGGCGCCGCCAAGCATCCTTTCGAGGAGCTTTTCGGGGCTCGCGCCATTTGCACTGCCGTTGCAGGCGCCACTCCGGTCCTCACCGGTGTTATGATGTGCATGCTCCTGCACAGCCTACTCCGTCTCAACTACAAAAGCGCTACGTCTGCTTTAAGGTCAGCCAAATGCGCTGTCCACCGGGTGGGTAGCCTTGTGCCGGATTGCATCCGATTGTATCCGACTGTATCCGATCTATGTACGTATCGCCACGCTAACAGTAAGCTCCACAGAGCATCGCTTACTTTGGCGTTGCTTGGTCACAACAAATCGCGCCTGCGAACATAGGGCAGGAGGTCCGTTCCTGCCAGCCGTCGCAGCCGCCAAAATTACCCCGGCAACGGAAGGAAAAAGCGGCTGTGAAGTGCCTGAGCCTCCGTCGAATAGGCTGATTGCTGCTTCAAAAGGCAGGCCTGCTTTGGCGCGACAATTCTGCGAGAAGCTATGTAAGCCTGCCGGAGGGAACTGTCACGCTTCTCCTAGAAGTATTTATTTATCAACAATTAGTAGAGCACCCCACGGTGCCAAAGCCTCTAACTCTCCAGGCAATCCGGCGCCCGCAGCCGCTTGAACCGCGCGATCAACTGGCAACTGCAAAATCCTTCTCCCGCGCGCCGGCCGCGGCCTCCTCGTGAAACTCGGCATCCTCGTTGACCTGCCAGACATCGTAGAGCGTCTTGCCCGCCAAAATGTTCTGCACCGCAAGCATCGCCGTCATTACGGCGTGATCCTGATTGTTATAGCGGTGCATGCCATTCCGGCCCACGAAATGCATATGCGGATATTCCTGGGCGAATTCGCGCCGGATGCCGTCCAGGATGCCATCGTAGCCAGGGCTGTAGACCGGGTAAGCCTTAGGCTGGCGCACAACTTTGCCGCCAGCGATGCCCCTGCGCGATCCAAGGCCCAGAACTTCCAGCTCGCGAATACCGAGATCGATCAGCGCCTCGTCCGGCATCGCCCATAACGCATCGCCTTCATTGCAGAAATATTCGAGGCCGAGGCATCCCTTGCCGGCACCGGGCACCATATCGGGCGACCACGCCGCAAAATTTTGAATCCGGCCCACGCGCACCTCCGGCTCGTGGATATAGATCCAGTTGCCGTTAAACGGTGCCTCGCAATCGAGCATAAGGGCGACCAGGATGAAGTCGCGATAGGCAAGCTTCTCCGCAGCCTCACTGCATTTGGGCGCGGGAGATGTGGCCAGAATCACGTCCCGGAGCGGCGCGGACGAGACGATATCGCGGCAGCGGTACGCCTGCCTTGCGCCGGAAGCATTCCGCGCCGTCACTTCCCAAAAGCCGCTCTCCCGCCGCCAGGCAAACGACACAGCGGAGGTTCCCATAAGTATCCGGCCTCCCTGCGCGAGAAACTTGTCCCTTGCGGCTTCCCACATCATGCCCGGCCCCCTATGGGGATAGCGGAAGCGCTCGATAAGCGTCTTGATGGGGCGGCCATCCTTTCCGGCGGTTTCGCCGGCCCCCTGCACCGCCTTGAACAATGCGGACATGACGGCTGTCGTCAGATTCAGTCCCTTGATCCGTTGCGCCGCCCAATCGGCCGAAAGGTCGTCGCAGGATACGCCCCAGACTTTCTCCGTGTAGCTTTTGAAAAACAGCTGGAAGAACCGCTCGCCGAATTGATTGGCGACCCATTCGTGAAAGGACGCCGGCTTCTCCACCGGAAGCATCCGCGCCTTTGCATAGGACAAAACGCATAATGCGCTTTCGGTGACACCAAGGTTGGCCAGAGCCTCAAGAGCGTGGAGCGGATAGGTATAGAATTTGCGGTCGAAGAAGATTTTCGACGATCGCGAGCGCCACGGAAACCCGTGCGGCAGTATTTCCGCCCAGAATTCCTCGACGGCCTTCGATTTTGTGAAAAAGCGATGGCCGCCAATATCGAACGAATAGCCCCGATGCCGTTCGGTGCGGCTGATGCCTCCCACGTAAACAGGATCGGCTTCGAGAATAAGGGTTCGTTTTTGGCTGTCTTTCGTCAGCAGATAGCCGGCCGTCAACCCTGCCGGCCCGGCGCCGATGACGATGACGTCCCATTCTCCACGTTCCCGGTGCTGGGGCTCCCGACGGTCAACCGCGCAATCGTCCATGCAAAAGTATGCCTCTTCAAAGGTTTGCGGCCCTCGAGAGTGTGGACTGTCCGGCTGGTTCCGGGCTGACTAGCAACCAAAGTGTGAGACCCGATTGGCTTCCCCATCGCTTGGGAAGGGGGGCCGGGAAACACAGACAGAAGCAAAACATCAAGAGCATTCGAATGGGCGGTTTTGCCATGATCGAAGGGCTGTAACCCCTCATCCTGTCCTTCTCCCTGTGGGAGAAGGGACCCTCGAATTGCCCGCAGCGGAAGTTCTGGCGTCCCTTCTCCCACAGGGAGAAGGACAGGATGAGGGGTTGTGACCTCAGTCAATCCCTCGATCCGCCGTCACTGAAGCGCCCGTGCGCTGCCGCGGTTATTACGCCGCGGCGCCCGCGTTCTCCGCCGCCTCCAGCGCCTGCGCCCTTCTCGCGGCAGCCTCCCGCGCCACGCCTATCGCAGCCTCCAGCACTTCGAGCCCCGCGCCCGCCTTCACGCTGTCCTCAGTCAAAAGCCGCCGGAACCGCCGCGCGCCGGCGATCCCATTTATAAGCCCGTTCATGTGCCGCGTTACGCTGGCAAGCTTAGTCCCGCGTATAAGCTCACGGGCGGTATATTCCCGCATCCGCTCCAGCACGGCGGCGGCATCCAGCGGCGGCGCATCCTCGCCAAATAGAACCCGGTCCACATCGCCCAGCAACGCAGGCGACTTATAGGCCACCCGCCCCAGCATGACACCGTCCACGGCCTCAAGATGCACAAGCGCTTCCTCGATTGTGCCAATGCCGCCATTGATCGCGATGGTAAGCTCCGGAAAGGCAGCCTTGAGCCGGTAGACGCGCCCGTAGTCCAGCGGCGGAACATCCCGGTTTTCTTTTGGGCTCAAACCCTGAAGCCAGGCCTTGCGCGCATGCACGATGAAAATGCGGCATCCAGCAACCGCCACCGTGTCCACGAACCGCGACAGATCCGCCTCGCTGTCCTGCTCGTCGATGCCGATCCGGCATTTCACGGTAACGGGGATCGCCCCGCCCACCGCGCTCTGCATCGCCGCGACGCATTGCCCCACAAGTGCCGGTTCCGCCATCAGGCATGCCCCGAAGCGGCCGGACTGCACCCTATCCGACGGGCAGCCGCAATTCAGGTTGATCTCGTCATAGCCGAAATTGACGGCAACCTCCGCCGCACGCGCCAGTTCATCCGGGTCCGAACCTCCGAGCTGCAACGCCACGGGCTGCTCCGCAGGGTCGAACCCAAGCAGACGCAGCCGGTCCCCATGCGCAATCGCAGCCGATGTAACCATCTCGGTATAAAGCCGCGCGTGTCTGCTCAATTGCCGGTGGAAATACCGGCAATGGCGGTCGGTCCATTCCATCATGGGCGCGACGCAGAAACGCCAAGGAGCGGCCTTTCCGCATTTTCCTGATATTTCAGAGGTATGTCGGTTTGCTAACATGCCTATTTACGTCTGATTCGTTGCGCATTTCCGCCCGTTTGATATATGGGTTACAACAAATGCCGTAAACGAGACGAGGCGTGTTGTAAATCCATGGGGACGATCATCGAACGGAAACGTAAGGATGGCTCTATGGCATATCTTGCCCAAATTTCAATTATGCGCGACCGTTGGACGAATTGCACCGGCTGATGGCTCACTTTGCTGAAATGCAGAAGCGTCGCCCTGCATCGAACCCAATGCATGTTATCATTGCATTTGCCATTTTTTCAACTAGGCGCCTAGAGGAACTAGAGGAAATCACGCGCGTCACCTGGACCGATCTTGATCTCGACGGCAAACGCATCCTGGTGCGCGACATGAAGAATCCCGGCGAGCGCATTGGTAACGATGTGTGGTGCAATCTTCCGGACCCAGCGGTACGCATAATTAAAGTCTCGCAAGAAGGGGGCATGTGATCGCATATTCCCGTATAATGGCGACGCCATCGGTACTTCATTTACCAGGTCATGCAAGTATCTTGGAATTCATGATTTACACTTTCATGACCTTCGTCATGATGGTGTCTCTAGACTATTTGAAGTTGGTCTAAATATTCCCCACGTTGCGGCGGTTTCAGGGCATCGTTCTTGGACTTCTCTGAAGCGCTACACGCACCTGAGGCAGCGAGGTGATAAGTATGCTGGCTGGGAATGGCTCGTTCTCATTGCTCCAATAAAATAGGTCATTTGGGATCATCCGCAACGCCGCTCTGCGTGATTGGGCTTGGCGCGTTTCGAAAGTCCGTGGTTTGTTCTTACAAGCCCGTGTTTGAGTTCGAGCGCCATCCTCGAGCCTTGTTGAGAGGTTCGAGAACCTGGCGGGCTTCGGCCCTCAATTGGTCCGCCCGTTCGAGAAACGCTGCGGCGCGCCTGATTATTTCCTGATTGTTACTCATCGCCTGCTCCGCTTTAGGCTGGTGAAAGGGATGGGTATCGATCCCGCGTCCTTCGAATTTGTTCTGCGTTCGGCTCCCCTCGCTCTGAAGCGGAAGCTGCGAGCCTTCCGTGATATAGTACAGCAACCATCTAGCCATTTTGCATGGGATTTCAAAAGCGCCGCGCGCTGCGGCGCGTAAGCTGTCCGGGTTCGGCGGTCATCGCTCTATTTGTCTGCAGGTTGCGGAAATTGAGCAAATGCAGCCCGGCGAGCGCTTGCGCAGCTTTCAGACATGGCATGCTGCCCGCCCTTTCATCCCCGATTGACAGCCTGCAAAGCGCCTACGGCATCGCTCGTCGAACGGCGCCGAGGCGTTGGCGATGGTCGCATCCGGTTTGCGCAAGGCGTGCTGCCCGCCGCTGCCTGGCCGCCCGCGCGCGGGGACAGTCTTGCCTTGTGCGTACTTATCGGGCGAGGGCGGGGTAGTCGGTGTAGCCCTTCACGCCGCCGCTGAAGAACGTGGCGAATTCCGGCTCGTTCAAGCGCGCGCCTTTCGCGATCCGTTCAGCCAAGTCCGGGTTGGCAATGTATGCCCTGCCGAAGGAGACGGCATCGGCCACGCCATCGCCGGCGATATGGGCGGCGGTTTCGGGCGTGAAATTTTCGTTGGCGATCCAGACGCCGCCGAACTCCGCCTTGAGCTGCGGGCCGATGGCATCGGCGCCAGCATATTCGCGGGTGAAGATGAAGGCGATCTTGCGCTTGCCGAGTTCGCGGGCGACGTAGCCGAAGGTGGCTTTCGGATCGCTGTCGCCCATGGAATGGGAGTCGCCGCGCGGGGCCAGATGCATGCCGACCCGGCCGGGGCCCCAAACGCTTATGGCCGCGTCCGTGACCTCCAGCAGCAGGCGCGCGCGGTTCTCGATGGGGCCGCCATAGGCATCGGTGCGCTTGTTGGTGCGATCCTGGAGGAACCGATCGATAAGATAGCCGTTCGCGCCATGGATTTCGACGCCGTCGAAGCCGGCAGCCTTCGCGTTTTCCGCGCCCTGGCGGTAGGCTTCGACTAGGCCCGCGATTTCGGACAACTCAAGCGCGCGCGGCGTGACATATTCTGTCTTGGGGCGCAGCAGCGAGACATGGCCTTCGGGCGCGATGGCGCTGGGCGCGACCGGCAAATCCCCGTCCAGATAAGAAGGATGCGAAACGCGGCCAACATGCCAGAGCTGCATGAAAATGCGGCCGCCTGCTTGATGGATCGCGTCCGTGATGTTGCGCCAGCCTTCGATTTGGGCCTCGGACCAGATGCCCGGCGTGTTGGGATAACCGACGCCCTTCGGAGTGACGGCCGTCGCCTCGGAAAGGATCAGGCCCGCCGAAGCGCGCTGAACGTAATATTCTTTCATCAGAGGGTTCGGCACGCGGTCTTCGACGGCCCTGCAGCGGGTGAGGGGCGCCATGACGATGCGGTTCGGCAAGTCGAGATCGCCGAGTTTCAGGGGAGTGAATAAATCGGGCATGTGCCTTCTTTCGGGATTGCTTAGTTTGGCATTATTTCGATGAAATATATCGATATTGCTATGGTCCAGGTCAAGGCTGGGTATGCTGGATCGCGGGTGGGGTATGCGCCCTGATCCTGTTGTGTGGCGCTTGCCTTATTGGGTGCGCTAAGTGATTGATACTGATTTGGAAAAATATTTGATTTGAATCAATGCGCTAGATGTACTATATTTGTTCCGGTGCGTTGTGTGAGAGTGTGTCCCACTCTGGAGCAAAATACATGCAATATGACAGGAGCAAGCTTAAGGCTGCAATTCTCTATATTTGCGCCCAATCCGAACCGTCACATCTTGGATCTGTCAAGCTTCACAAAGTTTTGTATTTTGTGGACATGCTTCATTACGTGCAGATGGGTAATCCAGTTACCGGATGTACTTATAGAAAGCGTCCGCTGGGGCCGACATGTGATCAGCTGTTACCTATGCTTCGAGAGCTTGAGCGCAGCAATGCTATCAGGGTAAGTGAAGTTGACTATTTCGGTTACAGGAAGAAAGAGTTTGTGGCTCTTGTCCAGCCAGACTTGGCACGCCTAAACACTAATGAAATACGTTTGCTCGACGAGGTGAGAGAGTTTGTTTGCGACCAGAATACCGCTAAAGCTATAAGCGATTATAGCCATAATCGAGCCTGGGAGCAGGCAGAATTTGGCGAAGAACTTAAGTATAATTCAGCGTTTTTGCTATTCCCAATGGAGGTCTCTCTAGAGGCTTTTGAGTGGGCTCGTGGTGAGGGATGCGCTGTTGATGAGGCGAGATCCAAGAAAGACTTGGCTGGTAAGGATTTCGGAACTTTTCGAGACTCGGTTCTATCAAGGCTGGGAGCATAATGCGCGATTATTTGATTTGATCGCTGGCTTGCATGATGCCCTTGAGGTAGACCCCAAAAGTTGTGGTGAACCACATCCGGCTTGGGAAGATGGAAGCGTGTGGGTGTGGGAAGCTCCACATTTGACGGGGATTCCGCGAATGTATGTCCTCTATACATTAGATGAAACATCAAGAGTTATCGTCTTGTGTAGCTTATCGATAATCTCGTAATTTCTGGTGCGTCAGACTTGATGTGGTGCTGCCAATAGTCTGAGAAATCCACGGGTTGCGTCACAACATATCAATCTACCTACCTAAGCGGCGGTTCGCCGCTTAGGTAGAGAAGATACGCTCGCCGGCGACGCGGCACGCAACCCTACGCCGTAGACGAAGCCTTCGCTCCGGTCTTGCTCCGCACGGCGGCCTGCGCCGCCGCGAGCCTTGCCACCGGCACGCGATATGGCGAGCACGACACATAGTCGAGCCCCACGCTCTCGCAGAACGCGATAGACGCCGGATCGCCGCCATGTTCGCCGCAGATGCCGAGCTTCAACCCAGGCCGCGTCTTGCGCCCGCGCTCCGCCGCCATCTGGATCAGCTGGCCCACGCCTTCGGTGTCGAGCGAGGCAAACGGATCGGTCTCGAAGATGCCCTGCGAGATGTAATCGCCGAGGAACGTGCCGGAATCGTCGCGGCTGAGGCCGTAGGTCGTCTGCGTCAAGTCGTTGGTGCCAAAGGAGAAAAACTCCGCCGTATTGGCGATGTTGCCCGCCTGGAGCGCCGCACGCGGTAGCTCGATCATCGTGCCCACCATATAGGTGAAGGCGCCGGACTCGGCCTGCACTTCCTTCGCCACGCGGTCGATGACACCCTTCAGGATGTCGAGTTCCGCCTTGGTCGCGATCAACGGCACCATGACCTCGGGCACAACGGGCGTGCCGCTGCTCTTGCTTACAGCCACGGCCGCCTCGAAGATGGCGCGCGCCTGCATCTCGGCGATCTCCGGATAGGTAATCGCCAGACGGCAGCCGCGATGGCCAAGCATCGGATTCTGCTCATGGAGCTGGTTGAGGCGGGCGCGCAGAGCTGCGGGATCGATATTCAGCGCCTGCGCCAGTTCGTTGATCTCCGCGTCGCCATGCGGCAGGAACTCATGCAGCGGCGGGTCGAGAAGGCGGATGGTCACGGGCAGGCCGGCCATGATCTCGAACAGGCCGATGAAGTCCTGGCGCTGCATGGGCAGGATCTTGGCGAGCGCCGCGCGGCGGCCTGCCGTATCCTGTGCCACGATCATCTCGCGCACGGCCATGATGCGCTCCGGATCGAAGAACATGTGCTCCGTGCGGCAAAGGCCGATGCCTTCCGCGCCGAACTCGCGCGCCTGCTTGGCGTCCGTTGGCGTGTCGGCGTTGGTGCGGACCTTGAGGCGGCGCAGGGCGTCGGCCCACTCCATCAGCGCGCCGAAATCGCCCGTCAGTTCCGGCTGGCGCATCTTCACCGCGCCCTGGATGACGTTGCCGTTCGAGCCGTCGATGGTGATGATTTCGCCTTCCTTGAGCGTGATCCCGCCCGCGGTCAGCGTGCGCGCCTCAAGGTTGATGCGCAGCGCGCTGGCGCCCGAGACGCAAGGGCGCCCCATGCCGCGCGCAACCACCGCCGCGTGGCTCGTCATGCCGCCACGCGCGGTCAGGATGCCCGCCGCTGCGTGCATGCCGTGGATGTCCTCGGGGCTCGTCTCGTTGCGGACGAGGATGACCGTATGGCCCTGGTTCTTGAGCCGCTCGGCGTCGTCAGGGGAGAACACGATCTCGCCGCAGGCAGCGCCCGGAGAGGCAGGAAGGCCCTTGGTGATGACGGTGAGCTGGGCGGACGGGTCGATGGTGGGGTGCAGAAGCTGGTCGAGCTGCGATGCCTCGATGCGGAGCACAGCCTCTTCCTGGGTGATCAGCCCTTCGCGTGCCATGTCGACCGCGATCTTGAGCGAGGCGGGCGAGGTGCGCTTGCCGTTGCGGCACTGGAGCATCCAGAGCTTGCCGTCCTGGATGGTGAACTCCACGTCCTGCATGTCGCGGTAGTGGTGCTCCAGCGTATCGCAGATGCCTTTGAACTGCTTGAAGGCTTCGGGCATGACGGTTTCGAGCGACGGCTTGTCGCTACCGCCTTCGATGCGCGCTTCCTCGGTGATGGATTGCGGCGTCCGGATGCCGGCCACAACATCTTCGCCCTGGGCGTTCACGAGGAACTCGCCGTAAAGCCGCTTGTCGCCCGTCGAGGGGTTGCGAGTGAAGGCCACGCCGGTGGCGCTGGTGTCGCCGCGGTTGCCGAACACCATGGCCTGGACGTTGACTGCGGTGCCCCAGCTTTCGGGCAGATTGTTGAGCTGGCGGTACTTGATGGCGCGCGGGTTGTTCCAGCTGTCGAAGACCGCGCCGATTGCGCCCCAGAGCTGCTCGTTAATGTCTTGCGGGAACGGCTTGCCGAGCTTGTTCTGGACGGCCTGCTTGTAGCTCACGATGAGCGTCTGCCAGTCCTCGGCGGCGAGGTCCGTGTCGAGATCGTAGCCGTTCTGGTGCTTGTAGTGGTCGAGGATTTCCTCGAAGTCGTGGTGCTTCATGTCGAGCACGACGTTCGAGTACATGGTGATGAAGCGGCGGTAGCTATCGAACGCGAAGCGGCGGTTGCCGGAGCGGGCGGCGAGGCCTTCCACCGTCTGGTCGTTGAGGCCCAGATTGAGGATCGTGTCCATCATGCCGGGCATGGAGGCGCGGCTGCCGGAGCGAACCGAAACCAGGAGCGGGTTTTCCGCATCCCCGAGCTTGGCGCCGACGGCTTCGCCAATCTGGTCCACCGCCGCCTGAACTTCGGCGTGCAGTCCCTCAGGCAGTTTCTTGCCGTTGGCGTAGTAGGCGATGCAAACCTCGGTGGTGATGGTGAAGCCTGGGGGCACGGGCAGGCCCAGGTTCGACATCTCGGCGAGGTTTGCGCCCTTGCCGCCGAGCAGGTTCTTCATATCGGCCGAGCCGTCCGCCTTGCCTGCACCGAAGCGGTAAACGAGTTTGGTTGCCTCCATGGCAGCGATGTCCTTTCCCTCTGTAGTCTCAATCTCTTGATTTGCGTTCTGGGTTTGTGTTTCCGCGTCCATATCCCTTTTCTCCGCAGACAATTTCGCTCCCGTCATCAAAGCCGCCATGCTTTCGGCAAGGCGCAAGTTCGCTTCCAGGAGGCTGACTGTCATTTCGTAGATTGCACGGGCAAGTGAGTAGGCAGGCATCGTTTCGCGCACCCCATCCAAGACTAAACCCGCGGCTTCCGCATCTGGTGATATAGCCGCTCCGCCTAGCGCGGACCCTATGTTGGAAAAACGGCGATTTTTAACCGATATGTGACGAACGCTCAAGGGTGCTGAACATTCCGGCAGCGCGGCGCAGCGGCGCATGGGCATCTTTTGTGCGCCACCGTCCCTTGGAGTACTTAATCGTTGTTCTTTCGGCGCGCTATCGCCCTTTGGGCTACTCGATCGTGGTTTTTCCGGTGCGCCACCGCCCCTTGGGCTACTTGAGCGTGGTTTTTCCGGTGCGCTACCGCCCCTTGGGCTACTTGAGCGCAATTCCCCAGCGCCCCCGTTTGGCATAGAGTTGCCGGCAGAACGCAATTCAAGGACCATCGCATGACGAAAATCGTAGTGCCGCAAGACCAGAGACTGCGCCTGGTGAGCTACACGGAAGGAAGCGGCGCGCCGCGCCTGGGCTTCGTGCGGGTGGACAGGCAGGTTGTGGACGTTGCATTGGCGGCTCAGCAGACGAAGCTCGATCTTGGCTTCGACGGTACATCGATGCTGGCGCTGATCAAGGCCGGCGCCGAAGGCTTGGCCAAGGTGCGCGAACTGGCCGCAGCCGGCATCGGTACCGGCGCCAAGCTCGATGGCGTCAAACTGCTCCCGCCGCTGCCGAAGCTTACGCGCAACATCACCTGCGTTGGCTGGAACTACGTGGAGCATTTCGAGGAGAGCCAGGCATTCCGCACCGCGGCACAGAAGATGCCGGAGCATCCGGTGTTTTTCACGAAGGGCACGAATACGCTCAACGGTCCATTCGAGCCGATCCCCTACGACGCCACGCTTTCGCAGGAAATCGACTGGGAGGTCGAGCTGGGGGCGATCATCGGCAAGCGCGGGAAGAACATCAGCGAGGCGGAGGCGCCCGGATACATCTTCGGCTATACAGTATTGAACGATACTTCGGCGCGCGACCTGCAGAGAACCTGGCATGGCGGGCAATGGTTCAAGGGCAAGAGCCTGGACGGGCATGCGCCGATGGGGCCGTGGATCGTGCCGGCGGACGAGTTGGACCGGGATAATCTGCGGCTCATCTTGCGGGTGAACGGGGAAGTGAAGCAGGACGGCAATACTAAGGATATGTATTTCAAGGTGCCGCGGCTGATCGCGGAGCTGTCGCGCGGACTGACCCTTGAGCCGGGCGACGTGATCGCTACGGGGACGCCGTCCGGTGTTGGCGTGGGGCGCACGCCGCCCGAATATTTGAAGCCGGGCGATACGATGGAAACGGAGATCGTGGAAATCGGGGCGATGCGCAATACGATTGAGGCCATCTGAGCGGTACGCCCCCATACGGATCGCCCCCGCCGGATGTCACCAGCCCGTTAACCCTATCGGCGGGCGAACCTGCGCATTTTGACAATTTTCCGCTGACCCTTCGATCTCGAATTATTTCAGCGGATACGGCCCGGGGCCGGCGTCACGCGCGCCGCGACTCCGGCATGCTGTTGATTCTCAACGATAAATTTCATGTACCCCACGCCGGTTTGGCGCAAATCCTGGTTAAGATCAAATCTGCGCGTATAATTAACCGTAGTTTTGAAAGCCAGAAAAACGTTTTTTCCGGGCAATTTTTGACGCGATTCGACCTATTTCAGCCACACGGATTCGCAATTAACCATATCCGCATTAACTATAGTAGCCACTTACGCAAAATACACCAAACTTTAATACTTGCTCCGGACGCCTTATTGCCTCCCGATGCCCACCTCCGGCCGGTTCTTCCGAAAGGCGGCCGGGACGCTTCAACCGGACCCGCTATCGTCCCGCACAAGCAGCTGCGGACTATGCGGGCTTTCATGGCGCCGCCATAGGAACGCCAAAGACCCACGCTTTTATTCAGTTTGCGCCCCTTTTGCATTTTATGACCAACGGTATAATCCATGTCAGACGATATCTCCCGCAGCTACGACGTGTTCCTCTCCTACGCCCGCAAGGACCTCGATCACGATGTCATCAACGCGCGAATGCTCGCGCAGTGGCTTGAGGATCTAGGCTATGCGGTCTGGTGGGACACCAGCCTTATCCCTGGAGACGACTGGCCCAGCGAGCTTGAAATCAAAGTGCGCGCGTCAAAGCGCGTCATTGTCCTTTGGTCGCCGCGTGCGGCAGCCTCGGACTGGGTAAAGTTCGAAACGAACATTGCGCGGAACGAAGCAAAAAAACGCAATGAAAACGTGCTCATTCCGCTCATTATCGAGGAATGCCCGACCCCGAGCCATTGGGGAACAATCCATCAAAGCGTTGTAACGGATTTCGAGGCGCAGAAGACCGCCATATTGAAAGTGCTCGCACTTGAGCCGAGCGGCTCCAAGGCGCGCGAGCGCGGAGCCAGCGACGACGCGCGCATCTCCATCGCGGCGCTGCCCACCGCGTCCGGCGCGCTCATCGGACGCGACATCGAGCTGACCATGCTGCAAACCGCGTGGGCCTCCACCGCACCCGGCACCGACCCCGCCCAGAAAACCAACATCGTGGTGCTGCACGCCATCGGCGGCGCGGGCAAGACCGCGCTCATGCGCCATTTCGTGGACGGCCTCACCGACGCCGATTTCGCCGGCGCCGCCAAGGTCTATGGCTGGTCGGCCTATTCCCAAGGCTCGGGCGACAACAAAACCGCCAACGCCGACGAGTTCATCGCCAAGGCGCTCGGCTTTTTTGGCCACGACCTCGCCCGCCACCCCATCCAGGACGCGGTCGAGCGCGGCCGCAAGCTCGCCCATCTCATCGGCGAGTGCCGCAGCCTCCTCATCCTCGACGGGCTGGAGCCGCTGCAAGACCCGCCGCTGGTCAACAAGGGCCGGCTGAAGGACCGGGGCCTCGCCGCACTCATCAAAGAGCTGGCGGCGCACAACAAAGGTCTCTTGGTCATCACCTCGCGCCAGGAGCTTCCCGAACTCGAAACCCAGCACAAGCCGCGCGTCGTCTCGCACCCGCTGGACCGGCTCGGCAGCGTCGCGGGCGTGGCGCTGCTCTCCCATCTCGGCGTGCATGGCAAGCGCGGCGATATGGAAAAGGCCGTGGAGGAGGTGCTCGGCCACGCGCTGTCGCTGAACCTGCTCGGCAGCTATCTCGACGCGGTGCATGGCGGCGATGTGAACCAGCGCGAGCAGTTCAAGCTTGGCGAGATCGAGGACGCGCCCGCCGATCTCGTGGGCGATCAGACGGCGCGCTATGCGAAGCGCGCGGCCCGCATCATGGAAGGTACGATTGCGCGCTTCGAGGAGCTGGAAGGGCGGACGGCGGCGGGCGGCGAGGCCGAGACCGCGATTTTGCATATGGTCGGCCTGTTCGACCGGCCCGCGGAGAAAGGCGCGCTGGACGTGCTGCTTGCCGAGCCCGCGATCCCTGGCCTGACGGATGCGCTTCATAATCTCTCAGGTCCGCAAAGACGCATGCGCTGGGCCGTCGCCGTGGACCGGCTGCGCAAGCTGCGGCTCCTGAACGCGGAAGACGCGCGCGAGCCGGGCAGCCTCGACGCCCACCCCATCGTGCGCGCCCATTTCGGATCGCGGCTGCAACACTGCGCGCCGGACGCCTTCCGCGAAGCCCATAGCCGCCTCTACGATTTCTATCGCTATCAGGGCCTGCCGCAGGCGTTCCGCACGCCGGAGGCATATGGGCTGTTGGCGTTTCTAGCTGTGCAGCCGCAACTTAAGGACCACGTTGGAGGCGTGATTGACAAGCGCAGGTGGCCGGACCAGTGGATGGGCGAATTACCGCCAATTCTATTGAACGGCAACTGGGACAAGCTGCGCGAAGCGGCGGCGCTGATCGGCACGGCGGCGTTCGGCGAAGCGCGGCAAAAATTCCTGCCCGGCGATCTGGACGGCATGCGGCCGTGTTTTTCGGCCATCGCCCATGGCTGCGCCGCCGGCGGGTATCAAGAGGCTTATAGCGAGGTCTATTTCCCACGCGTGCTGCGCGGCAATGAGAAGTTCATCGTCAACAAGATGGGCACGCTGAACGCCGATCTTGCCGCACTGGCTTTGTTTTTCGACGATGTCTGGGGCGTTCCTGCAAATGGGTTGCGCGAAACTACCAAGGCCAGCGTTCTCAACTACGCGGCCTTCGCACTCCGGGCGCTGGGACGCTTACGCGAGGCCGTCGAGCCGTTCGAGGCGAGCCTCAAGGCCGTTGCCGCCGCGCGCGACTGGCAAAACGCCGCCAGCGCCGCCGGCAGTATCTCCGAGCTGCGCCTCACCCTCGGCGATGTCGCCGAGGCCATCGCTGCGGCACGGACCAGCGTCGCGCATGCCGATACTAGCGGCGCCCCCTTCCGGCGCATGGGCTACCGCACCACGCTCGCCGATGCCCTGCATCAGGCCGGGCAGGCGCGCGAGGCGTTCAAGCTGTTCGAGGAAGCCGAGGCCATGCAGGCGGAGTGGCAGCCCGGCCTGCCGAAGCTCTATTCGCTGCAAGGCTACCGCTATTGCGATCTCCTCCTCGCCCAAGGCAAGGCGGGCGACGTGCTGTCCCGCTATGATTATCTTGTATCTGTGCGGCAGCCCGGCGACGCGCTGTTGGACTTTGGCCTTGAGGAACTGCTTGCTGGCCGCGCTCACGTGTCGTTGCAAGCGCAGCGCGCGCGGCAGCACCTCGCCGCCGCCGTGGACGGCCTGCGCCGCGCCGGAACCGACCACATGTTGCCGCTCGGCCTTCTCGCCCGCGCCGCCTTCCGCCGAGCCATCGGCGAGTTTCACGCCGCCGCCACCGATCTCGGCGAGGCGAACGAGATCGCCGCGCGCGGCGGGATGCGCCTGTACCTCACCGATTATCGTCTGGAAAGCGCGCGCCTGCTGCTCGCCCAGCTCGCGCCCGCCGCCGCGCACCAGCCCGCCCCGCGCGGCATGTGGCAGCGCATCTTCGGCGCCGCGCCCGTGGAAGCCGCGCCCGCGCCGGCCGCCGCCATCCCGCCCACCGAAGTGCCGGCCATGCGCGCCCGCGCGGAGGAGCATTACGAGGCCGCGCGCCAGCTCATCGCCGCCACCGGCTATAAGCGCCGCCTGCCCGAGCTGGACGCGATCCGCGCCTGCCTCGACGGCGAGATCGCGGCAGGGGTGCTCGGCCCGGACCGCGACCGCAACGGCCGCCCCGCCGCCACCGCTTAGCAATATGTCACGGCGCTGGAATTCCGCTCCCGTTAGAAGGGGACATTTCCCGGTGATGTGTGGAACGGCACCTCTTG
>CAVYEY010000028.1:0-100503 GCA_963767435.1 uncultured Alphaproteobacteria bacterium
GCTCCAGATCGTCGGCGCTCTCGGTGAAATGCGCCCAGCTATCCGCATGCAGCGGCACGATGGGCGCCTCGGCAAAAGCGCGCGCCGCCTCAATGGCGTCGTTCGCATTCATGGACAGATTGAACTTGCCCCGCGTCTGCGCCGCCCCCGCGAACAGCAGCACAAGCCCCGGCTCGAACCGCCGCTGCACCTCGGCTACGCCATTGAACCACACCGTATCGCCCGTGACATACACCGGCTTGAACGCCCCCTTTTTCGAGGACAGCACGAACCCGATGACCTCGCCCGACAGCAGTTCGATGCCCGCCTGCCTATGCCGCGCAGGCGTCGCGGTAATCGCGATCATATCCCCGTTGGGCGCCTCGATCTCCAGCGTGTCCCAGGGCGTGAGCCCCTGCGCATTGCCGCCAAGCCGCGCCGCCCCGGCCTTCGTGGTGATCACCCGCCGTACTTTGGGTAGCAGCGCCCGCCCGGCAAGGTCGAGATTGTCCGCATGCTGATCGTGGCTCAGCATGCACGGCATCGATCTCGCCGATTTCCCCAACCCTGATTGCCGGCTTTGCGGTCTTCTTCAGCGTGACATGGGGGAGTTGGTAATCGCCTGGATCGTCGAATGTCGGATCGGTCAGGAAACGCAGGCCCTCCAACTCGATGAGAGCAGTCGGCCCGCCGATAAGCGTAACTGCAGCCGTTGCCATTCTTGGTCCTCCCGGAGCGCGGCACAACGCGCTGGCGGCCCGCCAGAGAACGCCGCAACAAGGTATAACACCCGTAACGCGCGGACGTTCCCTAAGAAAACAAGAATAACTTGCCAGGTGCCGGTTGCGAAGCCTGCTCTTTATTGGCAGACGGATTGCGCTTTTTGTATAGCGGCGGCAAGGCCTTCGAGCGAATATTGATCCGTAGTCGACGTACCTTTGGCCGAAGTTGCCTTCACGACCATGGGCCCCCCGCCCGCCATCGCAGCCAGCAGCTTCTGCTCGTCGGCCGTGTCCTTGGCGTAGGCCTTGTCGTCGTCCGCCGGCAGCGAAAAACTGCGCCCGCCTGCCGTGACCGCCGCGGCGGATTTTGGCCTTATCGCATAGCCCAGCTTGACGCTGACCTCGCCGCGGACGCCATCCTTCTGCCAGGCAGTCACATAGAACACCACAGGCGTGCGCTTGGAGGTCGCCGTCTTGGGCTGCATGTCGGTCGGCGCCGAGGCCGCAAAGCAGACATGCCCGCCGCCTTCATCGTAGATGAACACCGACCAGTCGCCGATCTTTTCGAGGAGCTTGGCCTTGGGCCCAACCGCTGGCGCCGCAACCACGGGCACCGGAGTAGGCTTCTTGACAGGCGCCGCAGCAGGCTTCGGCTTCGGAGGTGCCGGTGGCTTAGGCGGCTTCACCGGCTGCAGCGGAGCCGGTGCTGGCTGCTGCTGGGTCTCGTAATCCTGGGCAAGAGCTGCCGGCAGAAATGCCGCCATGAGCGTTGCCGAAAGGAGCAGACGCGCCTGCATGTTTGAAAATTCCCCCATTTGCAATCCTAGCCTTGCCAATGCCCGGCCCGGCGGTCAAGTGAAACGATGCCGCCTACCTGTTAGAGGAATGCTTACCGGCTTTTGCCGCCTGGGTAGTCATCCGGTCCGGAAACGTCCCCAAGCTGCGCACGCGGTCGTACATAACGATCGCACCGGCCATCGCGACGTTTATGCAAAAAGCAGTCGGAATTTTGATCACATGATCGCAACGCGAAAGAAGTTCGTCCGAAAGCATGCCAAGCTCGGGTCCGAGCACATAAGCCGCATGCAACGGATGCCGGAAAGCGGGCAAATCTGTCGCACCCTCGATCAGTTCGATGCCCACAAGCTTGCAGCGGACCGGCAGCACCATCTCGCCCGCATTGGTCCAATGGTAGAACGGCAGATGAAAATGCGCCTTGGAAGTGTCGGCATGCGTCTCGAACGCCTTGGGATGCGCGCCGATGGTGAAGAAAAATTTCGCGCCGAAAGCATGGGCAGAACGCATAAGGTTGCCCAAATTGAGCGGTTTCGATATGCGTTCCGCTCCGATGGCAAAGTATCCGCGCATCTGCGCACCTTTCGCATGGTAGAATGGAACCGTCATCGTTTTCTCTGAGGTAGGCGATGAAAGCAGTCCTATGCAAGTCTCTCGATGGCCCGGATGCCCTTGAAGTCTGCGAAATTCCCGCCCCCGTCCCTGGCGAAGGCGAAGTGGCAATCCGCGTATCGGCCGTCTCCCTGAATTTCTTCGATTCGCTGGTCCTATATGGCAAATATCAGAACAGGCCCGAGCTTCCCTTCTCCCCCGGCGGCGAGATAGCCGGTACCGTTATCGGCATTGGCCCCGGCGCCGGCGGTCTCAGCCCAGGCCAGCGCGTGCTCGCCTACATCGGCTACAACGGCTGCCGCGAGATCGCACTTGCGCCCGCCGCCGCCGCCGTCCCGCTACCGGACGGCATCTCCGATGAAGCCGCCGCCGCGATCCCCATCGCCTATGGCACAGCCTTGCACGGCCTTGATGATCGCGGGCGCCTGAAGGCCGGCGAGACGGTTCTGGTCCTCGGCGCGACCGGCGGCGCGGGCCTTGCCGCCATCGAAATCGCCCTACGGCTCGGCGCAAACGTGATTGCGGCCGGCACCTCGGATGAAAAGCTCAAGCTCTGCGAAGAGCGCGGCGCCAGCCAGCTCCTCAATCTGACAAGCATCGACGTCAAGGAAGCGGTGCGCGCCCTGAACGGCGGAAACGGCCCCGACATCGTCTTCGACTGCATCGGCGGCCCCTACGCAGAGCCCGCGCTACGGGGCATGGACTGGGGCGGCCGCTATCTCGTCATCGGTTTCGCGGCGGGCGAAATCCCCAAGATCGCGCTGAATCTGGTGATGCTCAAAGCCTGCGAGGTAACCGGCGTATTCTGGGGACGCCACGTCAAGCGCAACCCGCACGTTTTCGAAACCCAGATGACGCGGCTCGTCGATTGGTGCGCGAAGGGCGAAATCCGCCCCCATATCGACCACGTATTTCCGCTTGAAAAAACGGCGGAGGCAATCCGCATGATCGAGAAGCGGCAGCTCAAAGGCAAGGCCGTCATCAAGCCATGACACCCGGCGAGCCACGGCATTTGTTCGTCTACGGCACGCTGATGCGCGGCAGCCGCAGCCCCTACGCCAAGCTCCTGCAGGCGCGCGCCACCTTCGCTGGCACGGCCGCTGCCCCCGGCCGGCTCTATAATCTTGGGCGTTTCCCCGGCGCAATCTTCGATTCTGGCAGCGCTGCGCTGGTGCATGGAGAGGCTTACCGCTTGAACGGCGCCGCGGTTCCCGCTGCCCTCGACGCCTATGAAGGCTGCCGCGCGGAAGACCCGGAGCCGCGCCTCTTCCGCCGCGATACCATCGAGGTGCACCTTGCGCGGGGCGGTACGATCCTCGTGTGGGCCTACACCTACACAGGCCCGGCAGCCGGCAGGCGCATCGTCTTGTCGGGCCGGTGGCTTGGCTGTTAACTCCAGTTCACCATGTTTGTGTCACTTCATGCCCATTTGGGGCACTTTGAGAGCAAGGCGCGAGAGCGATTTATTTCCGTAGAATAATTTTTCTGGGCCAATGCGTGGCGGTATGTGATTGATTTGCATTGGAAATATCTGCGATAGTGGCGCGATTTTGTAGTTAAGATCAAATCTGCGGTTATATTTAACTGTAGTTTTGAAAGCCGAAAAAACATTTTTTCCGGGTAATTTTGGCTCGAATCCGGGCAATTTCAGACGCTCGAATCTGAAATTAACCATAGCTGCATTAACCATGATAAGCGCCTACTGAAATCGAACGCTTTTTTAATCTTTGCTATGCTCCGTGATCTGCTCCGAATTATTGCGCGGCCCGTCCGGTTGGCGCACCACTCCGATCACGGCCTGAGCACCGAAACCCAATATTGACCCCATCGCTGCTTGAGTGGTAACAGCGCCAAAGGGCTCTACGCCAATAGCGGCCCAATTTTCGCGATCAAGTCCCAGACGTGGTTTCCTGCCTGGGCAACCGATCCCGCCTGATCCACGAATTTACTCCAGGCCGACCGCGCTTCGGCCTTAGGCTTTCCGCCAGCTAATCCGCTTCGCACCGTTTCGAGATAGCTTTTCAAGATTTCGGCATTTTGAATGTTCGCAGTCTCAACCGCGCCGATCAATGCGGAAACGTCTTGCAGACCTTGCGCCACAACATTGGTGCTTATGGTGCTGCCGCTCACATCGCCGCCAACGGCGATGCCGCCTGCTCCAACGTTCTGAATTACCTGCTTATCGATTTTGTGTTCGGACATGTTGATGTTCCATACCGCTGCTTCGGGAGCCTCCATGACCTGTTCGATGGATTGTTTCACGCGGAATAGGAAGTCTTTGTCATATGATCTAAGAGAATATGAAGACGCTGCATTAGTCAAAAGCCCTAAGACGTACCAGTGCTCGAACAAACTTTTGGAAATCCGTCCAAATATGATTATTGCGAAAAAAACGCCAAATATTATGCCAACCACTATCATTGGTCCGAACGCTAGATTCGTATCGAATATTATCCAATAATAACTAAGTTTATTTGCAGACAATACGCCACCAGCAAACATAATAAAGCCGCCGACGCATCCTACGATAAGGGCTATAAAAAACGCAAATCCGTCATCGTTCTTTTCGTGTTCCGTTATTACCAACGATGCGATATTGCGCACTTGAAACGAGATGCTGCCCGCATTGAGTATACCTCGTTCTATCTGGAGTTGATTCGCCGTAATCTCTCGAAGTGGGTTCTTTTCCATCGTAGGCCCATGATTTTATACAAAATATTAAAAGACTTTTAATCTATTTTCAGCGGCTTGTCAAATGGAAGTTAAATAAATGCACCTGCCCGCAGCGCCGAAAGCGGGCTGCGCGCGGCTTTACGGCGAGATTTTGAGCCTCGGCCAGAACATCGGCCGGTTGCACATTTTGCAACTCCCTTTCCGGACGTTTGGGGGCAAGGCGGAGGAGTGAAGGAGTGAAGACCGGCGGTATCTTGCCGGCAGCGCATGGTGTACACTATCTCCATGTGTCTGGAGACTGCACCATGCTGAAAGACTTCAACATCACGCTCAGCGCGGAAGAAGCGCTCATCGAGGCAGCCCGCGCGAAAGCCCGCGCCGAAAAGACGACGCTAAGCGAGAAAGTTCGCCGCTGGCTGGAAGACTACGCCGGCAGCGAGGAGGCCGGGGGCCAAGGGCTGCTCGCACGGCACCTTGAGACGATGGAGAAGCTCAAGGGCAAGATCGTGATTGGGCGAAAATTGACGCGCGACGAACTCAATGAGCGCTAAGTATTTCCTGGACACGAATATCATCATCTACGCTTTGGAAGGCGTCCCGCTTGAGAAGGCGGCTATTGCGCAAGAGTTGATATCGAAGGGCATTGAGGAAGGCAGCGGCGTTATCAGCTATCAAGTTGTTCAAGAATGTCTGAATGCGGTTACGAGCAAGGCGCGTCTCGCGCTCGCGCCGGATGAGTTACAAAGCTTGCTGCGCGATACGTTGACGCCACTCTGCAAGGTCTTCCCCAACTCGGTGGGTTTTTATGTAACCGCTCTCGATATTCGCGCGCGCTACAAATACCACTTCTACGATTCGCTTATCGTCACCGCCGCGCTTGAAGCTGGCTGCGACCGGCTTTACAGCGAGGACTTGCAGCACGGTCAGCAGATCGCACAGTTGCGCATCGAGAATCCTTTCGTTACCTAAGGCGCATGGCCGCACCGCAGAAAAAAACCTCCGGCGCCGAGATCGAGGAGCTGATCGCACTGCTCGCCCGTGTGCCTGGGCTTGGGCCGCGTTCGGCACGCCGCGCCGCGCTACATCTCATCAAGAAGCGCGAGCAATTGCTGGCCCCCCTCGCGCGCGCAATGGGCCTTGCCGCTGAGAAGATCGTCATCTGCCAGGAATGCGGCAATATCGACACAGTGCAGCCCTGCGCCATTTGCCAGGACCCGGCGCGCGACGCCTCGATGATCTGCGTGGTGGAGGAAGTGGGCGACCTCTGGGCGCTGGAGCGGGCGGGCATCGTGGGCTCGCGCTATCATGTGCTGGGTGGGACGCTGTCGCCGCTAGACGGCCGCGGGCCGGACGATCTTTCCATCGTGAAGCTGGTTGAACGCGCGCATGCGCCCGAAGTACGCGAACTCATCCTCGCGCTGAACGCGACGGTGGAGGGGCAATCGACGGCGCACTATCTGGCGGGTGAGCTTGAAGGATTGCCGCTGAAGATCACGCGGCTTGCGCGCGGCGTGCCCATTGGGGGCGAGTTGGACTATCTGGACGAGGGTACGCTTGCGGCGGCGATTAAGCTGCGTCAGCCGCTTTAGCGGCCGGTTGTGGCTTTTCCGGGAGATATTTTTACCTTTGTCACAATTGGAATCCTCCTTTTCTTTTTTTAGTGCTTGCTCATTCGTTAACTTTTTGGTTTCCCAGAGACCTGCCATGATTGTTAATCCGCTAATTTTATCAAGAGGGATAACCGTTATAGCGATAGTATTGCGCAATCTTTCCCGCGCAGGAAATATTGAGCAAATATCATAAATATACAAATTCTTTCTGTCCATAAACAATTTTCTAAATCTGTGATCATTTAACTTGTCGTTTATTTTTTGTAAACTATTGTTTAGTGTTTGATCGCTTATATGAAACCTAACTGCTGGTAACGAGCTAGATTCTATAACATTCTGAGCGGAGTGCAACGCATAAGCGCCCGCATGACCTATAGAAAATACCAGCATAACGAAGAATGCGCAGGCTGGAGCGCCAACAAATGAGAATAATATGTGTTTGTTTTGTTTTTTTTGAATAAACAATAGCAATAGTGTGTACATGACAATTAACATTATAACTAATGCCGCGCTAATTATATAAATGTTTATGCTATTAATTGTATCTATCAAGACTAAGAAGCCGTAATGAATATATGATTTGTCAAATATTTGATTATCTCCATCAATACCAAGCGTATCTACCCCCAAAGATAGAATAAATGCTCTCCTGTAGCTCCATCCGCCAATAGAAAGTAGAACGCCGCTGGCGCCGCAGAACGTAGTCGCATACACGATAGCGTTATCAAGTTTTATATCTATACTCATACAATTTACCACCGATGACTAATGTGTGACTTGCTCTAAGTGTGTATTCCAAGAGGAATTCATTGTTCTTAATGGATTTATTGGAGGTATTGGATCTGTTGGACCTGGGGTAGGATCGGGATCAGGCGCCCGGCGTGGGGGGTGGACTTGGGCTGGGGCTAGTTTTTGGTTTTGTCTTGCTATTATATGCATAATTGTCGTTATTGCCAGCAGGATATTGTTTAGAGTTGTTTAAATCGTGATTGTTATTTTGAGTAGGTTTGCAATGTTTAGTGTATTCCACCGACTCTACATCATTCCAATCACCGTCTTTACGGCAAATAATCTTCGTATCTTTAAACAAAAAGGGAGGGACTTCAGGGTAGACGCAAAAAAGCCCGGGAACACAGACATTGCTACTAATGCATTTTCTGGGCATGACGCTGCTGTACCTGCCTTTGAGGCAAAATGTATTCTCAGAAACAATTTGAGCGATGGCCGCGCTGCTCACATTAGCTGCAACCAGCGCAATCGCTGCCAGACATGCATTCCTCGTGCGGAGCGGCATGAATTCACCATTATTGAGCGGGGGGTACGCCGGCATCTCATGGAAAACTCAATCAAGTCTACAAAACCGCCACGCACTCGCGGAGCGCACGCGCGCTCGTTAATGCAACCTAACGTAGAGTTAGGCAATAAGATTGTCGCTTAATTGCTTGTGGATATTGGAAGGTGATGCAGCGCCGCCACAAATTCTTGGGCAGATGGTGCATTCGGCGAGCGGAGGCCATTGGATCGCAACCAGTCAAGCCCTGCCGCAGTTTGCCGCGCAGCCTATTCGCGGGAATGCCGCTGGAGCGATCAAGACTCGCGCAGGCCGGTATTGTCTGCCACGATCCCGGAGCCGGGCGGTCCCAGCGTACGCCGCACATATTCCTGCACGCGCGCTTGGGAGGCCGGAGCGATCAACTTGAATGGAAGCGTCGCCTGCACCCAAATGGGGTTGAGGGTCCGTTCGAAATCGAGTGCCGCCCCCCACCGGTCCCGCAGCACGAGAAACTCCGCATTGCCACGCGCCTGCCGCTCGGCGTCCAGATGATCGAGACCGCGGGATTTCAACTCGTAATGGTACAATTCAATCTGCGGCGTCCATAAAATCTTCAGGCCGCCGGCGCGAAGCTTCAAGGCATAATCGATGTCGCTATAGGAAACCGGCAAGAAAACCTCGTCGAACCCCCCAGCGCGCAGGAAGGTTTCACGGCGCGTTGCAAGGAATGCTCCGGTAACAGCGCTCACGTTTCTTGTCGTAGTCCAACGGCTGGCCGGACCCGGCGCATTGCGCGGCTCGTAAAGGCCGTCGTGGATCGTCGATCCTTTCCAATCGAACAGCACACCGGCATGCTGTATCGTGTCATCAGGATAAAGTAGCTTCGCGCCAACAGCTCCAACCTCCTCGCGAGCGAGCAGGCCCCGCAGCTTTTCGTCCCACCCGGAAGACAGCATAAGCATGTCGTCGTTGGCAAAAACGATGAGCGGAGACGATGCCTCCGATACCGCCGAATTATTTAGCCGTGACCAATTAAACGGCTCGTCGATACGGCGGACCGCAACGTCAGCTTCCTTGGAAACGCGGGAAAAATACGCCTGCGCCGCCTCGCTTACGCTCCCATTGTCCACGACCGAAAAGCGTAACTGTTGAGGCCGCTCCGCGCGTTTCCGCATACTGTCTATCAGGGCAGCGAGATCGGCGGTATTGTCCCGCGTGGGAATTATGACTGTGATCGCCTCATGGGGCGCACGCGCGCGCCACACGGCAGGCAGGGGCAGCGCCCCGCCGGAGCCGCCTGCCGTCACCGCAACTTTGCCGCCTAGCCCAGCAGCCTCGATATGCGCTTTCGCCGCAGCTTCTTGATCGGCGGCGGAATATGGCTCGGCTGCGCCAGATGCCCTGCGGACGAGCGGCAACGGAATATGGGCGACCGGTCCCGCAAACGCGAGGTCGAGAAGCAGGGCCGCGCGCGCAGCGGCCAGCGACGTCATCTTGTTGGCGCTATCGCCATCTGGGCTACTTGAGCGCAAGTTCTTGTAGCTCGAAGAGGACCGGTAAGCCTGGCACTTGACCGCGACCGTCTCTCCATACACGTTGTTTTCCAACAGGGTATCGTAATCGACGGTATGACGCAGAACCGGCTCCAGCGTTTGCCGGCCATCTGCCCCGTCCAGGAGAATTTCCTCGTCGCAAACGCAGGCCGTTGCCCCTAGCGATGCGGCGTCTGCAAACCAGGCCAGCGCATGGCGATGCAGGGTCGCTCCTGGAGCAAGCACAACGATCCAGTCGCCCTGAGCTTGCGCAATCGCATCCCGTTCCGCGTCTGCGAGCGATTGACCGGCCTCGATGCCGGACCAGACGATCCGGCGATCGGCGGGCGCCACCCGCTCGAAGATGCCCCGGCGGACAGGGTCCTGGCCAACGGCATGCAAGGTAAAATTCGGATAAGTCTGCTCAACCGCACTCCTGATCAGCCGGTGGAGAACTGGCAACGGCTCACGATCTGCCAAGACAACGATAGAGAAGTGAACCTCACTTGGTGCCTCCGCCGGCGCCGGAACCTCGTACAGATCGCGATAGGTCTGGTAGAGCGCCACGGGGAAGGCCGTCTGAGTTCTGATATCCGGCAGGATGGACGCTATCTGGTCCAAGAGCCCGCGCATCCGGGCGATCTCGTCCGCGATAACGGGAACAAGATCGAGCTGGTTGGCTCTGAGGCGGTCGGCAAACGCCATAGTCTGGTGCTGCGACACGCCAAGGCGCACGAGTTCATTGCTCGCGTGAACCTTTTGTGGGGGCGAAAGCAAAGCTCGCTCATAGGCAGCAATTGCCTCGGCCCGCTTGCCCTGCATCTTGTAGAGATGGCCAAGCTGAAGCTGGATGTCGCCATCGTCCGGCCGTTCCGAAAGCGCGTGCCGGTAAGCGGCTTCGGCTTCGGCAAAACACAATGAGTCCTTTAGCATGTTGCCTAATTGGACGCGAATATCCGTGCGTCCTGGCGCGATGACCAGGGCTTGCCTGTAGTATCCGGCCGCCGCCAGCTGGTCGCCCGCGTCACGTGCTTGATCTCCCTTGGAAATCAGAGCGGCAAGTTCGTCCTTCATCGCATTTCTTTCCGATGCAGCGGCGTCTTTTACCTTCAATGTTGCGATGCCGTCCAGGCCGCCTTGCCGGCTTGGGGCTCTGCCGTGCCGCTGCTTTGCTGTAGCAAGGGAATGTAGACCAGGGGAGACGCAGGAGGATTACAGGCCAGTGGCGCTTCCGGCTCGCACATGCGGGGTTTGTCGTGATTTGCAGCCTGAGCGACAGAGTAAAGCACGCCCGCGGGTTTGGCGCTGGATGCGGCGCCGGAATTCGGAACGGGCACCAGCGAGGTCACCGGGTCGGCAATCTGCTCCGGCCTCGGAAGACCCTTGGCAAAGCTTTGCTCTGCGGTGGGCGGGGCGGCGTTGACCTGCCCGAGCGGTGTAAGTGCATTGTAATCGAGCATTTGCCGCCCCTTGGGCCCGCCAGGGAAAGACACATCGATGCTGGCGCGGTGCGAAGAGGAGTTGAGAGCGAAGTCGCGGAACGACGGCATGCCCGGAAGAGAATCCAACCCCTTCGATCCGGATCAGATTTTCAGAACGGGCCACGATGGTTTTCGACCAGCTGGTTTGGCCGGGACGCGCCAGAATGACAACATTGGTGTCGCCGTCGTAGCGGGTATAGCCAACGATCGGGTTTCCTGAAGCGTCGAAAAAGATTTTGGCTGAGTTCAAGAGGCAGGCATTTTGGCCGGTTGCTTCCACGGTTTCCATGTTGCCGGGAGAAAGGGGCAGCGAAATTGGTTGTCCGCTCCGGTCTGTCCACGTCAGCAAATCGCGGCTCATGGCATAGCTGACGGCAAAATTGCTGGCCGCGTTCGGATTCGCGCGCCAGACGACCGCGACATGCAGCACGCCCTTCGCGTCGCGCACGATTGGAGAAGGATAGGCGCTGACCTTCTCGTTGCGGTACCGGTTCGTGAACAGCGGCTCGTTGCTGAGCCGTTCCCACTTGCCGCCATCGAATCTGTTCGCGAACCACGCACCGTCGCCGCTGCCGCCCGAGCGGTAAAGGAACAGCAGCCGCCCGCTGGCATCGTGGAGAAAGGTGGGATAGGTGACCCGCGCTTCGTCGCGGCCCACCATTGGTTGAAACGCCAAGCTGTCGAGTTCGGCGTTCTTGGTGGTCCGGCCGTAGACGAGCGAGGTTGCGTGCATGTTGCCAGAAACGTGCAGATGCCCGTCCTGATCGAAGGCCAGCGCAATGGCATTGTGATCGTCCCAGCCGCCGAACTGCGAGGCCAGGCGGGTCCGGCACACCTTCCCGGCAGCTTTGTCGATCTCTGCAACGGTGAGATACCGCTGCTCGTCGTAATAGCCTATATAGACCTTGCCTTTCCTGACAACGCCGTCGAACGTCACCCGCGCCCCTGACCAGGCCTTGCCGATCACGATAAATTCGCGCTCGCTCGAAGCCCGCTCGATCTTTGCACACTCGGATGCGGCGGCAGCGGAAGGTGCGAACGCCAGCAGAAGCATCATACAAGCAGCGGCATCGCCGCGAACCGCACGGAACACAGAAGCACGCGCCATGGTGGAGTCCTTTTCTACAAAACCATGCTAGTCTGGCTTATGTCTCCGAATGCCCATGCGAGCCTCCGCAAATGGTGCGGCAATTCGGAGACGGGACCGGCGGCCCGCGGAACCCGCAGGCAACCCAATCGTCAGTCATGTCCTTGCGCTACACGCTCTCTTCCTCTCAAAGCGCCAGCGATGCCCTCGTCCGCCACAGGCTGGTGCTTCGATTCCTCAGGCACCTGATTGCCGGCAGCCACCAACTCCCGCAATAGCGCGCTTATGACGGCAGCGCGCTGCTCGAAGGAATGCTCTTGCCTGACACGGCACGCAGCCTGATGGCGCCCCTGCGCCCCGATTCTGGGCTGAGAAAGAAGCCTGTTTACAATTCTACCAAGTTCACCTGGCGTCTCGTAGGTGTGTACGGCGCCCTCGAAAACGGTATCGATGCCTTGAACGTGGTCCGATACGCAGCGAGCCTCGCATGCCACGAGATCGAACAGACGATTCGATAGAATTCCCGCCTCGGCCATCGTCTCCCAGTGATCGTTCAACACCACGCCTGCAGAAGCGTACCATCGCGGCAGTTCCGCATTCGGGATGTGAAGTCCTTTGATGAAGCGCTCGGTATCAGCCCTTCCCAGCCGTTTCCGTATACGTGGAGGTCTAAGCCGGCCGCGATGGCATCGCCGGCGATCTTCCGCCGCTCGCCCCGTGAATTGCCAACGAAGAGAACCTGCGGGGCATTTGGGAGCGGCTCAGATCCGGCCGGAAACGATCGGTATCCGTGCACTGCAATGCAGCGGTCGCATCGATCCCCCGGGCACGCAGCCCATTTGCCAAAGGCTCCGAAGCAACGAGCACATGATCGTAGCTTCTGTACTCATGAGCGGAGATTTGATCCGGATGACTGATGGCCCACAGAAGATTGACTTGGTGAGGCGAAAGCGCCGCCCGGTTCAAGCCGCGTATGACCAGGCATACATCGGCGGCTGCAGCAAGGGGGCTATCCCACTCGTTGAGATAGAACAGGCCTGTTCTATGCCCTTGGCGGTCCAGATCGCGCCGCAATGCTTCCCCGAAGTGATAATCGCCCCATTCGTCGCGTTCCGCACGATTCGGCACAGCAATCTTGATCGCGATAGAAGGCAGCTTTTCTTCCTTTTCGCGCAAATACAGTATCGCATCGCGCGCCCGATGCTCATAGGTGTGCCGGTCCATTACAATCTGTTGGAGTTGAGCGACTTTTGACTTCCGCTGCTCCTCGTGCCCCAGATAAGTCTCCAACAGCAACCTAAGTTCCTGCGAAGTTGAATAAACCGGCAAGACACCGCCAAAGATTTCCTGGCTTCCCAGCGCGCCGTTGGTCAGAGGAAGCGCACCGGCGGCGATGGCATCGAAGACCCGGCTATTCACCGATCCAGTCTCGACCGTCACGTGGTTGGCATCGTCGACTACAATGCGCGTGCTGGCATAGACATGGGGCATCTCGGAGTAGGGTAATGCACCAAACCAATATTGTTTTAAGGTTCTATCGCCGCCCCACCCATTTCCGAACACCTTGAACTTGGCATTAATGGTATCCGGCAGAACATTCTGCTGTATTTCTCTACGCACACCCCAGTTTGAACCAGTGAAGCAGTAGTCGCTAGCGTAATCCGCGTCAGAGCTTGCCTCGGAAAATTTCTTCCAATTCGTCGCGATCGGGAGAAACCGGGCAGCACGTCCAGTTACTCTCTCGAACTTCCTGCATTCTGTCAGAGAGGAACACCAAACATCGTCGGCGTGATGCCAATGCTCGCTTTCCAGAAAACGATCGAACCAGTTCCGCACCCAGTAAACGATATGGCATGTCAAGCTTTGGTTGGCGAATGTTTGCGGACTAAAATCGTCACGCATGATTATCGCCACATCTATGCCGGACAGATCGATCTTGCCGTTCTTTTCCGGCTGGATAAAGCGAAACTCAGCCTGCGGCAACTCGCGGCTCATCGCTTCGGCTAATTCACGCGCGGTGAAAAAATCGCCTGCAAGGGTAGCGTCACGGTTTTCCGTGACCACGAAACCGATTTGTACCGGTACGCCTGTTAATGGTGCCCGGTCGAGCAAGTTGGACCGGAAAAGCCGTCTGACAAAACGGGTATGCTTGAGTTCGATGACTTCACGATTGCGAACCTGCGCACGTGCCAGCGCATTGCTTCCGGCCGGACTGGAAAAACTGCGCTGGTAAGCCAGCGAGACCGCGTTGTCGCACAATATTCTCAATCCGTACGCGCCAATCCGAAGGCACAGGTCCACATCCTCTTGCCCGCAGAAGAGACGTTCGTCGAACCCCCCAATCCGTTCGAAATCATCGCGCCGCATCATGAGTGCCGCCCCAGCCACTGCTGGCACCTGGATCGCCTCGCGAGAAATACCGGCCGTGTATGGAGTTCGCTTCATCTCGTTCATACGCGGCAGGCCGGAGTTCGGCTCGAAGAACATACCCAGATGCCGGTCCACCGGCTCAGGCACCAGCAAATCGAGATATGGCGACCAAGTGTCGAAGAGCCTCAGCCCAACCGCACCCACGGAAGGCTCTACGAAGTGCGATGCAAGTCTTGCCAGCATGTCTTCGACAAAGACGGCCTCACTGCCGAGAAACAAAAGCAGTTCCGATTCCGATAGGCGTGCGCCCAAATTATTGGCAGCAGAAAAGCTCTCGCAATAATCCAAGCTAACGAATCTTATCCGCAACTCATCGGCATAAGATGCGCATACTTGGGCTAAATCGTCGGACGAGGCATTATCTATTACGATAAACGCCAAAGAGTTAAAGGTATTGGTGCGAACAACGCTGTCGAATAAGTCGCGCAGCCTTTCCGCCCCGTTGCGGTTCAGAATGATCGCCGTCACACCCGGAGTGTCAGTGCCTTCGTAGAAGCTTCCGGATACGTCCGCCCGGCAAGAAGCCAACAGCCCCTCCGGCTCTGGCGAGAACATCCTTCGGCCACTCGTAGCAGGAGGCACAGGCAGCGATTCTTTGCTGAGCGTGCCCTCGGGAGTGCGCGCCCTTACCGCCACTGGCGCGCCCTCTGGCAACCCGGGAGGAAGCTCAATCTCAAATCCATGCAGTCCGGAAGTTTTGAGCGCTTGCTTAAGATCGTTTCTCAAACAATTTGCAACAGAACTTGCAAAGGGTTCTCCGTTGCATAAAATATCAACCACAATCCGAGCCTCATTCGTCTCGGAAAGCTTTGCCCATCCACCCACAAAACCTTTGCGAACAAAATCGAGCTTGACTGATACGTTATTGGTGCCCGTTTCGAAATCCGTTTCCTCAACCAAACGCTCCACGCTTTCGTCATTCGTCTTTAGCGCGGGTTGAGTAAGGGGAACGGTACTCCACATAGGGAAGAAGTTTAGCTCTTCATATTGGGTATCCTCATTGAGATCGGCCGACACAAGGCAGTCGAACTCCACCTGGCCGTTGGCACCCACTTTCCTTTTTTGGCTGAGCGTCCTTGACGGAAGTGAAGCCCCTGCCAGCGTTTCAACCCGAACGAACGGATCCATCGTAAGGCCAGTCCGGTCGGAAAAACGGACTTGCGCCTCCAGCCGCATAAAGTTTCGCGTAAGAGAAACAACAGTGCCAGAAAATCGCGCGGCGTAGTCGATAATGACTTCAGCATGACTTGGGTTCAAGCCAAGCGTAGCCGATTCTACTCTTACGATGCGCTCGAACGTGGGGATCTTTGGATCAGGAAAAGAAAGACGGATATCGACAACGCTCGTTTGCTGACCGTTCGGTCTTGCGCGCGCCGGCACAACGCCAGTCCACGTTTCTTGACCATCGACATAGAGGCGAAGTTTATGCCCCGTGGTCGCCGAAGATAGGTTTGTCGCGACATATCGCACTGACCGCAGCTCACGATATAGCCCTGGCTTTGGATAAGTCTGAACATTATTGGTCTGCACGGCCGGAACGGCAGGAACGGTCTGAGCAACTTGGCTTGGTGCCTCTGCTTGCCGCAAGCTCACTAGTTCGAGTTCGGCGTCGCGATCATGCGTAAGGGCGTACAGACGTTCAAACATCTCGATCGCCCGGGCACTCTCCTGACGTTTCAGCAGGTGCGCGCAATGCAAGATAGCGTCGGGATCCTCCGGAGCGAGTGCAATGGCGTTCTCATAGGCCTCCCTCGCAGAGTTGACGTTTCCGCACTCCTTCAACGCGTGGCCATATTGCACCCATATCGGGTGAATTCCCGGAGATAACTTTAGCGCCGCCCCGTATGCCGCCGCGGCCTCGCTCCACTGCCGCACATCCCTGGCCTTATCGCCCCTCGCAATTAATTTCGCAGCAGAGCGGGATAGCTTGCGAGGGTCATTGCGCGATCCTCCAGCCAAGCCATTCAAAAGCCGCCTGAACCACCACCTGCCGCGAATCGTGTCGCGCATTTCATGGCTTGATGAATTGGTACCTACGGTTGTCGGCATCACTAGTTACAGCCCCCAAACTGACCATATCTCGAATAAACGCCAGAGCCCTGCTTCAAATCCATAGTACGCCGGCGGCAAATCCGGAAACACCGGCCGGCTATACTCGTGTTTTGGTGCGGCCTCTGTAAGCACTCCGCTTCCGCTGACGAATTCCGCTACTTGTGCGGTGCGATCCCGCAAGCTCATCAGTTCTTGTTAAATGCCACAGGTTGCTGCCCCGCGTACAAACTAGCCTCTCCAAATTCCATCAAATTTCTTAACCATTTCGTACCATTGCCGGACCGCGAACGGTAACGGCAGATTTTGCACAGTTCGATGGTACCGGAGGCGAAGCGGGACGCTGGAGCAACGCACCGCCGAAGAGTGGCGTGGTGATGACCGCAATAAGAATTAGATCGCCGAATTTGTAAGCAATTTCGTCGGTGCAGGCATAACCGGCGTCTGGCCGTTCACTTGGGACACCGCTCTCCATCGGGAACAATCCTACCGCCAATCACAATGACGAATAAATATCCAGCGCCAATTCTATGTCGTCGAATGCTTTGCCTCGTCCACCCTTTAGGATAAGCGCCTTGCTACAGTACTCTTTTATTATATTGGTATCATGACTAATCAGGATCATGGCGCAATGTTTGCGTTTCACAAAAAGCGCCTCGTGACACTTATTATGAAAGCGCCGATCGCCGACCGAAATAACCTCGTCGATCAGAAAGCAATCGAAGTCAATCGCCAAGGTAAGAGCGAAAGCCAGCCGCGCTCGCATACCCGAGGAATAGTTCATGACAGGCATATAAAGCTGGCGTCCAAGTTCGGCAAAGTCATCGACAAAGTCTGCCATTTCGTCGATGGGCTTATCGTAGGCGCGCGCGATGAAGCGGATGTTGTCGTAACCGGACATCGATACCTCGAAGCCTCCGGCCAGCGCGAGAGGCCAGGACATCGACAACTCTCGTACCACCTGGCCTGAGGTGGGCAGTTCAACTCCGCCGATAATCTTCACAAGCGTCGATTTGCCTGCACCGTTCCGGCCTAAAATTGCAATTTTCTCGCCGGCGCCAACTGAAAACGAAATGCCGTCGAGAATGCGCCGCACGCCGATCGTGCTCTCGTATTCCTTGACGACATTCTGGATCGCGATCACACCGGGCTTATCCCCGCGGGCCGTTACTGTCATGATGGGTCGTGCTCTAGAATGACGCTACCCAGCACACTCAATATCCAATAGACGCACAACGAAAAGCCCAGGGTGATAAGGATTTTGAGCATCCGTTTGGGATACAAGGGATAATCGGGGAGATTCGGCTCAACAACGTGTTGAAGATAAAGGCGCTGCTGTTGCGATTGCTTGAGCGCATCTTCAACCGATGCCGCGTTGGCCGCAAACGATTTCGCTGCCAACTCCTGATCGAGAGCTAGCTTTTCGTATTCCGCAAGCTTGCCCGCCAGCGCATTCTTTCCTCCAACCAGGGCGGCGTGATAATCGTCGATTTGACGCTCCAGGGCGTCAATCCGAGCCTTGATGGAGGCGATTTTCGGACTACCCGGCGAGTTAGCAACGACCTCGCCCAACTCCGCTTTCAACTCCGCAACCTCGCTACTCAGCTTGCTGATCAGCTCAATCTCTGCGGTGCCCTGACGCTTGGGATCGAAAACGTGTTCGCGCTCCCGGAAAGCGGTGAGTACGGCTTGCGTTTCCTTTAACTTCACTTCCGAGGAGGCAAGCATCTCGCGAGCGAATGCAATGGAGTCCTCAAGGGCGCGATCGTTCATCTGGTTGACCCGCTCCTCCCCATATCGGAGCAAGGTCTGAGACAAATTGCGCGCATCTTCCGGCCGGAAGGCGTAAACTAACAAAGTGCTGATCCCCGAGGACATATCGATATCCGGATAAACGAAGCCCGGATACAACTCGTACAAAGCTTCCAGCGTCTTGCGCCACCAGAACCTCGGGTAACGGCTTAGAAAATCGGCCTCTGGGCGCGCCACAATCTCAAGAAAACTGGCTTCCTTAACAAGCCTGAACATCGCATCTCGCGAAGCCAGATAGTCGTTGACCGCCTGTGTGTCGTCGAGCGAAGCCGTCATAGTACTGAGGGAAGACAAAGGCGAAGCACCCGAGATGCTCCCCAACGCTCCTTGCCCTTGATCGGATTTCATACGGACGATAAAGTGTGCTTCCGAAACGTAAACGTTAGGTGCGATCAGACCGAAGTACAGCGTAGCAAGGAGAACCGGGCCGCCCACAACGAGCGCAGCCAGCGGATTGCGCCTTATGGCCTGCAGCAGGTACCTCAAGGCGCGCAGATGCAAGGGCAAAGCCTCGGGCACTGCGGGTGGCGGTGCCTGCCGCCGCTCCTTCAAGACTAGCAGTTCGTAAGCGCTTTCCGACACCTGCGAATAATCCCCTATCCAAGCAACACTATAACTTCTACTCGACGCGGATATCACTCCGGACCGTGCCGAGGGCTAGGAAGCCAGCTGCGTTCACAATGAGGCAACACTTAACCGTGTAGATCGCATCCCAATGCGCTTCGACCTGATGTCCCAGCAGCCCATCGCGGAACATCTCAAAGCAATTCACTAACGGCGAATAGACGACATAGCGGCCCAATTGATCAGGTAGCCAAGACACCATGTAAAACATACCGGTCAAAGGCAGCGCGGCATACATTACCGGTTGCACCACACGTTCGACGACTTCATACAACTCGCTCAAACTCGCCAGAAGCAGCCCCACGCCGAAGCCGAACCAACCCAGGAGCAGCCACCCGCCAATCAGCAGCAGGGGATCGTAAATCGGGTCCATTACGTCGAAAAGGAAGAAAGGAACGTAAGCGATGACGAATGCAATGCCTGTTCCACCGAGTTCCAGCAATCCCCGGACGACAAGCGTATCTGCATAGTGCACGTTGCGGTGATACAGCAGGCCGGCGTTATGGCGGAAGCAGTGGATCGAACGCGTTACCATATGGCGCCACAGGGTCAGCATGGTATAGCCACTGAGCACAAAAGGAACGACGCCGACATTGACAAGCCTGTGCTTTACCAGCGTCCACCCCACCATCACCATCAGACACAAAATCAGCGGCTCGCCCATGAGCCAGAAGAATCCGAGATTGTGACGGCCGAAACGCGTCATCAACTCGCGTAGTGCAAGTGCATGCATGATGCGCGTTTGGACGCGAAACCGGGCAAAGAAATCTGCCATCGTGGACTTAGCCATTCATGTGCTCCCGCGACCCCGCAACTATGAGCCAAAGCATGCTGAAAAGGCAGAAACACACGGTGAAAACAGTAAAAACGTTGCGCGTGCTCCTGGGTTCGATGGATTCATCGGGGCGATTCGGGCTGACCACAGTCTCGATATAGAGCTGCTGGCGCCGGGCCACCTGCCGCGCCATTTGCAGCGCATCGAATGCAAGCCCGAGATTGCGGTCGGCAAATTGCTTGTCGAGCACTAATCGCTCGTACGCGGAGACTTTGGGAGCCAGTGCGGCGGGCCCTTCGCCGATTTTCGCCGTTTCTATCCTGATCTGTTCCTCAAGCGCACCGATCCGGCTCCGCAAACCGGTAATGTTAGGGCTGGACGGCGAGCTTTGCACCGTTTCGGAGAGCTGGCGTTGCGCCTCGGCCAAATCTCCTTTCAACTTCACCACTAGTTCAACGAGCTTGGCTGCGTCTGCCTCCGGGTCGAGCAAGAATTCAGTGTTGCGGAAACTGGTCAGCCTTTTTTGCGCTTCGATAACCAATTGCTCCGCGCGCGTTACCTCTTGCTCCGCATAGGTGACGGAGTCGCCCTGCGCCCGCACATTCATGCGGTTTATGAGCCCTTCGCTAAGGTGCAGCAGCGATCTCGCAAGCGCCTCGACCTCCTCCGGGCTAAAAGCCGAAATATGTAGTACTACCAGACCACCCTTGGTATCGTACCACGCTTCAACCCGGTTTAAATAATAATAATAAAGCTGTTCAAAACTATCCCAGCTCCAAAATCTTGGATAGCGGGAAAAAATATCGATGGATTTGCTGCCAAAGAACTTCCGTAACCGTTCTTCACCCAACTCCCGGACAGCATCGCGGGATAAGATGTAATCGATGACGGCGTAAGTGCTGTCCTCGTCGCGCGAAATGCCAATGGTACGGAACAGCGAGGTGAGGCCTCCACCCTGCGAACCATTCACGCTCCGAACGGAAAACTGGACGTCAACCGCATAACGGTTGGTAGCATAGAGGGAATAGTAAACGCCAGCTATCATGGTAGGCAGAACGACGACTACCCAAAATAGAAGCGCAGGAGTTGACAGCTTGCGGTTGGCCGGTGGCTTGGAACGCATAATCTCTATCTCGCTAGCCTTACAGCATACTTGGCAACTGCGCAGTTCGCAGAAGCTGAAAAGCTGCCCGTTCAGGCGAACCGCCCACCGGCATTGCGGCGTAAGCGCTTCCGGGACACGCCGCGGTGCACTGCGGCTGCACCTTAACCGGCCAGCGGATACAATACGATGTCCCCAACGGCATCGCAAATCCGCGCATAGTGAGCGGATATAAAGAGGAATTTGCTCTTTGATTTGCCACGCTGCGCCTATGCCACTTCCGTTGAATGGTTACTGCTGGGACCGTTTGACCACGCCCGCCAGAAAGCAGAACTCAAACATGACGGCGAAATTACGCCGCACGTTTGTCGCCTTCTCGCCTGCTAGGTTGAGAGAGCAAAGATCCCTATGAAACCACCCACGCCCCCATTATATAAATACTTGATGAATAGCAATATTCTAGCGGTTGCAATTCTGCCAACGTATTCGGGAAAATACATCAACCGCAAGGATTTGGGGCGCAACAAAGCTCGTCCTGGTTGTATTTGTACTGTACAATCCATCCGCGCACGCCCTCCGAGCTTCACAATGCAAGCGCTCCTGGGGTGACACGACAGCCTTCTGGCCGTGTCCCTCTGTCCGGCCTAGGTGTGCCTATAGCGAAGATCGAGCATGCTGGGCCGCGATTAGCTCATTAAATTATTGATTTTATTGGAGCAAGCATCGGCGGGGTTCCCGCGAGCATCGCTACGGCGTTTTGATCGATGATGCCAGCCCCAAGGAAACTCGGTTTGCGGCGCCCGGCCGCGCTAGTGCCGGGCGGCAGGCTGGATGGTGCGGCGGACCTCCGCGCGGAGCAAATCGATGGGGGCGAGGCCCGCCTTCGGCTTCTCGAAATGCCAATACGTCCACCCATTGCATGCCGCGCGCCCCTGCGCCTTCGCGCCGATTGAGTGGATCGAGCCGCGCATGCCGTCCCATAGCAGCGAGCCATCCGCCATAATTTGCGCGCGGATGCGAGCCTTGGCGTCGAACAGCACTTCGCCGGGACGCAACATGCCGAGGTCCAGCACCATGCCGAAGGGGACGCGCGGCTCGGCGCGCTTGGAGGTGATGGGGCCGGCGGTTTCGGGGGCGAACGGCAGCACCGAAGCGAGGCGCTCGCGGGCGGCGGCTGCGTAGTCGGGGTCGCGTTCGATGCCGATGAAGTGGCGGCCGAGGGCTTTGGCGGCGGCGCCGGTGGTGCCGGTGCCGAAGAAGGGGTCGAGCACGAGGCCGCCCGGCTTGGTCGTCGCCATGATGACGCGCCGCAGCAGCGCTTCGGGCTTCTGCGTCGGATGCGCCTTCCGCCCGCCATCGTCGCGCAGGCGCTCGGGGCCTGAGCAGATCGGGATCAGCCAATCGGAGCGCATCTGCAGGTCGTCGTTGAAGGCTTTCAGCGAGTCGTAATTGAACGTGGGCTTCGAGGACTGGCTGCGCGAGGCCCAGATCAGCGTCTCATGCGCGTTGGTGAAGCGCGTGCCCTTGAAGTTCGGCATCGGGTTGGTCTTCACCCAGATGACATCGTTCAGGAGCCAGAAGCCGAGGTCTTGCAGCGCCGAGCCGAGGCGGAAGATGTTGTGATAGGAGCCAATCACCCAGATCGCGCCGTCCGGTTTGAGCACCCGGCGGCATTCCTTGAGCCACGCCCGGCTGAAACGGTCGTAGGTGGCGAAATCGTCGAACTTGTCCCAGTCCTGGCTGACGCCGTCGACGCGGGTGTTGTTCGGCCGCAAAAGCTCGCCGCCAAGCTGGAGATTATAGGGCGGGTCGGCGAAAACGAGGTCGACCGAGCCGGATGGCAGGGCGGACAGAGCCTCGATGCAATCGCCTTCAATAATGCGGTTTCCCGCGCCAATATCGATAGAACGCTCTAACGCTTCGGTTTCAAAACGCATGACAGATTCCACTAACTGCACTTCGTAATGCGCTATCGCCCTCTGGGCTACTTGAGCGCAGGATAATGCGCTACCGCCCTCTGGGCTACTTGAGCGCAGGATCGTACCGTTATAGCAGACGCGGCACCGAAATGGGTTAACGCAAACGAAACTTGCGCCGGCCTGTTTGCGGATAGCGGGGATATCGCGAGGGTGCGATTTACTTCGGCCAGAGCCCGGCGGTCATGGCGCCTGCGCGGACCGGAAAGGGCGGCAATGGAGGAACTTGAAGAATGGCCCTCAACACACGAGCCTTGTACGGGGACATTGTATCGCTCGACGTAGATGTGGTGGTGAACGCGGCGAATTCGACGCTGCTCGGTGGCGGGGGCGTCGATGGAGCGATCCACGATGCGGCGGGGCCGGAGCTGTTCGAAGCTTGCGAGCGGCTTGGCGGCTGCGAAACGGGCGATGCCAAGATCACGGCCGGCTATGGGCTCAAGGCGAAGTACATCGTTCACGCCGTTGGGCCGATCTGGCGGGGCGGCGGGCGCGGGGAGCCGGAGCAGCTCGTTTCGTGTTACAGGCGGTCGCTGGAGCTTGCCGCGGAGCATAACGCGCAGTCCATAGCCTTTCCGTCGATCAGTACGGGGGCGTTCCGCTATCCGATCGAGCTGGCGGCGCCGGCGGCCATCGCGGAAGTGCGCCGTTTCGCGGTGCAGCCGTCCTCTTTGCGCGACATCATATTCTGCTGCTTTTCGGCCGAGGATTTCGGCATCTATCAAAAGCTTCTGCACAAAACGTGTGCATGATGTGTCTGCGGCATTTCCTTGCGGGCTGCGGCCATATGCGCCGGCGCAAATTCGATATGTAAGCGCTGGCGGAACAGAATAACTGCGCTTACGTTAGTCGCTCAAGAACCGCCACATTGCTCTGCATTAGTGAAAGTTATTCAAAACGCGGGATAGTGCGATGATCCAGCCCCCCCAACCCTACGACCTAGCAATCATCGGTGCCAGTTTCGCAGGTCTTGCCGCGGCGAAAACCGCCGCGATGCGCGGCCTCAAGGTGGCGGTGCTCGACGCCAAGGCCGGGCCGGAGCAGGGGGCCGCGACAACCGGCATTCTGGTCCAGGAAGCGGCGGAAGAGTTCGACGTTCCTTTCAGCCTCACCCGGCGTGTGCATGGCGTGCGGTTCTATGCGCCGAATTTGCGGCATGTCGATCTGTTCGCGCCAGGCAGTTTTTTCCTTACCACCGAGCCGGGGCGGCTGCTCAGCTGGCTGGCGCAGGAGGCGATGCGGGCTGGCGCGCACCTCCTGTGGCGCACGCCGTTCACGGGCGCGGAGCGGGAAGGCGGCGTCTTCGTCTTTTCGGGCGTGAATATTTCGGCACGGCATATCCTGGGCGCGGACGGGGCGCGGTCGGCGGTGGCGCGCCATTTCGGGCTGGGGCGCAATAATCGCTTCCTGGCCGCCATCGAGGCGCGGTTCGATGACCTTGAGGGCGCCGACGCACGTTTTCTGCATTGTTTCCTGGATTCCCGCATCGCGCCGGGCCACATCGCCTGGGTCGTGCCAGGGCCTTCGAGTTTCCATGCCGGGCTGGCGGCCGCACCTGGGCGGCGGCCGCATCTGAAGGAATTCCTCAGGAAGACCGAGCCGATTTTCGGGTTCGGGAATGCGAAGAAAGTGGGGCACACGCGCGGGCGCATTCCGTGCGGCGGGCTGGTGCGGCCCTGGGCGATCCCCGGTGTTACGCTGATTGGCGACGCGGCGGGCATGGCTTCGCCGATGACGGGCGGCGGCATCCGCTATGCGCTTAGGTTCGGCCGGCGCTCGGCGCAACTCGTGGCGGATCATTTGCTGCATTTCGGGCCGCCTCCGGAGCTTGCGCTTGCGCGGGAACTGCCAAGTTTCACACTGGATCGCGCAATGCGCGCGGGCCTCGATCTCGCCCCGCCGAACAGCCTTCTGTCCGCTGCCTTCTGCACGCCGGCTTTGCGCTGGCTGGCGCGGCATATCTATTTCAGGAGCCGGGGCAGCCAGGGCGTCAGCTTTGCGGATTTCGAAGCACGGCTGGCGGGCTTGAAAAGCAAGGACAGCGGATCGCCGGCAGGCGTTTTCCGTTGATTGTTGCAGGCCTCGTTTCTAAATCTAACGCGGCGCACCGATGGAACGCTTAAGCGGCAGGTCCACCGCCAACCCTAACCAAGCATTCGTTGGCCACCCAGCGAGTGCTTGCTTATAATCTTTTGTTCTCGCAGGAGTTTTATCCCAAGACCGGTGGTCCTTGCCGGGGGAAACTCCGCTTAGTGCAAGATGGAGCCAATATGGCCATGCACCGCTTTCTCGAATGGCATGTCAAACAATACATGACCAAGAATGTCATGAGCATTCCGCCCAGCATGACCTTGCACGAGCTTGGCGCCCTGTTCGAGCACCACGACTACAACTGCTTTCCCGTGGTGGATGGCGATATGTGCGTGGGGATCGTGACCAAGTTCGATTATCTCAAGGCGTTCGTGTTCACGACGACCCAGATCATGCCGCACTACCAGGATCTGATGACGCGCCCGGTGAGCAGCATCATGACCAAGGATGTGGCCTATGTGGAGCCTGAGGAGCCGCTGACGCGCGCGCTCGATCTGATGATCGCCATGCGGGCGAGGAGCTTTCCGGTGCTGGAGCCGGGGCATAAGCTCGTGGGTATGATCTCGCGCACCGATCTGACCAAGGCCCTGTTCGAAGCGACGGAAGCGGTTGAGCACCATTTGTAGCGCCGTAATCCGCATCAGGGAGCGCGGACAATGACTACGGATACGGTAGCTCCGGCATGGCTGCGCGAAGCCGCCGCGAAAGTCCCCTTTCGCCCTGCGGTTTATGGTTCGCGATGAGATCCCGGTGTTTGGCCCAATGACATCCGATGCCCATGTCTGCCTACCGTTCTATGTAGCGATCCGGCTGGCGGCCCTCAGTGGGCGAGTTTCAGGGTTATCACCCCGGCGACTATGATCCCGGCACCGAGAAAACGGCCGGGGCTGGCGGGTTCGCCATAAAGCATGAGGCCCAACAGGAACGTTCCGGCCGCACCGATCCCCGTCCAAACTGCGTAGGATGTCCCCATGGGAATCTCCTTTTGGGCGATCCAAAGCAGGAAGCCGCTCGTTCCCATGAAGGCGAGCGCGATGGCCACGCCGGTTAGGCGCTGCCCTTCCGATTGTGCCATCTTCAAGCCAACGGGCCAGCCGATTTCCATGAGGCCCGCGCACAACAAATAAAACCAGGACAACGTCCGCTCCATCGCGCTCAGGTGATGATGCGTGCAATCTATAGTAGAAACGATAACAAGCAGCCAACTGGCGTCTTATAATTGCGCTGCCGTTGGTGAATTCCCGGTATGGCCTTGCCTGACCGGTGCTTTTCACAACCGGAAGGCAGGCAGCAGCACGCCTGAACCAGCCGCAGCACTTTGGTCCAAAACAATCCTCGCGCCACGGCCCAGCGTTGTCAGGCGCCACTCATATTGCTATTGCTTCCTCAGCAATCCCGAAAGCGCCCCCAAACCGGCCTGACCTCCGGCCCGGACGTGGCCGTTTGCCGGCAGTTCCAGCCTCCGCAGCCAAGGAAGAAACATATGAGCGCGATCCCGCCCTGCCCGAAATGCGGCAGCACCTATGCCTACGAGGACAACGGCTTGATCGTCTGCCCGGAGTGCGCCCACGAATGGCTGGCGGGCGCGAGCGGCGCCGCCAAGGCCGGCAGGGTCTATCGCGACTCCGCGGGGAATGTCCTGCAAAACGGCGATACCGTCGTTGTCATCAAGGATCTCAAGCCGAAGGGCTCTTCGAAGGCCATCAAGGTTGGCACCAAGGTCAAGAATATCCGCCTCGTCGATAGCGATCACGACATCGATTGCAAGATCGATGGATTTGGCGCGATGAGCCTGAAATCGGAGTTCGTGAAGAAGGCTTAGGCGCGGCCGTGCCTGGATCGGAGCTGAACTCCCCCTCCCCTCGTCCCCATGGGAGGGGACGCTGCGGCAGCCGCACTGCTCTACATAAGTGTATTCACCTCACGAGGGCATGAGGACGGCGGCGCCGGTAAGGTTGCCGCTACGCAAAGCGGCCAGGGCTTCGTTGGCCTGGGCTAAGGGGAAGGTCTGGACCGTCGTCTTCACCGGGACTTTCGGGGCGATGGCGAGGAATTCCAAGGCTTCGCGGCGGGTGAGGTTGGCGACCGAGCGCAACGTCCGTTCGCCCCACAGGATATTGTACTGGAAGCTCGGTATCGCCGACATGTGGATGCCGCCGCAGACCACGATGCCGCCTTTCCTGACGTTTTGCAGGGCGATGGGGACGAGTTCGCCCGCGGGGGCGAAAATGATCGCCGCGTCGAGCGGGGTGGCGGGCTTTTCATCGGAACCGCCCGCCCAAACGCAGCCTACCGAGCGCGCGAAGGCTTGCGCCGCTTTGTCGCCAGGGCGCGTAAAGGCGAAGACGTTGCGCGCTTCGTACATCGCGACTTGAGCAGCGATGTGGGCGGCAGCGCCAAATCCGTAGATGCCCAGCGCGCGGCCGCGGCCTGCCATTTTGAGCGCGCGGTAGCCGATTAGCCCTGCGCACATGAGTGGGGCTGCCGCCGCGTCGCTGTAGCCTTCCGGAACCGGGAAGCAATAGCGGGCGTCCGCAACTAAATATTCGGCGAAGCCGCCGTCGATCTGGTAGCCGGTGAATTTCGCATTGTCGCAGAGGTTCTCCTCGCCGCGTTTGCAGTATTCGCACTCGCCGCAAGTATAGCCGAGCCAGCCCACACCGACGCGCTGGCCTTTCTCGAAATCCTCGACGCCTCCGCCCAGTCCTGCGACTTCGCCCACGATTTCGTGACCGGGCACGATCTGCTCGCAGCAAGGCCGCAGGTCGCCATCGGTGACGTGGAGGTCGGTGCGGCAAACGGCGCAAGCCTTGACCTTGATGAGAAGCTGGCCTGCCCTGGGGTACGGAACATCGCGCTCCTCCAGCTCAAGAGGCTGGCCGGGCGCTTTCAATACCATCGCTTTCACAGGCGCTCTCCGGTCGAATCGGTTAAGGACGCATGGTAGCACAAACGTCAGATGCAACCAAAAATAAGTGTTGCAACAAAGGCATAGACCGGCGTTCCTTCGTTTCGCCCGCCCCACTCGTTAATTTGTTAGCAGAATTTTTAGCATGTTTGGGCATTTTTGTTGGAGGCTCCTGCCGCCACTCAGTGAGCCGGTCTCAACAACGCCGTGGCAGCGAGTGATCGGAAATGGGTAACAACATTAAGCGGCACACGCTTTGTCTCCTAATTGCGGCGGGAGGATGTGTTGCCGGTGCCTATAGCGCATATGCCGCATTTGAAAATGGAAAACTAATATCCGGAGGCTCGGCGGGTTTGATGTTCGGCCTGGCCTTCGGCGCAGTTGTTGTTGTCAGTTGGCTCATGCTTCCTTGGGCCGACAAGCGGGCAGAGGAGGGCTCCCACCGGGATGCTTGGCTCTGGCGTGTCAGTTGGCTGCTGGCGCTTGTTTTCGTTCTTGTCAATTCCATCGCGTACGCTGTGCATTACCGGACGGAAATGACGGAAAGCCGGGGCCTCAGGATCGACGCGTATGAGCGTGCCCGGCAAATGGAAGCACTGGCCACCGCCGAAATGACGGGGCTTCGGATGAACCCGCGCTGGCAGCTTACCAGCGGCTGCTCCAACGCTACCGCCGAGAAGTCCAAGGCCTACTGCGGCATGGTCCACAATGCCCAGGCCCGGATCGAATCGGCCGAGTCGCAGCTTACTCAGGGAAGGCCCGCTTCCAAGGATGCCGGGGCGGAAACGCTGGCGTGGGTGCTCGGCGTGGACGAGGCGAAGATCCGGCGCAGCCTGCCGATCTTCTGGTCGCTGATCCTTGAGTTGATGGCGTCGCTTTGCATGAGAGAGGCGTTCGCTACGCTGCGCACGCCGCCATTGCCCGGGAAAGTCAGCCCCCGTCCGGCCGCGGCCGAGGGCCGGCGCGGGCTTTCGCTGCGGGGCCGCGAGCAGGGCCTAGCGGGCGCTCCGGCTTTCGGCATGCTGGCGCCGATGAATACGATGAGAGGCCAAACACCGCGCGGGGCGTTGAACGACAATATGCCCCTCGCCGCCTATGCTTGATAATCCGGCGGGCCGCCCGATGTACGTTGCGGCCCGCCGCTTTTCCCTTCCCCGATTGACCCGATTCCGTTAGAGCCGCCGCTTCGGAATGCCGGCTCAGGCATTCACTCCGGCCATTCCCGCCGCCGGATACCGGTCACCCGCCGCAAAGCCTGCGGGCAGCGCCGCGCCGATTCGCTTCAAATCTCCGGCAGAAAGCTCGATTGCCGCCGCTGCGGTATTTTCCTCCAGATATTTGATCCGCCGCGTGCCAGGAATCGGGACGATCTCTGGGCCTTGATGCAACAGCCAGGCAAGCGCAAGCTGCCCCGGCGTGCAACCTTTGTCCAACGCAAGCTCGCGCAGCACTTCCGTCAGCCGCACGTTGGCATCCAGGTTTTCGCCTTGAAAACGGGGCGCGTTCCGCCGGAAATCGTTGCCGGCGAATTGCGTTTCGCTGGTGATCGTGCCGGTAAGCATGCCACGCCCGAGCGGGCTATACGCCACCAAGCCGATCCCCAGTTCGCGGCACACGGGCAGGACGCCTGCTTCCACGTCGCGCGTCCAAAGGCTGTATTCGCTCTGCACAGCGGCAATCGGATGGACCGCGTGAGCCCGTCTCAAGGTCGCGGGCGAAACCTCGGACAAGCCAAGTGCCCGCACTTTCCCCGCCTCGGCCAAACGGGCCATGGCGCCTACGGTTTCTTCGATTGGCTGCGCCGGGTCGATGCGATGCGCATAATAGAGGTCTATGGTTTCGATACCCAGCCGCTTCAGCGAGGCGTCGCAGGCTTTCGCGATATAGTCCGGGCTGTTGTCGATCCGGCGCTCGTATTTGCCCGGCTCGCGCACGATGCCGAATTTGGTCGCTACCGCTACATCGCGCCGGCCCTTCAAAAATGCGCCTAGGAGGATTTCGTTGTGGCCCAAGCCATAAGTGTCGGCGGTGTCGAAAAGAGTGACACCCAGTTCCGAAGCGCGTTGCAGCACGGCGAGCGACGCGTCATCTTCGGAGGGACCGTAAAACTCCGACATCCCCATGCAGCCCAGCCCGATTTCCGAAACCCAGATGCCGCTCTTGCCAAGTTCGCGCTTTTGCATGACCGTCCCCTTCGCCGCGCTTGCCGGATGCAAGCAGCGGCTTGAAATGTAAACTACACTGTGTAGTGTATTTACGTAGAGGCTCAGATGTCAATGGCGGATTCGACAAAGCGGAGCGATGCCAAGCGAGCGGCAATCATAGCTGCGGCTACGGAGGCCTTCCTTGCTCAGGGCTATGAGGCGGCTTCGATGGATGCCATTGCCGCCCACGCCGGCGTTTCGAAGCGCACGGTCTACAATCACTTTCCCTCCAAGCGCGACCTGTTCCGTGCCGTGACGCAGCGGCTTTATGAGGGGCTGCTCGATGCGGATGCGCTGCTGCCGCCGGCAGGCGAAGCTCCAGAGACGGCGCTGCCGCGCCTTGCGCGCGCCATTCTGGGCCACCTGCGCCGGCCGGAAGTGAGCGGGCTTTTGCGGCTCGTGATCGCGGAGCAGCATCGCATACCGGAACTGGCGGCCGAATTTCAAAGCGTCGGCAAAGGCCCGGCGGTGGGACTGGTGGAGCAGTACTTCGCTGCCCAGAGCGGGCTGGGGCGGTTGGCCGTTCCCGATCCGCTGCTGGCGGCGCAGCAGTTCCTTGGCGCGGTGAAGGAAAGCCTGTTTTGGCCTGCGCTCATCGGCGTTCCAATCGCCAAAGACGAAGCCGCCGTCATCGAGGCGGCCACATCGATGATTTTGCGGATTTACGCCGTCTAAGCAGAGTTTCCTGGCTTCCCCAACACATGGCCTTCCCTGGCGTTAGCTGCCCAGGGGCTGAATTTTGCTGCATGAGGCCGTGTGTGAACTTTCGCCTTTTGGCCGAACCGTCTTCTGCTAAAGGGGAAGCGGAACTGGCTGTCTCGTGGCTTAGCCGGGCGAATTCTAGGCCTGCCACAACAGCGCAGTTGTTCGGCCTTGGGACTTGCCCTCGGTGGTAGCTTCGCGGAAAGCCGCGCGCGCTTGCAGACGCACGGCTAACCGCCCCATATTTCATTGCAAGACCTTGCAGCATTCACACACGTCATTTTTGACCAAACAATCGGCTCCACCACAAAGAATCACGGCGGGACGTAGGTTGTTGATCGTCGCCAGCTAAGTCGTTCAGGCGCTCGATTAACGGCTTAATTTGCAGTAACAAGTTACTATTCGGGTCCACCGCAATCCCATGAAAATCCGAAAGCCGAGATGATCTTAGCGTTTCTTCTGAGCCGGGAAGAAACAGCGGGATTATAGGTCGCCTCACGTCAGATCTTAGAGCCGCTCTCAAGAACGTTTCTGTCTCTATCTTCTGATACCGCGCTTCAGAGTTGCTAACAAGGGCAACCATCGCGTCGGCTTCTAGTAAACGCTTTTCAATATTAGCCGCCCAGTCGCTTCCGAACTCCAAGTCTTTGTGCGCAAAAAACGTCTGAAAGCCAGCCTCTTCAAGAGCATCTTTCACCTGTGCCGCAACCTCTTGATCCTTATGACTATAAGATAGAAATATCTTCAAGTCTCGTTCGCCGCCGGCCCTGCTCGCGTGAACACCTGCCCTAGCTGTCAGGACGTACTCGTCCCGGCTGCTCAATAGCAACGGCACATTGTCAAACCTATTGGCAATCAATGCCGCTATGGTCTCCAGAGCAAAGGAAGCAGGATAGCTCGGGCTGCGAGCACCGCCCGATGATGCCACTTCCGAAACCGCTGCTAGCTCTTCTCCAAATGACCATCTGGGAACGTAGGGGATTGATAGAAGGTCCACCATTCTGAACATATCACTGCCTGGAGGTACCCAGCACTCGAAGAAAGGTCGTGTCTGATCTGCAAATCTTTTCCTCCAAAACTGCGCTCGATCATATTCCTCAGTTTGATCAAACTTGGCAGCGATTGGGAGAGGCATTATAGCCGGGCGGTCCACCGGCAACTGGCGGCGAGCATCCATCGCCTTTCTTGCTATGTCACAGGAGCCCAGCAGGCTCTGAAAATTCGGGGTAAATAGAAACGCAAGAACATCCGGCAACTGGGCTGTCGTCAATCCACTAAAATCGGTTATACCTGTTCGACTGTCGATCAATATGAAGTCAAAATTTTCGACCCACTCCTGTCGAAGTCGTTCAATTGCTGAACCAAAGTCGTGCTCCTCATACAGCTTATCCCAGTCTAGTTTCTGCACGACTTCGATATACTGTGTATTAGGGGCGCTGCTGGCAGGCATAAGCCACAAGTTGCCTGGATCGATCCCACTTACGTTTGCTGGGGTGGCATAGCGATTCCAACGCCTGGGTTGACCTGCTGCGACATCGCCGACAAACCCGAGCACGCCCGCAGTCTCCGCAATCGAGGTATCACAAAAGAAATGATTGAGTCCCGGGGCCTCAATATCAAAATCAATTACAAGCGTTCGGTACCCCCATTGGCTAAGTATGGCGCTTATGTTGGCGACGGCGAAACTCCGCCCAACACCACCCTTGAAAGAGTAGAACGTAATGACAGTACCAGTCATACCGCACTCACCAAGATAGGACGACTTAGCTTAACTTCAGGCATTGGCGGAGGCTCTACGATTGGAAAATCAGCTTGCCAAGCCGGCAACGTAGAAAGGCGCTCGACAAGGTCATTTGCCATTGCCGTCACAAGATCATCAAATGCAATGTATTTCTCTGAAAGTCTGAAAACTTCGTCTGGATATGACAAATCAGAAAAGTCGCGACGACATTGTGTGTTTTTGGCGTCGGGGTGAAAAAACTGACCATCCGCATACCGGATTGGATAGACGAGACCCTGTGGATTGGCTTGAGTAAACATTCCCAGCAAAGTTTCGCGCTCCTTGAAGCTCATCCACTCCGCCATACACCAGGGTGATCTAAAATAATCCGCAGTCCAAACACACAAAAGCAAGCCGGATGTTTGAAGTCTTCTTTTTAATTCTTCGGGCCACCGAACGCCACCCTCAAGTTGAGAGTTGCAACTTAGCCTTACTTCTTGAGGGGCCAGCTCATTAATCCTTGCAGACAGCCTAGGTAGGAGGTGGGTCTGAACCCACTTACCGGCTGTCGATGAGCGACGATATGAAATGAATATTTCGTATTCGTAAGGCATGTTTTATATTCTGGCCTTTGGGCAGCTACAGCGAAGTGGCTGTCGAATGCCGCTACTAACAGTTAGGCAATTTACGTGAGAGTACGGCATCGCGCAAGCGGCGACAGAGAGTCATTTCGGCTGCAGCGAGTCACAAGGTCGCAAGTGAGCTTCAGCATGGCAGATTCAAGACCGAACGCTGCACCCATTCTTGCGTGTCGAAGAGAATGTCCGGAGTCCGAGATACTGCTGGCGTTCCCAATTTCCGTCGCGATCTCCGCTTTCGACCCATAGCAGGCTCCTGGGCATTCGTTGGGCAAGCCAGGAATGCTTGCTTAGATGGTGTAACGGGCCGCAGCCAACGCCGGCGGCTGGCCGCGCGGGGCTTTGAACCTATCCTCCTGCAGTAGCGACAACAGCCAAAAGCTTTGTAGCTGCCTGCCGCAGAAGAGGATGACGAAGGTGTACGCTGTTTATGTGGCCCCCGCGCTTGCTTTCGCTGTGATCGTAGTGCTCTATTTGCGGTTCCGCGAAGTCCTGAGGTGGCGGCGTCACGATCCCATCGAATATTACAGCGGCTTGGATGGATACCGGTTTGCGCTGCCGCTGCGTCTCGTCAAGAAGATCACGAGCGAGGAGGCGCAAGCGCTGTCCGCCGCGGGCCATTCCTATTACGCCGGCTATTTCAGCCCCGATGGCCATTTGATCCGGGCCGTGAAAATGCAGCGCGGCAAGGCGGATTTCGAGCACACCTATGCTTACTCGCCCAAAGGGCGTCTCATGCGCGCGGCAATAATCCAGGCGGACGGTGCGGTCAGCTTGCTTGGCGGCACGCACGTGGCGTTAGAGGATCTTCGGGAAACGCCTGCCGGATATTTGGACCAGCCGCGATGCCTGTTGGAAGACAAGCCGCGGGACCAACGGATGGGTGAGCGTATCCGATAGCGTCCGGCGGCAAAACGCAGCAATGCCTATCCGTCAGGCGGATTTGCGGTCCATTGGTGCTGGACCCAGCAAGTATTCGCGCACCAGCTCCCTTGCCCGGCGCAGCCGGCTCTTGATGGCGCCTGGCTGTTCGCCCAGGCGCCCGGCGATTTCGGCGATGGTGAGTTCCTCGAAGTCGCGTAGCAGCACGACTTCGAGGTAATGTGCGGGCAGCGATTCCAAGGCGCTGGCGAGATCGACCCGCAGCGTCTCGCTGTCGCGGGAGGCCAATTGCTGCACAATCTCTTCGTCGAGCGTATCGTGCTCGAACATCATGTGCGCGAGTTTGCGGCATTCCCGCCTGACGACGGTGAACAGCCAGGAGGAAAAGGCCGCTACTGCCTTGAGCCCTCCGAGCTTGCGCGAGATCGTGAGCAGCGCCTCCTGAACGGCGTCGTCGACATCGCTGGCCTGGCAGTGCTTGTAGGCGTAGCGGCGGGCATCGGCCTGGCAGACGGCAAGCAGCTGTTCGATAGCGGCGGGATCGCCGGTGCGCGCGGCGCAGATCAGGTTCGTCCGGCCGTCCCGCCCCGTCATGATCAGCGTGCCTTATCGAGTTTGCGGCCTACCATTGCGCACATGGGGCAAAAGCCAACCAACCCCGTCATTGCCAGCATGACGCCCATGACGCCCATCGCCACGGCGAGGCCAGATACGCCCCAATTCATGCCAGCGTAAGCGAAGCTCATTAAGCCCATGATAACGCGCAGAACGCGTTCCCAGCCTGGAACATTCTTGGTGTAGAACATGGCGGTTTCCCTTTGATCGATTGCTTGAGGACGCAGCCCTCGATCACTAAGAGGCGGCCGGGCGGCGAATCGGTTCGCGGCCGGGACAAAAAAATCGGCGAAATCCGCGAGCCGTCTCACTTCTTGATACGCGGTGAAAACGGTAGGCGTGGCCGGGGGCGGTTAATGCAGGCAATTGCTCGAATTGCTTATCCCGTTAGTCCCGCTGTTCTCAACATTTTGCGGTAGCCGGCCTACGATACCTATGCGACCGCCCCACTCCTTAAGAAAACAAGGTTAACGCGGAATCGCAAGTGCCCGAAACTGGCGAAAATTGCTCGAATTTTAGCGCAAATTGCTTGAATTCCGGCTTTCAAAACTACAGTTAAATATTGTGTCTTTACCATAATCATGGCGCGCGGGTAGTTTTTATTGCAATGATTTCAATGTCTTACTTGTGATTTGGCTTTAACTTTCCAGCAAGACACATCTGCTACAATTAGTTTAAATTAGAAAGGCCGCTTTGGTTATCAAAATGGGTGCTTTCAGGGGTAAGGAGTTTTGTCATGGCGTGCGTACCTGCCTGCCCAAACTGGGCTTAGAGGGATATGCAGCTCGCTCGAAAATCGCTCCTGTGGCGGAAGGTGCCCTCAAACAGGGTTGAGATTGGGTTAGTCCAGCGTTGTGGGCCGGAACCGGCTCTACCGGCGCTTCGGCCCGGCCACTTCCGGCTCCGTTCCGATGATCCGGTTCTTCCCGTCCACCCGCACCACAACGGGGGCCGGGGCATCCTCCGCGCGCTCCACAAGGTGATAGGTTGCGATAATGACCAAGTCGTCCACATGCACGAGATGTGCCGCCGCGCCATTCACGCAAATCACGCCGCTTCCGCGTTCCGCCTCGATGGCGTAGGTGGTGAGCCTGGTGCCGCGGGTGACGTTCCAGACATGCACCTCTTCGAATTCGGCGATGTCCGCCGCATCCATGAGATCGCGGTCGATGGACAGGCTTCCTTCGTAGTCGAGGTCAGCCTGCGTCACAGTCGCGCGATGAATTTTGGCGCGGAAGAAAGATCGCATCCACGTCTCCAGAAAGAGGTGCCGGTGTCATTTGCAAAAGCCAAAGCATCCCCGCGGGTCACGGTCAAGCCGGCGGCTAGGCGAAGGCGCTGCTTTTCGTGCCTAATTTATGACGAAACGCCATTGAAACAAGGTTCTGGCCGGATGCAGTAAAGTGCCTAAGCTTTAACCAGGCTTGCGTCTTCGGCGATTACAACATAACGTGCGCTAAACGGCGGATTGCCTGGCCGGCGCGGTAGCCTGCACCAGGAACGGGAACCTTTTCCAGCTTCGCGGCGGATGGAAGGCTTCAACCCCACGGCGCTTTCAGCAGGTGCCTGCAGAGGGGCAACAGAGGTTCGGAATGATTGCAAGAACAGTGTTTCGCCTAGGGCTCGCAGCCTGTGTTGCCGGCGTGTCACCGATCGCCATGGCGCAGGATTTGGGAACGCCGGAAGCGCAAGCTGCTGCTGCGATGGAACAAGCGGCAGCAGCGGCTGCTCACAACTCGAACGGCAAGGATGAGAAGCCGGCGGCGCACCCCGCCAAGCCTTCGAATGCGCATGCTACTCTACGGCATTTGCTGCATGCGGCGCCTTTGGAGCCCGCACCTGCCGCGGCACCCGATCCTTTGACGCCGCCTGAGCCGAGCGGCCCAGCTCCCAAGGCGCCCGGCGCCGGGGAGGCGAAGCCCGTGGAAACAGTCAAGGCGCCCGAAGCAGAGCCTACCGATCCCGTAGCCAAGCAAATCCTCGCCCATGCCGCCCATGCCGGCGGAAAGTCCGAGTCCCACCGCGAAGATCTGGCGGGGCTTGCTGCCTATTATAATGACAACAAGGGGAAGCCAATCTGGATCTCCAAAGAAGGCTTCAATTCGAAGGCCAACAAGGTCATCCGCGAAATCCGCAATGCCGACGATTGGGGCCTCGATTTATCCGCATTCTCTGTTCCGTCGAATCCCGGCGCATCGGCAAGCCCCGAAACCGCGGCCGAGGCTGAGATTAAGCTGAGCCTCGCGGTACTGAAATATGCGCGATATGCGCGCGGCGGCAGGCTCGACCCCACATCGCTCAGCCCCCTTATCGACCGCCGCCCCCATATCTACGATCCCAATTCGGTCCTGGAAGGTATATCTACCGCCGACTCGGCAGACGCTTATTTGCGCAATCTCCATCCGAAGACCGAGCAGTTCAAACGGCTGCGCCAGGCATATCTTGCGCTCGGCGGCAAGGATTCCGGAAGCAGCAGGGCTTCCTTGAACGAGGACGACGAAGGCGGTAGCAGCGGCGAAAGCCGGGGCGGCACTATGAGCGAGAAGCGGATGCGCATTCTCGTGAACATGGAGCGCTGGCGCTGGATGCCCGAAAACCTGGGCGATTTCTACGTTTGGGATAGCGTTCCGGAGCAGTATACCCGCATCTACGACCACGGGAAGATGGTGCTTCAGGAGAAGATCGTCGTCGGTAAGCCGGATACGCCCACGCCAAGCTTCTCCGCGCCGATGGAGTTTATCACGTTCAATCCGGAATGGTCGGTGCCTGAAGGTATCAAGGTCAACGAGATTGGGCCGAGGCTTCGCAGCAGCAGCGGCGGTGCACACAAGGGAGGCGAGGACACCCCCTTCTTCCTGTTCGGCGGAAGCAGCGGCGGCGGCGGGAGCAGCAGCGATACGTTGCAGAAGCTCGGCGGCCTGCGCGTCAGCCTGAACGGTAAGCCGGTCGATCCGGACTCGGTGAATTGGCCGGATGTGGACATCAGGCGCTACCAGTTCACGCAAGGGGCAGGCGGCAAGAACGTGCTGGGCGTGGTAAAATTCCGCTTCCCCAACAAATTCGACGTTTACATGCACGATACGCCCGACCGCCATCTCTTCGGCGACGGGATGCGCGCCTTCAGCCACGGCTGCATGCGCACGCAAAACCCGGTCCACTTCGCCGAGGTGCTGCTGGCTCACGACAAGGGCATGGGTGCTGCTCAGATTCAGCAAATGGTTTCATCGGGCGAAACGACCGAGATCCAGCTCAGAAATCGGATCCCGGTGCATATCGCGTATTTCACCGCCGAGGCGGACGATAAGGGGCAGGTCCATACCTATCCCGACATTTACGCTCTCGACAGCAAGGTGGCGAGCGCGCTCCGCGGGCAGCCGGTGCATTTTGCTTCCGAGCCTATCGTTACGACGGCACCGGAAACGGCGGATGCAGATTTCGGAACAGCCTTCGAGCTGGGCGCATTCTCGCAATCACCCTCGTGCCCCCTCTGCCGAGCGGCGGCCCTGGAATCCGTTCCAAGACTGGAACTGACGGGAACCGGGTGGCTTGCGGCTTCGAAACCGGCGGGGAAAGTGCGGAATTGCGTCTTTCCCCGGGTTCCCAGGGGGCTTATCTAAGCTTCGCGCAATCGAGTTGCAGAGTGCGGCTGCATCTTGACGCTTCGGTTCGCGCTTCCTTACTTTCGGAGCTAATAGATTAGCGAACCGCGGCCGGGCGCCGCATAAAACGAAGGGGTTTTCATGGTCACGGCCGTAACAGAAGCGACATTCGACAGCGAAGTCAAAGAGTCGGACAAGCCGGTGCTGGTGGATTTTTGGGCCGAGTGGTGCGGTCCCTGCCGGCAGGTCGGGCCGATCCTGGAGGAAATCTCCAAAGAACTGGAGGGCAAACTCAAGGTGGTCAAGCTCGACGTCGACAGCAACCCGCGTATCGCTCAGACTTACGGCATCCGCGGCATTCCGACGCTGCTGCTCTTCAAGAACGGGCAAGTGACGGGCCAGAAAGTCGGCGCACTTCCCAAGAGCCAGTTGAAGGCGTGGCTTTCCGAGGCCGTTGCCTAGCCTAGTGGCCTGCGTCAGCCAAAATGAGGGGTTCTGACTTGGTCTTTTTCGCCGTGGCAAAGTCGGCCGCCTTGACTGTACGTCCAGTACAGCCTGCGCCGTCCGGCTTCACCACGTCAAAAAATCCCGGCGTCATAACCCCTCATTTTGGCTGACGCAGGCCACTAGAGTGCGTTGGCCCGGTCAAGCCGGGCCATGACAGCGATGGGGACGGGAATCGATCTTTCCCATCGGAACAAGCACTATGTATCCCCTCTTTTGCGGGGACGGCGCCAAGCGAGCGGAACTATCTGGCGCGGGCAGCGGTTGCTGCCCATTCGCCTTGCGAAGCATGGCGCAGCTCACTAGCGCGCGCGGCCGCCGCATTCAGCGCATCGAAGCTCAATTCTCCAACCTGAATAGCCTTGCCGAGGCCTAGCGCCGCCTGATCCCTCACGGTGGCCGGGCTGTCTGCGCCGCTATCGAGAATCAGCACATCGCACCCGCGCTTGAAGCCACTGACAATGTCCGTGCCGGCGCTGGCGGCCGCCGTCGTTGCGAAGCAAAAGCGGGCGCCATTTCCGAGACCGGCATAAGCGGCAAAGGGGGCTATTCCGCTACCTTCCTTCATCACCGAACTCACCGGGATGCTGGGATCGGAAACGAGGATCGTCTTGAGCGCGCGGACCGAATGCGCGCTGCTATCGACAACCGGCACGGCGAGAACATTTTCCTCCTTGTGGCCAAGCAGGAAGGTTTTGGCGAAAACGCCGGTTTGCAACGGGTTGCTGCCGAAGCTTGCCGCCAGGTCGGTGCCGTTGCCCGACGCTGCAAGCGTGGGGCCGAAATTCGTGTTGAAGCCGAAAGAGGCAAGCGTCGCCCCCATCGAACGATAGGTCGAATAGGCATATTGGGGATCGCCTTTGGTGGCCACATCCTGCTCCGAAGGCCACAGCTCGAAATCCTTCACAGCCGGAAAGGCTTCCGATGCGCCGCCGATCTCCCGGATTGCGAGGAAGGGCCTGCTTGTTCCCCCCGCCGAGGCCAGAAACTTCATCATTTCCTTGAGCTGCCCGCGGCCCAGGATATTTTCCTTACCCAAAACCACGCCAGCGATGACGCCGGACTGAAGCAGTGCGCGAACTGTCCTGGTGCCAGGATCGACGGGCGAGTTTCCCCTGAAGCTGAAAAGCAGGAGCTGGCCCGTCAGGCGGTCCACCTTTGGATCGGCAGGAGCCGCTGGAAGCGTTTGCGGGCGGGGGGCGTTTTCTGCCTCGGTAACAGGCTGGCCGGGCTTTTTCTTTGCGGGCGGCGGCGGCGCAAACGAAGACGAACCGGCCGGAGCGGCCGCTCCTCCATTTTGCTGCCGGATGCGCTCCAGCTCCATCCTCAGTTGCGTCCGGCTGTCCCCGCTTGCGTTGGAGCCGGTCTGTCCGGCGGCTTGCGCCATCAGCAGTCTGCCTTGCCCCTGGGCAGAACGCGCCGGAACGCCATGGAAAGCTAGCCCGCCCCGCGGGAAATCCCGATCCGTTTGCGGCTGGCGCTCCGGGGATTTCCCGCGGATAGCGCGTACCAGTGGATCTTTGTTGCTAGTGAAGCTTACCGGAGGCAAGTTCGCTAGCCCGCTGGCGCCCGCGCCGCTATACTCCGGCGCGCCGCTTTGGGCAGCCGCAGCCGGCAGCGCAAGAAGCGTCAAGCCAAGAGCAAGTCCGCGAAGAACAGGGTATATGCGATGCGCCATAGGATGGAAGGCCGGTGGTTTCTTTGTCTAGTTACCGGAATGCGGAACGCGGGTAAAGCAACCTTTGCGGTCTCCTGCTGCGGCGTGCTCGCTTTGGCCATGCTTTTGGCGGCCGGCAGCTTTGCCCCGGCCGCATACGCCGCCATCGACCGCTCGATTCTCAAATCCCAGGAGGGCAGCTCGGCGCTGCTTCGTGGCCGCTACGACCTTGCCATCGCTGCCTTCGACGAGGCGCTCAAGGACACGAGCCTTTCGCCTACCAGGCAGGCGCCCATCCTGTGCGACCGTGGCGTGGCCAAATGGAAGCTCAAGCAATACGACGCCGCCATCGCCGACTTCAGCAAGGCGGTATCCCTCAATGCCGATTACGCGCCCGCCTACAACAATCGCGGCAATGTCTATATGGACCTCAACCGCACCGAAGAGGCATACAAGGATTTCGACAAGGCCATCGCCCTGTCGCCCAATTTCGGCCCCGCCTATAGCAACCGGGCCAATGCCAACCAGGGGCTCCGGCGGCTCGACGCGGCCGAGAAGGACTTCCGCAAGGCCATGGAGCTTATGCCGTCCAGCTCGGTTCCGCTCAACGGGCGGGGCAAGATCGCGAGCGTGCTTGGCCGCCAGTATACGGGCCTTCGCTATCTCAACCGCGCCATTGCGCTCAACGGACAATATGCGTCCGCCTTTCAAAACCGGGCCGCGGTCTATGCCTCGCTGAACCGGAACGACGAGGCGACCCAGGATCTGGACAAGGTCATCGGCATCGTTCCGGACAGCGCCGATTTGTACATCGCCCGCGGCAAGGCGGTAGCGCTCGGCAAGCGCCCTCAGCAGGCTCTCAAGGATTTCACCAAGGCCCTGGAGCTTTCGCCGGACAATTTGCAGGCGCTGATCGGCAGGGGGGCTCAGTTGATCGACTACAGGCGCCTGGATCTGGCGCTTGAGGATTTCAACAAGGCGCTCTCCACCGACCCGAAGGCCACCCAAGCCTATTACTGGCGCGCCGTAGTCCGCCACAACATGAACGACATCGACGGCGCCGAGGCGGATCTGGCCAAGGCTGTCGAGATCGACCCGAATTATGCGGAAGCCTACCGCTACCGCGCCAGCATGCGCGACAAGTCCGGCCGGCGCGACGAAGCGATTGCGGATTACCGGCGCGCGCTTGAGTGCGATCCGTTCCTGCACGAGGCGCGCGAGGCTTACAGGGCGCTGAGCGGCGACAATCCGGACAGCGTCGTCAGGCCGATTGCGGCGGCTGTCGATGGCTGGGAGGTGATCCATCCGGGCAACGGACAGTTCACCGCGCTTAACGACCACTATCCGAAATTATCCGTTCTGCTGGAGGTTCCCGAGGACGGGCCGCCTGAAATCGTCGAGTGGACGCAGCTCAAGGACAGCCTCGCCGGTGTTGGGCTGTTGCGCTACCGCACGCCTGCGAAGGGCGGCGGGGTATACGACTATGTGGCGATCCTCGATATTTCCCGCGGCCAGGTGCTGGGTGTCGAGCCTTACATCGCGGGCGGGGCGAAGTCGAAATGGGCGTGGACGCCGACCTCCGTCACGGTGACGGATATGGATGGGTTGTCGAGCTACTACGAGCTGCGTAAGCCGGAGCCGGTCAGGCGGGATTACGATCCGTTTGGAGGTTGGGGCAGGCCGAGTGGCGGCGGCGGCCGGGGGTTTGGGTGGTTCTTCCGCTGAGCAGGCGTGGATTGCGCCGAAGCGCGCGCTCCTCACCCAACTCTCTCCCGCATACCAAGCCGCGAGTAGCGTAACTACTTGCCGCGGGGCGGAGCCAAATGCGCCGACTTCGCCGTGGCATTCAGGCAACGCTTCTTTATTGAATATGCACCTTTTGGTTGCAACGCGCTTTTACATTCAACCATTGCGGCTTATTGGTTGGCTCTTGGAAAGCAAATTCGCAGGGTTGCGCATGCAGCGAAAACGAGCCCCCATGACGCCAAGACTTCTCTTGATGCCCGTTGTATTAGCATTAATTTCTTGGGCGTCTGCAGCGTATTGTAACGCCCTGTTGCAATTGACGCCGGGATTCGCAATGAGCGTGCGAGTTACCGGCGGTGACAAGGGCAAGTTCACTGCCATAGTAGGTGACCCTACAATTGCCGATGTTGTCTTTGGGCCGCAAAATACGTTTTTGTTCATTGGCAAGAAAGAGGGTATTACAAACATAATAGTACTCAATGACGCCGATGGAACCGAGATGTATAATGCAAGGATTGAAGTCGGCAGCACGGAAGTGGGGCTAGCGAAGATTTATAACAAGGCTCTGGTTACAAGCTACACGTTATACAAATGCACCCCTGACGACTGCGATTACGTTAGAGAAGTCACCGCGTCGGAACCTGCGCGGTTGCCACTTGGATATTCGAATGTTCAGTCGGTCACGAACGTTCAGTCGTCCACAAATATTCAGTCGGCGCCGGCAACGCAATCGAGCAGCGGTCAACCGGCATCCCACCAGTAATATAACTCGTCGCACGCTGCCTTGAGCCGGTGCGTCTGTAAGCGTGGCGGCGATCCGCGGCCCATCAAGGACGCGAACGGCCTACTGCTTGCCGGTTTTGCAGCCCAGATTTACTCAACATGAGCATTACCGAATTCGGCCCGGAGCGAGAGTACGATAAGGTGAGGGCAATGGACGGAGCGATGCTGTCCATTCGTTGGCGAGGCCGCGAAATTCTGCTTAGTTCGTCACCTGCGCTGCCGGGGCTCCGGTAAACAGGCGCGGACCACCTCAAGCGGATTTCGTATGACACACCTCTACCGGCTGCTCGCACTGTGTCTTCTCGTACTCCTTCCCGCCTGCGGCTCAGGCGCGCCGAAACTCCCCGCGCTCGGCGCAGACCTGTCGCAAACCACCGTTTCCGGCCTCTCTTCCGGTGGCTACATGGCCGGCCAATTCCAGGTGGCCCATTCCGCGACCGTAACCGGGGCCGCGATCCTTGCCGCCGGCCCTTACGGCTGTGCCCAGAGTGCGGGTGCGGAGGCCTTTCCCTTTTTCCCCTCCGCCGTCGCCGCCAATTGGGCACAGGCGCAGAACGGCTGCACCGCGGACCGGCTTGCCCCGTTCGGCGTACTGGATAGCGGCATGCTGCTGCGCCGGGCTTCGGCGCTTGCGGACCGGGGGAAGATCGATCCGCTGGCCGGTTTGAAGCGCGGCAAGGTCTATCTCTATTCGGGCGCTGACGACAGGGTTGTCGCGAGGCCAGTCGCGGAAGCGGCGCGCGATTTCTATCGCGCGGCGGGGGTTCCGGCGGAGAACATCGAGTTCGTGCAAAAGAATCCCGGCGGGCACGCATTTTTGACCGCGGACAAGGGGGCGGCCTGCAATAAGAGTGAGCCGCCTTATGTGGACAATTGCGGGTACGATCAGGCTGGGGCGATCTTGAGCTTTCTGTATGGGCCGCTGGCTCCGAAAGGTACGGCGCGGGCGGAGAATTTCGTGACGTTCGGGCAGGGGAGTTACGCTGCATCCGGTGCGACGCTGGCGGATGACGGCGTGGCTTATGTTCCCTCCGCGTGCCGGGCTGGAGCGCGATGCCGGGTGCACATTGTGTTTCATGGCTGCGGGCAGGCGCGCGCTGACGTGGGAGATGCCGTGATACGGGACACCGGCTTTGCGGATTGGGCGGAGACGAATGGGATCGTAGTGCTGTTTCCGCAGGTTGCTGCTTCGGCGCTCAATCCCGCTTCCTGCTGGGATTGGTGGGGCTATACTGGGCTCGATTTTCTGACGCGCGATGCGCCTCAGATCGCGGCCGTGGAGGCGATGCTGAAGCGCCTTGCCGAGCCGCCGGGGGCTTGAGGCGATAACGCAACCCGATGTCTGGACTTCGGCCTCGGAGAAAGCAACGGAAACGCCCTTGCGAATCCGCTGCGGGACCGTCAGGAGTGGTTAGCCGGCGATACGCCGGGGCCAGCGCAGGTAGCCGCACAGCGGCGCTTGCACGGAAAGGATTGAGCGGCATTGCTATGAAACACGGGCGCAACGATTCCCGCGGTGCTAAGCCGGGCGGCGGTAGGACGGGGCGTGGTACGCTACCGCCGGAGCGGATAATTTTTGGGCTGCATGCGGCTGAAGCAGCTCTACAGAACCCGAAGCGTACAATCCGGCATGCCTATGTAACCGAGAACGCTGCGGCGCGCCTCGGACCGCTCATCGCCGCCAGGAAGACCGCAACCACGACGCTTCATCCCCAGGAATTCGATGCGCTCGCCGGGGCTGACGCGGTGCATCAGGGCGCAGTTCTTGAGGTAAACCCGCTCGACCAGCCAAGCCTGGACGAATTCCTGGATGCGCTTCCCGAAGACGCGCCGGCCGTGCTTGCGATGCTCGATCAGGTTACGGACCCGCATAATGTAGGCGCGGTGCTACGATCTGCCGCAGCCTTCGGCGTCGCGGGGCTCATCGTTCAGGATCGCCACAGCCCGCCGCTCTCGGGAACCTTGGCCAAGGCCGCGTCGGGCGCGCTAGAGCACGTAGCGGTGATCGCAACCGTCAATCTCGCCCGGGCGTTGGAGCGGCTCAAGGAAAGCGGATTCTTCTGCCTGGGATTCGACTCTGAGGCTGGGCAGGCCTTCGATGGCGCTTTAGCAGCAACGCCCAGGGTAGCCTTCGTTTTCGGAGCCGAGGATAAGGGCTTGCGGCGCTTAGTCCGCGAAGGGTGCGACGCGCTTTATTCGCTGCATGCGCCGGGTAAGATCAAGAGCCTGAACATATCGAACGCCGCCGCCATAGTGTTCTACGAAGCCTCGAAAGGCAGGCATCGTAGCTAACACCGCGCGGCTGCGCTCTTGCCGTGCCCCAGCTCTAAGCCCGTTTGCGCTCAGGCACTGCGGGCTCTCTTGCAAGCAGCCAGTCGAGACTCACATTCAGTGCGTCTGCGACATAGCAAAGCCTGTACAGAGGAAGATGGATTGCCGTCATGGCAAGATCATTGCCTGCGGCTGCGGGCAAGCCCGCCTGTTCCGCTACCTGCTGCGGAGATAGTTTTCTAGCACGGCAGGCATCCACAAAGCGGTGTGGAAATTGAGAAAGGTCCGTCATCGTTTTGCCGTCGAACCACGCAAGCTCACAACTAACTCTCTGCCCCGCGCAGCAATGTAGCCGATTAATAACCGTAAGGGAAGCTTAACAAAGAGGCGAGGTTAAGGCGTGAGCTTACCGGTTACTGTCAGAGTGTTTAAGGAGATTCTTGCGATTGGCAAAAGCCACCGGCTCTTCACTTACAGAGGGGTTTTGCCTGATTTCATGGACAATGCCGGTAAAACTCTAAAGATATGTGAAGAAAATAGGCGGAAAATTATCGGATAGGCGCTTTTTTGAGTTCCCCGCAGCTGTCCACAGCTCCTATTCCGCAAACTAAAAAAGACCGTGCACCACAGGCCATAGCTATGCGATAACACTCTCTGGTTGTAGATGTGTGCTGATACAATGGTTCTGAGATTCGTTGCGTTCGTTTGTGTATGCCTGATTGCAAGCGCAGCCGCCGCGTTGCCCCACTCTGGTGCGCGCCGCAAGCTGTCTGCCCTGATCCGCGTAGAGGACTCCGTTCCCTACTGGGCATCGACCGATCGCTCTTCGTGCCGTGACACCATCGACCCTCCCTCCTGGTGCGGCCCCTACCTTTCCAGGCTCCGGCAGACGAAGGGAAAACGAGCCGCTCCAATCGCAAATACGAGGCCTTGGCCAAGGCCGGCGAGCGTAGCCAAATCCGCCTACACTTCCCCTGCCGCCTGGCCACCGGGCGAGCCCCCCATAGCGTCAAGATTGGCGCCATCCCCTGGGGCTGATGCCGCGATTCCGGGCAAAACCCCGGAGGAGCGCCTACGCCGCACGATAGGCCAGCTCTTGCTCACCGGCTTTTCGGCAGGCAGCCTGGAGATCCGGATGTGGAACGCATCGCAGGCGATCTGCGCAGCGGCAAGCTGGCGGGTGTCCTTGTCAGGGCCGCGAATATCGAGGATTCCACGCAGCTAGGCCGGCTGCTTGCCGCCATAGCGAGCGCCGCGGGCCAGGATGCTCCTCTTGTCGCCATCGAGCAGCCGGGTGGGCCGGATTCGATGCTATCGGAAGAAAAGGGGTTCGGCTTTTACGATTCGGCCAACGCAGCCGGCAACGGTACCGCGACCCAAGCGCGGACGCAGTACGAGGCGATGGCTGGCGAATTGGCGGCGCTTGGCATTACCCTGAATATCGGGCCCAGCGAAGATGCCTGCCGCCGGCAAGGCATTGAACTATCCGCAAATTGCTTTGGAAGCGCGTCCCCGGCCATCGCAGCCTATGCCCGGGCATTCAATTCCGGACACCACGGCCGCGGTGTTCTGACTGCACTCCGGCACGCCCCGTTCCGGCCCGGCTTGCGAACCATTTGGGGCCAGGACCGGCCAAGCGCGGCGTTACTCCATATGGTCCTGAAAAGCGAGCCGAGCGATGCGCTCATTATTGGCGTCAAGGCGATGGAAACGATGCATTATCTTGACGTGTCTCTTGGTACCGCCAGCACGGCAAGGGGCCGCGCGGGACGCAATACATTCCATGAGGCTTTGATTTTTGAAATGGACATGCCGGCCGGTGCCCCGGCGATTTACGGTGAAAATGTTGTCCGCGCGCTGCAGTCCGGGGCCGATATGATCCTGATCCGCGAGCCTTCGGCATTACCCGCCAACATCGCCGCGCTGAGCGTCGAAGCGATCCAAAGCGCGCTCAAATCGGGCCGCTTGCCGATGGCCAGGCTCGAAGACGCCTGCCACCACGCCCAGACCCTCAAGGCGCGCTTGCAAGCTCTCCTGGCAGGAAGCCGGATGGCAGATCTCAATCCAGGCCGGGCTCCCCGGCTCGCCGGCGAATGAAACATAACGCTGCGATTTAAGCGCGGCTCGCGGCCTTTGAGAAGCTCTCCAGATAACGGTGGATCGCCACCGGCCAGATAAGCTCGCGTTTCACCCTGTTCTGAGCCGCAGCGCCGAGGGTTCTTCTCAGCTCCGCGTTGCCCAGAAGCGAAAGCAGGCTGCCCGCAACGGCATCCTGGTTCGCGCCATCGCACACGAGGCCCGTTTCGCCGTCGAGCACTGCGTCCGCTGCGCCGCCATCGCGGCCGGCAAGCGATGGAACGCCAAACCAGCCCGCTTCCAGATAACTGATGCCGAATCCCTCGACCGACTGGCCCTCGCGGCGCACCGGCATCGCGAAAACATCGGCGACGGAAAGAAGCGCCATCTTCTCCGCGTCAGTCACACGACCCAGAAAGATGACGGACTGACGGACATTGTGTTCGGCCGCCAGTTCCTCAAGCCGCCCGCGGTCGCTGCCCGCACCTCCAACCGCATAGACGCAGCCGGGATGGCGGTCCAGGATCTCCGGCAGCGCACCGATTACGGCGTCGATCCCCTTGCGCGGTTCGAGGCGGGCTACGGTCGCTATGACCGGATCGCCCCCGCCGATGCGCTCGCGTATTGCCCGCAGATCGCCAGAGCTGGGCTCCGCCATCGGGTCGATAGCCGGGTGGACGATTTGCAGCTTGTCCTCTCGCGCCCCCAGATACGGGTGCACAAGCTTTGCGGTGTAGTGCGAATTGGCGATTACGGCATCGGCGCGTGCAAGTGCCGCCGCGATGCGCTTCTTTTTGCTGGAGGAGGCGTGAAGTGGAAACTCCATGCCGTGTGCCAGCACGCTGACGGGGACGTTCAGCCTGGACGGGAGCGCTTCGACGCTTTTCCAGGAATCGGCAAAGATGCCCGCGATTCCTTCCGCCCGTTCCTTCAGGATCGAGCCCAGCTTCATCCGCTTCGACCAGCGGCGCCAAGGCCGCGGGCCGCCGAAGCGCTCGATCGTGTAAGGCTTGGCGGGCGGCGGCTCGGCCGGCTCATGACGGACGCGCTCGGCGATGACGGTGACGGGATGTCCAGCAGCGGCGCAATTGTCCGCAAGCGCCGTCATCATCGTTTCGATGCCGCCGACATCTGGATAAAAACATTGGGTGACGATCAGGCACTCAGACGGCATGCGGTCCCCCTCCGCAAAAATGCGATGCACTAATTGCAGAACACGGCACGCGGTCTTCCTCAACCGCCCGCAAAATCACTGAGGTAATTGGTGAGCCCAGATGGATTTGAACCATCGACCCTTTGATTAAAAGTCAAATGCTCTACCGGCTGAGCTATGGGCTCCCAAATGGCGCAACGGACCGCCGCACTTTGCCTGCGGCCGTTTCCGCAGGGACCATAGGTGGACGGGCGTTTTTGGTCAATAGCCGTTCGTCTGCCCGCACCGCACATTAGCGCGAATGCTAACGAACAGCGGGTGGCGGCCTGAACTAGCGTACCGCCCCTCACTTTGGCCCTCTCCCAGCAATCTCACCTTGGCCAGATTGCCATCTGAAGTGGCCAAATCCGCAAGCGGATTTGGCGGGAGGGGTGAGATGCTTCGGTCATGGCACGGCGCCGCGAAGCCCTCGCACCTAATCACCGGCTCAGCGGCACCTTCGGAATGAGCGCTGTCGGCGTACGGCCATCTCCGCCATCGCCATCCCCGCCGTCCGTGTCCTCGACTTTGACCAGGGGCTTGGTCTCGATGATCTCGAACGACAGCTCCTTGACGCCATCCTTTTCAACCACAACGACGCGCACCGTCCCGCCGCCTTCGAGCTTGCCGAACAGCAGCTCCTCCGCCAGCGGTTTCTTGATGTACTCCTGGATGACGCGAGCCAGCGGCCGGGCACCGTAAAGTTCGTCGAAGCCGCGGTTGGCAATCCAGTCCATCGCTTCCTGCGACAACTCGATCATGACATTGCGGTCCGCAAGCTGCGCTTCGAGCTGGAAGATGAACTTCTCGACGACCTTGCCGATCATCTCGCGCGAGAGCCTGCCGAACGCAATGACCGCGTCGAGCCGGTTGCGGAATTCCGGCGAGAATGTGCGCTTGATCGCCTCCTCGTCCTCACCGACGCGCTGTGTGCCGCCGAAGCCGATGGCGGCTTTGGCCATCTCGGCAGCGCCCGCATTGGTGGTCATGATCAGGATGACGTTGCGGAAGTCGATCTGCTTGCCGTTGTGGTCGGTCAGCTTGCCGTGGTCCATGACCTGCAAAAGCACGTTGAACAGGTCGGGATGCGCCTTCTCGACTTCGTCGAGGAGCAGCACGCAGTGCGGGTTCTGGTCCACGCCATCCGTGAGCAGGCCGCCCTGGTCGAAGCCGACATAGCCGGGAGGCGCGCCGATCAACCGCGAGACCGTATGCCGCTCCATGTATTCCGACATGTCGAAGCGCAGGATCTGCACGCCGAGCAGGCTTGCGAGTTGCCGCGCCACCTCGGTCTTTCCGACGCCGGTCGGACCCGAGAACAGGTAGCAGCCAATGGGCTTCTCCGCGTCGCGCAGACCCGCGCGGGCGAGCTTGATTGCCGCCGAAAGGGCGTGGATGGCCTTCTCCTGGCCGAACACGACGCGCTTGAGGTCGCCCTCAAGGTTGCGCAGCAGTTCGGTATCCGACTTCGAGACCGTCTTCGGCGGAATGCGCGCTATGGTCGCGATGGTGGCTTCCACTTCCTTCACGCCGATGGTCCGCTTGCGCTTGTTGGGCGGCAGCAGCATCTGCGAGGCGCCGGTCTCGTCGATCACGTCGATGGCTTTGTCCGGCAGCTTGCGGTCGTGGATGTACTTCGCGGAAAGCTCGACCGCGGCCTTGATGGCCTGGTTCGTGTATTTGATGCTGTGGAAGTCCTCGAAATAGGGCTTGAGCCCCTTCATGATCTCGATGGCGTCTTCAACCGTAGGCTCGGCCACGTCGATCTTCTGGAACCGCCGGACAAGCGCGCGGTCCTTCTCGAAGTGCTGGCGGTATTCCTTGTAGGTCGTCGAGCCGATGCAGCGCAGCACGCCGGATTGCAAGGCGGGCTTCAGCAGGTTCGATGCGTCCATCGCCCCGCCTGAAGTAGCCCCCGCGCCGATCACGGTGTGGATCTCGTCGATGAACAGGATCGCCCCCGGATAGGCCTCGATCTCCTTCATGACGGCCTTGAGCCGCTCTTCGAAGTCGCCACGGTAGCGGGTGCCAGCGAGCAGGGTGCCCATGTCGAGCGCGAATACGGTCGCGTTGGCGAGCACCTGCGGAACCTCGCCGCGCACGATCTTGCGGGCGAGCCCTTCCGCAATCGCGGTCTTGCCGACGCCCGGATCGCCCACATAGAGCGGGTTGTTCTTGGACCGCCGGCAAAGCACCTGGATGGTGCGCTCGATCTCCTTGTCGCGTCCGATCAGCGGATCAATCCGGCCGTCCTTGGCCTTCTGGTTCAGGTTGACGCAATAGGCTTCAAGCGCATCGGTGCTGCGCTTCTTCTCGTCGGGCCCTTCGACGGTAGTTTCCTCCTCGACGCCGCGGACGCCGCGCGGCTCGGACATGCCGGCGCGCTTGGAAATGCCGTGGCTGATGAAGTTCACCGCATCGAAGCGGGTCATATCCTGCTCGGTCAGAAAGAAGGCAGCATTGCTCTCGCGTTCGGCGAAAACCGCAACCAGCACGTTGGCGCCGGTAACTTCCTCGCGCCCCGACGACTGCACATGCACCACGGCGCGATGGATTACGCGCTGGAAGCTCGCGGTCGGCTGCGCTTCCCCGTCCGTATCGAGGACGAGGTTGGAGAGTTCCTTGTCTATGAAATCGGTGAGTTTGGCCCTGAGCCGGTCCACATCGACATTGCAGGCCCGCATGACCGACACCGCATCGCGGTCGTCGAGAAGGGACAGAAGCAGATGTTCCAGCGTGGCGTATTCATGGTGGCGCTCATTGGCATATTCGATGGCGCGATGGAGCAATTCTTCCAAGCTGTTTGAGAATGATGGCACTGGACCGCCTACTCCTTTTCCATGGTACACTGCAGAGGATGCTGATGCTGCCGGGCGAAATTCATCACCTGCGTGACCTTCGTCTCGGCAACTTCATAGGTATATACGCCGCACACTCCGACACCCTTCTGATGCACGTGGAGCATGATCCTCGTCGCTTCCTCGCGGTGCTTATTGAAAAAGCGTTCGAGGACATAGACGACAAACTCCATCGGTGTGTAATCGTCATTCAGGAGAAGAACTTTGTAAAGGCTCGGCCGCTTCGTCTTTGGACGAGTTTTCGTCACGACCCCGGTCTTGGTACCGTTGTCTCCCTTGAAGCCGTTGTTATTGCCTGCCATTGCCACGATCATCGAGAGTCAAGCCATAATCTGCGCAAGCTTCCTAACCAGTGCATCCAAAACCGTTTGGCAACGCACCCCGCTACCCTACATACTCCCGTTTAACGGTTTGCTCTGTCAAGGGCCGGAAGTGCTGGGCTTTGCCGAATATATGGCTTGCCTTCCCACTTGAAAGGGGGAAAGGCGAAGCGGTATCCGGAAGCCTAGGCCAAAGACCCGTGCAAAACGCGTTCCAGCCAATTTTACACGCTTAAAGCGTAAGACACTATTAAAACGCGCGCGGGTATAGGGTGAATAGAGGGGGCAACTCAGGCCGGCATGGCAGGGGCGGCGTCCGCCGGTATGGGAAAGACTGGTTCGCGACGGCACCTTTGTAAGGGCCGCCGTTCCGATTGAGCTTCAAGGCATGGCTCGCCTGCCTTGCTGACGACAAGTTTTAGAGGTCTCAAAGCGCGCCATGTTTTGGCAAAAGTTTATAGCATTCCTGGGATGGGATCTTAGATTGCGCTTGAGAACCGCACCGGGCTTAGCGGTGCTTTCCCTCATTGCATTGGCCTTGCTGCTTGTGGCAACCGCAGGCGCGGATGCGCGCGCGGCGCTATTTCCGGCACCGGGTGTCCGACTATTCCCCCCCAGGCTCGGCCGTCGTCCTGGACCTCTATTCCGGGCGGGTTCTCTATTCCAGGAACCCCAACGAGCCGCGTTTTCCCGCCTCGCTCACCAAGGTGATGACGCTTTACCTGCTGTTCGACGCAATGCGGGACGGCAAAATCGGCATGGAAACGCAGATCCGGGTCTCGGCCCATGCCGCGAACCAGTCGCCCACCAAGCTCGACCTTTCGGAAGGCGACAAAATCTCGGTCGAAGACGCGATGGGCGCCATCGTCACCAAGTCCGCCAACGATATAGCGGTTGCGGTCGCCGAGGCGCTGGCAGGCTCCGAGGAGGAATTCGCACGGCGCATGACGCAAAAGGCGCGCTCCATCGGCATGCTGAACACGACCTTCCGCAACGCCTCCGGCCTGCCCAACAGCGAGCAGAAGACGACAGCAAACGACCTCATAACCCTCGGCAAGAGCATCCTTTTCGAGCATCCGGAGCGCAGCAGGATCTTCGCCACCAAATATTTCCAGTATGACGGCAACGTCTACCGCAACCATAACACCATGCTCTACACCTACGAGGGCATGGAGGGCATGAAGACGGGCTTTACCCAGGCATCCGGTTTCAACCTGCTCGCCACCGCGCGCCGCGGCGACAAGCGATTGCTGGCGGTAGTGCTCGGCGGCTCCTCGGGGGGCGCGCGCAACGCCACCATGAGGGTTCTTCTCGACAATGGCTGGGCGAAGGCAATGACGCTGACGGCTGCGCGCAAAACAGGCGTTTTGCTGGCGGCGAAGCCCAATTCCGCGCCGGAAACGGATGCTCCGCCGAAGGCTGCGCAGCCTGAAGAGCAGAAGCCGTTCAAGACCGCTGTGATAGCCCCGCCAAAGCCCGCGCCAGCCCCGGCTCCTTCTCATGTTTCCGCCTCTCAGGCGCTGCTGGCTTTCCCCAGTTCCTTTTCGCGGCTTAAACGGAAGCCCGATCGGACTTCGATGGCCATGCTGATGCAGGCCATCGAGACGGGTCTGGTCACCAAGCAGCCCATGCCGGTTTCCTTCCCGCAGCAGACCGTGGCATCCGACACGGTGGACGAGGACAAGGCGGAACAGGAGACCGCTTCTTTCGAGGCGCCAGCGGCCAACGAGATCGCGCGCAACGAGACGATTGCCGCCATGACCCCGCCTCCACAGCAAAATGTGACGGTGTATAACAAATCGGTGAGGCAGGCCGAAGTGGCCGAGGTGGCGCCGCTGGCGGCTGCCGCGCTCGATGCACCGTCCTTCGAGCCGGTTCCGGTGAAGGTGGCTCAAGCCGCTCCGGCGCGTGCGGTGAAACAGGCCGCGCCGCAAACGCTGGCCGCCGCTACCGCCGCGCCGGTCCCTACGCCCGTGTCCGCTCCGGCACCTGCACCTGTGGCAGAGCGCCCGGCCCAGCCTGGGCCTTTCCACATCCAGGCGGGCGCGTTCCCCGACGAGGCGCAAGCCAAGCAGCGCCTGGAAAAAGTCAGGACAGCGCTGGGTGCCGGCGCCTTGAAGGACCACCCGGAATTTGTCATGCGTGTCACGCTGCCGAACGGGACAACGATGTACCGCGCCAGGCTTGGACGCTTCGCCAGCGAGGCGCAGGCAAGCGCAGCCTGCAAGCGCCTCAAACAGAACAGCATCGAATGCTGGGGCATACCGGTCGATTGAGGGCGAATCCGGTTGAGCAGTTCCGCAGCCCTGTCATTCCCGCGAAAGCGCACGAAAGCAGGAAACTGATGCTGCGGAATTGCGCTCGTTTGGCCTGAAACGGGAACGCAGCCAGGATACCGGCTGTGTCTTTCATGGCCCCATGCCCGCCCGGCAAATGCAACCGTCCACAGGATATGCAGCCCAGGGACTTTTTCCGCCCAAGCGAATCGCACTACCTGGGGTTGTGCTTGCGTTGGACGGACTGCCCGGACATAAGGCCTATGCGGAAGGCAGCCGGTTTCAAGAATAAAGCACAGCTTGGTAATGCTTCTCTGTTGTTTGGTTTGGTTTCACGTGTACTGGCGAAGCTTATTGGCGGGCTGTTCCATGACGCCAAGTGAAGGAGAAAACCGGTGCTGCGCGATCGCATTGCAAAGGCGGCAAACGACATCAGAGAGGCACTCCATGCTGCACAAGTCCGCGAATTGCTGCGGGCTGTGCGCACGGGAGACGAGGAAGGGAGCCGCACGGTTCGGGTTCTGCGCTCCTATCAAGAGTTCGTGCGCCACTACCATCAGTTTGGCGATCAGGAAAAAAGTCTCTTGGTCTCGCTGGGCCTTGGGCCGCTGCTAGAGGCAGAGTTCTGGTGCGCGCTGATCGACAACAGCCCGTCTTTGGACCGCAAGACGCTGTCCGATGTCGAGGTGGCTGCGTACAATCTTATTTTCGTGATGCCGAAGCTCAGCGAACTCCTCGCCAGGGAAACCGACAAGGGTCAGTTTTTCGTCGAAGACGCGCGCGGCAAGGACCGTCAGATCGGCTCGTTGCGCCTGTTGGTAGCCGAAAAGGAGCGCTCGCTCACCGATCCGAACATCGTCATCGCCCTTATCCGGTCAATGGACAAGCTCTACAAGGCGCTTGCGATCCTTCACGGCGAGAATAACGTGAATCTGGCCCTCGGTTCGATCAACTCCGGCAACGTCAAGTCCTTCGATTTCTTCGGCGCCTCCGCCATCATGAAGGAAATCAACTCACTTCTGGTCAGCGTTTGGGACTGGGTCAAATACTGCTCCGACGATAATTTGCGCTACCAGATCGAACTGGCGATGGTCGCGGCAGGCTTCGGTGCGCGCATCAAGCGTGCGCAGGGCCTCGTCGATGAGGAAGATGCGCAAAGGGCTACGCGCACGGTCGCGAAGTCCATCGAGATGCTTTTCCGCTGCGGCGCCTACACCGAGGCCATGGACACGGTGCGCGAGACCAGGGCAAGCCGGATTCTGGCACCCAAGGGCCGTCCGATGGAGATCAAGGAGAAGATGGCGGAGTTCGAGGTCAAATTCGACGAGAGCGAGGCATCCGCCGAGCCTTCGCTTTGGCCGCTCGGAGGCTCGCTGCAGGGCCCGGTCGCTGCAATCACCAGCGTCTTGAGCAGCATGAAAGAGGAAGCCCCGGCAGAAGAAGAAGTCGTTGCCGCTTAGGTGAAATCCGGCAGGTGCTGCTCCAAGACGGCACCTGCAGCGCAACCTGTCACGGGCAGAGCCCTTCCTTCGCGAGCATGTTTGGGATTTCGCCTTGCTTGCCGCAAATGGGTTTTGCCGTTTCAAGGGCCTCCGCCTTCTTGCCGCTCTCTTTCAGAGTTTGGGCCAGATTTGCGCGGAGGAATTCTTCAAGATCGGGCTTGAAGAACGTTTGCAGTATTGTGCTTTCCGAAAGCGCCGCCCTCCATTCCTTCTCAGCGCCAGCAGGATCTGCTGCATCCAGGAACGCCAGCGCCCGGTACATGTGCGCGCGCGGATCGTGCGGATAGGAGGCAACGAGGCTCTCCGACTTTGCCGTCGCCGCAGCCGTGTCTTCCGGTATTTCCTTAGCGGGGATGAGGTAGGCGTAGAGGGCGTATTCGTTATAGCCCTTGGCGGCTTGCGTGCCACCGTAAGCCGCGCAGCATAGGAAGACGGCAGCAAGCGCCCAGGCAGCCTCGCGCAGCGGCGGCAGCACAGCGTCGCGGTTCCACAGGACCACGAGCAGGGAACCAACGGCGGCGCCGCCAATCGCACCGCCCAAATGCGCGGCATAGTCGATATGCTCCCCTGCCAGTCCGCCGAACAGCGGCAGCATGGATGGAATAAGCACGCGTAGCGACCCGGAAATCAGGAAAGTGCGCATGGGCGAGGCTACGGGATAGCGGAACGCTACGGCGAAGGCGGCTGCGAACAGGCCCATGATGGCTCCCGACGCCCCGACCGAGATCGCATCGGCGTTGATCAGCAGCGACATTGCCGAGCCGGTCACGGCGCTGACCGCGAACACGCCCGCGAACCACGCCCGGCCGATGACGTTCTCAAGCACCATGCCGGCAAAAAACAGCGCGATGCCGTTGAAGGCGATGTGCAGGAGCCCGCCGTGCAGCAGTGGTGCCGTGAACAGCCGCCACCATTGACCTAATTCGAGCACCAGTTCCCGGTCGAGGGCGCCCAGCGCGGCCATCGTTTTCACGCTCGGGTCCAGCAATCCGCTCCCCGGACCGACGCCGAAGGCGAACTCGCAAGCGAATATGGCCGCCAGGGCGGCAAGCAGGCCATAGGTCAGAAACAGGGGCTGCGCGGCCGGCGGTGCCGCTTGCGGTTCGGGCATCAGATCCTCGTCCGCAAGCTTTGGATTTGCCATCAACCCCTTCATGAAGCCGCGCATCGCCCGCGTTCTGAGCGGCGTGTTCGTCCAAAGCTCGCCCGCGGATACGTCCGCCGCAATCGCCGAGGTCAGCACCCTGGAAAAGGGCGATTTGTTCTTAAGCGGTGTGAGCCGCTCCTTGTCCTCTGGCGGAACCGGGCCTGCACCAATCTCGATGACGGTAATAAGGACCGGCATCTTCGCACCGCCGGCATTGCCGGTGTAGTGCTGGCAATCCTTCCCAATCCGGTCCAGTTCTTCCCGGCTGAGGCTGAAGCGGCGCGATGGATCGGCCTGCCGGTCCACAATCGCAACGATGGCGAACATCATCCCGTCCGCAAGCGTCAGCACCCCGCTGCAATGATCGAGCAGCACGCGCGCCTCAGGCACCGTGCCAGGCCGGTACCCCTTTTTCCCTACCAGAGCCTTTGCAAAATAGGCCGCGAAGGTCTGCCCGCTTGCTCCGCTGCTACCGTTCATGCCGGGGTGTTTCCTTCCGCAGACATTTTTGCGCTTCTCTGAGACTTAGCTAAAATCAGCGTCGAGATCCAATATCGAACGGCCACCCGGTTTGACAACTGCGTCCCTGAAATCCGATGGTGTGTTCTCGCCCGCGCGCAATCCAAACGATCCCGGCGAGACGGCAATTTGCTGCGCGTTCGCTGCGCTTCCGGCGCATTGGCCGTTCGCAATCGTTGGGCTGTGGTCCGCCTTGTTTTTCTATCCGGCGCGCGCGAAGGACAAGCCGCCGTCACGCCATGCGGCTTACCGCGCGGACTGGTGCGCTCGTTCCCTATTTGCGGTGAGTGGCGGGCTGGGTTCGGGTGCGTCCGCTTAACGGTTTGCACCGGATACACGGGCGGAGCGGTTGTTGCTCAACCGCTCCGGGGGGTGTGTTTTCTCAGGGCCTAAGCGCTGGGCCTAAATGTCGTTTATGAGCAAGTAGACCATGGTTTGATTGAGCAGAACGTAAGCAACCTCGCCGAATGTCGCTGGGCCGCCGATGGGTATCTGCTGCTCTCCCTCAAGATTTCCATAAAGGTAGTTGAGGATGCAGTTGCAGGAGAACGCGGGCGAGATATTCAGCTCTTCCATCCGCTCGGTGAACTTGGTCCGGTAGTCGCCCACTGGCTCCGCCTGGCGGTATTCCATCCCCTCCAGCACAGGCGCGTAGAACTTCACGGAGCGCGTTGGTTCGTCGAGCGCTTGGAAGCTGACATTGATCATCTCGCCGGAATAGTTTGCGACCAGGGGGAAGCGCAGGTCTATGTTGCGTTGCTTCGCGTAGTCGAAAAAGTTGCCGCTCTCGCCGTTGATCAGGCAATTGCCGCCCGAGAACCCAGTCTTGCCGAAGACGAAGCTATCGCCTTTTCCCTGCTCGAAGACGTTGACGATGCCGATGCTGGCCAGCTTGCCGCTGGGAAGCGTTGCGTGGAGAACGGCGAGGCGGTCTTCCGCCATCTCGCCAGTCATCCCGTTGACAACCTTGGGTTTGACGGCGCCAATTTCGCTGAGATGTACGCCTGCGATCCACCCGATGACCGGCTTATTGTAAATGCCGGGAAGGTTGCCGGCATTGAGGGCGTAGGCCGCGTGAATGTCCGACATTGCGGGCAGGATCACGAGCGAAAAGCCGTTATCCGGCGCCTCTTCCGGTATGGATGCAAGCCGGTCCGAAGAAACGAGCGAGATTTTTGTTTCCGTGACGCAGGAGGGCAGTTCGGTAACGAACAGCCGCTGGCGGTCCATCACGCCCCCTTCGGGGGTCAGGAAATAGGGGATCGTGCCGCCGATCCACGTGCCTTTGTTCAGCTTGGCCAGCGCAAGCTCGTCCCCTGCGATATGAAGGCGCTTGCCAGCGCCGATGAGCGCATTTACCTCTGAGACGGTATAGAGAGTAGACATTTCACTTCCTCCCCTACATGATCTTCGCAAATTCTGCGGATACAAGCTTGTCGTATTTTGCAAAGAACCCATGAAGTTCTGAGATTAGCCTGTCCTTATCTGAAGCATTTTTCTCGTAGTCCCTGGCGGCGTGTTCGACTGCAACATTTGCTGCGAACAACGAGAACTTGTGTTGAACTTTGCGCGTCAGCAGCTTTTCCCATACAGGGTGTTTCATCGGGACGCTAAAACTCATCGCCAAAGCTCCTCTTCGATGGTTGGTGGGCGCAAAAGAACACAGTGGGAGATTGCGAAGCTACCCTTAGGCCTGCAAAGGCTACCCAAGGAGAGATTATCCTATGGCAGGCTTGCCCAGGGCTGGAAGAATCCAGGCACGCCTAGCGATTGCCTTGGGCCATCAAGCTCCAGGGTGCCGCCTCGCTGGGCGCCTTAATGGAAGATTAAATTTGCGTAGGCGCCTACGATGGTTAATTCAGACGTGGTTAACGCGAAATCTGGATGTCAAAAAATGGCTAAAATTGCTCGAATTTTAGCTCAAATTGCCCGAATTCGAGCATCCAAAACTACAGTTAAATATAATTACAGATCTGCGTTAACCAGGCAGCACCCCAGCCACGGCGCACGAACCAAAACATTATACCGATATATCAATATGTTATGGAACCGCTTTCACCTTCACGGTTCCTCAATGAATTTGTGCTATATTATATCAAGATCGAAACGTACCTCATTTCCCAAAAAAGTCGCGCCAAACACGGTTAGTAAAGCGTAAACGTATGAAGCATAGCCCAGAAGAGATACTGTCAATCTTGGACGCCTGCAGCGCCAGCTTCTCGTTCCCGATGCTAGACAACGGCTACGTCTACCTTGCCGCGACAAGGCTTTCGCTTTTCCATTCCCCGCAAGACTGGGCGATGGTTATCGAGGTTTTCGGCTATTCGCCGAGGGCAGGGCTTCCGGACATAACGATGTACACATTCGGAAGCACCCTCGCCAACCGCTATCGACCGGAGAATTTCGTCTCTCCCGCCGCCTTCGAAGCCTATGCGGCGAAGAACCCCCACAACGAAATGCACCATGTCTATCCCATCGACGATGGCCCCTGGATGGACGCAAACACCCCGGAGCTTGTCTCCCTTGAGGCTGAGGAACTGGTGCTTCGCGGCCGCAAGATCCGCATCCCAAACGCCGAGGACTGCCGCCGCGTAGGCGTTCCCATTTCTGGGCCGCCCAGGGTGCAGGTCTTCGAGCTTTGCCGGGCCATCGCCTATTCCATACGCGAGGACGTGCTCGCCACGCCTGACGAACGCCGCACCCATGTTCCTCTGGAACTCCGCCTGCTGCTGACGCTGGACGAATGGGCGCATCCCGATATCGTGCGGCCTTCCGGTTCCGGCCGTCCCAGCCGCTCCCCAACCTCCCGTCAACTGGCAAAGGTTCTGGCAAGCGGAGACAAAGCACACTATAAGCCCGAAGAACCCTCCAACACGCACTGGCGCAACTGGCCGGAAGGAGGCACTCTCTAGGAAACCGGCCGCCTCGCCGCAGCAGGCATTTCCAGCGTTTGCCTTTTCGGGGCTTGACGAAGCGCAAGCCGGCGCTGCATCAACACGGGTCTCCTGTGCAGCGTTGGGCCATTCGCCTTGCATCCAGTTTGCGATTTGTTGCAATTTCCGTTTGATAGGCTGGACACCACGCCCGCGCGGCCGCACCGCTACGGCAATACCCGGCGCCGCTTGCCGGATCTGGAAGTTTGAAATGATGTACGTCTCCACGCGCGGAAAGGCTGCGCCCGCCGGTTTCCAGGAGGTTCTGCTGGCAGGGCTTGCCCCCGATGGCGGCCTTTACATGCCCCAGACTTGGCCCGCGCTCTCCGCCTTGCCCAACCCCGCCGCAAGTTCCTACGCCGCCGCGGCCGCCCTCGTGATGGAACCCTTCATGGGCGGCAATCCCGGGCGTGACGAACTCTCGGCACTCGTCAACGATGCCTATGCCGGATGGAGCCACCCGGACACTGCGCCGCTCACGCCAATCGGCCGCGATCTGTACCTGCTGGAGCTGTTCCACGGCCCAACCCTCGCCTTCAAGGACTTTGCGATGCAAGTCCTGTCGCGGCTGATGGAGCGGGCGCTGAAGCGCACCGGCAGCCGCACCACCATTCTGGGCGCAACCTCCGGCGATACCGGCGCGGCTGCGGTGGAGGCCTTCCGCGGACGGCAGGACATCGAGCTATTTATTCTCTTCCCGCACGGCCGCATCAGCGACCGCCAGCGCAAGCAGATGACCACCGCGTCCGAAGACAACATCCATGCCATCGCGGTGGAAGGCACCTTCGACGATGCGCAGTCCATTGTAAAAACGCTGCTTAGCGATACGGACTTCCGCACAAGGCATACGCTTTCCGCGATCAATTCCATAAACTGGGCGCGGATCGTGGCCCAGACGGTGTACTACTACACAGCAGCGGCAAAGCTCGGCCCGGATGCGCTGCCCAATTTCACGGTTCCCACCGGAAATTTCGGCGACATTTTTGCAGGTTTTGCAGCCGATAAAATGGGCCTTCCGCTAAACAAGCTTGTGATTGCCACAAACGAGAACGACATCTTAGCAAGAACCCTTGAAACTGGCCGCTACGAGCCGCGCGACGTGATGCCCACCGACAGTCCGAGCATGGACATTCAGATTTCGAGCAATTTCGAGCGGCTGCTGTTCGAAGCTAGCGGACGCGACTCCTCGTTTGTGACCGGCGCCATGGCGGACCTGCGCGAGGCCGGCAGCTTCACGATCCCGCCTGCAACGCTGACCCCCGTGCGCGAGCGCTTCGCGGCCCATCGCGTCACCCGCGAAGAGGCGGCGGCAGCCATGGGCGCGCTGTTCGCAGACACCGGCATCGTCATCGATCCGCATACCGCCGTGGGCCTTGCCGCGGCAAAGCGCGAGCAGGCTCGCCACAGTGGCCCGATGGTCGTGCTGAGCACCGCGCACGCCGCCAAATTCCCGAACGCCGTAAAGCGCGCCATCGGGCGCGAGCCCGAAGTGCCTGCCGCGCTCCAACGCTGCCTCGATGGCCGCGAACGCTTTGAGATTATGCCGAATTCCGCCGCAGCAATCGCATCTTATATCGATGCCCGTGCACCCCGCACCAGCGGCGGTAAGGGAACTATTTGAGGTTCATGCCATGACCGTCCAGGTAAGCCAGCTCAGCAACGGTCTAAGGGTCGTAAGCCACCGTATGGCTGGCCTCGAGACCGCCACCGTAGGTGTGTTCGTCAACGCGGGCGCACGCGCCGAAACGGAAAACGAGCATGGCGTTGCGCATTTCCTGGAGCACATGGCCTTCAAGGGCACCGCGACGCGCACGCCCATGCAGATCGCTGAAGAAATCGAAGGTGCTGGCGGCGCGCTCAACGCGGTCACTTCCTCTGAAACGACGAACTACTATGCGCGCGTCCTCAAGAGCGACGTCGAGCTTGGCCTTCGCCTGATCGCAGACCTTCTGCTGAACCCGGCCTTCTCCGACGACGAGTTGGACCGCGAGCGCGAAGTCATCCTGCAGGAAATCGCAGCCACACAAGACAGCCCGGACGACATCGCCTTCGACCTGGCCCTTGAAGAGGCCTACCCGAACCAGCCGCTTGGCCGCTCGATTCTCGGCACCTCGCGCACCATCGAGCGCCACGCGGCAGCCGATCTCAAGCGCTTCCGCAACGAAAACTACGCCGCCTCGCGCATCGTCCTGAGCGCGGCCGGAGGCATCGATCACGACACGCTGCACCGGGTGGCCGACGAGCTGTTCGGCGGCATGCCCACGGAAGCCCCGCGGGCGATCAAGAAAGCCCGGTTCGAAGGCGGCCACGCACAATCCGAAAAGCGCTTCGAGCAGTGCCATGTCATCTATGCCTTCGAGGGCTACCCGAACGGCCACAATTCCGCGTTTGCCGGACGCATCTTCACCGGCATCGCAGGCGGCGGCATGGCCTCGCGGCTCTTCCAGGAGGTGCGCGAAAAGCGGGGCCTCTGCTACGACATCCACGCCTTCGACTGGGGTTACTCCGACAGCGGCATCATCGGCCTGCACGCGGCAACCAGTCCCCAGCAATTGCGGGAGCTGGCAACGCTGGCACTCGGTATTTTCGCCGATCTCGCGCACGACGGGCCGACTGCGCAGGAAATGGCGCGCGCGAAGGCACAGCTCAAGGCCGGCCTGTTCATGAGCCTTGAAAGCTGCGAGGCCCGCGCAGGCCAGCTCGCCTGGGATCTTATGGTGTTCGGCCGTCCGCTTACCAACGAAGAGCTTATCGAAAAGATCGAAGCCGTGAGCCGCGACGATGTCCAGGAAGCCGGCCGGCGCTTGCAGACCAAACCGGAAATCGTTTCCGTGACGGTTGGCGCGAGGGGCTCTTCCTCCGCGGCCGTTGACGCGGCAGAAGCATTTCTGTCCGGTTCCCTGACGCCTGCGTGACTTCGATGTTCGGCGGTACGCGCTTCTTCTTTTCGGAAACGAGGCCTCGCGTCGATGGCGATGGGGTCTATCTGCGCGAGCCGCAGATGTCCGACTATCCGGCATGGGCCGCGCTCCGCGCCGGGAGCCGGGAATTCCTTGAGCCGTGGGAGCCGCGCTGGCCGCGCGACGAACTGGAACGGGAAACCTTCCGCCGGCGCATACGCTATTATTACAGGGATGCGCGCCAGGATCTCGGTTACGCCTTTTTTCTGTTCAGAACCTCTGATAACGCCTTAATGGGAGGCGCGACATTGAGCAATATCCGCCGGGGAGTCAGTCAGAGCTGCTCGCTTGGATATTGGATTGGAGAGCCTTATGCCCGGCAAGGTCAAATGACCAGGGGTGTCCGGGCCATTACCTGGTTCGTATTCGACGTGTTGCGTCTTCACCGTCTGGAAGCTGCCTGCCTGCCTGCGAACAAGGCATCGGCGGCACTTCTGACCAAGACGGGATTCCAATATGAGGGCTTGGCCCGGCGGTATCTGAAGATTAATGGCACATGGCAGGATCACTGGCTATTTGCCTTGCTCGCGGAAGATACCGCAAAGTGACCTTGGGGTTAGGCTAGGGTGGGAAGCAGCCAGATGAGACGAAACCGGCAGCTCGGAGGCATCTATTGGCAGAGCCCCCATTGCGCGATCCTGGCGATTGCAGCCGTCCTATTTTTGGCGCTGGCTGGCTTCGGCAGCAATGCGCTTGCGGTTGAACCGATCGTCATCGGCCCCACCGACGAGAAGATCGATATCACCCTTCTTGGCGAGTTTTACGACCGCCGCGGCGACAAGCTGAGCGTAGAAACCGCTCCCAGTCCGGACGGTATCGTTGGACGCATGACGGTCTCGGCCAAAACGGCAGGCACCGACCCCACCTGGGTTGTCTTCGCGCTCTCCAATCCGACGGACAAGCCGATCATGCGCTGGCTGACAGCGCAGAAATACGACATCGTGGGCTCCCACGCATTCAAGCCCGACCTCGATGCGCCGCGTATCACCAACGTCACACCGTCTCTCGGCTTCAGGCCCGATCGCATCGAGGATTACGACTACCTCGACGTCTACCGGCTTTCCATCGAGCCGGGAACTACGGTGACGTTTATCGTCGAACTGGCCTCGGCATCGGTTCCAAGGCTTTTCCTCTCATCGCCCGGAAGCTTCGGCAAGAAGCAGCGGGATATGAGCCTGTTTCACGGCATCCTGCTTGGGATAACCGGCCTTCTCGCCATCTTCCTGACCGCAATTTTCGCGGTCAATCACAAGGCGATCTTTCCAGCTGCGGCGCTGGTGGCGTGGTCTGCGCTTGCCTATCTATGTGTCGATTTCGGATTCTGGCATAAGCTTTTTCAGCTGACCTCGGAGGATAATGGCACCTACCGTGCCGCCTCGGAGGCGGCGTTTGCGGCAAGCCTGGTCCTTTTCCTGTATACCTTCCTAAATCTCAGGCTTTGGCACAATTGGATCAGCGTCGCCTTCTACAGCTGGATCGCGGCCCAGTTCGGCCTGATCGTCTTCGCGCTCGTGGACGCACAGGTGACGGCAAGCCTCGCCCGGCTTTCCTTCATTCCCATCGCAGGCTTCGGTAGCGCCCTGATCGCCTTTTTGGCCCTGCGCGGCCAGGAACGTGCGCTGGCGCTCGTTCCGTCCTGGATGCTGTTCATGGTCTGGCTCTTCGCCTGCGCCGTCACCATCCTCGGCAAGGTCTCGGGCGACATCGTCGTCTCCGCTCTCTCGGCAGGTCTCGTACTATTCCTCGCCCTGATCGGCTTCAACGTTACTCAATATGCATTCCAGACGGGCGAACCTGGTACGGGCAGCGAAGATGCCGGCCAGTTCAAGCTGCGCGTAATGGCGCTCGAAGCTTCCGGCGCCAGCGTCTGGGAATGGGACGGACGCCGCGACGAAATCAGCACCGGACACGAGATCGAATCCGCACTTGGCGTCGAGCCCGGATCGCTTCGATGCCCGCTGGATACCTGGCTGCAGCATCTCCACGCGTCCGACCGCGAACGCATGCGCTTGACGCTCTGGACCATCCGCGAGCGCCAGGGCGGCGACATCAACCTCGAATTCCGGATGAAGCGCACCGATGGCGGCTATCTCTGGTTCGAACTGCGGGCAGCGGTAACGCAGCAGCGCAATACGAGGTCGCTGCGCGGCGTAGGCCTCCTGCGCAACATCACCGCGCAAAAGCGCGCCCAGGAACGCCTTCTTCACAATGCCATCCGCGACGGTCTGACCGGCCTGCCCAATAGAGAATTGTTTATCGACAGGCTTCAGACCGCCATCGCCCGTGCCAAGGACGAGAACACGAAGCCGACGATTTTCTTCCTCGATCTCGACGCGCTCAAAAACCAGGCCCGCTCTCCGGACTTCGCAACGAACGACGGAGTGCTGCTGACCATCGCGCGCCGGCTTACGCGCCACATCTCGCAGCAGGACACGCTCGCACGCATCAGTGCGCTGCAGTTCGCAATTCTGATTTCCGAGGACACGGAACCCCGCCACATCGCCATGCTTGCCGAACGTGTCAGGCGCTCGCTCCGCACGCCGATGAAGGTAGGCGGGCGCGACCTCGTGATCACCGGCAGCATTGGCATTGCCATGTACGACGGGACGCAGGAAACCGCCGAAGACCTGCTTCGCGAAGGCGAGAGCGCCATGTACCGGGCTAAGCGCGCCGGTGCGGACAGGATCGAGTTGTTCAAGCCGGAAATGCGCGGCGGTACCGACGAGCGCTCCGTGCTTCAGGCCGATCTCAAGCACGCCATCGAACGGCGCCAAATCCGCGTACTTTATCAAGCCATCCTTGAGATCGAAGACGGCCGCCTCGCCGGCATGGAAGCCTTCATCCTATGGGAGCACCCCACGCTCGGCAGGCTCACCTTGCCGGAATTTGAAGCCTCCGCCGAGGCAGCAGGCCTTTCAAGCGAGCTTTGGGCCTATATCTTCGAGCGCTGCATCCGCCAGGGCGCGCGCTGGCACCGCATTCTGCAGCGCGAAGACCCGCTCTACGTCAGCATCAACATGACGAGCCAGCAGCTCTTCCACCACGATCTGGTGCAGAACCTGAGGCTTATAATCGGGCGCGAGACGCTGCCCAAGGGCGCGCTCAGGCTCGAAATCGCCGAGAGCCTCGTCAACTCTAACCCCGAGCAGGCCATCGAGATCATCGATTGGCTCAAGAGCTTGAATGTCAGCGTGGCACTCGACGAATTCGGCGTCAGCTTCTCGTCGCTCTCCTGTTGGCACCGCCTCAACATCGACGCCATCAAGATCGACCGGTCTCTTGTGGCTTTGAGCGACAAGGAGCGGTCTAGCGCAATGGTTCTCAAAGCCGTGCTGACCATCGCGCATGAGCTTGGCAAGGATGTCGTCGCTGTCGGCGTCGACAGCGAGGAAGATCTCGCCTATGTGCGGGCGCTTAGCTGCGACTTCGGGCAGGGCTTCTATTTCAGCGAGCTTATGACGGAACGCGAGGTCGTCCACCTCTTGAACTCCATTGCCCGCTCCACCCGCCGCGACGACCGCGAGCAGGAAAAAGAGGCAAAGCGCGCCGAGCGCAGGGCCGCAAAAGAACGGGAACGCGAGGAGAAAGAGCGGGAGCGCGCCCTTGTTCAGGCCGAGACCGAAATCAAAGCCAAGGAGCGCGCGCTGGCGCACGCCGAGGAAGAGAAGAGGTTTGGAGGCCCTCCTGCAAAACGCCAGCCGCGCTTGGGCTTGGCAGACAAGTCCAAGCCGGTTGAGAACGGCCCTGGCCCAGAGAGGTCACGGTCCAACGTTCCCGTGCCGGAGCCGGCACGCGCGCGCTCAGGCGAAATTCCCGCACCTGTATCCGCCTCCGCTGCGAAGTCCCTGTTTTCTTTCGGCCGCAAAAGAAAATCGTAGGAACTAATATAAGCTCCTGCGGCGTACGGTTGGGGTCAAACTGCGCACCAGCGGGAATAAGGCTTGATCGGCAGGATTTTGCGAACTATGTTCGCTCATCGCTCGCCCCGTTCGTCTAGCGGTCAGGACGCGGCCCTCTCACGGCTGAAACAGGAGTTCGATTCTCCTACGGGGCGCCAAAAATCAACGCAAGTCATTGTTTTTGTTGATCTTTTCCGCAGGAAAGACGATTTAAAGAATCGAGCCCCTTACAATTCGCTACCAAGTTGGTCCATGGCATCATCACGGCAAGTGGACGCCAGCTCATATCCAACCGATGTGCTTATATCCAGGGCTACGCCAACTCCACTGCCCTCCGGCGCCTCCGGCGGGAGCACAGCATTTCCTTCCGCTGCTCGGGAATAATGGGACGGGTCGAATTTGCGCATGACATTGGCGGTCGTGACCCCAAAGGCGAAAGTCCACAAAAAGCTGCTCGCATGGCAACTATCGCGGCCACCGGACTGATTGGAAGCCAGCCAGAGCGAGGCCCCAAGAAAGCGATCTGAACAGAGGATACGGGAGACTTTGCAGCCAGCAATATATGCCGGCAGGGCTTCCTTTAGGCGGCGCGCCAGCACCTTCAGTGCCGGCGGCGCCAAAAAGTCACCAAAGCGCCCGCCAGCAAGACTGCAGCGCCCGCCGCCAAGAATGGCTCACCGGTTGCGATCCCATAGGCTGCGGCCGCGCCCAGAACCAGCCCAACAAGCAGCAGAGCCGGCAGGCCGCGCGACGCCGGTCCCGGTGCCTCATGCGGCGAAACGGATGGCCCCTGGCGGCCAGCACGCGCCGCTGCAGGCGTGGGCGGCGTGCTGGAGGCGGAAGCGCTATCCCGCACGCGGGCTGCTTCCTGCGCCACCGCCATTTTTTGCGCAAGGACAGGCGCGGGCTGGGGTGAGGGGCGGGCGCTCGCCGTGCGCCATTGTTTGAGCGGCGGCAGCCCTGCGGAGGCGCGTGCGCGGAACCCCACCGTGGCGGTTTTGCGCCGCCGGTGCTGCTTGCTGTGCTTCGCCGTAAGCGCCTCGGTCCGGGCGAGGAGCGGCGCGCCCTTCTCAGGGTCCACCATATGCACAAATCGGGCGAAGCCGCCTGCCGCCAGCAGCACATTGCCGCCACCGCCCCAGCGCTTGCCCTCGGGGCCGTTCGCTTCGATCTGGTGGAGGAGCGCGCGGAAGCGGCGCAGGGTATCCCGGGGTACGCCGATACGCTCGTTGACCACAAGGCCGGTGACTTCCTGGCGGTTTTTCGCGCGCATGACCCGCGTCTTATCGGGGTGTACGGTGAAACCTTCGGCCGCGACGATTTCGCCAACGAAATTCAGAAGCAGGCTGGTTTTCGCGGCGGTTTCACCGGAAGCGGAGAAGGTCATGTCATCGGCATAGCGGGTGTAGGTGAAGCCCAGCTTGGCCGCAAGCCCGCTCAGCCGCTTGTCGAGCCGCCAGCAGATGAGGTTCGTCAACGCGGGGCTGGTAGGCGCCCCCTGCGGTAGCCGCCGGGGACCGCGCGCCAGATAGAGCCTCTGGCCGTCGAGTTCGATTTCGTCCACGTCTGGCTCGGTGCAGATTAGTGCCAGCACCGTGGCCACGGTTTCCGGATAGCCCAGGCCCAGGAATTTACCCTTCACGCGCTTCCAGGTCAGCGTGGGGAAGAAGTCCTTGAGGTCGAGATTGACCACCACGGTGCGGCCCACATGCGGCTTGGCGTTGGTAAGGATGGAGCGGCCAGGCGCGAACCCGTGGGCAGCCGGATGGATGGGAATGCGCGCAAGGATGTTGTCGAGTATCCAATATTGCGCGCGTTTCAGGCGCGGCATGGGCGCGGAAATCTGGCGCTCGCCGCCGGATTTTTTCGGAATACGGAAGCGCTTGTAGTGGCTCACGCGGGTGAGCGCGCGGTTATAGGCGAGGAAGCGAAGTTCGCCAAGCCCGATGCCGATGGCATCCGCGAGCGCCTTCGGGCTGGCGATCTCCAGCAGCGCTTCGACCGGCTTTTTCCCCGCCGCTTGCCCCGACAACCCGGCCGACACGCCCGCGCCGAGATAAAGCACATCGCGCTCGCGCCGCTCCGCCCAGGCAAGCGCGCGGCCGTGGCGCGCTTCGGCCTGCCGGAGCTTCGTTTCCTTGCGGCGGTCCATGGCCGCCTTTTTGCGCTCCTTGTGCATCTGCTTGAGCGCGGCTTCGGGATTGGCCCAGCGGGCCTGCTGGCGGTAAAGCTCAGAGATTCTCGCGATCCAGCTCGCCCTTCTTCTTGATAAGTTCCTCGGGAAGCGAAGGCTTGCCGTCGCCAGGGCGCCAGTAGCCGAGGCGGATCATCTCGTCCAGGATGACTTCGTCCTTCGAGCTTTCGCGGATGCGGTCGTAAAGCTGCTGCCGGATATCGCCGCTCATAGCCACGCCTCCAGTGCGGAGGCGGAAGGACGGGAGAGGGGCGCCCGCCGGCATGCCTTCGTCATATCTTCGGACTGGACCGGTCCACTCGAAGCCGGCCTGCCCCCGATGTCGGGTTTGGGTTCAAGGAACCCACACTGCGAACCCGACATCGGGGGCAAGGCCGGCCCAGTGAAGACTGGACCAGTGACGCTTTGCCAGGCGTGATACCAGGACGGCGAAACACCGCCCATGATGCAAGGTCCGCTCCGGCGAACGCCCCTCATTGGTGAAACCATAAAAGCCTTTTCCTTAAGGCTCAAGCGCTTCCTTTGCCAGAGCCCGCGACACGATTGACTTTGGAAAAAATGGCAGAGGGGCGCCCGCCGGCATGCCTTCGTCTTATCTTGGGACTGGGCCGGTCCACTCGAAGCAGGCCTGCCCCTAATTGCGGATTTGGGTTCAAGGAACCCACACTGCGAATCCGCAATTAGGGGCGAGGCCTGCCCAGTGAAGACCGGGCCAGTGATGCTTTGCCAGGCGTGGTACCAGGACGGCGAAACGCCGCCCGCGATGCAAGGTCCGCTCCGGCGGACGCTCCTCATTGGTAAAACTTGGGATATGGTATCGAAGCGCTTCATGCGGCGTTCCCGTGAAAGAGACGCCTCAGCGCCAGCATGTGCTCGCAGGGGCCGCGCATGAGCTTGTTGTGGCCGTAGTAGTAACAGGTGCAGCGCGCGTCCACGAGCCGGTCGTCGGCGTCGAGCGCGATCATGGGCTTCATGGTCTTGGCGTTGTCCACCACCTCGCCTTCCACCATGCGCCGGCCGTCGCGTTCCGCCACCGTGCCGATGGTGACGAGCTTGGCCGCGATGAAGCGGTCCGCCTTTTCCTCCTGCGGCGAGGCGAAGCGCAGCGCGCCCATGGGCAAGGGCTCGCGGGCGAGTTCGCGCAGGCGGAAGACCTTCTTGTCGAGGTCGTACATCACGCGGCCGGCCTGGGTGTAGGCCGTGAGCGCCGCCGCGACGAGACCGCCGTCCACGCCAGTCGCGGCGGCGAGCTTGGTAACGCTCGCCGCATGCTGTCCCCTGAGCGCATCGAATACGCGCCCGGCGGTCGCCTCGTCCACGTCTTTGCGCGGCGCGAGCAGGTCGAATTGCCCCGCCCGCGACCAGTCGTTTGAGGTCCAGCCCGACATGCCCAGCGTGAAGCGTAAGCCGCCATAGTCCACGACGGCGAAGGAAGGCAGGCCGGTGCCCAGGAGATGCAGCCGCACCGATTTGGCCAGCGGCAGCGCGCGCGCCAGGATCGCAAGCCGCGCCGGCCCCACAGGCGGATTTCCGCGCCGGTCTTGCCCTTATAGGGAGAGCGGTGGAATTCCAGGACTTCGTTCCACGGCTCGATCAGCACTCTCACCGGTTTATCCGGCTCCAGCATGAAGCGGAGCGAACGCGGCCCGTGGCGCTCCTTGCGCTGAGCGAGCCGCTGCAGGATGGCGTGCATGTCCATCGGGTCAAGCTCCACCACGTGGGCGGGCAGCGCCATGGCGCTCGACACCTGGAGAAAGCCGCGCACCCAACTGTCGGGGAGGTCGATCTTTTCCTCGCGGTAGGCCTCCTCGCCCGTGGTCTGTACGTCGAAGCCTTTGGGATCGATGGCAAGCGATGTCGCGCGGTAACTGCGGATCTTCTGGAACTCGCCGTAAAGCGCATGGCTATAGTCGATGTTCGTCGTGCCGTAGGCGATATCGCCGATGCGTTTGAAGGTCTCGTGGTCGCAGGAGAGCCTTCCGTAGGTGGATTCGTCGCGGCTGAAGCACTCGAAGAAGATCTCGTCCGGGTGCACGGTGATGACCGGATCGAGCACGATCCAGGCGTCGCGGTTCTGCGTGTAGAGCCAATCGAAATACTTTTTCCGCGCCTTGTAGAACGGGTCCATGATTTTGCTCATGGACTTCGAGAGTTCGCTGAGTTCGTGCCGCAGTGCATCGAGGCGCTGCTTGATCCCCTGCTGCTGCGTGAGAGCTTCGGTAAGAAGCTGCTGCTCGTGTCCCTTGAGCCAAGCGAAATAGGCGGTGCGGTCTTTCGGCTGGAAGCGCAGGTCGGAGACGACGACGTGATGCAATGCCGAGATCGCCTCGCGGAACGGTAGATGGTCCGCCACCTCGCCCACGAAGAAGGTGGGCTCACGCAGCGTATCGGGCGCGAAGCTGAACTCGCTTGCCTTGGCGCTTGTCGCGGCGGTGGTTTCGCCGAAATAGCGGTGCTGGAATTCCATCAAGCAGTCCTTTCGGCCACGGCGATCTGCTGGAGCGGCAAGCCGGGAAGGTCTGGGAAAGCGTTGCCTATGTCGCGCAGGGCTAGCACCGCGCGGGTGCGGTCGCGCTCGATCGCGCAGAGCGAGAGGCTGGCGAATAGGGGCGCGATGCGCTCCGCGCGCTCCCGGTTCTTGAGCGCCTCCGCGTGAAGGAAGGCGCCAAGGCGGTCCTTGGCGGCGCGGCCCTTGTTGACTTGCATGAAGACGATGCGGGCGAGCGGCAGAAGCTTCGCGAACACCTCGCCGTTCTGCGCCGCCTCCGATGTCAGCACCTCGGTGATGAGGAGGTGCATCGAAGTGGCGGGGTGCTCCAGTAGCCGCGTGAGCTGCACGGACGCGTCGCCCGGTTTCAGTAAACGGCGCAGCACGGCGCGCGCGAAGGCCTGTACCCTGGGCTTGTTGCTGTCGGCGGCGACGCCCATCACTTCGGGCGTCCATGCCTCCTCCGGCCAGCGCTCGAAATAGCCTTGCGCGAACGTATCGACGCCGTCCCAATCGCTTTCAATGAGCAGTATGGCGTCTTCGGCTTCCGCCAGCATCCGCTGCGGCTGGGCGGCGTATGCTTCCATCGCCCATTGCCGCACGGAGGCCTGCGGATGATTGCCGAGCCGCGCGATCTGGCGGACGGAGAAATCGCCGAAAGTACGCTGTTCCAGGATGCTCGCGCCGAGAACCTGCGCGCCCTTGGCCTTGGCCTGGAGCAGCCGCCACACCGTGCCCGCGTCCAGGGCTTCGAGTTGCGGGGCCATGGCCGCGTGCAGCAGCGCCACCGTGCCGGTCACATATTCCTCGTCCGGCGCGGTTTGAAACAGCGTGGCGATGAGACGCTGGCAAAGATCGTCCGCCATTTTGGGGAAGCGCTGGGCGAGCCTTGCGATAAGCGGGCGCGCGGCCTCGCGCACTTCGGCGGCGGAGGCTGTGGCGAACGACAGCACCAGGAAGACGCGTGTGCTGAGCGCTTCGTCGTCGAGTTGATTGAGCAGCCCCAGCGCCGCCGCCTGGACCTCGGGTATTGGCGAGCCCAACAGCTCCGCCCAAAGGTCATCGGGGAGGTCCGCCGGATTGACGCCGGACAGTACCAGCATGTCGACGCCGGTGGCCGCGACTTCGGCCGCTGGGTGTTTCAAGAGCGGGGCGATGTCATCCTGCGTCAGCGGCATGTTCAGGGAGGGCCACATGAGGCGGATACAGGTGCGCAGATGGCGGACGCACCCGAATGCTTCCTCATCGAGCGTGGGCGGCTGCTGGTCGAGCCAGGACACAGCCGCTCCGGCCAAATAAGCCGCCGCCTCACGGCCAGGGCGCCTTGTGCCGCACCAGTGGTAGGCCGCTTCGCGAACGTCGGCGTAAGGGCTCGTTAGTAGTTGGAAGCCCAGGACAGCCGAATGCCACGGCCATGGCGGCGCAAGGTCGATGCGTTTGATGGCAAGCTCGCGCGCGGCGGGCAGGCTAGCGCTCAGAAGGGCCGCGACGAGGCCCTCGGTGACCTGACCGCTCGCGATGCGGGAAAGAGCTTCACGGAGCGCCAGTTCCTGAACGGCGGCGAATGGCGAAGCGAGGAGCGCGGCCAGATGCTCGCCGGCCAGCAAACGAAGGATATCGCTCTTGTCCTTCAGGATGTTCACTCCCAGCATCGCCACGGGTTCGACGCGGGAAAGGGCGGCAAGGTGCAGCGCACATTCCGGATTGGCGTCCCACAGCTCCGGGAAGGCTGGCGCGGGTTCGAGCGGACCTTCGCTGGCCTCGGTGCTCCAGGTCTGCTTGCCGTCCTTGAAGCGGACGCTGGGCGAGTGATGATACAGGAGATGCCCCGCGGCCCACATCCGGCCGAGCGGGCCGTAATATTGCGTGTGGCGCACGCTTCGCCCGTTTTCCCAGCGGTAGTATTGCACGGCCTGCGGCTGAGGCAGGCGCTGCCCGTTCAGCGCGAGCAGGTAGGCGGTAGCCATGATGGCGAAGCTGTCCGAGCCAAGCTCGCCCCGTTTGCGCAATGCACGCCAGATGCGGCGCTTGAAATAGAGCGATGTCGCCTGCGAATAGGCAGAGGTGGCATCGGCGGCGCCTTCAAGATGGCTCAGCCTCTGATAATTTGCCCGCCCGTCCGACTGCACCATCGCCCAGCGTTCGTTGTCTCCGCGCTTCCAACTCCACCGGTACATCGGCGCCTCGCTCTCGAAACGGAGCGCTGTGGCGGCGAACATCGGGCCGTCATCCAGCATTTCGGCATATTTGAAGAGCCGGCGGAGGCCCGGCACATAAGGCGGCCGCACCGGCGTGCGCCTTACGAATTCGATGAGCTGGGCGTGAAGAGTGGGGCTCGATTGCGCCAGGGCGTAAAGTTCTGCCAGTACCGGCGCAACCCGGAGCGGTTCACCTTGCGCGAAATGAGTGAAGGCCCCGCAGAAGGCGTCAGCGCCGCCATCCTCGACGGCGCGCGTGAGGCCTTCAGGCATTTTCCCCTGAGGTTGAGGTGGCTGCTGGCGTTCGCCCATCAGCGGCGAAGCGAGCGCAAAGCTTGCGAGGCCGCGCACAAGCGGTTCCGCGGTGGCGGTGGCGATGGCGGCAAGCGCGTCCGCGCCCCCGGCGCCGGCACAGCGGGCAAGCGCCCAGGCTAGGCTATAGCTCGCCGCTGCGTAGCCCAGGCGTTCGGCCATCGCTGCGAGGAGCGGGCCTGCCGCCTCAAGCCGTGTCTCGCCCAAGCGCCAGAAAAGGCGGTCGCGTTCCTTCGCCGGCCAGGGCTCGCGCAGGCAGGCTTCCAGGCGCGCTATCAGTTCGCGATCGCGTCCTTCCTGCAAGGGCATAGAAGAGGAAGTGGGAGCGGCAGCGGACGTGTCCCCGCCATCCATGCGGCGGTAACCCTCATTGAGTTTGGAGACAACGACGCTGTCGAAAATCTTGTCTGCTGCCTCGCGGGAAACCGGGGCTTGGGTTTTCGTCCCCTCCTGCAGAGTCTGGCCACGCCGGCCGAAGCGGAAATTGACGAGGAAGCTGGCGGAGGCATCGGCGGCTTCGGTGTCCGCAACGTCTACCTCATAGACTTTGTCCGAAGCTCCTTCCTTGAACCACAATCTGGCGCTGCGGATAGTTTTCATGAGATGGTAATCCTGCGTTGCAGTTGGCTGTTACTGCTACGGAGCGACTGCCTGGGAAACAACCGCTTGAGGGCCTGCCCCAGACGCGGGCGCCGATATGTAACGTACTTATTGCAGATTTTGTGGCTCAAGCGAGGCTGTAAAGCGGCATGGGGGCCGTTTCCGCAAAACGGCGGGAACCGTGAGTTTAGCAGCGATGTAAGGGGCCTCCCACTTCTTCTCTAAGGCGTTGTTTTCATGGGATCGTTCGCTCCTCCTACGGGGCGCCAGAAAGTTGCGGCAAGAGATTGTTTTTGCAGTTATTTCTCGTTGGTGGGACAATTTGAGGAATCGCACCCGATGCTGTCCACATCCAATTTTATCCTCATTCCTTCACGCCATTAGGAAGTTGCAGCGGTGGGGTTCCATTGACCGCTTTCCTTCAAGCAACCTGTCGAGGCATCCGCTGATGGCAGGGCACGGGGTATCTTCCAGCTTACGAATACTGGTTCAACTACCACCTCGAACCTGACATGATGGTTGAGGGCTTAGCCCTCGGGGCAGCAAAAACTTTCTCACACCACCGTCAGTTCATCGCTGCAATGAAAATTTGGAAGCAACTGAGCATTTTTTTGCTAATGAGGTTGCGCGTCGCTAAGTGCCTAAATCCCAACTTTCTTAGCAAGAAACCACATCGTGACAGCGAAACGAAAACAGGGTATGAAATTCCTCCGCAGGGCCTTTGTGTCGCGCAGGAAGGACCTCGCGGCCGTTTACAAAAGATCGCGCGACCATGACGACGGAAAAAAATCTTCTTGGACCCGCGAAATTTAAGCAGGCGATTTTGCTGTTAAGCGGTGGCATCGACAGTACAACTGTCTTGGCCCTGCTCAGTGATCATGGCGTGGACGTCACTTGCCTTATTTTCGATTACGGCCAAAGTTTACACGAAGAGATCACCATTGCTCGCGCCAATGCTGAACACTACGGTGCTAGGTCCTTGGTCATCCCCGCACCGCTGAACTGGCTGGCGCCGGGGTGCAGTTTGCTGAATCCAGATGTGCCGATTACCACTGGCCGGACGCGTGGCGAAATCCAAGAAAGTCCGACGCCGTCCAGCTACGTCCCGTTCCGCAATGGCATCTTCTTCGCTTATGCTATTGCCTTCGGCGAAGCACAGGGCATTCCTGATTTGTTCGGCGGGTGCAATGGACTGGCCAGTGGCAAATACTGGGACGACACTAAAGAATTTGCCGACGCAATTAGCCAGGCGGGCCGGATAGGCACTGACCCGAGCTATCGGCCGCAGATCCACGTTCCCTTCGCCGAGATCACCAAGGCACAGATAGTCGCCGTGGGCCTGCAACTCGGCGTCGATTACACCAAGACTTGGTCCTGTTACCAGAACGGCACGAACCATTGCAGCGTTTGTGACAGTTGCGTGCAGCGAGCAGCCGCGTTCGAGGAGCATCACCTAGACCTGTCGGGAAGTCCACTATGAGCAAGTCTTATCTAGTGAACGAGATTTTCTATACCCTGCAAGGCGAAGGGGTTCGCTATGGCATCCCCCATGTATTTGTCCGCCTGGCGCAGTGCAATCTGACCTGTTCATTCTGCGACACGGAGTTCGAATCATATGTCCCAATGACGACGGCGGAGTTGATGGCGGAGTTGATGGCGGAGTGCCAGCGCGTTGCGTCTTTGCAGACGTCCCTCCCGGTGATCCTCGTCAGGGGAGCCCACAAGCCGGCGGGTGTGCCATTGCCAGTCACACCCTGCCGCCAAGTCCATTTCTGTGGTGGCGAACCATTGTTGCAATTGGACGACGAACTTGGCGCGGCCTTTCACGCCGAGGATGATCGCTGGTTTACTTGCGTGGAAACTAACGGGACCCAACCCATCCCTGCATGGATCGATTGGAGCGTGTGCAGCCCTAAAGTGGCCGAGCATGCAATCGTGCCCCAGCGGGTGAACGAACTGAAATACATTCGCGGCTATGGCCAGGGCATCCCGCGCCCCCTGTGTCAGGCAGACTATTACCTAATCTCGCCCTGCTTTAACGGCGACTTGGTTGAGGCACGAACTCTGGAATGGTGCGTCAAACTCGTCCTCGACAACCCCGGCTGGAGGCTTAGTGTGCAACACCACAAAATCTCCTTCGGTGGAATCCGCTAGTCCGCCGATCTGCCCATCGCCTGCGATACAGGAGAAATCGTTCTTATGGCTGCGACTCCTCCCGTCATCACCTGCCCCGGTCTCTCCCCAAAAAATTGATCCTTTGATCCTGGAGATCAAGACAATCAAGGATCTAATGCAGGACAAGCCAAACTGGGACGCGTATGCTTTTTTCCTCGGGCAAATCAATTCAATGGATACCAAGGCGTCGTCCTTACTAACGTTGTATACCCTGGTGACGTCAGCGTATTTGGGGCTGATAGCTGGTTTCGGGTTGTTCAAGCATCCGTTGGCGGTCGGGATGGTGCCTGGCATGCTTTGCCTACTGACCGCTGTGCTGATGTGCGCTCGCGTTACTTGGACGGGAGATCAGTGGTCGTCCAGTCTTGTGCGGAGCCATGATCTGAGCCCTGTGATCCGCATCCGCGATGTCAAGACCTGGTTTCTGAGCCGCTCAATCATAATTTATGCTGTTGGATTACTCCTGGCTACCACGTTCTTGGTAGTCGCGATGCTCTTTCCCCTCGTGCCATCCCCTCCCCCAATCTCCAACTCTTGAGGACGGCCTCAGGCAAGCGCTATGATGACACCAGACCAAGAACCCAAGCTGTTGAGCGTGTTTGCTGGCCTCTTCGTGAGTTCGCTAATTGTTGCCAATGTCGCCTCGTCAGCCAAGGTCATTGTCCTGGGGCCATTCTCCTTTCCCGGGGGCGCCATTGTCTTTCCTGTAAGTTTCATTTTCGGAGACATCTTCACGGAGGTCTACGGCTTCGGTCGAACTCGCAAGATTATCTGGACGGGATTCGCCTGCCTAGTGCTTACCTCGATGATCTTGTGGCTCGTGCAGGTGCTGCCGGGAGCAAGCTTTTCGGATCAGGCGGCGTACGACAAAGTCCTTGGAGTTCTCCCGCGTGTCGTCGTAGGAAGCATCATAGCCTACCTGGGCGGTGAATTCGCCAACAGCCTTGTCCTGAGTAAAATGAAGTGCCGCGACAAGGGGCAGCACGGCGGCCGACAGGCGCTACGCTTCATTCTGTCCACGGTCGTCGGCGAGGCAGTCGATACCACCGTGTTCATCACCATAGCTTTCGTTGGCGAATTGTCACCCGCTGTTTTGCTGAGCATCGGCGCTAGCCATTACACGTTCAAGGTACTTTATGAGACCGTAGCCACCCCAGTCAGCACGAGGTTTGCCAATTGGGTGAAAAAAGTTGAAGGGATTGACGTCATCGACCACCCGGAGAAAACCAACTACAATCCTTTCGCGATCTTTGTTCCGATCAAGTTACCTTCTGGATCGGCGATATGAAGGACATGGAGTGCAGCTGCAGGCAGCGGATGCTTTGGTGATCGTCAACGATCTCTATTGACCCAAATAGTCAATTTCTGCAGTTGCTCGTTCCATCTGCAACAACCGGGCAATATAGGCTATCGTGGAATGCCAGCTACGTGGCAGATGGGCGGAAAGCCGTTTCCAAAGTTGACCATTACCAGTGGGACATTCCCACAAAAAGCTATGCGGTTCTATGAGAGAAAATTGTCCCACTTCTTCTCTAAGTCTCTGTTTTTGTTGGATCGTTCGCTCCTCCTACGGGGCGCCATTCCCGAACAAGAGAGAACCGCAGGTGCGTTTGTTTCCAGCTCTTTGGAAGCGGCCCTTGCCAGGGTAGCTTTTGAGCCGCCGCTTCTCAAGCGGCGCGCATTGCCATGTTCGCCACCTGGAAATTGAGCGCGCAGACCTGCTCAACCCCCTGATGCCGGGGCACCGTGCATAATTGCGGCTAGATACGCTCTCCTGATGCTCCAGCCGATTCTCCTGCGCAACCATTTTCCTGAGCCGCGCTTGCCCTCAGCTGTTCGAAGGCCCGTTTCACGGCCATTTTACGCCATTTTTACGCCGCGCGAGTTTGTTACTTATCTTGCTTATATTCGCTGCATACGGACAGAGCGGGATGGCAGAAATAAAAATTTCCTATGAAGGAAGAAGGCGTAAGGCTGCCGCACACCTGGCAAGGGTGCTGGAGCGCTACGGGTACAGCGTGTGCTACGAGAGCGAGGAGAGCGAGCTTATCGGGGAGGCCAAGGCGCTCCTGGTTTTGTGGTGCCAACTCGCGGCGCAATCGGAAGCAGTGAAGCGGGAGGCGGAGCTGGGGGCGGAACTCGGTATTCTTGTGCGGGCCAAGATCGAGCCCTGCGAGTTGAGCGAGGGTGGCGGCGGCGATTGTATCGACCTGTCGGATTGGAGCGGTGCGCCGCTCGACCGCAAGCTCTATCCGTTGCTCGGCGGCCTCGCCAAGCGGCTTGGGCGCCCGCCGCAGCTCGATTTCAAAGGCATGCGCGAGTATGACGAGAACTGGTATCGAACCGGTGCGCTTTCGCTCAGGGCTTTCGGGCTGGAGGAGCGGGAATCGCCGGCGGAGCCCGATCGAAGCTCGCCTCCCGGCGGCCAGGCAGCGCTCGATTGGAAGATGATCGAGAATTCGGCCGATCCAGAGGATTTCCGGGCATTTATCGAGGAGTACGGGGCGGGCGTTCTGGTGCGGAAGGCGCAGCGCAAGCTCTCGGAGCTAGCTGATGCCGCGTGGGCGGGAACGCCGGAAACGGGGGCGGCGCTCAAGGACTTTCTTAAGCAGCATCCCGAAAGCAGGCATGCGGCGGTTGCGCAGGCGAAGCTCGCCGGTCTTGCCGCGGAGGAATTGCGCAAGCGCGTTCCAAAAGAGGCGCCAAGCGGAGAGCAGGGGCCCCGGCAGACTGAGGAGGAGCGCGCGCGGCGGCGCAAGCGCGAAGAGGAGATGCGTTACCGGGCCGAAGGACGCATCCGGATCGCAGCGGCATTCGGCCAGCCAGTGGGGCTTGAGTGGTTCGGGCCGGGCCTGGGGGAGACAGAATGGTTCAAGGATCTTGCCATCGGGCCGGAGATCGGTCGCCGTTCAGGCAGGCCGCTTCCTGATGGGGTCGCCGGAAGGGGAGCCTGAGCGCTTCGTAAACGAAGGCCCCCAGCACAAGGTGACTATTCCGGGGCCGTTTGCGATTGGGCGTTTCGCCGTGACCTTCCACGAATGGGATGCGGCACAGGAGGACAAGGACTGGCAGCGCATCACGGGACGGGCGCCCCGGCAGCCCCGCGATGGAGGCTGGGGCCGTGGCAGCCCGGCCGGTCACCGGCGTGAGCTGGGATGATGCCCAGGCTTACACGAAGTGGCTTAGCGGGAAGACCGGCAACGAGTACAGGCTGCCGTCAGAGGCCGAATGGGAGTATGCGTGCCGGGCGGGCAGCGTAACACCGTTCTGGTGGGGAACATCGATCACGACGGAGCAGGCGAATTACGACGGCCGGGGCTTTGCCTATTCGGGCGGAGGGCGGAAAGGCGAATTCAGGCAGCAGACGCTGCCGGTGCAGTGCTTCGAACCCAACCCTTGGGGATTGTACCAGGTCCACGGCAATGTCTGGGAATGGTGCGAGGATCTCTGGCATAGCAATTACATCGAGGCGCCGGCGAACGGGTCAGCCTGGACAGACGGAAACACCAATCTCAGGGTGCTCAGGGGCGGCTCGTGGATCAATAATCCGCGGGGTCTCAGGTCGGCGTTCCGGAACAACAATTTCAGCCTCTTCGGGCATAGGAACCGCTTCCGCGGTTTCCGGGCCGTCAGGGTGCTCACGCCGTGATTGATAAACCCCTTCGAGCCGGGGCCTTACTTCGCAAGCTTCGATTCTTGCGCCGGGGTGAGTTCCATCGTCTCGTCCGTGCCATCCGCTGCCAGCGAAAGGCTTGGCTCCGCGCTGCCGTTCTTGGCCGCCCGCTGCCACGTCCGCGCCGTATCGGCATAGGACTGCACGGCGCCGGCAAATGCGTTCTCGGCGGCTTGGTGCCTGCCTGCTGGCGACTCCGCCGGAATGCCGGTCTCGACCACCAGGTCGATAGGCCCACCGATCAGGAGCAGATGTTCGACGTTATCGCGACGGATCAGCACGAGCTTGCGGCCGCCATCGATGCTTGCGCGCTCGATGTAGCTCGCCGGCGTTCCCGGGCGGCGAACAGAGAATTGTCGCCTTGCGTTTTCGTGTACACGTACCAGCCGGCCGCGCCGAGCGCGACAACCCCCAAAATTATCGCAATTGTGAAGAGCGAGCCCATTTTATGCTAACCTCTTCTTTCCAAACAACGAACAAACGCAACCCGCCCGCGAAGCGCCGTCAGGCTGCCCCCAAAAGACGCGACTGCGGCGTTTCGCGCAACCCTTTTTTAACTTTTCCCGTGCCGTCATCGTATTTCGTGGACCAATTCTCCCGCGCCGGTCGAATTGTTGCATAGTTGCAGCCAGGGATGAGGTTTGCCAGATGACGGTTCGGTTTAAGCCTTTCGCCGATTGGAGTCCCCAATGGGGCGCAGCCGCCTCCGGAGCCGGAGCGGCCGGACTGGCAGCGCTTGCGCTTGCCGGGCAGGGTCAGGCTGCGCTTGCGCTGCTGGCTGCCGGGGGCGCGGCGAGCGGGGCGCTGTTCGCCGCGGGCAAGCTGCATATTAGCTGGGGCGAAAACCAGATCGGCGAGCACCTGCAGCCGGTTCTTAGCGCCTTGCCATCGGCGGCCGCGGTGACGACGCGCAAGGGCAAAGTGCTCTGGAAGAGCGAAGCCCTTAGCAAGCTGCTTGCCTCCCCGGAAGCCCAGAAAGACATCGCGCGGCTCGGCGAGGGACAGCCGGAGACGGCCGCCGTGATTTTCCGGCTGCTACAGGCGGGCAACGCCGGCACGCCGTGCGAGGAGACGGTCACGCTGCCGCAAATCGCGGGCGGTGCAGCCGTTTCGCTCAAGGTTTCGCCTTATCGCAACCGGGCAAGCCGCGTTGAATACCTCGTCTGGCAAATCGAGGAAGCGAAGGCGGCCGGCGGAAGCGAGGGCTTCGGCAACTCGATTGGCGACCTCCCCGTGCCAGCGCTTTCGATCGCGAAAGATTTGACCGTGGTGGCGGCCAGCGCCAGCTTCGAGAAGCTATGCGGCAAGTCTCCCGTCGGTGCGGAGGCTTGCTCGCTGTTCAAGACCCGGCGCGGCAAGCCGTTCACCCGGGCGTGGCTCAGGGACGTGATTTCGAAGGCCGGCGAGCCAACCGTTGTGCAAATCGCCTGCGAAGACGGCGTAAGCCGCACCGCGCTCCTTCATTTCGCAGGCAAGAGCGATCCCTGCCTTTGCCTGGCGATGCCTGCCGCATTTTCGGGCAGCCTGGACGAGCCGTTCGAGGCTTTGCTCGCGCGCGCGCCTCAGCCGATGGCGCTTACGAGCGCAAAGGGAGCCGTGCTGGCGGTCAACGATGCGTTCCGCGCTCTTTTCTCAAGTGGCGATGCCGGTGAAAGTACGGAGATTTGCGGCAAGCCGCTGGCGCACCTTGTGGCGGAGACATCGGCGCAAACTGTCCGCGACCGGATCGCAAGCCTTGGCGAGCAGGGCGCTGTCCGTACGGGCGTGGCCGAGTTGCAAGCTGCGCTCAAGGGCAGCGAAGGCCGCAACATACGGTTAGTGCTTTACCCTACCGCGAATGGCAGCAACCTGATCGTCACCGCAATAGAAGGCGGGGCGGCACTTGGCGGCGAGGAAGCGGTTCAAAGCCAGAAACTGCAGGCCGTGGGCGAACTTGCAGGCGGAATCGCCCACGATTTCAATAATCTGCTCACCGCGATCATCGGCTATTCGGATCTGCTGCTGCGCCGGTTCCGCGCCTCCGATCCCGCTTTCAAGGATGTGATGAACATCAAGGGCAGCGCTACTCGCGCGGCTGAGCTTGTGAAGCGGATTTTGGCCTATTCGCGCCGGCAGACGCTCAGGCCCGCGATTGTGAAGCTTACCGACGTTATCGAGGAATTCCAGGCCACGATGGGCCGGACGCTCGGCGAAAAGGTGAGGGCCACGGTTCAGCATGGCCGCGACCTGTGGTTCGTGAAGGCCGACGAGGGGCAGATCTTCCAGGTGGTCATGAACCTCGCGGTAAACGCGCGCGACGCCATGCCCAATGGCGGCGAGATTACAATTCGCACCGTGAATGTGAGCGAGCGCGAATCGATGGCGCTCAAGGACCGGGGGCTCGCCCGCGGCGAATATGTGCTTTGCGAAGTCAGCGACACCGGCACCGGTATCAAGCCCGAGCATCTTGAGAAGATCTTCGATCCGTTCTTCTCGACCAAGGAAGTCGGCAAGGGAACCGGCCTCGGTCTCTCGATGGTCTATGGCATCGTCAAGCAGACAGGCGGGGCGCTCCTCGTCGACAGCAAGATCGGTGTGGGCACGACCTTCCGCATTTACTTGCCGCGCTATGTCGAAACCGAAGAAGACCTGAAGGAACTTGAGAGCAAGCCTGAGGCGCCAGAGAAGAGCGACCTTACAGGCAGCGCCACGATTCTCCTGGTCGAGGATGAGGAGGCTGTGCGCTCGTTTGCGGTGCGCGCGCTTTCTACCCGCGGCTACAAGGTGCTGGAAGCCGGTACCGGCGTGGAGGCGCTCGAAGTCATGGAGCGGGAGCAAGGCAAGATCGATCTTGTGGTGAGCGACGTGGTCATGCCCGAAATGGACGGGCCGACGCTGCTCCGGCACCTGCGCGAGCGCAATCCCGATATCCGCATCGTGTTCATGTCGGGCTATGCCGAGGAAGCCTTCCGGAAGAACCTGGGGCCGGACGAGAACTTCGTCTTCCTGCCCAAGCCGTTCACGCTCAAAAAGCTCGCCGAGACGGTCAAAGCCGCCGCGGCCTGACAGTTAAGCCTAAGTAGGGCTTCAAAAAAGCCACGTTGCCGAGGATGATCTTCAGTCACCGGAGGGTGTGAGTATGAAGAGTTGGCGACGGATTGCTTGCAGTATTGGCTTGGTTCTTGGCTTTGCGGCGATGCCGGCAGGCGGCCAAACGCCGGTTAAGCCGGGCTTGGGCGAAAGTTTCCGCGACTGCGCCGATTGTCCTGAGATGGCGGTGGTGCCGGCGGGTTCCTTCATTATGGGTTCTCCCGAGCATGAGGCCGACCGCCTGGGCCAGGAAGGGCCGCAGCACAAGGTAACATTCGCCGGGCCTTTCGCCGTTGGCCGCTTTGCCGTGACCTTTGCGGAATGGGATGCCTGCGCGGGCGATGGCGGCTGCGGCGGCTACAGGCCCACCGACCAGGGCTGGGGCCGCGGCAACAGACCTGTCATCAACGTCGATTGGAACGACGCCAAGGCCTATGTGCAATGGCTGTCCAGGAAGACGGGCAAGCCCTACCGGCTGCTGTCCGAGGCCGAGCGGGAATATGTGGCGCGGGCAGGCACGGAGGCGCCCTTCTGGTGGGGCACGGCGATCACGCCGGCGGAGGCCAATTACGACGGTGCCTATGTTTATGCGGGTGGCGGCGCGGCTGGCGAATACCGGCGGCAGACCCTGCCGGTGGACAGCTTCAAGCCGAATCCGTGGGGGCTATATCAGGTTCATGGCAATGTCTGGGAATGGGCCGAGGATTGCCGCAACGCGACCTATGATGGCGCGCCTGCCGATGGCTCGGCATGGATGTCGGGCGATTGCGGGAGCCATGTGCTGCGCGGCGGCTCGTGGGCCGACGATCCGGTCGACCTGCGCGCGGCCTACCGCGTCATCAACTATCCCATCGACCGTAGCAACAATTATGGCTTCCGCGTCGCCAGGGGGCTCGCGCCGTAACTGGCCGTATGGATTTGCCATTAACGTGTGCCACGAGGGCACGGATTAAGCTACATCCGCCACCCAGCCGTGAATTTTCCGGGCTAGGCGGGGGCTTGCTATTCCCCCCAAAGGGAGCTGATGAGCTGTTCGGCCAGCCTCGCCACTTCGGCCTGCCGGTCGAGTTCTTCCTCGCCTCCGGCACTAACCGCCCCTGGCCGCTGACGGGCGCTTTCTACCGCGAGCCTCGCCATTTCCTCATGCTGTGCCCGCTCTGCCGCCTGAACCTGGCGCACCTCCTCTGCGACGGCGTTGAGCGTAGGCTGATCCAGCGGCGTGGTGAGCAGCAGCGGCTCCTCTTCGGGCTGAGCGGACGGCCCGAGCGGAAACTCCGTCAATGAAAGCGCACCGCCCCGGTACCAGTCCTCGTCATGGGTGCGCATCGCCCCATAATCCAGCTGCGGACCACGCCCAACACGAAGCGTGATACCGTCGAGCAGCGGGAAAAGCTCGCGGTCGAACGGAGCGCCGCTCCACACAGAAAGGTCTGTATAATTGCTCGCAAAGTCCACGCTCAACGCGCATGGCTCGATTTGCACAGGCACGAGACTGCCGGACTTCGCTGCCATCGCCGCCTCGCGCATGACCCACTCCGATTGCGCCGAAAGCCTGCACCACAGGACCACCACGGCCTTGGCCTCGCGGATGCGCTGGCCGGTCTCTTCCGCGAAGCCGCCGCCGTTCAGAAGGTGATAGTCGTGCCAGACTGTGTAGCCGAAGCATTCCAGGATTTTGGCCAGATGCGCCGCCGCCTTGCGCCGCTCGCTCCTGTACGAAATGAAAATCTCGGCCATGCCCTCCGTCCACGCTACACAAATTGGCTAAAATACATAACAGCATCTGCTGGCGGGAAAAAGCTACCAAAAGGACTGCGGCGTTTGGTGTCAACGGCATCCACATGCAACTTGTTGGCGCTACCGCCCTCTGGGCTACTTGAGCGCAGCTTGATGGAGCCGCCACTTCCCGCCTTGCCGCTCGTAGCGGAAAATTAACATCTGGGCTCTCATTTTGGGCCTTTTTGCCGGACGGAAGCACCAATTCCCGCCCGCATTTATTTCCGCCGCCTCGCCCCGGAATGGGCCGGCTTGCCATATGTTATTGATGCGCAAGCGCAATTCAGTCTGTACTGGGGTTAAGATCAACTCTGCGATCATAATTAACCGTAGTTTTGAGTGACAGAAAAGCGCTTTTTCCGGGCAACTTTTTGCGAAATTCCGGCAATTTCAGCCACCCGAATTCGCGATTAACCATGCCGGCATTAAGGATTGTGGCACCGTAGGCGGCGTTAATCAATTCTTTATACAATCTAAGCTCCGCGAATGCACCGTTCGTTGGATGAAGGTCTCCGTCATCGAGGAAATGGCGGCGGCAATTCCTTCCGAGCCTTCCGGGGCCGCCATCGCCGGAAGTGCCGCTTGGGCCACATCCGCACAGTAAACATAGAAATTTTAGGTGTGTTACTTGCCTGGCGGCGGGAAGGGCGCTTCTATTCGTGCCAGCACTTCTTACGTCGCCGGCCCAAAGTGAGAGTTTGTAAATCATGCCGTACCGCCCGCAGTCATTTTTGCGCGAACTTGCTGCCGGCCTTTGTGCGGCCGCGCGCGGCAAGATTGCCGGAATCTTGATCCTGACAGCTTCACTCACCGGTTGTGTTTCGGTCAACATGCCAACCATGACCGATAATTTGCCAACGGCTGATCAACCGCGTGGAGTGGTGTATCTTTCCATAAGCGATTTTTGCAAGACCACTACCGGGGTTTCGGCCGACATACGGCTCGCATACCAGGATAAGGGGGCCGGAGTTCAGCTTTGGAATCAAATAGGCCAAGAGGTCGCTCTCAAAGACGCGGCAAAAAGCGGGCTTTTTACGGTTAAGATCTTCACAAAGGTATACCGTTTCGAGCTTCCGCCTGGGGACTATGTTATTCACAGCCTGTTTTGTATAAACACATTTCTCCTCGTGCAGGAGAAGTTGACCGGGCAGGCATCGCAGGACCAGCGCTTAGGCGTTGCCCGTTTTAGCGTGAAGTCCAATGAGGTGGTAAGCGGCGGTGCGCTGAATGCCGTGCAGGCGGGACCGGTGCTTCAGCTTAGCGTCCGGCCGTTCAATAATACGGAAATGCAATATTTGCGGGAAGCTTATCCCGCCGAGGCGGCGAGGATCGTGTACCGGCCGGTTAAATCGGGCTTGCCGCTGGTTGCAGGTGGCGCGCCGCCTTCACGGTAGGGGAGCGGCTGCATCGGACGGGCGCACATGGCACTGTGCCTGCGACACACAAAGTGCTTCACAAATCCATCTAGTGGAGCGAATTTGACATTTGAGTCCCACTAGCCGTTAGCTCGCGATCAAATGTCAAATTCAAAAGCTCCACTAGAATCATAAAGTTGCTAGTGGTCCTTATGATTCCAACATTTGCTCTCGAGTCCTCCGCAAGCGGATGCAAATGTTGGAATCGGACCACTAGTATGGTAAATGCCGGTGGGGAACGGCACCGGAGCCACGGCTATGACATTTGCCCGCGCAGTGATTAGCATTGCTATCCTATTGCTCTGCGGTTCCCCGGGCGCGCTGGCTGGCAAGCGTGTGGCGCTGGTGATCGGCAATTCGGATTACCCGCTCGCTCCGCTGGCGAATCCTGGGAACGACGCGGACGATGTGGCGGCGGCCCTCCAGCGCTTGCAATTCGAAGTCACCGAACGCAAAGATCTCGCTGTGCGCGAATTCGACCGGGCGGTTGACGAATTCATCCCGCAAGCCAAGGATGCCGATGTCGCGCTGTTCTTCTTTTCCGGCCATGGCGTACAGATCGACAAGCGCGGCTATCTCGCGCCGACCGACGTGAGGGCGGAGAGCGAGAGCAGTGCGCTGCGCGAGCTGGTCGCCATTCAGGACGTGGTTTCGCGCATCGAAAATGCGGCCAAAGCCAGTGTAATCGTGCTCGACGCTTGCCGCGACAGCCAGCTGCAGGAACGTTTCCGCCGCATCGCCACGGTGGAAAATAGGGGGCTTGTTCCACCGAGGGGCCTGCCGCCGGTTTCGATTGTGGGCAGCAACACGCTCGTCGTTTATGCCACCGTGCCCGGCGAGGCGGCGAGCGACGGCGGCGGCCGCAACAGCCCGTTCACGACCGCGTTGCTCACGAATATCGAGACGCCCGGCCTCGAAATCGAACAGATGTTCAAGCACGTCACGGCCGATGTCCTGAGTGTAACGGGTGGCAAGCAGCAGCCCGAGCGCCTCTCGCGCCTGCAAAACGAACTCATCCTGCTGCCTGCGAGTCCGGAAGCCCGGCAGCTAACGCCGGTGAGCGAAGCCGCGCAGGAGTGGGCGAAGACTAAAGATCTGAAGGACGCGGCGGCATTCGAGGCGTTCCGGAAGCTTTATGGGGCCACCAATCCGCTATACGACAAGCTTGCAAGCCAGAAGATCGAAATGCTGAAGCGCGAACAGACCGCCGCCACTTTGCCTCAAGCGGCCGATCTTTACGATGGCACATACGATGTCGAGCAGGCGTGCGATGGAATTCGCAGCGTGAGACCCTACACATTTCTTTATGCGGCCAAAGTAGCTGGGGGCCAGCTTACAGCTTCGTTCCAGCATTCCAGCAATTCCACAATATACCTGAATGGCCCTATAAATAGTGACGGCACGTTTAATATAGATGCACATGGTCAGGTTGGGGGTGGAGTTGCCTCACAATATACCGCCATGAACGCAGCGACGGGGACGCAGTTTCATTATCGTGTGATTGGCAAGTTTAAGGCGCCGGGACAAGGTGCGGGAGAGCGCACGGACGGACTTAGGAAATGTCATTTCACTTTTAGCCGCACGAGTCCTTCAGCCGCGCCTCGTTAGGGCTCGTGGAGCAAAATAAAACTACAAAAAACTATATGGATCGACATCCACGTGTGGCTTTATGCTGCCGCGCGGCTGCTCCACCTCCTACGACGCTTGGCGTCATCGAACGCGCCGGGTATTGGAAGCGTCCTTTGCTCCATTGACAATCACGTACAGAGTGTACACTTTGTACAGGTTAGCTATGCGCGTGCGAAGAGGAGCGTCCGGGATGAACGAGGAAGCCAGAACGAGAACCGGCGGCTTGGCGCTGGGCAAGGAGCCCGAAGAGTTCGGCGTCGCGACCGCGCGCCGGAATTTCGCGGACATCGTCAACAGAGCGATCTACCGCCGCGAGCCCACCGTCATCACCAAGAATGGACGCCAAGTGGCGGCTGTCGTGCCCTATGAAGCATTGGCGCTGCTCGCCGCGCTTGAGGCCGAAGCCGATATCGAGAAGGCAAGCGCGGCGTTCGAGCAATACAAGGCTCAAGGGGGCATATCTCTTGGGGATTTGAAGCGTAAACTTGGAATAGATTGAAAGCGGCGAGTTGCACGTGGCTGAACATTACGAAGTTATCGTAGACAGCAAGAGCGGGTTTTGCTTCATGATCCGGCGACTCACGACACCCCTAATATTAGTTATTTTGTTTCGGAAAGCTCACGGCGAGCTTCCTCACGTGCCGCACGATAGACATCCAGCTGCCCCTCGAAGTGCAAGACCAAATCATCAAATGTCACAAACAGAACTTTAGCATCCGAAACCGTGCAGTGATCGCTAAGCCAAGCCAGCCGGGACTTTTCAGTTTCGTCCATCATCTGGTCCAAACCGCAAACGACGACATATGTTCTGCTAAACTCTGCAAATCCAATAGCGTTGTGCAGTGTCCTGTTGTGCTGAGCGTCATTGAGAGCCCAAGACCAGTCTACGATCTGTCCTAACGCGTGGTGCACTTGACGCCCCCAATCGCGCATTTGATTGGTGCTTCCTGGACCAAACAAGCTGTTTTCTTCACCCCCCTCGAATTCAACGAGCGTAAAGTGCCTAGTATGGCTACTTCCTGCAATGTAGTCAGCCCTAAACACCCCTTGTATTTCAAATTCATGCTTAAATAGATGTGGCCTTCCTTGCGTTCCAAGGAACGACATCAGAAGGCATAAATGCTCGTACTTTTTAAGTTCTTGAACAACGGCGCGTTCTTTGAATGGACGATTTTTCCCAATCCAATTCCTAAATTGGTCTAAATCTGCTTCGGCCTGAGAATAATTTAAAGGAACATCTGAAAGAATAGACGGCACTTAGCGCCTCAAATTTATTCGGGAGTATGAACCGTGATAACAGTCGCATGTTCAGCAGAGTCCATACGTGCGACAACTCTAAATGGGCCAAAACGGAAAACCAGATGGCCCGACTTCATGTCTCGCTTCGCATCGGCGGACGGAGAGGTAATTCTGCGGAACACATCGTACTCCGATAGTCCCTGGTCCTTCATCCAAAAAAGGGCGTGCCTCGTGAAAGACACGTCCCGGACACCAGCAAGTGGGTTCGCTTCCGTTGGCATTGAACTGAATTTCTCCGGCCGGCATCGGCCGGAAGTCTTCAATTCCTCCCGGCCTCTCTGCAGGCAGTTTATCCTAAACGCAACTGGCCTGGAAGCTCAATATAACGTGCGCAATTGTCCGCTATCGCCCAGGTTGAGTGCGCTCCCTGCTGACTCCGTACGATGCCCGCTAAGCCAAGGGGCAAACTTCGCCGTCCACGGAGCCCAGCGCTCCATCGGGGCTATCTGGCTGCTGAAATAGGCATTTCGGGGTGCGACAAACCACTCACAAAAAACTATACGGATCGATGTCCACATGCAGCTTGACGCTGCCGCGCGGCTGTTCGGCGGCGTCGAGCCAGGCGCGCAGGAAGCCTTGCAGATCGGCTTCGCGGGCGGCCTTGACCAGGAGGCGCTGACGGTGCCAGCCGCGGATCACGGCGAGGGGGGCTTCGACCGGGCCTAAAACCTGGATCAAGCGGGCTTCGGGTGCGCACAGGGCGAGTTCGCGGGCGTAGTGTTCGGCGGCCTGGCGTTCCTTGGCCTGGATCACGATGGCGGCGAGGCGGCCGAAGGGCGGGAGGCCCGCTTCCTCGCGCATGGCGATTTCGGCCTCGTAAAATCCGTCGCGGTCTCCGGTGACAAGGGCGCGCATTACGGGGTGGTCTGGGTAATGGGTCTGGATCAGGCCGGTGCCGAGGGCGCCGAAGCGGCCGGCGCGGCCCGTCACTTGATGCAGGAGCTGGAAGGTGCGTTCACCCGCGCGCGGATCGGCGGTGGCGAGGCTCAAATCGCCGTCCACCACGCCCACGAAGGAGAGCAGCGGGAAGTTGTGGCCCTTCGAGACGAGTTGGGTGCCGACGATGATGTCGGCCTCGCCGCTGGTGATGCTCGTCAGGATTTCGCGGAGCGCGGCGGTGGTGGGCACGAGGTCGCTTGAGAGCACGCAGGTTCGCGCGTCGGGCCAGCGGTTCTTCACCTCCTCCAGCACGCGCTCGATGCCGGGGCCGGATGCGGCGAGCATGCCTTCGCGATTGCAGGCGGGGCAGGTCTTCGGGAAGGGCAGCGAGAAGCCGCAATGGTGGCAGATCAGCCGGCCGCGCAGGCGGTGCTCGACGAGATAGGCCGTGCATTGCGGGCAGGTGAAGCGGTGGCCGCAGGCGCGGCACAGTGTGAGGGGGGCGTAGCCGCGGCGGTTGAGGAAGAGGAGCGCCTGTTCCTTCTTGCCGAGCGCGGTATCGACGGCGGCGACCATTGGCGGACTCAGCCAGGTGCCGCGGTCGGGGGCGACGGCCTTGAGATCGATGGCTTCGACCTGCGGCAGGGCGTTGCCGGAGAAGCGCGCGGGTAGCACGGCGTGCGCGTAACGGGAGCGCCGGACGTTGACCACGCTTTCGACCGAGGGCGTGGCGGAGCAGAGCACGATGGGGATTTTGGAGAGCGAGGCGCGCACGACGGCCATGTCGCGGGCCTGATAGATGACGCGGTCGTCCTGCTTGAACGAGCTGTCGTGTTCTTCGTCCACCACGATCAGGCCGAGATCCGCAAACGGCAGGAACAGCGCCGAGCGAGCGCCCGCCACCACCCGCACATCGCCCTCGGCCACGCCGCGCCAGACGCGCGCGCGCTCCTTGGGCGAGACGGCGGAGTGCCATTCGGCGGGGCGGCAGCCGAAGCGGCTTTCAAAGCGTTGCAGAAATTGGCTGGTGAGCGCGATTTCGGGGAGCAGGATCAGCACCTGCGCGTGGTCGCGGCGGAGGGCTTCGGCGACGGCTTCGAAATAGACCTCGGTCTTGCCGGAGCCGGTCACGCCGTCGAGCAGCGTTGCGCTGAAACCGCCCTTTTGGATGGTTTCGCAGAGCTGCGCGGCGGCGGCGGCCTGCTTCGCGCTCAAATCGGCGCCGGCGAAATCGGGCTTGGGCGCGGGCGGACGGGCGCGGGGCAATTCGGCGCGGATCAGGGCGCCAGCTTCGGCTAGGCCGTCGATCACAGCGGCGCTGACTTGGGCTGCGTCCATGAGGCGCTTCTTGGCCCAGACCTTGCCATCGGCGAGGGCGGCCAGCACGCGCTCGCGGGCGGCGGTCATACGCGCGGGCGGCGGACCGCCGAGCCGGAAGCCCCAGCGCGGCTCCTCCGCCTCGAACACGAGCCGCGCGCTCATCATCATCTGCAGCACCATGCCCTTGGGTGCCAGCGTGTAGTTCGCGACCCAATCGGCGAAGGCGAGGTTGACCGGCGGCAGCGGCGGCACTTCTTCGAGCACGCTGGCGATGTATTTGAGTTTCTTGGGGTCGAAGGGGCGGGGTTCTGCGGCGTCGCGCCAGACTGCGCCGATGCGTTTCATGGGCCCGAGCGGAACCAGCACGAAGGTGCCGGGGGCGAGTATTTCTCCATCGGGGACGGCGTAGGTGTAGGGTTCGGCGAGTGCCAGCGGCAGCAGCACCGGCGCGGTGGCGGCAGCCTGCAGCGGCGCAGCGCTGTCCTGTGGCGCGTCAAGGTCGAAGAGGGAAAGCTCCGGGGCCGGCATCGCCGCACATTCGCCGATGCGCCGCGCAATTGCAACCGCCGGCGCCGCACTGTTAAGCCTTAAGCTGCCGGGCCCTGCATCGTGCCTCGATTTCCGCGTCATTGAAAATGCGCCTTGTATCCGCGACTCCACAGGTGCTTTGATGCGCCCGCATACGCATGGGAATCGCTGACAATGGCTATTGAAACCTGGCTGGCGTTCGTGGCGGCGACTGCGGTCCTGCTCATCATCCCCGGCCCAACTGTGCTGCTCGTCGTCTCCTATGCGCTGGGCCAGGGCTGGCGCGCGGCGCTGCCTATGGTGCTGGGGGTCACTTCCGCCGATTTGACGGCGATGACGCTGTCCATGCTTGGCGTTGGCGTGCTGCTCAAGGCGTCGGCTGCGCTGTTCGGCGCGCTCAAATGGGCGGGTGCTGCCTATCTGCTGTGGCTGGGCGTGAAGCTCTGGAGGGCGGGCGGGGCGCTGCATGCCACCCCGCGCAAGGGCGAGGCGAGCGCGCTCAAAATGGCGGCGCATGCCTGGATCGTGACCTGCCTCAATCCAAAGGGCATCGTGTTCTTCGTGGCGTTCCTGCCGCAATTCATGGACCCGAAGGGCGATTTCTTCGCGCAGATGGCGATTCTGGTCGCCACGTTCGTCACGCTGTCTTTCATCAACAGCACCAGCTGGGCGCTTGCCGCATCGCATGCGCGGAGCTTCGTGCAAAGCGAACGGGCGATGAGCATCGTGAACAAAACCGGCGGCACGCTGCTGATCGGCGCGGCTGTTGCAACCGCGGCTGTACGTACCGCTTAGTCAGGAGCGTGTGAAATCGAAACGCTGGCGCGCATAGACGCGAACATAAGCATTCGAATGGTCGGTTTTGCCATGACCTGAGGGTTGTAACCCCTCACCCCCACCCTCTCCCATAGGGCCCATAGGGAGAGGGACAGGGGTTAGATGCTCAGTTTAACGCGCAACTGGGCGCTAAGTTAGCGCTCATGCCCTTGTGCGAGAGTGACGGCGGCCACCGCAAAATACGCCGCGCCGGGAGAAAGCTGCCTCACTTTTTGTTGGCAATGCGGTCCAAAACGCATTAGACATACGCCTCACGGAGTGTAGCGCAGCCTGGTAGCGCACCTCGTTCGGGACGAGGGGGTCGAGTGTTCGAATCACTCCACTCCGACCAATCAAATTCAGGGTTACTTACCAGGGACCCGCTTAAGACGCCTGCTTCCCAGAAATTTCCGGATACGCGCAGGCATAAGCGCTTGCTGCGGCGAGTTTCTGCTGCGCTTGCCGCATGCGCTCCGCATTCCGTGTGTAGGCGGGAGCGGAAACCGCGCCTCATGGAATTCGATTGAATGCTTCCCAACACCGCAACAAAAGCCCCCCACGCCCCAGACCTCTCGCTAAGGAGAGTTTCGCTGCGGGCAATGCTCGTGGCGATAACGCTCTGTGTTCTGGCGGCCGAGCCGGCGCGGGCCGCTTCGTTTTCGGAGTTCTTCTTCGGCTATTCGAAGGCCGTGAACGCGGTGGCGCTTTCGGCCAACGGGCGGCAGGCGGCTTCCGGCGGGCAGGACAATCTGCTCAGGCTCTGGGACGTGCCCACCGGGCTTCTACTGCGGACCTTCGACGCGCCAACCAGCGCCATCAACGCGGTGGCGTTTTCGCCCGATGGGGCGCGCATCCTGACGGCGAACAGCGATGGCCGCTTGCGCGTGTGGGATATCGCGGCGGGGCTGCCAGTGGCTGTGATGGAGGGGCACACGGGCGAGGTGCTGGCGGCGGCGCTTTCGGCCAGCGGTCAGCGCGTACTGTCGGGCGGCAAGGACAAGACCGTCAAGCTCTGGGACGCAGGGACCGGACTGCTGCTCAAGTCTTTCGATGGTCCCGCCGAAGAAGTGCTGACGGTAGCGATTTCCGGCGATGGCCGGCTAGCGCTGGCGGGAAGCGCGGACAAGACGCTCAAGCTTTGGGATATCGAGACCGGGCAGTTGCTCAGGACCTTCGAGGGCCATGCCGATGCCGTGACCGCCGTGGCGTTTTCGCCGGATGGGCAGAAGGCGCTGTCGGGCAGCAAAGACAAGACGCTGAAGTTGTGGGACGTGGCGACTGCCAAGCAGCTTCGGATCTTCGAGGGGCATGCGGACGAGGTGCAATCGGCGGCGTTTGCGCCGGGCGGGCGGCAAATCCTTTCGGCCAGCAAGGACAAGACGCTCAAGCTTTGGGACGCGGAGGCGGGTGGGCTTGTCAGGACGTTCGAGGGGCACGGGGATGCGGTTTCTTCGGCGGTGTTTTCTGCCGATGGGCGGCTGGCGCTATCGGGTGCCAAGGACAAGACGCTCAAGCTCTGGGATGTGGAGGCGGGCCAGCTCAAGAGCACTCTCGATCTGCAAGCCGGCAGCTTTGCGCCCAACGGGCGGCGCACTTTCGGGTTTTTCGGCTTCATTCCGGGTGTGGCGCTGCCCAATGCACCCGATGCCGCGCACCTCAAGGAGCGCCTCCAGGAGAAAGGCCTCAAGCTTGGCGATGCGGTTTATCTGCGCGTGTTCAAAGGAGATTCCGAAGTAGAAGCGTGGATGAAGCGGGGCCAGCGCTTCGAGCTGTTCGGCACGTACTCGATCTGTGCGTGGTCGGGGCAGTTGGGGCCGAAGGTTGTGGAGGGTGATCACCAGTCGCCGGAGGGCTTCTATACCATCGGCAAGGGGCAGCTCAATCCGAACAGCCATTATCACCGGGCATTCAACCTGGGATATCCGAATTTGTTCGATGCGGCGAACAGCCGGACGGGCAGCGCGCTGATGATGCACGGGTCGTGCGCGTCGGCGGGCTGCTACGCGATGACCGATCCCGTGATCGACGAGATATGGGCGCTCGTGACGGGGGCGCTCAATGCGGGGCAGGAGCGCGTTGCGATGCATGTGTTTCCGTTCCGGATGACGAAGGAGCGGATGGAGGCGTTTGCGTGGCATCCGGCGGCGGAGTTCTGGGGCGATCTCAAGGTGGCGTACGATCTGTTCGAGGAGACGCATGTGCCGCCGCAGGCCGGGGTTTGCAACAGGCGGTATACCGTGAAGCGCGGGAGTGGGGCGGCGAGTGCGCCGGCGCTTGCCACTTGCGCGGGGGGCGGGGAGAATGGGTGGCGGGCGAGTTCCGGGCCGGCGAGGGGCAGTGTGCCTTGAGGTTTGTGGGGGAATGAGCCGGGGCCTTGGGGGGAGGCTTTTTGTAGAGGGATACTCTTCTGTCTTGGGGGCGCAATGAGGCGAACATGGTCGAAGCAATCGTTGCCGAGATGGCACAGCGATACGCGTCGCGCTCTCCAGCAAGCCGTAAATGGGGAAGCTGGATCATTGAGGCCAACATCATCAAGGACCTACGTCGCGGCCGCGACGGGGTAACGCTGCATACGGGAACGCCGAAATTCAGGGGCGGCGCCAAGGTGCACGTCGTTGGCGTCTATTGGGGTGCGGTGAGTTCGATAGTGGTTGTTGGCCGGCATCGCATGGATCAACAATACCTCGGTTGTGCAATCACAATCGAGTTGCTCGAAAATCTACGGCCGAAGGTCTTGTACAGCCCCGGCGTGGCGCGCGTGATCGCCCACAAGCTGGCAACTTCAAATGCTGCGGCAGATTGCTTCTATGCGACCCAGGAGGAAGCGGCTCACGCCGCAAGTACAGCCCGCCGGAAGTTCGCCCCCCATTGGCGGCGCGCGCCGCCACGCGAACTTCCGGTGGATGAGCTGTACTAGCACAAATATCTGCTAGTACGCCTGATCCGCGGGAAATCCTGTCAGCGCCAGCCGCATATGGGTCAGGATTTCCCGCGGGGCGTACTAGCCAGATTGAAAGCTTGATCCAGCGTGCACAGCGACAGCGGTGCGCACCTGCTGGAGACTCCTGATACGGCATTGGGCATCACGCAGCTTGCGGCGGGTGCCATCGGCGGGATCAAGGGGGGTACACCAAAATCACATCCCCCGAATAATCCGGGCTCGCCGGCCCTTCAAAAAATACCGTAATCGGCCCCAATCCGGGCGGCAGGCGTAAAAAAGCAGTAAATGCCAAGTCCCGCTTTCGGCAGGGCAGCCGGCGGCGCCCCATAGGTGCCGAAGCGCCTTACGGGCCGGGAGCGCGCGGCTTAGCCGGGCTTCTTCGTCCGGGCCATGCCGAAATATTCCGCGTTGGGGCGCATGCCGGTGGCGGCTGCGAGGCGGTTCGACATGTTGAAGAAGGACGCGACGGCGGCAATGTCCCAGATGTCGCGGTCCGTAAAGCCCAGCTGGCGGAGAAGATCGCGGTCGGCGTTCTCGATCTTGTCCGGCGTCTCGGTCAGTTTTACTGCGAAGTCAAGCATGGCCTTCTGCTTGGGGGGCAGGTCTGCTACGCGATAATTGTGCTCGATCATGTCGCCCAGCATCGGATCGTTCGAACGATAGCGGATCGCGGCGCCGTGCGCGGTCAGGCAGTAATGGCAGTGGTTCACCGCGCTGACCGCGACGGCGATCATTTCGCGTTCAAGCTTGGTGAGCCCGCTCTCGCCCATCATCAGATCGTCCACCATGTCTATAAAGGCTTTGAGCTTCTTATTGTCGAAAGCATAAGCTTTCAGCACATTGGGCACGAAGCCGATCTTTTCTTCGCAGACCCGGAAGTAGTCGCGAAGGCCAGGTTCAAGGACAGTTTCAGGAAGGTTGAGCGCTATAACGGGTTGAGGCTTGTTCATAGGGTCCATCTCCCAGCAGTTCAGGGTTCGCGGCCACCATGCCAAGCCCAGCATAGCACGCGGGCGGCGCGGTTCGTAACCGGTTTGCGGGGACGCGCGGGAAAGACGGAATTTGGGGCTCAAGCCTACGCGCAGGCCGGCTGAGAACAACCGGCCTGTGATAGAGATTTTACGTTTTGCATCCGTAACGGCTAATGCGTCGCGTCGATAGCCTTCTTGCAATCGGCCGAAAGCTTATCGATATTCTTCACCAGCGTAGATTTAATTTCGCCCTTCTTGGCTGTGGCTGCATATTTTACGATGTCCCACTTGCAGGACTTAAGAACCCCGGCGTCGCCGTTGTCGTCAGCTGCAATAGCCACGCCACTAAACAGCGACAAGGCAATGGCGGCGCCCAGGCCGATGCGTGCGAGTGATTTCATCTGCGATTTCCCCCTTCGGAAAAGCGTAACGATTTTAGAGACCTACACCCCAAGCCGGGGGTATCTATCAAATGCGCAATTTTTGTGTTCAATGACCATTGGCATCTTTCAAGGCCACCATGTGAGCGAAGCGCAAGCCTTTGGGCATGTAACCGGGGTTCTTCCCGCGGACCCGGAGACAGTCACGCAGGCCGGGTTCAAGGACAGTTTCAGGAAGGTTCGTTCCGCTATAACTGGTTAAGGCTTGCGCTTGCGCTCACATGGTGGCCTTGAAAGATGCCAATGGTCATTGAACACAAAATTGCGCATTTGATAGATACCCCGGCTTGGGTGTAGGTCTCTAAAAATGGTTACGCTTTTCCGAAGGGGGAAATCGCAGATGAAATCACTCGCAGCAGCATCGGCCTGGGCGCCGCCATTCCCTTGTCACTGTTTAGTGGCGTGGCTATTGCAGCTGACGACAACGGCGACGCCGGGGTTCTTAAGTCCTGCAAGTGGGACATCGTAAAATATGCAGCCACAGCCAAGAAAACGTAATTAAATCTACGCTGGTGAAGAATATAGATATTTTTTAGCCCCAATACAAGAAGGCTATCGACGCGACGCATTAGCCGTTACGGATGCAAAACGTAAAATCTCTTCAGCAGGCAGTTTGTGCTATACGGCCTGCGCGTAGGCTTGAGCCCCAATTCCCGTCTTTCCCGCGCGTCCCCGCAAACCGGTTACGAACCGCGCGGCCCACCGTGCTATGCTGGGCTTGGGCATGGTGGCCGCGAAGCCTGAACTGATCGGAGCCGGGGGGAGCTCAACCTCCCTGAAACTGTCCTTGAACCTGGCCTTCGCGACTACTTCGGGTCTGCCGAAGAAAAGATCGGCTTCGTGCCCAATGTGCTGAAAGCTTATGCTTTCGACAATAAGAAGCTCAAAGCCTTTATGGACATGGTGGACGATCTGATGATGGGCGAGAGCGGCTCACCAAGCTTGAACGCGAAATGATCGCCGTCGCGGTCAGCGCGGTGAACCGCTGCCGCTGACTGCCTGACCGCGCACGGGGGCGCGATCCACTATGGTTCGAACGATCCGATGCTGGGCGACATGATCGAGGGGGCTGAGCAGACCTGCCCCCCAAGCAGAAGGCCATGCTTGACTTCGCAGTCCAAACCGACCGAGACGCCGGGGGGGGTAGCGAACACCGAGCCGCGATCTTCTCCGCCAGCTGGGCTTTACGGACCGCGACATCTGGGACATTGCCGCCGTGGCGTCCTTCTTCAACATGTCGAACCGCCTCGCGGCCGCCACCGGCATGCGCCCCAACGCGGAATATTTCGGCATGGCCCGGACGAAGAAGCCCGGCTAAGCCGCGCGCTCCCGGCCCGTAAGGCGCTTCGGCACCTATGGGGCGCCGCCGGCTGCCCTGCCGAAAGCGGGACTTGGCATTTACTGCTTTTTTACGCCTGCCGCCCGGATTGGGGCCAATTCCGGTATTTTTTGAAGGGCGGCGGAGCCCGGATTATTCGGGGGATGTGATTTTGGTGTACCCCCCTTGTACCGCCGATGGCACCCGCCGCAAGCTGCGTGATGCCCAATGCCGTATCAGGAGTCTCCAGCAGGTGCGCACCGCTGTCGCTGTACACGCTGGATCAAGCTTTCAATCTGGCTATACGCCCCGCGGGAAATCCTGACCCATATGCGGCTGGCGCTGACAGGATTTCCCGCGGATCAGGCGTACTAGCAGATATTTGTGCTAGTACAGCTCATCCACCGGAAGTTCGCGTGGCGGCGCGCGCCGCCAATGGGGGGCGAACTTCCGGCGGGCTGTACTTGCAGCATGAGCCGCTTCCTCCTGGGTCGCATAGAAGCAATCTGCCGCAGCATTCGGAGTTGCCAGCTCGTGGGCGATCACGCGCGCCACGCCGGGCTGTACAAGACCTTCGGCCGTAGATTTTCGAGCAACTCGATTGTGATTGCACAACCGAGGTATTGTCAATCCAGGCAATGCCTGCCAACAACCACTATCGAACTCACCGCACCCCAATAGACGCCAACGACTGCATGGCGCCGCCCCTGAATTTCGGCGTTCCCGTATCAGCGTTACCCCGTCGCGGCCGCGACGTAGGTCCTTGATGATGTTGGCCTCAATGATCCAGCTTCCCCATTTACGGCTTGCTGGAGAGCGCGACGCGTATCGCTGTGCCATCTCGGCAACGATTGCTTCGACCATGTTCGCCTCATTGCGCCCCCAAGACAGAAGAGTATCCCTCTACAAAAAGCCTCCCCCCAAGGCCCCGGCTCATTCCCCCACAAACCTCAAGGCACACTGCCCCTCGCGGGCCCGGAACTCGCCCGCCACCCATTCTACCGCCCCCCGCGCAAGTGGCAAGCGCCGCGCACTCGCCGCCCAGCTCCCGCGCTTCGCGGTGTGCCGCCTGTTGCGGTCCCGGCCTGCGGCGGCGCGTGCGTCTCCTCGGGCGGGTCGTGCGCCGCCGGGGGGGCGCCCCGGGGCGCCGCCGCCGGGGGCCGCGCGGGCGCCGCCGGCCGCGCCGGCGGCGGCCGGGGCGGGGGGCGCGGGCGGCGCGGCGCGCGCCGGCCCCGCGGGGGGCGCCCCCGGCGCGGGCGCCCGTGTCTCGGCGGGCGCGGGGGCGGGCGGCGCGGCGGCCCGCCGGCGCGCGCGGCCCGGGCGGCGGCGGCGCGCGGCCCGGCCGGCTGTTCGCCGCATCGAACAAGTTCGGATGTCCCAGGTTGAATGCCCGGTGATAGTGGCTGTTCGGATTGTGCTGCCCCTCGCCGATGGTAGTGCTGTCCGGCGACTGGTGATCACCCTCCACAACCTTCGGCCCCAACTGCCCCGACCACGCACAGATCGAGTACGTGCCGAACAGCTCGAAGCGCTGGCCCCGCTTCATCCACGCTTCTTCTTCGGAATCTCCTTTGAACACGCGCAGATAAACCGCATCGCCAAGCTTGAGGCCTTTCTCCTGGAGGCGCCCCCTTGAGGTGCGCGGCATCGGGTGCATTGGGCAGCGCCACACCCGGAATGAAGCCGAAAAACCCGAAAGTGCGCCGCCCGTTTGGGCGCAAAGCTGCCGGCTTGCAGATCGAGAGTGCTCTTGAGCTGGCCCGCCTCCACATCCCAGAGCTTGAGCGTCTTGTCCTCGGCACCCGATAGCGCCAGCCGCCCATCGGCAGAAAACACCGCCGAAGAAACCGCATCCCCGTGCCCCTCGAACGTCCTGACAAGCCCACCCGCCTCCGCGTCCCAAAGCTTGAGCGTCTTGTCCTTGCTGG
>CAVYEY010000029.1:0-70970 GCA_963767435.1 uncultured Alphaproteobacteria bacterium
CAAGCCAGAATTTTGCCTCGCCATTGGCCGTATGCACGTGAACATGGATACGTGTCTCCTCGCGGGAGAAAAAAAGAAGCGGTATCCTGCTTTCCGAAAAACGGTGGGGCTCACAGCAGTGCAGTCCACGTTTGCGTTGACACGTATGCGTCCGGTCAGAGCCAGTCCTGCAGGATGGGGATCAGCGGAATGTCGGCGGGCGGCATCGGATAGGAGCGCAGCTTGTCCTTGCGCACCCAGGCCAGCGTCTGGCCTTCGAGCGGCTCCGGATCGCCCTGCCAGTTGCGGCAGATATAGAGCGGCATGAGCAAATGCCGGTTTTCGTAGGTATGGCTGGCGAAGGTGAGCGGCGCCAGGCAGCGCAGGGGCACCTCGATGCCAAGCTCTTCCTTCAACTCGCGGACGAGCGCGGCTTCGGGCGTTTCGCCCGCCTCGACCTTGCCGCCGGGGAATTCCCAAAGCCCGCCATGCGATTTGTGGGCTGGCCGTTGTGCGAGGAGCACGCGGTTATCGGAGTCGATCAGAGCCACCGCGACCACAAGGACGAGGCTTACGGGTTCGCCGGATGCCGGATGCGCTGGTGTGGCGTCTGCCAATTGCCTGGCCTCCTTTGTGGCTAGCCTCGCGAAGGCGAATGCGAAGCACGGGCCACACTAAGCAAACAGCGCCAGGTTCGCCAGCGAATGCTGCTATGTTGTGTGGTACCTTCCGGTGAGCGCGCATGCGTGCTGCATGCTGCGAGCTGGGCGCTGGGGCCGGAGGTTTACGCGTCCGTGACGGTCCCAGCCTTCGGGGCCCCCGTCATTGAATTGCACCGCCGCCGGGGGGAAACGCGATAGTTTTCTCCGCAGCCCACGAGATCTAGCCTGCACCTAGAGTGGCGTCAGCTCGGGAACAACGTCAGCGGTGATACCGATGGTTTCGCAGAGCGCCGTGACCGTACAGCCGTAAGACGGCTCCAGTGACACCAGCGTCATGCGGCCGGCAACGATATCGCGAACTCAATTCGGTGATCCATTCCTCGTGCCGGGAACGGTAGGGCTCCCTGGCGGGCGGTTCTCCGGTCAGCCGGTGGAGAATTTCCGGTTTCGGCTGGGCATTGCGGGTGATCTCGATGGAAAAAATGACGTTCTCCGGGCCGAATCCGTCGCAGCGCAAACTCTGCAAGCCAGCCAACAGCAGCGTGAACACCTCGCCCTTCGCCGTTCGCACGCTGAGCTGAAAGCTTCTCTTGCCGGGCAGCCGCAGGCCCAAAACGTGGCCGTCCTGCAGGTCCGGCTGACTGAGAAGCCCATCTTGGCCGATTACAAGATCCATGCGTGTATGCCCCGTTGCATTTGCTATAACGCAGGCGTTGACGGATAGTGCGGCGGCGGACTCGATTGCCGCACATAGAACCGTGAGCAAGCCCATGCCCGACGATATTACCGGCAGCATACCCAGGCGCAAGGCTCAGAAACGCACAGCAAAGCTCGCCGAGCCGTTGTCGGGCGAAGACCTGGAAAGGCTCTTGGCAAAGTTCTCGCCGGCCGGCGCCGTGGTAATCCTGGCGCGGACATTGGATAAGACCATGCGCCGCGCTGGCGAGCATTCCGGCCTTCCCCGGCTGAAACGGCCTAGTACGCCCCGCGGGAAATCCTGACCCATATGCGGCTGGCGCTGACAGGATTTCCCGCGGATTAGGCGTACTGGCAGATCTTTGTGCTAGTACAGCTTATCCGCCGGAAGTTCGCGTGGCGGCGCGCGCCGCCAATGGGGTGCGAACTTCCGGCGGGCTGTACTAGCTCCGGTAGTCCGCGTTGATGGCGATGTACTCGTGGGTGAGGTCGGACGCCCAGACGGTGGCGCGGCCCGTCCCGCCCGTTCCAACATCGGCGCGGATCTCGATTTCGCCGCGCTTCATGTAATCGCTCGCCGCCGCCTCGCTGTAATCGGGATGGCGAAGCCCCTCGCGCGCGACCTGGATATCGCCGAACCAGATCGAAAGGCGGTCGCGGTTTGCGGCCTCGCCTGCCTTGCCGATGGCGGCGACGACGCGGCCCCAATTGGCGTCTTCGCCCGCCATCGCGGTCTTGACGAGCGGGGAGTTGCCGATGGCTAGGCCAATCCGCTTTGCGGCGGCATCGCTTTCCGCGCCCTCCACATGAATGGTCATCAGCTTGGAGATGCCCTCGCCGTCCTTGACCACCTGCATGGAGAGATCGTGCAGCAGGTGAAGCAGCGCGGCGGAGAAGGCTGCCGCGTCTGGATCGTCTGGATTGGCGATGCGCGGTGCGCCGCGTTTTGCCGCTTCACCGGTCGCGAAGATCAGGAGCGTGTCGCTGGTGGATGTATCGCTGTCCACCGTGATGGAGTTGAAGGTCGGGCCAGCGTGGCGTTTCAGGAGCGCGGTCAGCGCATGGCTGGCAATGGGCGCGTCGGTGACGATGAAGGAGAGCATGGTCGCCATGTCGGGGGCGATCATGCCGGAGCCCTTGGCGATGCCGTTGAGCGTCACCGGAACCCCGCCTACATGCGCGCGCTGGGTGGCGAGCTTGGGGAATGTGTCGGTGGTCATGATCGCGCGGGCGGCTTCCGTCCAGCGACTTTCCGCCGCGTCCGCCGCCATTCCTGCCATCACGCCTTCGAATTTGGAGGCGTCGAGCGGTTCGCCGATCACGCCTGTCGAGGCGATGTACACCTGCTCCGGCGCGCAAGCTGCCGCGCCTGCCGCGAACTTTGCGGTTGCTTCGACGGCATCGCGTCCGCGCCAGCCGGTGAAGGCGTTGGCGTTGCCGGAGTTCACGACAAGCGCCCTGGCCTCGCCATGGGTGAGCTGAGCGCGGCACCAGTCCACGGGAGCCGACGCGGTCTTGGAACGCGTCAGCACGCCGCCCGCCTGGGTGCCTTCCGGGAAGAGCGCCAGGAGCACGTCCGTGCGGCCCGCATATTTGATGCCGGCCTCAGCGACGGCCAGCCGCACGCCGGGGATGGGTGGCAATTCCGCCAGCGCCACGGGAGCGAAGGGCGAAACCTTCGAAACTTTGGCCATGATAGAGATCGGGCTCCTTCAGTTATGCAGTGCGCCGGGCCTTGAACCGGGCGGATCTCCCCTCATCCTGTCCTTCTCCCCATGGGAGAAGGAACCCTTGAATTATCCGCGGCGGCAGTTCGAGCGTCCCCTCTCCCATGGGGAGAGGGACAGGGTGAGGGGCGGAGTGCTTCGAACGGGCCACGACCTAGCATCTGGCAGTCTACGTGCACGGCGTTGAACCGTCTCACGCCGTGTCTCTATGGCTTTCGCCGCGGGGCGCCACTTCTTCCTTGAGCGCAAGTTACTGCTGCTTCTGTCCCGCGGGCGGCTCCACGGACGCGGCGGCGCGTGCGTCTTCCTCGATCGCCTTCTTCAGCTCCGGATCGACGACCTCGATTTTGGCTGTGGCGCGCAACCCCTGCACGATGGACTTCAACTGGTTTTGGACGAGCGAGGCTACGAGCTGGTCCTTTACCTCGTCGAAGGCCGGAACGGGATGGGTACGCTTGTCCTCTACCTTGATAACATGCCAGCCGAATTCCGTCTGAACGGGCGCCGAAATCTCGCCTGGCTTGAGCGCAAAGGCCGCGTCCTCGAATGGCTTGACCATCTGCCCGCGCGAAAAATAGCCGAGATCGCCGCCGGAATCTGCACTGGGCCCGGTGGAATTCTTCTTTGCAAGCTCCAGGAAGTCGGCGCCGCCCTTGATCTGCTGGATCAAATCCTTGGCTTCCTGTTCCGTCTTTACCAGAATGTGCCGCGCGCGCACTTCGGGCTCTGGCGAGATCTTGCCGATCTGCTCTTCGTAAGCCGTCTTGGCCTGCGTGTCCGTAACCGCGTCGCGCACCTTCTTCTCGTAGAAGGTGTCCCTGAGGGCGCGGAGCTTGTAATAGGCAAGGCGCTCTTCGAAGTCCTTGCCGGAGCCCAACTGGGTCTTCGCAGCCGCATCCGCAAAAAGATGTGCCTCGACGAGGTATTCAAGAAGGACGCGGCGGCGGGCCTCGACGGGGAGGCCCGCGATTTCCGCACCGACCTCGGCTTCCGCAAACGCGATCTCGGCCTCCGTAACGTCATTGCCGTTCACGCGGGCAACGGGTCCGGCGGCATGAGCGAATTGCGTGCAAAGTGCAAGCGAAAGCGCAATCGCGCCACTGCATAAGGTTTTCAGACTCACGGCTGGAAACTCCTCGATGCTCGAAAACGGCCTAATCCAATGCCCCAGGAAGGAGCGAAATCGCATGGAATCCGCTTTTAGGACGGACCTTCTCTGTTGGGAAGAAGGATCTTGGGAATATTATGGCTTTTGAACTTAATGCGTGCGGGAGTTTGCGCCCTGTTCCGGGGACAGGCTACCAGGACGTTTCGCGAGGCCACGCTTTGCTAGAACGGTATTTCCAGCTCCAGCCGCGTCCTCAAGGTGCCTTGTTCGGTTGCGGTTGTTGCCCCGAAAAGGTAGCCCACTTCGTATTTGAGTTTTCCCCTGCCCAGTATCTCGCCCAGCCGGTAGCTTCCGGCAAACATGGGGCCCGCGCGGAATTGCTGCTCGTTGAAGGGACCGGGATGGCTTAGATCGTCAATCTGACCGTAGGCTTCGATTCCGGGCTGGAATAGCGGGTCAAGCAGGTAGCGGGTCTGCCAGGCGTACAGGAAGGTGTCCGCGGTTCCTGCATTGGGGCCAACTTCCTTCTCCCAATAAAGATTAAGCGTGTGCAGCCATTTCATGTCCTGCTTCTGGAACAGGCCGCCGATGGTGGCGCTGTCGGCGGCCGAACCGTGCGGCGCGGCGGAATATTCGGCGAAAATGGAAAAATCGAGCCAGTATTTGCCGGGTTCGGTGAGCATGAAATAGTTTTCGAAGGTGGTGGCGTCGAAGCTCCACTTGCCGGCGCTACCGCCCTCTGGGCTACTTGAGCGCAAGTTGTTGCCGGGCTCCTTGGAAAACTCGCCCTCCAGTTCGACGGACCAGAACGGAAGCACGGCCATGCCGATCTCGGTAGGCGAGCTTTGCCTGCCATTGTCTTGCCGGCGGCCGTCGAAGGTGGCGGAATAGTTGTGCTCGATCTCCACCTCGCCTTCGTCGATATCGGGATACCGGAGCTTGAATTCGGCGTTGGCTGCAAACGGCACGGTCATGACTGCCGCGAGCGCGACTCCCTTTGCTGCCCAGTAGCGCATTTGCTAATTCTCCAGTTCTATTTCGCTACGATCTGGCCGCGATTTTTCTCATCGTAATCGTCGAAGAACGGATAGGTGCCGGGCGCCAGCGGACCAACGTAAATCTCGACGCTCGCACCGGGTCGCACAACCTTCTCGCGGTGCAGTTCCTCGCTCTCGAATTCCGCCACCTCCGCTCCCTTGTTGGAAACGGCGAGCTTGATTTTCACGCCTGCTTTGACGGTCAAGGTGGCGGGCTCGAATTTCCCGTTCTGGATGGCCAGCGAGTAAGTTGTCTCTTGCGCACGCGCTGGGTGCCCCGCCAGCAGCGCCAAAGCGAAACCGGCCAGTAGTGTGCTCCACATTTTATGCATAATCGCCCCCATTGCACCGCCCCGAGCGGCAATTGATGCACATATCGGGCAGATGCCGTTCATGTGCACGCTTTCGATAAATATACCTTGGGCTTTACTTGGTCAAAGGTTTTGATTTTGAATAATAATAAGAACGTTTCTAAACTGGCCTCCGCCGGAAGATAACGAAGATTGCCTTGTTTCATTTGCCCGCCGCTGTACAGAACACTTCAAACGTCCGTGCATCGGCATGAAAGCGCCGCCGCGCAGCCATGGGATGGTCATGAACGCCGGCGCTCATAGAAGTCCCTGTTGGAGGCTGTCATGCGTATCCTGCTGATCAACGCAGCCCATCCTGCCATCGGCAGCCGGATTCCCAGCGATCACCTGCCGCCGCTAGGCCTTCTCGCCATCGGCGGGCCGCTGATCGACGCCGGGCACGATGTGCAGCTGATCGACGGCGACCGCGATGCTACTCCTGTGGCGGAAATCATCCGGGAAGCGGCGCGGCTGAAGCCGGATGCGGTGCTTTTCGGCCATTCCGGCTCGACCTCCGGCCATCCGGTCATTGCGCAAATCGCTCGCGGCGTGGCGGCGGCGCTGCCGGAGGCGCACATCATTTATGGCGGCGTGTATCCCACCTACCACTGGTGCGAGATCCTCGAAGCGGAACCGTACGTCACCGCCATCGTGCGCGGCGAAGGGGAGGAGACCGCGTGCAGCCTGATTGCCGCGCTTGCCGGCGGGCACTTTCTTGGTACCGTGCCGGGGATTGCCTTTCGCGCAGGCGCCGGTCCGCGCTCAACCCCGCCCGCGGCGCCTATCCGCGACCTGGATGCTTGCCGCATCGGCTGGGAGCTGATCGATCACACGCGTTACAGCTATTGGGGCGGCCTTCGCGCCGTCGTAGTGCAATTCTCACGCGGCTGCCCGCATGTCTGCACCTATTGCGGACAGCGCGGTTTCTGGGGCCGCTGGCGGCACCGCGATCCGGTGCTGTTCGCCAGGGAAATCGCGCGACTCTACCGTGAGCACGGTGTCAAGGTGTTCAATTTCGCGGACGAAAACCCGCTCGCTTCCAAGAAGGCGTGGAAAGCCTTCCTCGAAGCGTTGATCGCGGAAAATATCGATCCGGTCCTGGTGGCGTCGGCGCGCGCGGGAGACATCGTGCGCGATGCGGACATTCTGCATCTTTATAAGAAAGCAGGTATTGCGCGCTTCCTGCTCGGCATCGAGAGCACCAGCGAGGCGACGCTTGCCAGCATCCGCAAGGGGGCCGCAGCCTCGACCGACCGCGAGGCCATCCGGCTCTTGCGCCGCCATGGCATCATTTCGCTCGCAACCTGGGCCGCAGGGTTCGAGGAAGAGACAGACGGCGACCATTGGCGCGGCTTGCGGCAGCTTCTGGAATACGACCCCGACCAGGTTCAACTGATCTACGCCACGCCGCACCGCTGGACGCCGTTCGGCCGGCAAACAGCGGGGCGGCGCGTGATCCAGACGGACCTGCGCCTTTGGGACTACAAGCATCAAGTGCTTGCCAATCGCCACCTGCCGCCGTGGCGCGTACTGCTCTGGGTGAAGTTCACGGAGATGGTGCTGCAGTCCAGGCCCAGGGCTCTGTACCGCCTGCTGTTCCATCCAGACCGGGCCTTCAGGCACGGCATGCGCTGGTACACGCAAATCGGGCGCCGCGTGTGGTTCCATGAGATCTGGCGTTTCCTGCGAGGCGGCTCTGTGAAGGATGGACCAACTGTTGCGGAATTCCTGGGAGAAGCGCAGGATGAGGCCCAGGATGCGCTGACGGTGGCCTTGCCTGAGCGTCAAGCCTTGGGCGAAAATGTTTCGGCATAAATGGGGCAGAACGCAATTATTCTGCCCAATATGCTGCCGGCAAGCCTTTTGGATTAACCTGGGGCGCGAGCCTCGCGTTGACACGGCAGACGCGTCTCATTATTTCTCCTTTCGTATGAGGAGAAGAACGCTTCCCTTCAGGTGATTTCGAAAAATAGTCCGCTTGAAAAGCCACCGCCGGCGCAAAAGGCGAATTGGCATGGGGCCCATTATTCATGGGCCGCGCTTTTAAGGCAGACAGTGAGGCTTGGCTATCATGGTTTCTCTTGGCGCGATCGCAACCAAGATTTTCGGCAGTTCGAATGACAGGCGCTTGAAAAGCTTCAACGCGAGGATCGCTCCGATCAACGCACTTGAGCCAGAATTCGAGGCGCTTTCCGACGATGAGCTTCGGGCCAAGACGGCGGAGTTCCGCGAGCGGCTCGGCAACGGCGAAAGCCTCGACGATCTTTTGCCGGAGGCCTTCGCGACGGTGCGCGAGGCGGCCAAGCGAACGCTCGGCCAGCGGCATTTCGATATGCAGCTCGTGGGCGGCATGGTGCTGCACTCGGGCAAAATTTCCGAAATGAAGACGGGCGAGGGCAAAACGCTCGTCTCGACGCTTCCTTCCTACCTGAATGCACTCACCGGCCGCGGCGTGCACATCGTCACGGTGAACGACTACCTGGCCAAGCGCAACTCCGAATGGATGGGGCAGATCCACCGGTTCCTGGGGCTGACCGTCGGCTGCATTCTGCACGATCTGGACGACAGTCAGCGCCTGCAAGCCTATGGCTGCGACATCACCTACGGGACGAACAACGAGTTCGGCTTCGATTATCTGCGCGATAATATGAAGTACTCCATCGAGGAGATGGTGCAGTTCGGCGGGCGGGCGGAAGAGCTGCAAGGGCACAATTTCGCGATCGTCGACGAGGTGGACTCGATCCTGATCGACGAGGCACGCACGCCGCTCATCATTTCGGGCGCTATCGAGGATAAGTCCGGCCTTTATCAAACCGTCGACAAGTTCATCCCGAGGCTCGGGCCGGAGCATTTCGAGCTGGACGAGAAGATGCGCACCTGCGTCTTCACGGACGACGGCAACGAGCTGATGGAGCAGATGCTGGAGGAAGCCGGGCTTCTGAAGCCGGAAACTTCGCTCTACGACGTCGAGAACGTGACGATGGTCCATCACGCCAACTGTGCGCTTAAGGCGCACAAGCTCTTCCTGCGCGATAAAGACTACATCGTGAAGAACGGCCAGGTCGTCATCATCGACGAGTTCACCGGCCGCATGATGGAAGGCCGCCGTTATTCGGAAGGGCTGCACCAGGCGCTTGAGGCAAAGGAAGACGTGCAGGTCCAGCCCGAAAACCAGACGCTCGCCTCCATCACCTTCCAGAACTACTTCCGCCTCTACAGCAAGCTCGCGGGCATGACCGGCACAGCGCTGACCGAGGCGGCCGAGTTCCAGGACATCTACAAGCTCGAAACCCTGGAGATCCCGACACATCGCCCGATGGTCCGCATCGACGGCGACGACGAGGTCTACCGGACGGCGAAGGAGAAGTACAAGGCGATCATCGCCCTGATCCAGGAGTGCCACCAAAGGAACCAGCCCATCCTGGTCGGCACCACGTCCATCGAGAAATCCGAGACGCTGTCGGAGATGCTGAAGCCGCTCAAGGTCCCGCACAAGGTCTTGAACGCGCGCTATCACGAGCAGGAAGCGTTTATCGTCGCGCAAGCGGGCGTGCCGGGCGGGGTGACCATCGCCACCAACATGGCGGGCCGCGGCACCGACATTCAGCTCGGCGGCAACGCGGCCATGAGGCTCACGGATTGGCTCGAAGCGCGCAGAGCGGCGGGCGAGGAGCCCACGGACGAGGAGATCGCGGCCGAGCGCGAGAAGATCAACGCCGATGTCGAGGAGAAAAAGCAGATCGCGCTGGCGGCTGGCGGGCTCTATGTGCTCGGCACGGAACGGCATGAAAGCCGGCGCATCGACAACCAGCTGCGCGGCCGCTCGGGCCGCCAGGGGGACCCTGGCGCCTCCAAATTCTACCTCTCGCTCGAAGACGACCTGATGCGCATCTTCGGGTCCGAGCGCATGGACTACATGCTCCGCAAGCTCGGCATCCAGGAAGACGAGGCCATCGCGCACCCCTGGATCAACCGGGCGCTCGAAAAAGCGCAGCAGAAGGTCGAGGCGCGCAACTTCGATACCCGCAAGAACCTGCTCAAGTTCGACGACGTGATGAACGATCAGCGCAAGGTGATCTTCGAGCAGCGCATCGACCTCATGCACGACGAAACGGTCCAGGAGACCGTGGAGGACATGCGCCGCGAGGTCGTGGAAGACATGGTCGCCACGTATATCCCGGAGAAGGCTTTCGCCGAGCAATGGGATACCGGGGGCCTGCACAAGGAATTTCTGGAAGTCTTCGACATGGACGTGCCCGTCGCCGGATGGGCCGCCGAGGAAGGCATTGCCGACGAGGAAATCCGCCAGCGTCTGCAAGGCAAGGCAGACGCGGCAGCCGCGCGCAAGGTCGCGGATGTCGGCCCGGCCAATATGCGCTACATCGAAAAGGCCGTGCTGCTGCAGTCGCTCGATTTCCTCTGGCGCGAGCACCTAGTGATGCTGGAGCATCTGCGGCAGGCGGTGAGCCTGCGCGGCTATGCGCAGCGCGATCCGCTCAACGAATATAAGAGCGAGTCGTTCGCGCTCTTTTCGCAGATGCTTTCGCGCCTGCGCCGCGACGTGATCGCCCAGCTCATGCATGTGACCTTGGCCCCGGCGGCGGACATACCGCAGGAACTCCAGGATTTCGGCGAATTGCCCGAGATGCAGGCCCATCATTTGGATGCCAGCACCGGCGAGGACGAATTCCTGGCGAACCAGCCGTCCGCACAGTTGTCCAGGCAGGAACGCAGGGTCGCGGCCAAACAGGGCAATGGAGCACAGCCTCGCAAGCCAGTCCTGGCTGCGGCAAAGGGCCAGCGCAACGCGGCCAATCCGAACGACCCTTCGACCTGGGGGAAAGTCTCGCGCAACGCGCTCTGCCCCTGCGGCTCAGGCAAGAAGTTCAAGCATTGCCACGGCGCCATCGCTTCCGCTGCCGCGGAATAGCGGGCGCCGCTTGGCCCGGCAAAGCTGTACTTACGGCTCCGCGCACGCGGGACGCGAGCGAAATCAGCGCGCGGTTATGTTGCCGGCGCAGGCAAAAACCGCTACACCTTTGCCGGTTCACGTGATGGAGGGTAGCATGAACGAGCAAGCGGTGGCCGGCCGGCAATCTCCGCCGTCTTCATGGCCGGTGCAGACGGAAACGCCCACCGGTCTCGATGTTTCGCAGCCCCTCTCGTCGCTAGCTCCGGAAAAATATATTCCCGTCGACCGCTCGACGGTCATCGACCGCGCGCTCAGCAAACTCTTCAATTCGAGGCAGCGTCCGCTCGCGGAACATGTCGTGCGCTATATGTGCGCATTGCGCCAAACCGAAACTGCGCGGCAGCTCGACGAACTGGTATCGGCTTACGATCCCTTCAACCCGGACGACGAAACCGTCAATCTGACGGAAATTTCGGCGGCCGAACGGAAGATTCAGCTTGAAGCGTTAAAGCAGCAGGTCATCGATCTCGTCGAAAGCGCAAACTACAACGAAATCAATCAAGCCGAGCTTGATAGAATTTTCAAGATGGAATCTCAAATCGGCTTTATCGCCGAGGTGGATCTTTCCGAATACGACTTCCATGTGCTTTACTACCGCGGCGCGGTCAAAGACAAAGTTTTGATGAAGTCGTGGAAGACGCTTTGGCTGTGGGGAAGACCCGTAGATGTCGATGCGTACCGGCGGCTTTTCATCGGCCTGAAGCTCAAGCCGTTCGAAACGCGGGTGGCCGAGCTCGTTCAAAAGGGCATGAAGAAGCGGAAGGCCCGCAAATACGTCAAGAGCATCCGCAGCAACCAGCTCCTGGAAGGCGTCTCGGAACAAACGGTTCATTTCAAGATCTTCCGCCGCATCCCGCGCCATGAAGTGGATATCCTGTTTCCGAACGCTCGCATCAAGTTCACCCTGTTCGACCGGATTTGGCTGTGGGTCGGATCAGGCGGCAGCACTATTTTCGCGTTCGTCATGGCCGGTTTGAAATTCGTCGCCGCGGTCGCCATCAGTCTGGCGTTTGTGGCCATTACCATCGCAGGCGCCCTCGGTGCGGTCATGCGGTCGGTCTCGAACTTCTTCAACACGCGCACGCGCTATATGGCCAAGCTCGCCCAGAGCCTTTACTTCCACAGCATCGCCAGCAATCAGAGTGTCCTAGGGCTTCTCGCCGACGACGCGGAAGAAGAGGACATGATGGAAGCGATCATCACCTATGCGGTGCTGCTGCGCCATGGCCATCGTGGGCTCGACGGGGTGAAGGCCGAGGCGGAGCGGTTCCTGAAAGAAGAGTTCGACGTCACGGTCGCCTTCGATGTCGAGGACGGCTGCCAGCATCTGCGCAAGCTGGGCCTGCTGGTCGAAGGCGAGAACCAACAATTGCACATCCGCGATCTCGAAGACGCGCGCGAGCATCTCGCCGCTGCTTGGCAGGCCGTGCCGCTGGCCAGGTAGTCATGTCTCAGAAAACGGTCCTGGGCTTCGGCTCCGAAAACGAAGCCACGCAAGCTGCCGCGATCCTTGGCGAGATGCCCAGCTTCGATAGTTTCCCGCTGGTTGCGCTTGAGGAGGCCGGCGGCCGCTGGTTCCTCGAATGCTACGATAACGGGGAGCTGGAGGCGGGCGCGCTGACGGCGGCGCTTGCGGAGGCGGGCATGGTGGTGCAGTCGGAAGCTATCGCCGCCGTCCCGGATGCGGACTGGGTTTCGGAGACGCAAAAGGCGCTGCCGCCGGTGCGGGCGGGGCGCTTCGTTGTGCACGGCAGCCACGACCGCGCCCGCGCATTTTCGCAATGGGCCATCGAGATCGACGCGGGCCGGGCGTTCGGCACCGCCCATCATGGCACGACGAAGGGGTGTTTGCTGGCCATCGGCGGGCTGCCTGCGGCCGTGAAGCCGCGCAGCATGCTCGACCTCGGCACGGGATCGGGCGTTCTCGCCATCGCAGCGGCCAAGACCTTCGTGCATCGCGTGACAGCAATTGCCGCCGACATCGATCCTATCGCAATCGAGGTTGCGCGGGAGAATTGCCGCAAGAACGGCGCGGCGGGAAGCGTCAGCCTCTATGTGGGCGATGGCCGCAAGCCTGCGGGGGCTTACGCGCAGGCGCCGTTCGATATCGTGGTGGCGAACATCCTGGCCCGGCCGCTGCTCAAGCTCGCCCCCCGCATGCGGGAGCTGACACGGCGCGGCGGGGTTCTCATCCTGTCGGGGCTGCTTTCCGGGCAGGCGCGCGAAATCCTGGCCCGTTACGGCGCGACCGGCTTCCGCCTGATCCAGCGCCGCGACCTCGAAGGCTGGGCCACGCTGACGCTGAGACGCGTGCTCTAATCCTCGTCCAATACCTGCCGCCATAGGTTTCGACCTCTCTCGCGCCGCACCTGTCATCGCGCGGCTTCAGCCGCCGTGGCGATCCAGAATCGAGCCTCTTGGCGTCTGCACGGATTGCTCGTACAATACGTGCATGACAACACGTATCTCAGCCCGTGAATTCCACCGCTCCATTGGAGAAGTGAGCAAGCACGCGCGCCGCGAACCCGTATTTATCACCAATCAGGGCGATGACGATCTAGTGCTCCTTTCGGCAGCCGAATATGCGCGGCTCCAGCGCTCCGAGCGCCGTGTGCACCTGACCTCGGAGTTCCCGGACGATCTGCTGGAACTCGTGAAGCAGTCCCAGATGGACCCGTCCCATGCCCATTTTGACGATGAGCTTGCGGGCTGGGTGCCGTGAGCCTGCCAAAGCCGGAGCCTGGCCTGGTCATCCGCTACAGCTATCTTTGGCACGCGGAACACCGCGAGGGACGCGAGGAAGGCGTCAAGGACCGTCCGTGTGCCATAGTTCTCGCAATCGAAAATCAAGACCACGGCCAGCCCCGCGTGGTTGTTCTGCCGGTCACTCATACACCGCCCAAAGACCCTGCTTTGGCCATCGAGGTGCCGTCCGTCACCAAAAGCCGCCTTGGCCTCGATGCGGATCGCTCGTGGGTCGTCCTCAGCGAAAGCAACGAATTTTTCTGGCCTGGCCCCGATCTCCGGCGCAACAAGGGCAAGGGTGACAGTTCCGTCGCATACGGTCTATTGCCGCCCGCTTTTTATGCGGAGATAAAACGGCGCTTCGTTGCGCTCGCCGAGGCCAGCAAAAGCGTGACCGTGAAACGGACAGAGTAGGCCGGACCATCGCGGCGGTGAAGAACGCGTCTCCAACTAGAGGTCTTGCTGAAGTGAAAACTTCTGCCTAATCCGGTGCCCTCGGACCGGCTCGCTTGCCACCTCGAACCCGGCACCGGGCCGACTCCAGAAATTTACAAGCTTCCTCCGGATTAAGGTGCGAGACAGCAACGGGCTCGAATTCAATTGCTCACGGATGATATCGGATGCTAAAATTTTCGAAAGGTACCGCCCCTTAGCAGGGAAAGAGCTTTTTGGGCTTCAGGGAAACAGCTTCAAACACCCCGGCTTGCTCTTTCGTGCCCGCCAGATCTGCTTGGTGGCCTGAACACCCTCATGTTGAAGGGGGCAAAAAATTAACGGCGCCTCCAGAGTAGTAAAATTGATCGCTAAGGAGTCATCATTATGCGGCCAAGAATAAACTACAGGAATATCCTATGGTTTTCTCTGTATGTCTTCGTTGCTATAGGCTTAATATTTGGTCTCGTTTTACTGCTATCATTAGCATCAAACATCCTGTCGATGACGTCCTGGCTTTTGTCTCTCTTGGTAGGTATCAATGCGAAAACTACGTATTACTTCGCCTTGCTTATAGTTGTAATTGGTCTAGTCGGTGTATGGGTTGGTATAAATATACCGCTCGACTGGCAATCACCCTTGAGTGTAGCTTCGTGGCTATTCTCATTTTTTGTCTTTGTTGTTGGAGGAATACTTGCCTCTGCAACACTATTTGAAATTGCATCCACTATTGTGTCTTGGATAACCGGGCAGGGCCTTTTCTATTGGCTAACTGGCATCGGTGGCGGCGAATACCGTCTTGAGCTGCTTGTGATAGTATTTGCAGTAGTAGTTGGGGGTGGCGCCTTCTTGGGAGGGCGACAGTTCTTGCGCGACGAGACAATGACGTTCTGGCACAAGGGTGCCCTTAAGCGGCGAGAGACAAACAAGGCCGAATAATGCGGATATGCTTGGTATTGCCCGCCGGACGCATTGCCGCCCTTGCCTTTTACCGTAACGCCCGGAGGTATAAACTGAGCGAGCGCTGGTTTGTCGCTTATTTCGACTGTGTCAGGTTGTGTAGCGTCCTGCGAGTATTGGAGACCCAATAGCTGTCCCTTCCGCAAGTCAGAACGAGTATGTGCCGGCTTATGCGGACCGGCTCGCCTGGCTCACGGGCTTCGATCGCGTAAGCTTTGCGCGGCTTCTTGTGCTAGAATTGACGCTTATCTATATCCAGTAACCGTCAATCCGAGGGCTTCGCGATGCGTAAAGGGCTTCTTTGCTATGCCGAGGGACACGGCGAAGCGTGGGAAGCATTCTGCCTCGACCTCGACCTCGCCGTGCAAGGCCGCTCGTTCGAGGAGGTTTACCGCTCGCTCAGCGCGGCGATCCGGGACTATGTCGAAGCCGCCTTGAAGGAGGATCGCGCCACGGCGGAGCGGCTCTTGAACAGGAAGGCTCCGCTGCTGGATCGCCTGCGCTTCTACCGGTACTATTTGGGCTCTATCCTCAGATCGCACAAAGACGAAGAGACCCATGGCTTTACAATTTCGTGCCCGGCCTGAGTTTCCGCGAAACAATCAAGCGGATTTAGTGTAAGAACCCGCCTGGGAATACACCATGCAGAAACGCGATTCCGAAGCGGCGGGGCGGCTTAGCGCGCTCAGGGCCGTGCTCAAGTCTCAGGGGCTCGACGGCTTTATCGTGCCCAAGGCGGACGAGTTCCAGAACGAATATGTGCCGGCTTATGCGGACCGGCTTGCCTGGCTCACGGGCTTCACCGGCTCGGCGGGGAATGCGGTGGTGCTGGCGGACAAGGCAGCGCTGATCGTCGACAGCCGCTATACGCTGCAGGCGAAGGCCGAGGTGAGCCAAGCGCTTTATGCGGTCGAGCTGTTCCCGCAGACGAAGGTTTCGAGCTGGCTTGCCGCCAATGCCGCGAAAGGCGCCGTCATCGGCTACGATCCGGGTCTGTTCACGCTCGCGGGCCTCAAGCCCCTCCAGGAGCAGGCGAAGCTGAAAGGCTTCAAGCTCAGGCCCCGGCGGCGCAATCCGGTGGACTTCATCTGGACGAACCGGCCCGTCAAGCTGCTTGAGCCGCTGTTCCTGCACGATGAGCGGTACGCGGGCGAAAGCGCGGCTTCCAAGCTCGAACGGGTGCAAAAGCATATCCAGGAGAAGGGCGCGGCGGGCCTCATGGTCTGCGCTCCCGATGCGGTCGCGTGGCTGTTCAACATTCGCGGCCGTGACGTGCTTCATACGCCGCTGCCGCTGGTCCGGGCCTATGTGCCGGCTGCGGGCAAGCCCTTCCTTTTCGTACAGCCCGGCCACATTACCCCGGAGAACCGCGAAGCCATCGGCGCGCTGGCGGAAATTGCCCCCCTGGCCGCCATCGCAAAAAGGCTGCCCGCGCTGATCGCCGCCGGCTCCAAAGTGATTGCCGATAACGTGCGGACGCCGCTTACCGTCAGGCAGGCGGCTTGCGGGGCCAAGATCGCGGACGCGAGCGATCCTTGCATGCTGTTCAAAGCCAAGAAGAACGCCACGGAGCTTGAAGGCGCGCGCAAGGCCCACCTCCGCGATGGCGCAGCACTTTGCCGGTTCCTGGCGTGGCTCGATGCGGAAGCGCCCGCCGGCGCCATCGACGAACTGACGGCCTCGGACAAGCTGGAGGCGTTCCGGCGCGAGACCGGCGAGCTTCAGGATCTGAGCTTCGACACGATTTCCGGTGCGGGCTCGAACGGCGCCATCGTGCACTATCGCGCGACGCCTGCGACCAACAAGAAGCTCCTGCCGGGCACGCTCTACCTGATCGATTCCGGCGCGCAGTATCTGGACGGAACGACCGATGTCACGCGCACCGTTGCCATCGGCGAGCCAGAGGAGGAGATGCGCCGGCATTTTACGCTGGTGCTCAAGGGGCACATCGGCATCGCCGCGGCGCGTTTCCCCAAGGATACGCGCGGGGTGGATATTGACGGCTTCGCGCGCCGCGCGCTCTGGGAGGCCGGCCTAAACTACGGCCATGGCACCGGGCACGGGATCGGCAGCTTCCTGTCCGTGCATGAGGGGCCGCAATCGATTTCGCCCAACGGCACAGTGGCGCTGGAGCCGGGGATGATCGTCTCGAACGAGCCCGGCTATTACCGCGAGGGCCATTACGGCATCCGGCTGGAAAATCTCTGCGCGGTGACGGAGCCGGCCGCCATCGAAGGCGGAGAAACGCCCATGCTCGCCTTCGAAACGCTGACGCTCGCCCCGTTCGACCGGCGGCTGGTTGTGCCGGGGCTGCTTACGGCCGGGGAGCTGGAGTGGCTCAACACCTATCACGCGCGCGTGCTGAAGGCGCTTTCGCCGCAGCTCAAGGGGAGCGCGCTCAAATGGCTCAAGGCTGCCTGCGCACCGCTCTGACCCGCATTTCTCGCAGGATCGCGCAATGCCCGGAAGCGCTTCACTTAGAAATTGTACCGGAAGGACAGTTGCCCGCTGACGCCCGTGCTTTTCGCGCCATCGCCAGTAACAGCATTGCCCTTGGCGTCGATCATGAAAGCGTCATGCTGGGCCGAGATACCCAAACCGGCTTTAACGAGATCGCGGCTGTCATAGGCCGAAACCTGGCTCACAGTGTAACCGTAGAGCGTTCCGGTGCTCTCCGCCTGGGGATCGCCGAGCGCACGCTCGTAGGCGAGGGTGACGGAAGGCACGATGGTCCACGCATCCAGTTGCCGCCGGTCCAAGGCCACATCGAGCCCGGCCAATAGGCTGGATGACGTATTGCTGGCGCCGTCGACGGCCAAGGCCAGTTCGCTGCCGGTTTCCCCGAAGCTGTCCAGGGTAACGCCGGTTATGCGGAGCCCCGTTTGCGCTGTGACCGTAAAGGGGGCGGTGCGCATCGCATAGCCCACGCCGGCCAAACCGCTGTAAATGCCGCCGATGGTGTTGCCAAGCGCTGTCCCCAGGCCGCTGCCCAGCGGGCGCGTGCTTCGATAGTCGACAAAGCCGGCATCCGCGCGCGCCACCGCGTAAGGACCGGCCTCAAGCGACGGAATTCCAAAACGTCCGCCAATCGTAACCAAGGCCATATCGATATTCGCGCTGGCGCCGGCGCTTCCAACCGTCCCCGAATTATAATCGAAGGCGGCATAGGCGGATGTCTGCCTGCCGATGCGGACCGTGGAACCGATGATCGTTCCCGCGCTGTGCTCCGAACTGCCGGCGATACCCGCTCCGCCTTCCGAACTGAAACTGTTCGCGCCTCCCGCCAGCCAAAGACGGCCCTGACCCGCACGGAGATCCTGGCCTGCCGCGTAGGCCGGAATCGCATCGTCGATCCATAGAGGCTGGCGCATGAGATAGGAGACAACATCCGCATGGATCTGACCGCCAGCCCGGGTCTCGACGCCGGAGAGCGTGCCCGCATCGATGGCCTGCTGCAGATAGTAATTGTAGGCGGTGTAGTGGCCCGACAGCGGAGAGTTCTGCAACCCGTTCAGGAACGCGGCACCGGCGGCGGCATTGCCGGAAAAGCCCGCCTGCCCAGGCAGCTCCGCGTAATAGACCATCTTGGCCCGCAGCACGTAGATGTCTGCCTGGGTGAGCCCAAGCCCTTGCATCAAATAGGCATTCATCGACCCATATGTCGTGCCGATTTGGGCGATCCCGTTTATCAGCCATTGCTCGTGAACCACCGTTTGGCCGAAATAGAGGTTGCTGGCCAGATAATCCTGCACGATGGTTGCCTGCGGCACACCGGCGATGGTCTCCAACAGCATGGAGGTCCAGCCGGTGCGGTCCTTGCCCTCCGAGCAATGATACAAAGCAGGGCCGGACGCGTGGGCCAAGTCCAGCAAGACCGTGCCAAACGCTCCCGCCATGCCCTGATTGGTCACGAAGCTTTGGTAAGGATTACTAGGATCGGGGACCGAAGTGGGCGGATAAGTGGTGCCAAAGATATTGACGTTAACATGGGTGGCTCCAGCCGGCCCAAGGTCGGGTCCGTTCCATTGGGACGCGGGAACGCCCGGGTAATTGTAAATCTCCGCGGGCGTCCGCAGATCGATGTCGAGGACGATATGCGCCGATGCGAGCGTCTGGGAATCCGCGGGACTGAGCTGGGACAGCGCATTGGAGCGATAAAAGACCCCGGTCCGCATCACGCCGCCGTTGGCGGTGGTATCGGCGTATCCAGTGCCGCCATATATCGCCGCGATTCCGGCAAGGTCTCTGAAATTCGGGGCGAATTTCAGGAGCGGCGTATCGATCGGCTCCTGGGCGAATGCAGGGCCTAGCGGCAAGCAGAACGCCGCCACGGCGCCGCAGAGCAAAGCGCTCCTCGCCAAATGCGTCTTGAGAGCGGACATGTACGGAGCCTTTCGTTTCGCTCCACCGTGGTGGCGAGCGGCGGGAATATGATTTTGGATAGCTACATCGCCCCTGTCAGGAGCCACTTCTAGAACGAATACTCGAATCCAGCAGTAACACCTTGAAAGAAGACGGACGATCCGCAGTTTATGCCAAGTGTACGCACATTCGACGGCAGAGGAAGTTCCGTCGCAATAGTTTCCTTGAGCTGCCCAGGCGCCAAGGCAACGCCATCGAGCCATAGCGCTTCGTAGCCAGCCTTCAGCGCTAGCCCTTTGCTAAGTTGATATTTCAACTGCACATCGGCTTCGCTGACGAAGGCGGCGCTGTCAGCCGAGGCTTTCGACGGGAACACCACCTTATGCAGGCTGACCCCCGTCGACTGCACCGCAGCGTCGTCGAAGACACCGAGCTTTATCAGCCCGTCGAGCGAAAAGCGGCCAAGCTCCAGAATTTTTGCGTCCACACCGGTTTGAACGCCATAAAGGTTGTTCGCGACGCTTGTATTCCAGAAGGGCGGGATAATCTTTACGGGTTTCAACGTGCCCAGAAGATTGTCATTCAATTGGAGCCAGCGGAAACCGGCCAGCATGGTCACCCGGCTGGAGAGTTCCAACCGGCCGTTGGCCTCGGCACTATAAAGATTTGTGGTGGCGCTCCATGCCAAGCCCTGGGTCGCGCGGTCGTCTTGAGCTTGGACGAAGGGAGCAGGAGCCCTCATCACCATCCAGTCTCCGGAACTGTCGGGACCGATGGTTTTGGCGGCGCTCTGGTTGGCGACACTAAAATACGACAACTCCGCGCTGTAGCCGGCATCGCCATGATAAATCAGGCCAATTTTCGGCCCGGCGGAAAACCCTTGGTCAAACTGGCTGCTATTGAAAAGTTCGGCGCCAGGGGGAGTGTTCACGTCTGGGTATTGCGGGCTGCCCGGCACCCGTTCAACGAGCGTCCGGCTGACGCCGCCTACGCGTTCCAAGGCGATAGCCTCGGCTGAGACCGTCCAGCGCGGCATGCTCTCCGGCGATTGGCCGGTTGGATTCTCTTGGTCTCCAGCGGAGGCGCTTACCGGCAGGAATAGCGTGGCGAGCAAAGTGCTGAGGAAACAGCTTGCCGCAAACCTTGCAAAAGCCTGCGCAGGCTCAAGATAATTCATCGATTTGTGGCCCCGTGAGGCGAAGCCTACGCGGGACGAGCGCTTCTGCGTTTGCGAACAATGCGCAATCTAAGATAGCAGTGTTGCGATTACACCCGCAATGGAAGTTTGCCGGCCAGCACAACCGCAAGGAAATGAGTTGCCGAAGTACAACGATGGGCCGCGCCAGCTCATATGGCGGATTTGAAGCTGGCGCACAGGACTGCAACACACAGAAGCATGAAGGGCTGGCTGGCTGCGCCCGGCCACGTCCAAATATGTCAGAATTGCCGGCCGAACCTATCGGGCTGTGCGCACGGCCGCATTCCTTAAGAAAACAAGGTTAACGCGGAATCGCGGATGCTCAAAACTAGCGAAAACTGCTCGAATTTCAGCTCAAATTGCTCGAATTCGAGCATTGAAAAATACAGTTAAATATTGTGTCTTTACCATAATTTGGACGCCAGGCGGCATTTTTTCATTATAAATCAATATGTTACAGCTTAACCCTTCGGCAAGACATATCTGCTATAATTAGTTCAAATTCGAAAAGCGCTTCTTGCTTATCAAAATGTGTACTTTAGCGTGCATGGAATTCTTATGACGGTCTGCTTGAATGCCTTCGAAGGGGCCGGCGAAACCGCCGCCGCGCACGGCCAAAATCCTGCGCAATCCGGCGCGCTCAATTCGCGTCGCCCCCTAAGAGCCGCTCCACTGCGGTTTGCGCTTCTCCAGAAATGCGCCGATGCCTTCCTCCGCGTCACGGGCGAGCATGTTCTCGACCATCACGTTTGCGGTGTACTCGTAAGCCTCGGCAAGGGGCAAATCGATCTGCCGGTAGAAGGCCTTCTTGCCAATCGCGAGCGTGAGCGGGGACTTGGAGGCGATTGTCAGCGCCAATTCCATCGCGACCGCAAAGACTTGCCCGTCCGGGGCAACGCGGTTGACGAGGCCCAGTTCCAGGGCTTTGGCGGCCGGGGCCATCTCGCCCAGCAGCAGCATTTCCATCGCGGCCTTGCGCGATATGTTGCGCGTGAGGGCGACCATCGGTGTCGAGCAAAAGAGGCCGATGTTCACGCCAGGGGTGGCGAATTGCGAGCTTTCGCCGGCCACGGCCAGGTCGCAGGTTGCCACGAGCTGGCAGCCCGCCGCGGTCGCGATGCCGTTCACCGCGGCGATAACGGGCTTCGGGCAGGCAACGATGGCCTGCATCATGCCGGCACACGCGCGCATGGTCTCTTCGAAGAAGGCGCGGCCCCGGTCCGCATCCGCCCGCCGCGCGGTCAGTTCGCGCAGGTCGTGGCCCGCGCAGAAGGCAGGCGGAGCGCCGCGGAGGACGATGGCGGCCACCTCCATTGCGGCCCCTTCGCGCTCCATGGCGGCGTGCAGTGCCGCGATGAGGTCCAGGGACAGACTATTGCGCGCGGCTGGCCGGTTGAGCGTGAGGATCGCGACGGCACCTTGGCGCTCGCTCAGCAGTATGCCCGGGTTGTTGCCGGTATCCTCCTGCGCAAACGCGTTCATCCCGTCCTCCCTTCAACTTGCGAGAACTCTCCAAACCCCGCCGTCGGCGGTCCCGTCAGAGCTGGTCCGGTGCTCTCACTCTCCATTGCGGAGGAGCATAGCTCATTCGGCGCCGAGTTTCACCGCTGCGTCGATATCGGCCTTCATCTTCTTCACGATCGCGACGTTTCCGGCCGGGGGCTCGCGCGAAATCCCGTCCGCGATGCTATCGGCCAGCTCCGTGGCCTTTTTCTTGTTGCCCGCGTTCACGAGCCCGTACTTTTCGGCCATCTTGAGGGCGTCGGCTTTGTTCTTCTCCAGCGTGTCCCTCGACATGCCGTGCCCCGCGCCTACGTTGATAAAGAGGTAGGACTCCACCAGTGCTTTGCCTGTCCCGGCCCAGTCTTTCAGGTCCGCAAAGCCGTGTGCCTTGGCGCTCTTTTCGGCCTGTTCCTTGAGCTTGCTGTTCTTGATCGCCTTCAGAACCGCGCCCAGCGGGTTCTTGGCGGCTTCCGTATCCATGCCGGTCTTGAGCCCTTCCACGATGGCGATGTCGCGCATCTCGCCGAAGGAAGCCAGAAAGCGCGTAACGCCGTCTTCGGTCAAAATCGTTTCCTTGGCGGTGGCGGGGCTGCCCGCCAGGACTACGGCCAAGGCAAGCGCCGCGAAAATTCCGCCTACGAGGTTTCTAAGCCGGGCCATGCGTTGTGCTCCATTTGTTGGCGCTACCGCCCTTCGGGCTACTTGAGCGCGTGTTGCTGGCGCTTTCGCCCTCCGGGCTTCTTGAGCGCATGTGTCAATGCCTGGTTCCAATTACATGCCACCCTTTTTGCGTGCAATCTTGGTGAAATAACGGAGATGCGTTCGCAGGTGCCGCGATTCGACCAATTTCAGACACTCGGACTCGGGATTAGCCACGCCCGCATTAAGTGTGCCACGAGGGAGAGACCGCGGTTATTCCGCGGCCTCGTATCCGTCGTAATGGTCGCGCTCCACAAGCGGGTCCGAGGACTTGTGGCTCTCGAACAGGAAGCCGCCGGATTGCCGCGCCCAGAGGCTTGCGTAGAGGCCGCCCTGTTGCAGCAGTTCCTCGTGGCCGCCGTCTTCCACGATCCGGCCCTTGTCCATGATGATGAGCCGGTCCATGGCCGAGATGGTCGAGAGCCGGTGCGCGATGGCGATCACGGTTTTGTTGGCCATCAGGTTATAGAGCTGCTCCTGGATGGCCGCCTCCACCTCGGAGTTCGAGCGCCGAGGTAGCTTCGTCGAGGATCAGCACCGGCGCATCCTTGAGCAGCACCCGCGCAATCGCGATGCGCTGCCGCTGGCCGCCCGAGAGCTTCACTCCGCGCTCGCCAACCTGCGCCTCGTAGCCGCGCCGCCCCTTATGATCCTGGAGTTCCAGGATAAAATCGTGGGCATGCGCCTTCTTGGCGGCGGCGATCACATCCTCCTCGCTCGCATCCGGCTTGCCGTAGCGGATGTTGTCCAGAACCGAGCGGTGCAGCAGGGAGGTATCCTGCGTCACCAGTCCGATCTGGGCGCGCAGGCTGTCCTGGGTGACCTTGGCAATGTCCTGCCCATCGACCAGGATGCGCCCGCCTTCGAGGTCGTGGAAGCGCAGCAGGATGCTGATGAGCGTGGACTTGCCCGCACCCGACGGTCCCACAAGCCCCAGCTTCTCACCCGGTTCGATGTTGAGCGAGAGGTTCTCGATCAGCCCGCTGTTCCGCCCATAATGGAAGTGGGCCGCATCGAAGCAGATCCCGCCCTTCGTAACGCGCAGCTCTTTCGCATCCTGCGTATCGACGACGGTCCAAGGCTTCGACAGCGCTTCCATGCCTTCCTGCACCGTTCCGGCGTTCTCGAAGATCGAGGTGACAACCCACATGGCCCAGCCAGACAGGTTGTTGATGCGGATCGCAAGCCCCGCCGTGACCGCGATGGCGCCGAGCGAGATGGCGCCCTGGCTCCAGAGCCAGAGTGCCGTGCCGGTCGTGCCGGCGATCAGCGTGCCGGTCAAAATCAGCTGCGTCACCTCGAACCTGGTGATGATCCGGAGCTGCGACCTGTGCTTCATGAGGTGATCGGAGATCGCCTCCTTCGCGTAGGCATCCTCGCCTTCCGTATGCGCGAACAGCTTCACCGTCAGGATGTTGGTGTAGCTATCCACGATGCGGCCGGTGAGCAGCGAGCGCGCCTCCGAGACGACCGTGGCGCGGTCAATCAACTTCGGCACGAAGTACCAGATCATGGCGATGAAGCCCGCGAGAAAGCCCACAAGCGGCACAAGCAGGCGCGAATCGAGCTGGAAGAAGATCACCGCGGCGCTCGTCCAATAGATGCCGATGTACCAGAGCGCATCCACCGTCTCGACCACGCTTTGCCGCATGGCGCCACCAGTCTGCATAAGCTTGTTGGCGATGCGGCCCGCGAAATCGTTCTGAAAGAACGTGAGGCTTTGCCGGAGGATGTACCGGTGCTGCTGCCAGCGCACCATGTTCATGACGTTGGAGTTGGCGGTCTGGTTGATCAGCATGCCGTGCAAGCTGAACGCCACCGGCCGCGCGATCAGCGCAACGAACGCCATCCAGAACAGCATTGTGCCATGCTGCTCGAAAAACTCGGCCGGGTTCGCCGCGGACTTGGCCAGGTCCACGATCTTGCCGAGGAACGCGTAGAGCGCGACTTCGATCAGCGAGCCAACGAGGCCGAACAGCATAATGAACGCGTAGACCCACCAGATCGGACGCAGGTAATGCCGGTAGAAGGCGCCGAGCGTGTCCGGCGGCTGGACTATGGGGGCGTCTTTGTAGGGGTCGATAAGGTTTTCGAACCAGGAAAGCATGGCTTCGCTCGCGGCTTAAGGGTTGGAATCGCGCGGCGAAGCGAAGCGGATGACTTCGCGATGTGTGCTCGCGCCGTTAAATCACGAATACGGTGATTGTCATCTGCGTTGAAATTCCCTTTCAAGCTGGGGGGCGCTTATACGATAAACGCGCGTGCGCTGGAAGAGGCCATTTGAAGCCGGCGAAATTGCGGCCTAGACCGGAAGGACAATGCCGGGAAGCGCCGCCTGCCGGAATTAGAAATGAAGTGCGATCAAGTTTCGCTGGATCGATGATATGGGCGTTCCATAGGTGTGGCTAAGCATTGCTCTAGCCGTTGTTCGCGGTACTGGATGCCGCGCTGCTCAATTTTGCGCTATCGGATCGTGTGCGAGAGACAATTCCGCAGGCGGGATTCATCGCAAGCCGCTACCGCATTGGTCTGCCATGAGTTTCCTGCTGCCTCGCAACGCAACCGAAGCTAGAGAAGATCGAACCCGCCCCGCTTGGGTGTGGATAAAGGTTAATACTTTGATCCTTCGCTGTTGCAAAAATATCAGGCAGCATATTGATAAAACGCAGAAAATTGCGATGTTTGTTTAGGTTGTGACCAAAAAGCTAGAACGCAGCCATAGGAAATGTGATACAAGAACATCCTCCGTAAGGGTTGGCAGTGGCGCCGGTGTTGAAAAGCCGTTATCATTGCTGTTTCTTAGTCAGTCTGTTGCCTAAAAACCGCAGATTGTGCAGCGCTACCCTGTTAAGCTTTACGGTGAGTTGATTGGAAACCATGAACCGCGTAGAAGCATCGACGAAAGTCAAATGCTAGCAAGAACTGTCATCCCTCTTGAGCAATCACCCGTCCTCCGGGTGCCTGAAGTTGGATGCGAGGTTGAGCTACGCCGGTCGTCGCGTGCAAAGCGGTTTTCACTCAAGGTCAGCCACACCGAGCGCTCCGCCATCCTGACATTGCCATTCCGCGGCCGCATCGAGGATGCCAACGCGTTTCTGGCCCGCCACGCGGACTGGCTCAAAAGGCAGCTTGAGCGCTTGCCGGAGCCCATTCCCTTCGCCGATGGCGCCGTCGTTCCTTTAAGAGGTACGTTCCACCGGCTCAAATTCGTAGGCGCGCAACGCAACTGCGGCGTTGTATCGATCCAGCAATGCGGTTTTCAGCTGGCCGACATCCCAGGTTTCTCCGTGCTGCCCGGTTTCCCTGCCTCTTATTCCGTAGCTCCGGGCACCGTGCTACCGCAAATTCAAGTAAGCGGAGAACTGGATCACGCGGCGCGGCGCTTCTCGGATTGGCTTCGCAACGAAGTACGGAAAGACATCGCAGCCAGCGTAGCCAAACATGCCAAAGCGCTCGGCTGTAACCCCAAACGGATCGCGGTACGCGACCAAGCTACTCGATGGGGTTCCTGCTCGACAAGCGGTACACTTTCTTTCTCATGGCGGCTCATCTTTGCGCCGCCATTTGTTTTGGATTATGTCGCAGCGCATGAAGTTGCGCATATGCGCGAGATGAATCACAGTCCGCGTTTCTGGCGGCTCGTGAAAGATGCCGCCCCCATCACGCCGAAGGCCCGCACGTGGCTCAAGTCCCACGGCGCCGAACTTCACCGCTTCGGTAGCGATAATTAATTCCCCCGCGAACAGCCCGGCGAAGCGTTGCTGGCGGCGCATCCGCAGCGAAATTCTTCCTACCCACAACTGCGCTCTCGCATAATCGCAGATTTTTTGGCACAATACATTTTAGTTGTGTGTCATTCCCCGGGCTACTGTGGACCAGAAAAGACGCTTTCCTGAGTTTTACGTGACCTCGCCACAGCCGTGTCCCTACCTACCGGGCCGGCAAGAGCGGAAAATATTCACCCATCTATCGCCGGAGAGGCCGCGCGCGCTTGTCGACAACCTGTTGAGGGGCGGGTTCCGGCGCAGCCAGAATATCGCCTACATGCCCTATTGCGACCACTGCGCGGCCTGCGTGCCGGTGCGGATCGTGGTCAACGAGTTCGAGCCCAAGCGCAGCCTCGCAAAAATCAGGAAGATGAACGCGGGGCTGGAGGCACGGCGCACGTCCTGCAAGCCCACAATCGAGCAGTATTCCCTGTTCCGCGCTTATATCGAGGCTCGGCACTCCGAGGGCGGCATGGCGGATATGTCGCTGCTCGATTACTCGATGATGATTCAAGACAGCACGGTCGACACGCATCTAACGGAATACCGGCTTCCTGCTGTAGAGGGAGAGGATGGCGACGGGCAGCTCGTCGCCGCGGTTCTGTGCGACCGGCTGAGCGACGGCATTTCGCTTGTCTATAGTTTCTACGAGCCCGAGATGCCCGACAGGGGACTTGGCAGCTACATTATCATGGAGCAGGTGGACTATGCGCGGTCGCGCGGCTTGCCCTATGTTTATCTCGGCTATTGGATCTCCGGCTCGCACAAGATGGCCTACAAGGCGCGTTTTGTACCGCAGGAGCACCTCACTTCGGCAGGCTGGGTCCGCCGTACCCGTTAGGCTAGGCCAGACGGCGCATCCCGGAACGGTGTTTGGCACCGTTCCGGGATAGAGGCGAAGCAACTGTGAATAGGGGGTATTAGCGTGTGAAGCCAGCCTGGATGGGCTGCATCGAGGCGCGGCCGACCTTGTCGAGCATGTGGTCCCATTTGGCCGCAGTATTCGCCACGACCTTTTCCATGGCACCCTTCAGTTCGACCAGCATGGCACAGCGGCCAGCCTCGGTGCTGGCGTTGGCAGCGTCGAGGGATCGCACCTTGTTGAGGAGTGCCTGATTCGCCGCGTCCAGAGAGGCCGTGGTTTCGTCCTGTACCAGGGGAGAGGCATTTGCGAGATATTCGGCTTCCTGCCAATTGTTCCGCACCCGCAGTTTCTGCAGGTTTTCCTGGAAGGCTCCGGCGTTCTTTTCGTGAAGCCCGCTGATGGTGGCACTCGCCGAGGCTACAGCCTCGCGAAAAGCCGCGGGGTCGCATTGCTGAGCGAAAGCTGCCGGACAGGCAGCGAGCAGGACAAGGATAGCGAGAGCTCTCAGCACCATAAGCCGCTAGAAATCTCCGTTTGAAAATTAACGCCAGTTAATATGGCCGTCCTGGTGCAAAATTATGGCAACCAGCCCGGGTGTGGAAATGGGCTGTTCAACTAATATTACAGCACACGCGAAACGTAAACTCTGCTGTGCCGCCAACAAGAAAATGGCCGGAACGAGCCCGGCCATCGCATTCGATCCGCTGTACTCAGCTACCAGGAGAAATTGAACTTATAGGCGGCGCCCAAGCCGGCCTGGAACTGATCCGCCGAGCCCTTCTGCTGAACGAGCGGGCTGTTCGAAGCATCGCCCAGGAGCCGGTCCCATTCCGCGAAGGCGCGAAGCGAGAAGTTCTCCGTCAGGTAGTAACGGGCGGTCGCATCGACGCCGGCGTAATTGAGGCCGCCTCCCGCATTGTAAACGTTCAGGCCGGACACCCCAAACTCGGCTGTGTTGATCGAATAGAACGCGGAAGCAAATTTGTTGTCCACGATCTGCAACCTCGGTCCGGCCGTGAACATCCACTGCGGAGCGGGCTTGTAGATGAAGTCGGCCATGAGGTTCGCTTCGAAGCCTTCCGCGCCGGTCACGCCTTGCAGCACTTCAACGCGCGTCCTCAGGAACGGCGCGGGGTAGTATTCTGCAAACGCGCCAAGTTCGAGCGTGTAATTGATATCGTGCATGCCCTTGAGCGCGTCCGGGGCATCGCTCTGCTGGCGATGGTTCAAATAGTCGCCAGCAGCGCCGATACGGAAGTTGTTCGTGCTGTAAAGCGAAACGCTGAAGGCGTCGTTGGGAAGGGCCAGCCATTCCTTGTCGCCCGCCCGATGGATGTCGATGATCGGCCGGCCGGTAAAGACGTCGTCCTTGGAGCCCGGGAATGCCGGCTCAACCACGCCATAGCCGCCTATCGTGACGACCCAATAGTTGCCCGGCGCGTCCTTATAGGATACGGGGCCGCCCGAAAGGTCGGCAGCGAACGCGCTTCCCGCGCCAAAACCAAGAACCGCCGCAACACACGCAACTCTGTTTAAACCAAGCATCGGTGTGCCCCCTGCTCGAAAATTCATTCCGCCAGATGTATTCTCGGGCACATTGCCCCAAACCCCCTAATCTGGCGTGTCTTTTTTTGCTTGGCTGTGCAGAAATGCGGCAGAAGTTGCACTTCGGCACCGTGGCAGGCGGGCGCCAAACAACCTATGGTTGAACAGCAAACTTGTAGGCGCCGCCGATGCCCGCTACGAACTGCTCCGTCGCGCCCCTCTGGCTTACGCGCGGGTTGTCAGCCGCATCGCCCGCAAGTTCGTTGACGTCGAAAAAGAACTTCGAGGAGAGGCGGCGGGTCCAGTCGTATTTGGCCGTCAGTTCCGCACCGGCGGACAAAATCCCACCTTCCGCGCTGAACGGGACATAAACCCCGGTCTTCTTGGCATTCTCCGTGGCGAAGTAATTGGAGGCATATTCGGCATTGGCGATCTGAAGCCTGGGGCCTGCCGTCAGCGTCCAGGCGCGGTCAGGGTGCCAGATGTAGTCGGCGGACAGGTTCGCGGCCAAGCCGGTATTGCCAGTAACCCCTTGCAGCACCTCGGCGCGCGTCCGTATGAAGGAAGCGGGGTAAAACTCGGCGAACGCTCCCCCGGCCAGATCGACTTCGGCTTTCCCGAGACGCAAATCGATATCCTGGCCGTGATAGGCGCTTTGCAGCGACAAGGCGCCAGCCGGGCCGGCGCGGAAGTTGGGCGTCTCGTAAACGGCGTAGCCCATGGCATCGTTCGGGAAGGTGAGCCACTCCTTGCTGCCAGCCTGCCAGATGTCGATCTGCGGCTTGAAACCCAGCGTATAATGTTTCGAGCCCTCGTAGATTGGCTCCAGCACGCCATAGCCGCCGAAGTCCACGATCCAGGCCGATGGCGGTGCATTCTCCACTGAGGTGACGTCAAGCGCGCGCGCACCGCTTGCCGCGCAGACTACTGCGCCAAGCAGGACTACAACCTTGGTGGGCGACACGCAAAGCATACAATCAACTTCCTCTTGCGGTTCATAAACTTAACCGCAACGAACGGCGAGACCTACCCCAATCTTGTATTTTTGCGTGTCATTTTCAAGCGTGGCAATTCTTCCATAGCCTGGGCTCAGGTTTCCTCGAAGCCGGTAAGGCCGAAGCGGTTATTCTTGGGCAACCCTTTGGCGGCGCTGCCGGCCTGCGCACGCGAGCCCTTGTATTCGCCGATATCGCTCAAGGTCCAGACGCGGCTCGACGGATCGCCTACGCGCAGGCCGTTGGCGCTGTCGAATACCTGCACGTCCGCGAGCCCGCCGTCCCGGTACTTCTGGAGCCGGACGCCGCGTCCGCGCGTCATCTCGTTCACTTCTGACAGCGGGAAGACAAGCAAGCGCCGGTTTTCGCCCAGCACGGCCACGCTATCGCCCGCCACGGGCCGGCATAGCACCGCACGCTCGCCTTCGGAGAGGTTCAGGATCTGCTTGCCCTTGCGGGTCTGGGCCACGACCTCGTCCTCGGTCACGATGAAGCCGTTGCCAGTGCTGGAGGCGACCAGCAGCTTGCGGCCGGGCTTATATACGAAGCCTTCGAGGATCTCGTCGGTCTCGTCGAGGTCGATCATCAGACGCACGGGCTCGCCCTGGCCGCGTCCGCCCGGCAGTTCGTTCACATCGAGGGTGTAGAATTTGCCGTTGGTGGCGAACAGCACAAGCTTGCCGGTGGTCTGGGCTTTGACCGCGTATTTGAGGCTGTCGTCAGTCTTGAAGGTGACTTTGGAGAGATCCGCGTCGTGGCCTTTCAGCGCGCGTATCCAGCCCTTCTCCGACAGCACGATGGTGACGGGCTCCTTCTCGATCAGCGCCTCCTCGATGGAAACGTCGATCTGGGGCAGCGCCGCCGTGTTGGTCTTGCGCTTGCCGAGCGGGGTGGACTTGCCGAACTGCTTCTTGATCTCCCTGATCTCGCTGGAGATTTTATCCCACTGCTTGGCGTCGTCGCCCAAGAGGTCGAGCAGGCCCTGGCGTTCCTGGCTGAGCTGACTGTGCTCGGTCTTGATCTCCATCTCCTCAAGCTTGCGCAGCGAACGCAGGCGCATGTTGAGGATCGCTTCGGCCTGCACATCCGTGAGGTTGAAGCGCGACATCAGCACGGCCTTGGGCTCGTCCTCGCTGCGGATGATGCGAATCACCTCGTCGAGGTTGAGGTAGGCGATCAGGAAGCCGTCCAGCACTTCCAGGCGGTGCTCGATCTGCTTGAGCCGGTGCTCGGAGCGGCGGCGCAGCACCACTTTGCGGTGGTCGAGCCATTCCAGCAGCACTTGGTTCAGGCCCATCACCAGCGGGATCTGCCCCTTGCTGAGCACCGTCATGTTGAGGGGAACGCGTACCTCTAGCTCGGACAGCTTGAAGAGCTGCTCCATCAGCAGTGCCGGATCGACGTTGCGCGATTTCGGCTCGATGACGATGCGGATGTCTTCGGCCGATTCGTCGTCCACGTCGTTGAGCAGCGGCAGCTTCTTGGCAGCCAGGAGTTCGGCGAGCTTTTCGATCAGCCGGGACTTCTGCACACCGTAGGGGATTTGGGTGACGATGATCTGATAGGTGCCGCGGCCGGTTTCCTCGGTGTGCCAGCACGAGCGCAGGCGGAAGGAGCCGCGGCCCGTCTTGTACGCCTCCACGAACGCGGTCTGGTCGTCCACCAGCGTACCGCCTGTGGGGAAATCCGGGCCGGGCAGGTAGGAGAGTAGCGTTTCGACGCTTGCCTTGGGGGAGCGGATCAGGTGCAAGGCGGCGTCGCAGACTTCCTCGACGTTGTGCGGCGGGATGCTGGTCGCCATGCCGACCGCGATGCCCGACGAACCATTCGCGAGTAGGTTCGGGAAGGCTGCCGGCAGGACTACCGGCTCTTCTTCTTCGCCGTCGTAGGTTTCGCGGAAATCCACCGTGTCCTGGTCGATGCCGTCGAGCAGCGCCGCCGCGATGGCCGTCATGCGCGCTTCGGTGTAGCGCATCGCCGCCGCGTTATCGCCGTCGATATTGCCGAAATTGCCCTGGCCGTCGACCAGCGGGTAGCGCTGGGCGAAGCTCTGCGCGAGGCGCACAAGGGCGTCGTAGACCGACTGGTCGCCATGCGGGTGGTATTTGCCGATGACGTCGCCGACCACGCGCGCGCATTTCTTGAAGCCCGTGCCGGGGTCGAGCTTGAGCTGGCGCATGGCGTAGAGCACGCGCCGGTGCACGGGCTTGAGGCCGTCGCGCACGTCGGGTAGTGCGCGCGCCGTGATGGTGGAAAGGGCGTAAGCGAGGTAGCGCTCTTCGAGCGCGTCCTTCAGCTTGATGGGCTCCACGGGCGGAGGGAGGAGAATCGTTTCGTCTGCCATGAGGTATGGGTAGCGCGGTGCGGGCGGCTCGCCAAGATGTAACCCGCGCTATTGAACATCTTCCTTCGGCAAGGACAGCAATTCGCGAACCCCCTCGTCAATCTGCTGGGAGATCCCAACTTCAGCAAGTGCCTCCCTCACAAGCTTGCGGGCGCGTTGAAATTTCACGCTCTCTTCAAATGCGACGGACGCCGCGACTACTTCGGCTCGTACCGCTAAGTCGGCAAGCCTTTCGTGAAGTTCGTCCGAAGTATCGAAGCGCGGAATGGGGAGAGTGAACATGACCTTGTCAAAGTGCCTTGGGCCAAACTGCCCGACTGCCTGCAGTTTGGCAACAGCTTGCCGCCCCGCATCACTGTTCAAAATTGCAGCCAAATATCGAGCCTCCTCCAGACCTTCGGGCGCGAACCAGTAAAGTGCGTGCTCAACGACAGCCCTATCATCTTGGATTACGCAAGCAGCGGGCAATGTACCGGAGGCTGCATACAGAACACGAAGAGGCGAAATGGGGAATTGAGCGCCGAGTTCGTTATGGTAGTTCCAGCGCTGCACTAAAGTTAGATCGCTATAAGCAGATTCATTCCATAGCCTCTCAGCAGCCTGCATCCAGCCGATGATGCCGCGGAATCCCCTATCCGCCGCCTTTTTTGCGTCCAGTACCGAGCCATCACCATTCACGGGAATCACTCCCTCGAATGGCTTGAATACACGGTACGGCACGATGCTCTCGCCAAGCAACACGGTGCGCAAGAACTCCGCCTCGACCCGATGCTCAATGGCCGCAAGCGAATTCCACGGCTCTTTCTCTTGAGCAGATCGTCTGCTTTGAACCATGGGCATCGAGGGATCGGCGCCAAGCTTCCCCATCGTTTTCCGCTCGACAAGGCACAGCATGCGCGGCACGAGCGTAGCGCCCTGCCTGAAGGCTTGCCTATAGGGAGAACCCGCGCCGAACTGTGCAGTTGAGGGCGCCGGGCCGCCTTCGCTCACGGCCAACTTCGAATCGGCCACGTCTTCATGAGCGTCGCGAACGGGCAACATTCCAGTATAGGCGCGCACCGTTGACGGAACTGGCTCCGCCTTGCCGCGTTTCTTTGCGAAGACCACGCAAGATGGAACGGGGAACAATGGGAACAAGCGGTCATCCATCGTCCAGGCTTCGTCGAAAGCGATTTTGACGTTCTTGAACTCGCCGGTGCGGAATTTTTCGAATTGGCCGCGCGTCAGAGCGGCCATGGGCAGAACGAAAGCAATACGCCCGGCGGGCCTCGAATAGAGCGCGGCTGTTCTTATCGCAAAGAGCGCGCAAAGATCGTTCTGGGTGGCGAAGCGCCCGCCCACATACACATCCTCTGCTTTCGACAGTTCCTTGAACCGCGTTTGCAACGGATCGCTCATATGCCGCAAAGCGACCCAGGGCGGATTGCCGATTAGCACATTGACCCGGCCTCCGCGCGCGGAAAAGGCAAGCGGACGGGAAAGGTTTCGCGCCACGTAGGACCAGATCGAATCGCGGCCAATTTTCCGCAGCTCGTCGTAAACAAGGTAGGTTTTGCCCAGGTCTTCGATTCCCAGGTTTTCTTCGTCCGTCGTAGGGCGGTGGTAATGCTGCGTCGTGACGCGATGAATTGTCTTTTCGACTTGCTGGCGCGACAACCCTTGTTGAGACGCCTCGTCGATAGCGAAAATCACCTTGTCGAATAGGGGCGGCTCTTTACAGAACACCTCTGGAAATTCCAGGGTGGCCGGCCCGAAGTCTGGCGGCAAAGGGGGAACGGTGACGGTCAGCTTCTTGCCGGTGAAGAACTGCGTCACTTCCAGTTGCAGCGCGTCGCCGAGGTAAACGGGGATGGAAATCGGTCCTCCCCGGTTCGAAAGCGCCGGGGCCAACGCAAGCAAATAGGTGACACGCGCGATGATGACTGCGACGGGATGGATGTCCATGCCCTGAACGTGCTGTGTCGCTTCGTGGGCAACATCTCCCAGCGCCATCCCCGAACCATCAGCCTCGCTTAAGTGCAGGCGCACCGCGTGGAAAAGGAAACTTCCCGAGCCGCAGGCCGGATCGAGCACCAGTTCTTCCAGGGGGCGTTTGACCGAGTGCTTAACCACTTTCGCGGCGAGCCAATCGGGTGTGTAATACTCGCCAAGATCGTGCCGTTCGCCGGGATCAATCAGGCTTTCATATAGCACCTTAAGAACGTCGGACTCGACCTCGCGCAGCCTGAACCGTCCCACATGCACAGCGATTCGCCTGATAAGGTCCTGCCCCTCTGGATCGGCGAGCGGCCAGTCGAAAAAATCGCTTTCCACGGCGCCCTGGATGTTCGCGTCCCGGAATGCGGCGCCAGAGAGAAGCCGCACAGGATCGTCATCTCTCAAGCCTAGAACGGCCTGCGCGATTGCCTTGGCGACAATGACCAGAAAAGTATGCTGAAACCAAAGGGTGTCCGCTTCGATAGAGCGTCCATACACGAGCGACAGCAATTGCTGCCACAACTGACGCTTCAGCGCCGTCGCGGGTTCGTCCTTGATGCGAAGCCAGATAGCGGAAAGCTTGTCATGGGCCCGGCGGTAGGCGACACTCTCCTTGCCAAGCTCAAGTTTGACGGTGAGCGGGTCCGGCGGCAAAGAGGCCCGTAAAGCTATCGCGCCGTCAAGCCACGCAAGGAATTGCTCGGCCTTGGCGGGGTCTAGGGTTGTCTCCTTGATCTTCTGCAGTTGGGCATTTTGCCGTTCGAAAACCACCCACTTAAGGCCGTCGCTTGCGATGCCAACGAAGCGCTCGCCCGTTTCGCGCTCGCGGTCTGCAAGGTAGTCCGGCATGCGCCGTTCAACATCGCCCCACTCTGTTGTCAGGTTGCGCTTAGCCTCCAGGACTGTGCGCCCAATGAGCGCGTCCAGTCTCCCGCTCACTTCAGGCACGCGTTGCTCAAAATGCAGGGAGTGTAGATCGGCCCCGAATTCCTCGATAAGGAGCTGACGGAAATCGGCCTTTACCTCGTCATGGCCCGGTCGCGTGGCGAGGTGCGCTAGAAGTTCCTGTATGCGTTGTTTCGTCATTGGCGCCTAGGGCTTGGGCGAATGATGGAATGGGTGTAAACGAGGTCGCGCCGTTCCAGCGCGTCCTTAAGCTTAACGGGCTTCGCAAACCTGGGAAGGAGAATCGTTTCGTCTGCCATCCTCTATCGGTAGTGCGCCGCCGCCTGGACCTCAAGAGGCATGGAGTTTTCATTGAGACCTCATGTGGGAAGATTCGGAGCGCCGCGAAAGACCGCTTCGCGCCGAAGCAGGGCATGCTTTCCTTCGAAAACGAATTCCGGGAGATGAAGCTGGTGTTCTTGGCCAGAGACGAGCTTGCGGAGACGGTTGCCGTCATGCGCGTGCTCCAATCCGCGGTCGAGGGCGGGAGGAAGGTTTCGCTGCGCAGCGGGGGTAGCTATTGGCCAAGCATAGCTTGTGTTAAAATAAGGTTTACGCCCATAGGCGGCGCGGCATGGTTAATGCAAACGTGGTTAATGCCAAATCATGAGTCGCAAAACAGGCCGTATTCTGGCAAAAATTCCCTGTTTTAGGTCGATTTTTGGCTTTAAAAACTACGGTTAAATATAATTGCAGATCGTTCGTTAACGGCGAAACGGTGCATTTTTCGGACTGCCGGCGCGCATGCGCACCGGAAAATGTCGCGCAGTATCAATCGCTTAACCTGCCGGGTAAGTTTCCGGAAAGGAGTCCGTGCTATACTTCTCTCCATAATTGATAGGGGACAATCGAGCCAAATTGCCCCAGAATGGAGTAAAGTATGGTTAGGAAAGCTTTAACAAGCGCGCCGATTTTCTTCAAATGCCGGGCGCGCATTCGCAAAGTTATAGCGGCAACCCTTGGATCGAAGGCAGGATCTTGATGGCGGCGAGGGGCGCGGCCAGTTTCTCGCGGCGTGTTTCCCCGGCGGGCGCCTCCCTGGTGGCGGAAGGCTCGCAGGCGCGGATGAACTCCAGCACCAGCTCCCGCGTATAGCATTCGCTGAACCATCTCATGCGGTTAAAGCTCAAGACGCTGGTTCCGGCCAGAATGACGCCCCAGATGCCGGGCTGTTCTGCCACGACGATGATAAGCACCGCCGAGATGAAGAACACGCAGGAAAGGCCCTTGTTGAGACTGTATGAGCGGTTGAATGCGTCGATGCGGGTGGATTTTTCCGCCGCGGCGACGATGCCGTACATTTCGGTGCGCGTCGTCCGCCACTCGCCCGGCGTCTGGTTTTCGAAAACCACCCCGAGGCGGTCCAGCAGCGAAAGCTTGAGTGCTGCGCGCTGCTTGGCGTTGACGATCGCGCACGCCGGGTCGAGCAGACGGTCCGACGCATTGCCGTCGGACAGTGCCTTGTCCAGCCAGCTCACGATATTTCCGAGCGATTGCACGATATGTCCAAGCACAAATGAAAGAATGAGGAAGATGCCGAGCGCTCCGAGCTGGATTCCTTCCCTGCCCGCAAGCTGAACTTTCGCGTCCGGAAAGAGGAACAGCAAGACCGTGAGCAGCACCACCCCTGGGGTAATGATGCCGACATATTCGTAGGTATCGAACGCCGTTTGTTTCACCGCGAGCCTCCCGGACTGCTCCGTTCCTCTTGGCAGCCGCCGGCGTGGCCAAGAATAGCGCTGCTGGCGCGCATAAAGGCACGCCGCGGGGCGGGTTATAAAGGCCAAATTATTTATAAATTGTTGAGTTTCCGGCTGTTTTTTAATTTCCGCTTAAGCACATAGCCAAGTGCGCCCTCGAATAGACGGCGCCGGTGCTGCTCAAGTCTATGCGCGCGCCTCATATCGCGGAATGCGTGCAATGCGGCAGGCACACCACCGCAACAAGCGGATTTCATTGGGTAAATCCTGTGGAGTGGCCACAAATTACTCGTTTTCGGCCCCTCCAAAATCTTGATCGGCACGGGCAATTTGTAAGGGGTGTGCGCCTGGCACGGCAGTAAGGGGCGTCTTTCCGGCGGAGTCCGGGCGCGTCTGGCTTGGGGGGAAGTATGAAGTGGCGTTTTTGGGGGCTTGCAGCGGCGGTACTGCCGGTGCTCTGCGGCGGCTGTGCTTCTTCCGGCGGCGGGCAGATTGTCATGGAGAGGGTGGATTTGAACACCCTCAACTGCGCGCAGCTACAGGAGGGGACGACGAACTGGTATCTGGTTCTGTTTGTCGAGGACGAGAAGATAAAGAACGGCACCGCGTCTCAGCTCAAGGACACCGTCCCTAAGATCGTGAGCACCTATAAGAACTTCGAAAAAATGTTCGTGTCGAAATGCCCAGCTCAGTCGAAGACGGAGCTGGCGTCGCTGCACAAGCAGTATCCGATCAAGCGGATACAGAATATGTAGGCGCGGCGAAGCGGCGCAGACTATCTGGCACAGACGGGCGCACCGGAGCGCGCCCGCTACCCGTTCAACCTACTCGCTCGCAAACGCCAGCTGGAACTCCACGCGCCGGTTGGCACTGTTTGGCCCTTGGTCGCTCGCGATGAGCCCCTCCTTGGCCCGGCCGGCCAGGATCAGGCGGCTGGCGGGAACGCCAAGCTTGCCCAACTCCTGGGCGATGGCCCGCGCGCGTTCGAGCGCCAGCCGGTTGTTGTTCTGAGGGTCGCCCAGCGGATCGGTATAGCCGATCAGCCGCAAGCGCACCGCCGTGCCCGCCAGCAGGTCCGTCAACTCGGCAAGCTGCCTGCGGGCTACAGCAGGATCGCGCAACTCGGTATCCTCGGCGAAAAAGACGGCATTCCGCGCGGCCCATGCGGTCAGCCCCTGCTCGGCGGATGAGCCTTCCGCAGGCGCACCGGAACGCGCTGCCCGCTGCTCCGTCACCCCTGCGCTGAGAGCGGCAACCTCTTTGCTCAGGCTTTGGAGCCTGGCATCCGTTTCGCCGCCCTTGCGCTCTCCGCCAAGCCCGTCGATACGCGCTACGAGCTGCGCCCGGCCCTTATCCAAATCGTCGATCCGCGCGGCCGCCTGGCTCTGTGCCCGGTCCAGCCTATCCAGCCGGGCCAGCAGAAAGGTTTGCGGCTGGTCCGCATCGGCGGGCTGAGCGGCCGGCTGGCTTCGCACCTGATCGAGCTTTTCGAGCCGTGCAATGGTTTGGCTCTGCGCGCGGTCCAGGGTATCGAGCCGCACGGCGATCTGGCTCAATGCCAGATCGGGATTGGCCGGCTGTACCGCGGCCTGCGCACGCGTCTGATCCGTCTTGGCGAGCCGTGTCGCGGTCTGTCCCCGCGCCTGGTCGAGACTATCGAGCCGCGCGAGCATCTGTCCCTGGCTCCGGTCAAGATTGTCGAGGCGTGCAAGCGCTTGCACCAAGGCTGGATCTTGTGCAACGGACGGCCCCGCCGCCTGGGCGCGGCCAGCCGACAAATCGTCGAGCCTGGCCAGCACTTGCGACACCTGCCGCTGAAGTGCATCCACTTTGGCCGTATCGGGCAGGGCGACCAGCCTGCTTTCGAGAGGCACAGCCGGAACCTTGGCTTCGATGCCCTTTTCAAGCTCTTCCTTGAGCGCAACCGTAGGCACCAATCCGGATACGGTAAGAACGGGGCGCGCGGAATCGTAAACGACGTTTATGGGATAGCCCGCAGCCCCCGGATTGCTTTGCACCACCGAGATGGCCGCCTGATAGATGCGATTGGCCTCGATCCGCTCCCATCCAACCCAGCAGGCCCCGCCAAACAGCGCCGCCAGCAGCAGAAAGGCCAGCGCATAGGCCAAAACCGGCGTCCCGCGCCTCTCCTCTTGCGGCTTCGGCAGCTTCTCCGCAAGGGCCAGAAGCGCCTGGTGCTGGGCGTGGGTAGCTTCATCCCGGCCGGCCGATTGGAGCGAAGGCTCGTAGGCTTCGAGCGTGTCGCGCATCGCGCCGTCGAGCGATTGCAGGAGCACGGGCGTCACGGGTCCCACCGCCCGCACCGCGAGCAGGAACCTGCCGGAAGAGCGCCAGTAAAGCTTCGAGGCGCCGGCACCTGTGACGCTTGCTGGCGCATCGGTGCCCGTGTTGTGGAAGGCCGCGAGCAGGAGCGAAAGCTCCGTGCCGTCTTCGTCCGCTAGCCCCTCTCCATAGGCTTCGGAAACCGGCAACCGGTCCAACACGGCGCCATTTTCAGTATCGATCAAAACAATGCCATGAACGCGGAACGGTCCCGTTTCCTGGAGCAGAAGCCCCCGGTAGGGGGTTCCCAAGAAAAGACTCTTAAGCCTGAGCCGCACATACCGGCCCGTAAGCAGGCTTTCGATCCGCCGGTTGGTGCCGTCGGCGAAATTCCTGAACGCGCTGGCCACATAGACCTTGGTAAGCCGCCCCATGATGGGATGGAGCGCATCCACCATCCCGCTCTGGGGCTGGCGTATTTCCAGGCGGATGCTCTGGGCGATGACGGGGGCGAGGGCCGAAGCCAAACCCTGCCGGTCCTGTATGCCGGCTCGCTTCAATGCATCCGCGAGGATCGCCGCGATGGTTTCGATCAAGCGCTCTTGCGACCCGATACGCAAATCGTGACGGGCGACAACACGGCGCAGCTCTTGCAGTACTACGCTTTCGGGGCCGAAGAGGACGTTCTTCAGCGTGAGAAAATCTTCACGAGCCGTCATTGCTTGGCGCTCCTTCAACAGCCTTGCCGGCGCTGTCGTCCTCCGCGCTGCTTAGGTGCACGATGACGGCGCTATCGCCTTCCAGGCTGCCAGAGTGCGCGACGCCAGCGCTATCGTCCTCCAGGCTGCCGGAGTGCGCGACGCCAGCGCCATCGCCTTCCACGCTGCCTGAGTGCGCAACGCCGGCGCTATCGCCTTCCACGCTGCCAAAGTGCAGGCTCTTCCCGGAAGCGATCTGGGTGATGGCATGGGCGATTTGCAGCAGAGCCTGCTTGTGCGATTCCCCCGTCTCGGCTGCGGCCGCCTCGATGCGGGCGACGGCCGCGCTGAACTTGCTATCGATTGCGGCGGAAAGCACAGACAGCTGCTGTTCGAACCTTTCCATGCGGACATCGTGCGCCCGCTGCAGATCCTTGAGCAAAATGTCGCGAATGATTTCGATCTCGGGGACCGCACCCTTGTCTTGACCGCCAGCGCCGGACTCATCGACCATTTTCGGCTTCCTCGTAACACTTTGATGGATAACCAAATCAAAACCATCGCGAAGATCCGGTCAAGGCTGCAACAGCATATCGGTTAAAATCGTAGTTGGATTTGTTGCAATCTGGACAAATCACAACCGCCAAGACCGCCTTTGCGGTGATTTTCCGGGCGCGCTTCACCCATTTTAGGTCATACGAAGCACAGCAGCAGGCTTGATCCTAACCCTGGACCGGCGCGCGTTGCATCAATATTATCGTTTGAAATCAATAGCATAGCGAAGCTGCCGGGAGCGCAACGCTTCTCCGGGCGCATCCGCCAAAATAATTCAGGATCGCGGCAGCTGCCGCAAACTATCAAAATGCGCAGATTTGCCCGCGAATAGCGTTAACAGGGGGGGAACCCTGGGTAACCCTTCCTACCTGCGCACGCGGCTTACGTCGCGGACGGCGCCACGGGCGGCACTCGTCGCCATCGCGGCGTAGACCTGGAGCGCCTGGCTTACCGGACGCTCGCGCGCCGCAGGCTTCCATGCCGCCGCGCCCCGAGTTTCCATCGCCTTCTTCCGCGCGGCCAGTTCTTCGCCGCTCAACCGCACGTTCATCGTGCGGGCGGGGATGTCGATGTCGACGATGTCCCCCGCCTGAATGACGGCAATGGCCCCGCCTTCCGCGGCCTCCGGGGAGACGTGGCCGATGGACAGTCCGGAAGTGCCGCCCGAGAAGCGGCCGTCCGTGATGAGCGCGCAGGCCTTGCCGAGGTTCATGCTCTTCAAATAGCTGGTCGGATAGAGCATTTCCTGCATGCCCGGCCCGCCGATGGGGCCTTCGTAGCGGATCACCACCACGTCGCCCGCCTTCACGGCGCCGCCCAGGATTTTCTCGACCGCCTCTTCCTGGCTTTCGCAGATCACGGCGGGGCCGGAGAATTTGAGGACGCTTTCGTCCACGCCCGCAGTCTTCACGATGCAGCCGTCCAAGGCGATGTTTCCGTAGAGCGCGGCCAGTCCGCCATCCTTCGAGAAAGCGTTCGCCGCCGAGCGAATCACGCCCTTGGCGCGGTCGAGGTCCACCGTTTCCGAGCGCTTGGACTGGCTGAACGCCTCTGTTGTGCGCACGCCGCCCGGCGCGGCGAGGAAGAGGTTGCAGGCTTCCCGGCCCATGCCGCGGGCGATGTCCCAGCGGTCGAGCGCCTGCACCATGGTCGCCGCGTGGACGGTTGGGCATTCGCGATTGAGAAGCCCCGCGCGTTCCAGCTCGCCCAGGATGGCCATGATGCCGCCCGCGCGATGCACGTCTTCGAGGTGCACATCGGCCTTGCTGGGCGCGACCTTGCAGAGGCAGGGCGTGCGGCGCGACAGGCGGTCGATGTCCGCCATTGTAAAGGGAACGCCGCCTTCCTCAGCCGCCGCCAGCAGGTGCAGCACGGTGTTGGTTGAGCCGCCCATGGCGATGTCGAGAGTCATGGCATTTTCGAACGCCGCGAAGCTTGCGATGGAGCGGGGGAGGACGGTCACGTCGTCTTGCTCGTAGTAGCGTTTGGACATGTCCACGATGCGCCGGCCGGCTTCGAGGAACAGCTCCTTGCGGTCCGCGTGCGTGGCGACCAGCGTGCCGTTGCCGGGCAAAGCGAGCCCCAGCGCTTCCACAAGGCAGTTCATGGAGTTGGCAGTGAACATGCCCGAGCAGGAGCCGCAGGTCGGGCAGCTTTCGCGTTCGTATGCGGCCACTTCCTCGTCGCTGACATTCTTGTCGGCGGCCTTGATCATCGCGTCGATCAGGTCCACGGCGTGCGTCTGGCCCTCGATCGTGACCTTGCCCGCTTCCATCGGCCCGCCCGAGACGAAGATCGCCGGGATATTGAGCCGCAGCGACGCCATCAGCATGCCGGGGGTGATCTTGTCGCAGTTCGAGATGCAAACAAGCGCATCGGCACAATGCGCATTGGCCATGTACTCGACGGAGTCGGCGATCAACTCGCGGCTTGGCAGCGAATAGAGCATTCCGCCATGGCCCATGGCGATGCCGTCGTCGATGGCGATGGTGTTGAATTCCTTGGCGACACCGCCGGCCTTCTCGATCTCGCGCGCGACAAGCTGGCCCAGATCCTTTAGATGCACATGCCCCGGCACGAACTGCGTGAACGAATTGACCACCGCGATAATCGGCTTGCCGAAATCCTCGTCCTTCATGCCGGTGGCGCGCCAAAGTCCACGGGCGCCGGCCATGTTGCGGCCATGGGTGGAAGTGCGGGAGCGATAGGCAGGCATGGCCAGAGTCCTTGAATGAGATTGCCAGCCGGAAAGCAATGCGGCTTGAGCTTAGCTGCGAAAACGGCTTTTGACGGTGTGGGCTAGATAGGCCCAAGCGGGGGCGGCGTCAATTCAGCCGGTGGTGCTTTCCCCGGTCTGGAAGGGTGTTCCACCCGTCTTGCGTTCGATTTGACAACCGGCGCCCGCTTAAGTCGCAAAGACGTTTCGTATTTTTTCAAATTGGCGCAACATTCGGAAAGCTGTCTAAATTTTGCGAATGCACAATGCGAGTGAGCACTTGCAGCAAAGTCCACTTCAGCTTACCATCCGGACCCGGGTGAAAGATTTCACCGGTTGCCAGGTGAACGGGTATGACTGCCCGCAAATTCACGGAAGCAACAAAGTATATTCCGCCAGGTGGACGTGGACAAATCGCCGCAGCGTAACGGGGATACCGCCGCTGGGAGCGCTCATTCTGAGCCGGCAGCTAAGCATTGCCGCGCAGACGGGGCGACGATTTGACAATAGTCTTATCGATCCTCTGGCATTACAAGGTTGTTCGCAAGCCGGGCGCAAGGGACGCGGAACAAGGGTCTTTTCCGATCTGGCAAGAAGAACAAGACAAGGGTAGGAGCGCTGGTTTCCGCAAGTTTTGGCGGATGCGGGCATTTGCTACCCGCTTGGAACCAGGGCAGCCTAAGGCTTGCCCGGCAATTCAATCATACGCCGAACGGACGTAGTAGATGAGCGCGAAATATCCTGGAATTCCCTCAGTCATTAATGGCAACGGCGCCGTCGCTCATGTGATGAGCCACGTGTGCGGAGGCGTCATCGGCTACCCGATCACACCCTCCACGGAGATCTCCGAGATCTACGAGGCCTTCAGGGCGGCCGGCGGCTGCAATGCCTGGGGCAAGCACCCATTCTTCTTCGAACCGGAAGGCGAGCACTCCGCGCAATCGGGCGCGCTTGGCGCGGCGTTGACCGGCGGCAAGTTCATTTCCAACGCCTCGTCGAGCCAGGGCATCCTCTACGGCCTTGAATCGCACTACGTGACGGTTGGCAAGCGCGTTGGCGGCTTCGTGCTGCAGATTGCAGCCCGCGTCGTATCCAAGCACTCGCTGAACGTGATGGCGGGCCACGACGACGTGTACGCCCTGCTCCAGTCAGGCTATACGATCCTGTTCGGCTCGAACCCGCAGGAAGCGGCCGACCTCGCCGCGATCTCCTACCGGGCGAGCGCGCTTTCGCTGATCCCCGTCGCCAATGCGATGGACGGCTTCGCCACCAGCCACATGATGAGCGAAGCAGCGATGCCGGAGCCTGAACTGCTGCGGGAATATCTTGGCGATCCGGCCGGGCGCATCAAGGCGCCGACGGTAGCGCAGGAAATCCTGTTCGGCGCCAAGGGCCGCGTCTTCCAGCTTGAGCAGTACCTGGCGAAAAACCATAGGGAGATCACGGACGCCAAGGTTGCCGCCGTTAAGGCGCATCTCGAAGCCAATGCCGATGCGGTCGAGCAGGACAATGCCGGCGCGCTCGTCGCGGCTACGCTCGCATGGATTCCCGAAAAGCTGCAGGGCCAATGGCGCCGGCAGTGGCTCAATGCCTACGAGAAAGGCACGCGCCAACTCGTTCCCGCACTCGTCGATATCAACAACCCGGGCCTTACGGGCGGCGTGCAGAACCAGCCCGACTTCCAGGCCGGCTCGGCCGATCACCGCACCCACTTCGTGGCCGATGTGCCGCGCCTTGTGCGTCAGGCGATGGCCGAGTACAGCGCACTTTCGGGCCGCGAGTACAAGCCGGTCCACACCTATATGTGCGACGACGCCGAACACGTCATGGTGGGACTTGGCTCCGTGACCGAGGACGCCGAGGCAGCCGCAGCCTATCTGCGCAAGCAGGGCAAGAAAGTCGGCGTGGTTTCGATCAAGCTTCTGCAACCGTTCCCGGAGGCGGAACTGGTTGCGGCGCTGGCGGGCAAGAAGTCCGTGACCGTGCTTGAGCGTTCCGACGTTACAGCACTTGCTTCGTTCGTTACCCAGGCGCTTTACAAGGGCGTCGAGAACGCGTCCGGCGAGCGCCATCCCGGCATTCCGGCGATCACGAGCCTGCCCAAGATGACCACGGCCATTTTCGGCCTGGGCGCGCACGACCTGCAGCCGCGGCACCTGATCGCCGCGTTCAAGAACATGGAGCAGGGCAACGCGCCCTTCGTGTATCTGGGTTCGCAGTTCTTCGCCAAGGACCCAGGCCCGAAGCTTGCGGCTCTGCAGGACCGGCTGAAGGCGGCGTATCCCGAAACCAAGCTGATGGCGCTTGAGACGGAGGCCAATCCGAACCTGCTGCCGGCATCCGCGTTCCGCATCCGCTTCCATTCGGTGGGCGGCTACGGCACGGTTGCGACCGGTAAGCTCTTGACGGACATCCTCTCCGGTGTGCTGAACCTCAATTCGAAGGCCTCGCCGAAATACGGCTCTGAGAAGAGCGGCGCGCCGACCAACTATTACATCACTCTGAGCCCCGAGCCCATAAAGCTCACCAATGCCGAGCTGGAAGACGTAGAAATCGTCATCTCGCCGGACCACAAGGTATTCAGCCACGCCAATCCGCTGAAGGGCTTGGCCGAGGGCGGCACCTTCATGCTGCAATCGAGCCTGCCGCCGCTTGAAGCGTGGCGCAGCCTGCCGGCCAACGCCCGCAAGACGATCCGCGACAAGCACGTGAACTTCTTTGTCATCGACGCCTTTGCCGTGGCCAAGAAGCATGCGCCGACGGAAGACCTCCAGGTTCGCATGATGGGCATCGCCTTTATCGGCGCGGTGTCCGGCCATGTGGAACGCGTGTCGGCTGGCACAGACAAAGACGCCATGCTCGAAAAAATCCGCCAGCAGATCGCCAAGAAGTTTGGCGCGAAGGGCGGCGAGATCGTTCAGGGCAACATGGCGGTGATCCGCGATGGCCTGGAGGCCGTGCAGAAGGTCAACTACAGCGATCCGGCTTTTGTGGCTGCTGAAGCCGAGGCAGACGCCAAGGCGGCCAAGCGCAGCATCGCTCTCTCCGCTGCCGTGGCAGGCGTCGGCAATATGGCGGCCAGCTCGCGCATCTTCGACCAGGAATATTACGACGAAACCGTTGCCTCGCATTTCCGCGACGGCACCATCGGCGAGGCGCCCATTCTGCCTGGTGCGGGCTACTTCATGCCGGGCGGCAGCGCGGCCTGGAAGGACAAGGGCCTGTTCCGGCGCACCGTGCCGGAGTTTCTGCCCGATCTCTGCGGCGGCTGTCTCGACTGCGCCGTAGTTTGCCCAGATGCGGCAATTCCGAACACGATCCACACCATCCCCGATCTCTTGGAGACCGGGCTGAAGATGCTCGATTTACCGGTGGCGCGCATCGACGCAGTGCGCGCGGCCATCCCGGCAATCGATGCGGCGGTCCGCGACGCCTACAAGAAGGTCAAGAAGGGCGCCAAGACGTTCCACCTGCAAGTGGCCGAAGTTGCGCCCGGCGTGGCTGGAGGCAATGCCGAACTGGCGGCCGATCTGGCGAAACTGGCGGATGCGGTATCCGTGTTCCCGGTCTCGAAGACCAAGCCGTTCTTCGACAACGCAGAGAAGGCGAAGGCCGGCAGCGGTGCCATGTACGCGGTCACAATCGACCCGTGGAAGTGCAGCGGCTGCCTTGAGTGCATCGAGGTTTGTGGTCCGGGTTCGCTTGTCGAGCGCGAGCAGACGCCGGAACTCCTGGACGCCATGCAAGCGGGCTTCGAGTTCCTGAACAAGGCACCCGGAACGCCCGCGAGCTTCTACGAGGGGGCGACAGGCGAAGGCGGCAAGACCGCGCGCCTGATGCTCGATCCCGATAACTACTACTGCGTGACCGGCGGCCACGGCGCTTGCCGCGGCTGCGGCGAAGTAACCGCCATCCGCATGGTGCTGGCGGCCAACCGCGCCATTCACAGCGAGCGCAACAAGGAGCACACCGCCGAGCTTGAAGGCCTTATCGGGCGCTTGAATGCCAAGCGCGGCGAAGTCACCGATGCAGCCCGCGGGGCGCGCATTGCCAAGACGGTGGAAATGCTTGAACGCCGGCTGTACGAGCTGGAAAGCGGCCCCACCGGCAAAGGCTCCTCCACTGCCGTGATCGCGAACTCGACCGGGTGTTCGAGCGTGTACGCCTCGACCTTCCCGTTCAACCCCTACACCGTTCCGTGGGTGAACAGCCTGTTCCAAGACGCCCAGCCGCTGGCCAAGGGTATCTTCGAGGGACTGAGCGCGACCGCGGAGGAAGAATTCGGCGCCATCCGCACCGCCAAGCTCGAACTGGAGGATGCGTATAAGCCCGAGGAACACGACAAGTTCTTCCGCTACTTCAACTGGACGCAGTTCACGGGCGATGAACTGGCGCTTCTGCCCACCGTGTTCACCATCGGCGGCGACGGCGCGACCTACGACATCGGCTTCGGCGCGCTCTCGCGCCTGCTGGCTTCCAATACGCCGGTCAAGGTGGTCGTGCTCAACACCGGCGCGTACTCGAACACCGGCGGCCAGGCGTCCACCGCGAGCCTTACCTCGCAGGACTTCGACCTGTCTCGCGTGGGCAGCATCCATCCCGGCAAGGAAGAAGACCGCAAGGAGCTTGGCCTTATCGCCTCGTTCCATCCGAATGTGTTCGTGGCGCAGTGCAATACCGCGGTGCAGGGCACGTTCTTCAACACGCTGCTTGAGTTCCTGAACTACAATGACGGCCCGGCGGTGCTCGACGTGTACACGCCCTGCCAGCCTGAGCACGGCATCAGCGACAACAGCAGCCGCCGTCAAGGCAAGGCCGCCTGCGACAGCCGCATGAGCCCGACCTTCCTGCGCGACCCGCGCCAGGGTGAATTCCTGGCGCTGGATGGCAACCCGTCCAAGGACAAGGACTGGACGAACGTCACCATCAACTACGTTGGCGAGGACGGGTCCAAGCAGCGCGTGCAGGTTCCGTTCACGCCGGCCGACTTCGCACTCAGCGAGGGCCGCTTCAAGAAGCACTTCAAGAAGCTTGCCGAGGGTGCAAACAACGGCGTGCCGATGCACGAGTATCTTGAACTGAGCCCCGCCGCGCGCGAGGGTAAGACGCCCTACGTCTTGACCACCGATGCGAACGATAAGCTCGTCAAGATGGCCGTAGCCCCGGCGATGGTTCACCTGGCGGAGGAGCGGCGGCGGAACTGGCGCATGCTGCAATTCCTGTCCGGCCAGCAGATCGAGGCCATGGACGCGAGCCACAAGGCCGATATGGAAGCGATGCAGGCCAAGCTTGCCGAGGCGGCCGGGCAGCGCGAAGCCTCCCTCGACTCCATCGCCCAGGCGATGGCGGAGCTGGCGGCGTCTTCCGGCGCGCCGGTTTCGGCGGGCTTCGGCGGAGCGGCGGCGTTCGCCTCGAACGGCGCAGGTGCCGCTCCCGCAAAGGGTGCTGCGGCAGCCAATGGCTCCAAGCCGCTGGTCACCTTCGCGGAGGATCGCATCGGCGACTGCACGAACTGCAAGACCTGCTATCAGGAGTTGAGCGAACTGTTCGAGAAGACCTCCATCGTCGTGGACGGTGCCTCGAAAGATGTCGGCCACCTAATCCCCGGCATTCTCGGACGCATCACCATCACGGATGACCTGCGCAAGCGCGTGGCCCGCGTTTCCGCCAACTGCGAGGCGGAGATCATTCAATGAACGATATGACCGTCAACTCGATCGAGGTCCAGCTCGGCTACCTCAAGAAGCGCATGCAAAGCGATCCCGCGGCCTTCCGTCAGATGTTCCTGACGGACGGCATGGGAGCTGCGGCGTGGGAATTCCAGCAGGACGAGCTGGGCGCGGAGTTCACCAAAACGCTCTGGGACATCATGGCCCGGGGCGGCGAGGCGGGCACGCTGTTCCAGCGCTTCGTCTGGGCGCTGACGCTCAAGGAGAAGCGCAAGTTCATCCGCGCCATCGACAAGCACCTGCCGGATCGCTACCCGATGTTCAAGGGGCTGTCCGATGGCTGGCCGGGCGAAAGCGGCATCCCGCCTTACATCCGCTCGCCCGAGGAGCGCTCGACCGACTTCGAACTGGTGAATACAGGCTATCTCGGCTACATGGCGCTCGGCTATACGCAGCGCGAGGTCGAGCTGTTCGTGTGGCTTGAGGTGTTGCGCGACAAGCAGTGCTCCGACAAGCCTTGCGAGCTTGGCGTGCTGCTTCAGGGCAAGAAGGAGCCTAAGGGCGGCTGCCCGGTTACGATCCACATCCCCGAGATGCTGAATCTGCTTGGGCAGGGCAAGTACCGGCAGGCGCTGGAGCTGATCGAGGGCTGCAATCCGCTGCCCGACGTCACCGGCCGCGTCTGCCCGCAGGAGCTGCAGTGCCAGGGCGTGTGCACGCTCACCAAGCGGCCCATCGAAATCGGCCAGCTTGAGTGGTACCTGCCGCAGCGCGAGAAGCTTGTGGGGCCGAGCCCCGAAGTGCGGTTCGCGGGCGTCGTGAATCCCTGGACCGCCGCCGCCAAACCGCCAATCGCGGTAGTTGGCTCCGGCCCGTCCGGCCTGATCAACGCCTATCTGCTGGCGGTTGAAGGCTACCCCGTCACCGTGTTCGAGGCATTCCATGACCTGGGCGGCGTGCTGCGCTACGGCATCCCCGAGTTCCGCCTGCCGAATGCGCTGATCGACGACGTGGTGCAGAAGATCGAGCTGCTCGGCGGCAAGTTCGTGAAGAACTTCGTGGTCGGAAAAACGGCGACGCTCGAAGACCTCAAGGCCGCGGGCTTCTGGAAGATCTTCGTAGGCACGGGCGCAGGCCTCCCAACCTTCATGAACGTGCCGGGCGAACATCTGCTTGGCATCATGTCGGCGAACGAGTTCCTGACCCGCGTCAACCTGATGCAGGCGAACCACGAGGATCGCGAGACACCCCTGCCCGAAGTCAAGGGCAAGGAAGTGTTCGTCATCGGTGGCGGCAACACGGCGATGGACGCGGCCCGCACGTCGCGGCGGCTTGGCGCCAACGTGACCATCGTCTACCGGCGCACGCAGTCGGAGATGCCGGCCCGCGTCGAGGAACTGCACCACGCGCTTGAGGAAGGCATCAATCTCAAGCCGTTGCGTGCGCCAATCGAGTTCATCGGCGACGACACCCACTTCGTCAGGCAGGCGCTGCTCTCGGTCAACGAACTCGGCCAGCCCGACAAGTCGGGACGGCGCAGCCCCGTCGCGACGGGCGAGACCGAGCGCATGCCGGTGGACCTCGTCATCATGGCGCTGGGCAACACGGCAAACCCGATCATGAAGGATGCCGAGCCCACGCTCAAGGTGTCCAAGTGGGGCACCATCGAGCTTCCCGAAGGCTCGAAGCAAACCTCCATCGCCGATGTCTACTCGGGCGGCGACGCGGCCCGTGGTGGCTCGACAGCGATCAGGGCGGCGGGCGACGGGCAGGCGGCCGCGCGCGAAATCGCGGGCAAGATCCCATTCTCGGCGCCGGAAATTAAGGAGCGGGTCGCCAAAGCGGCGCGCTACACCGAGCTTGGCCAGACCAAGCCCGTCATCGTCAAGAAGACCGTGCTTGCCGGCGGCATCGTCGAGTTCGACGTACGCGCGCCCGTAATTGCAAAGTCGGCCAGGGCCGGCCAGTTCGTCCGCGTGCTCGCATGGGACAAGGGCGAACTGATCCCGCTGACGCTCGCCGACTGGGACGCGGAAGCCGGCACCATCAACCTCGTCATCCAGGGCGTGGGCGCTTCCTCGATCCTGATGAACAAGATGGAGGCTGGAGAAACCTTCGCCGGCATCGCAGGCCCCCTCGGCCAGCCAAGCGACTTGCACAAATATGCTTCCAACCAGACCGTGGTCTTCACCGCGGGCGGCGTCGGCCTGCCCCCGGTCTACCCGATTGCACGCGAACACCTGCGGCTGGGCAACCACGTCACGCTGATCTCGGGCTTCCGCTCCAAGGAGTTGCTGTTCTGGACCGCCGGGAACGAACGCGTCGGCAAGCTTCAGGCCGAATTCGGCGATCTGCTCGACGTGGTCTACACCACGAACGACGGCACCTTCGGCACGCCGGGCTTTGTCACCGGGCCGCTTGAGGCGATGCTGAAGGACGGCAAGCGGAACAAGGGCCGCGACATCGCCGAGGTGGTCACTATCGGGCCGGCGTTGATGATGCGGGCTGTCAGCGACCTCACCAAGCCCTATGGCGTGAAGACCGTGGCGAGCCTCAACTCGATCATGGTGGACGCGACGGGCATGTGCGGCGCGTGCATGGTGCCGGTGGCAATCGACGGCAAGCTGGTGCGCAAGCACGCCTGCATCGATGGCCCGGAAATCGACGCGCATATGATCGACTGGGCGAAGTTCCTGCCGCGGTTCAATACGTTCCGGGCGCAGGAGCAGGAGAGCCGGAAGGCGCACGGGCTGGTTTAGAACGTCTTCTCAACACGCACGGACTAAACCCTCTCCCCTTGCGGGAGAGGGTGGCCGCGAAGCGGCCGGGTGAGGGGTGATCACATACGCCGGTCATGGCACCGGAGCCGTCAGCACTTTCGACGTTTGCTATCAGATGCCAAGCTCGCTGTGCGATCCGATGCGCACGAGTTGCAACACCTCGTCATCCGGCTTCCGGTAGATCAACACAAGATCGGGCCTGATGTGACAATCCCGATGATCTTTCCAGCAGCCGGTCAGCGCATGGTCGCGACACCGGGGCTCCAGCGGCCGGTCGCTGACCAGCGCATCCAAAACAGGCTTCAAGCCGGCATCGAGCGTTGCGCGATGCGGTCCCTTAGCCTCGCGCTTGTAGTCGCGTCTGAATTGGCCGGTTGGCTCAATCCTCCGCATGCAAGCTTGCCATCAGCGCCTCAACGCTATCGAAGCTTTCGAGGTTGCCAGCGCGGGCCTCGCGCATGGCTGCGATGGTTTCTTCGTTCGGCACCAGCGGCTCGAATGGCAGCGCCTTTTCGCGGGCGACGCGGGTGAGCAGAATGCGGAAGGCGTCCGACACCGTGAGGCCCATCGCCGCCAGCACAACCGACGCCTCTTCCTTGATGCGCGCATCGATGCGGGCGCGAACGACAGCATTTCCGGACATGGCGGTACTCCCTGGGTTTGAGCCACATTGTAGCCCAAGCGGGGGAGCCCATCAAGTCTGACGGGGTCTCAGCGTTGACCGGTCCAGACTTCAGAAGGCGGCTGAATTCTTGCCGCACCAAGGATAAACCACTGCAGCCATTTTTAGGCGGCGACTCGAAGTTTCGGCGCTCATCGTATGATTTTTGCTGAAAAAGTGCATACGTATACACTTTTCTAGTTTGCATCCACAAACAGCGGAGCGGGTAAAAAGCCAGGAAAAACCGCCGCTTGTGGATGCAAACTAGCTAGCTGGACCAGCGCGTGTAATGCGATGCGGGGTGCGTCAGGCTGTGGCAGGGATAATAAGGCGGAAGCGGCCAGCTATCCCGGCTCCGAGGTTTGAGCCTGGAAATGCCTGGGCCGGGGACCTCCAACGCAATTTTGACAATCGCGCAAGCCCTGCCGGGCGGCGGGGTGTATTGGTTCTATACGCCACGCGTATTCAATGTATAGCTATAATACACATATTATTAATAATAACCATCTGGAGATAAGTGAGACAACCACGCTGTAGTAAAAGTCTCGCAACCACGTAAGTTACTGTTATTGCCAGTATAACAGACGCACGCGCCACTTTGGCGTTGTCTACCCCGGCAGTTGGCATGAAACCTGCTCTTTACATTCTACTAAGCGCCGTCCAGAGAAAATTAAGCGCACGCAGGACTCGAGCGCACCCCCGTGGCGGCATAGGCGTGAATACCGCAAATGTAGGAGGAAATTCTTATGCCCTTGAGTTCCGCAACCAAAGCGGCAACTGACGCCCACAAAGCGAACCGGGCGCCAACCAGCGTGAGTCCCCAGGAGGTTCACCGTTGGATGCAGAGCTTCAACTGGGACTTCGCTAACAACCGCACGAAATATCCCACCAAATACAAGATGGCGTTCGATACCAAGGAGCAGTTCAAGCTCATCGCCAAGGAATACGCTCGCATGGAAGCCGTGAAGGACGAACGCCAATTCGGTACGCTCCTTGACGGCATGACGCGTCTGGGCGCCGGCAACCGCATGCACCCCAGATGGGGCGAGACCATGAAGGTTGCGTCCAACTTCCTTGAAGTGGGTGAGTATAATGCCATCTCCGGTTCGGCCATGCTGTGGGATTCAGCGACCGCCGCCGAACAGAAGAACGGCTATCTCGCCCAGGTGCTGGACGAAATCCGCCACACCCATCAGTGCGGTTTCGTGAACTACTACTACTCCAAGCACTATCACGACCCCGCCGGCCATAACGACGCGCGCCGCACGCGTACCATAGGCCCAATGTGGAAGGGCATGAAGCGCGTGTTCGCTGACGGCTTTATCTCAGGCGACGCGGTGGAATGCTCGATCAATCTGCAGCTCGTGGGTGAAGCGTGCTTCACCAATCCGCTGATCGTAGCCATTACCGAATGGGCTTCGGCCAACGGCGACGAAATCACGCCTACGGTGTTCCTCTCTATCGAAACCGACGAACTGCGCCACATGGCAAACGGTTATCAGACCATTGTGTCGATCGCCAATGACCCGGCGTCGCAGAAGTACCTGAATTCCGACCTTAACAACGCCTTCTGGACGCAGCAGAAATACTTCACGCCGGTGCTTGGCTGGGCATTCGAATACGGCTCGAAGTTCAAGGTCGAACCGTGGGTCAAGACCTGGAACCGTTGGGTGTACGAGGACTGGGGCGGTATCTGGATCGGCCGTCTGTCCAAGTACGGCGTGAAGTCGCCGCCGTCCTTGCGCGACGCCAAGAAAGACGCCTACTGGGCGCATCACGACTTGGCACTGCTGGCCTACGCGTTCTGGCCGCTAGGCTTCTTCCGGGTGTCACTGCCGGACGAGGAAGACATGGCCTGGTTCGAAGCCAACTATCCGGGTTGGGATGCCCATTACGGCAAGATCTACCGCGAATGGAAGAAACTCGGCTGCGAAGATCCGAAGAGTGGCTTCGTCCCGCTGACTTGGCTTGCCCAGAATGGCCACAAAGTCTACGTCGACCGCGTGTCGCAAGTCCCGTTCTGCCCGTCGCTCGCCAAAGGCGCCAGCACGCTGCGCATCCACGAGTTCAACGGCAAGAAGCATTCGTTCAGCGACGATTGGGGCGAGCGCATGTGGCTCACTGAGCCGGAACGCTACGAGTGCCAGAACGTGTTCGAGCAGTATTCGGGCCGCGAGCTTTCGGAAATCGTCGTTGAAGGTCATGGCGTCCGGGCGGACGGCAAGACAATGATCGCACAACCGCATGTCCGCGGCGAAAATCTGTGGACGGTCGCCGATCTGAAGCAGGCGGGGATCGTGTGCGGTGACCCGCTGGCCTAGCCGGCCACGGCAGGAGGAGCGCCTTGCGGCATAGGGCGCTCCGTCACCCCTCGCCGTAGCGGGCGGCCAAGCTGAGCTGGGCGAAGGGGCTTCTTATAACAAATGGCGGCGGAGCTTCCGCTTAGCCCAACGGTAGCAGGCGCCACAAGGGACGTCAGCCGCGTCTCCGGCGAGCACTAAAGCAGAAGAAACATTTGAGGAGGAGTTACGCCATGGCCACAACCCAGGCCACCAGACGCGGTCTGACCGACCCAGAACGCGCGGCCGCAATCATTGCCGATATCCCCGAGCCTATCGATACACAGCGCAGGATGAACTACTTCGTGACGCCGCGCGGCAAGCGGCTCAGCGAATATGAAATCCTGTCTCTCTACACCCAGCCCAATCCGGACTGGATCTCGGGCGGCCTCGACTGGGGCGACTGGACTCAGAAGTTCCATGGCGGCCGTCCCTCGTGGGGCAATGAGTCCACCGAGTTGCGCACCACCGACTGGTACCGCCACCGCGACCCCTACCGCCGCTGGCACGCTCCCTATGTAAAGGACAAGGCCGAGGAGTGGCGCTACACCGAACGCTTCATTAATGCCTATTCCACCGAAGGCGCCGTCCGCTCGATAAACACGTTCTGGCGCGACGAAATGATCAACAAGTACTGGGGCGCCTTCCTGTTCAACGAGTATGGGCTGTTCAACGCTCATTCCTCGGTGATGCGCGACTGCCTGTCGGACGTAATCCGTCAGACCGCCGGTTGTGCCGGGTTCGACAAGATCGACATCGCTCAGATGATCCAGCTTGAACGCAACCTGCTGTCCAAACTCTCGCCGGGCTTCCCGGAGTCGACCGATGCGCCTAAAAATGTCTGGCTCACCGATCCGGTTTACAAAAACGCCCGCGCCACCGTGGAAGAGGTGTGGCAGGGCATCCAGGACTGGAACGAAATCCTCTGGGGTGTGCATGCCGTCTATGACTCCATCTTCGGGCAATTCGTCCGCCGGGAGTTCTTCGGCCGCATGTCCGCCCATTACGGCGACAACCTGACGCCGTTCTTCCTTGCCCAGTCGCAGACCTACTTCCAGATCAACCGCGCCGGTATTCAGGACCTGTATCTGCATTGCTTGGCCAACGATCCTGAATTCGCCGATCACAACCGGCGGTGGCTCAGGGCCTGGACATCCAAGTGGCTGGCCAAGACGGTGGAAGCGCTGCGGGACTTCGTTGCCATCTACGCCAAGGTCGACAAGGTTCCCGGCCTCAGCGATCCGGCGTCCATCGCGGCAACCGTCCGGCGCGTGCTCGCCGACTGGGCCGAGGACTACGCCAACGCTATCGACTTCAAATTCGATATCGACAAGACCACAGCCGGGATCGTCAGCGGATTAAAATGAGGAGCCAATACCATGCCAGCAGGTAAAAACGCCTACAACGCAGGTATCATGCAGAAGAATGGCGCTGCCTTCGCAGCCGAATTCTTTGACGAGAAGAACCAAGTCGTCCACGAGTCCAACACGGTGGTGCTGGTACTCATGAAGAGTGACGAAATCGACGCCATTGTCGAGGAGATCATTCTTGGGCCAGGAAAGAAGGAGAATCCCTCGATCACCGTAGAGGATCGTACCGGCTTTTGGTGGATCAAGGCGGATGGGAAGATCCAGGTCGATACCGAAGCCGCTGCCGACATGCTCGGCAAGAACTATTCAGTCTACGACTTCCTTGTGAATGTGTCCTCGACAATCGGGCGCGCCTATACGCTCGGCAACACCTTCACGATCACGTCGGAGCTGATGGGGCTCGACCGTAAACTAGCCGACGTCTGACGAATACCGGCGCCGCTTCCGTCATGGCCGGGTCATCGCCGTGCCATGACGGAAGCGGGCGGATGCCCAAGAGAGCACAAAAATAGTGAGGTAACCCCAATGGCTAAATGCAACATCCATGACAATCCCCTGCGGGATGAGTGGCTGGCGAAGATCGGCGCCCTCGACAGCGTGGAGACGGCAACCGCCTTCATTCAAGACTTCCGCAAGAACCACACGTCGCCGTTCCGGACGTCCTACGGCCTGGAACTCGATTATCTGTTTATCGAGGCCAAAATCGAGGAACGCCTGTCGGTCCTGAAGGCCAACAAGTTGAACGACGCCGGCCTTCTGAACCAAACCACGACTGGCGAGGACGCCGCCGCGGTTGCGGACATCTGGAAACGGCGCATGGACGCCGAGACCAGCAAGTTCGGGGCGGAGAAAATACTCATCCAGTTCCGCCAGCTTTACAAACCTCCAGTGATGCCGGTGAACCACTTCCTGAAGGTGGACAGCTATCTGGGCTCGCGCCTCATGGAACTGCGCAACACCAACTACTACGAAACGCCCCTGGCGGAGCTGCGCAAACAACGCGGCGTGAAAGTGCTGTATCTCGCGAACGGCGCGACACCGTAAACGGGCTGTAGCGGCGCAGAAGGGCGGGCGCGGTGTTTTAGGAGACCGGCCCCGCCGTTCGAAATTTCGCGGCCTGTCCGCGGTGCGCGAGGACAAACGCAAGGAGGAAGCCATGTACACGCGGGACATACTGGCCGGGAACGAAACGCCGTCAGGCGTTGAGATGCCATTCACCGATGCGGCCGTTCTCGAACGGCACGGCATTGAGGGCGATGGCCCTTACAGCGCGGTCATCGAGGATCTCGGCTTCATGTGGCGCTGGAGCCTATTTCGCGGACGCGAGATGTGCCAGCATGGCTGTTCGCTGAGCGAGCGTGCCTCGCGCGAGGCCGTCGGCCACGTGCTTGCCTTCTACGGAATCCGCGATAGCGACGGGAAAACTTGACGGCCAGTCCCGGCAAGTCTTGGTGACCCTCCATCGTTGCAAGGGGCATGGCGCCGAAGCAATCCAGAAGCGGTAAACGCGACGCCAATTTCTGGATCGCCACCGCCATCAAGGCGGCCTCGCGGCACCGGGACGATAACGCAATTGTACCAAATGGCCACCGCCCCCGCAGCCGCGGCCACGTCATGGCCGGGGAACGGGAGAGCTGTGCCCGGAAAACAGGGAGAGTAACGCCATGAATTCACTACTCGCATTGTCAATCAGCATTGCTACGCTCGGAGGCGTATGGACCTTCCTGGCGCTTGGTCCCCTGCACGGGTTCGTCCTGGTTTGGGCCGGATTTCTCGCTTGGGGAGCGTTCTTCCATAGCATCGGCGGCAAAAAGCCGCTCACGAAAACGGCCGCCGGGATGGCCTACGGCGCCTTCATCGCGTGGGTTTGTCTGCTGATCTTCACATCGGCGCCCATGCCCGCCCTCGGCGCGCTCTATCCGGCTATCCTTGTCTCGGCAACGGTGTTCCTGCTCGTGATCGTCGCGGGGATCGAGCCCTTGTCGCCGGTGCCCGCCAACGTCTACGGCTACGCCGCACTGGTTGCCTATAGCCTGCACCAGCCCGCTACGGCGCCCGGTACAGGCCCGCTGGAAAACCTGCTCACGCCGTCCTTCGCCAATCCGCTGGTGCTGATCGCCGTATCGGCGGCGGCTGGCGCGGTATTCGGCTGGTTCTCGTCCCAACTCGCGAAGGCCCTGGGCAAAGCCGTCCCGGCCTCGGCCTAAGTCCGTAAACGCCAAGATCGCATAGGGGAAAACGGCATGTATAAGATCACAGCATACACCGAGGATGGACATATCATCGAATTCGCGGGTTCGCCCAGCGAGGATATCGTCACGAGCGCGCTGAAGCAGGACGTCATTCTCCTGACGTCTTGCCGCGAAGGCGGTTGCGCCACATGCAAGGCGGAATGTTCGGACGGCGATTACGAGCTGGCGAATGCCAGCGTGCAGGCGCTGCCGCCGGACGAAGAGGAGGAAGGTTTCGTCCTCCTGTGCTGCACCTATCCGCGCAGCAATCTTACGCTCAATCTCCCTTATACGTTCGATCGGGTTTCGTTTGAGAAGACCAACCAGGAATGGACCGGCGATATCGCCGTGGCGGAGCGTGTGTCGTCCAACGTCATGCGTCTGGTGATCCGCCCGGGCGATCCCGAGACAGGCGAGCCGGTGAAGCTCAAGTTCACGCCAGGCCAATATATCGACATCGAGGTGCCCGGTACGGATGTCTGGCGCTCCTATTCCCTGGCCACCACAAGCGATAGCGGCGACCTGGAGTTCCTGATCCGCCTGCTGCCGGATGGGTTCTTCTCGAAGTTCCTGCTGACCGGGGCTGCTCCCGGCGTGCGGGTGAGGCTGCATGGCCCCTTGGGCGCGTTCGCCATGCGCGAGAATGGATTCCGGCCCCGTTACTTCATCGCGGGCGGCACCGGGCTATCGCCAGTATTGTCGATGATCCGCCACATGCAGATCGAGGAGCATCCGCAGCAGGCGAAGTTGTTTTTCGGCGTCACTCACGAACACGAGCTGTTTTTCGCCGATACGTTGCGTGAGATCGAAAGCGCAATGTCGAATTTAGAAGTTCACATATCTGTTATAAATCCAGAGTTGTCTTCGCCATATCCGGCAGGCACAGTAGTTGACGAACTGAAGAAGGACTTCGAGCTGGGCGGAGCAAGTCCGGACATTTATGTCTGTGGCCCACCCGCGATGATCGACGCGACACTTGCCGCCGCAAGAAAGTATGGCATGCCGGCCGATCAGATATTCTACGAGAGGTTCCTGGCTTCAGGCCGGGCACAAGCAGCGGAATGACTAGTACGCCCCGCGGGAAATCCTCACCCCTATGCGGCTGGCTCCGGCAGGATTTCCCGCGGATAAGGCGTACTAGCAGACTCTTGTATCTAGTACAGCTTATCCGCCGGAAGCTCGCTCGGCGGATAGCGGCAAGCGGGTGCGAACTTCCGGCGGGCTGTACTTGGCTGGCCAAGCAGAGGCGAGGCAATCGTGAGCGATGACGGCCCAGAGGAGTTCTGCGATCCGGCCTTCATCGCCGCGATGGCCAGGGAGCTTGACGCATCGGCGCGCAAACTGGAAGCGCGCGAAAAGGAACTGGTGGCACTGCTGGGCGCGGATCGCGTGGCCGAACTGGCCGGACTTTGGGCCAAGGAGATGGAGCCGCTCGATGAGGCCGAGCTGAAGCGCAATATGGACTGGTCCGACAAGGAACTCATCTGGGTCTGGTCGCGCCTGGAGCGCGCGCGGGCGCGGCGGGTACTCGCAGGCCGGCAGGCAATGCTGCACATTCAATATGGTCCCGAAACACGGCAGAGCGAAGAGGATACGGAGATGTAGCAGCCGGCAAGCCAGCGCCCATCATAACAAGAATTAGAGCGCTAAAAGGGTAGGAGAACACCATGGCCAAGGCATTTCATTTTGGCGGCGCGGGGCGCCTGCGCATGCTGGCGGGCGCGAACCTGCTGGCGGATGCGGTGCAAATCACACTCGGCCCGCACGGGCGCAACGTGCTTATAGAGCATCGCACGGGCGGCTTGGCACCGGTCCTGACCCGCGACGGCATCACGGTGGCGCGGTCCATCGAGGATGGCGACGCCGCGCGAAACGCAGGAGTCGCGATGCTGCGCGAGGCGGCGCGCAATGTGTCGCGACTGGCTGGCGATGGCACTTCCACGACCATCGTGCTTGCCCGGTGCATCGCGGCCGGGGCGGTGAAGGCAATGGCGGCCGGAATGGATCCGAAGGGCTTGCGCGAGGGCATCGGCATGGCCACGGACGCCGTTATCGCCGATCTCGAACGGCGCGCCCGCAAATGCGCTTCAGGGCCCGCTCTCGTTGCCCTTGGTACCATTGCCGCGAACGGCGAAGACTGTATCGGCACAATGCTTGCGGAGGCATTCGAACGGGTGGGGGCCGATGGCATCGTCGCGTTGGAGCTAGGCGAAGGCCGCGAGGACAAATTGGAGTTTGTCGAAGGCGCCGCCTGGGACCAAGGCTATCCATCCCGCTATTTCGTCACCAATAGGGATCTCGAAACGGCCGAACTGGACAATCCGTTCGTGCTGCTCACCGACCGCATTATCACCCGGTTCGACGAACTGATCCCAGCGCTCGACCTCGTGCGCGAGGAAAACGGCAGCCTCCTGATCGTGGCCGAAAATATCGAAGAGAAGGTTTTGCCGCCGCTGTTGCTCAACCACATTCGCGCCGTCGTCCGCGCGGTCCCGGTGAAACCGCCAGGATATGGCGAGACGCGTGCGCACGCGCTTGCCGATCTCGCGGTGCTGACCGGCGGACGCGCGTTCCTGGAATCGTGCGGCGACAGCCTGGAGCAGGTGCGTCTTGCCGATCTCGGAAGAGCGAGGCGCGCGGTGGTGACGGAAAACTCTATATCGCTCATGGGCGGTGGCGGCGCGCCCGGCGCCATCGCTGAGCGTACCGCCTCCATCGAGCAGCAGATCGGCTGGATTCGCAACGGCGATGCAAGCAAAGGCTCGGCCATCGGCAAATCCCATGATCAGGAGCAACTTGACGAGCGTTTGCGCCGTCTGAGCGGAGTTGCCGCGGTCATTCGCGTGGGCGGCGGCACGGATGTGGAGATCAAGGAACGCCTGCAACGGTTTGAGAATGCAAAGAACTCCATGCGCGGGGCGCTGCGCGAGGGCGTGCTGCCCGGCGGCGGCACGGCTCTGCTGCGCGCCCGCGAGGCATTGCGCGATCTTCCGCGCGAACCGCTCGATGTGCGCTGCGGCATCGATATCGTCGCGCGGGCGATCGCCGAGCCTGCCCGGCTGATCGGCGCTAACATGGGCGAGGACCCCGCGCAGGTGCTGACGCGCATACTCGCCGGCGCCAACCCGTTCTTCGGCCTTGACGCAAGGCATGGGCGGTTTGGCGATCTGTATGAGCTGGGTGTGCTCGATCCGCTGATCGTGACGCGGCTCGCCTTGCAGGAGGCGGCAAGCACGGCTTCAATGCTGATGACGGCCGAATGCGTCATCACGCAGATACCGCCGGAAGACCCGCTCTATGGCTATACGCCTGAGTGGGCCGCCGCCACACGCGAAGACCCGCGCGTATAGCCGGGTCCGGCAGTTATACCGGCGAGCCAAAGTTTTGACTCTCCGGCCGCAGTTCCCGCCGGCACGCGGCGTTGATGGCCGCGAGCACGCCTTCGTGGATGAAGGCGTGCCGTTCATGCCGCTGCCGCCTTTGCCGCATCGAAGGGGGCACCGCCGGCTGGCATACGGGGCATGGCCGCAACGCCAAGCCGGCTGCCCCTACACCACGGACGCGACCACGCTGCGCCGGTCTTGAGCTGGCTTGCGGCGCCAATGTCAAGGCAAGTACCTTGCGCCGCAAACCAGACTTCATGCCGAGGCCGGCGGGTGGTCAGAACTTCACGGTCACGCCGGCGTAGACCGAGCGGCCCATGCCGGCAAGGGGCTCGAACGATGCCGCGCCCATCCAGTTGGACATCATGCCCGCAAAGCCCGCAGCGGAGTTGCCGAGATAAGCGCCGCCGAGGGGCGAGTAGTATTGCTGGTTGAGCAGGTTCTCGACGCCGAGGTCGAAGCGGACGTTGCCCCATTGATAGCTGCTACGCAGGTTCATCAGCGCATAGCCCGGCGTTGTCAACTCGTTGCGGATTGTCTCGACATCGGTCTTGGCGCCACATCTATTAAGAAAATGTGGTTAACGCGGAATCGCGGATGCTCAAAAATGGCAGAAATTGCTCGAATTTTAGCTCAAACTGCTGGTATTCGAGCATTGAAAACTACGGTTAAATATTGTGTCTTTACCATAATCATGACACCCAATGGATATTTTTACGTGCAAAATCAATGCGTTACCAAAATCTCCCTTTTAACCCTTCAGTAAAGCACATCGATTACAATTAGTTCAAAGTCGAAAAACCCCCTTCGATTACCAAAATGGGCACTTTTGCGGGCCGGGAATTCCAGTATGGCGTCAGTACGCAGCTTGCAGCAGTCTTCCAGATACGGTACCTGCCTGCCCCGCGAATCGCGGCACTTCTGCGCACCGCCAGGCCAGAGCATTTGCAGATCCTCGCCGTTCATTTTATGCTACTTAAATGAGCTCAAGCGCAGCGCCACCCCAATGCTGAAACGAATGCCATGGCCCGTCATTCTCCAGGTCATCCCCGAGCTGTCGGCCGGAGGAGCGGAGCGTTCCGCCATCGAAATGGCGGAGGCCATAACGCTGGCAGGCGGGCGGGCGCTTGTCGTAGCTGCGGGCGGCAGACTTGAGGACGAACTCGTGGCCGCGGGCGGCGAACTGATCCGCTTCCCCGCCAAGACCAAAAACCCGCTTGCAATCCTGTACAACGCCTGGAGGCTCAAGCGCCTCATCAGGAGCCACGGCGTCAGCCTCGTTCACGCCAGGAGCCGTGCGCCCGCCTGGAGCGCGTATCTCGCCGCTAAACGCACCCGCCGCTGCTTCGTGACCACCTATCACGGCATCTACAACCAAAACAGCAAGCTCAAGGCTTATTACAACGGCGTGATGTCGCGCGGCGACGCCGTCATCTGCAACTCGCAATACACGGCAAAGCTGGTGCGCGAGCGCCATCCCGAGGCCGCGGACCGGGTTGGCGTCATCTATCGCGGCGTGGACCTCAAGGCATTCGATTCGGCCGCTGTGAGCGCGGAGCGCGTGCGCGCGATCCGCGAGCAGTGGGGCGTGCAGCAGGCCAAGCGCATCGTTCTCCTGCCTGCGCGGCTCACGCGCTGGAAGGGCCAAGCAGTGCTGATCGAGGCTGCGGCGCAACTGCTCGCGCACGGCGACTACGCGGACACGGCATTTGTGCTGGCAGGCGATGAACAAACCCGCTCGTCCTTCAAGGCAGAGCTTGAAGCTTCCATTGAGGCGCATGGCCTTCGCGGCCGGGTTTTCGTTCCAGGTCACTGCGGCGACATGCCCGCTGCGTTCAAGGCTGCAAGCTTCACGGTGCTCCCCTCCATAGAAGCGGAGGCTTTCGGGCGCTCAGCCGTCGAATCGCAAGCAATGGGCTGTCCCGTTATCGCCTCCAATATCGGAGCCTTCCCAGAAACCGTGACGCGCGAACCTGGCCTGCTTGCTCATGCTGCCGGCGGCCAGGACGGCGGCGCCACAAACACAGCCTGCACAGCGGGCCCTGGGCCCTGGCTTTTCGAGCCCGGCAACGCCACGGCCCTTTGCGAATCGCTGCGCCACGCCCTGGAAATGGACTGTTGCGCTCTGGAGGCATTGCGGCAGCGGGGTATCGAAAGGGTACGCCGGGAATTTTCTACACATTCCCTTCAATTGCAAAGCTTGACAGTTTATGACCGTTTGCTAGGAACTCAACTCGCGGAGGCATTCAAAACTGCGACGCAAAAGTGACGGATTGCAAAGCTTCGTGGATGTATGTTCCGCGGCGGCAAGTTCGTATGAGAAGTCACTTGACTTGCGGTGCGCCGTTTCTATCCTCATCGATAGTGAGCGTTGGTCTGGCGACAGTCCGGCGCATACATTCGTTCAACAGCTATAGGAGAGTCACATACGCCGTCCGGTTAAGGGCGCGCCCGCCAAGGAAGGTGGAGCACGCATCAACGACGCCATTATCGCCCGCGACGTCCAGCTCATCGATGAGAGCGGCGAAAACCATGGCACTGTCAATAAGCGCGAGGCGCTGTCGAGAGCCCAGGAAGCAGGTCTCGATCTTGTTGAAATTGCAGCCAACGGAGAAATACCGGTCTGCAAGATCATGGATTTCGGGAAGCATAAGTTCCAGCTTCAAAAGAAGGCTGCGGAAGCCCGGAAAAAGCAGAAGACCGTCGAGGTCAAGGAAATTAAGCTTCGCCCTAATATCGACACGCATGACTATCAAGTTAAGATGCGTTCGATGGTAAAGTTTTTTGAAGAGGGCGACAAGGTCAAGGTGACGCTACGTTTCCGCGGCCGCGAAATGGCCCATCAAGAACTCGGCATGCAACTCCTTGTTAAAGTCAAGGAAGAAACGGGCACGATTGCCAAGGTTGAATTGGAACCAAAGCTCGAAGGCCGTCAGATGATTATGGTTCTTGCTCCCCGCTAATTGCCTGAGAAGGGGAGCGTTAATAGTTGTGTTGCTTAATGAGCAGTCAAGGTGTTGACTGCCTCAAAGCATAAATGTCCCTTCTACTTCCGAAAGCCTGAAATTCAACAATGGCTTAAGGGTGTTTTGAGCCTTGCGCGAAGTATATGCCCCATGTACTATTGCAGTGGGGTTAGGGCGCGCGACACCTCCAAAAAAACTGAGCGCCAAACCGAACCATACCAAAATGACGATTAAGATAACTGGAAAAAACGTCGATCTTGGCGAGAGTTTGCGTAGTTATGCGCTAAATCGTATAGAATCATCTCTGGGTAAATTCTGGGATAGCCCGGTATCGGGCCAGATCAGCCTGGAGAAAAACAGCGACGGCTTCTCGACCCAGTGCGCGATACACTTGGCCTCCGGGCTCGATATGCAATCGGCAGGCACCGGTTCCGACGCCTATGGCAGCGTCGACTCCGCGATGGAGCGGCTCGAAAAGCGGTTGCGCCGTTATAAGCGCAGGCTTAAAAACCATGGCCAGAGCGCCGTTAACCCCGGGGTAATTTTGGACAGCGCCGGGATCGATTATGTGATAGACGTAGAGCGTACGGCCGAATCTCCCGCCGGCGAGGGAGACGGGGTTGGAGCTCCGGCTGTCATCGCGGAAAAACCGGCACGTATAAGGGCTATGGCGGTGAGCGACGCGGTCATGCAGATGGACCTTGCCGATCAGCCTTTTCTGGTGTTCCGTAATGCCGCGCACGGCGGGGTCAACGTCGTGTACCGGCGTCCAGACGGAAACATCGGGTGGATCGACCCAAGCGGCGGCGCAGCAAACGCCAAGGCATAAGCTGTGCGGGCCGCAACAGAGGACGTTAGCGCGTGGGACAAGATATGGATTTGAGCGACCTCATAACGCCCTATGGCGTTATTCCGTCCCTTAAGGCTGCGAACAAAAAGCAAGTACTGCAAATCCTTTCGGACCGTGCTGCGGATCTGACTGGACTGAATAGCGTAGACATCTACAACATCCTGTTCCAGCGGGAGCGGCTGGGGTCCACTGGCGTGGGCTCGGGCATCGCGATTCCGCACGGCAAGCTTCAGAATCTCCGGCACAGCGTTGGCGTATTCGCGCGCCTGGAGGAGCCCGTCGAATTCGATTCCATCGACGAGGAACCCGTCGACGTCGTCATGCTGCTGCTGGCCCCCGAGAGCGCCGGCGCCGATCATTTGAAGGCTCTGGCGCGGGTGTCGCGCCTGCTTCGCGAGCCCAAGGCGGTAGAAAAGCTGCGTGCCTGCCGCGACCGCAACGCGATCTACGCAATCCTTACAGAAAAGGCCGCGTCTCACGCGGCCTAGCCCGAAATCGACCCGAAACAAAAAGCCCGCCAAATGGCGGGCTTTTTCGTTATCAGTGGAGCGTTACAAGCTCCAATTCGCTTTCCTCGACATTCTCCAGCGCTGCCGACCGGCTGTCGGTCAGCACCATCGGCGTGCCATCCGCGGAAACTACGGCATAGAGATCAATGCCCTCCGGCAGGCCGCCGAGTTGTGGAAACAGCTCAGCCACGTCCTTCGCCTTGAGCTGTTTGATGTAGGCCAGTTCACCCTCGCCCCAGGCCTCCAGCTCGAAATTCTTGAGGTATTCTTCCACGATAAGCACCTCCTCGTGCCAAATGCACACCCCGGCATGCCTGATTTCCACTGCTCCCAGGCGATAGGAGGACGTGTCCGATATGGACGTGTTCCTTGAGCATATATGGAACCCAGGTGGTCTTTCAAGAAAGACCTGCATCCATCCAGCCCGCATCCCCACCAGAGATTGGCGTCCTCATACCGGCGAACTTGGCCCAATACTCCTTTCCCGCCGGTTCGGCTTGCTAAAACGCCCAAACCGCTCGCAAGAAATGCGCCAAGGGCATGCCGGCCGGCCGATTGCGAGCCGGACTGCTACGGTGTCCCCTGGTTCACAACCTTGCCTTCGACCTGAAATGCGTTGTGCGAGGTGCCGGGATCGGCCAGTACGGCTATGGGAGATTTTGAAACGATCTGCCGGACAGAAGAATCGCGAACGGTGAACCCCTGCACCGTATTCGTGCGAAAGTGGATATCTCCGTCCCTGGCACCGGAATAGGAGCCGCCCTTTATATGCAGCTGCACGGTATTTCCAACGTTGTTCTGGGCTGTCAAATTCCACTTGCAAGGCAAAGAGGGGTTTTTGGCTACAACATCCGTCACCGTTACATCCGTTGCCGCATCGATCCCGATGTTGCCGACGCCTCCCACCCGGCAATTGTCTTCGATGAGCCCGCCTTGGATCTTCATATGCGCTGTGCCTGGATTGTCGATTGTCAGCCCTTCATTGCCGTTGCGGCGGGACGACAGGCCAACGATTGTTGCGCCTACCGCTGTGGAGTTGGCGAACCCCACCTTGCGGTTATCCTCGGTACGGTTTTCACTAGCAAAGGTTCGCGTGCCTATGTTGAGGATGCCGTGGCCGCCGTTGTGGTGAGCAAAAACATGCTCAATCCGCGTATCGGTAGCCGTTTTCTCAACGATAAGGCCGCTGCCGCCCAGGCCCGCGCCGTCGATTTCGCACCGTCCGGAGATGCTGCCGGAAGCGCCCTTGAAGATGATCGCATTGGCCTGACCGGTCTTCCGGAACACCGCCCCCGGATCGCAAACGATTGTGACGCGGTTTGCTTCCACTGCAATAGTCCGGTTAACCAGATAAATGCCGGGTTTGACCTTGATGGGGCATCCAGTTGCGGCGGCTTGTTCGATGGCCTTTTGCATCATCACTCTAGTCTGCTCCGGCGTAGCGGGCGGCGTAAGCTCTATGGAACGCGCAGCCGGAGATGCGCATTCATGCGTTTCGCGCGCATCGCGTTTTCCTGCATCCCCGCCGCCAGAAGGCTGGGCCTGCACAGCGACGGGCATCAGAGGAAGAGCAAGTACGAGGAAATTCTTCAGGGATAACATCTTAACTCTCCAAGTCTCCAGGCAGTCATTCCGTAGACTGACACTCCTTGGCTTATTTTTCAATCAACCGCCCGCAGCGCGTGCAATGCCTGCTACTTGGCTATGGTGCCGGCTTGCGGGAACGTCGGGCGGCCTCGCGGTTTAGCAATCCGGCGGATTGACAATAACGGGAATTCGGTACGGTAATACCTATATGTAAGCGGCGCCTGACGGAAAGAAGCGCGGGACGGTCATCGAAGCGGAGGCGATACGCTCAAAAGGGGAAACGCCTAGTGAAGTCGATCCTTGTTGTGACGGTGAACGGCCGCAAGCGGGAAGACCTCGTTCCCGCAGGCATGCTGCTCATCGATTACCTGCGCGAGGTCGCATGCCTGACAGGCACCAAGCAGGGATGCGATGGCGGTGAATGCGGCGCCTGCACCGTGCTTGTGGACGATCTGCCGCGCCTGGCCTGCTCCACGCTTGCTGTTCAGGTGCAGGGACGCCGGATCGAAACGGTCGAAGGGCTGGCCAAAGGCGGGCGCATGAGCAGGCTGCAGCAGGCCTTCCATGAAAAGCTCGGCGCGCAATGCGGCTTCTGCACCCCCGGTATGATCAACGCCGCCGAGGCGCTCTTGCGCCGCAATCCCCACCCGGACCGGGAGGAAATCAAAGCGGCGCTGTCGGGCAATCTGTGCCGCTGCACCGGCTATGTCAAAATCGTCGAAGCAGTCGAGGCTGCCGCATCCGGAGCGGCGCAATGAGCATCCGCAAGCTCGAAAAAGCGCGTACCGGCCAGGTGGGCGTGCGCACGCCCTTGATCGATGGCGTCGAAAAGGTAACTGGCAAGGCCAAGTACACCGCGGATTTCCTGGTTCCTGGCGCTTTTTGCGGCAGAATATTGCGCTCCCCGGTGCCGCATGCACGGATTTTGTCCATCGACACCAGCGAAGCCGAAGCCCTGGAGGGCGTTGCCGCAGTCTGCACCGGCGCCGATTGCAAGGTACCGTTCGGCGTGCTCCCCATCGCGGAAAACGAGTTTCCTTTGGCACGGGACAAGGTGCGCTACCGGGGCGATCCTGTTGCGGCCGTAGCGGCCGTGGACGAGGCGACCGCGGCCAAGGCCCTCAAGCTGATCAAGGTCGAATACGAGCCGCTGCCCGCCTATTTCGACACCCGCAAGGCCATGGTGCCGGGGGCCACGCCGATCCATGACGAGAAGCCCAACAACGTGCTCCGTGAGGTTCACCACGAGTTCGGCAGCGTCGAAGCGGAGTACGAAAAGGCGGACTTGGTGCGCGAGAAAACCTTCCATTTCGCGGAAGTGAACCACGCCCATATCGAACCCAACGCCACGCTTGCAGAATACGATCCCGCCCGCGGGCACCTAACGCTGCATACCACGACGCAGGTGCCCTACTATGTGCATGTGAAGACGGCGCATTGCCTGGAGATGGACGAGGCGCATGTCCGCGTGGTCAAGCCGTTCCTCGGCGGCGGTTTCGGCGCGCGGACGGAGACCTTGCACTTCGAGATTATCGCCGCTCTGCTTGCCCGCAAAGCCTGCGGCACGGTGCGCCTGCTGCAGACGCGCGAGGAAACCTTCATCGCTCATCGGGGCCGGCCCGAGACCAAGATCACGCTGAAACTCGGCATGACCAAGAACGGCCGGCTCACCGCCTGCCACATGCAGGCCACCCAGCGCGGCGGCGCCTATGCCGGCTACGGCATCATCACCATCCTCTACGTAGGCGCGTTGCTGCACGGCCTCTACGATATCCCAGCTATCAAATACGATGGGTGGCGCGTCTACACCAACACCCCGCCCTGCGGCGCTCAGCGCGGCCACGGCAGGTCGATGCCCGCGCGGCGTTCGAAGCGCTCATGAACGAGATGGCGGCTGAGCTGGGCCTCGACGCCTTCGCCGTCCGCCGCGTCAATCTCCTGCCCACGATCCCCTACACCACCGCCTACGCCCAGAAGGTGCTGAGCTACGGTTTGCCCGAATGCCTCGACAAGGTGATGGAAGCCTCGGGCTGGGTAGCGCGGCGCGGCAAGATGCCCAAGGGACGGGGGCTTGGCATCGCCTGCTCGCACTTCGTTTCCGGCACTTCGACCCCAAATACTGGACCGGCGAACCGCATGCGGTGGTCAATCTGCGGGTCGATTTCGACGGCGGCATCACCATCCTGACCGGCGCCGCCGACATCGGCCAAGGCTCTAACACCATGGTGGCGCAGGTCGTCTCCGAAACGCTGGGCGTCAACTGGGACCGCCTGCGCGTGGTTTCGGCCGATAGCGCGCTGACCCCCAAGGACAATGGCAGCTACTCCTCCCGCGTCACCTTTATGGTCGGAAACGCCGGCATCGACGCCGCCAACGCGCTCAGAACCATCCTCATCGAGGCCGCCGCCAAGCAGTTCGACGCCCAGCCGGAGCAGGTGCTGCAGGACGGCGAATACTTCCGCGTGGCGGGCCAAGACCCCGGCCTGCACTTCTCCCAGGTCGTCAAGGCCGCACTCGCCGGACGCGGCCCCATCACCGTCAAGGGCACGTTCACTTGCCCGCCTCAGTTTATGGGCGACAAGGCCATCAAAGGCAGCGCCATCGGCGCCACCATGGGCTTCTGTTATGCCGCCCAGGCCGTCGAATGCTCCATCGACGAAGTGACCGGCAAGGTTACGGCCCACAAGGTGTGGGTCGCGGTAGACATCGGCCGCGCGCTCAATCCGCTTGCGGTCGAAGGTCAGATCCAGGGCGGTGTCTGGATGGGCATGGGCCAGGCGCTCTCCGAGGAAACCGCCTTCGACGATGGCCGCATGCTCCACGGCAACATGCTCGACTACCGCGTGCCCACCATGGCCGAAAGCCCCGATATCGAAGTGTTCCTGGTCGAAAGCATCGACCCGAACGGCCCCTTCGGCGCCAAGGAAGCCAGCGAAGGCATGCTCGCGGGCTTCATCCCTGCCCTTATGGACGCGGTCCACGAAGCGGCCGGCATCCGGCCCGATACGGTGCCACTCACGCCCGAAAACATCGTGACCTGCCTGGAAAGAAGAGATCGGGTAAAATCATGAATTTGCTGCCCGATTTCCGCTATCACCGCCCGGAAAGCCTGGACGAGGCCACCCGCCTCAGCGCCACGCTCCCCGCATCGAAATTCCTCGCCGGCGGCACCGACCTTCTTGTCAACCTTCGGCGCGGCCTAGGGGAACCCTCCGGCCTCATCGACCTCGGCGCAATCGCGGAACTGAACGCCATCCGCCGCGAAGGCGAAGCGCTGTGGCTGGGCGCTGGCGTCACGCTGGACCGCATCGCGCGCGCCCCCGAAATTGCGGGCGCCTACCCCGCCTTGGCGGAAGCCGCCGCCTCGGTCGCCGGCCCCACGCACCGCGCTGCCGCCACCCTTGGCGGCAACCTCTGCCAGGACACGCGCTGCGTCTTCTATAACCAGAGCGAATGGTGGCGCGAGGCCAATGACTGGTGCCTCAAATACCAGGGCAGCAAGTGCCACGTCGTCGCCAAAAGCGACCGTTGCTACGCGACTTACCATGGCGACGTAGCCCCGGTTTTGATCGTTCTGGACGCCGAAGCCATCGTAGCATCCGCCGCCGGCACCCGCCGCCTGAAGATCGCGGATCTGTACCGCGAGAACGGCGCCGAACATCTCACCCTGGCCCCCGGCGAGGTGCTGGCCGCAATCGTGCTGCCCCCGCAGGGCAACCGCCACGCCGGATACGTTAAGATCCGCGTCCGCAACTCCATCGACTTTCCGCTGGCAGGCATTGCCGCTTCGCTAGAGCGCAATGGCGATGTCGTAGGCGAACTCAAGATCGCGATCACCGGCACCAACTCCGCCCCGCTCCCGATCCCTACAGAGGAGCTGCAAGGCCGCCCCTGGGACGCCGAAGCGGCCAGCCGGCTAACGCAGGTGGTGCGCAAGAAGGCAAACGTCCTGGCCACGACCGTCACCGGACCGAAATACCGCCGCCGCGTCCTGTTCGCGTCCATGAAGCGGCTCATCGATAGCCTGTGGGCGAAAGGGTAGATCGGGCGCCGGAGCGGCTCTGTGGGTGGAAATGCCGCAGGCAATAGTGCAATAATTTCGAACCATAACGCATCACACCTCTCCGTATATTCGTTACAAAATGTCACTTTTGGCGGATCGAGAGACTTTGCTTCAATGTTGAGCTAATATACAGCATGTGCCTTACCAAACTATAAATTTGTATACGGTATTGTATGCCGTTGATACAACACGTATTATTTTACATAGCAACAGATTGCGCCGCCACAATTATAGTTAACCGGA
>CAVYEY010000030.1:0-9943 GCA_963767435.1 uncultured Alphaproteobacteria bacterium
TTCGGACACCGCCTTCACACTGATGTTGGTCTCGGGACTGGTGCCGGGATTGCGCATGCTGAAGAGATAGTTGGTCGCGTTCTTTCACGTTCCAGAAAACGGTGAAGTTGACGTCGACGATGTTTTCGTCGCCCGTGAGCATCAGGCTTTCCTCGGGCTTGTTCGGATTGCGCAGCGCACCGTAGGGGCCGCTGACGCCCGAGCTGAAGCCCACTTCCACCCGGTTCTGCCGTGTCACGGGAATGACGGTGACGTCTTCGACCGGGTATGGCCAGCGGAAGTGGATGCCGTCGGGAAGCTCGCGGTCGAATTTGCCGAAGCGCAGCACGACCGCGCGTTCATCGCCGGTACTCATGCGCGCGGTGAAGCCGAAATAGGCGATGCCGCCAGCCATCACCAGAAGGATCAGCAAGGTTCCGAAGAAACCCACGCCCCCCGGCACTGCCTGGCGCAGCTTGTCCTGGCCGCGCCGCAAAATCTCCTCAAGATCGGGGGGAGGAGCGCCCCCGCCGCTCGGACCTTGGCCCCATGGGCCTCCCGATCCGCCTTTCCAGCCGCCGCCATTCTGGCTCCAGGGCATATCACCGTTCCTTTTACTGCCCGGCGGGGCCCATGTGCCTCGCGCCGTTTAATAGGGTACTCACGAAGATCGTAACGGTATGTAAATAATGGCAAGGAGTTGACACTTCGTATCCAATGCGAACCAGAAGGCGATTTCTCTGTCCCCGCGGCACCGGCTGACTGTGAGTTTGGGTGTCCTATGGGCCGCAGGCAAGGCAGCGTCAAGCTCCGGCACGTTCCAGGACGTTCCAGGACGAGGTTCGTTACTGCGAATTCATCCTTGGGACCGGCAGGCTGTTCTTCTGAGACTTCACGGCCCATTCGCCGCCAAGCTGCGGGCTCCAGCGGACATCGCCTTCCGGAGAGCCGTGGACTTGCGTCAGGTAGATGCGATGCGCCACAGGCAAGGCGCCGGCAAAAATGCGCAAGCCCCCAATGACGAAAACCTCGGAGGTGCCGCGCGCTTGTGCCCGCGCCGCCGCCAATTCGATGGCCTCTTCGAGCGAGCGCGCGAAAAAGAGCCCCTCGCCTCCGGGTGCGGCGGGCTGCCTGTCACCACAATCGAATCCGGCCGTCCAGCGGCTTGCCGATGGATAAGGTGTGCCTGCCTATGACGAGCGGATGACCCATGGTGAGCTTGCGGAAGCGCTTGAGATCGCTGCCAAGCCGCCACGGCAGCGCGTTGCCGCAGCAGATACGCCGTTATCCGCCACCGCGACGATAAGCGAAAGTGTAGGCTGGGCCGTGGCCGTTGCGGCTTCAATGCGTTCCATCGGGGCTGGTCAATCTGCCGGACAAAGTCGCCCGATCTTGCCAACGTTTTCGCGCTGTCTGCAAGGGTGAGTTCAGGCCGGATGCAGAAGTGGCGGCCCGCGAAAAATACTTAAGAGGCGATGCGTGCTTTTGGATCTCAAAGCGGGCAATTCGGAGGAGTGCTTCCTCACGATTATAGAGCTAACGGCCAACGTGCATGTCGGCCAGAACAGGGCAGTACGTTTGCGCAACCGGACAGTCAGAGGCCGCACTCGTAACGGGCACATAGGCGATCATCGACTTTGTGGCAATCATCGACGCAGCATTAGCTCGACCAGCCGCTTCGGGGCAGTTGCAGGATCAATTGTCGCGTCGAAGAATTGTACGTGTGCCAAGTTGATGGGTGGTATAGGATCTTCTCAATAGCAACCGGAATGAACCTTTGCGCCTAGCGCGATCCCCGCTCCGATTTCGTAGTTGATATTTGGCCGTTGCAAGTCAATTGCGACAGGAACGCGCAACCCAGCCGTCTCGCGCCGCAGCACTGAGTTCGCGCTGAATGATATCCTTCCACGGTTCTCCGATGGGGATTTCCGTATCAAAAAGACCTGAAACCCAGCGCGCTCCATCGCGCCCAGGAACGGTAGCACTTTTTCACGATCTTGGTGTGAGAACGACGGAAAGACGCGCGTCTTAGAAAGAAAAGCGTGAGAGTCTCGCGAAGTCGAGTTCTGGGCCATCGACGCGAACGCTGTCGATGCGTATGGAACGTTCTGAACTCGCCGCCTCCACCGCCGCCCGCTCACGCTGCACCCGGCTCACGTTTCGGCTATCGCACTCTGGCAATAAAGAAAAAAGTTCCGGGCCGCGATTTCACGCTCGATTATCGGCCAGAATTCTTCCGGCTGGGAGAGCGCCTTCAGGTGAAAAAGAAGCGGCGAAGCTCCCTTGCTTTCCAAATAGTTACGACTCTCGTACCGCTGAAGGTCATCGCTGGCATGCGGGACAAAAATCCACGCGTGATAATTTTCGGCACCCATCGCCATTACCCCGTTCCAACCACATTTCGCGGATTGTCAGCACACTCGGCATCAGGTGAAAGTCGGCTTAATTCCCAGCATAAAACCAGCGTAAGCGGCGGCCTCTCGCTTGTGGTCGTAGCCATTTCGCAACGCAATCTCGTCGATCTGATCAGCTAACATTGTCATGAACTGGATCTTCTCAGGCGAGAACGCGTCTGGCCTGTAGCGGGGAGCAGCGCGGTAGAGTGAGGCAATGCTACACGAAACTTCCTTGTTGCAGCGAATGATTCATTCGAATCTTCCAATATCGAGCGCCAGCCTGTCGCTCTCATCAAACGTATAAACAAGCGCATACAAAACATCCTCAAACACGTCTACATATTCTAACCAGTTCTTGAGTGGATCGGAGTGTGCTGTTATCTCTGCCTTCAGGGATTTCGCGAGATCGTTGATTTCACTCTCGCCGCGTTTGCCATCAACAATGCTATCAGCAGCTCGAACAACAGTCGCAAGCCCTTGCTCTGGTGGCATTATATCTACTTGAATCCATTTTCCCGCATCACCTCAAAATCGTTGGAGGTTGGAAACCGTATTTCCGAAATAAGTAGCTGCTGTTTGTTGAGAGCCCCACCGCTCAATACGAAAATCCCTCGCTGCCGATATAGCCTCTTTATGAATGGTGGCGGAAGTATTACTGAAAATCCGCCGCTTTCAATTGTCTCCAACGGAAGAATGTATACCGAAGCAAAGCCTGCGCTATTCGCTTCGCCCATGCACGCGAATTTCACAGCGACGTCTGGGTCCGAGGTAAAATCCAGCAAGGCGGTCGGGAAATACCATAGTGTTGCGCCGCTGCAATGTACGAATGAGGCCCCATTCGGAATACAGATTTGTATTCGATTGGGGGTGGAAGCTAACCATCGTGTTGAACGACATTGCGGAAAGTAGCTCAGTGAACATTAGCGCTCGAAGTGACTCTCGATCCAAGCGGTCTCGGTCGCGACTCAAGGCTGGGACTAGTGGCCAGGCGGGGTGCTTGCCCCCGGAACAAGAACCGAGAACCGCCGAAGGCTCTATGATGTTGCAGCATCTGGCAGTACAGAGCGGCGTGCCACGCGTTCGGCGCAGTCCAGACGAGGGGATCAGCGGTTTTTTTCCACAACCGAGGCATTTATTCGGGATAGCTCTCAGCCGATTGCTGCAAGCTGATCCTGAGCGTCTTGGCCGAAGCGCCAAACGGGCGACGTAGCAAGCGACCAGTTTCGCAACTTGCTGCAACGCTCATACAACTCTTTCGCGAAGAGCGCTTCTTCATTGTGAGACACGCATTACAAATCTCCGACGACGGCTGATCTATCATATTGTTAAGCTTGTACCACGCCGCGCTTGGTGATGCCATGTTGGTGTTGCCTTTGCCACCGCGAAGACATCCGTTCGGCTCGATCCTAGCCGCAGGGCATTCGGCCGCAAAAGACACAATGCGGAACTGGTAGCCCCTTCGAGACCGTCGCATGTCACACTCAAAGTCGGGCTTGTTTCGGCCTGCACCAAAAGGACCGCAGTTCGATCCGTAAGCCGACCCGGCGAAAATTAGGTTCGGAGAAAACCGGCAAGGCCGCTTCCGACCCATCACGACCAGGGCAACCTCATTGCGCCGCATCAACGCCGCCCCCCTGAACATGCCTCACAACCACCGCCAGAAACGCATCCCCATACTGCTCCAGCTTAGCCGCCCCCACCCCATGCACCATCGCCATCTGATCGCGCGTCTGCGGCTTGAGCAGCACCATGTCGAGCAGCGTCTTGTCGGCGAAGACGACATAGGCGGGCACGTTCTTCGCGGTAGCCAGCTCGCGCCTGAGCTTCTTCAGCCCTTCAAGCAGGCCTGCGTCCGCGCCCGAAAGCGCCTGCCCGCCGGCGCCAACGGCAGGCGCGGCACGCTTGCCCTTCTTATCTCCGCGCTCCGCAACCGCCTCGCTCCTGAGCTGCACCGTGGCCTTGCTGCGCAACACCTGGCGGCCCTGGGGCGTGATCGTCCACGAGCCGTATCCGCCCATATCCATATTGATGACGCCGCCCGCATAAAGCTGCCGGAAGATCGCGCGCCAAGCGTTGGCGCTCACATCGCTGCCCACGCCGAAGGTCGGCAGGCGGTCGTGCCCCAGCTGCGTCATGCGATCCGTCGTCTGCCCGCGCAGGATCGCAATCAGATGCTCCGAGCCGAAGCGTTCGCCCGTCCGCGCGATAGCGGAAAGCGCCTTCTGCGCAAGGATCGTCCCGTCGATGACATCCGCGCCCTCCAAGCATAGATCGCAATTGCCGCACGGCGCTGTGGTCTCGGCGAAATAGGCGAGCAGCGTCTGACGCCTGCAGCGCGGCGCCTCGCATAGCGCGATCAGCGCGTCGAGCCTGCGGCGTTCCACGCGCTTCTGCTCGTCTGGCGACTCGCTCTCTTCGATCCGCTGGCGGTGCAGGCGCATGTCATCGATGCCGTAGAGCGTCAGCGTGGAGGCGGGCAGGCCGTCGCGCCCCGCCCGGCCGATTTCCTGGTAATAGGATTCGATAGATTTCGGCATATTGGCGTGTGCCACGAACCGCACGTCCGGCTTGTCGATGCCCATGCCGAAAGCGATGGTCGCCACCATGACGAGGCCGTCTTCCTTGAGGAAGCGGTCCTGGTTCTCTCCGCGCGGGCCAGGCTCCATGCCCGCATGATAGGGAAGTGCGGTGACACCTTTGCCGCAGAAGAATTCCGCCAGTTCCTCCGTCTGCTTGCGCGCGCTGCAATAGACGATGCCGCTTTCGCCTTTCTGCTCGCGGACGAAATCCCAGAGCTGGCGGCGGGCATCGTTTTTGGCGCGCATGGCAAGGTGCAGGTTCGGCCGGTCGAAGCCATGCACGAAGATCTCGGGCGGGCGCGTGAACAGGCGGCTCACAATATCGCCGCGCGTGGCCGTGTCGGCGGTCGCGGTCAGCGCCATGATCTGCACGCCCGCAAGCTCCGCCGCGAAGCCCCCCAGATTGAGGTAATCTGGCCGGAAATCGTGCCCCCATTGCGAAACGCAGTGCGCTTCGTCGATGGCAAGCAGCGAGACGCCCGCTTCGCGCAGCATCGCCTTCGTGCCGTCGAGCGCCAGCCGTTCCGGCGCCACGTAAAGCAGGCGCAGCCGGCGGCTGGCAATGGCGTCGAGAACGGCGCCGGTTTCCTCGCGGCTGTTGCCGGAATTGAGCGCCCCCGCCGCGATGCCATAGCCTTGCAGTTGCGCGACCTGGTTGCGCATCAGCGCAATCAGCGGCGAGACGACGATGGTCAGCCCATCCCTCAGGAGCGCCGGGAGCTGATAGCAAAGCGACTTGCCGCCGCCGGTGGGCATGACGGCGAGCACGTCCTTGCCTTCAAGGATCGCGGCGATAATGTCATCCTGTCCCGCCCGGAAACCGGCGAAACCGAAGGTCTTGCGCAGCGCTTCCCGCGCCTCGTTCAAGCCGGTCATGGCTTGCGATTTACACGATGCGCGGCAGCTTTGGAAAGTGTAAACAAGCGAAGCTAACAGCCACGGAGGCGGTTTTGAACCAGGACCAGTCTGAAATTCCAGATATTCCGCTCGATGCTGCCGCGCTGCTGCGCAAGATCGAGGCCGGGTGGCGCCCTAAGTTTTTGTGCTTCTGGGGGCACCAGGCATATCCGGGCGAGAAGGCCGGCAAGCATACCTTGAGCCAATGGTGGGAAGCCGAATTCGAAATCGGCGGGGTCCGTTATGCGACCGCTGAGCACTACATGATGGCGGAGAAGGCACGCCTGTCCGGCGATAGCGCTATCCTGGCGCAAATCCTTGAGGCACGCACTCCGGGGGCTGCCAAAGCGCTGGGCAGGAGGGTGAAGAACTTCGTACAAGCCGAATGGGACGCGCATCGCTTCGATGTCGTGGTTCGCGGCAGCGTGGCGAAGTTCGGCCAGAACCCGGATTTGCGCACCTATCTCCTGAACACGGGCGACAAGGTCCTGGTCGAAGCGAGCCCCGTTGACCCTGTCTGGGGCGCGGGCCTGGCCGAGGGCGACCCGAAACTCGAACGCCCGGAAGAGTGGCGTGGCCTCAATCTTCTGGGCTTCGCTTTGATGAAGGCGAGGGTTGTACTTCGCACCGGAACAGCCGCCACATAGGACCGGTAGCCTCACGGTATTGCCGCTTCCTTGATTGCCAGCGGGACTGTACCTGCTGGATACATTGGGCCATGTGCGGACGGCTCCCGGCTGTCAAGGGTTTCCCTGCATGCTCGCAGCTTGGCCCACGCCACCGTTCCGCCATGAACGGCGGTAGGATTTGCCCAGCCTTCGTGCCGGGCATCTCACAAGACGGCAACCAGACCGCCATTGCAGAATGCTGACACTTCGAGGCTGGTTGCCACCTCTCCGGATTCACGCATAGAAGCCATTGCCGCAGGGGCTGTTTATGAAACTCGGTGCTTTGACATACCATAAGGACGTAGCCAGCCATCTGCGGACCGGCGAAGCGGCACTTTGGTCCTGGTTCGAGTCGGATCAGTTCTCTCAGCGCTATGCCGGCACGGTGAAGCTGGAACTGCTGAAATCGGCCTACCGCCTGACGCGCGCCGACCGGCCGGACGTTTACGCCCATGCGGACACGGCTGTGGAGAAGCTCAGCCTCGATTTGCCGGTGACGGTCTATCAAAGCCACGGCGCCAACGGCACGGCTAACGCGGCGCTGGTTTTCCTGCCGGGCGAGGCGGCGCTCGTGCTCAATGGCAATATCGGCGATCTGCTGAGCGAGGAGGAAATGCTCGCCGTATTCGGCCACGAGCTGTCCCACCACCGCCTCTATTCGCTCGACGGAAGTCGCTATTTTACCGCGTCGCGGCTGCTCGACTGGTGCGCCGCACAGCCCGGCTGCGAGGATTCCATTCATGAAACCGGGCGGCTGTACCGGCTTCACAGCGAAATATACGCCGATATGGGCGCGCTGCACGTGAGCGGAAACCGGGATGCGGTGATCTCCTCGCTTATCAAGGTTTCCACCGGGCTCAAGTCCGTCAATCCAGCGTCTTATCTGGAGCAGGCCGAAGAGATCCTGGAGAAACACCGGGAAGGCTCCGCGGGGATCACGCATCCGGAACTCTACATCCGCGCCAAAGCAACCGATCTTCTCAGTGGCGAATACCCGGACTTCGATGCGCTGACCGGGCTGGTGCGCGGTCCGCTGGATGCGAAGCGCCTCGACCTGCCCGGCCAGCACAGTCTCAGCGGCATCGTGCGGCGGCTGGTGGATGCTGTGCTGGCACCGGATTTCATGCGCGGCGACTATACCGCGAACCTCGCCAAGCGCTATTTCGAGGATTACGAAATGCCCGGCACCGGCCCCGAGGGGGTAGCCCGGCTTGCGGCCGAAATCGCGCCGTTCGCGAAGTCCTGCCACGAGGTGTTCGCCTATGTGCTGCTGGACTTCGCCACGGCCGATCCCGATGGCGGCGACTTCACGCTGACCTGGACGCTGGATGTGGCGGACAGGCTCGGTCTATCGGGGGTGTACGAGCCGCTTGTCCGCAAGGAGTTGAAACGCAAAAAGGACGCCATCGCCAAGCTCAAGCGCAGCGCACAGTCCGATGGGAACACCAGCCATGCTTGAGGAGAACTCCAGGACATTCCGCGATCTTCTCGCCGATTGGCGCGAAGCCGCCAGCGCTGGAACGGAGGATGTGCTGGGAGCGGCCCTGCCGCTGATCGAACAGGTCGCGGCGCTGCACGAGCAGGGACAGATTGCGCCGCTGAATGGCGTGGACGCGCTCCGGGTGTCGATGGGGCATCTCTGGTTTTCGAACAGCCTGGCCGGCGAGCCGCAAATCGACGAAGCGGCTTTGCGGGCCGCCGCAGGAGAACAAGCTTCCCGCCTCGACGTGACCGGACGCTACAGCGAGCACCGCGATGGCAGCGGCGTGCAAGTCGCCGATGACGCCATTGCCGCGGCCGGTGAAGCAGAGCCGCGCCGGGCCTATTATCCGGGCTACGTTTCCTGGGAGCAGCAGGCGGGTCATCACGATCAGCTTTCCGACATCTTCGTACTTGGGCTGATCCTTGGCAGCCTGGCACTCAGGCGCGATCTTACCTCCGCCAAGGACCTCCAAATCTTTGTGCAATCGCGCCGCGACCTGATGCGGCACAATCCGCGCCTGCATCCGGTGCTTTCGCAGATCGCCGCGAAGATGACAGAACTCGACCGGCGCAAGCGCCCGCAGGATTTGCGCCAGATCGCCAATGCGCTCGCTCATTACCGCGAGCAGGACGTTGCGGCACAGCAGACGCAAGAGGAGCCGCTCGATCTGTCGAACCGGGCCAAGCTGCGCACGCACCTGCACGAACAGCTTCGCGACCGGCTGTTCGAAATCAACCGCCGCAACCGTCTCATTTATTTCCGCGAAACCGGCGCCACCGTCAATCTGACCGCGGGCTCGATCCCGAACGTTATCGACCACAACACGATCAAGCCCGGGCAGCTATTTTATCTGAACGGGCGGATCGATCTGAAGCGTCCCATCGATCTGAACGCGTGGCTGCAATTTGAGGATTACGGCTTCCTCGCCGCCAGTCTCGACCGCATCCGGCTCGATGCGCAGCACGATGCACGCGAATACGGCTTCTCGCAGCTGCGCCTGGTCGTGGCGTTCCTGCGCTGGACCAACCTCAAGGAAGCGCCGGACGAGCGGATCGACAGCCCGCTGATCCTGGTGCCCGCCACGCTGATTAGGCGCAAGGGCGTGAGCGACAGCTTCCGGCTCGATGCCCGGCCGGCGGAAGCGGAGATCAATCCGGCTCTGCGCTATCATTTACGTGCGCTCTACGATATCCGGCTGCCCGAAACGGTAGATGCTTCAGACATGGATGCGATCCACGCCCTGCACGGCGATCTGATGCGGCAGTTGGAGCAATCCGCCAAAGGCGTTGAGCTGGCGCTGGTCGAGACGCCCCGCATCGTGCTCATTCAGCGGACGGCCCGCCGCAAGCTCGACGATTTCCGCCGCCGCACCGCGCGGACGGGCGGCGGCATCAAGGATTACGGCGGCATCGCCTATAGCTACGGGCGGCCAAACTACGAGCCGCTGGGTATACAGATTTTCGAGCGCGACATTCGCGTCAGCCGCGCGCCGGTACGGGAGCTGGCTGAGACCGGTATCGAGCCGCGCTTCAACCGTATGGTGGCAGAGCTTGACGAAGCCGGTGCCGCGCAGCCGGCGGAAGGCGAAACCAAGGAACTCGGCGGGGCCTTCTATGCGGTCGACAGCGGTGCGGGTGCGGGCGCGCTTGCTTGGGAGCTGGATCTTTGCTCGGTAACGCTGGCGAACTTCAACTATCGCAAGATGACACTTGTACGCGATTACGCCGAGCTGACCGGCAGCTTCGCACACGCGCATACCAATTTCGACCTGCTGTTTTCCGATAAAGGCGGGCCCGCATTCCAGCCCAATGCGGCTGCAAATGGCGATTACATGGTCCTTCCCGCCGATCCAAGCCAGGCGGAGGCGGTGGCCAGGGCGAGCACCGGCGAAAGCTATGTCATCCAGGGACCGCCCGGCACCGGCAAATCGCAAACCATTAC
>CAVYEY010000031.1:0-36183 GCA_963767435.1 uncultured Alphaproteobacteria bacterium
GAAGACACTGATCTCGAAATGACAGGCAGCCTTCCCAGCCAGCCTGGCGACCCCGCTGTCGTTCGACGATGGGTCGATGAGAACAGATCTCGACCGAGCCCACGCGCACCACCGCAACGTCGAGTTGCACGCCAATATGTGCGCGCGGGAAGGCCCGTCCGGAATTGGCGGCCATGGTTGCCCGCAACTCATCCACCAGCACCTCAATGGCTGCGTCGGGGCTCCCGACCGGATTGGCGGCCTCATGAAGGCCGGCTGCCGGTGAATCAGGGGATAACCTCGAAGAAAAGCCAATCTTGTTTCCTTTCGATACATCTTTACACTGGACGATCAGTAATTACGGCCCTCTTTTCGTTCCTGGCAAGGGGCATAGTATAAGGCTGACAGTCAAGAATGCACTTCGTTACAGGGATGTGTTGATGTACGAAGGGTACCAACAAAGTACCAGGAATGACTCGGTATTTTTAAACAACAAGTATCAAGCTAGTTATACTTTCATGCATGATTACTTCTTCATGAAAGGCGATAATTTTTACGGTACTGCGTATCGGCGTCCTGCGAAGGCGGCGGCATGAAACTGGTCCTGGGACGGCCCTGTATCGAACTGCCCCAAGCCGCCAGCGGTCATGTTGCTCAACAGGACCGACAATCCGTTCTGCGCGGGGCTCGCTACGGCCGTGGCCTGCGGCCGGCCGATGCCGTCTGGCTGGTGTCCATCTCACTGCTGGCGAGGTTGACGTTCCGCCAGGGTTGGCGATACTGGACCGCTGCAAGGCCCCCACCGCCGTAAATTCCGGAAATCGTCATGATCCCCTCAAGTGCGTTTGTGTTTAGCTGACGCTGGCACAGCGAAAGCACGGGGCCGTACTCATACCCCCGGTGATTCTTGCTACAGACTACAGCGAAACCGCCGGACTGTCGCATCTGGAAGCGCCGGCATTCGCGGCAATCCTGGGTTGCGCACAACGAATAAGAACTTTGAGCGGATTTGGCGGACTAAAGCTGGAGTCCGGCATTAACACGCCCAACAGCACGGGCATACCTCCGGGCCGGGGGCGGCTATCCGGGATCTGAGCAAACACTCCTGGCTTGCCCAACGAATGCGAATGCGTGCTGTGGTCGCAAGCGGAAATACTCACTGTGAGCAGATCTGGGCAGATGAACCTCCAGAATCGGACTTATCAGCGCTGGCGCAAATCGCTTTGCCACGCCCACTGCTGCGCAGGCGTGAAGTGCTTACGCGGCGGCCGGTTCCGCCGGGCGTTTATTCACAATAAGCAAATAATCTGGCTAGCCTTATGCCATATTCAATGGTTATCACGAAATCTCAAAGCAGATCGGGGCTAGGGGGGCTGGGACATCGGAGGGATAACCATGAAACCGCGATCCATGAAGCATGCAAGCGCATGCTTAGGACTTTTGGCGATCGCGGCTACGGCGGGTGCGGTGAATGAGGCGCTGGCTCAGCCGCTTCCCGTAACTTACGAGGACGTTACGAAGTTTCTAGGCCGGCTGGCGCCCAGTTGGGCCGGGGACCAGAAGAGCGTTGACGCGCTTCTGGCCGAAAAGGGCATGCGGATGAACGCTCCGATCTTCATCCGGATTTACAAGGAAGAGTTCGAACTCGAAATCTGGAAGCTCAAGGACGGCCGCTTCCAGCATTTCCGCACGTATCCGATTTGCGCGTGGTCCGGCGGTTTGGGCCCCAAGCTCCGGCTAGGCGACAAGCAAACGCCGGAAGGTTTCTACACGGTAGGCCACGGGCAGATGAACCCGAACAGTCATTACCACCTTGCCTTCAACCTCGGCTTTCCCAACGCCTACAATTCCGCGAATGGGCGCACGGGCTCCGCCGTTATGGTGCACGGCGACTGCAAATCGGCTGGCTGCTTCGCCATGACCGACGCCCGCATCGAGGAAATCTACGCCCTGGCCCGCAAAGCCTTCGACGGCGGCCAATCGTACTTTCATGTGCACGTCATGCCGTTCCGCATGACCGCCGCGAACATGGCGAGCCATCAGGATAGCCCTTGGTATCCATTCTGGCAGAGGCTCAAGGAAGGCTACAACTCCTTCGAAGCCACGGGCAAGCCGCCTATCGTGAAGGTCTGCGGGAAGCAGTACATGGTGAATGTCAGTTTCCCCGGACTGGCGGCGGACCCAGGCCCCAGCGCCGCCTGCCCTGTCTATGCCAAGATCGATCCGGCGAAGCTTCCGGGCATCGATGGCGCGCCAGGCAAAATGCTGGCCAGCCTGAGCAAACCTGACGCGCAATGGAATGCGGTGCCGGTAGAGTCGAACGCTCTGGCTGCGCCAGAAAGCGAACAAGCCTCCGCGCCAGTTGCCGCGGATACGTCTGCGGCGCCTGTCCCCAGGCGGGCTCTGATCGCCTCAGCGCAAACGCCAAAACCGCCCGCATCCCCAGTATACGATGAGCAAGCCCGGCCGGACTTTGCTTCGTCAGCTCCGGTCTCCGCGCCCGGCGCCGCAACGGTTAGCGCGGAGGAGCCTGAGAACGATCTAACTCCGTCCGTGAACCGCTCGGGCAAGAGCGGCAAACTGCCGGCCGCTCCGCGTCCTGCCCCACTTTCCTCCGGCTAACGCCTGGAACTGGCGGCAGGGGAGCACAATCACTAGTACGCCCCGCGGGAAATCCTGACCCATATGCGGCTGGCGCTGACGGGATTTCCGGCGGGCTGTACTAGGCGGATTGCCGCCTATGGCTGCAATGCCTCAACTTTCTACTGCGCCCAGGCAGGATCGCGATGTCTGCTGACGGCCTGTCGCGTCAAAATTCCCCCGACTGGCCGCTAACGCCCGAGAAGGCCATGCGTTGGGTGATTCAGGAAATTTTGTTGCAGGACCCCGGATAAAGCCTTCGGCTTTTCCGGGGTGACAACAGGGAACTATTCAACCGGATTTCGAATTACAGATAGGTAGAAAGGCTCAGCCAACTATTCCCGTGCCCCGGACCAAGTACGGCGGTTATACCATGGCTCAATTGACGCTTGTGGCAATGGAATGTTACCAACATGAAATCTAAGAAGAATTCCCGCTAGCAGCGGGAGACTGAGGAAACACCATGAGGCTGCCAGCCTCGTACCGGTCCGGCGATCAACGGCAGCCCGCTCCAGCACCAGCCATCGAACCGGTCTGCGAGACCGTTCTTGAGCCGCCTGCCAGGAAATCCCAATCGCCGCTTATCCATAATCGCCCAGGTGTGCGCACACTTGGTTTTAAGACTATGCGAGCAAATTCCAATTGAACGAGTGGAGGGAGCAAAATGTTCAGTCAGCTGTTGACGCCCGTCGGGGACAGTTTGGGGTTATCCTTTCTGGTGGCAATTCTGCCAATTGTTACCGTGCTCGTACTTCTAGGTCTGTTGCGCCTGCCCGCGTGGATCGCGGCTGGGGCTGCACTTATTGTTGCGCTCACAATCGCGATTGGCGTGTGGCAGATGCCTGCGGCCCTCGCCTTGGACGCGGTTGCCAACGGAGCGGTCTTCGCGCTCTGGCCTGTCATGTGGATCGTTCTTAACGCCCTCCTGCTCTATAATGTTGCGGTTCGCTCGGGGCGTTTCGACGCTTTCCGCAATTGGGTGGCAAGCTACCTGCCCAACGACCGGCGCGTCGTGCTGGTCGTGGTGGGCTTTTGTTTCGGCGCGCTCCTGGAGGGCATTTCGGGTTTCGGTACGCCGGTAGCGATCACGAGCGCTCTCTTGATCCTGGTTGGCTATCCGCCGCTTGAGGCGCTGGTGTTCGTGCTGATCTTCAACACAGCGCCAGTCGCTTTCGGCGCTCTGGGGGTGCCGGTAACGGTGCTTGGAGCCGTAACCGGACTTCCCGCCGCCACGCTTGGCGCAATGGTCGGCCGCCAATTGCCCGTTCTGGCCGTCATCCTGCCGTTCTATGTCATGGCGCTCTACGGCGGCTGGCGCTCGATCCGCGCGCTTTGGCCCGTGCTGCTGGTCGCGGGCCTTAGCTTCGCGGTCTCGCAGTTCGTCGCTTCCAACTACATCGACTACACGCTGACCGACGTGCTTGCGTCGCTCGGCTCGCTTGCTTGCACACTTCTATTCCTCCAGGTCTGGCGCCCGGCCGATGACCCGGAATTCCGGGTGGCGCATTCGGTCGAAGGCCGCCGTTCCTCGACCCCTGTGCCAGACTGGCAAGGCTGGCTGCCCTGGATCATCGTCTCGGCGACCGTGATCGTTTGGACCACTTACAAAATGGCAGCCAACGGGGCACAGAGCGTTCAGTGGCCCGGCTTGCACAACGCCGTCTCGATCACCCTTTATGGCGGCAAGCCCTATGCTGCAATCTGGAGGTTCGAGCCGCTGGGAACCGGTACGGCCATCCTGCTCGCCGCGATCATCACCGCAATTGCGGTACGGCTCCCTGTCAGGGCATTCTTCGGCTGCATCGCCGAAACCGTCCGTCAAATCTGGCTGGCGGTCGTGACCGTGATGCTTATTCTCGGTCTCGCCTACCTCATGAACTACTCGGGCCTCGCCTATACGCTCGGCAAAGCCGTGGCTTCCACCGGCTACTTTTTCGTGCTGCTTTCGCCCTTCCTGGGCTGGATCGCCGTCATGCTTTCGGGCAGCGATACCTCCGGCAACGCGCTGTTCGGCAATCTGCAAGTGGTCGCGGCGCGCCAGCTTAATCTCGACCCTACCCTGTTCGCCGCTACCAACTCGTCTGGCGGCGTGCTTGGCAAAATGATCTCGCCCCAGAATATCGCTACGGGCGTCTCGGTGACGAAGCTGTCGGGTCAGGAAGGCGTGGTATTCGCCCGGACCTTCATCCACAGCATCGTTCTAACGCTTCTGCTGGGCGGCCTGGTCGCGGCACAGCAGTTCCTCATTCCTTGGGTCATCCCCAAATGATGGACGCGGCGCCGCGGCCCGGTTACGAAGCCTTGGCGCGCTCGGTGGAGCGCGTCATTCCCAAAGCCCGCTTTGCGACGGACCGCCCGATTTTTTCATCGAAGCCGTTCACCGCGAAACCGCAGAGCACCCCCAGCATCTGGCCGCGCGCATAAAATCGCGCCGCCGGTGTTTGGGTACAGCAGCGCGAATGTCAGCGGCTATTCGCAAAATACCGGCAGCAAATGCAGGTTCGTAAAGAGCTGCAACGGCTGCCCCTTCAGTCCCACGATCTTAAGTTTATGGCCGTTGGAAACCAGCCGCTTATGAAGAAATACCAGGATGCCCAGGCCGGAGCTGTCGACGAACTCGACCTTTGAAAGATCCAGCAGCACGTCCTCGCCGGAGTCGGCGAGCTGTTCCATTTCGGGCCGGACACGGGCAACGTATGAAGCGTCGAGATCTTCGTCGATATTGTATCTTTGGGACATTGCACACTCTATCTTTGCCGCTGATTGCTGACGCCGATAGTGTCCGATGTTTCTTGCCACAACCTTGCCGCGCCATCTTTTTCCCAAGGCATTATCCAGCCAAGGGCCGCCATCTGAAGCTGCCGGGGCCTTGGTTTCAGGTTCTGCTACGTGGGGATAACGTCCCCTGCCTGGCGTAGAACCCAATCGTAGCCTCAAGCCCCGCCTCGAAACTCGTTGCATCTGCCCAAAACCGGCCCGCGAACTTCGACGCATCCACCAGATACGGCCGGTCCGTCTGAAACCTCATTTCGATGAGTTCATACACCTGCCGGTCGAACCATCCGCCGAGATACAGCACCGGCAGCGGCAGCACATTGATCCTGGGCGCCACGCCAATCATTGCGGCGGCCTTCTGGGCAAGCGCGCGCAGCGTTTGCGTAGGGGCATCCGGCACATGCCAGGCTTGGCCGTAGGCGTCCGCCGGCGCATCGAGCAGGCTCAAAAGCGCCCGCGCGAAATCCGGCACGTAGGCGAAATCGTGCGGATGGTCCGGCGAATACGGAATGAGGGCCGCCTTGCCTTGAAGCAGGCGCTTCACGCAAAAACTCGAAAGAATCGAAAGTCTCCACATCCGGCCCGTAGAAGTCCGACGCGCGGACCGCCACCGCTTCGACCCGCCCATCGGAATGCGCCCGCTGCCAAAGCCGTGTAATCTCCGCCCGCACCTTCGGCTTCCGCCCATAGTCCGTGAGCGGCATATCCTCCGTCAGCGGCCGGTCTTGCGGGCCGTACATATAGAGATTGTCCGCGAAGATGAACCGCGCCTTGGCACTCGCGCACGCCGCGAGCATGGTTTCCATCGCCGCCGGCCACACCCTCTGCCAAAGGCGCGAATCGTAATAGAGCCCGATACAGCAAATGAGGGCATCGCAGCCGGAAGCGGCGCGCTTCATGCTCTCCGCGTCGAGCACATCGGCCGCAACGAACTCCGCCGCTGCGGGCAAATTCGCCGGCCGCTTGCGCTGCACGATGCGGACCTTCTCGCCCCGCGCCAGAAGCAGCCTCGCTGTCTCGCGGCCCACGGCCCCATATCCCAAAATAACGATCTGCATCGGCAGCCTCCTTTGCGGCGCCATGTTAATAGCATTCACATCGAGCGCGGAGAACAAAAATCGCCGTGACCGGACTTTACGCCGGCTGGCGTAATGAACTAAGGGCTCGACGCGAAATAAACGCGCCGTCTTGCTTGTCTTTTTTGCCCGTCCGCGGCGTTGCGGAAAGGGTTACATACCTCGGTATGCGCCCCTTACCGCGCCTGGCGGACAAACAAAAATCCTGCGCAATCCGACGCGTTTATTTCGCGTCGAGCCCTTAGGGCGCAACCGGACCTAAGCTATTCCGCCAATATGGCGGTCAGTTCGCTGTGCTCTTGCGGGGAAAGCAGGCGCCAAACCATGCCATCTTGATCGGTTTTGCAGATCGTTTCCTTCTGCACCGTCATTTTGGCGTGGCTCCCGTTAGGGTACTGAATCTCCAGCACAATTTCATCCGGACCGAAGCCCAGCCTGGGGCGGCCGCGCCCCCATCCCCAGGAGTGGTTGCCGATCCAGCCTGCAAGCGCCTGCGATTTGTTCGCGCTGGCGCCCGGCACCGTGCTGGAGATCACGGTCGCGGAAACGAACGACGGATCGACAGCATACCCAGCCGCCAATTTAAAGAAGAACAGCAGCACGACAACGGCCACGATTGCTATGGCTGTCAGCAGATGATCCGTAATTATTCGCATGGTTTGCGGCCCCCGTTTTCCTGTCACGGAATAGCGCTCAGGAACCGCACAACGCAATAGCCCAGTTGAGGAATCTCAAAACGCCTGGTTTGCGGCGAAACCGGTACGGGCCGGGATCACGCCAGCTCGGGCTCCCAGGGAGCCTCGGGCACTTCCGGCTCTTCTTTCCGCTGATACACGATCTTCCCGACCTTCAGCAGCACCTCGCGAACGCCCCCGCCGGATACAGCCGACAGCATAAGCGGTTTCCTGCGAGTCGCCCGCTGCAACTCCTGAGCCTTTTCAGCCGCCATCTCCGGCGTCACCGCGTCGCATTTGGAGAGCGCCACGATCTCCCGCTTGCGTCCGAGGCCCGAACCGTAAGCTTTGAGTTCGCCCCGGATGGTCCGGTACGCCGCCACGACATCCGGCTCGGTGACGTCCACCAGATGCAACAGCACCCGGCAGCGCTCCACATGCCCAAGGAACCGGTCGCCGAGCCCTGCCCCTTCATGCGCGCCCTCGATCAGTCCAGGAATATCGGCGAGCACGAAGTCCATTTCGCCCGCCCGGACCACGCCCAGATTGGGATGCAGCGTCGTGAACGGATAATCCGCGATCTTGGGCTTTGCCGCGCTGACAATGGAGAGGAAGGTGGATTTGCCCGCGTTGGGCAGGCCGATGATCCCCGCATCCGCGATCAGCTTCAGCCTGAGCCAGATCGTCAGCTCAATGCCGGCCTGCCCAGGATTTACCCGGCGCGGCGCGCGATTAGTCGAGGATTTGAAATGGGCATTGCCAAAGCCGCCATTGCCGCCAGCCGCGATCAGCTCGCGCTGGCCGGAGTGCACGAGATCGGCCAGAAGCGTCTCGTTGTCTTCGGCGAAGATCTGCGTTCCGGGCGGCACCTTGAGCACGATGTCATCGCCCGCGGGGCCGGCCCTGTTCGCACCCATGCCGCCCTTGCCGTTGCCAGCCTTATAATGCTGCTGGTAGCGGAAATCGATCAGCGTGTTGTGATTGTCGACGCACTCGGCCCAGACATCCCCGCCCCGGCCGCCATCGCCGCCGTCGGGTCCGCCGAACTCGATAAACTTCTCGCGCCGGAAAGAGAGGCAGCCGTTTCCGCCATCTCCCGAGCGAATGTAAACCTTTGCTTGATCTAAGAAGCGCATAGCTCGCACTTAAGGAGAGTTGCGCTCCGAAGCAAGCAGATCCTCAAGGGATCGATGCGAATTCTGCCCGCCAGTCTGGCGGGGGGGCAGCCTAGTAGTTGGCGCTACGCCCTCTGGGCTGCTTGAGCGCTAGTTAGTCCGCGCGTTCGAGGTTCACTGCCTTCGGGCCTTTGCCCTTTGGATCGGGCTGCGTCTCATAGGAAACGCGCATGCCTTCATCAAGCATGCCAACGCCTGAACGCTCTACGGCCGAGATGTGCACGAACACATCTTTGCCGCCCTCGTCCGGTGTGATGAATCCGAAGCCTTTGGCCTGGTTGAAAAATTTAACCGTGCCGGTCTGGCGCATGGGATATTCTCTCCTCTTCCCCAACGAAAAAACATGATCCGGCAGACCATGTTTCATGTCTTGCAGGCAATACAAGTATCGGGGGGAGGACTGCGTACTGTGACCGCTTATACGGCATGATTTCTGCAACGCTTAGTTTCCACGGGGTCCGATAGTTTGCCCAGTCACGCCGGATTATGCTTGAACATTGCCATTTCGTAAAGTCCCGCGCGCAAGTTTTCAGGCAGTTCTGGCTGGCGGCAGCGGTACTGATGCAGGCAAGCATCAGTTACGGCTTGGTTTTTAACCAACAAGCCGCTTCAATAGCCTGAGCGCTGCGCGGAAATAACCTCTAACTTGAACCGGCGGAAGTTCTTCGCCCTGCGGACGGCTTTGGCGCCCGGGATTACCGCCGCGGACGCTGCTCGTGCTCTTTTGTCAGGGCTTCTTGCGCCTCTTTAGCGGTCTGAAGCGCGGCATCCCGGTCCTTCTCCGCTTTGGTTTGCGCGTCCTTGGCATCCCGGGCCGCCTGTTGCGCATTCGCCAGCGCGGTCTGGATCTCGGCCAACTGGCCGTTGGCAACCTTCAAGGCTTGTTCGGCCTTGTCGCGCAGACCCTGCTCCTCACCCAGCTTTTCGGAAGCGGATTTCGCATCCTTGTCCGCGACCTGCCGCAGCCGCTCCTCGCCGGCAAGCTTGTCGCTCGCCACCTGGAGTTCCTTGGCGGAACGATCGCGTGTGTCTGCCAGCGACTGGGCCTGCTTCTTAAAGTCGGCGTTGAGGCTGTAATACATATATCCAACAACGGATGCAGTGACGGCCAAAACGGCGATAAGAATATTGCGGATCACAATGTCCTCCCGGCTGGCGAGCCAAAAAGCGCGGCGGTTGATTTGGGGCAATGGGCGCTCATACCACGACGCCCTCATAGCGATTATGGCAATTCCACAGGTGAATCGCTTTTCGGAGCGATGTTGTTTCTGTGCACGGCCGGTTCAAGCGCGGTACCCGCTTACCGCCGGCGTATTCTGGCAACACAGCCCAAGCGCTACACCCCCGCCTCACGGGAACAAAGGCAGCTGTTCGAGCCCCGCATTCTCAGGCAATCCATGCATCAGATTGAAATTCTGGATCGCCTGGCCTGCCGAACCCTTCACCAGATTGTCGATGGCCGAAACCACGATGGCGCGCCCCGGAATGCGATCCGCATACACGCCGATCATGCAGTAATTGGAGCCGCGTACGAACTGCGTCGAGGGCAGCGTGCCTTTGGGGGCGAGCTTGACGAAATGCGCGCCCTGGTAGCGCGCCTCTAGCGCCGCGGCAAGATCGGCCGCCTGCCGTCCCTCAGCCAGCCGCACATAAGCCGTAACCAGTTCGCCCCGGCTCATCGGCACCAGATGCGGGGTGAAGTTCACCAGAACCTGCTCGCCGGCGGCTGCGGAAATCTCTTGCTCGATCTCCGGCGCATGCCTGTGGCTCGCGATGCCATAGGGCGAAAGCCCCTCGCCCGCCTCGGAGAACAGGATATTCTGCTTGAGCGACCGCCCCGCACCCGACACGCCCGATTTCGCGTCGATGACGATATCGGTTGCGTCGATAAGCTTCGCATGCACGAGCGGCAGCAACGCGAGCAGTGTCGCGGTCGGATAGCAGCCGGGGCAAGCCACCAGCCGTGCCTTGGCGATTGCCTCGCCATAGAACTCGGTCAGGCCGTAGACCGCGTCCTTGAGAAGATGCGCCGCCGCGTGCTCGCGTCCGTACCACTTGGCGTAAGTCGCGGTATCCCGCAGCCGGAAATCCGCAGACATGTCGATGACTTTGACGCTCTGCGGCAGCGTCGCGATAATGTCTTGCGCGGTTCCATGCGGCAGCCCGCAGAACACGGCACCGCATGCGCCCCAATCCGCTTCCTCCGCCTTCACGAGCGCTGGCGCGCCGATCAGGCCAAGATGCGGGAACACCTCGCCAAGCGCCTTGCCCGCGTGCGTATTCGCCGCCAGCACGGCGATTTCCATGTTCGGATGGCATGCCGCCAGGCGAATGAGATCGGCGCCCGTATAGCCGCTCGCACCAATGACGCCGATTTTGATTTTCGCTTGCATAAGCGTGCCTCCATGCTAAATCGCCGCAGCGCGGGTCTTGCCCAAACCGAAGGTTACGCCCCTCATCCTGTCCTTCTCCCCATGGGCCCCATGGGAGAAGGGACCCCTGAATAGTCCGCAGCGGGAATTCTAGCGTCCCCTCTCCCAGGGGGAGAGGGACAGGGTGAGGGGTTGAGCCCTTCGATCAAGGCAAGACCCGCGTCAATATAGCGCTTTCACTGCGGGTGGAAATGCGAAAAGCCAGCCCCGTTTGAGGCTGGCCTTCCATATTCGAGTTTCGAACCGCCGCTGCAATCCAGAGCGGCGGATTGCGATTAGCGCTTCGAGAACTGGAAGCTGCGGCGGGCCTTCGCCTTGCCGTACTTCTTGCGCTCGACCACGCGCGGGTCGCGGGTGAGGAAGCCCTCTTTCTTGAGCACGGGGCGCAGTTCCGGCTCGTAATAGGTCAGCGCCTTCGAAAGCCCGTGGCGCACGGCGCCCGCTTGGCCCGAAAGCCCGCCGCCCGTAACGGTGGCCACGATATCATACTGCGAAGACCGGTTCGCCGTGACGAGCGGCTGCTTCAGGATCATCTGCAGCACCGGCCGCGCGAAATAGACTTCGAAATCGCGGTCGTTGACGGTGATCTTGCCAGCGCCCGGCTTCACCCAGACGCGGGCGACGGCGTTCTTGCGCTTGCCGGTGGCATAGGCGCGGCCATGGGCATCGATCTTCTGAACGTGAGCCGGACGCGCCCGGTCCTCGCCTGCGGGCGCCCCCGCAGCGGCGGCACTCTTCTCAAGGCCCGCGAAAGACTTCGTTTTCTCAGTCATTTAGCGCGCCCTCGCTGCATTCTTTGAATTCATGGCACGGATATCGAGAACTTCAGGGCTTTGCCCCGCATGCGGATGCTCGGACCCGCCATAGATGCGCAGGTTCGTCATCTGCTTGCGGCCGAGCGGCCCGCGCGGAACCATGCGCTCGACGGCCTTCATCAACACGCGCTCCGGGAACTTGCTGTTGAAGATCTCGAACGGACGCCGCTCCTTGAGGCCGCCGGGATGGTTCGTATGGCGGTAGTAGATCTTGTCCTGCGTCTTGTTGCCGGTGAACACGATCTTCTTCGCGTTGATGACGATGATGTTGTCGCCGTCGTCCATATGCGGCGTGAAAGTGGGCTTATGCTTGCCGCGCAGGCGGTTGGCGATGATCGTTGCCACACGGCCTACAATGAGGCCCTCGGCATCGATCAGGATCCACTTCTTCTGAATCTCTGATGGTTTTGCGGAATAGGTTTTCATCGATTTGTCCGTTACGAAGCGGCGGTACCGCTCCAACTAAAAAAGGGCCGCACGGCCCATTCGCTAGATGGATAATCGAACCTGTCCGGCGTGTCAACAGTCAAGATATCCGCGATGTTGGAAATAATTCAATGATAACAATGAGATAGTAGCGAGGTATCATAGTACCGCAAGATTTCTAACGCTAAGCCGGGTATTGCTTCCTTAACCGGACGCCGAAGCCCCGTCCGGCGCCGGGCATGATTTCTCTCCTCGCCTGCAGCGCACAATGACAGGCGCCTGACACCTATCCAGGGCTCATAGTGGCGGGCGCCTGGGCTGCCGCTCGCCCGGCCAGAGCCAAACCAGTGCCAGGAGCAAAACGGTGAGCCCCATCCCAGCAAGGTGCCACCAGGCAAAATTGGTTTCTATGGAGAAAAACCATGAAACCGCTACCCCGGCGGCGATCAGCCCCGCCAGGACGAGCCATAGGATTTGTAGGTTTCCACGCATTGGAATCTCCTCCTGCCAGATGTTCTGGCATCGCCTTAACGTTCCAACTCGCCATCCGTTAAATGGTGGTAGTAGAGGCCGCTGTCCATTGGCGTCTTTGAAATTTACCCGGAACTGGATGGAAGGGGAACACCCGCCGCCGCAAATGCCGCGGCCTGCCGGCCTGCAGTGTCCGGGAGCTTGAAGTCCTCGATCACCTCGTTGAAAAGCTGGTAAAAATTCAATTCAGCCGCGAGATGCAGGAACACCCCGCCCAAGCCTATCGCCGCGCGGTCCATGAACACGAACTCGCGCGGCACCTTTACCGGCCCCTTCTCCCGGAGCCCCTTATGTACGCGGTACACCTCGCGCCTGCCGTATTCGCCTGGGGCCACGCCCTCCGCGATGGGCCGGACGCGGTCCTCCAGCAGCGGCCCATAGATGAAGCCCGCCCAGATGTTCAGGATATCGATCAGATCGTTGGAAAGCCCGCAGAAGCCCCACGTTTCGTAGGCGTGCACGATCAGATCGCGGTTGTTGGTCCGAAGTCCGTTATAGAGGTCGATCACGCCGCCCACGAACTTCGGCTCGAAGGTGCGGATACATCCGTAGTCGAGCAGGTTGATGCCGGCCGCCCGGCCGTCTTGCTCGAAAATGGTGTAATTGCCGAGATGCGGATCGCCGTGAATAAGCGCGTAATGGCTGAAGGGATACCACCAGGCGCGGAATAGCGCGCGGGCAATGACGTTGCGCTCTTCCAGCGGCCCGGCCTTATAAGCCAGCAGCCTCTGGCCATCGAGCCAGGACATGGTCAGGAGGCGCTTGGTCGAAAGTTCCGGCAAGACATCCGGAACGCGGATTAGCTTGTCGTCACGGAAAATCAGGCCGTAGAGCGCCATATGCCGCGCTTCGAGGTTGTAATCCAGCTCCTCGCGCAGCCGCGCCGCAATCTCGTGCACGGCCTCCGAAGCGTCCACGGCGCTGTCCATGCGCTTGTAGATGCCCATGACGATGCGGAGCTGGTTGAGGTCGGCCTCAACCGCCGACTGCATCTCCGGATATTGCAGCTTCACCGCCAGCATACGCCCATCGAGGCTCTGCGCTTTGTGTACCTGGCCAAGCGATGCCGCCGCAGCCGCCTGCTCGCCGAACGCCTGGAACTTCGTGCGCCAGTCTGGGCCAAGCTCGGCGGCCATGCGGCGGCGCACGAAAGGCCAGCCCATCGCCGGCGCCTCGTTCTGCAGCGTTGCAAGCTCGTTGGCATATTCGGCCGGGATCGCATCGGGGATCGTCGCGAGCAGCTGCGCAACCTTCATCAGCGGCCCTTTCAGCCCGCCCAAAGCCGCCGCAAGCTGCGTGGCTTGCTTCTGGTGATCCTTGCCGCCGAACAGATAGCTGGCCCCGATCCGCGCCGCCACGCCGCCTACATTGCTGCCGATGCTGGCGTAGCGCTGCACGCGGCGCGAAAAGCGGTTGCCCTCGCGGTCTCGCCCCTCGAACTCGCCATCGCCGCCAGAACTGTCTGTCAAAATAACCTCTCCACTTGAATACGCCTGTTCATAGCAGGTAAATAAGATCGCTTTACGGTTTTCCTTCATATAGGCGAAGCTGCGCCTGCAAAAACCTCGCAAATATCCGGCCCGCCAAAGAACGTAAGCCGCAGCAGCATCGCCGCTCCATTGGCTGCGGGTTGCTGCGCCTTATCGCAGGCTTTGTGGCCGCGCACTGAGCCCGTAAGGCGTCTCATAAGGCCGCAGGAGCTTGTACCCGCGCACCACCGTGACGATGCGCTCGGTCCGGCCTGCGCGGCCTTGCCCAAGTTCAAAGGCGGGGCCGAGGCGCTCGAAATAGGGTGCGATCTCCGGCAGGGCGATTGCGGCCAATTCCTTCGGGATGACGATCAGCGCGTCCTGGCCGGGATACGCGCGGCTATCGCATTGAAACGCAAAGCCGCGCGGGTCGTTTGTGAAGGCGCAGACCGGCACCTGAGGCCCAAGTGCAAGCCCCACCTTTCCGCCTACGCGCCAGGCCTCCACGACGGCGAAGGCAGGCTCGGCGGCGCCCGGTTCGCGCCAGGCCAGCGATTCCTTGAGCCCGCGCCAATTGTAGCTCCATTCCGTGGCGTCGCGCTTGGGGCTGGCACTGGCCGCCTTTTGCCAGACCGGCCCCAAGGCGAGGTAGGTGGTGAACGCGGCGAAAATGGCTGCCGCAAGTGCAGCACTCGCGATAGTCCAGGGACGGAGCCAGCGTGCCCTATTCCGGCTAAGCCACGCGCCGAGCAGAGGAAAGGCGAACAGCCAGGTCGAATTGAACCAGTGCGGTATGGTTTTCTCGCCCAGGAACGGCATGAACGTGAACAGCACCAGCGGCACGCCTACGAGCCAGAGCAGGAAGCGGCTGGGGCTGTCCCGGCCGGGCGTGCGCGCGGCGGTCCAGAGCGCCAGCACCAGCGGCGCGCCGATCCAGGGCGACAACAGCGCGATTTGCGCGCCAAGCGCCTCGAAGATCTGCCCGAACGCGGTTGCGTCGAAGGCGAGCGAAGACGCAGTCCGCCCCGATTGAAAGGAGAGCGAGGCCCAATGCTGCTGGTGGTTCCAGATCAGCACCGGGGAGAATACCGCGAAGGCGGCCGCCGCGCCCATATAGGGAAAGGGGTGCCAGAGCCAATGCCGGTGGCGCGGCGAGAAGAGCAGGAAGCCTGCCAGGCTCAAAGGCCCGAACCCGGCCGAATATTTCGAAAGCCCGGAAAGCCCGAAGGCAAGCCCTGCCGCAAGCCAAAGCCCGGCCAGCGCGAGGTTGCCGCGCTTCGGCCCGAACAGGATTTCCGCCACGATCCAAATAGCGGTGCACAGGAAGAGAAACATAGGCGTATCGGGCAGGATCAGCCCATCGGGCCACACCACGAAATAGGGCGCCGCATTGAAGGCGAACAGCGTCCAGAGGGCTGCCCCGGCCCCGAACAGTTTGCGCGTCAGCCCGTAAAGCGGCAGGTTGAGCGCAACCGTCATCAGCACGAACGGCAGCTTCAACCACCAGCCTTCGCCCGCAAGCGCTTCTGTCGCGTGCAGCACCCATTGATGCAGCGGCGGATGGTCGAAATAGGAGAGCGCCAGCGTGCGTGCGATAACGGCGGTGTAGGAGCCGTCGCCTTCCAATCCGGTTGCCCAGGCGGCGAACAACTTGGCAACAGCGCATGCCGCGACGAAAGCAAATATCGCCCCGGCCGGCACGCGTCCTGTTTCCGCGCCGGAATTTTCTGCCTGGCTGTGCAACAGCTTGGGTGAAGTCTGCCATAGGCGAAGCTGCTCCTTCGGATGGGTCAATAGCAGCCCCGTAGAGGCGGCACAAGAGAGGCCCGCGCCGCCGGTTAACTGCAAGCCTTAGGGCAAAAAGGTGTGCATGGCCATGACCCGCGCAAGCTTCGAAAATGAGTCGCCCCGGTCTGGTGCAGCCGATTCACAATTGTTTGGCGGAATGGCGCATCGTGCATCTTCAGCTCGATGTCATAGGCCCGGCCGGCCGAGGCGTTGCGGTTTCTGGGAATTCAGCAATGGAGCCAGGGGGCGGCTGAACGTGGCCGTCCGCCTGCTATCTGAGGCGGCGGGGCTCGCTGGAAGTAACTATGGATACTGAATGCGGGGGCATCGTGGAAGTCCGCTGCCTCTCCGGCCGCCTACGCGGGGCATAGGATCTGCTGCCCGCGCTTGCAAAATTGCCGTACGGCCCTTCGAAGAACCGATCGTTTCGGTTAGGTTCTTATCTAAAGACGCCGGTGATGCCCGAATACCAGCTGCCGGACTCCTGCTGCTGGGGCTGAACCGCAGCGGCGGTTGGCTGGTTCGAAGGTGTGGCCGCTGCCTGCTTGGCTGGCTGCTGCACCGCAGGCGCCCATGCCGCGGGCGTTGGTCCGCCCTGGCCAGGCACAGGAAGCGGCGCATTGGGCCCCGGCATGACAAGCTTGGGCCTCTCGGGCATGTCGGGCGACTGCTGGGCCACCTTGTCGCCCAGGATCTTCGACTTCGCTCCGCCCATACCGAAATCGCCCACGCTACCGCAACCGGCTGCCAGCGCGCCAAACGCGACGGCTGCCGCAACGCCCGCATAAGATTTCCATGCAAACATGGCTGTGATCCTAATTCCCTCTAGCCTTGCTATGCCTGTTTTCCGGCACCTTTATGACCACCGGCCAGCACATCCAATAGCAGTCCGGCTACGCCTGCACTTATTGCAACATCCGCCAGGTTGAAAACGGGAAACTGAAACCAGCTGATGTGAAAGTAGAAGAAATCCGCTACCGCGCCAACCCTGATGCGGTCGGCAACATTGCCAACTGCACCGCCGATAATGAGCCCCAAGCTCAATGCCAGAAAGCGGCTATGAAGCTGCGCGAGCCACCCTATCAGCGCAATCACCGCCGAAACGGAAAGGGCAACCAATGCCCAGCGGCCTGCTTCGCTATCCTGCTTCAATAAGCTCCAGGAGATGCCGCGATTCCATGCCATCACCAAATCAAAAAATGGATATAGCGGAATTGGGTACGGCTTATGAACCTCAAGCAATCCAATCATCCAGAGCTTGAACAACTGGTCCCCCGCAGCCGCCAGCAATGCGGCAGACAGGCCGAAAGCGCTGTAGGGCCCCCAAAGCTTCATATAGTTCCGCGCCATCCGTCACAATAACGGCTGTATCTCTAGCTCAACGCGCGCCAATTCACAAGACGCGTTCGCCGCGTGACAGCGCCCTAATCTGTGGCTATAAGCACCGCCAGCGGGGAATTGCGCTCAGGTAGAGCAAGGCGCGATGGCGCAACTGAAACGCGCTCAAGTAGCGCGATGCGCAATTGGGCACGAGAATTGGCAAGCGTTGAGGCGCCCGGGGGGGACATGACGCAAACGGTCATTTGCATGAAGTGGGGCACCCGCTATGGGCCGGACTATGTCAACCGGCTCTATTCGATGGTGCAAAGGCATACCAAGCGGCCTACGCGGCTGGTGTGCTACACCGACGACACTGCCGGCCTTGACGAAGGCGTGGAAACCTATCCCCTGCCGCATATCGTGCTTCCGGCGGATAAGGAGTGGCTGCCCTGGCGCAAGCTCTGCGTCTGGCAGAAAGACCTGGAGGGTGTCAGCGGCGACGTGCTGTTCCTGGACCTCGACACGGTCGTGACCGGCGGCCTGGACGGCTTCTTCGACTACGAGCCCGGCCATTTCTGCGTCGCGGTCAATTGGACGCAGCGCGGCATGGGTATCGGCAACACCTCGGTCTTCCGCTTTCCCGTTGGCGTGCACACCTACATCTACGACCGCATCATGAACGAGTGCGGCGACGTGCTGAAGAAGCATCGCAACGAGCAGATCTTCATCTCGCGCGAAATCACCGATATGAAGTTCTGGCCGGACGAATGGTGCGTGAGCTTCAAGGCGAGCCTGATCCCGTGGTGGCCCATGAACTTCTTTTTTGCGCCTCCCTTGCCTGCCGGTACTAAAGTTGTCGCATTTCCAGGAAAACCTGATCCGGACGAGGCCGTTGAGGGAAAGTGGCCCCGGAAGCATTGGTGGCAGGCGTTGTATAAGCATGTGCGGCCCACGCCCTGGATCGCACAGCACTGGCGCTAACCGGAACCGGCAACAGATGCGTATCGTCCAGGCGCTTGGCAGTTCAGGCCGCGGCGGAGCCGAGCGGTTTTTCACCCGCTTAGCGAAGGCGTTCCATACCCGCAATATTCCTCAGGCCATCATGACGCGCCGCAAGGCTTGGGCCGCGGAGCAGCTCGAAGAGGCGGGCGTTCCCATAAGCACGGCCTGGTTCGGCGGCAAATTCGACATCATTACCCGCGCCAGGTACCGGCGTGTCCTGACTTCGCTGCATGCGACCGTCGCAATCAACTGGATGCCCCATGCCGCTATTGCCTGTCCCCAGGGACCATGGGTAAAGGTTGGCCGGCTGGGGAAATGTTCTCCGCTGAACGCATTCGCGGGCTGCGACCACCTCATCGCGAGCACGCCCCGCATCGCCCGCTTTATAGAAGAGCAGGGCTGGCCTTCAAGCCGGCTGAGCACGATCCCGAATTTCGTACCTGAAACGGGCGTGCCCGCCGCCCGCCGCGCTGCGTTCAACACACCGGAGGATGCTCCGCTCATCGTCTGGCTTGGCCGGATGGACCGCGAAAAGGGGCCGGATATCGCCGTCCGCGCCATCGCCAAGCTGCCGAAGGCTTATCTTTGGATGGCAGGCACGGGGGCCTACGAGGAGACGGTCAAGGAACTCGCTGCCCAGATGGGCGTATCTTCGCGCATCCGCTTTTTGGGCTGGCGCGACGACGGTCACGCCCTGCTCAAGACGGCCGATCTGTTCATCCGTACCTCCCGCGGCGAAGGGTCGGGCTATGTGCTGGAAGCCTTCGCCAATGGCGTGCCAGTGGTTACGACGCACTCGATCGATACCGATTATCTGATCGCTGGCGGACAAACTGGCTTGATGGTTGCAAAGGACGACCCGGCAGCACTTGCCCAGGCGCTGCAATCGCTGATCGTGAACAGGGAACTCGCCGCCCGGCTGGGCAAGGCCGGAAGAGCTGTTTTCCAGGCTCAGTATTCCGAGGAACCGGTGATCGGAATGTATCTCGATCTGTGCCGGCGCCTGAAAGAGGAATATGCGTGGCGGACGAAAGCGCTGCTTGGGCCAACCGGCGCCGCGCCCAATCCCGCGCCGGCTTGATTTTGCACAACGCCATCCGCTATTCCGCGCGGCGAGGGTGAAGCTCAGCCGCTGCGGGGACAAAAAGCTATTACTTGCGCTTGCTCCGGCCCATCGGCTAAAAGCGGGCCATGAGGGGGAGCCGGAATTCCACGCTGGGCACGATTGCGATGATCGTGACGCTTGTCGCGTTGCAGGCGCTTGCCATCAGCTATCTTGGCAACAACAACTACCTGCCGGAAGGGTCCGAGCATTGGACCGAGGATTGGCTCATCCATTATTTCTCGCCGCGCCTCGACAAGCCGCACAATGCGGTGGCCCTGGTCATGGTCGATCCGCAGAGTCTTGAAAAAGCCGGCCTGCCGTCGATGCCGCCTGCCGACCGCGCCTGGCTCGCCAAGCTCATCGGCGCGGTGTCCAACGCTGGCGCTATCGCCATCGGGGTCGATTTCTATTTCACGACCCCGACCAAGCCAGACAAGGACGAAGCACTTCTCAAAGCCATCCGCAATTCGAAGGCTCCCGTGGTGATCGCCGCAGTCAGCGACCGCTATCTGCAAACCGAGCACCAGCGCAAATTCCTGGCGGACTTCATCCAGAAGACGGGCGGCCGGGCGGGCCATATCGGCTTCAAGCGCGCGAAGGAAATCTTTTCGATGGGGGACCGGGCGGACCGGGCCGTGTATCACGACGACCCCGATCAACCCTATCCATCGCTTTCAGCCGCGCTCACGCAGTTGCCCCAGGTAAAGGCCGCGTATGGCTCCCACAAATTCCCGAGGGCCAGCAGCGCGTCGACTGGCTGCTTGACCCAACCGGGAACAACCAGCCCTTCTTGCGCTATTCCGCGAACGAAATTCTGTCCCCGGAGAAGGGCGCGCCGCCTTTGGATTTGAAGGGTAAGATCGTCTTGATCGGGCCGGATTTCGCGGCGCTCGATCAGCACACCCTGCCGTTCACCGTCGGCAAGGACAAAACCTTCTTCCCAGGCGTCACAATTCATGCGCAGGCTATCGCGCAGATCCTCGACGGACGCTTCTTCTACAACTGGAACGCAACAGAGCAATTCATGCTGCTCTTCCTGGTTGGTCTTCTAGGTGCTGCGGCCGGGCTGGCCGTTTCATGGATCAAAAGCTGATTTCCTGGTTGGGATCGCCGGCTCTTTACTGTTAGTCGGCTTGAGCGTACCGTTTTTCATCGCGCGCGTGCCGTTTCCGACGGCGCTCGCCATTCTGTCCTGGGGCTCCTCAATCTGGCTGGGCGAGAAGGTACAGACGTGGCGGAAATGAACTGGCATCCTTATCGAGGGAGATTCAAAGTGCTCAGAGCCATCGCCTTCATTGTGTCTGCAGCCTTTATCATGTCCGCAGGCGTCCCTCCCTGTTTCGCCGGCGACGATGGGACCAAGCCGCAGGCAACCAAACCCGCTCCGAAAAAGCCGGACGTGAAAACGCGCGGTTTTCAGAAAGCTGCGCCTCAGCCAGCCCCGCCGCCTGGCGCGGTGCCCCCGGCTCCGAGTTCGAGCGGCGACGGCGGTGGAGCTGAAGACACCCTCGGCGGCCTGCCAGGACACAGCCAAGGGCCGGGACAAGACAGGCAGCCATAGCCCACGGCCCCGCAATGTTTTCTTGACATATGCGGGGCTTGCGTTTTCCTTCACCCAGGTAATTCCTTCCTGCTGCCGGAACTGTGAGGGTCCCCTCAGTTAACCGTTGCCCGGCGGCGCTTCTTAGTGCCATAAGAACCCCGCAGGCGGCGCTCTTTCAAGGTTGACTAATGCCAAAGCTCAACATCAACGGCCGGGAAATCGAGGTCGAGGACGGCATCACGCTGTTGCAGGCGTGCGAGCTGGCGGGGTTCGAAATCCCGCGCTTCTGCTATCACGAGCGCCTGTCCGTGGCGGGCAACTGCCGCATGTGTCTTGTGGAGTGGGTCGGCTTCCCGAAGCCGATGGCCTCCTGCGCCACAAGCGTGAACGACCTTCGCCCGAACCGCGATGGCACACCGCCGCAGGTCCGCACCGATTCGCCCATGGTGAAAAAGGCGCGCGAAGGCGTGATGGAATTCCTGCTGGCAAACCATCCGCTCGACTGCCCCATCTGCGACCAGGGCGGGGAATGCGACCTGCAAGACCAAGCGCTGTATTACGGCGCCGATGGCAGCCGCTACCATGAGAGCAAGCGCGCCGTCGAAGAGAAATATCTGGGCCCGCTGATCAAGACCTTCATGTCGCGCTGCATCCAGTGCACACGCTGCGTCCGTTTCATGACCGAGATCGCGGGCGTATCGGAGCTTGGCCTCATCAGCCGCGGCGAAGACGTCGAGATCGCCACCTACCTTGAGCAGGGCATGGTCTCGGAGCTTTCCGGCAACGTGGTGGATCTATGCCCGGTTGGCGCGCTGACTTCGAAGCCTTATTCCTATACCGCGCGGCCCTGGGAGCTGAAGAAGACCGAATCCATCGACGTGATGGACGGAACTCGGCTCCAACATCCGCATCGATGCCCGCGGCCGCGAGGTTCTGCGCATCCTGCCGCGCAACCACGACGATGTGAACGAGGAATGGCTCTCGGATAAGAGCCGCGCCGCTGTCGACGCGTTGAAGCGCAAGCGGCTCGACCGGCCATACATGCGCAAGGATGGCAAGCTCGAAGAGGTCACCTGGTACGACGCCTTCAGCGAAATCGCCGCGCGTGCGGCCAAGGCCTCCGGCAAGCGGGTTGGCGCCATCGCGGGCGACCTTTCCACCGTCGAGGAGATGTTCGCGTTCAAGACGCTGCTTGACGGACTTGGCTCGCCACACCGCGATTGCCGCCAGCTCGGCGCGAAGCTGAACCCGGCGCTTGGCCGTTCGGGCTACCTCTTCAACTCGACCATCGCGGGCGTGGACAAGGCGGATGTCATCCTCCTGATCGGCACGAACCCGCGCATGGAAGCGGCCGTCCTGAACGTCCGCATTCGCAGGGCATGGCTGCAGAACCGCGCACGCATAGCGCTGATCGGCCCGGAAGCCGATTTGAACTACCCCTATGAGTGGCTCGGGAATTCGCTGAAGCTGGTGGACGACGTGGCCGATGGCCGCAACGGCGTGCTGGCGGCGCTGCGCGAGGCAAAGCATCCCCTCATTATCGTAGGCCAGGCAGCGCTCAACCACGAGGCTGGCGAAGCCGTGCTGTCCAAGGCAGCCCAGATCGCCGCCGCCGCGATGGAAAGCAAGGACGCCTCGGCCTGGAACCCGCTCAACGTGCTGCATACGAGTGCCGCGCAGGTTGGCGGCCTCGATATCGGCTTCGTGCCGGGCGAGGGCGGCCACGACGTACACGGCATGCTCGATAGCGGCGACATTCAGGTCCTCTTCCTGCTCGGCGCCGACGAGTTCGACGTAAGCAAGACCGGTGGCGCCTTCGTCGTCTACATCGGCTCGCACGGCGACCGCGGCGCGCGGCTGGCGGATATCGTCCTGCCAGGTGCGGCGTATACCGAGAAGAACGGCACCTATGTGAACACCGAAGGCCGCGTGCAGCTTGGCGAGCGCGCCGTGTTCCCGCCCGGCGACGCGCGCGAGGACTGGACCATTTTCCGGGCGCTCTCCGAGCACCTTGGCGCGAAAATCCCCTTCGACAGCCTTCGCGAGCTGCGTCAGGCAATGTACAAGGCCTATCCGCATCTGGCAGCCATAGACCAGGTCAAGCCCGCCGCGCTGCCGCTGGAGCCCGCCGCCAAGGAGCGCCGTCCCGCTTTGCCGGATGCCCCGCTGGCGCCGCTGTTTGAAGATTTCCATCAGACGAACCCGATTGCGCGGTCGTCTTCCGTAATGGCCGAGCTATCGGCCCTGACCCAGGTAACTCAATCGGGAGCGACGGGCACGCATGGCTAATCTCGCCAATATCGATTGGATCGCTCTCTGGTGGGACTACGGTTTTCCCGTCGTCGTCATCCTGCTCAAGAGCGTGGTACTGCTCGTAGCCCTTCTCTTGGCCATCGCGTTCCTGTTGCTGGCCGACCGCAAGATCTGGGCGGCTGTCATGCTGCGGCGCGGCCCGAACGTGGTCGGCGCTTACGGCCTCCTGCAGTCCTTCGCCGACTTCATCAAATTCGTGCTGAAGGAGCCCGTGATCCCGGCAGGCGCGGATAAGGTGGTCTTCCTGCTTGCGCCGCTCGCGACCACGGTACTGGCGCTTTCGGCCTGGGCCGTGATCCCCGTTGCGGACGGTTGGGCAGTCGCCGATATCAACGTGGGCATCCTCTACATCTTCGCCATCTCTTCGCTCGGCGTCTATGGCATCATCATGGGCGGCTGGGCTTCGAACTCGAAATATCCGTTCCTGGGCTCGCTGCGTTCAGCCGCGCAAATGGTTTCCTACGAAGTTTCCATCGGCTTCGTGATCGTGACCGTGCTGCTTTGCGCAGGCTCGCTGAACCTGAACGAGATCGTCGCCGCCCAGCACAACCACGGCCTCGCCAACCTGCTGGGGGTGCCCTGGCTTACGGTGCTGAACTGGTACTGGCTGCCGCTGTTCCCGATGATGATCGTCTTCTTCATCTCGGCGCTGGCCGAGACGAACCGGCCGCCTTTCGATCTGCCCGAAGCAGAATCGGAACTTGTCGCTGGCTTCATGGTTGAATATTCGTCGACACCTTACCTGCTGTTCATGCTGGGCGAGTATGTCGCCATCGTTTCGATGTGTGCGCTGACTTCGATCCTGTTCCTCGGCGGCTGGCTGCCTCCGGTTGACGTGGTGCCGTTCACCTGGGTGCCGGGCGTTATCTGGTTCACGATCAAGGTCTGCGTGGTCTTCTTCATGTTCGCCATGGTGAAGACCATCGTGCCGCGCTACCGCTACGACCAGCTGATGCGGCTCGGCTGGAAGGTTCTGCTGCCAACTTCGCTTGCCGCTGTGGTGGTTGTGGCTGCATTCTTGCAATTCGTCGTCCCGGTTCTGCAGACCGGGATCTCGGCGCATTAGCGCCGGTCCTTGAGGAGCGTTCGCATGGCCTTCGCACGGTCCCTTAAATACGCGTTCATGACGGAAATCCTGGCGGCGTTCTGGCTCGCCATGAAGTACTTCTTCAGGCCAAAGGCGACGATCAACTACCCCTACGAGAAGAATCCGCTGAGCCCCCGCTTCCGGGGCGAGCACGCGCTGCGCCGCTATCCCAACGGCATGGAACGCTGCATCGCCTGCAAGCTTTGCGAGGCGATCTGCCCGGCCCAGGCCATCACCATCGAGGCAGGCCCCCGCCGCAATGACGGGACGCGCCGCACCACGCGCTACGACATCGACATGGTGAAGTGCATCTATTGCGGTTATTGCCAGGAGGCTTGCCCGGTCGATGCCATCGTCGAAGGGCCGAACTTCGAGTTCGCGACCGAGACGCGCGAAGAGTTGCTCTACGACAAGGAGAAGCTGCTTCAGAATGGCGACCGGTGGGAACGGGTGCTGGCGCGGAACCTCGAACTCGATGCCCGCTATCGCTAAGAGGGTTGGTTGAGGAAGAAATTCCGCACATCCCAATAGGTAAGCCGCTCGCCGGCCGCTCCGCTGGCGCATAAGTCGTGACCGCTCTGGAACCCCCTCTCCGCCGGCTCAGCTTTCGTTGAATATGCTCTAAATCGCTGCGCTGTGGCCGGTATGAACCCCATTCGCTATGATCGCCCGCGAGTGCGAGCGCAGGCGCAAGGCGGCGGGCGCCGCGGGCCGCGTCTTGCCGTCAATGCGGAAGAACGAGATTGAAGATTGGAGCCGCTCCGACTGCGCCGCCAGCTCTTGCGATGTCGCCGACATCTCCTCAGCGGCGGCGGCGTTCTGCTGGATGACCTTGTCGAGCTCCTGGATTGCGTTGTCGATCTGACCTGCCCCCGTGTCCTGCTCCCGGCAGGCGGCCGAGATCTCCTGGACAAGCCCGGCCGTCTTTTTGATATCCGGCACCAGCTTGGCCAGCATTTCGCTGGCCTCCTGGGCCACTGTCACCGTCTGGCCGGAAAGCGCGCCGATCTCCTGCGCGGCTGCCTGGCTGCGCTCGGCGAGCTTGCGTACCTCGGAGGCGACCACCGCAAAGCCCTTGCCATGCTCGCCCGCGCGCGCCGCTTCCACCGCGGCGTTCAAGGCCAGCAAATCCGTCTGCCGCGCGATCTCCTGAACGATATTGATCTTGCCGGCAATGGTTTGCATGGCCTGCATGGCGCGGTTCACCGACTGGCCGGTCTGCTCGGCGCTGGCAGACGACTGCCGGGCGATCCTTTCGGTCTGGCTGGCACTTGCCGCGTTCTGCTTGATGCTGGCAGCCATCTCTACCATGGCCGCCGACGCTTCTTCTGCCGCAGCGGCCTGTTCGCTGGCGCCGGATGCCATCTCCTCAGCAGTGGCAGACAATTGCTGGGCACCGGATGACACCTGCTCCGACGCCGCCTGGGAATCGCCCGCGATGGAGCGAAGCTTTTCCGCCATGCCATGCATCGCACCGGCCATCTCGCCGATCTCGTCGCGCCGGCTGGCACCGGCAATCTCGACGCACAGGTTACCGGCGGCGATTTCGACGATGGATGCCTTGAGTTTGAGAATGGGAGCCACAATACCGCGGCCGATCAGCCATGAGAGGATCGCCACAAAAAACCCGATCAGGCCGATGCTCCAGTTTATGGTGCGCGCAGAGGCTTGGGTGCCGGCCTGCATCCGGCTCTTGGCTTCCTGCACGCTTCTCTGCTCGTCAGCATCGACTTTTGTAATCAAGGGCTCGGCTTCCGCATAAAGCGAAGAAAGGCGTGCCGTCGCTTCTACGCGCTCCCGCATGGTTCCGGCGAGGCCGTTGAAATCCCGCTCATACGCGGTCAGTTTCTCCTCGATCTGCGCCTTGACATCGGGCGGAACCCAGCCGAGCTGCGACCGGAAGCTCTCCGCGGCTTCATTCCATTTGCTCACGTACTTGGCGTCGAGGCGGGCGATGAAGTCCTTCTCGTGCCGCCGCATGAGCAGCATGGCCACCTCAAGCTGCGGGCTTTTCAGCCCTTCGATGGAGTGTTCTATATCGTGCACCGACGTACGCAGCGCACCTTGGAACCCGCTGTTTTCGTCGAGCCCCTCCTTGCGGATGGCATCGGAGACGGTTTGGAACCGCCTAGCGTATTCGGCGATGATTCCTGCAAGCTTGTCGATGCCGGCACGCGCGGCTGGGGTCTCCAGCTCCGCCAGCGCCTTGATATCCTCATTGAATTTGGCCAGCGCGCCCGCGTGCCTCTGGAGCCGCAGCTCCTCGCGCTTGAGCAGGAAGTCCTTTTCGCTGCGGCGTGCCTCAAGCAGGTCCAGCTTGATTTCATAGACTTTGGCAAGAATAGAATTCTGGACTTCGGCCTCGCGGTTGAACCCGGCCAATTTCTCCGATCCTGCATAGTGAAGCAGTCCGATAATCAGGACGCCAAGCACCCCGGCCGCGCCGATCGCTCCGGTCTGGCGAGCAATACCCAGCCGGCTGAAGAGGCTACCGGATGTTACAGAGAAAGCAGAGTTCAGTTTGGCGGTTGAGCGCATGTCGGACGTATTCCTTACGTTTCTTCAAAGTTGCCAGGCTTGGGCGCCTACCCGGCGCGGGGGGCAAAAGAGGTTGCAACGCAAGGTGGCACAAGAATAAGTTGCATGGCGTGGTAAAATTTGGCTTAAGCCGGGTATTATGCTCCGTACCGCGCGCGCGGCTAAACTTTCCCCCATAATAATCAATACCTTACAGCAACCGCCTTGCGCATAACGTCATTTTTAGGCGCATCTGCTAAAATAATTCAAAATCGAAGGACGGGCGGAAACTACCCAAAATGCCGGAATCGGCAACGAACAGCGTTACCGGACACTTAAAGGGTCCGTGCGGTGCCTACGCCGGCCACCACTCAAAAACAGATGCCGGTTTAGTTCCGCAGCCGGACTTGCACACAGGTGGTGCGACCGAATAGCGCGCGTCAAGGTGGCGGTTTTTGATTTAGCGCAAGAATTAGACTGCGTCCAATCAATAGACTTAGCTACAACGCCCCGCATTCAGAAGGCGCCGCAGGGAAGGCAAGCCCGGAGGCATCGGTCTTGGAAGCATCGCCGCAACCAGCAATAGGAATACCCTATGAAAAGATTGATCTTGAGTTGTCTTGCCCTCGCCGGCGCTGCCTCGCTGACAGTCCGCCCCGCAATCGCCCAGGAACCCATAGAGCCCATCAAGCCTCCCCAATCCGTCAACCTCGGCATGGTTGAACTTGGCAAGAAGCTCTACTTCGATCCCCGCCTTTCGAAGTCGGGCTTCATCTCGTGCAACTCGTGCCACAACCTGTCCGCGGGCGGCTCGGACAACCTGCCAACCTCGATTGGCGATCATTGGCACCAAGGCCCGATCAACGCCCCAACGGTGCTGAATTCGAGCCTCAACGTCGCCCAGTTCTGGGACGGACGCGCGGCCGACCTGAAGGCGCAAGCCGGCGGCCCAATCGCCAACCCAGGCGAAATGGCCTTCTCCCACACGCTTGCAATCGGCATTCTGGAGACCATTCCCGCCTATCAGCGCGAATTTAAAGAGGTGTTCGGCAAGGACAAAATCGATATCGATCAAGTCACGGCCGCCATTGCCGAATTTGAGAAAACCCTCGTGACACCGAATTCACGCTTCGACCAATGGCTACTCGGCAAAAAGGATGCGCTCACCGCCGATGAGCAGGAAGGCTACAAACTATTCAAGGACAGCGGCTGTGTAGCCTGCCACAATGGACCGGGCGTAGGCGGCAATTCGTTCCAGAAGATGGGCGTGGTCGAAGCATACAAGACCGCAAGCACCGCCGAGGGGCGCTCGGGCGTGACCGGTAAGGACGAAGACCGCATGCACTTCAAGGTTCCAACTCTGCGTAATGTCGAACTGACCTATCCATATTTCCATGATGGCGCGGCCAACACTTTGACCGAAGCGGTCGATACAATGGGCCGGCTGCAGCTTGGCAAGAAATTCACGGCAGGCGAGAATGCTAAAATTGTCGCCTTCCTGAAGACGCTGACGGGCGATCAGCCGGGGTTTACGCTGCCGGTTCTTCCGCCATCATCGGACGCAACACCGCGTCCAAAGCCGTTCTTGCAATAAGCGGCTCAACAGGCAAGATGGACGGGGGAGCGCGATGCTCCCCTGGCACTGCGAGGGGTCATGACACGCGATAAGGACAGGCGGCCTGAGCAAACTGCGTCGCCGGGCGGTGAACTCCTGGATGGTACAGGCGTCGACGCGCGGCTGCGCTCGGCCGGCGTTCCGCTGACCCTCCAGCGGCTGGCGGTCGGCCAGGTCATGCTCTGCGCGCCGGTGCACCTCACCGCGGATCAGGTGCTGGCGCGCGTCAAAGGGCTCATCCCTGAGATTTCACGGGCGACCGTCTACAACACGCTCAAGCTCTTCAGCGAGAAGGGCCTTGTGCGCGAACTGATTATCAACTCCGAGCGAACCGTTTTCGACTCGAATACTTCGCCACATCCGCATATCTACAATGCAGAAACCGGGGAGCTGACCGACATCGGCGCTGGAGATCTGAAGGTCGTGGGCTCGGCAAAGCTGCCTGACGGCGTGGAGGTCGAGTCGGTGGACATCGTCGTCCGCGTTCGCAAAAAGCCTTGTGCGAGTTGAAGATAGCAGTTCAACGCCTCTCCGCGCGAGGTTACGCGCACCTCGCTGTTGCTGCGCTTTGGCGATTTTGCAGACGGCATCGCGGCACAGATCTGCGGCACCTTCCATCATAACGCGGGCCAATCTGCCGCATTGACCCAACCAATCGTTCCAACCTACCCGTAATTGCGAAGCTTCGACTTTTGACTAATTCGAAGCGCTGCTTTCGCACCCGGGGAGGGCAAATTGGGAACGTTTTTCAGCGCGTTGAAATATATGATTATCTGGCGCTTGCAGGTTCGGCGCCATCCGCAGCAGGCTAAGGCCGCACACTAAGTCCGGCTGCGAATAGCCATGCGCCGGCCCGCTGCCGGGCACTTCGCCTCCAGCGTTAACTCCCCAGCCAAATATTCTCCGCCTAATGCAACGCTCGCCGGTCAAGCGCGCGTTCAACAATGTCGGCGACCTTGTCGGGTTGCGTCTCTGAAACATCTAAGAAGATGAGGTCAGCCAACCCCATCGCAACGTCACGGCCTGCGCTTGTCCTTCCATGAGGCATGATCGCAAATATCCTCTTCCCCAAGGCTTTCGCTGCGCCTACCTCGAAAAGCGCATTCTTACCTTCGCCACTTTCCTTTGGAACGACAAAGACGATAAGTTCTGCGTTCTTCACCGCATCCAAAATCAAATCAGCGTAATTTTCGCCAGCGGCAAGCGTGCCCTCGTCGCGAAACACGTCGAAGCCTCTGCTCCGCAACGCTTGGGAAAGCGCCTGGACATATTGATGGTCGATCCGGGCGTAGGAGATAAACAAGTTCATTTTGCGGACTCCTTCACGCGCTTTTTCAGCTCCCCAAGATATGTTTCGAATTCATTGATCGACATGACATTCTTCGAATTAAGGCAGGCTGTGCCTCCATGATCCTCGCTAAGAGCGTCGATGGTAACACCATAGAGTACTCCGACAATCCTCTTTCCGAGAACCCTTGCGGCGCCAATCTCCGTCCAAACCCAATTTCTATTGACCAACCAAGGCGTTATGAGTGCAATAAGCTCATCACACTGGGGAAGCATTTCGAAGATCCGGCTTTCGAAGTCGTCCCCTTTAGCTATATCATATACGTCGAGAAATGCCTCTGCCTTTGCGTCCTGCTTTGTCCTGCTTTGCACGCCTCGCAATTTGAGTGGCGACCCAGCTGTCTTCAGAGCCGTGTGAAATGAAAATCCGGTACATAAGCGCCCTTAAGTCTAAGTATCCAAGCCTTCAAGCTCCGTAATCATATCCTCGATCACTTTAAGCCCCATCGCCCAGAAACCAGGGTCGGTGGCATCGAGGCCGAACGGCGCCAGAAGCTCCTTATGGTGCTTGGTGCCGCCCGCGCGCAGCATGTCGAGATACCGGCCCTCGAAGCCTTCCGGCGCGCGCTCGTAGGCCGCATACAACGAATTCACCAGGCAATCGCCGAACGCATAGGCGTAGACGTAGAACGGCGAATGGACGAAATGCGAGACGTACGTCCAATAGTTCTCGTAGCCATCGTTCAAGATAATCGCCGGGCCAAGGCTTTCGCTCTGCACGGACATCCAGAATTCGGCAAGCTTGTCCGAAGTCAGCTCGCCTTCACGCCGTGCCTCGTGCACCAGCCGCTCGAACTGATAAAACGCGATCTGGCGCACCACGGTGTTGATCTTGTCTTCGACCTTCTGTGCGAGCAGCACTTTTTTCTCGCGCGGGCTTTGGGTCTGTGCAAGCAGCGCCTTGAACGCCAGCATCTCGCCGAACACGCTCGCGGTCTCGGCCAAGGTTAGCGGCGTGTAGGCCATCAGCGCCCCTTGGGCATTGGCGAGCACCTGGTGCACCCCATGGCCCAACTCATGGGCGAGCGTCATCACATCGCGCGGTTTGCCCAGGTAGTTCATCATGATGTAGGGATGTGCCGAAGGCACGGCTGGATGCGAGAATGCGCCGGGCGACTTGCCCTCGCGCACTGGCGCGTCGATCCAGTTTTTGACGAAGAATCCATCGGCGATTTCGGCCATGCGCGGCGAAAAGCGGCGATAGGCTTCGATCACGGTGCGGCGTGCATCGTTCCATTCCGTGAGGGGCTCGGGATCGCGGCTGATGGGTGCGTTCCGGTCCCAGTAATTGAGCCGGTCCATGCCAAGCCATCTGGCTTTGAGGGCATAGTAGCGGTGCGACAGCCGCGGATAGCTGTCGCGGACTGCCTGCACAAGTGCTGCCACGACTTCGGGCTCGACCCGGTTGGCAAGATGGCGCGACGAGGCCACGTCCGGAAAACCGCGCCAGCGGTCGGAGATTTCCTTGTCCTTGGCAAGCGTGTTCATCACCAGGGCAAATAGCCGCACGTTGGTCCTGAAAACCTTCGCCAGCCCCTCCGCCGCCGCCGCGCGTTTGTCCCCATTGGCGTCGCTCAAGAAATTGAGCGCAACTTCGAGCGTGTAGATTTCTCCATCGACCTCGAATTTTAGGCCTGTAAGCGTCTCGTTGAACAAGCGGCTCCACGCAGCCGGGCCTGTCATGGCTTTCTCGTGGAACAGCTTTTCAAGATCGTCGGAAAGCTGGTAGGGCCGCTCCTTCCTGAGATCGGTGAGCCAAGGCCGGTAATGGCCGAGTTCCTTGTTATGGAGCGCCGCGTCCATGACCTCGTCGCCGATGCGGTTCAACTCCAGCTCGAAGAACAAAAGCTGCGTGCTGATCGCCGTCAGCTTGTCCTGGGCATCGCCGAAAAGCTTGGCGCGGGCCGGATCCGAGGTGCTGGTTACGTAATTGAGGTAAGCGAAGGCGCCCACGCGGCCCATGCGGTCCGACTGCGCCTCGTAAGCGGCGATGGCTTTCGCAAGCGCAGACGGATCTTGCCGCGCCAAGCCATCGAGCTTGCCCATGTATGTTTCGCGGAATTCAGCTGCCGCCCGTGCCGCCTTCTCGATGTCCGCGTCAAGTTGCTGGCGTCCCTCGGGGTAGAGATCGCTCAAATTCCAGCCGGGCATCTCACCGGCTGGTTTAGACTCTGTGTCCAGGAAACCGCCGGTGGATTGAGCCGCGTGGACCGGTATTGCTGGACCGCCCGGGAAATGCCTCGTCATGAATGATCTCTCCTGTTCCCCACACTCTTTGTTAGAGTTGGCTATTTGGCACCGGCGGTCAAGGTTCCGCGGCGCCATTCCCCGCACTTCAGGCACGGCAGCCAAGATTCCGGCGGAGCTGGCGCGGCCCGATGTGCGAAAGCCGGTTGCCGCCGCCACGGCCATCTTCATGACGGCCGGGGCATTGTGTGCCAGCAAACCCGCTTTCCTCCGCTCTCGAAGAGCGGCCAGTTCGCTTGAATTACCCCGCCATTGTGTTTACACCTCTGGTCAGGAGGCGGGATTTTTGTTAGGCGTCACTTAACCTCTCTAATGTCTCCTCGAATTGGTTTCTGGCGGGAAGAATCGCGATGAACTTCGAAACAGCGCGCATGGCCATGGTGGAATCGCAAATCAGGCCCAACGGGGTCCGCGACCCGCGCGTTTTGAACGCTTTCGCAAGCATGCCCCGCGAATGCTTCGTTCCCGAGGGCCAGAAGGCGCTCGCTTACATGGACGAGGCCGTACTGGCCGCGCCCGCTACGCCTCACTCACCGGCGCGTTATCTACTTCCTCCAATGGTGCTCGCTCGCATGCTGCAGTTTGCGGGGCCATCGGAGACAGACCATGCGCTTGATGTGGGCGGAGCAACGGGCTATTCCGCAGCACTTCTCGCCAAAATTTGCAAAACGGTCCATGCCCTGGAGGCCTCGGAGTTGCTGGCGGCAAGAACCGGACAATGCCTGCGGCACGTAGGCATCGAGACGGTCAAGGTGCATAACGGCCCACTCGATGCAGGAGTAGCCACAGAAAAGCCCTTCGACCTGATTCTGGTGAACGGCGGCGTTTCCAAAGAACCGAAAGATCTGCTCGATCAGCTTGCGGAAGGCGGGCGTCTCATAACGGTCATCCGCAAAGGCTGGCACGGACACGCCTACCTCTTCACGAAAGCTTCCGGCATTGTTTCAGGGCGGCCCGTCTTCGACGCTGGCGCAGAGTTCCTGCCAGGCTTTGAGCCAAAGCCCGAGTTCGTTTTCTAGTAGCGGCACGGCGCCGTTCCGGCTGCAATTCAAAGTCTTCCCATCTCGAATTGCTCGCAGGACTTTCCAAACATCGCAAGCCCCTCTTCGAGATAGTCCGCCAGAAGCGGCATGCCGAGGAGATAGCGTGCCGTACTGTGCGGCCTCGAACGATGCGCGCTCGCCGCTTCTTCGCGCAAGGACGGCCAGTCTTCGAGCGTGTTGTCGTCCCGGCCAAGCCACGCGAGCGCGACAAGGTCGATCTGCTCGTCCTCTGTCATGTTCGCGATGAACGAGACAAGCTCCTGCTGGACGGCATCGTCGCGATTATCCTCCAGGACCGAAATCATCAGGTCGTCCGAGGCGTTGGAGCCCGAATCGAGTTCGCTATCGGTATCCTTGACATCGAATTCGCGGGCTTTGACGATGACAAAGCAGACTTGCTCTGGCGAGATTGTCAGCACTTCGTCGGCGTAGGTTTCGTCGGGTTCGTTCCGGTCGCGTGGCATGGGAACCTCCAGCGCTCGCTGTCACCTTGTTTTTATTAGCACATTCCGGAACTGTCTGGGATTGACAACCATCAACAACGCTTAAGCCGCGATGCCGTCGGCCGGTGCAAGATTCTGGTTTGGAACCAAAATCTTGGCCGCGGCAAGCTCGAAGACATTCTGTCTAACGCAGCGGCTTTTCGCAACCGGAAATAGGGAATACTAGCACATCGCCGCCCTTGCGTGTTCAGTATAGTCAGCTTCAATCAAGCTGAAGAGTGCGACCTTAAGGAAAGCCCGGTTTCCTCCCGGCGCCATTGCCCAGAAACTTAGCCGCGGAGAAAAACTCGCGGCTTTTTTCTGTGCACATTCTTGCCAGCTGCGGCACTCCTTGGCTCAAGACTCAGACCGGATAAACGCAGGCCGCATCTGCCCCTACCCCTCGCTGGCGGCAGTTTATAGCAAAGGTAGCACGCTGCGAATGGCTGCAACCCTTGCTTGGTTGCTAGCGATTCCGCTTCGATTATATTCAATATATCGGCATAAAATATATTCGATTTCCAAGATAATGCCGCGGGTGATGCAAAATGGGGCGAAACATGAACGATCTTGTTTCGAACGGCGCTTTCGCGAGTGAAGTGGTCGTTTATAACGGTGCGAACGATGAGGAAGTTACGGAGTATATCCTGTCTACCCTGAGGGAGATCTCCATTATGGCATATTCTATGGCATTTACCTCCCAGGAACGGGAGCGGATCGCAAAGTCGATCGAGCTTCTCGAAGGATGCCTTAGCGAAACGGCAAGCGCTTAACGGCGCCGGGGCTTATTCTACCGTTTTGGCGTAGGCCCCACTACTATAAAGCAGGCGGCGAAGCCCGCCTTGATTACCTTTACATTTCCAATCCATTTGGCGCCGCGCAGCTCTCCAATCTCTGCGTGCGGCGCCTTTCGCGTTGCCGGCCGGCCGCCTCTCCCTTTCGTTTTGCACCCCTCCTTGAGGCCCTTGCCGGCATAAACTTTCTGCCCCCGGGCCAAATCGCATACCCAATCTGGACTGTTAACAAACCGGATTGGGAGAACAGCCATGTCTCAACGCTCCTGTTTCGTGGCGTTTCTGCTTGCTTTTCTTGCGCTTTTTGCTCAACAGGCCGGCGCGGCAGAAGCAGGTTGTCAATCCCAACTCTACCGGGGCGCGGAGCCCGTTCTCAAAAACCCAAAGCTCACCGCGCAGACCTACCCCATCTGCTTCTCTGAAATTTCCCTGCTCTACTCCGGTATTGCGCGCACGCCGCTCTGGTCCGCCGAGCATTTGACCGCAGCGCGCATTCAACGGGCACACGGATTGCAGCGCCTGCGCTCCGATGCCTTTCACGAGGAGTTGAGCCTGCCTGCAGACCGGCGCTCGGAACTTGCCGATTACCGCCGCAGTGGCTTCGACCGTGGCCACATGGCGCCAAACGGGGATATGTCGACGGAAGAGGCGCAGGCGGAATCCTTCTCGCTCGCGAACATGATCCCGCAAGATCCCTGCAATAACGAAGTGCTGTGGGAAGGCATCGAGTTTGCCGTGCGCGATCTGGCGCTTTCGGAAGGCGAAGTTTACACCGTTACCGGGCCGGCGTTCCTTGGGACAGACCTTCAAAGTCTCAAGGGACGTGTTCTTGTTCCGACGCACATCTTCAAGGCGGTTTACATCCCATCGCGCAACGCAGCCGGAGCCTATTTCGCGCCCAATGACGGGAGCCAAGGTTTTGAACCTATTTCAATCGCGGAGCTTGAAAGCAAGATAAGCGTCGACGTCTTCCCGCAACTCGGCGCCGATATCCGGCAGCACGCCATGAAACTGCCAGTTCCAACGCCGCATTTCGGATGCCGCCTGCACACTGCGGGGGCCGAACCGGCAGGGCACGATGCCCCAGGCTCCCAAACCGCACCAGCCGCCCCAGGGACAACAGCATCCGCTACCCAGGCAGAATACACCACCGAAACAGAAGCGAAGCAGCATTGTCCGGCGGATGCGGTGGTTTGGGTCAACGTGCGCTCCCACGTTTATCACTTCGCGGGCTCAAACTTCTATGGGAATACCAAGAATGGAGCATATATGTGCGAGAAGGACAGCGCCTCCGCCGGCTTCCGCTCCGCCAAGAACGAAAGGGAGCCGCGATAGCCTGCTGATGGTATTGGGCACGGGAAGACGATGAACTTTTCACCCTTCAGGAACGAAAGCGACGCGGTCGCTCTGGGCGGTCTCAGCATCGAGAACCGTGAGGATCACATCGCAATTTACGGCACTTTGGCCATAACCAGAGATCGCGCCGGTCTTGCGAATGCAAAGGCCCTCAAATCGCTTCTCGAACGGATAGTTCAGGAGTTGGAGACCGGCGGCGATCTTCCCATCACGGTCGCAGCCGCGGAGTTGCCGGTGACGGTCAAGAACCCGTTCGGCGTGGCTTAGCGCGCCAGCCGGCGGGCAGGCTCGCCGCCTTCAAAAGCGCACCTGCCCCATGCCGGAAACAAGCTGCAAAAGCACCAGCTTGCCAAAGCCCCCGCGGCCTATCCATACGCTAAAATTTATCACATTATATCAATCGCATAAGCTGTCTTTGTAGTGTTACACGCGGGGATGAGCTTCCCGTGGCAATATCTTTGTTTGAAAGCGGGGCTCGGCCCCAATCATGGGAGCTAAAAGCGTGACATTCTCCATCAAGGCGCTTCTTGCAGGCGTCGCGGTTGCTGTCGCGGTTGTGCCGGCGGCTATCGCGGCCGATATTTCCGGCGCAGGCGCTACCTTCCCCTATCCAATTTACGCAAAATGGGCCG
>CAVYEY010000032.1:0-13845 GCA_963767435.1 uncultured Alphaproteobacteria bacterium
GGCAAGGGTGATCGCCCTCGCAGGACTTGGGCGCGGCAACCGCCAGCACCGTTACGCCCTCCGTTTCATCCGCGACCAATTCCAGCGACAAGGTCACAAGCGCAGCGATAGCGGCCATTCAAGCGCTTGTTAAGGGCGGAACACCGGCTTCATCCTCATCAACCACAGCTAGTACATCAGGCGGCACGGCAACCGATGGGGCTTCCGGCAATACGGACTGGATGGCTCAGAATATCACGAGATTTGAATTGGTGTGGACCGCGGCCGAACCAGATGCGGCGTATGGGTGGAAAGACTTACCAAAAGACGAACAGGCAGTAGACCAAGCATATGAGACGGCAGTCTCTACGGCTATAGCTAACCATGCCATGACTTATATCCCAGCATCTCAGGCGTCTGGCGTGGACGTTAGCATCGTTACGGAAACATGGGCGACGGGATCGAAAACCACTTATGGGTATAATGGCGACGGACTAAATGCGTTTGTCAAATCCCAGGGCAAGAATGGCGGGCTTGTGATCTGGGGCGAAACGCCCGAACAAAGCACCGTAGCACTGTGGTGACTTGCAGCTGCTTCTATTCCGCTGCCCTTGGGGCATCCCCTCGCGCAAGCGCAACGCGAATTGTCCCAGGATCGCGGAAGGCGCTTCGAGCGCCCGGACGAAGTGTAAAAATACCGCTAACGCCGTCTACGGCGCGCTTATGCTTAATACAAACGCAGTTAACGCGGAATCGATGTGTTCCAAATTGGCTGAATTCGGGCAAAAATTCCCCGTTTTAGGTCGATTTTTAGCTTTGAAAACTACGGTTAAATATAAAGTGAGATTTGAATTAACCATGGCGAATCCGGCAGGGAAGATAAAAACCCAATATATATCAATAACCTAGCCGTTAATACTTACTCAAGAGTTCTATGCTATATTGTTGTAAGTTGGAAGGCTGCCTCGTTGCGCCGTCGAAATAGCCCGGCGAAGCGGCCAGCAGGTGAATTCTTTGGCTGCGCGTTCGCGCTTTGCGCTACTTACGCTCAACAAATCCGGGCGGCGGTAACGCTAGAAGGCAGAGCGCAATTTTGCCTATGCATTGTCCGCGAACGGTGCCGCGGGGGAGGGAACATGTCTGCCGTACATGGATTGCTCGGACTGGCGGCGTTGCTGGCGTTGGCGTGGTGCCTGAGTGCCGATCGCTGGCACATTCCCTTGCGGATCGTCGTGGGCGGCATTGGCCTGCAAATCGGGCTTGCGGTCCTGTTGATCGAATTTCCCGCGGCCACCGCGTTCTTCTTTCTGCTGAATGATGGCGTCGCGGCGTTGGAAAAGGCGACCGCCGCCGGCACGGCCCTTGTCTTCGGCTATCTCGGCGGGGGCGCGCTGCCTTTCACGGAAGTCAAGCCTGGCGCCAGCTTCATCCTCGCATTCAAGGCTTTCCCGCTGGTGCTCGTCATCAGCGCACTGGCTTCCCTCCTGCTATACTGGGGCATCTTGCAGCGCATCGTCGCGGGGTTCGCCTTCGTGCTGAAGAGCACGCTCGGCGTAGGCGGCCCGCTGGGTCTGGGGGCTGCCGTGCATGTCTTCGTCGGCATGGTGGAGGCTCCGCTGCTCATCCGGCCGTACCTCGTCAAGATGCCGCGCGGCGAACTGTTCGCGCTTATGAGTTGCGGCATGGCGGGCATCGCCGGAACCGTCATGGTGATCTATGCGTCGCTGCTCGGTCCGGTTATCCCCGGCGCCCTGGGGCACATCCTGATCGCCTCCGTGATCTCGACCCCCGGCGCGCTGGCCGTCGCGGCGATCATGATCCCTTTCGACGCGCGGGCTGAAGAACCGGCGGAACTGGCGCAGGCCGATCCGCCATCGAATTTCCTGGAGGCGATCACGCGGGGCACCAACGACGGCATTTTCTTCGTCGCGAGTATTGTGGCGATGCTGATCGTGATGGTGGCGCTGGTACAGCTTTGCAACGCGATACTGGGCGTGGTGCCGCATGGCGGCTTTGGGCCGTTCACGCTGCAGCAGTTTTTCGCGGCCGGCTTCAGACCGCTGCTATGGCTCGTAGGCATAGAAGCGCACGACCTCGACGCCGCGTCCCGCCTCATGGCCACCAAGACCGTGATCAACGAATTCGCAGCCTACCTGGATTTTTCCCAGCTTGCGCCGGACGCTCTAAGCCAGCGCTCGAAGTTCATCATGACCTATGCGCTATGCGGCTTTGCGAATTTCGGCAGCGTCGGCATCATGATTGGCGGCATGACTGCGATGGCGCCGGAGCGGCGGGCGGAGATCGTGGCACTTGCTCCGCGCTCCATCGTCTCGGGCACCATTGCCACCTTGGCGAGTGGAGCGATTGCGGGGATGTTGATTTAGATAAGTATCCGGGGACACTACCGGTCCGGTTGCAGAGAAGAGCGTGCATGGGGGGCAAAAAGAAGCCAGCAGCGCGGAGATGCGATCAAGGGTTGCCAGTACGTTCGGTGCAACCTCAGCGATTTTCTGTTAGAGGTTGAGTTAACAACCACCTGCGGCTATGTTAATAGCCAGGGGAAAAGTGCTCCGGCCCCCCGCGAAGCCAGAGCAATATTCAACTAAACGTTGTGCGTCTTTGCGTCAAGAAGCGGGAGCGGGTGCCGAAAGTTTTCCACAGCTAAAGCGTGTATGTGGCGGTATACGGACTAGATATTGTGCATAATGGTGCCATGTGGCACTCAATGTGGCGGTTGCGCCGCCATCGAGGGCCAGTATGGGCCCCTTTTCGATTCGAAGGCAGCGGTGTAGACAGCCGACAATGAAGTATACATACAGTTCTGTTGGCGGCCTGTTGTGCGCGTTCAAGCCTCCACGCGGCCCTGCACCGTGTGGCGCAGGCGGTTGACCCAGCTAAGCCGACACCAAGCAAGCGTCCCGTATCGCCCGCATATTCGGACCGTATGCGCTTGGCCCGCCCTTGAACACCGCGGACCCCGCGACCAGCACATTCGCTCCCGCCGCCGCAAGTGCCGGCGCGGTCTCCGGCGTCACCCCGCCATCCACCTCGATATCGATGCCGCGCCCGGCTGTCATCGCCGCCAGCCGCCGCACCTTCTCGACCTGGCTCGGAATGAACGCCTGCCCGCCGAAACCGGGGTTCACGCTCATGACCAGGATGAGGTCGATCCGGTCCAGCACATACTCGATCACCGATTCCGGGGTCGCCGGATTGAGCGAGACGCCCGCCTTCTTGCCGAAGTTGCGCACGAGTTGCAGCGTGCGGTCGAGGTGCTTGGTCGCTTCGGCGTGCACGGTGATGAGGTCGGAGCCGGCCTTGGCGAAGGCTTCGATATAGAGATTGTACGGGCTCGATCATGAGATGCACGTCGAGCATCTTCTTGGTGTGCGGCCGGATGCACTCGACGAGGCGCGGCCCGAACGTGATGTTCGGCACGAAATGGCCGTCCATCACATCGACATGGACCCAGTCGCAGCCCGCTTCATCGATGGCGCGAACCTCCTCGCCGAATTTCGCGAAGTCGGCGGAGAGGATGGAGGGGGCGATCAGGACATTCCGGCTCATGACTTACCTGCTTTATGGGACTGTGTTGGCTATTTCCGGGGGCTGTAACCCCTCACCCTGTCCCTCTCCCTCTGGGAGAGGGGACGCCTTAACAGCGGGCACAACGTGCCCCCTCTCCCATAGGGAGAGGGCTGGGGTGAGGGGTTATAACGCCAATTCCCGGCACAACTTTTCTATTTCCGCAAACCCTTCGCGGCGGCCACCACGGCGTCCACGGTGATCCCGAACTTTTCGTACACCTTGGGTGCTGGCCCAGATGCACCGAACCCGTTCATGCCGATGAACGTGCCGTTGCCGGCGATCCAGCGGTCCCAGCCGAAGCGGCCTGCCGCCTCGATGGCGATGCGCGGGGCGGTGCCCAGCACCTGCGCCTGGTAGCCGGCCGGCTGCTGCTCGAACAGCTCCCAGCACGGCATGGAGACCACGGCAGCCTTGATGTCTTCCGCTTTGAGCTTTTCCGCCGCGTTGACCGCAAGCTCGACCTCGGAGCCCGTGGCGAGCAGCGTGATATCGCGGCCGCCCTCGGCCTCGCGCAGGACATAGGCGCCCTTCGCGGTGAGGTTCTCGGCCGATGCTTCGAGCCGGAGCGCCGCGAGGTTCTGCCGCGACAGCGCGAAGGCCGATGGCGTGCGGCGCGAGGCAAGGGCTGTCTCGTAGGCTTCCGCCGTCTCCACAGCGTCGGCTGGCCGGAACACATAGAGGTTTGGCGTGGCCCGCAGCATGGCCAGATGCTCAATGGGCTGGTGCGTCGGGCCGTCCTCGCCCACGCCGATGGAGTCGTGGGTCAGCACGTAGAGCACGCGCAGGCCCATCAGCGCAGAGAGCCGGATCGAGCCGCGCATGTAGTCCGAGAACACGAGGAACGTGCCGCCGTAGGGCACGAAGCCACCATGGAGCGCGATGCCGTTCATAACCGCGCCCATCGCATGCTCGCGGATGCCGTAGTGCATGTAGCGGCCGGAGAAGTCGCCCGTTTTCACGGACTTCATGCCTTTGGTGATGGTGAAGTTCGAGTGCGTGAGGTCCGCCGAGCCGCCGATGGTCGCGGTGGTTGCGTCGTTGATGACCTGCAGCACCATTTCGGACGATTTGCGCGTGGCGAGCTTGGGCTTCTGCGCGATCATATCCGCCTTGAACGCGGCGAGTTTTTCGCTGACAGCGGAGGGCAGGTTGCCCGCCAGGAATTCCGCGATCTCGCGCCGCTCGGCTTCGGGTTTGCTCTCAAGCCGCGCTTCCCAGGCGCCACGCTCTGCCTTGCCCCGGCTACCCGCCTCGCGCCATGCCGAAAGAATGGCGGCCGGCACTTCGAACGGAGGATAAGGCCAGCCGAGCTGGACGCGGGCTGCCGCAATCTCTTCCTTGCCGAGAGGCGCGCCGTGCGTCTTTTCGCTGCCCTGCTTGTTGGGCGCGCCGTAGCCGATAATGGTCTTGCAGGCGATCAGCGACGGCTTGCCGGCGGTCTTGGCCTTGGCGATGGCGGCTTCGATCTCAGCTGGATTGTGGCCATCCACGCGGGCAACGGCCCAGCCGGCAGCCTCGAAGCGCTTCAACTGGTCGGTCGAGGTGGAAACGGCTGTCGAGCCGTCGATGGTGATGGAGTTGTCGTCCCAGAGCACGATCAGCTTGGCGAGGTTCAAATGCCCGGCCAGGTCGATGGCTTCGTGGCTGATCCCTTCCATCAGGCAGCCGTCGCCGGCGATCGCGTAGGTGTAGTGATCCGCGATGGCGTCGCCATAGCGCGCCTGCATCATGCGCTCTGCGATAGCCATGCCAACAGCAGTCGTGATGCCCTGGCCGAGCGGGCCCGTGGTGGTCTCGATGCCCGGCATATGATCGTATTCCGGATGGCCCGCGGTCTTGCTGCCAAGCTGGCGGAAATTCTTGATGTCCTCGATGGTTACTCCCGGATAGCCCGTGAGAAAGAGCAGCGAGTAGAGCAGCATCGAGCCATGGCCGGCCGAAAGCACGAAGCGGTCGCGGTCGGCCCATGAAGGCGCTGCCGCATCGAACTTCATGAACTTGGTGAACAGCACCGTGGCAACGTCCGCCATGCCCATCGGCATGCCCGGATGGCCGGAATTCGCCGCCTCGACAGCGTCCATGGACAAGGCGCGGATCGCATTTGCCATGTCGCGCATGGATGGCTTGGCGCCGGCCGTTTCGAAAGTAGTATTCGTCATAATTGCAAGTATCCCTCTATCACAGTGCGCGGCGCCTGCCTTCCATAAGGCGGATGATCATGGGCGTCAGAATGAGCTGCATCGCCAGGTCGAGTTTCCCGCCGGGAATCACGATGGTATTAGCACGGCTCATGAAGCTGTCGTGGAGCATGTTGGTCAAATAACCGAAGTCGATGCCGTGCGGGTCCTTGAACCGGATGACAACCATGGATTCGTCCGCCTTCGGTATCCAGCGGGCGACGAACGGGTTCGACGTGTCGACCATCGGCACACGCTGGAAGTTGATATCCGTCTCGGTGAACTGCGGGCAGATATACTGCACATAGTCTGGCATGCGCCGCAGGATCGTTTGCGTGACGGCTTCGGCCGTATAGCCGCGCGAGGACCGGTCGCGGTGGATTCTTCTGGATCCATTCGAGATTGACGACCGGAACGACGCCGATCTTGAGATCGGCATGCTGCGCCACGTTCACCTCGCCGGTGACAACCGCGCCATGCAGTCCCTCGTAAAGCAGCAGGTCCGCTCCAGGCTCCAGATCCTCCCACGGCGTAAACGTGCCGGCCGGGCAGCCAAAGGCGGTTTCCTCTTCGAGATCGTGCACATAATGGCGGGTCTTGCCTGTCCCGGTCTCGCCGAAAGTGCGGAATGTATTCTCCAACTCGCCGAGCAGGTTCGTTTCCGGGCTGAAATGGCTTAGATGGGTAGTGCCCTTAGCCTCCGCCTCCGCGATCTCCCTCTTCATTTGGGCGCGGTCGTAGCGATGGAAGGCATCGCCCTCGATGGTAACGGCCTTGACGTTCTCGCGGCGGAAGATCTGCTGGAACGTATGTTTGACGGTTGTGGTGCCGGCGCCCGACGAGCCCGTCACCGAAATGATTGGATGCTTTCTTGACATCGGTCAGGTCCTCACTGAACGGAAGAGCCCGCGTTGGGCGAAAAGTGGAGAGCGATCACCGGGAGAATGCGGCGCCTTGTAGTAGTGCGCGATCTCCTCGACCTCGGATTTCGAACCGAACACAAGCCCAATGCGCTGATGCAGCGAGGCGGGCTTTAAGTCGAGGATGCGCTCTGTGCCGGTGGTACAAGCGCCGCCCGCCTGCTCGGTCAGCATGGCAATTGGATTGGCCTCGTAAACCAGGCGCAGACGCCCTTTGGTGTAACCGCTCCGGCTGTCGTCCGGATAGATGTAAATGCCGCCCCGCGTCAGGATGCGGAAGGATTCGGCCACCAGCGACGCGATCCAGCGCGTGTTGAAATCGGCATGGCGCGGGCCGTCCTCGCCCAGCGTGCAGTCGATGACGTACGCCTTGATCGCATCGTCCCAGAACCGGAAATTCGAGGCATTGACCGCATATTCCCGCGTTTTCGGCGGGATCTGTACGTTCCGCCTCACCAGCAGGAAATCCTCCCCGCAAGGGTGCAGCCAGAAGATATGCGTGCCCTCGCCAAGCGTCAGCACCAGCGCGGTCTGAGGACCATAGACAATGTAGCCTGCCGCAAGCTGGTTCCGGCCTGGCTGAAGCAGGGGAGCCGGGCCTTCCGCCGGCAGGATTGAGAAGATCGTGCCAACCGACACGTTGGTCTCTATGTTGGAGGAGCCGTCGAGCGGATCGATGTTGACCGCGAGCGGTGCACCCTCGTTCAGCGCCAAGGGCTCCTTGTCCTCTTCCGAGCCCACCCAGGCGACCGGCGAGTTCTTGAGCGCCCTCATCACCATTTTGTGGCTGACGAAGTCGAGCTGCTTCTGCTCGTCCATGCCGCCGCCTTGTCCGTTGCGCACGGCAGCCATTTCGCCGGCCAGCGGACCTTGGGCGATAAGGCGCGACAACTCGACTCCAACATCGGCCAAGTTGACGATAGTTTCCGCGACGGCAGCTTTGCGGGCGTCGGCGCCCGCCCATTCCGTCACATACTTGCGCAATGCGGTGTGAACGCCCATGCGCTGATCCTCCTATACCGGTCCCACTGTCCGGGTGCACTCTAGCGCATTGCAAAAGGCTAGCCGGCTGCCTTTTCGTATATTGGGATGCCGGTTGAAAAAGTAAATTTTAAATGTGTTTCCCTTTGCTTAAGTTTTCCTAACGGCTATAATATAGGCATGAGGAATGTCACCCTGAGGCAGCTTCGCATTCTGTCCGCCGTGACCAAGACGGGGTCGATGGCCGGTGCCGCGCGCCAGCTGCATGTTACTCCGCCGGCAATTACCGTGCAAATGCAGCAACTTGAGGAAACCATCGGCTTGCCGCTCATCGAGCGGCTGGGCGAGGGCACCACGCCTACGGGTGCGGGCGATATACTACTAAAGGCTGCGCACCGGATCGAAGCTTTGCTTGCCGAGTGCGATCAGGAAATCGGCCAGCTCAAGGGCATCAAGGGCGGGCGGGTCACGGCAGGCGTGGTCAGCACGGCCAAGTATTTCGCTCCCAAGGCCCTGGCCGCGTTCAAGCAGCAGCATCCCGGCGTCGATTTGCATCTTTCGGTGCACAACCGGCAGGAAACCATCGCCGCATTGAGGGATCTCGCCCTCGATATGGCCATCATGGGCCGGCCGCCCGAGCACATCGATCTCGAAAGTGCCGAGCTTGGCGAACATCCTCATATCATCGTCGCAGCGAGGAACCATCCGCTCGCGGGCAAGCCGGTCACGATTGCCGGCCTTGCAAAGGAAACCTTCTTCATCCGGGAGCCGGGCTCCGGCACGCGCATGCTGATGGAAAAGCTTTTCCAGGATGCGGGCTTTACGCCGAGCATCGGCATGGAGATCGGCTCGAACGAGACCCTGAAGCAAGCTGTTATCGCGGGGCTCGGAATTTCCTTCCTCTCGGCGCATACCGTTGCCGTCGAACTCGCCGACGGGCGGCTCACGGAGCTTAACGTTGAAGGGCTGCCGGTTGTGCGGAAGTGGTACGTGGTGCGTTTGCGCGAAAAGGCCGTGATGCCCGCGGCGGAGGCGATGTGGCGGTTCCTGGTCACCGAAGGGCATACATTCTTGCCGCAGCCTCATCCGGACGCAGTCTAGCGCCGGGCTTTATAGTCGTCGTTTCGCTTTTTGCACACCTTGGCAAGCCTTGGTGCTATCCCAGCTATATCCAAAGACTTTGCGGCAAGCTTTCTGGTAATGTATAGCAGTAAAGCCGCTATTTTCGCCCGCGAGCAGCAGTTGTTGGCTGCTTCGACTGGTGGCGAATATTGTAATTCAGATCGCTACAAGGAAAATGAGAAATTGAATAGCAGTAACTAATGTTAATCAATCATAGATTGCTAAGGTCACCAAATATCAAAAAGCTATAACGACAAGGATAGGCGGTCAAGCCGTGATCTACTCTATCGATTTTGTGCTGAAAGAGCTCAGCCCCTTTTCGCAATTAGCAGGCTGCCGATTCTAGCAGCCTGCTGCTAATATAGCCAATTAGACTTTGTTGAGTACCTTCGCCACCTTGGGCGCGCGCAGGTGACAGGCATCCTGCAGGCCGGAGCCGAGCAGCGGCTGCAGATAGCGCCGGAAGGCTTCGGTGACGTCCGCGCCGGATGACGAAAGCAACTCGTCTTCCATCACACGGGTCTTGCCTGCGACGGTCTCAAGCGGAACTAACTCGTAATTTACCGCGTAATTGCCTGTGCGCTTGATGGACACCGAGCCGTCGTGATCGCCCCACATGGCGTATTGCACGGCCTTCTCGCCCACTTCGCGCGCCTCGCGCTGGTCGACATCGGAGACGCAGCCGAGGAACGAGCGCTGCAGATAGCCGAACGTGTCGCCCCGGACCCGCTTGATGCCGAGCTTGCCCTTGATCTCTTCGCACAGGAGGTCCGCCAGCGCGCCGGTGCCGGAGAGCTGGACGTTGCCATGTGCGTCGTGCTCCACTTGGCTGGCGAGCTTGGTGATGATGGGCGCGCCGGAAGCATCGTGAATGCCTTCGGAAACCGCGATGACGCAGCGGCCGAGGCGGTCGTAGGTAGCCTTCACATCGCCGAGGAACTTTTCGGTGTCGAAGGTGCGCTCCGGAACGTAGATCAGGTGCGGGCCATCGCCGGGGAGTTTGCGCCCAAGCGCCGAAGCGGCGGTGAGGAAGCCGGCGTGGCGGCCCATCACCACGCCGATGTACACTCCCGGCAGCGCGGCATTGTCGAGATTAGCGCCAGCGAAAGCCTGGGCGACGAAACGGGCCGCCGAAGGAAAGCCCGGCGTGTGGTCGTTGCCGACGAGATCGTTGTCGATGGTCTTGGGGATGTGGATCGCGCGTAAGGGGTAATTGGCCTTTTGCGCCTCTTCGCTGACGATACGCACCGTATCGGAAGAATCGTTGCCGCCGATATAGAAGAAGGCGCCGATTTCATGCGCGCGCAGGACTTCGAAAATCTCCTGGCAATACTTGGCGTCCGGCTTGTCGCGGGTCGAGCCCAGAGCGGAGGAGGGCGTGGCCGCGACCGCTTCGAGATTGTGGGCCGTCTCCTGGGTCAGGTCGAGCAGGTCTTCATTGACGATGCCGCGCACGCCATGATGGGCGCCGTACACGCGGGCGATATTGGCGAACTTGCGGGCTTCGAGCACAACGCCGGCAAGCGACTGGTTGATGACCGCGGTTGGGCCGCCGCCTTGCGCGACCAAAATCTTCGTTGGCGTCATGAAACCTACCTCGCGTCCATTTTATTCCAATTAATTGCACGCTCCTGTTGTAACCAATGCCGGGGTCAAAGGCAACAACGGCCGTCGAGTAATACCCCGGACCGGCGGGCCCGTCTCGGCTTTCTGTGTGCCGGTGCCGGGCAGGCAAACACCTCCGCCGGTGTCCCAGCCGCCGATTGGGTGGGGATGGGGCGCCGCCAAGGCTATTTCGCACTTTGAATCATGTTAGCAGATGTGACTTAACGAAGCTTTAATGGCCGGTGCCATGTATAAGTCATTGAAATGATAGATTAAATCGGCGCGGCTGGGAGTGGCGGGATGGTTAATTCAAATCTGCGTTTATATTTAACCGTAGTTTTGAAAGCTGAAAATCGACCTAAAACGGGGAATTTTTGCCAGAATTCGAGCAATTTGAGACACCTCAATTCAGGGTTAACCACGTCCGTATTAACCACAATCGGGCCTTACGCGGCATACACTGTTTGTAAAGACTTGGTCCGGTGCAGGAAATGCACCGCCGGCGCATGCCTCGCACGGGCGCAGGGAACCTCCCGTGGAGGTTGATCCCGGCCGCGCCTTTACACCCAAGTAAGCGATTCCCTCATTGCTGCCGCAGTCTGTCCATACTGCACATATCCGGGCAAAACTGGGGGGTGCCATGTCCCGTACGCAGTGGTGGATTGCAGGCGTGCTTGTGCCAGCGGCGATCCTGGTCCTTTGGCTGGGAGCGGGAATATTCGCGCGCAACGCAATGACCGGGCAGATCGAACGGTTCGGGCAACTCCACAAACAGGGGAAACTGGAAGAGGCCGCCAAGGTCGTCCAGGAAATGGTGCCGTCCGTAGAGGCGCGCTTTGGCGCCAACGATCCAAAACGCTACTCCATGCTCGGCGCGCTGGGGAGTATCGACGGGCAATTGCGCCGGTTCCAGGAAGCGGAAACGCTTCTGCTTCGCGCGAAAGAAGGGCTGGAGCGGACGGCCGGTCCCAATAGTCCGGAACTCAACTCCATACTCAGCGGGCTTGGGAGCCTCTACGTCGCGTTGGGCCGGTTCCAGGAAGCAAAAGCGCTCTTCATCCGCGCGAAAGAAGGGGTGGAGCGGACCGCTGGCCCCGATAGCCGGGATCGCTATCTCATACTCCTCCAACTGGGGAGCGCTAACTTCCTATTGGGCCAGTTGCAGGAGGCCGGAACGGACTTTTTGCGCGCCAAAGAAGGGTGGGAGCGGATTGCCGGTCCGGGAGATCCCAGCACGCTTGCTGTCCAGGAGCTTCTTGCATCTGTCTATATACAGCAGGCCCGTTATGGCGAGGCCGAGACGATCTTAAATAGCGCCTTGGCGGAAAGCGAAAAGGCGCTTGGGCCGAACGGCCGCCAGACATTATCGGCGGTAAGGGGGCTGGCACAACTATATGCGGCGCAGGGCCGGTTCAGTGAGGCTGAACCGGCTGCAAGGCGCGCGCTTGCGGGTGCGGAAGCCGCCTTCGGTGCGGAGGATGGCGATACGCTGACGGGGCTCGGCATCCTGGCGCTGGTTTATAGTTGGGAGGGCCGCCTTCGCGAGACCGAAGAGCTTTTGAAGCGCGAATTGGCAGCGCAGGAGCGCATATTCGGTCCTGGGAACATCGCCACCGTGGAAACGATAGCGAACCTGGCGGCCAACCTTAGCGCCGAGGGCCGGTATAACGAGGCCGAACCGCTCGCCAAGCGTGCATTGCTCGCGTTTGAGCGATCCGTCGGCAAGGAGCATTTCGAAACGCTGCAGATCATGGGAATTGTTGCCCGGCTCTATTTCCGCGAAGGCCGTTATGACGAGGCGGAAGCGTTGGGCAAACGCCTGCTCGACGGGTACGAAAGCACGCTGGGCCGTGAGCACACCAGGGCAATCGAGGTCGTGGCTGCTTTGGGCGAATTCTACCTGGACCGCGGCCGCTACCAGGAAGCCGAAGAATTCCTGAAACGCGGCTTGGAACTCAGCGAGCGCGTTCATGGCAAGGAGAGCTACTTCACCCTCGATACGATGCAGAGACTGGCGTCGCTGTACGATGCCACCGGCCGTTATGACGAGGCGCAGCCGCTGCACGAGCGCGTGCTTTCCGCAAGCGATCGCGAATTTGGCAAGGACCATCCCCTCACGCTTCGAGCCGCGAACTATTTCGGCGATCACTACTTAAAGCAGGGGCGTTACAGCGAGGCCGCACCGTTGCTGCAGCGTGCGCTGGAGGGCGGCAAGCGCGTCCATGGCGCTGGCCACCCCGAGACGCTCAAAACGGAATACAACGTAGCCAACCTGTCGTTCGCCCAGGGCGATTGGCTGGCAGCCTTTCAGGTGTGGCACAGCGGCACGGCAGCGCTGATCGAGCGCACTGAGCGCGGTGCGCGGGAAGGCAACGGAGAAGCTCTGATTGGAGAGACCAAAAGTGCGGCCGGGCAGGCGCCTCAGTATTTTCAGGGGCTCTTGAAGGCGGCTTACCGGCTGGCACCGGAGGGCACTGCGCCGGATGACGCGCTTGGCGCTGAAATGTTCCAGGCCGCGCAATGGGCGGCGGGCTCGGGTGCTGCCTCTTCCATGGCGCAGATGGCCGCGCGCGGGGCGGCGGGCAATGCCGGGCTTGCGGAGTTGGTGCGCGAGCGTCAGGATTTCGTGACCGAGTGGCAAAAGCGCAATGGCTTACGCGATAAGGCTCTCTCTCTCAAACCCGAGCAACGCAATGCGAAGGCCGAGGAGGAAAATGGGGCGCGGCTTGCCGCCATCGACGCCCGCATCAAGGAGATCGGCAAACGGCTCGCCGCCGAGTTCCCGACTACGCCTCGCTGGTAAGCGCTGCGCCGCTTTCCATCGCGGACGTCCAATCGGCGCTCGGCGCAAACGAGGCGCTTGTGTTCTTCCTCGATACGCCGGAGCTGAAGCCAGCGCCGGAGGAGACGTTCGTTTGGGTTGTGACCAAGACGGCCATGCGCTGGCTGCGCTCGCCGATGGGATCGGTGGCGCTCGCCCGCGAGGTGCAGGCGCTTCGCTGCGGGCTGGACGCCGTCGCGTGGGAAGGCGGAACCTGCGCCAGTCTCACGGGCCAGACCTACAGCGATGCGGATCGGGAGGCGGGCAATCCGCTACCCTTCGATTACGCGCGCGCCCACAACCTCTACCGCGCGCTGTTCGGTGAGGCTGAGGATCTGATCGCAGGCAAAAGTCTTTTGCTGGTGCCGTCCGGCCCGCTGACGCAATTGCCTTTCCAGGTGCTGATAACCGCCGGTCCGGGCGGTTCCGGCGGCCGGTCCGCCGCATGGCTGATCCGCAGCCATGCCCTGAGCGTCCTGCCTGCTGTCTCCTCGCTCAAAGCGCTGCGCCGCGTGGCCAGGCCGAGTATGGCGCGCAAGCCCATGATCGGGTTCGGCAACCCGCTGCTCGACGGCGATCAGAACGACGCGCGGTTTGGCTCCTATTTCAAGGTAGCGGCGCAGCGCGCCCGCGACAGCCAATCCTGCGCCGC
>CAVYEY010000033.1:0-119736 GCA_963767435.1 uncultured Alphaproteobacteria bacterium
AAATAAGGTTGCCGGCCACGACGGAGACGATGAACTTGATCCATTTGGAGCGCGAGATCGGCATGGCTGAAGGTTATAATAGTCCTGTCGGAGAAGAATGGCGAACCCCAAACTTACCGCCGCATCCGAGGTTCAGTTTCTCAAAGGTGTGGGTCCCCAGCGTGCGCAACTTCTCGCCGAGCGCGGCATTCGCACGGTGGAGGACTTGCTTTACTACACACCCTTCCGCTACGAGGACCGCTCGCGTATGGCGCGCATCCGCGACCTGGTTCCCGGACAAACCGCGACGATCTTTGCCAAAGTTTTGACCTGCGGCCTGATGCGCACCCGCCGCGGCCTGGAAATTTACGACCTGGCGGCGAGCGATTCCACCGGCATGCTGCGGTGCAAATGGTTCAACGGCGGCTACCTGGAAAGGAACAAAGTCTTCCACACCGGCCAGCAGGCGTTCTTCTACGGCAAGGCGGTCGCGACCGCTAGGGCACGGGAACCCTGGAAATTGTCCAACCACAATTTGAGATCCTGCCCGATGAGGAAACCGAGGGCGGCAGTTCGCTGGAAATCAATCGCGTCGTTCCCGTTTATGAATCCATGGCGTCGCTCGGACCGCGCGTCTTGCGCCGGATCATTTGGGGAGCACTGGAAGGGCTTGACGGCCAGATTCCCGACCGCCTGCCATCAGCGTCATAAAGAAAAACCAGTTGGTGGACCAAACAGGCCGTCGCGCAGACGCACTTCCCTCCTCCCGGCGTGGAATTGGAAAAGCTCTGCAACTTCCGCACGCCCGCGCAACAACGTTTGATCTTCGAGGAATTCTTCAGCGTGGGTGCGGGCCTGGCACTGAAGCGGCGCAAGGCCAAGTCCGTGGCAGGGATCGAATTTCAAGTCAAGGCCAGCGCCCACCAGGCCATTCGCAAAATATTGCCCTTCCATCCCACCAACGCCCAGAAGCGCGTGCTGCGGGAAATCGTGGACGACATGTGCTCGGCCCGGCCCATGAATCGCCTGCTGCAAGGCGACGTGGGGTCGGGCAAAACGATTGTGGCCATCCAGGCGGCCACACAGGCAACTCTGGGGTCGAGCATGGAATCGGAGGGAACCACGTCGAGTTGGTCCTCCCAGATATTGCGGTTCGAGGGCTTGTTCTCCAACACGATGGCGAACGCACCGCCATAGCTCACGACCCCGTCGAGAACTTGTCGGCGGGGGGAGGGAAGGGCATCCTTGTCGCGGAAGTATGCTTCGTCAGTCTGCAGGAGCGAGAGCACGCGCTCGACACTCGGGTACTGTCGAAGTCTGCGTTTCCACGGTCGGCGTGCCCAGCTCGTGCAGCGGTGGAATGCCCTCGCCGCGGTTGGCGCGGTGCGCGCGGTCGACGAGCACAAGCCACGCTGTGTGCGCGACGGGGACGCCCCTCAGTACGAGCAGGAATGCACGCGTCAACGCATCCTCGTGGTGGGGCGCCTTGCTCACGTACGGTTCGAAGACATTCATGTGATCAGCCATAGCGACCCTCAAAATGCACTCTTTCTTTCAGCGAAGGCACGTCAATTCTGGCAAGGCGCCGGCGACTGACCCCGCGGCCATCCTGCCCGGTTTGCGAGCGGGCCCACTCCGGCGAGCCGTACCCGGTACGATTTCCCAGCGCGGCACAGCACCCGTTCGCCCAACAGTGTTATTAGCCGTGAGTGCGTGCACGAGATCGTGCACGATTGACTTTTGTAAAGGGGGGTATTTTCATAGGGTTATGAAGGCCGACGTGCGAATTTCTATCAAAGATTATCACAGAAATAAAAACCTTAAGATCCTGCTGTTTCGGCCGCCGTTTGCGTGCCGGCAGTTCCTGGCGCGCATGAACGGGGTGCCCTGGCAAGCAGTAGCTGATAGTGTGGGAGTTGATAGTTGATAGAGCCCGCCTCGTGACCGCCACTATCCACTATCAACTCCCCTACTATCAACTTCACTCCACGAGGCCGGCCGTGATTGCTGACCTCAATTGCGCTCATCATGCAATCCGACCAGACCGGAGCGGCCCTGGCAAGGTGTTTTCCCAAGGCGGGGGTGGCTAGGACATGGGGTGCCAGCGGTGCTTTAGGGATTGGCTTGACGGGCTTGGGCTACGTTGCTTCCTTCGAGCGGGGTGTTAGCATGCCCATAATATGAGCACGTATTCGAAGCTTCAAGACTCCTTGCTGGCGTACCTCAGCCTCGTTTTTTTTCTGGCCTCTCCGTTGGTGAGCAGTGTACGCAGCCTGGCAGCCGAAAACCAGGGGCCGCAAGGGTATTACCGGTTCCCGGCGATCTATGGCGATACAATCGTCTTCACGGCGGAAGGCGATCTCTGGCGGGTGCCAGTCCAAGGCGGCATGGCGCAGCGACTGACTTCCCACCTGGGCACGGAATCGCATGCGGCCTTTTCGCCGGATGGGAAGGTGCTGGCTTTCTCGGCCCAATACGAAGGTCCAAACGAGGTCTATACCATGCCCAGCGCGGGCGGGCTGCCGACGCGCCGGACGTATGAAGGCGGGAGTGCGGTGGTCGCAGGTTGGACGCCCGATGGGAAGGTGCTCTACAGCACGCGGCGGTTTTCGACGCTGCCCGACTGGCAGTTGGCCACGATTGACCTGCAAACCGGGGAGCAGCGACTGCTGCCTTTGAGCCAGGCAAGCGAAGGCGTTTTCGAGCCCGGCGGCAAGACGCTCTTCTTCACGCGGCTGGGTTTTCAAGGGAGCAGCACTAAACGGTACCGGGGCGGGTGGATTCAGCATTTGTGGAAATATACTACGGGCGATACCTGAGGCGGTGCCCTTGACGGAGGATTTCGCCGGGACCAGTAAATCCCCGGCGTGGTGGCAAGGCCGGATTTACTTTGTGAGCGATCGCGACGGCACGATGAACCTGTGGTCAATGGACCCGTCGGGCAAGGACTTGCAGCAGGTGACCAGCCACAAGGGTTGGGACGTGAAATCACCCTCTATCTCAGAAGGCCGCATCGTTTATCAGCTCGGCGCGGATCTGCATCTTTATGATTTGGCGTCGAAGAGCGACCGGCTGGTACCTATCACGCTGAGTTCCGACCTGGACCAGGAGCGGGAGAAATGGGTGAAGAAGCCGACCGATTATTTGACGGCGGCGCATGTGGCGCCGGACGGCGAGCGGGTGGTGCTGACGGCGCGGGGCCAGGTGTTTGTAGCGCCCACGGCTCAAGGGCGCCTGGTGGAAGCCACCCACGATGACTCAGTGCGTTGGCGGGACGCCGGCTTCACACCGGATGGCAAATCGCTGCTGGCGCTGTCCGATGCCACGGGTGAGCTGGAGTATTACCGCCTGCCGGCCAACGGTGTGGGCAAACCGGAGCAACTGACGAGCGATGGCATGGGGTTCCGGTTTGCGCCGGTCGCCTCCCCGGACGGCAAATGGATGGCTTACGGAGACAAAGACTGGCGCCTCTGGGTGTTCAACCTTGAAAAGAAGAAAGCCCGGCAAATTGACGCCTCGCAGGTGGAGCCGTTTTCCGATCTGGCCTGGTCGCCAGACAGCCAGTGGCTGGCCTACGTGCGGGTGGCGGACAACACCTATCCCCAAATCTGGCTCTATAGTCTCAAGACCAACCGGGCGACGGCGCTGACGACTGACCGGGTGAACAGCTTCAGCCCGGCCTGGAGCCCCGACGGCAAGTGGATTTACCTCCTTTCTGAACGCCATCTGGAGACCGCTGTGTCATCGCCCTGGGGCTTGCGGGAGCCCGAGCCCTATTTTGACTCGCCGGTAGGCCTTTACCACGTTTCGTTGGTGAAGGACCAACGCTCACCTTTTCAGCCGCCGGACGAATTGCATTTGCCCGACAAGGAGCAGAAGAAGAAAGGCACAGAGAACACCAATACCGCGCCGGCCACCACAATCGAGTTGGCTGGCATTCAAGCCCGAGTCGAACCGGTGCCGGTGCCACCCGGCAACTATAGCGAGCTGAGCATGACCGCAAAGCGCCTGTTTCTGCTGGCCAGCGGTTCCGGGCTGGAAGGCCGGACTAATCGGTCGCTCCGTGTTTTGGAGATTACGAACCTGGAGCCCCGGCTCAAGACCCTGGCGGAAACGGTCAAGAGCTACGAACTGTCCTTGGACCGAAAGAAGGTTCTGGTCCACAAGGAGGACAGTTTCTACCTCATTGACTCTGAGGCTGCTCCACCCGCGAAGCTGGAGAAGAGCGTGCCCTTGGGCGACTGGACTTTCTCGGTCAACCCGCGGCAGGAATGGCGCCAGATGTTCACGGAGGCGTGGCGGCTGGAGCGGGATTTCTTTTACGACCGCAATCTGCATGGCCTGGATTGGGCGGCGATTTTGAAGAAGGACCTGCCCCTGGTGGATCGCGTTACCGACCGGGGCGAGCTGGGCGATCTGATTTTCGAGATGGTGGGCGAGCTTTCGGCGCTGCACACGTTCGTGCGCGGCGGGGATGAGCGCGAGGCTCCTGACGACATCAGAGTCGGGGCGTTGGGGGCGCGGCTGTCGCGCGACCCAGCCGCGGGCGGCTACCGGATCGAGCACGTGTATCGGGGCGATCCGGACTACCCGGACCGGGCGTCACCGTTGGCCAAGCCAGGCGTGGATGCTCGGGAAGGCGACGTGGTGGAGGCGGTCAACGGGAAACCCGTGCTTCCCCTGGCCGATGTTGGAGAGGCGCTGCGCAACCAGGCGCACCGGCAGGTATTGCTGAGTTTCAAAAGTCCAGCCGCCGGAAAGACACGCGAGGTGATTGTGAGACCTCTGACGGCGCAAGAAGAGGCCAACCTACGTTACGACGAATGGGAATACACTCGGCGCCAGCGCGTCGAGGAATTGAGCAAGGGGGACATTGGCTACGTCCACTTGCGGGCAATGGGGGCGAGGGACATAGCGCAGTGGGCGCGTGACTATTACCCGGTGTTCCAGCGCAAGGGCCTGGTTGTGGATGTGCGCCATAACGGCGGCGGCAACATTGACAGTTGGATCCTGGAAAAGCTGCTGCGGAAGGCCTGGTTTTATTGGCAAGGGCGTACGGGGGCGCCCTATTGGAACATGCAGTACGCCTTCCGGGGACATGTGGTGGTGCTGTGCGACGAGCACACCGGGTCGGACGGCGAAGCGTTCACCGAAGGCTTCAAGCGTCTGGGTTTGGGCAAAGTCATCGGCACCCGCACTTGGGGCGGCGAGATCTGGCTTTCGATGGACAACTGGCTGGTGGATAAGGGCATTGCGTCGGCAGCCGAATACGGCGTGTATGGACCGGAGGGCAAGTGGCTCATCGAAGGCCATGGTGTGGACCCCGATATGGTCGTGGATAATCTGCCGCATGCCACTTTCGGTGGGGAAGACTCGCAACTTAAGAAGGCAGTTGACTACTTGAAGGAGGAGATTCGGCAGCATCCGGTCACCGTTCCGCCGCCGCCGCCGCATCCTGACAAGTCGTTGAGATAGGGCTCAGACAAGATCTTCAAAAAGGGAGTTCGGCCTTGACGGGCGTTGGCGCCGATCCAAATCCTCTGAGGAATGGCGAACATCACAAATTATCCGGTGCTGGTTTTCGGGGTTTCCTTCATCACGCTGTGGCTCTCATCGCGGCTCGGCAGGTTTTTGCGCTTGAGACAGCGCAAGTTCGAAAAGGAATCGCTTGAAGACCTTAACCTGATTCTGCCAGCCAGCCTGACGCTGCTTGGGCTGATCATCGCGTTCAGCTTTTCCATGGCCGCAAGCCGGTATGATCTGCGCAAGAACTACGAGGAGGGGGAGGCCAACGCGATCGGGACCGAATACGCCCGGCTCGACTTGCTGCCAGCCGCCGAGGCGAATAAGGTGCGCGCGTTGCTCAGGGTTTACCTCGATAAGCGGATTGCATTTCTATCTCGCCCGTGACGAGCAGGACGCGCCGACAGCTCTTTGCCCGCACGATCGCATTGCAGTCCGAGTTATGGTCTGCCGTGCTTGCCCCCGCTCGAGCGCAGCCGACACCCCTTATGGCCCTCGCCCTATCGGGCATGAACGATGTGTTGAATTCGCAAGGATACTCCCAATCCGCCTACTGGAACCGAATTCCGACGGCGGCCTGGGCTTTGATGGCGGCTGTGGCGGTCGGATGCAGCGTGCTGGTGGGGTACGGTTCGCGAAGCCTAACGGCCGGATCGAGATTGCTGCCGATTCTACCGCTTCTGATTTCCGTTGCGTTCATGTTCATCGCGGACATTGACTCGCCACTCCACGGCATTATCTTCGTTAGACCGCTGAATCTGGTCAGCCTTGCCGAATCCTTGGAACAGAGCCAACCTGCACCTCCACCAGCCGAACACGTTGAGGCCTGAAAGGGCCTAATCCTGGAAAAGCGACACATCGCTCCTGGCAGATTATATTTGCCAAAAAGCTGCTGGCCAAAGCCGCCGAACACGGCAGGAACTGGTACACAGGCCTTGCGGATTCAGAACAGGGTCGGACTGATCCTCCCCGGCTTTTCGAGAAGGCGCAGCCCCCTCACCCCTGCCCCGACTCCATGACCCCTACTTGGATCGTCGCATGGGGCGAGCTAATCTTTGGCGACGAGGCGATAGCCGACGCCCGGCTCGGTGATCAGCAACTCAGGCTGCGCCGGGTTGGCTTCCAGTTTCTCGCGCAGGTGGGCCAGATAGACGCGCAGGTAGTGGGTTTGCTCGACATAGTTCGGCCCCCAGACCTCGCGCAGGATCTGCCGGTGCGTGAGGACCTTCCCGGCGTGCTGGACGAACAGGCGCAGCAGCGAATATTCCGTGGCCGTGAGCTTCACTTCTCTGCCTTTCAGCTTCACGACGCGGGCGGCCAAATCCACTTCCAGGTGGCCGGAACGGAAGACCGCGGTTTCCGATGCGGGCGCGGCATGGCGTTGAGCGACCCGCAGGCGCGCCAGCAACTCGCCGGAGCTGAAGGGTTTGGTGACGTAATCATCCGCCCCGTTGTCGAGCGCCGCGATCTTGTCTTCTTCGCGGTCGCGCACCGACAGCACGACGACCGGCACGCGGCTCCATTCGCGCAGCCGCTTGAGCACGGCGACGCCCTCCATGTCCGGCAGGCCCAGATCGAGAATCACCACGTCCGGCGGGTGTTGCGCGGCCTCGGCGATGCCTTCCTGTGCCGGTGGCGGCCTCCAGAACGCGGTAGCCATTGGCCTCCAGGCACACGCGCAACAGCCGGCGCATCTGCAATTCGTCATCAATGACCAGCGCGGTGGATTTGAGGAGGGGGCATGGGTTAAAGGTAAGGACTGGCATCGATATCGAGTTAGCAGGTGCGACATGATTCATGGGCTCGCTCGACTGCTAGCGGCGGCGTTTGGCCAACGGGCAGGCGGATCGTGAAGACGGCTCCGCCGCCGGGGCGGTTCTCGGCCTTGACCTGGCCGCCTTGCGCTTCGACGAAGCCTTTGACGATCGCCAGGCCCAGGCCGGTGCCGCCGGCCGGCGCCGCCGGGGCGCGGTAGAACTTGTCGAAGATAAGCGGGAGCGCGTCCGGCGGAAGACCGGGGCCGTTGTCCGCCACGGTCAATACCAGCGTGTCGGCCTCGACGCGCGGCGTTGACTTGCACGGCGGTGCCCGGGGGCGTATGGACGGCGGCGTTCAGCAGCAGAGTTCGTGAGCGCCTGCTGCATCAGCACAAAGTCCATGCGCACCAGCGGCAGTCCCGGCGGCAAGCCCGACGGTGACCTTGTGCCGCGCCAGGTCCTTCTCGATTTCCTTCAGCGTGACCTGGATCAGGTCGGCCACGTCGCACCAATCGAGCTTCGGCTTTGACGTGGCCCGGATTCCAGGCGCGTCATGTTGAGCAGGTTGCCGACCAGGCGGTTCAGCCGCCGCGGCGGCTTCCTGAATCTCGCCGACCATCGTTCGCTGAAACTCCCTCAACGCCCCGCGCTGGGCAGGTCTCGCTCAGGTTGCTGGCGGCACTGGTGATCGCGGCGATGGGCGTCCGGATTTCGTGGGAGATGGAGTTGAGCAGGGTCTTGCTCAGGCGCTCGGATTCGGCGACCAGCTTGGCCTGTTGCTCGGCGTCGCGCAGGCGCTGGCGGTCGAGCACCAGCGCGATTTGGCGGACGAAGGCGTCGAGCAGGTCGCGCTGGTCGGCGGCGAGCGGCGCGGCGTCGCGGAAGCGCAGGCTGAGCACGCCCACGGCGCGTTCGCCCGCCAGCAGCGGCAGGTGCAGGCCCTCGGCCGATGGCAGGGTGTCCGTGCCGCGGCCGGCCGGTTGGCGATGCGAGAAAGCCCAGGAGGCGACGCTTTGTTCCTTTTCGGCCATGGCCCAGGTGCTGGCGAAATAGGGCGTGAGCGAGCCGTCCTGGGTTTCCTCCGGCAGCGAGAGGGCCACCTCGGCCTGGGTGGCTTTGCCCACCTCGCGGATGATGATCGCCAGCAGGTCCGCGAAGTCGGAGGCCTGGGCCAGTTCGCGCGTGAGCAGGTAGAGCGCGGTGGCGCGCTGCTCGCGGCGGCGCTCGGCGGCTTGCTGCGCGCGCAGGCGGGCGGCCAGGTGGCCCATCGCCAGCGCCACCACGAAGTAAGTGCAGAACAGCATCAGGTCCGTGATGCTCGGTGATGCGAAACGTGAAGACCGGCGGCACGAAGAAGAAGTTCCACAGCAGCGCCGTCAGCGTCGCCGCCAGCCAGGGTCGGGCCGCGGCCGACGAACATCGCCAGCACGACGACACTGAGCAGATAAATCAGCGCCAGCGATTGGTAGCCCAGCCAGTGCTGGAGCACCGCGTTCAGGCCGGTAGCGCCGGCGACGAAGCCGAGCGCCACGCCGTAGCCGCGCGCGACCGCGGCATCAAAGCGCGGCGTGGCCAGCGGTCGCAGCAGGGGCGCCTCCCCTTCGGCGCGCACGGCGTGGATGTCAATGTGGCCGCTTTCGCGAATCAACCGGTTGAGCAGCGAGCCGCCGCGCAACAGGTCCAGCGCCCGCCAGCCGACGGGTTTGCCGACCACGAGCTGGGTGGCGTTCTGCTCCCGCGCCACGCGCAAGAGGCCGCGCGCAACGTCGTCGTCGGTCGTGGTGACGACTTGCGCGCCCAGTTCGCGGGCCAGGGCCAGGTGGCGGGCGAGGCGCGCCTGTTCGTCGGCATTGAGCGGCTGCGGCAGTTCCACATAGACGGCCAGCCAGGGCGCCTGCAGTTCGCCGGCCAGGCGGCGCGTCCAGCGCACCAGGGCCGCCGAAGTGGGGCTGGCGCTGACGGCGACCAGCAGGCGCTGGCCGGATTTCCAGGGGTCGGCGATGCCTTGCGCCTGCCGGTAGGCGAGCACGTCCTGGCCGACGTGCTCGGCGGCGAAACGCAGCGCCAGTTCGCGCAACGCCGAGAGGTTGCCGGGGCGGAAGAAATGCTCCTGCGCCGCGCGGGCGGATTCCGGCAGATAGACTTTGCCCGCGGCCAGCCGGGCGCGCAGTTCCTCGGGCGGCAGGTCCACCAGCTCAAAGTCCGCGCCGTCCAGCGCGGTGTCGGGCAGCGTTTCGCGGATGGTGACGCCGGTGATCTGGCGCACGGCCTCGGCGCGGCTCTCGACGTGCTGGACGTTGAGGGTCGTGAACACGTCAATGCCGGCGTCCAGCAGTTCGAGCACGTCCTGGTAGCGCTTGGGGTGGCGCGAGCCGGGGGCGTTGGTATGGGCGAACTCATCCACCAGCGCGAGCTGCGGACGGCGCGCCAGCACGGCGTCCAGGTCCATCTCCGTGAGCGTGACGCCGCGATACTCGCATGGTGAGGCGCGGGATGACGGGCAGGCCCTCCGTCAGCGCGTCGGTTTCCTTGCGCCCGTGGGTCTCGACGTAAGCCGATGACCACATCGCGTCCGGCGGCCAGCTCGCGGCGGGCGGCTTCGAGCATGGCGTAGGTCTTGCCGACGCCCGGGGCCATGCCGAAGAAGACCTTCAGCTTGCCGCGCTTCTTGCGGGCATCCTCCTTCTGGATAGCCGCCAGCAGCGCGTCTGGGTTAGGCCGGGCTCGTCACTCACGGTTTCACTATAACCGGTCCCGCTGAAAGGAAAAGCCCGGATATTCCAGGAGCAGGGCAGGCACGGGCTGCTGCAACGCCCTGAGATGCAGGTTGATTGGGGAAGTTGGTGCCTGCGATGGTGTGCGGCGCCGTAGGGGGCACAGCACGCCGGGGTTTAGGCGTACGTTCCCTCATGCCGGGCCGGCCCCACACCCCGAGCCATTCTCACGGCCCCTCGAGCCTCGGCACGGCCAGCCACCCCAAAGCCTGCTAACAGCGCGGGAGCAGCGTGAAAGCACGGTATCAACAGCGTGTTGCTCGCTATGGTTTCGCTATGGTTTGCCGGGTTTCCGGTGCCTCCCCACCTCCCCATTGCCAGCCTACATCCCTGCCTGTGAACACTACAGCTTTCCATATTACAGAGACGCTGCCGCACCAGAAGGGGTTACGTGCTCCGCACAAGGCGTGACGAGGAGGGTGGCCTCGGTGTTCTTTGATGAGAGCACGGGCTAGCAAGCAGCGGGGGCCTCTTCAGGTCGGGAGGCCTGGGCATGCTCCGCCATGAACACGGGCGAGGTTTCGGCTTCCAGAGTTCGGTCGGGGGAGTCCAACGGAACGCCTGTTTCGCACACCGGGCAACCCCAGTGCGCCTCACAGTTGAAGCGGCTCTTGGCGCTGGCCAGGAACACGCCGCAGGCTGCCCGGCGGATTACCCCTTCGATTGTGCGCGGCGCGACCCGGGCGCACAGGCGTTGCCAGAGGTTTGGCAAGCGGAACGGCAAGACAATCGAGATCTATGTTGCATGCCCTGGCTTCGGCCAGAATCTCCTCCGCCGCCGGCAAAGCGGACATGGACAATCGAGGCAACCCCCGGCGGCAAGCAACGTCGGGCGAGCTGCTCCAGATGCCAGTGGGCTTCACGGCCAAGCTGTTCATAGACGCGCTTCCCCGGCGCCGGAATATTCAGGTGCACCACGTGCAGCAGGAACGCCGTGGCCCCGCCGGTTTGTCGTGCGAAGCCGTTGGCGGCGTGGAAGACTTCCAGGTAGCACTTCCTGGTGTTGATGGGGAGGAGTATTCTTTGCGGGTTCATAGTGCGTCCTCGGCGCCATTCACTCATCGCGAATTAATGGCTGCCAGTCATCATCCCATCCAGTGCCAGATTGAGACGCAGCACATTGACGCCGGGCTCGCCAGGAGGCCGAGGTCGGCGGGGTCGGTGTTGTCCTTGATCAGCGCGCGCACCTTCTCGAGGCTCAGGCCAGGGCTTTGGCTACGCGAGCGGCCTGGAGTTCGGCGTTCTCCAAGCTGATATGGGGGTCGAGCCCGCTGGCCGAGCCGGTGACGGCATCGGCGGGCACGGGGGATTGGTCGCCAGGCCGTTCTGGGCACGGTAGTCAGTAACATTCTGGGCGATGGCGTCGCGCAGCTTCTTGTGAAGTCGGCCCGAGGTTGCTGCCGCCTGGAGCTGGTGGGGTCGTATCCGTTGCCGGCGGAAGACGGGCGCGGATGGAAGTATTTGTCCGCGGTAAACGGCTGGCCGATCAAGCGGAGCTAAGCACCGTGCCGTGCGCATCAACCATCAGGCTGCCATTGGCCTTGGCCGGAAAGCAGAGTTGGGCAATGCCAAACACGAGCAGTGGATAGAGGCCGCAACACACGACCGGACTTTCCTCCACTTGAGTGCCGCACTTCAACCGCGAACGGCCCAAGCGCGAACCCCAAGCAGCGGCCACCCGGCCAACTGGCATCTCATGTAATGGCGTCTGGTTCGGTCCCGTCAAGCCCTTTGCGGAGAGCCATACCTTATTCCGCAGCTATGGCTGGATCTGTACGTACCCTTCCTGCACAAGCTGAACAATTCGCAAGATGGCTCCGCCGTTCACTTTGACGCCTGGCAGCAAGTCTGAATTCGTCCAGCCGCCACTCTTCGCCGTGTTCACGCATAGCTCGAACTGCACGCCTTCCTGCTGAAGCGCCTCGATCTGATCCTTAAACGGATTGCCCTTCTCCGATTTGCGCACCTTGTTATAGGCAGCATCGTTCAGCGTCATATAGCCCGCTTCCCCATAAAGCACCGCAACGACGCGGACGGGGGTTTGGCTGGCCTTGTAGCGCGCCAGCATCGATTTCATTTGGACGAGTCCGGCGGGCCGATCACCCAGGAAGGCGGCATGGCTCATATTGAAGACCACCTTCGAATTCCTTGAGCGGCACGGGGATGTCGATTTGAACTCCCGCATCTGCGGCCTTTTCCTCAGCCAAAACGGGTGCGGCCAGGCCGCACAGGAGGAAAAGAACACCGGCTGCAATGTACTGGATATAGCGAGGCATAGGGGGCGGCTCCTTTTTTTGCCATTCATGCACTGGCAATTTGCACTTCTGGCAGCCGCATAGCACACATTCGAAGATGCCGATGTTTAAATACCGGCAAACTATGTAACGCTATGTACGGGCGCGCGCCTATTCCGGCCCCCCTTCGTAGCAGGAGACGGGCAGGCGGCGGGGCCGGGCGGCGCGGATCTTAGAACGGCCAGATCTGGCCAGCTGCGCCTTCTTCGCCGCGGCATACTGTGCGGCCGCGCCCTTGCAGCGGGACTTATATTCCTTATCCGCCACCTTGAACTTGGTGGTCAGCGGGTTGATCGCCGGCGCCGCGGTCTTCTTGGTGGTCTTCTTGTAGGCTTCCGGGTCCTTCTTCAGCTCGTTGTCGAAGTCCACCGCGGTCAGATAAAGCGCCTCCATGACCCCGTCGAGCTGATCGCAGGCCATGGCGGGGAACTGATCGATGGTGGCATCGGAGGCGGGATGCGGGTTGACAGCGGCGGCGGGCGCCGGCGGCGGCATGTCCGCAGATGCGCAGCCCCAAAGAAGAGCGCAAGCCAGCGCCATTGAGATGGTGAGAATGCCCGTTTTCATCATGCCCCCGGTAATGCCAGACTAAATCCAGTGCGCGTCCAAGCCGCGGCAGCGCACTTTGCAGCCTTTGGAAGGCGCGAAAATGCGCAATTTGTGACCGCCCGCCAAAATTCGGTGCGAAGAAATGCAGGTGAGGCCGCGGCGCCACAGCTTGGCTGGAAGCCCTAAGCGGCGGGCGCAAAGCCCGAAACCTCGCGCGCCTTGGCGACCGCGGCGGGCAGGACTTCGAGCACGCGATCCACATCGGCTTGCGTGTTTCCGGAGCCGAACGAAAACCGGATGGCGCCCAGCGCTGCGGTGTACGGCACCTTCATGGCCCGCAGTACGTGGCTTGGCTCGACGGAGCCCGAGGAGCAGGCAGAACCCGAGGAGGCGGCGATCCCGGCCTTGTTCAGTTCGCTTAAGATCACTTCGCCCAGCGCCGCATCGAACACCATGCAGGACGTATTCGGCAGCCGGTTTGCGGTATCGCCCGCAACGTATGAGCCGCCAATGCGCGTGAGCACGCCCGCTTCCAAGGCGTCGCGCAGCGCGCTCACGCGCCCGGCCTGGCTGGAGGGCCTTGCCAAGCTCAGTTCCGCCGCCTTGCCCAGCCCTACGATGCCAGGCACGTTTTCGGTGCCGGCGCGGCGGGCCCGCTCCTGCTTGCCGCCCCGGATGAGGGGAGCGAAGCGCACGCCCTTCTTCACGTAAAGCGCGCCGGTGCCCTTGGGGCCGTGTAGTTTGTGCGCGGAGAGCGACAGCATATCTACGCCCGCGGCCTTCACATCGACCGCCACGCGTCCCGCAGCCTGCACGGCATCGGTGTGGAACAGGGCGCCCGCCCCGTGCGCCAGCGCAGCCAGCTCCGCTACCGGAAAAATCGTGCCCGTCTCGTTGTTCGCCCACATGATGGAAACAATGGCGGTCTTGGGCCCAAGCGCGGCCCGGTAGGCGCCCATATCGAGCCTGCCCTTGCCGTCCACTCCGATGGTGCGGACGGCAATGCCGTGCTGTTTTGCAAGGTACTGCACAAGCGAGAGTACGGCGGGATGCTCGACCGCCGAGACGATAACCTCGTTGCGCCCCTCCTGCGTTTCAAGCGCGGAAAGGATCGCCGCGTTATCGGATTCCGTGCCGCCCGACGTAATGACGATCTCGTTGCCATGCTCCGCGCCGATGAGTGCCCTTACCTGCTCGCGCGCCGCCCTTACCGCTTCGGCCGCTGGCGTTCCGAACCCATGCTGCGACGACGGATTGCCGAAATGCTCCGTGAAATAGGGGAGCATCGCGGCAAGAACCTCGGGGGCCATCCGCGTGGTGGCGTTATTGTCCAGATAGACCGGCGGCATGGCAGCCGCCTAAGCCCCGGGCACCGGCAGGACGCGCACCGGGCGGCCAAGCTTTTCGGTAAGCTTTGCCTGAATGCCGTGCACCGTCATGAAGGCAAGCTGGCAGCCAACACAGGCGCCCGACATCTTGACCTTCACAAGGTTGCCCTCGACGCTCACGAGCGGCAATCGCCGCCGTCGCGCTGCAGGCGCGGGCGGATTTCGGCCAGCGCCTCCTCGACCTCGGCAAAGCGCGGGTCTTCTATCGCCTCTGGCTGCAGTTCCGGCACTGTAGCTTCGAAAGTTTCCACGAAATCCAGCATGTGCGTCCCCTTACCCGAAAGACTTGCCGCAGGAGCAACTCGACTTGGCCTGCGGATTGTCGAAGGTGAAACCCGAATTCTGCAGGCCGATCACGAAATCGACTGTGGTGCCCCAAAGCAGCGGCAGGCTTTCGCGGTCCACGAACACCTTAACGCCGCCGGCTTCCACCACCTCGTCGTCCGGCTCCGGTGCCGCCGCCAGGCCCATTTTGTATTGGAAGCCAGCACATCCCCCCGCATCGACCGCGATGCGCAGGCCTTCGAGCGGCTGGCCCGCGCCTGCGATTGCAGTGCGGATCGCATTTTGGGCGGCTTCGGTAAGTTGGATCATGGCAGGGGCATTCCCGTCGCTGTGAGCTTTGCCCTATTGAAGCAACTCGCGTGCCATCAGCTTAAGTCACGGATTTGCAGAAGCATTTCATCGGCCGGGGCTAGCCAGGGGAGCAGCATTGTCAGCTTTGCGACACGGCTTGTCCGGGAGGCTTCTTTGACAAAATGGCCATCGAATAGCTATATTATCGCTATGAGCACACACAGCGTCGCCGAAGCGAAAAACAAATTGCCGGAGCTGATCGACCGCGCTCTCAAAGGCGAGGGCATCGTCATCACGCGTCATGGCCACCCAGTCGTCGAGTTGAAACCCGTGCAAGAACCCGGGCGCCGGATCACGGATGAGGACATCGATTGGCTCGATAAGCACCGGATTAAAGGGCGCGAACCGTCAATAAATTCGGTGACGCTGATCCGCCAGCTGCGCGATGAGGAAGATTAAGTTTGAAGGCCTACCTGGATGCCAATGTCCTCATCGCGCTTTTCACAGAGGAAGAGTTCACGGCGCGTGCAAAAAGCTTTCTCCGAGACGCCAAGCCTATTTTGCTTGTTAGCGATTTCGCTTGTGCCGAATTCGCATCCGGCATCGCAAGGCTTGTCCGGATGGAGACATTTACCGTCAGCGAAGCACAAGCTATTTTTGCCGCTTTCGATACATGGGCAGCCAGGACAGCGCAACGTGTCGAAACCCTGACTGCAGACGTGAAGGCCGCCGAAGCGTTCGTGCGCCGCCTGGATCTCTCACTGCGGGTGCCCGATGCGTTGCATATCGCAATGGCACAGCGCGCGGTGGCGACGCTTGTAACCTTCGATAGGAAGATGGCTGAATGCGCCCGTGTTCTCGGCGTACCGGTGGAGCCTCAATGACCGGCGCCTAGCGAGATTCCGCGGCCCGCCGGGCGCGGGCCAGCAGCAACTCGCCCGTCTCCTCGCCAAAGCAGTTTTCGAAATCGTCGCATTCCGCGCAACTTGGCGCGGCGCAGAGCATGAAGCCTTCGTCAGCACAAATCTGGCGGTAGAAAAACTTCTTCCATTTCATATCGGCGGTGTTGCGCATGGCGAGCGGCTTGAAGTGCCGCTTCATCAGTTCCGACAACTCGCCGCGATTGTTAAGCCCCAGGTCCTGCCAGAGGTGATTGGGCCGCTGCGCTCGCCGGGCAATCATCGCCGCAAGCAGCATCTCGAAGGGCTCGCGCGCTGTGGTGCAGCGTTCCAGCAATTCGAGGAGGCAGGTTTCTTCGTCCGGGCGCTCGATGGTTTCGCTCAGCGCGAAAAGGCGCAATGCAGACGCCTTCGGGAAGAATTCGCGGACCAGGGCGCCGAATTGCTGCGCTGGGAGCCCGGCGGAAGCCCCTTGCGGCTGCGCATAATCGCCCGCATCGGCGGCCGAAATCGCAAGAATGGATGCCGCTACATGAGCGCCGAACTCGCCGCAGCCGGGAGTGCGCGCCGCTATGAGGTTGCGGTATACGTCCTGCGGCGTAAGCGCGAACGCCCCCTCACCCCTGCCCCTCTCCCGCGAGGGGAGAGGGGAATTCCCCGTGACTTCGGACGCAGTCTCGCAACGGGCACGCCCGGCTCCCTCTCCCCTTGCGGGAGAGGGTTGGGGTGAGGGGGGCTTTTGTATCAACATGCCGTTGTTGAAGCAAAACTCATGCCGCCAGTTCCAGCGCGGGCGGCTCGCTCGAATGCGCCTGGCAGCCCTTCGCGCACACCCGCGAGCAGGCCCCGCAGCCGATGCAATTGCCGGCGTCGGCCAAGGTCATGACCTTGCGCTCGAATTCTTCGTCGTCATCGTCCATATCGGGGTCGATATCGAGCAGTTCGCCGTCCTCGGTCATGCCCTTGAGCGTCATCACGCCCCGGCCGCATACCTTGAAACAGCGCCCGCAGCCGATGCACTTGCCTGCATCGATAGCGACCAGATATTCCGGCACCCACGTCCTGCCGTCCCGCGTTAAAAATGCCATGTCCCCTTCCTTTGCTTCATGCCGCTTCCAGTTGCTTCAATTCCGCGCGCTTCTTTTCCAGCACCTCGAAGGCTTCATGCGCGCGCTGTGCCACGTCCAAAATATTCCGCCAGTTCACGGGCAGTTCCTCCGAAAGATCGTGCAAGTCCATCTTCGCCTGCATCGCCCTGGCGGAGAGCTTCTTGATTTCGGCTTTCAGGGTCTCTGCGTCGCTCATATTTTCACCTGCGGTTGGCGGATTGCACTGAGCGTACCGCCCCTCACCCCAACCCTCTCCCCATGGGAGAGGGAGTCCGCTCGCAGCCGTTGAGAAGGCGTCCCCTCTCCCGCCAAATCCGCAAGCGGATTTGGCCACTTCAGATGGCAATCTCGCCAAGGCGAGATTGCTGGGAGAGGGACAGGGTGAGGGGCGTGACCTTCGTTCATGGCACTGCCCTTAGAATTTCGCGGCCTCCGGAAACCGCTCGATCATGGCGCAGGCTTCGCTCACGGCCTTTTCGCCTTCCGCCACAAGCTTTTCAAAGCTGCCGAAGCCGAAGCGGTGCACATCGCGCAGGTGCTTGTTGATCACGACAAGCCGGCCCGCGATCAGCACCATGCGGCCGAAGCCCTCGTGGTGCATCTTCATCATGGGCGACACCATGATGCCGGTGGCTCGCTCTACCGCCAGGCCGATAGCGTTGTAGAACAACTCCATCCGCCACAGCGTTTCCGGATCGGGATCACCCATAAGCGGGATTTCGCGGCGCTGCTCTTTGGTGAGCACGTAAGGCTCAAGCAGTTCCATGTCGCTTTTCTTGTCCCAGGCGCCGTAGCTGTCCTGCGCGCGCCACTGCTTGATGAGTTCCTTGAAGAACACGAAGTCCGCCAGCACCGGCGTCTTCTATTGCGGCTGTTTCAGGCATCGGCGGCCTCGTCTTCAAAATCGAGCACACGCTCTTTGCCCTTCAGCATCGCCTTACGCAGCCACGGCGGCGGCGTGCCCTTGAGCACGGCTACGAGCTTGTCCAGCGCCTCCGTAATCTCTTCGGGCTTCGTCACCTTGATCGGATGAACGCCGGCCTGAACCACGCGCGCCGCCCCCGAGCCGCCGATAGCAGCGACATACAGGATGGCGCAGTCGCGGATGGCGTCGATCTTGGGGGCGAGTTTGTCCTCGTCGCCGTCCTCCTTGAGCTCACCCTCGAACTGGATGACCTCGACGAATTTGTAGCCCTCAGGCGCAACATCGTAGATGGCGAGGTTCCTGGCCCAGCCGAAATGCGCGTCCACGTGCTTCAAGTCTTCGGTTGCGAAGGCGATTTTCATGCTGCCCGCTCCTTTTGCATCTGCACTAATGAGCCGTAACCGCCGCGTTCTCATGGCCGTTCTCCCGTGGAAGCCGCCAATCGTCCGGCTCGGGCTCGTGTACTTCCGCCATGAAAATGTTGCCGATTTCGAAAATGAGATCGCGCGTGCCCTGGTAGCCCACGGAAACCTTGTGCGCGGCGCCCAGCCGGTCGAATGTAGGCAGGCCACAGCGGAACAGCGGGATGCCGAGGCGTTCGGACATCTGCCGGCCGTGGCTGTGCGTGACGATCAGATCGCAGCCGCGGCTGCGGTTCTCCAGGTCTTCGAGATCGCCGATCAGCACTTCTTCCGCCGGCACTTTCTCAAGTACGGGTGATTGCTGCGTCGTCACCGCCGCCTCGATGGTGCAGCCCATTTCGGCGAGCCAACTCGATACGGCGAACAGGAGGTCCGGCTCCGCGCCAACCGCGATCTTCTTGTTGCCGAATGAGAAATGCCCGTCGAGCATCGCATCGAGGAGCTGGCTTCGCTGGCGCCGGAGCTTGCCCGGCACCGGCTTGCCGCTGATCTTTGCTAGGAAAGCGATGAAGGCATCGTTCGGCGCAAGCCCGGTGAGCCGGTCGAAGAGGCGGAACGGCACGCCGGTCTTCTTTTCCAACGCCTCCGCCGCTTCGCGCATCTGCTCGCCGATGGCGATAGTCCAGGAGGCGCGGCCCAGCCCCGCGATCTCCTGGACCTCGATGCCCCCGATTGTGGTCGGGGTGAAATCGTCCGGAATGTGACCGTCGAGCGAACCCGAAAGATCAGGGAGGAACGAAGGCTGAAGCCCGAAGGCCTCCACGATATCGCGCAACTCTTCGAGGTCGCCCGCCGTCAAATGCGAACCCGGCAGGATGTTTACACGAGCAGGATCACGCGGCGCGCCCTTCGCAGGCGTCTCCACCAGCGTTTGGACCATGCGAGTGACAGCCTTGCCCCAACCCTCCTGGAACGCATCCTTGAAGTCGGGCGAGGAAACATAGACGAGCGGCAGATGATCTAGCTCCGGCCGCTTTTGCCGGATCAGCGAGAGAAACCCGTCCACGTCGTCGCCCTTGACCTCGGTGACGCCGGTCGAGCAGATGCCGATCAGGGCGGGCTTGGCGCGGTTGTTAATGGTGACGATGGCCTGTTCCACGTTCTCCAGCCCGCCAAGCACGGTCGAGACCTCGGTCATGGCCGTGGTCTGCATCGGGATCGCTTCGCGGAAATGGCGGACGAACAGCACAAGCCCGAAAGACGTACAACCCTGGCTGCCGTGAAGCAGCGGCATGCAGCCCTTGACGCCCATGAACGCCAGTGCCGCGCCGATGGTCTGGCTCATTTTCAGCGGGTTGACCGTGCAGGACTTCTTGGAGAGCGTAACCTTTGCCATGATACCCTCACGCAGCCCGTTCGAGTGATGCAATGGGGAGGGCAGAGACTTCGCCGGCCACACAGCGAGTGGCATCCCCCTCACCCCCACCCTCTCCCGCGGAGGGGAGAGGGAGTCCGGCGTGCGCGTTGAGAGGGCGTCCCCCTCTCCCCTCGCGGGAGAGGGGACAGGGGTGAGGGGGCTATCTCCCGCCTCCGCCAGCTGTTCCCACGTCACTTCGTCCCAAGGTGCCGGCGTGCGAACCTGCGCCCACACCGGGTTCGACAGCGCCTTATCGATCTCGCGGACCAGTTCGATCATACCCTCGTAGCCGGCATAGGCGTAATGGCGCTCCTGGTTGATATCGAGCCAGGGCATCTTCGCCTTGAGCGCGACGAACTGCGTCCGCCCGCCCGAGAGCATGATGTCGGCCTGCGCGCTTTTCAGGATGCGGTACATCTCGCGCGGCGGCAGATCCTCGATCATGTGCGCTTCCTGGCCCATGATCTCCTTGATGCGCTCCCGGTCCTCCTTCGTGGATTTCTTGACGCTGGTGCCGGCGATTTCCATGCCGGCTTCCTGCAAGGCCGCCACAACGGACCACGACTTGACGCCGCCGGTAATGAGTAGAACCTTCTTGCCCGAAAGCCGCTCGCGGAAAGCTGCGATGCGCTGCCAGGCACGCTTCTCCTCGCGTTCGATCACGGCCTCGGTGCGAGCGATAAGCTCATCCGGCGCGCCGCGCTCCACCAGCAGCCGCGCGATCTGGCGCAGGCTGTCGCTCATGTCGCCGATGCCGTAGAACGAGCCCTCGAAGTAAGGGATGCCGTAGCGCTCTTCCATCTTGCGGGCGACATTGATCATGGCGCGCGAACAGACCATCATCGCGGCGCGGGCGCGGTGGGAGCCTGCTACCTCGCGATATTTGGAGTCGCCCGAGATGCAGGCGAGGATGCGGATGCCCAGTTCGTCGAGCAGCGGCTTCACCTGCCAGAGTTCGCCTGCGACGTTGTACTCGCCTATGATGTTGATGTCGTAAGGCGTGGTGTATTCCGGCTCCCCGGTGCCGATGACGTAATCGAGCAGCGCTTCGCCGCCGAGCTTGTTGCCCAGCGTCTTGGCGCCCGCGAACCCCGGCGCGTACACCGGAATACAGGGTTTGCCGAATTTCTCCGCCGCCTTCTTGCAAACCGCGCCGATGTCGTCGCCGGTCATGGCCGGCACGCAGGTCTGGTAGACGAAGATTGCGGGCGGATCATACTTCTCAATGACTTCGCGGATCGAGCGGTAAAGGCGCTTCTCGCCGCCGAAGATGATGTCGTTCTCGCTCAGGTCGGTGGTGAAGGCCGTGCGGTAGAGCTTGGAGCCAGAGGAGCCGGAATGACGGTTGTCCCAGGCGTTGCCCCAGCAGGCGATGGGGCCGTGCACAAGATGCGCCACGTCTGTGATGGGCTGAAGCGCGATCATAGCGCCGTCGAAGGCGCAGCCGCCAGCCGCCCCGCCCGGCTGGAGCTGCTTGGTGCAACCCTTCTTGCGTTCCTTGCCCGATTTGGCTTGGTTTACGGCGCAGCCGGGCTCGTTGAACACATCCTGGATCTTGTCCTTCAAGCTGCTCATGCACGTCTCCTGCACCATGACAGTTCTGGCGTCCCCTCTCCCATAGGGAGAGGGACAGGGTGAGGGGTTACTGGGCTAGTTCTGGGCTCTATAACCCCTCATCCTGTCCTTCTCCCACAGGGAGAAGGGACGGTGTTGCACCGTTCTGCTCTACCTGATGGCGTCGAAGCTGATGCCGCCCGCCTCGATCGCCGTGCGGTCCATCTCGTCGAAGACCTTGTCGAGGATCTTCACGAGCACGTTCATGCCGCCCTGATAGCCCCACACCGGATAGCGATGGTGGTGGTGCCGGTCGAAGATCGGGAAGCCCATGCGGATCAGCGGCGTGCCGGTATCGCGTTCGAGCGCCTTGCCGTAGGTGTTGCCGATTAGGAAATCGACTGGCTGCGTGAAGAGCAGCGAGCGCAGGTGCCAGAGATCCTTGCCAGCGTAGACCTTGCCGCCCGCGCCGAACGGCGAGCTGGCGAGCAGCGCTTCGGCCTTCGCTTGCCAAGCCTTGCCGCCATTGGTGGAAAGGACGGTCACGGGCTCAGCCCCAAGTTCCATCAGGAACGCAGCCATGCCGAGGCAGAAATCCGGGTCGCCATAAAGCGCGAACTTCTTGCCGTGCAGATGCGCGTTCGAGTCCGCGATGGCGTCCACCAGCCTGCCGCGCTCTTTCCTGAGAGCATCCGGGATCGGCTTGCCGGTGATGCGCGACACTTCCATCAGGAATTTGTCGGTGCCGGCCACGCCAACCGGGTGATTGAAGGCAACCGTCTCCTGGCCCCAGCCCGCGATGTAGGGCAGCGTCTTTTCGGTGCAGTATTGTTGCATCGAGATGGTGGCCTTGGCGTGGACCGCGTTGGCCGCGTCCTCAAGCGTGGTGCCGCCGTCGTACATGCGGAACTCGCCGTCGGTGGGCGTATCCCACACGTCGCTATTGTCGCCGAGGATGGTGTATTCGACGCCCATCATCTCGAAGATGCGCTTGATCTCGCGCAGGTTTCCGACCGTGTAGCCGTCGAAGCCGCCGATGAAGTTGATCTTGCCATTGGGCTGGCGTTCAAGCTTCGCCGTAGTGCCGGCCTTGCCGCCCCAGAAGTGTTCAACCACGCCCTTCATGGTGTTGTCGTAGCCGGTGACATGGCTGCCGACGAAGGCGGGCGTATGCGCAAAGGTAACGTCGAACTCCGCCGGGACCGAGCCCTTTTCCTTCGCCGTCTTGATGAAGGCGTTCAAGTCGTCGCCGATCACTTCCGCCATGCAGGTGGTCGAGACGGCGATCATCTTGGGCTTGTACGCATTGTAGCAGTTGGCAAGACCGTCGATCATGTTGTTGAGGCCGCCGAACACCGCGGCATCTTCCGTCATCGAGGAGGAAACCGCCGAGGTCGGCTCCTTGAAGTGACGCGAGAAATGGCTGCGGTAGTAGGCGACGCAACCCTGGCTGCCATGCACGAAGGGAAGCGTGCCTTCGAAGCCTACGGCCGCGAACACAGCACCCAGCGGCTGGCAGGCCTTGGCCGGGTTGATGACGGCCGCCTCACGGGCGAAGTTCTTCTCCTGATATTCGGGCGTCTTCAGCCATTCGCGGACGCGGTCCACCTCGCATTGCGGGGCGCCGTTCTCGAACTGCTTCTTCGCCTTCATCAGGTCCTTGTATTCCGGCTCGCTGAATAGGCGGTTGTGGTCCTTAACTAGTTCTGCTGTCTGGGGCATGGCTCAATCCTCAATTCCGGGGGCTCTGTAACCCCTCACCCCAGCCCTCTCCCTATGGGAGAGGGGGCTCCGCCGCATCCGTTGTTAAGGCGTCCCCTCTCCCAGAGGGAGAGGGACAGGGTGAGGGGTTACAGTGTGTTGCTTAGAATGGCGCCTTCGTGAGGTTCCAGACTGGCGAGTTGATCGCCATGTCCATATCGCGGGCGAAGATGGCGAAGCCGTCATAGCCGTGATAGGGGCCGGAGTAGTCCCACGAATGCATTTGCCGGAAGGGAAGGCCCATCTTCTGGAAGATGTACTTCTCCTTGATGCCGGAACCGACCAGGTCGGGGCGGATCTTTTCGGCGAACTTCTCGAACTCGAAGCCCGTCACGTCGTCGTAGATCAGCGTGCCGTCTTTCACGTAATGCGTGGTGCGCTGATAGTCGTCGTTGTGGCCGAATTCGTAGCCGGTGCCGACAACTTCCATGCCGAGGTCTTCGTAGGCGCCGATCACGTGGCGCGGACGCAGGCCGCCGACATAGAGCATGACCTTTTTGCCTTGCAGGCGCGGCTTGTACTTCGCAACAACCGCATCCATCAGCGGCAGGTACTTCTCGATGACCCGCTCCGCACCTTCCTTGATCTTATCGTCGAACTGCGCGGCGATCCGGCGCAGCGACTCCACGATCTTGGTGGGGCCGAAGAAGTTATATTCCACCCACGGAATACCGTACTTCTCTTCCATGTGCCGCGAGATGTAGTTCATCGAGCGGTAGCAGTGGAGGATGTTGAGCTTGGCTTTAGGCGTGGCCTCTAGCTCGGCAATGGTGCCGTCGCCCGACCATTGCGCGATCACCCGCAGGCCCATCTCCTCAAGCAGGATGCGCGAGGCCCAGGCGTCGCCGCCGATATTGTAGTCGCCGATGATGGCCACGTCGTAGGGCGTGGACTCGAACTTCGCGGCAACGCCCGAAGGCTTATCGAATACCCAGTCGCGCACCGCGTCGTTGGCGATATGATGGCCCAGCGACTGCGACACGCCGCGGAAGCCTTCGCAGCGCACCGGCACAATGGTCTTGCCGCCGTATTCCTTCGACTTGACCTTCGACACGGCTTCGATGTCGTCGCCGATAAGGCCGATGGGGCATTCGGACTGAACCGAGATACCTTTGCTGAGCGGGAAGAGTTCCTGGATCTCGTCCATCATCTTGGCGAGCTTCTTGTCGCCGCCGAACACGATGTCCTTCTCCTGGAAGTCCGAAGTGAACTGCATGGTGACGAAATTATCGACGCCCACCTCGCCCGAAGCGTAGTTGCGGCGCGACCACAAGGAGTATTGTCCGCAGCCAACGGGGCCGTGGCTGATATGGACCATGTCCTTGATCGGTCCCCAGACCACGCCCTTCGAGCCTGCATAAGCGCAGCCGCGGATCGTCATCACGCCGGGGATCGATTTGATGTTGGACTTCACACCGCAGTCGGGCTTGCCTTCCTGGTATAAACCCAGGTGTTTGGCCCGGCGCTTGGCTGTCTTGTCCGGATAGACCTTCAGGACCTCATCGATGAGTTCCTTGTTTCTTGCCTTGATGTCTTCTTCGTTTTCCGCGAGTGCCAGGCTCATAACTGGTTAGCCTCTCAAACCTGAATTGTCTTCCTCGGTTGCCGTCACGTTTCCTGGACAATGACGGACTTGGGTTCCCGCCGGCGCCTGGGAGGAGTAGGGCCGGCGGGAGATTGCCTTACGCAGCAGCGGCTGCGGCGTCGGCTGCCAGCTCGGCCGCCGTCTTGCCGACGATCGATTCGTCGACCGCTTGCAGGATGCCGTGCTCCATCAGCATGTCTTCGAGTTCGTCCATGCTGATCGGGGTCGGGATGACGCCGTTGCCCGCATTGACATGGATTTTTTTCGCCAGAGTGCGGTAATGCTCGGCTTGCTTGGAGTCCGGTGCGTATTCGATCACCGTCATCCGGCGCAGCTCCGCGTGCTGCACGATGTTGTCGCGCGGCACGAAGTAGATGAGTTGGGTGCCGAGCTTCTTTGCCATAGCTTCGGCAAGCTCAAGCTCCTTGTCGGTCTGGCGCTCGTTGCAGACCAGGCCGCCTAAACGGACCCCGCCGGAGTTGGCGTATTTCAGAATGCCCTTGGAGATGTTGTTGGCCGCGTACATGGCCATCATCTCGCCGGACATGACGATGTAAATCTCCTGCGCCTTGTTCTCGCGGATGGGCATGGCGAAGCCGCCGCACACCACGTCGCCGAGCACGTCGTAGGATACATAGTCGATGCCTTCGTAAGCGCCGTTCTCTTCAAGGAAGTTGATCGAGGTGATCACGCCGCGGCCGGCACAGCCAACTCCCGGCTCCGGGCCGCCAGATTCCACGCACTTGATGTCCTGGTAGCCGATCTTCATCACGTCTTCGAGTTCGAGATCCTCGACGCTGCCTTGCTGGGCTGCGAGGCTCAGAATAGTATCCTGCGCCTTGGCATGCAGAATGAGACGGGTGGAGTCGGCCTTGGGGTCGCAGCCGACGATGAGGATCTTGTTCCCCATCTCGGCCAGCGCCGCCAGCGTGTTCTGGGAAGTGGTCGACTTGCCGATGCCGCCCTTCCCGTAGAATGCGATCTGTCGCAATGCCATTCAGGTCTCCTTCGTAATCCTTATCTCTGTGCCCGCCTCGAAGGGGGGAGCATTTGGCAATTCCTTGCCCGCAGCTCCCATTGAGCAATCGGCGTGCCAATTCGGTAAACCATTGTTATTTCAGGCAATGGCGGCCATTTCTCCGCCTGCCGGCACACCGGTTTCGCTGTTTCAAAGCCGACACGCGGGACAGCCCTTGTATGAAAGCCGACAGGGGACGAGGGCGAAGGGGGAAGTTTCTTCGATAATGTGCGCAAGATGACAGGTTCGACAGGCGCGGCAGCAAACGCCGGCCTCGGTTTTTCGCATCGAACGTCCATGCGGCTTTGTATTTCCGGTCAAATCCGCGTTTGGCACGGCGGTTGCTCAATACAGCTCCCAAGACCAGACGATGAATGGAGCGAGGGCAATTCCGATGACGGACACAATAACCAAGATCGCAGACACCGGCTTCGCCCGGCTTGAAGCCGAGGCGCGGCTCGTCAATCCGGTGCACAAGGGGCCGTCCAAGAAGCCGGGCCGGTTCAGCTTCCGCGGCGAGCTTGCGTTGAAATTCGCGCCAAAGCTCGCCGACGAGGCGCGCCCGCCGGAGCTGAAGGCGGACCAGGTTCTGGCCATCGCCGAGGAAGGCAGCGCCACCATCCCCTTCCTCGCCTGCTATCTGCACTCGTTCGAATATCTGAAAACGCTGGCGGACGTGCTGGGCGATGCGCTGTCGCCCACGGGCAAGTATTTCTGCTACTGCAACAACATCGATCTGCTGAAGCGCTACCAGGTGCCGCTCAACGGCGCGAGTTTCTATATTCTGCCGATCGACGAGGCAGGCGTTTATAACGAGCTTCTGGAACTGCTTTATCTTGAGAAGAACGATCTCAAGAAGCTCGATACCGCTGGCAAGCTCGACAAGGTTGCGGACGCGGCGCTCAAATTCTCCGATAAGTTCCCGGACCTCACCTATGAGGATGGGCTCAAGATCATGGGGCCGGTGAAGAACCTCAACGAAAACCGGCCCGTGTAAGATCAATCGCTAAAGGTATGCCGTTCCTGCCGTGCGAGCCTACCCCTCACCCGGCCGCTTCGCGGCCACCCTCTCCCGCAAGGGGAGAGGGTAACTGCCCGTTGAAAGGGCTGCTCTATTCCAGGCATGCCCGGACTCCTCCGCCCTCGCGGGTAAGGGGCTGGGTGAGGGGCAATCGTTCCGGAGCCGGCTGGACCTTACGGCAGTTCGCATAACTCCACACGGCGGCGCAGCAATTCCGAAGGTTTTGACGCGAAATCCTTTCCAGAGATCATGCGATGACCAAAACGCCCGGCCGACCCCAAAACCCAGTGGCCGTAATAATGGGCACCAACGAAATCGCCTCGGCGGTTGCGGTGTACCTGCACCGCGATGGCTGGCGCACCGTCCTGTCCCACGATCCGCATCCGCCCGTCATCCGGCGGCGCATGGCGTTCCATGACGCGCTCTTCGGCGATCCGGCCGAAGTTGGCGGGGTCCATGGCGTATTGGCGGAAACGAGCCTCGCGGTGTCCTGGCGGCTTTCCCAGGGCGAAGTTACCGTAACGCCGCTCGGGCTTCTCGACCTGATCCCGATCACGCCCTTCCAAATCCTGGTGGACGCGCGCATGCAGAAGCGCGAGCGGCACCCCGATCTGCGTCATCTGGCAGAGATTACCGTTGGGCTTGGCCCCGGCTTCGCCGTCGGCAGGAATTGCGATATCGCGGTTGAAACCAAACCGGAGCGAAGCGGCACTGTCGTTGCGAAGGGAGCGACTGAAGCTGCGGACGGCAAAGCGCGCCCTTTAGGCGGCGCCGGGCCTGAGCGCTTCGTCTATTCGAGCGCCCCCGGCCGCTGGCGCTCCGCGGTGGATATCGGCACGCGCGTGTACAAAAACTTCCCCATCGGCATTTTGAACGGCGCGGCCGTAGGCGCTCCCCTCGATGGAATCTTGCGCGGCGTGGTCCGGGACGGTGCGGAGGTTCCGGCGGGCGTCAAGCTCTTGGAAATCGACCCGCGCGGCCGGAACGCATGCTGGACCGGCATCGATCAAAGAGGTGCGGGCATCGCCCAAGCCACGCTCGGCGCGGTCGCCAGGAAAATGGGCGAACATGCTTTCGCCACACCTTCCCTGCAAAAGGCGCCCGCATGGCTTATGTAATCTTTTGGGAAAGGCCCGGCTGCGCCTGGCAATGCGAAACAAAAAGCATTGCTTGCCCGGAGCGGACACACACTCTCTGTCAGAAACCTTTTGGCAGAGCTTTGGACGGCGGCGGAATTGCGCACGTTTTTCGGCGCAATGCCCGTGTCCGAGTGGTTCAACAAGGCAAGCCCGCGCGTGAAATCGGGCGAGGTGCGGCCTGAAACGCTCGACGAGGACGGCGCGATTGCGCTGATGCTGGCCGATCCGCTCCTGATCCGCCGCCCGCTCATGGAATTGGGCGACCGCCGCGAGGCCGGCTTCGAGCCCGAGCGCATCGCTGCCTGGATCGGCTTGGCGGATACGCCTCAACCCGTTACCGATGCTTGCGTGTACGAGACAGAGGGCCGGCCCGGAACAACCTGCCCCTCGCTGGTGGAGGCTTGACCGCCGGCACAGGCGCATGGGTGCAGGCATAACGGATAGAGCAATTAACTGAGGTCATAACCCCTCATCCTGTCCTTCTCCCAATGGGAGAAGGAACCCTCGAACTACCGGCAGCGGGAATTCTGGCGTTCCCTCTCCCAGAGGGAGAGGGACAGGATGAGGGGTTGAACCCTTGGGGCATGGCAAACACGCCGTTCCTTTCGCTGCCCCTCCGCGGCTAAGCTTTAGAATCGCTGGATGTACCGTTGCGCACCGGCCCGCGGGTTCGGCTTCTCGCCGAAAGTCACGTCATTTTTTCCTCCAATTTCAACGTCATGGGCCGCCACGCCCATTGCGCGGTTGACGGGGCTTGCTCAATCCGGAAAAGCTTGGGCTGGAACGGAACAGGGAAACACCATGGTCGACTTTGGCGGCTTTACAGCTGAAATATTTTCCGGCGTAGCGGTCGCGGTTTCCGGCTACAGCCTCTGGCACACAACGCTCAGGCAACCGGTGTTGCGGGCCTTCGTGCCGCCAGTCATGCGCTACGCGTCCCCGTACCAGAACAGCATTTTCGAAGTGTTCGAACTCCCGCTGACCATCGTCAACGAGGGCGCACGCACCGGCACGATTTTGTCGCTCAATCTGGAGGTAACGAACGGTCAGGGCGTCTCCAAGCATTTTTACAGTGCCGGGCTCGGCTCCTGGAGCATGGGCAAGGCCAGGGGCGAGGGGCTGGCGCCGTTTACGCCATTTTCGTTCCCGGGGCGTACCTCGCACTCCGCCGTTGTGCTGTTTTATGCGCGCGAGGACTCGACCGTCATGCAAATCGTCGAGGAGCCGGGGCGCTACAAATTTGCCCTGAGCCTGCTTACGCCGCAGGGCCAGGAGTTGCAGTCGCTGGACTTCGAGATGAAGCTTCCCTTCATCGATCACCGCGCCTTCACAACCGGCAGCGGCAGCCTGCCGCTCCATCATCCGGAATGGCACGCTGTTTCGAGCAGGGTCTGATACTACCGCCGGAGTTAGCGGTCAGCGCAACGCGAACTGGTTCTGGAAGCTGCCGCCCTTCACTTCGAGCGTAGCGCCCTCGGCGCCGCACTTGATTTCAAGCGATTTACCCTCGGCCGAATTCAATTTAACGCTCTCCCCCGGCGCCACCTTAACCTGCAGGCGCGATGCGGATGGAGCGGTGGCATCACCTGTGTTTTCAGTCAGGAAAATGTTGAGCGCGCAGGCGCCATCCTTCTGCAGGAAGTAGCCCACCGCGAGCTTCGAGCCGAAACTATGGGTCAAGCCTTGGGCTGGCCGGTATACGGCTGCTTCGAGTTCTGCAGCCTGGGCAGCGAATGCTCCAGCGGCCGCAAATAAGAGACCGCTGAGCAGGACTTTTCCCATTCCCATCATGCCGCATCCTTCATCTGAGCCAAAACGCCTTCGTGCCTCGATGGAAGGCCCGGAATTATGCCGGGCTTCTTTGGGCGCGACTTTCGTCTAAGAGGAGGCATATAGTGCAATGCACAATAGCCTCTATTGCTTATATCGCGGCGCAGCAATGATCAATGCGCATAGCATCCGGTTGCGGGCGTGCGCGGATTTGCCCCACAAGACGCTGTGCGTTTGCCGGAAGGGAGCGCGAATACGGCGCCCGCCCTGGCGCTGGCTCATGACGCCGCCCGCCTGTTACCGGGCCGCGGGCACCGGCATCGCGCCCTTCCAGCATCGCTCCTGTTTGCCGCTGGCGAGCGTATACACCCCGGACTTCCGGTTGATCGTTTCCGGGCCCCCCTTGTTTTCGAACGCGAAGGCTTCCTGCGTGACCTTGAGCGGCACGGTCCGGGAGACGGTCTCCAGCGCAGGGTTGTCAGGATCGTTCGACTTGGCGGTGGCGCTGCCGATGGTAACGATGCTGACTTTGAAGTCGAGCCAGAACACGTTATAGAGTTTCTGTCCGCTTTGCGAAGTGCTGTCGTAGCATTGCAGATTGAGATTGGCGTCATCCGCCTCGGGCGCGGCCCAGCAGTGACTTGGCAGGGCAAGCAGGCATAAGAGGGCCAGCCGGCCAATAGTGCGGATCATTCGTTTCCTCCCCCGGTTGTTATTATTTTATACGTACCGGGGCAGCCCAAGCCGCAAGCCGGCATGAACAACCCGCAAGGTACCGGTTTTCCCGATGGGCAATATTTGCAACAAGACTGCAGACACCGGGAAGGAATGACAAGAGGAATTTCTGCGTAAGACCGAAGGGTTAGGCAATGCTCAGAAATAAGTGAGCCGGATGGCGCAGGAAGCTTGTCCGGCTGCAAGGCGCGAAAAGGGGCGCATATCCAAGATATGTAACCCTTTTGGCGCCGCGGCAGACGGGCAAGAGAACAAGCCAGGCGGTGCAGTTATTTCTGAGCATTTGCCTAAATAGGAGGGGTCTTGCAAAGTTGCCGCCCCTATTGTTTTGCGTATAGACAACTCCCTATGACCGAACCATCTCTCCTCGCCGCTGCCATCGACATCAACGAACCGGCCTTCCGCAAATATTTGCGCGGCAAAGCGGGAGTTGCCTTCGCGCAAGCCGCGGCGTCGATTATCACGGATGGCTCGGACGACATCCTGATCTTCCGCCACGACAAGGCTGCGGGCGCGCTGCATCTCATCTACGTGTTCCGGTGGGGGGACCGCGCGGAACACATCATGCGGCGCCCCTATTTCGAAGCGCTGCTTGGCGCCTGCGCGTTCATGGAGGAGGGCCAGCGCGGCCGCGTGCTCATTTCGCCTGGCGCAATGAATTTTCTCGTCGATGGCATCGAAGCGGCATTCGTTCTCGAACCAGGGGGCAGCAAGCGCGACGACGCGCTCGGCGAAGCGGAAATGAAGCGCTTCGACGAACTGCTCAACAAGACGCTCTTCGATCCCAAACTGGCAGGGCTCGGCTACCGCGAGGCGATCCGGAGGCCGAAGTTCTTCGACACAAAACTGCGCAGGAAAGTGGATACGCTCCTGGAGAAACACCGTCAGCGCGTGGCCATCGAACGCCTTCCGCTGGCCACGGCGCTGCATCCGGTCCGGCTATGCGCCCACTATCACTACAACGGCCATTTTATGATTTACACGGAGCCGGGAATTGTCCGTCCGCTGCCCATGCTCGATCCGGCGAATTTCAAGCAGCGCGATTGGGGCGGCTCGGACGCCCGCCACACCGTCATCGAAGGGCGCGTCATCGCAACGGACCCCGAAAGCTTCAAGGGGCATTCCTGCGATGACGAAGGCACGAAATTTTATACCGATTCCGCGCGCGTCTATTGGCCCAGCCTCGATCCGATAGAGGGGGCCGATCCCAAGACCTTCAAATCCGCCGGCCACGGTTTCGCCTATGACAGCCAGCGCTGGTACCATTACGGGGGCCATGTGCTGTCCGATGTGGGCGCCAATGCGCGGATCGATGACAGCCTCTATTATCACTATCTCACCCTGCTGATCGGGAGCAGCTCGGTCTATATGGGGGCCGTCCGGCTGCCGCTGGACGCTGCAAGCTTTTCGATCAAGCGCATGGCAAGGTCTGGGCCGGAGGGAGAACCGGAGCGGGCTTGGTTCTGCGACAAGGACGGCGATTTGATCGTGTCCGCGCAAGGCTGGGCCCAGCAATTGAGGATCGAACGGACCGCCAACGCTGAGCAATTATGGGAAAGCTTGCGTTCCGAGCCTGCGGAAGAGCAGCCAATTTCGCTCGCCATCCGCAGCCTGATTGAGGCGATGACGCCGGCGCTGGACAGCGCGGACGAAAAACGCGCCTTCGTGGACTTTTTCGAGCCGTGGCTGGAGAAGAACTTCGAAACTTACCAGAGTGAACAGCCCTTCGATTACAACTTCTGGCAGGCGATCAATAATTACTTTTATTGCTGCTGGCAGCTTGGCGAGCCCGCGAAGATCTTGAGCCTTTACCCGAGGATCGAGGCCCGCGCCTGGTGGAACCCTTACATATTTCATCATACCGCCTGCGCGTTCGCCAAGGCGGGAGATCTGGAGGCGAGCGTTAGGGAGGTGTACCGCGCGCTGTCTTATGGATATGAGAAAGCGGACGTACTGTTAAACGATCCCGATATTGCGCCTCTGGCTGTGCACGAGTATTTCCGGCAACTCAAAGCCCATCGCGAACAAAACATGGACCAGGACCGCCTCTTCTTGCCGGTGGCGGCGCTCCGCGATCCGGGCCGCATTCCGATCTCCGCCTATAGTCAGCTGGTGAGCGAGATCCGGAGACGCTTCATCGTGCCGGACGAAAAAACCATCTCCGCTGTCTACGCCGCACATCCCGCCGGGGAGCAGGATTTCCGCCAGGCATTGACGGCGTTCATCGACGGGTACGCGCGCGCCATCTGGCGCAACCGTCCCCATTTCTCGCAGTTCAAAGAGATATATAGGCCCATCGGGGACGTTTCCGGGCTATCGGCGATTGTGCATCTTATGGGCGCCATTTCGCTTTATTGCGACGGGTTCTTCTGGGCCGATCTCCAGGGGGACGATAGCGCGGCGCGGCCGGAGTTCGCCGAGGCCGTCCAAGCGCTGCAACGCATGCGTGCCTCTTTGGCGGCTGCGCCCGCGCAGCTTTCCGATCCGGTGTGGCATGAGATTGAAGAGGGCGATGTGACGGGGCCCTTCATCGAGATGGCAGAGAAACTCGCGCCGGAAATGAATTGATTGTCAACGCATCCATTAACATCCAGTAAAAAACCGTAGGACGCGCTCTATGGTTAATGCGGGTGTGGTTAATGCCAAACCGGGGAGCACCGAAAAGCCCGTTTTCTGGCAAAAATTCCTCGTTTGGGGCCGCTTTTCAGCTTTCAAAAATACGTTTAATTATAACCGCAGAAAGAGTGTTAACGCCAAAACGGCATCCAAAGCGCCGTCCGCTGCCCGGAGGTGTACGGAAAACATATGCGTTATCAATGAGTTGCGATGCCTTAATCTCCCGCTAAGACGCATCCGCTATAATATGCCCCTAAGGAAAAGGATGGCATTTGGCCTTTTTCCCGCCGCCCCCTGGAGCAAACGCGGTTAATAGTCCTATAATGTCCGCCAGACCCGCGGCGGCCGGCAGGCTCGCGGACGCAATAGAGAAGGATCGTTGTTGATGCCAATGCAGCCCGAAGAGATCGAGCGCCTGATCAAGTCGGGACTTCCCGGTGCGGAGGTTCTTATCGAGGATCTCGGCTGGCGACGGCGACCATTACGCCGCCATGGTCGTCTCCGAGGCGTTTCGCGGCAAGTCGCGGGTGCAGCAGCATCAGATGGTCTACGCGGCGCTAGGGAGCCATATGGGCGGCGCACTGCATGCGCTGGCGCTTACCACTAAGGTGCCGGACACACAGGCTTCGTAACCGGCCCACGGGTGGCTTGCTTTTTGCTCGCGCCAGTGCATCTATTATGAAGTGTTAACAGGAAGGCGAGCATGACCGACGTACAGAGCTGGATCAAGGAGCAGGTCACCGGAAACGACGTGGTGCTGTTCATGAAGGGCACCAAGGAATTCCCGCAATGCGGTTTTTCGGGCCGCTTGGCGCAAATCCTGAGCTATCTCGGCGTAAACTACAAGGATATCAACGTTCTGGCCGACGGCAACGTGCGCGAAGGCATCAAGGCTTACACCAACTGGCCGACCATCCCGCAGCTCTACGTCAAGGGCGAGTTCGTGGGCGGCTCCGACATCGTGAGCGAGATGTTCCAGAGCGGCGATCTGCAGACGCTACTAAGCGAAAAGGGTGTTGCGTCAAGTAAAGTGCAAGCAAACGCTTAGTATTAGAAGATGCGGCGCGCATTGCATCCCGTTGTCATGCAGCGGGAGGTGCGCGCCTTTCTTATTTCTATTTGCACGCTAGGGGCTGCGGCCTGTCTGGTTCTTGGGCTCACCCAGCCCGTTATTAAATTCACCCATCTTTATTTCTGGGCTGATACTCACTCAATCCTGTCTATTCTTTCCGCGCTTTGGGCTGGCGGTGAAATCTTCCTGGCCGCGGTGATCTTCGTCTTTTCCATCGTCTTCCCGGCCCTCAAGCTCGTCTACATTGCCATGGCCGGTACGCTTTCCACCTTCGACCCCGCCTGGCGCGGCCGCTGGTTCCGGCGCGTCGGCTGGCTCGGCAAATGGTCGATGCTCGACGTGCTCGTGCTGGCGCTTCTGGTGTTCTACGCCAAGGCCGCGCAGTTCGCCGACGCCGTAAGCCTTCCCGGCGTCTACTTCTTCGCGGGCTCCGTGTTCCTGACTATGGCCGCCTACAGCCTCATCGGCGCGGACGCTACAGCCTCGGAGCCGGACAGCCTGCCGCGCTAATCGCTGCCGTCCATGTACAGCCAGCGCCCGTCTTCCCTCACAAAGCCGCTCGTCTCGTGGAGTTCCTGCACGCGCCCGCTGGCCTTGTAATGCGCGGTGAATTCGACGATGGCTGCATTGGTGTCCAGCACTTCGTGGCGGATAATCTTCAAGCCCACCCAGCGCCGCGGCGCCTGGGCAAAGTCCAGTTCCCGCGGCCGCGTATCCGGATGCCAGGTGGCCAGCAGGTAGTCCTCAAGCTTGAGCACATATGCGGTATAGCGCGAACGCATCAGCGCCTCCGCATCGGGAGCCGGCTCGCCCTTATGCCAGCGCTGGCAGCACCGCTCGTAAGATTGCCTGCTGCCGCAGGGGCAAGGCCCCTTGAATTGCCCTTCGGATTTCACGCTCACCTTTCCCAGGTTTCCCCGCCGGTTCATACGGCGCACACTGAAAATCGGCACCTCCGTGCGCTGCCGCAAGAGCCGCTAACAAAAGAATAGATGCGAACAATCGTTACGTAGCGGCTGCCCCTAATGCGGGCCATCCCCCAAGCGTACTGCCGGGAACTTGCCTCCTGGGCCGAAATAGGCGTCGAGTTCCGCGAGCGCGCTGGCAGCGGGCATTTCTGCGCCGCGTGGCAGGAGGCTCAAAATTTCCTCCTCGATCTGGTCTGGCTGCAGCCATTCGACGCTGCCGAAGCGCGTTGGGCCGCGCTCTACCGGCGCCATCGCCGCGGCCTGGCGCTCCCCGGACGCGGCGAAACAATAGACGGCATCGGGCTCCGCGGTCTGGCCCGCGACCGTGAAAACATGCACATGCTTCAGTGCCATGAACTTCGAAAGCAGCTGCAACTGATGCAGGTGCTCGCCAGGATCCTCCGCAATCGGCATGGAGACCAGATAGTCGCCCTCTGGCGTCATGATGCGGAACAAAGGATCGATGCCGCCCTCGTCTCCGGCGGCCAGGATAAGCTTCTGGGCCTGCATCAGGCCGGCCAGCACGATACCCTTGAGGCTCAGCAGTGCAGGCATCGGCCTCCCCTTGGACCAACAGCACACGCGTTCCGGGCTTCATAATAGCTTGGGCTTATCCGTCCTACTCGATTTTGGCCGGAGCAGCATTTTCGCCTCCCCAGCGGTGCACTAGAGCATCAGCTGCGCCCGTATTTCCCCTATTTGTGCAGTGGATGTAACGCACCTTGGCCCCGGACATAGCTAATGCAGCGGCGAACAACTTGTGCTCAAGTAGCCCAGAGGGCGATAGCGCCAACACTTGCCGGCAACCAAAGGTGTTTATGGTGCGTTAAGTGCAATCTGTATAGAACTGTGGCCGCATGCTGGTTTCCGGCCGCCGGCAGCCGCCGTTGCGGAACCCCTGGTCTGCCAGGAACCGCTTTTCTGCCTGCGTTGCCAGCAAACTCATTCTCACCGGCTGGCAAGAAGGACAAGCATTATGCCTTTAACAGAATGGTCGGATGAGTTCAGCATCGGTGTGGCCGATATCGATCGCGATCACCAAAGGCTCCTTGGCCTTCTCAACGACCTGTACGATGCGGTGGAAGCAGGGGCGGGCCACGAGGTGCTGGGGGTCGTCCTGGATGGGTTGATCCTTTATGTGTCCTATCACTTCGCGCGCGAGGAAGACCTGTTTGCCGAAACGAATTATCCAGGCCACGAAAAGCACCGCCTCCAGCACCGGGCGCTGACCGATGCGGTGAAGGAAATTCACGCGGACTTTATGGCGGGAGCAGCGGAGTCTCTTCCCGGCGAAGTCTTGGAGTTCTTGAAAGCCTGGTTCTACAAACACATCATGGAGTCGGACCAAGCCTTCGGCGTGTATCTCAACGCGAACGCGAGCACCGGCCCGGCAGCGCTCCGATAGACTGAACGGGCAACATCCTTCAAGTCCAAATTGTGTATGAACCACACTGAGCCTTCGAACTACTTCGTCCAAGGCATCTTTCGCTTGCTCGAATAGCTGCGCTATACAAATAAAAAAAGCAAGCGGTGACGGTGAACACCGCTTGCCCCCCTCTAAAGCACGCCGTTCGGCCGGACTGCAGGAGTTCTGTACGCCCCCCCTGCGGGCAGGACTTCTGCAAGGGCAGCTTGCATCCGTGCCACGTATTCCATTGTTAGTTTTTCCGCATGGGGCGCGTCAATAGCAGGGGTGTCGCACTTTCAGAATAGCAGTAGGCCGTGTGACGCTTTCGTGACAATATTCCCACCCAATCCAGTTGTGCCGCTTCACACCCAAACTTCACGGTTGTGTGCGCGCCGGTGTTTGCCCGTTGCCAGCCTGCCGCAATCGGGTTTAATGCGAGTAGCGGTTTTTTCGATTCCGCCCCACCGCCCGGAATGTGAAGCGTGCCTACGCTCCTCATGACGGGGCTTAGCAGTTCCAAACAAAGGTTCCATAGGAACCTACCGTGCTTAATGCAGACATGGTTAATCCAGAATCGCGATGTCTGAAACTGGCCAGTTTCGTGCAAAAATTTGCCGTTTTGGGCGTGTTTCGAGCTTTCAAAACTACAGTTAAATATCATCTCAGATTTGATATTAACCGTAGCGCCGACCGGGCGCGCCATGATTTCCATTTCAAATCAACCACATACCCAAGCTGACGGTTACTCAAGGCATATGAGCTGAATTATTTAAAAATCGAAAAGCGCGTGCCCCCCGTTAAGAAATGGGCGAAACGGGCGCAAAAAGGGCAAATGTGGCGTAATTAAAGGCAAAGCCCAGGGCAGATCCGGCATTCCACCGGACCAGGCAAGGAGACATCGATGAACACCGGCGCGCCGCACCCGATCTATCTGAGGGACTACACCCCTCCGCCATACCTGATCGGGGAAACAGCACTCGAATTCGCCTTGGCCCCCGCTGAGACCCGTGTGCGCTCTACGCTATCGGTACGGCCCAACCCCGCCTCGAAAATCAAGGGAGGCGCCTTGAAGCTTGACGGCGAGATGCTGACGCTCGTCCGCGTGGCCATCGACGGCCAGGAGCTTCCGGCACAGCGCTACAAGCTTACGGACAAGGATCTCACCATCGAGGGCGTGCCGCAGAAGCCCTTCACACTTGAAATCGAGACCCTCTGCAACCCCGAAGCCAACAAGGCGCTGTCCGGCCTCTACCGCAGCCAAGGCGTCTACTGCACGCAATGCGAGGCCGAAGGCTTCCGGCGCATCACCTACTATCCGGACCGGCCGGATGTGCTTTCGAAATTCCGCGTGCGCATCGAGGCGGACGCGAAGGAAGCGCCAGTGCTGTTGTCGAACGGCAATCTCATCCAGAGCGGCGACCTTGCTGGCGGGCGGCATTTTGCGGCGTGGGAAGACCCGTTCCCGAAGCCCTCCTATCTGTTCGCGCTGGTGGCGGGCAAGCTCGGCATGATACGCGACAGCTACCACACGCGCTCGCAGCGCAAGGTGGATCTGCGCATCTACGTCGAGCCCGGCAAGGAGGACCGTTGCGGCTGGGCGATGGCATCGCTCAAACGCGCCATGGAGTGGGACGAGAAGCGCTTCGGGCTCGAATACGACCTCGACACCTTCATGATCGTGGCCGTCTCCGACTTCAACATGGGCGCCATGGAGAACAAGGGGCTCAACGTTTTCAACGACGCGCTAATCCTGGCACGGCCCGATACGGCGACCGATGCCGACTACGAGCGTATCGAGAGCGTGATCGCGCACGAGTACTTCCATAACTGGACCGGCGACCGCGTGACCTGCCGCGACTGGTTCCAGCTTTGCCTCAAAGAGGGGCTTACCGTTTTCCGCGACCAGGAGTTCTCGGCGGACCTGCGCTCCCCTGTGGTGAAGCGCATCGAGGAAGTACGCTTTTTGAAGAGCGCGCAGTTCCCGGAAGATGCCGGGCCGCTCGCGCATCCGGTGCGGCCTGCCTCGTTTATCGAGATCAGCAACTTCTACACGCGCACCGTCTACAACAAGGGTGCGGAGCTTTGCCGGATGATGCAGACCGTGCTCGGCAAGGACGGCTTCCGGCGCGGAATGGACCTCTATTTCGAGCGCCATGACGGCCAGGCGGTGACGGTCGAGGATTTCGTCTCGGCCCTTGGCGATGCGAACAGCACCGATCTTTCGGGCTTCCTGCTCTGGTACAATCAGGCTGGCACGCCGGTACTCGATGCGCGTCTCATCTATTCGAGCGATGCCAAGACCGCGCGCCTGACCTTGGGCCAGTCCTATCCCGAGATGGCGGGCGGGGACAAGCGAAAGCCCGTGCCGATCCCGGTCAAGTTCGGCCTGCTGGATGCCGATGGCAAGGAGTTCGAGCTCAAGAGCGGCGGCGAGCCCGTGCACGGCGGCTTGGTTGTGCTCAGGAAGAAGAAGGAGACCTTCACCTTCGAGGGCATCGCGGAGCGGCCTATTCCGTCGCTGCTGCGCGGCTTCTCGGCGCCTGTGAAGCTCAACGCGGGCGTGGCCCCGCGCGATATGCTGACGCTGATGCGTTCCGACAGCGACCTGTTCAACCGCTGGCAAACGGCCCAGGCTTTCGCGCTCAATCATTTGGTGGAGATGGCGCTGGCGATTACGGAGGGCAAGCCTGCCCGGCCTAATCCGCGGTTCGTGCAGGCTGTGGGCGCGGTTGCCGGCGACGACGCCCTCGAACACGCCTACCGGGCCACGTTCCTGGCGATGCCGAGCGAGTCCGATATCGCGCAAGCCATCGGCGAGAACATCGATCCCGAGGCGATCCATACCGCGCGCATGGCGCTGCGCGCAGCACTTGGCAAGAGCTTGCGCGAAGCGCTTGAGGGCCTTTACGAGCGCAGCATACCGGCCGAGCCTTACTCGCCAGATCCCGAAAGCATGGGCAGGCGGGCGCTGCGGCAGGCGGCTCTGGGCCTGCTAGTTGCGGGCAAGAGCCGTTTCGGCATTGCCAAGGTCAAGGAGATCGCGCGGACGGCGTCCAACATGACGGAGTCCATGGGCATGCTAGGGATTTTGTCGCTGCTTGGCGGCGATCCTTACGAGGATGCGCTTCAGCGCTTCTACAAGCGCTGGAAGGACGAGCCATTGGTCATGAACAAGTGGTTCGGATTGCAGGTCACAGCGCCTGGGCGCGAAACGCTCGGCCGCGTGAGGGAGCTTGCCGCCCATCCCCTGTTCTCGATGAAGAACCCCAACAGGGTGCGCTCGGTTTACGGGGCCTTCGCGCACGGGAATCAGGTGCGCTTCAACGACGCCAGCGGCCAGGGCTACGAGCTTGTGGCCGATGCCGTGCTGGAACTCGACGGCTTCAATCCACAGATTGCTTCGCGGCTGCTTGGCGCATTTGAGAGCTGGCGCATTCTTGAGCCGCAGCGCCGCGGACTTGCCGGGGCTGCGTTACGGCGGGTGCTCGCGGCCAAGAACCTTTCGCGCGACGTCTTTGAAATCGCCACAAAAATAGTTGGCGAACAGACCTCTAAGGTGGCAGTTTAAATAAGTGTAGTCCTAGTTCAATTCGTTTGGCGGATGTTCGAGCCCTTACGCGGCACGCTATCGATATCCGCCAAAACTATCGCATGTTGGTATTCGCTGGCGTTTTCTACTTCAAGTAACGGCCCTTGGGTCTTCCCGGTAAGGTTTTGTTAACCATTGCCCGGCAAATTGAGAAGGGTTAACCAATCGGCAGGACGGCATGGCTCTAAATCTCCCCCGCGAGCAGCTCGCTCCCTCCCAGACCGCGCCGGGCGCTTTTCCCGGTGCGGAAAGCCTTGCTCCACTTTTCGCAGACCTGCGCCGCAGCGCCGATGAGCACGCTCAGGCGCTGGCGATCGGCCTCGGAATCGCCGCTCTGCTGCCACCAGCCCTCGCCTGTTTCGGATACCCCCTTGGCGCCGCCGCAAACCTTTTTTCCATAATGGGCGTTGCAGCCGCCCTTCTCTTGGTCCGCAAGACTGGGCAGCGCGCCTCCTGGAGGCTCGAAGCGCCGGCCCAGCATTACAGCACGCAGTCGCAATGCGTCGCAGCAGCGGGCGGTGCCGTGCTGCGCTGGAACCTCGTGGACGGCGAATTGACCTGGGCCGGCGGCGCACGCGGGCTTTTTACAAAGTGCGAGGCTCCGTCCAATTTCCGGGATCTGAGCCCTTATCTTCACCCTGACGATTCGATTTACAATCTTGTCTCGCACGCGTTAAGAGCTCAGGCCCGCAGCGTTTGCTGGACCTTGCACCTCAAGGATAGCGACCATGGCTGGCGGGCTTACAGCTTGCGCGGCCAGATCGATCATGGCACCCGTGCCAACCCGTCACCGGTTTTCTCCGGCGTTCTGTTGCCCCAAGAGACCCCAATGGCAGCGGCAGCGGCGCCCGCAGGGCAAGACGGCACAGCTCGCATCAGGGCCATCATCGAAGCTCTGCCCATGGCTTTCGTGGTCTGGGACAGCTCAAAGCGCCTGCAACTGTGCAACCGCAAATTCCGGCAAATTTACCGTATCGGCCCAGGAAAGGCTTTGCCCGGTACACCGTTCGAGGAACTGCAGGAGGAAGCCAAGGAACTCCAGCTCCAAGGCCCGGCCGATGCTCCCGGCGCGCCCGGCCGCTTCCAGCTTATTGAAAAGCAGATGCCGGACGGAACCTGGCTGCAAATCTCCGAATATTGGACCGCAGACGGCACCATGGTGAGCGTCGGCACCGACATCACACTTCCAAAGGTGAGCGAGCAGCGCCTGCTCGAACGTGAGCGCGAGATGCGTGCCACCATGCAGATCTATGAGCAGAGCCGCAGGCAGCTCGAAGTGCAGACCCATCAGCTCCGGGCACTCGCCGAAGGCTACAACGAGGAGAAGATCCGGGCTGAGGCTGCCAACAAAGCCAAGTCCGAGTTCCTTGCCAATGTGAGCCACGAACTGCGTACGCCCCTAAATGCGATCATCGGTTTCTCTGAGATGATGCGCGATCAGGTTCTGGGGCCCATCGGCAATGCCAAATACGAGGGGTACGCGGGCGATATACTTTCGAGCGGCCGCTATTTGCTGGAGATGATCAACGACATCCTCGACATGTCGAAGATTGAGGCAGGAAAAGTTACGATTACACCCGAATGGTTCCCCCTCGGTCAGCTTCTACAGGAATGCTTCCGTGTGGTTCACCCGTCGGCCCAGGAGCGCGACGTACAGCTGACACTCGCCGGCAACTCGAACGTGTCGGTTCACGCGGACAAGCGTGCGCTCAAGCAAATCCTCATCAATCTGCTGGCAAACGCCGTGAAGTTCAGCCTGGCCGGCGGCAAGGTTGTGCTGCGCGCCACCAAATACAGAGGCAGCGTGCGTATCGCCATCAGCGACACCGGCGTAGGCATCGCTAAGCACGAGCTGCCGCGCCTGGGCAAGCCCTTCGAGCAGGTTGAGAACCAGATGACCAAGGGGCATAAGGGCACCGGCCTCGGCCTTGCAATCTCACGTTCGCTGGCCGAACTCCACGGCGGCAAGCTCGATATCAAGAGCAAGCCGGGCGAGGGCACCACCGTCACCTGCGTGTTGCCCGCCGGCGATGAAAAGGCAGTGAGCCGGGCCGCGGCATAGGCTAGGGGCTCGACGCGAAATAGGCGCGCCACCGTCCGTTGCGTTGCGGAAACGGTTACATATCTCGATATGCGCCCCTTTCCGCGCCTGGCGGACAAACAAAAATCCTGCACAATCTGACGCGCTTATTTCGCGTCGAGCCCTAAGTTTCCGATGGCAGGATAGCGTGCACGCGAAGCGGGCATATGCGCGCTCAGCGCAACACCGGCGGACCTAAATGCCGTCTATGCCTTGACCTAGAGCCAAATTTCCTTAAATCCACGGAGTCAGGGTCTCCACGTCCAAAGGGTTGTCCCGTGTGTTTGCACAATTTTAGCAGTTTCAGGGTCTTGTAGCCGTGCCCCTCCTGCATTCGCGCGAGGGGAACAAATACCCGGAACCTGCCTTAATCCGGTACAACCAACGAGCAAGCCCCTAATGACCTTTAACGAACAAGCCACGCTATCGTCAGATCTCCACTTACGCGGACCGGCGCAGGCGGGTAGCACCCTTGCAATTGTGGACAGGCCAGCAGAACTGAAAGCCTGGAGAAATGCCTTCAGGGCACAGCGCAAGGACAGCCGCTATTACGAGCTGGTCCAGGAAACGATTTGCCCGGATTTCGACTTCCGCTACTTTGTCATTCAGGACGAGAGTGGGCGCACACAGACTGTGCAGCCCTTTTTTATGCTCGATCAGGATGTGCTAGCCGGGCTTAGCCCGCGCTGGCAAAAGCTTGCCGCAAAAATCAGGCGGATTTGGCCGCGGTTTCTGTTCATCCGGACTTTGATGGTTGGCTGTGCTGCTGGCGAGGGTCATCTTCCGTCGAGCACGCCCACCGCCCAGCAGCGCGACGCCGAGGCGCTCTCAACGAACATCTGCCGCCTGGCCCGGCAGCAGGGGGCGGGGCTGATCGTTCTGAAAGAGTTTCCCGCCCGTTATCGCAACATACTTTCTTCCTTTCTTGATCGCGGCTATGCCCGCATTCCGAGCATGCCCATGACGCGGCTCGATATCTCCGGCTTCAAGGATTTCGACGACTATTTGGCAAAGGCGATCAAGAGCAAAAGGCGCAACGAGTTCCGCCGGAAGTTCAAGGCTGCGGCCCAATCCGCGCCCATCGAACTGGAAGTCGTTTCCGATGTCTCCGATACGATCGATGAAATCTATCCGCTCTACCTTCAGGTGCTCGGCCGCTCCAAGATGCAGTTCGAGAAGCTGACGAAAGAGTATTTCATCGAAATTGGGCGGAGGATGCCCGACAAGGCGAGGTTCTTCCTCTGGAGGCAGAACGGAAAGGTCATCGCGTTCTCGCTCTGTCTGGTTGAGGGAGATACGCTTTATGGCGAATATATTGGCCTCGACTATTCCATCGCCCTCGACTTGCACCTCTATTTTTACGTGATGCGCGATATTATTTCTTGGTCAATCGCCAATGGCTATAAATCCATCGAAAGCAGCGGCCTGAGCTATGCTCCCAAGCTGCAGATGCAGCACGAACTGGCACCGCTGGACCTCTATGTCCGTCATACGTCGCCGCTGATTAACCCGATACTCAAGCGCGTGCTGCCCTGGCTTGAACCGACCGGCGCAGAGCCGGCGCTCAAGCAGTTCAAGAACTACAGCGAGCTTTGGGGGTAACCGCCGCTCCGCTTAAAGCCTTTCCGCTTTTGATGGAATCGAAAGCGGGCTCTAAGTTTTTGTTTTGCCGCGCGTCTTTATCGGAAAACCGCTTCGCACTTTTCCGGACGCACTCTAGGCGCGCCGGTATAGCTCCTGGGTGTGGCTGGCGATCATCGCCTCTTCATCGGTTTTGATTACGAAGATCTTCTCCCGGTTGGTGTCAGCCGAGATGACGGTCTCGTTTCTCGCATTGCGGGTCTGGTCCACATCGAGGCCGATCCAATGCAGGTCCGCGCAGATCCTGCTCCGGATGCGGGCAGAATTCTCGCCGATGCCACCGCAGAAAACCAGCGCGTCCAGCCCGCTCACAGCCGCAGCCAGCCCGCCCAACTCGCGCCTGACACGGAACACGAAATAGTCGATGGCCTGCTCCGCTTCGGGAGTGCCCGCCGATTCCAGCTCGCGCATGTCGCCGCTCAGACCGGAAAGCCCCTTGAGCCCCGAGTCGTTGTAGAGCATTTTTCTGATTTCCATGATGGACATGTGCTCGCGATCATGAAGATAGAATACGATGGCAGGGTCGAGCTGACCGCAGCGCGTTCCCATCGGCAAGCCGTCGAGCGGCGAAAAGCCCATGGTGGAGGCGACACTTACGCCGTCCTTGATCGCGCACATGGATGCTCCCGCGCCAAGATGCGCCACCACGACGCGCCCCGCCGCTATGTGCGGATCGATCTCCCTGAGCTTGCCCGAAATATATTCGTAGGACAGGCCATGGAAGCCGTAGCGGCGGATACCCTGCTCGTAATATTTGCGCGGCAGGGCAAACGTGTCGTTGACCCAGGGATGCGTGCGATGAAACGCCGTGTCGAAGCAAGCCACCTGGACTGCATGGGGAAACGCACGCTGTGCAGCGGTTATGCCGGAGAGATTGTGCGGCTGGTGCAGCGGGGCGAGCGGGATGAGTTCTTCGAGACTGGCGATAATGGTCGCGTCCAGGATCAACGGCTCGGAATAGTTCGGTCCGCCGTGCACCACGCGATGCCCCACAGCCTCGACATGCGTCGCCGGTATGTGCGACTTGAGCGCATCGAGAATGTGCTGCAGAGCCAATTCATGGGCGTGGGCGCTGTCTTGAGGAAGAAGTCTGTCTTCCAGCTTGGCGCCAGCGCGTGAATGCAGAATGAGGTGCGGCGATGTTCCAAGCGCCTCGGCCTGCCCTTTGGCCAGCAGTGCGGGCTGGTGCCCGCCGGTCTCGTACAGGGCAAACTTCAGCGAGGACGAGCCTGCATTAAGGGTAAGGAGATGAGCGGTCATGCGACCTCCCGGCGCGCACCGGCGCTCGAATGCTGCCACGCGCGATACAGTGCGGCGACAGCGCAAGACGCAAGCCGCGCCTTCTCGTTGTCGGCGCGGCTGGTCAGGATCACCGGCACCTTAGCGCCTAGCACGATCCCTGCGGACTCCGCATGCGCGATGAAGGATAGCTCCTTCGCCAGCATGTTGCCGGATTCGATATTGGGCACAATCAGGATTTCCGCGCGGCCAGCAACCAGTGAGGTGATACCCTTGGTTTTCGCGGCCTCCATGTCGATGGCGTTGTCCATGGCCAGCGGCCCGTCGACGACCCCTCCCTTGATCTGGCCGCGTTCCGCCATCTTGGACAGAATCGCTGCATCGAGCGTGGATGGTATTTTCGGCGTTACGGTCTCGACAGCGGAAAGCACACCGACCCGCGGCAATTTTATGCCGAGCGACAGCGCGAGATCGATCGCGTTCTGCGTGATATCGACCTTTTCTTCAAGCGTGGGGGCAATGTTGATCGCGGCGTCGGAGATCAACAGCAGGTTGTCAAGCCCGGGAACATCCATGACGAAGACGTGCGACAGCCGCCGCGTACCGCGCAAGCCGCCGTCTTTCTTCATGACCGCGTGCAACAGCTCGTCCGAATGCAGATGGCCTTTCATGAGCGTCTGCGCACGGCCTTCCAGGATCAGCGCGACCGATTTTGCGGCCGCCTCACAGGTATTGCCGGCCTCGATCAACTCATAGCCCGCTATATCGCAGCCTGCGGCCTTCGCGGCTTCCTGGATAAGCTCCCGATTGCCAACCAGCACCGGCTCCATGATGCCGAGTTCAGCCGCCATAATTGCGCCCTTCAAGGCATGCGGCTCCTCCGGCGCAACAACTGCGGTGCGCAGGGGCCGCAGTTTGCGCGCCTTATCGATCAGCGCGTCGAAATGGCGGTGCCGCGTTACGAGCAGTTCGGGAACATTTCCGTAGTCGAGCCTGATTTTCTCGGCGGGAGCCAGCACTTCCGCGATGCCTTCGGCGATGAGATCGCCATCGATGCGCATGACGAATGTGTCGAGCTCAATACGGTTGCCCGGCAGCTTGGCCCGGACGCGCACCTTTACGCGCAGTTCGTCGCCAAGATGGGCACGGTCCAGAAACTTCAAGTTCTGCGATTTGTAGAGCGTGCCCGCGCCCGGAAGAATGTTCCCCAGCACCGACGAAATCAGCGCGCCAACCCACATGGACGGCGCAACGATTTCAGAGGAGGCCTCCTGTCCGATTTGCGGCAAATGCAGAGGGTTCAAATTGCCGGAAGCATGGGCGAAAATAAAAAGGTCGTTTGCCGTCAACACCCGGTCGATGGACGCTTCGTCACCTACTTGAATTTCATCGTAGGTCCGGTTTTCACGCATCATGCTAGAACCCCTTCGTTGGCTGCGGCGCTCTTTGCCAGTACAATCTGCGGCCTCGCTGGCGCGAGGCTGACGGCCATTCTAGTGTCCCGTCTCCGAATTACCGCCCCATCTGCAGGACGCTCGCACGGTAATTCGGAAACATAAGGAACACTAGCAAAAACAAAGTGCTAGTGCGGCCTATGTCTCGCAATTGCCTTCGCGAGGCCAGCCGCAATTGGGGTAGTCAATTGCGAGACGCCACACTAGTACAGCCCGCCGGAAGTTCGCACTCCATTGGCGGCGCGCTCGCGAGCGAACTTCCGGCGGATAAGCTGTACTAGCAACAAATATCTGCTAGTACGCCTGATCCGCGGGAAATCCTGTCAGAGCCAGCCGCATATGGGTCAGGATTTCCCGCGGGGCGTACTAGCAGCCGTTCATGTCCCTCATGCGTCGCCTGCTGCGGCGGCATCTGCCCCGCTCGCGGATGTTGCGAGACCGGTTGGCTGGGCTTCGAGCCTTTCGCGTGTGGCGCCGGCAAGGAAACAGCGGTCATTCGCGGCGTGGCCAGCGTATGGAGCATTCTGCCTATTGCGCGGAACGCCTTCGGCCGGCGAGCTTGCCGGAATGAAAACCGTTGGTGCCCAGGCTCGCGCTCCACGATCCTGGCCCTGGGCCAATCGGTAAAATCAGCCACGGAATCCTTAAAGTGCACAAAGAGAGGCCGCCTTGCGGCGGCCTCTCTGAAATTCGATTAGGTGCGATTAAGCCGGACATCAACGATGATGGCCGCCACCGCCATGATGACCGCCGCCGTGGAACCCGCCACCGTGGAAGCCGCCGCCGTGGAACATGTGTCCGCCGCCGTGACCGTGCCAATGCTGCCCGCCGTGCCAATGCTGGCCGCCATGCCAGTGCTGCCCGCCATGCCAATGATGGTGCCAGCCGCCTGCATGCCCGCCATGCCAATGATGCCAGCCATAGCCGCCGCCCCAGCCAATTCCGGGCGTCAGGTACGAACCGCACCAATACCAGCCTGGGCCGTTCCAGCCATCTTCATACCAGCAGTAACTACGATCGTCCCAAATAAACTGGACGTTCTCGGTCACCTGCAAGCGGTCCACCGCTGTACGCATTGCTGTGGGCGTGCTCATCGAGGCCGCTTCAGCGACTCCGCCGAGCGTCACCACGGCTGTGGCGGCAAGTGCAACTACCAAATTGCGGATCATGGGCTATCTCCTGGGTCGAATCCGTTCAATCGACGGCCGATTATGAGCGCATAGAGGTGAACGGCAAATGAATCTCTTATCTGGCAAGATGGTTTCGGGCTGACTACGCCTGCGTGTCCACAAACTGCCCACAGGTTGTATGCGTGTTCGCCGGAAGGGAGCACAAAACACAGAGGTGAACGTTGGCGGAGCCAAAATTGCTGCTTCTGGGCCCCTCAGGTGTTCTCGCGCAGCGGGTTGAGGATTTCCGCGCCATCCGAAAGGTCTTCGGCGATGCGCTCCTAGCTTCTGCAGTTCGTAAGGGAGGAGAAGGGAGGAGCTTTCGGACTTGACCACGGCGCGCCAACGATAAACCCTTGCCTCGAATACGATTCGGCGGCGGGGGATGGCATGCAGACAAAATTGACGCGCATTGCCGGCCTCGATCCGGGCCTGTGCAATCTCGGTTGGGGCATCGTGGACTGGGACGGCGCGCGGCTGACATACGTGGCCTGCGGCACGATCAAGACCGCCGCCAGCAAGCCCATGGGCGAGCGCCTTGCCACGCTCTTCGCCGGCTTGGAAGAGGTACTGAACAGCTGGGCGCCGGCCGAAGCTGCCGTCGAGGAAACGTTCGTGAACGGCAATGCGCGCTCGGCGCTGAAGCTCGGGCAGGCGCGTGGCGTGGCGCTGCTCGTGCCTGCGCGCATGGGCTTGAGCGTAGCGGAATACGCGCCGAATACGGTCAAGAAGACGGTAACGGGGACCGGCCACGCCGATAAGACGCAGATCCGGGCGATGATCGGCTACCTTCTGCCGAAAGCTACGCCGCAAACCGCCGACGCCGCCGACGCGCTCGCGATTGCGATAACCCATGCGCATCACAGGCGCGCGCGGGCGCTCGCAGCGGAGTACGCCGTAAGCGGTGGCGCTACCGCCCTTCGCGCTAATTGAGTGCAGTTTGTGCAAAACGGCGCATCAGGCAGGCGCGGGCTGGACTTCTGCTAAAATCATACGGCCTAGTAAAGGAGTATAGCCTCCCGTTCGGTCTCTCCCTCCCGTGGAGGGGGCAGGTGTGAGCTGCTGCCTTGTCCAGGAGCCGCAGCAATGGCTTTTGCCTTGAGGCGGCGGTTTCACTTTGTTCCGAGGTAGCGCATGATTGGAAAGCTGCGTGGCGCAGTCGATACGGTTGGCGCGGACCATGCCATTATCGATGTCGGCGGGGTCGGCTACGAGGTCGCATGCTCATCCCGGACGTTGTCGGCGCTTCCAGCGCAGGGCGAACCCGTGACGCTCTTCATCGAGACGCATGTACGGGAAGACGCGATCAAGCTCTTCGGCTTTTTGAGCGACACCGAGCGCGGCTGGTTCCGCCTCCTGCAAAGCGTGCAGGGCGTGGGCGCCAAGGTCGCGCTTTCGATCCTGAGCACGCTCGATGCCGGTCAGCTCGCCCAAGCTGTGGCGCTGCAGGACCGTGGGATGTTCACGCGCGCGCCGGGCGTTGGCCCCAAGGTTGCGCTGCGGCTCGTCAATGAGCTCAAGGATAAGGCGCCAGCCGCTTCGATCCAGGCGGCAGCGATTGCCGCGTCCGCTTCGGCCGGCGCAGGTGCAAAGGGGGAAGGAGCATCGGCTGCGGTAGAAGCCGTGTCCGCGCTCGTCAATCTTGGCTATCCGCCAGTACAGGCGAATGCCGCCGTCTCCGCCGCCCTGCCAAAGGCCGGCGATCCGCCACGCACGGAGAACCTCATCCGGTTGGCGCTCAAAGAACTTGCACGCTAGGCTTGCGCCGGCGCGCAGTTTTGGCGGGTTATCTGGGAAGGCGATGGCTCCCCTGGAAGAGGTTTGCTAAATATTCCGGCTAAACGCCCAAAGCAGCGCTCCTGGGTCTTAAACCTTTGGCCTAGCCGATTACATACAGATCACGCGCAACAACTCGCGCTCATGAAACGCGCGGCGCGTAGCGCCAGCAGCAGAAGGCGGCGTGGCCGCCGGCGGCAGGCGCGTTATTGAGTGGAGGCGTGCATGTCTTCAGGCTCAGAACCCGAATTTACCGATTACATCACAGACGAAGCGCAAACCGAGGAGGGGAGCTTGTTTCTCCCCGCTCCCGAGCCAAGCAGCGATCCGTGGATGCGCCTGATTTTGGGCATCATGGCTGGGCTTGGCGGGGCAGCGCTTGTATCGATTTCGCCCAAGCTCGCAACGGTGCTCATCTCCATTGGATACAGCGTTGCAGCCTTCGGTTTGAGAGGCCGCGGGAGCGATTTCGGCAGCGCGCTTTGCTTGGGCTTTACGATCACAGCACTTTTGGGAGCAGCGCTTCTTGTCGTGGAACTCGCAGCACCGCTGGCAGCTCAGCACCTCATCCAGGAGGTGGGCAAGCGCCACCTGATCCTCCCAGGCTTCGCGCTGCTACCCTGGGCGCTCGCCGTGCTTAAGTATGTCTATGCGGTTTTTCGCCCGTTCTTCAAGCAGCAGCGCCGGAACGGCGGCGGTGTATCCCCTGCACCGGGCGCACCAGCCGCGCGAAACGCACGGGCTTAAGCTGATGAACTACGCATTCCAGCCTATTGATCTTCAGCCGGTTGCTTTTGAACAGCAGCGGGCTGTACCGCCGGAGTGGGGCGTGGAGCAGGCTTTGGCTTCCAAGCCTTGTGCTTTTTCGGCGCGGCAAGCTGTGCCGTGGCGGCGGCGCGTGGAATTGCAACGGGGTGCGCAAACGCAGGCGTCTGAGCTGCTGCAGCGGTAACTACCCTGGGCTGGAAGGGATGCTGGTAAGCGTCGTAGCCAGCCATAAGCTCTGCGAATAAGGCGCGGGCCGAGCGGTTGTCCCCGGCTTCGGTCAGGGTTATGTGGTCGGGCTCCGCAAGAGCCGGCGTGGCCATGGCCCAGGCGTGAATGGAGCAGGGTCCGCCCATATATTTGGACCAATCCCAAAAATACGCGCCCGTGGCGGCTGCGACCCGCCGCTGCGCTGTCCGCACGGCAGTGAGCTTAGGCGGCGTATGCCACCGCCCGAGCCTTTCATCGGAGCGTTCCATCATCGGGCTGTAGCCGGCCGTTTCCTGCGGGTTGAGCGCGCGGCAGACCTGCGCTCCGGCAGAACTGGAAAAGCCCGGCAGCCTCGCGGCATCTGGCGGCCCGGCAATCAGGATCGAGGCTTGCGGAGCCCTTTGCTTGATTCGGGCGATAATTACGCCCAGGCGCTCTTCGTATTGCCTTACCTCCAGCGTGTCGTCGAAGCCCTCGCGCGTGCCATACTCGATGAGGATCAGGTCGGGATTAAGCTTCTTGAGGTCGTTGGCAGCGAAGTCCAGATTCCACTTTTCCGCAGTCAGGCCGGTCGCTCCGGGAAGCCCCAGATTGCTGTAGGCAATCCCAGGGCCGTTCGTCCCGGTGGCAACGGAGAGGACCGTGACCGGACCGTCGCCCTTTGGCCTGACCATGACCTCATGCGCTTTGGATGAAACGCGGATCGAGGTTTCGCCGCTCCTGCCGGCCTGCGTCGGCACAAGCTTCAGGTCGCCGTCGAGCCCCGCCATCGCCGTGCCGAAGCCTGGGCCGGTCGCGAACGTGACCTCGGCCCAGTCGAAAGTGGTCAAAGCGGAGGTGAAGCGCAGCCACGCATCCGGCGAAGCGGCCGTCATACTGGCGCCGCTGATCCCGAACGGCCCTTGCGCTCCCGCAGCGGCGCTGGCCAGCGTCCACTTGCCGGAACGGTCGGCTTTTATGCCGCGAATGGGATAAAGGCCGGGCGTCATGAGGCCGTGACCGGCGGAACCGAACCGGTTCACCAAATGCTCGCGCAAAGTACCCGCGAAACGGTCGTAGGCGATATGGTCGTCGCCAAGATGCAGGACCGTGACCGGCTGTGTGCGCTTGCCTGCGGCGAGCGCGGTCAGCGAGGCGTAGAAGTTCGCCAGGGATTTAGCCGGGGGCAGTATCATAGGCTCGAAGCCTGGGAGCGCTTCGACCGATGCGAACTGGCTCGCGTCGCCTGCTGCCATTTTGGGAGCCGCGGAGGAAAATGCGTTCATGAGACCGGAGCCGATATCCGGCATCAGGCGCGCCTGCATGGCCGATACGGCGGACGGCATCTGCAGGGATAGAAAACTCGATTTCTGCCCCCGGTTGGTCGTAGGGGCCGCCAGGGGATTACCTGAGGGCGGGATGCCGTCCGGTTCGTCGTCGCCCCAACTGAGGCCAGGCAAGCAGCCAGGAAGAACTAAGCTCAGCAACAGAGCCAAGGCCGCATGCTGGATGCAGCGCAGGCGGCTTCTGACTTTGTGCTCACTTCCCTGCATACCAACTCCTGCAAAACGGCAATGCGCTTGCAACACTGCAACTGCTACTGCGACCGCATACTTTCCTCTCCGCGCCAGCGGAAATCGTCGGCGCGGCCTTCTTTTGGAGGCAGGGCTTCGCCCTTGCTCAGAACCTTGTAATAAAGACGGTCTGCCAGCGGCGTTTGCCTTTGGATTTCGCGCATCGACAGATCGCCCACCGGAGTGATGACAGCAATCGAGGTAAGCCCGTTGCCAAGCTCGGCCAGGATATACTCGCCCGATTGGCCGCCCGTTTCGCCGAAAGCAGCCTGATCGCGCCGTACGGCATCGGGAGCGGCAGCCGGGCCGGGTTCGGTTTTGGTGCCGGCACTTGCGATTTTGGAGCCCTGATCGGGCTTGCTGCCGGCGCTGGTCTCGGGCTTCCAGCCGGAAGCCAAGCCGGAACCTGGTTTCGCGCCGTCGCCTGCAACCTTTGCCGGAGCGCTCCGGGAAGTGGAGGGCACAATGCGCGCCTGCTCTTCCTCGTCGCCTGCAAGCGGAATGCTCCGCTGAGAACGGGCTTGAGCCAGATCGCGCTTGATGGAGATTTCGACGAAACTGGCAACCTTGCGGTATCCGGCCTGGGTGAGGCCCTGGCCGTCGCTTTCGCGCAGGCGCTTGGTCTGCCCGGAAACGTCGGTGCCCCAGGGGCTGTACGCGCCAGCCTGGTCGGTGAAGCCCACCGAAGTCTCGACGAATTTGGCGCCGTTGAGATAGACGGCCTGACGGATGCTGTCGTTGATGCTGGCGGCGAATTCGTTAAGCGCCGGATTGTTCATAGGCGGCAGCCCGACCCAATAGACCGCGACGTTCGCGTTCCGGAGCTTTTTAATGAGCTTTTCGGCTTCCTTGCCGTAAGCCTCTTTCCACTCGGACGAGCCGGGCTGCGCATTGCCCGCCGCGGTTTTGATGGAGAGGCGGTCGTTCATGCCGAGCATCACGACAACGATGTGAACGGGGGCGCCGGAGACCATCTTGTCCACTTGGGCAAGAAGGTTTTCCCCGTAGCGCAACAGCCCATAGCTTGAATGGGTCACTGCTGCAGTATCGAGCGAAGGTTCGTCCTTCAACGCATCCTGCAATCCCGCTGTGAGGCCCGCGCCGAACCAGTCGCCGATCACGCGCACCTGATAGCGGTCTCCTTGTGGAAATGGCGTTATATAGCTCGAAGAGGGAGCGATGACTTGCGCGTATGCGCAGGCCAAGCTAGAGAACAGGAAAAATAGAGCCGGAACCAGCCTCGCAAGCCGATCCTTCCCTGCCATATTTCCCAATGTGCTCAGGCAGTTCACATTGAAGCCCAAGCAGAGCCTCCCCAATTTACCTGCCGCGCCGGCGACAGTCTGTTACGTATATGACAGAATGTGTCAGGATCAAGCCCCGGTTCTCCCTTCGAGCCGATCTTCCTGCTAGTGAGGATTGTAAGCCGCATTAGGCTTAATGTGTTGTTTTTCATCTATTCAACTTGACTATTGGTGCTTTCTGGCATTTCCGGTATACAGCCTTCCCGCAGTGGTTTTTTCCCGCCAGCTTTTAGGAATTCTCGCATGAGCAAGCCGATCCGCAAGGCCATTTTTCCGGTTGCCGGTCTTGGCACGCGTTTTCTCCCCGCCACCAAGGCCATGCCGAAAGAAATGCTGACGGTTGTAGACCGTCCGATAATCCAGCACGTGGCCGACGAGGCGCGCGCCGCAGGCATCGAGCACTTTATCTTCGTCACCGGCCGCAACAAGGGCGTGATCGAGGATCACTTCGACCACCAGTTCGAGTTGGAGGAGATGCTGCGGCGCCGCAATAAGCTGTCCGAACTCGGCGAGCTTGAGCAGCATCTGCCATTGCCGGGGGCGACGAGCTTCACCCGCCAGCAGGAGCCCTTGGGCCTGGGCCACGCGGTCTGGTGCGCGCGTGATATCGCTGGCGCCGAGCCGTTCGCGCTTATGCTGCCCGACGTGATCGTTCTGCAGAACGGCCAGAGCTGCCTTGAGCAGATGATCGGGGCATACAACAAGCTCGGTGCGAAATATGGGCCGGATGCCAAGATTAATATCCTAGCAGTAGAGGAGGTTGCCCCGCACGAGACCAGTTCCTACGGCGTTGTCGGCATCGAGAGCGAGGAAGACGGCGGGCTCTGGCGGATCAAATCGATGGTCGAGAAGCCCGCGGCCGGAACGGCGCCGTCGAACCTCATCATCATGGGCCGGTACATCCTGCAGCCGGAAATCTTCGACATTCTGAAAAATCAAACGAAGGGTGCCGGTGGCGAAATCCAGATCACCGACGCCATGAAGACGCTGATGCAGGACCAGATGTTCTTCGCCCATAAGTACAAGGGCAAGAGCTACGACTGCGGTTCCAAGCTCGGCTTTTTGACGGCCAACGCCGCTTTCGCGCTGGCCCGCCCCGACCTTGCCCCAAAGTTCAGCGAAGAGTTGAAGAAGCTTTTGGCGGAGCTTGAGGTTAAACCTTCATAGGAATAACTTCGGAAAGAGACGCTTAGAGAAGGCGAACCGCCTCAAGGGCGCAACCCTTCAGGGACTCGGGCGGCAAAACTTGCCCGGCCAAAGGCGTGTAGGATTCCAGGGGGAAAAAGATGGGAGATCCTTTAGCGCGGGCCGCAAGGCCGAAGCCTGTTGCAGGCTTCGTAGCCGCGGCTGTGGCGGAACGCAGCGTCGGCTGCGAGATCGAGGGAATGCAGGCGCTGCGCGCCGCATTGGCCAACGGGCTTTCGGAGGATTTCGAAAAGGCCGCAGCACTGATGCTCAGCTGCGAAGGCCGGATCGTGGTAACTGGCATGGGCAAGAGCGGCCATGTCGGGCAGAAGATCGCCGCCACACTTTCGTCGACCGGATCGCCGTCCCAGTTCGTGCATCCGGCCGAGGCAAGCCACGGCGATCTCGGCATGATCACGGCCAAGGACGTGGTTCTGGCCCTTTCCTGGTCGGGGGAGACGGGCGAACTCGCCAATCTCATTGCGTATTCCCGGCGTTTCAAGGTGCCGCTGGTGGCCATGACCTCGCGGCGCAACAGCACGCTCGGCCGGGCAGCCGACATCGTGCTGGCCCTGCCGCCGGTGAAGGAGGCGTGTCCTCATGGGCTCGCCCCCACGACCTCCGCGCTGATCCAGCTGGCGCTGGGCGATTGCCTTGCCATTGCGCTCCTGGAAGGCCGTGGCTTTACGGCGCTCGATTACAAAGTTTTCCATCCTGGCGGCCAGCTTGGCGCGAAGCTGAAGCATGTCGGCGATATGATGCATACTGGCGAGAGGCTGCCGGTGGTGCGCGCGGACGAGCCGATGAGCAGCGCGCTCGTGGTGATGACGGAGAAGAGCTTCGGCTGCCTTGGCATCGTCGGCGATGACGGCAAGCTTGCAGGCATCCTTACCGATGGCGATTTGCGGCGGAATATGGGTCCGGGCCTGCTCGGCCGGACGGCTGGCGAGATCATGAACCGGTCCCCTAAGACCGTTACAGCCGGCATGCTGGCGAGTGCTGCGCTGGAGATCATCAACTCCTCGAAGATTACCGCCCTGTTCGTAGTCGACAGCGGCGGCGTTCCCGCCGGTATCGTCCATATTCACGATCTTCTTCGCGCCGGCGTTGCTTAACGCACTTCCCTTCGTCCCCAGGGTGCCCTCTCCCCACGGAGGGGCATAGGGGAGAGGGCGGGGGGAGCTGGGAGGCGGTCAAGGCTGCAGGAACTCCGGTTCGCGTTCGCTGGTGGTTTGGAACAGGCGGCGCCAGGCGGCGACGGCTGCGGCTTGCTGCTTGGCGTAGTGCGGGCGCGGTAGGAGCAAGACCCGGATTTCCGCACCCCGGAGCCGTTCCTGCGCGGCCGGCCGGACAACCTTGCGCAGTGCCGCCTCGCTGAGCGTGCCGGTGTAGGCCGACGCTTCGGGAGTATGTTCCATCAAATCGGAAACCAGAATGAGCTTGAGACGCTGACCTGGGCTTTCCGGGACGGCGGCCAGGCTTTCCTGGATGGCCAGCGCTATCGGCGAAGCCTGCGCTGAACCGGCGTTCCCGGCGCTTTCCAGCGCTTCGCCGATAGGCTCGCGGAAGGCGCTTTCGTAGCGCGCGGCAACGCGCTTGGGGTTCTCGAACAGCGGATTTGCCTCGGCACCTGGATTGCAGAGATCGGCCGCCACATCGAGCGTTGTTGCATCCGTTCCTTCCTTCTGTCTGAGTAGCCGTACAGTTATCCTATCGCCGCGCTGCACCGCGGCGGCCTCGGCGGCAACGAGGCTGCGCGCGCTGGCCTTTTCGGCCGCCGTAAGCGGATCAGTCTTGTCGATCAGGATGAGCGAGGCGGCTTTCGACCCCTCCACGGGGCACAGCGTGCCGGGATCGAACTTCCTCTGCTTGAGCCGGTGCACCGCGTATACGCCTCCGCCTGCCAGTCCGGCGGCCATAACGGTCAGTGCTACCCCAAGGATCGCTTTGGCACTCATGCTTCGCCCCCGCAGCCATCTTCGCAGACAACGGCAAGGGCTGCCTGCAGGCTCGCCTGACTGGCGCTGGCAAGCAGCTTCTGGAAATCAGCCGAGGCGATTTCGAACAAGCCCAGAACGTCGCCCTGCTCCTTCTGAGCGCTCTTTTGCAGGGACTTCAGCTTCCTTTCCTGCGTTTCGTAAAACTTGACCTGCTTTTCAGGCAGCGGCGGCAGGGCCTTGAGCGCGACGGAATACATGTCCTGTGCGCCCGGATCGGGCACCTTATCGAGGAGCCGGCTATGGGCGGCAATTTGTGCGTCTGCATCCTCCGCCGCTTCCCGCAAGCTGTCCTGAAGCGTTTTGAGGCTGCTGGTGTAGGCCTGATGGAGGTTGAGAAGGCTAGACATTTCCTGCCCGAAGTCTTCGATCTTCCGGTTTATGGTCTGGAAGCTTCCGGTCATGATCGCGTTTGACTGGCTCAAGATGCGCTGGAGGGCTTCAGCACTGCGAACGCGTGCGGCGGCGTATTTGCGGTGGCGCCTGCCGTAGCCGGGGAATGGATCGTCGAATTTGTAACCGTCCAGCGCGGCAATCGCGGCGCCGCAAAGCCCGATGACAAACAGAAAGACGCTCAGGAAACTGCCAAATGCGAACGGAGCGGCGGACAGTTTGGCAATGGCTTCGCGTTCCCTGGCTTTGCTGTTTTCTACAAGCGGGAGTTGAGGCGGAGGAGAAGCAACGGCGGCGGGGGCGGGTTTTGCAGCCTTGCGCGGCGCGGAGGGGGTGGAAGCCAGGTTTGCTCCGTTTAGCAGGAGGTTCGCCTCAGGCTTCGTCACCGGCGGAACTGCCGGATCGGGGTTCGCTTCCGACCGGAAATCCCGGTAGTGCGCGCCGGCAAGGTTGATCGCCGCAATCGCTGCAAAACCCGCCAGGCACAGGACGAAGGCTGCGGTCTTCGGAGCCGCCCCCCGCCGGTGCAGTTGAGGCAGCGCAACGCGTCCGAAGAGAAACGCCGCCCCCACATTCGCGATCGCAAGTACGAGCGCTTCGAGCCAGCCGCCAAACAGCCCCTGGTCGCTGCTGTCCGCGAAGAGTACGCCGTTGATACCGGCCTCCACGATAATGAGGATCGAGAGGATACCGAAAGCGAGCAGCGGCGATGCCGGATAATGCGCGTCTCTTGAAAGACGGTGCTCCGTCCTGAAGGTCTCTAGATCGGCAAGACGGCTTTTCTCGTCCCGGAGGCAATCGGCTAGTGCTGGGCCATTGGCGATCAGCAGCTTTTGGCGCTGGAAGCGGATCTGCTGCAAGCCAGTGTCGAGCTTGGGCAGCACGCACCGCTTTCCCTGCGCTTCGATCTTCAGTTCGAGCGTTTCAAGGTGGGATTTTGCCCTGGCATACTGCTTGTCCAGATCCTTCTGCAGGCGCAGGGCAACATCGGCAAGCTGAGGCGGCGGTGCCTTGAATCTTCGAGCCGGCGCGGGCTCAGCCGCATAGCTCTGCATCGCAAGCGCGGGCAAGTTATGGGCGCCACCGCCCTCCGGGCAATTTTCACGGCGCAGAAAAGAAATGCCGTTCGTACGTTCCTTGCCGGAGCGTTCCTCGATCGGCCTTTGATCGATATCGCCGGACCTGTCGATGACGCGCTCGCCATCTTCAAACCCAGCTTCCCATTCCCCGCACGTACTCATAACTTGGCTCAAACGCATATGTGTAAAATCAGAAAAAGAGTTACACTAAATTGGATGCAAATTAAAGAGACGCGTGTGCCGTCCCGGCGATTTCGCGCCCGTGATGCACAAGTGCAACGCCTCTTGAGGCGCACAGGCTGTATGGTAGTGTTAAATATTGGGTCGAACGCATTCCAAGGGAGCGCCCGCATGACGGCTATCCGTGGCCTCGCAATTTTTGTATCCGTAATCCTGTTTGCCGCGATGGGGCAGGCTTTGGCACAAGGCCCTGCCGGCGCTTACGGCGGCCTTTCGCAATCGGACATCATTCTGGCCGGCGATGTCTGGCACGGCGGGCGCTGCCCGCGCCTTTGCGTCGAATGGTTCGACGGCTGCAACACCTGCAGCTGCGGGAAGGGCCACATCGATGCCTGCACCGAAATGGCTTGCAGAGTGCACAAGCGCCCGCGCTGCCTGCGCTGGGGCTTTTAGAATATCGCCCTGGGGCTCCGCTTAAGCAGTGCGGGGGCTAGGCTGCTGCGCGTGTGCTGGAAGCGGGCTGCGGGCCGGTTCCGCTCATGTCGGAGTGGATCAGGGCGACGAACTGTTGGACTTCGGTGGACAGCTGCGAGGACAGTTCTGAAAGCTGGGTGGAAACGCGGGACACGGATGCTGCGTCCTGTTTGGTTTGCCCTGAGGTCTGCAGAACTTCAGCCGTGCTCTTGGACGCCTTTTGGCTTGCGGTGGCTGCAAGCATGACGTTGGCTGCGATTTCCTGCGCCGCAGCGGTCTGCTGCTCCACTGCGGCCGCGATGGCGCCGGAGAAATCCTGGATCTCGGCCACCTTGCCCGCTACCGATTGGATGGCGCTGACCGCAGCACCCGTCGAGGCTTGCATGGCGTGGATTTGTTCGGCGATGGCGTCGGTCGCCTTGGCCGTCTGAGCCGACAGCTCTTTCACTTCGGCAGCGACCACCGCAAAGCCGCGGCCTGTTTCGCCAGCCCGCGCGGCCTCGATGGTCGCGTTCAGCGCAAGAAGGTTGGTCTGGTCCGCGATTCCCCTGATGACGGCCACGATGGAGCCGATCTGCTCGGCAGCGCTTGCGAGGTTTGCCACATCGCTATTGGTGCGGGCCGCTTGCTCGCCGGCCGTTTCGACGACGGCGTTGGTGCGGTGAGCCTGGCCCGCGATTTCGCGGATTGAGTCGCTGAGCTGCTCGGTTGCCGCCGCTACCGCGTTCGAATTATCGGCCGCGCTCGTAGAAACTTCCGCGCCTTCCGCCGCCTCGTACGTGACCTTTTCCGCGGATTCCGACAGAGATTGGGCCGAAGCGCGCAAAAGCTCCACCTGCCCGCGCAGGGCGCCGACGATCAAGGTCACCGCATCCTGAAAGCTCTTCACATGTACCTGGAAACTCTGCTCACGCTCATGCGCGCGCTGCTGTTCCGCAGCGATGTGTTCTTGCAGGATGTTGCGTTCGATAGCACTTTGCCTCAGCACCTCGGCCGCGTGGGCTATGGCGCCGATCTCCGATCCACCGCCGGTCTCCGCTACCGGATTGCTCAACTCTCCCTCTGCCAGGCGGTGGAGTGTGTTAGCCAAGGCGCAAAGCGGTACAGAGATCGAACGGCCGATGAAATAGTTCGTAACGGCGATGAGCAGCAGGATGGCGCCGACCAAACCGCTTAGCATGAGCAAGCGGTGAATGAACACCGCGTCGATGTCATCGATGAAAATTCCTACTCCAGCGATACCAAGCCCTGGAACATTCTGGATGAGCGTTAGCTTCGGCGTTGTTGGGCCGCCTTTGCCTTTGGAGATCGGATATTCCAGAAACTCAGTTCCAGACGGGCTTTGCGCCGCTTCCAGGAACTTGCGGACCATCGGTAAACCGTTTTCGTAAAGAACATCGAGGCGATTTTTGCCTATGAATTCCGGGTTCACGTGCGCAAGCGCCACGCCGCTGTAGTCGTAGGCGAAAATGTAGTTCACCTCGCTCTTGCTGCCGAAGCGAACCGCGTTCAGAGCGGAGATAAAGGCCGTGCGTCCGGTAGGGGCTTCGAGGCCGCCGGCAAGTCGCGCCGCGGCCTCGGCCCCCGAAAGAGCCGTGTCGAGGACGTTGCGAAGTTGGGTTTGCCGGTCTTCCAGCATCTGCGCCCTGAGCGCAAAAAGACTGATGGCCATGGCGGCCAGAATCCCGGCCGCCGCCAGAAGAACGGTCGTATTGATGCGTGCCGCAATTTTCATCCGCGCGAACATGCCAGCGCTCTCTCCCAAAGGGCGTTTTGCTACCTATAGGTGTGCTGGGTTAAAGCTTTGCAAAATCGAGGGATAGCATTTCTCCAGGCGCGCGCCAAAGGGGAGCACGGAGCACCCGCCCACGCAGGCTGCCGTAGCCGAGAAAATGGCTTTGCGCGTCGAATCAGCTTATCGAATCTGGAAGTGAAGATTGTGTTCAGCGTTGAAACTCATGGAGTGGCAATCGTGCGAACATTCGTTTTCATCGCCGCAGCCCTAGCGATTATGACAACTTGTGCATCTGCAACATATCTGAGCGGACAAGGTACGGTTCTTGTCAACGATCAGCCGGTGCCTGCAAATGCCGAGGTGGTGCCTGGCGACCGCGTAAAGGCTGTCTCCGCTCCGGTAAATATTGTGTACGGCAATGGCGCCGTCGTAACCGTCGAGCCGGGCCATACGGTTGTAGTGCGCGGACACGATCCGGAGAATTGCATCGTTGCGCCGCCAGGCAGCAACGGGATGGGCTGTCCGGAAATAGGTATGTTTGCCGGGGGGATGAGTAATTCCGCAGCCTTGGGCGTTGGCGCGGCAGTCGCCGTCGGAGTAGGCGCGGCAATCGTGCTTACGAACAATGGCAGCAGCCAGTCGAGCCCGGTCAGTCCTTAAAGCGCGCACAATCTTTAGCGGCACCGCACCTCGATCTACTTGAGCGCAATCCGGCGCACTGCCCGCGCCGCCTCGCGGGCTGGACGGCGCGCGGGAATCCAGCCATGAACTCGCCAGCGTTATGCGGGCAGAAGCCCAAGTTCCAAAGGCGTTGGCGAGATGATCGATACGGCAGTTGGCGTCCTGATCGCGGCAGGTTTATCCGGGTTTGCGGCGCTCTTCGCCTTTCTTGCGTTTCTGCGCGCGGGCAGGCCCGCCCCCATCGAGCAATTTGCGGCCCTTGTCCGTGCGGAAGCCGATCTGATCCGGCGCGGCGGGCAGGAAGAGGCGCGCACCTTGCGGCAGGAACTGGCGGATGGCTCGCGCGGCTTTCAAGAGACGGTCCTCAAGGCTTTTCAGGGCTTGGGCGAAAGCCTCGGCTCGCAGATGCGGGGGTTCGAAGGCAGCATCGATGCCAAGGTGAGCGATGCGGCAGGCAAGCAGGCGGCAGGGGCCAGGGAGCTTCGCGAGGAGACTGCGGGCAACTTCCAGAAGCTTAGCCAGAATATAGCGGCGACGCTCAAGGAATTGGGGGAGCATCAAAAGGAGCGGCTGGACAATGCAACGTCCGCCATTCAGCTCCTGGCGGGCAAGAACGAGCGCGATCTGGCCGCTTTGAAGCAGGCGGTCGAAGACAAGCTTGAGGCGATCCGGGCGGAAAACGCCTCGAAGCTCGACCGGATACGCGAGACCGTCGATGAAAAGCTCCAATCCACGCTGGAGGCACGCCTGGGCGAGTCCTTCAACCGCGTCGCCGAACATCTTGAGCGTGTCCACAAGGGCATCGGCGAGATGCAGGCACTTGCGGCCGATGTCGGCAACCTCAAGAACGTGCTGTCGAGCGTGCGGGTGCGCGGCGCCTTCGGAGAGCTTCAGCTTGAGACGCTTCTGGAGCAATTCCTGTCGCCGGAACAGTATATCAAGAACGCCCACGTCAAAGAAAACAGCCAGGAGCGCGTGGAATTCGCGATCAAACTGCCTGGACGGGATGCCTCGGGCGAGGTTTTGCTGCCCGTGGACGCCAAATTCCCGATGGGGGACTATGAAAGACTGATCGCCGCGGCAGAAAAGGGCGATACGGCCGCTGCGCAAGCCGCGGGACTGGACCTGGAGCGGACTGTGCGGGTCTGTGCGAAGACGATCCGCGACAAGTATATCGCGCCGCCCCGGACGGCGGAATTCGCGATCATGTTCCTGCCTAGCGAAAGCCTTTATGCGGAAGTGCTGCGCAGGCCGGGGCTTTTCGAGCAGCTGCAACGGGAGTGCAATGTCACGCTGGCGGGGCCGGCGACGTTCTCGGCGCTGCTCAACGCCTTGCAAATGGGCTTCCGGTCGCTCGCGCTTGAGCAGCGTTCGGGCGAGGTTTGGAAAGTTCTTGGCGCGGTGCGTAATGAATTTTCGAAATATAATGAAGTTGTGGATCGGCTCGCCAAGCAGCTTAATACTGCAGCGGAGTCGGTAAGCAAGCTCGGCACGCGCACACGCGCGATGAATAAAACGCTGCGCGATGTAGAAAGAATGCCAGATGGTGCGGCGGAAACATTAATAGGGCAGTCGCTTATCGGTGTGGAAGAGGACGAAGAGCAGGAAGAAATGCGAGAGGCTCAAGGTTAACCTATAATATGAGCTTACAACCCCTCATCCTGTCCTTCTCCCTATGGGAGAAGGGACGCCAGAAGTTCCGCAGCGGGTAGTTCGAGGGTTCCTTCTCCCATAGGGAGAAGGACAGGATGAGGGGTTACAGGGCTATCCATTTTGCCTTCCCGCCTTGTCCCCAGCACCGCTCATCTGCCCGCCGGACTGCCCGAATTTGAGGAACTCCGCCATGAACTCCCGCAGCCTCGGCTTGCGGGCCTCGATATAGGGCAGCGGCCGCAATAGCTCCACCGCCGCAATGCCGATCCTGATCGTGAAGCCGCCGCTGACGAGCCCTTCGCCCAGCCGGTGCGATAGCCGCGCGGTCAGCCCGTGGCCGATGACCTGCTGCACGATGTCGTCGGTGAAGGCGAGCCCGCCCGCCACCGCGAGATGGCTCGCCACAAGGCGCAACAGCCGCAGCATGGCGAAGAAGCCCGGCCTGCCGCCATAGATATTGGCAAGGCTTCGCAGCATGCGGAAATTCTCGTAGGCCACGAACGCAATCGGGATAAGTGCCGCGGGGCTTAGCGAAGTCACGGTAGCGACGCGGCGGCCCGAGGTGCCGATGGCGGTGCGCGCGAGCCGGTCGAGCGGGAGCAGCAATTCGCGCTCGGCCAGCGTCAGCACCTGGGGGGCGTCGAGAACATCGCGCTGGTGCTGCTTGAGCCGCGCGATGCCGGAGGCAAGCTCGCGGCGGTCCTTGAGCAGGGCGCGGATGTCCGCCGCAGCCGTACGCGCCTCGCGAAGATCCTCCGCGGCAAGGGCAGCCTCCGCGCGCCTGCGCAGCGAGGTGATGGCCGAAAGCCGCAACAGCCCCGCGATCTCCCGGCCCACGATCATGACGAAAGCGAGCCCCGCTGCGGCGAACAAGATCGTCGCCGTCCAGCCAAGCCAATCGCTGCGGGCAAGCAAGGTCATCACGGTTTGCTGCATCCAGAGCAGTAGCCAAAGCAGGACAAGCCCGCTGATCGCACTCCAGAAGATGGCTCCCCAGGCGGTGCGGCGGCTGACGGCGGGCGCGGGCAGCGCTACCGGCTCCACGCTAAGCGGTTGCGGGGCCGGCACCTCGATCTTGAGATCCGGATCGTCCAGGCTGAATGCCGCCGGTGCGCGGGTTTCGGGAGCGCCACTCATGCCAGTTTATCGCCTATGAGGAAGTTCAGCGCGCGGTCAAGCCTGATATGGGGAAGGGCTGCTGCCTGGCCAAATCCAGGGGCGGCTTGCCTGGGGGGGCGGAAGCGGACGAAATGCGCGGGCGCTTGCCCGGACCGGAGCCAGTCGGGCGAAAGCGCAAGTGCGGGGTTCTCCGGCAAGTCGCCCGGGAAAATCGCAAGCTCCTCCGCGCCCGTGAACACCCGCGCGCCCAGGTGCTCGCCCTTGAGCGGCACCCCCGTAATGCAAGGCAGCGTTTCGTTGCCGCGCCGCGCCTGCGCCTCCCGCGTTGCACGTACGCTCGCCAGCGCAAACGCGCGTACCTCCGCGCCTACGAAGGATGCCCGCTCGATGCTCTTGGATGCGATCAGCTGCAGGATGGCTTCCAGCCGGCCGTGATTGGCTTGATGCAGGTGGTCGGCCTTGGTCGCGGCAAACACGATACGGTCGATGCGCCGCCCCGTAACGAGCGACAGCCAGCCGTTCTGGCCCTGGCGGAAGCAGCGCAAAATCTCCGTCAGCGCCCGCTCCAGGTCGGCCACAGCATCCGGCCCGGCATTGATCGCGGTCAGTACGTCCGCCAGCACGATTTGCCGGTCCAGCCGCGCGAAATGATCGCGAAAGAATGGCTGCACGACGTGGGTTTTGTAGGAGCGGTAGCGCCGCGCCATCATGGCCCAAAGGCTATCGGGAGGCGGTGCCGCGCCATCTGGCGTCTCAAGCGGGAAGAAGGTGACGGCAGGCGAGCCCGCCAAATCGCCCGGCATGAGAAAGCGGCCGGGCGGCAGGCTCGAAAGCGAAAGCGCCTCCTGCCGGCAGGTGCGCAGGTAGCGGGTGAAAAGCTCGGCGCCCTTTTGGGCGGCTTGCTCGTCCTGGGCGCCTAGCGCGTCCGCCGTAGACAGGAAGGCCAGCCAGTCCTTCGCGGCGGCGGCTCGGGGCGCTTCCCGCGCCAGCGCTACGGCCTGCCTGGACCAGTCCTCGTAGGAGAGATCGAGAAGCGGCAGGTCGAGCAGCCATTCGCCGGGGTAATCGACGATATCAAGATGCAGCGTGCCGGAGCCCAGCGCCCGCCAGATGGGTGCGGTAGGCTCGAATTCGATGGTCAGCCGCAACTCGCTGATCTGGCGGGTGCTTTCGGGCCATTCCGGCTCCCCGGCGCTCAGCTTTGCGAGATTGCCTTCGTAGTCGAAGCGCGGCACGGCGTCGTCGGGCTGCGGCTCCAGATAGGCGCGGGCGATGCGGCCTTGGGCTAGCGGCTCGAAAAAGGGCAGCGCGTTGCGGGCCAGGATGTTGTGCACGAGCGAGGTAATGAACACAGTCTTGCCGGCGCGCGATAGGCCGGTTACGCCCAGCCGTACCGCAGGCGTGAGCACACGCGCCCCGGCGTCCCGCGCACGCGCCCAGGCCTCAAGCGCACTATTGGAGAAGCGTTCCAGCAAGTCTCACTCCTTCGGTTCAACTCTACTGGCTGCTCTGGCGGGCGAATTTGGGGCTGGAATGGCGCCTTCGATTTCGATGATTCCGGGTGAAGCCGGTAACTGGAAACCGTAGCGGCTACGAAAGGGCGCCATGCCAAAACTCCTCGCACCCGAAAAGGCCCATTTTGATAACCGAGGCGCACTTTTCGAATTTGAATAGATTATAACCGTTGTGCTTTACTGAAAGATTAAGCGCGGATCGAGCGCTAAGTAGTTGATATGCTTCAATAATTTATCAATTGCGAGCCGCGGCTATGGTAAAGACACAATATTTAACCGTATTTTTCGATGCTCGAATTCTAGCAGTTTGAGCTAAAATTCTAGCAATTTTAGCCAGTTTCGAGCATTCGCGATTCCGCGTTAACCACGTTTTGTTAATATATATGGCGCTCGCGCGGTAATTCGAAGACTAAGCGGCGTTGGCGGAGTCTTAAGTGCTGGTGTGGTGCGAAGTCTCGCAAGCACCTTCGGCCGCAAAGCGGGTAGGCACTTGCGAGACTTCGCACCAGGAATTCTGCTGCGGGTTAGTTCTTCTTCGCTTCGCCCGATTGCGCGGCGGTATCCTCTTCCTTGGGCGCATCCTTCACGATGACTTCGCCCTTGGAGTTGATGGTCACGAGGGCGCCTACATCCGCATTCGAATTGCTGTCGTAGGTGGTGACGCGCCAGGTCACTTCGTTCTCGGTGCCATCCTCTTCGACGGCCAGGAAGGCGTTCGGCAGCTTCTTGTCGTCGATCTTGGTCACGACGGCGGACTTATGCACCTTGTTCGGGCTGCCATCGGTGCCAAGCGTCAAGAGTTGGACGACCATATGCGCCTGCGTCGTATCGCCTGAGGGCGTGGTCAGCACGATGGCGCGGAACACGCCGCTTGCCTCGCCGTCCGCCCAGGAACCCGCGGTCGCGACTTCCGTCACTTCGGCCGGCACCGTCTGCGCCAGCTTGGCGGCATCCTCGGCCTTCGCCGCAGAAAACGTTGCAAATGCAAGGATTAGGGTTGCAGCCAGTATCCGGTACATTAAAACTCTCCTTCGGTAAGCGGCGCGCCGGGGACCTTCATAGAGACCGTTTGCGGCATTTACGTTTCGCCGTCAATTTGATGACACAATAGGGCTGCGCTGTGGCCCGCACGAACTCCAAACGGCGGATTCCACGTTTTTTTCGACAGTCCTAGAGAGGAAGACAAGTGTCCGAGCCAAACGGTCTTTCACAAGCCCTCGCAATGTTCTCTCCTATCCATAAGGAGGGGTACAAGTTTGTCGCCGCCGCGGCAGCGGTGGCTGTGGTTGCGTTTCTAGTTTCAACAACTCTAGGGCTGCTTTGTGTTTTTGCCACTGCCGCGCTCATCTATTTCTTCCGCGATCCTGAACGGATGGTTCCCGCAAGAGATAGCCTTGTAGTGGCTCCGGCCGATGGCGTTATCATCAGCATAGGCGCGGTGGCGCCGCCATCCGAACTGGGTCTCGGCTCCGACCCCAAGACGCGGGTCTCGATCTTCCTCTCGCTGTTCGACGTCCATGTCATCCGCACGCCCATAGCCGGACAGATCGAGGCTTCCGTCTACCGGCCGGGCCAATATCTGAATGCCGCCTCGCCGCAGGCCCCGGCCTTGAACGAATATCAGGGCTTCGTGATCGAGGCCAAGGATACCCAAATCGGCGCGGTTCTGGTTGCGGGCACCGTCGCCCGGCGGATCGTGCCAACCGTGGCCCAGGGCGACACCCTCACGGCCGGCCAGCGGCTGGGGATCATCCGCTTCGGCAGCCGGGTCGACATCTATCTTCCGCCATCGGCCTGCGTTCTGGTGGGAGAAGGCCAGCGCACCATCGCGGGCGAAACCGTTATCGCGGATTTGGAGTTGCAGGAACCCAGGCGGATTTTCCGCCGCGTCTAGCAGAGTTGATCACTTGCTTCTGAGGCGGAATCAGATCCCTGCCTTTGCGGATGCTTTAGCCATGATCGAAGGGCTGTAACCCCTCACCCCAACCCTCTCCCTATGGGAGAGGGAGTCCCCGCCGCAGCCATTGTTAGGGCGTCCCTTCTCCCATAGGGAGAAGGACAGGATGAGGGGTTGTGACCTCAGCTCATGACACATCCTGCCGCTCCCGGCTGCCTCCCCAAAAGGATAGTGGCTTGCGGCAGAAAGGGCTCTAGCCATCAAGAATGTCTAATGATCTAATGACAAAAGGCCTGCGGGCCAGGGGGAAATCGCGGCAACCTGCTCATAAAAAACGAGATTTTGCGGAGGGTTAGCTATGTCAGCAGAGCTGAAGGAGTTTCTTGCGGCGCGGGATTTCCTGTGGGACCGGCGCCTTGATTACGAGACTGCCTGCCGCGAGTTCCGCTGGCCCCAGCTGACGAACTTCAATTGGGCCTTGGATTATTTCGACGAAATGGCCAAGGGCAACGAGGGGCTGGCCCTGTGGGTAGTGAACGAGGATGGCGGCGAGGAGAAACTGACCTTCGCGCAAGCTTCCGAACGCTCGGCCCGCGTCGCCAACTGGCTGCGCTCGCTGGGCGTGCGCCGGGGCGACTCCGTGCTCATGATGCTGGGCAACGTTGTTCCGCTTTGGGAATTGATGCTCGCCTGCATGAAACTGGGCGCAGTGATGATCCCCGCCACGACGCTCTTGAACGCCGCCGACCTCAAGGACCGGTTCGAGCGGGGACGAGTCCGCCATGTCGTGGTGGGCGCCGCCGATGCCGCGAAATTCGAGTCTGTCGAAGGCGGCTACACCAGGATCGTTGTAGGGGCAACGGTGCCCGGATGGCATTCCTTCGAAGAGGCCTATGCGTCGCCGGCAGAATTCCTTCCCGACGGCCCCACGGCGGCAACAGACCCGCTGCTGCTCTACTTCACTTCCGGCACGACAGCCAAACCCAAGCTGGTATCCCATTCGCACCAATCCTATCCGGTGGGCCATCTCTCCACCATGTACTGGATCGGCCTTAAGCGCGGGGACGTTCACCTCAACATCAGCTCTCCCGGCTGGGCCAAGCACGCCTGGAGCTGCTTCTTCGCCCCCTGGAACGCCGAGGCAACGGTCTTCATCTACAATTACGCGCGCTTCAACGCCAAGGCGATGCTGGGCGTGCTGTGCGACAAGGGCGTTACCTCGCTGTGCGCGCCGCCAACCGTGTGGCGCATGCTGATCCAGGAAGACCTGTCTGCGTGGCCGGTCAAGCTGCGCGAACTGGTGGAGCCGGCGAGCCGCTCAACCCCGAAGTCATCGAGCAGGTGCGCAAAGCCTGGGGCATCGTTATCCGTGACGGCTTCGGCCAGACCGAGACGGCCTGCCAGATCGGCAATTCCCCCGGCCAGCCCGTCAAACCGGGGTCCATGGGCCGCGCCTTGCCCGGCTATACGGTTGCCTTGCTGGATATCGGCGATAAGCCGGCGCCGGAGGGTGAAATCAGCCTGTCGCTGGCGGTCCGGCCCACCGGGCTGATGACAGGCTATGAGGACGATCCGGAGAAAACCGCCGTGCTGATGCGCGCGGGCTATTATCATACGGGCGACGTGGCGAGCATCGACGGTGACGGCTACATCACTTATGTCGGCCGCGCCGACGACGTGTTCAAAGCCTCCGACTACCGCATCAGCCCGTTCGAGCTGGAAAGTGCCCTTATCGAGCATCCAGCCGTCGCCGAGGCCGCGGTGGTGCCGAGCCCGGACGCGCTCCGGCTGGCCGTGCCAAAGGCCTACCTTGTGCTGCGCGCCGGCGCCGAGGCCAACCGCGAACTGGCGCTGTCGATTTTCCGGCATGTGCGGCAATCCTTGGCACCCTACAAGCGCGTGCGGCGGATCGAGTTTTCGGACCTGCCCAAGACCATCTCCGGCAAGATCCGCCGCGTCCAGCTGAAGCACGCCGAAGAGCAGCAGCGCGCTCAGGGGACAAAAGGCGCGCTGGAATTCTACGAGGAGGATTTCCCTGAATTGAAGGAGTAAAGGCGGCTTGGGCGTGCCAGTTGGGAGGCCGCGGCCCGAATGGAGCGTTCCGCCCCTCATCCTGTCCTTCTCCCCACGGGAGAAGGAACCCTTGAACTAGCCGCAGCGGAAATTCCGGCGTTCCCTCTCCAATGGGAAGAGGGTGAGGGGCAACGCTCAGCTACAAATAGCGGCGTTCTAAAATGAAACCTCTGCTCGCAGTATTGCGCAGCATCTGCGGTATGGCGCGGCGCGGGGTATCGATCCTGCATCCGGTATACTTCGCGATCCCGGCGGCCCAAAGCCTTGATCCAAAGAGCAATTGCGCCAGCCAGTACCCTGGTCCATATTGCGCGAAACGTCATCGGCCGTTGTGCAGTGCGGTACGAAAGAGCCCCTAGAATTTAGATATGTTTAATCGTGCATTAATATTCTCTTTATTTTGGTGTGACTCTTGGCTAAAATCTAAACTCGGCGAACTTCAAGACCGGCTTCCACAACAAGGGCCAATGGTGTCCGGCCATACCGCTTGATTCGAGAGGAATCTGCGCTCACGAGTGTGCCAAAGCTTTGGAAGGAATTCCGCGGGACTGGCCCTATGCAAATCCTGCGGCCTTACCAGGCGAATTGAGGATTCCTGATTTGCCACATTGTTTGAAGAGCAGGTGACCATGCCGCTAGATACCACACATTCCACTCCTCACACCGCCCCGCAATCTCAAGCGCGCAAGTTCGCCGTCGTCCGTTTCGCGGGCGAACTCGGGCGACGGCATGCAGGTCACGGGGAACCAATTCACGCTTTCCACGGGCCTCGCCGGCAACGCGCTCGCGACCTTCCCGGACTATCCCGCGGAAATCCGCGCGCCCCAGGGCTCGACCTTTGGCGTCTCCGCCTTCCAGATCAACTTCGGTTCGACCTCCATCGAAACCGCGGGCGACGAACCCGACGTGCTGGTCGCGATGAACCCGGCGGCGCTCAAGGTGAACCTCCCCGAGATGCGCCCAGGCACGCTGATCATCGCTGATAAGGGCGCGTTCACCGAGCGCAATCTGACCAAGGCCGGCTATCAGGCCAACCCGCTGGAGGATGGGTCGCTTGCGCCGTTCCAGGTCGTTGCCCTGGACATCACCCGCCTCACCGTCGATGCCGTGAAGCCGTTCGGGCTGGGCACCGCCGACGCGCCGCGCTGCAAGAACATGTGGGCGCTGGGCTTGACCCTGTGGATGTTCGACCGCGAACGCGAGCAGGTTGCGCAATGGATTCAGGAAAAGTTCGGCAAGAAGAGCGAGGCGATTGCGAGCGCCAATATCGCCGCGCTCAACGCCGGCCATTCCTATGGCGAGACCGCTGAAATCGGGCTGCCCATCGCCCAAATCCGCATCGCGCCCGCCTCTCTCCCCGCCGGCCTCTACCGCACTGTCACCGGCAGCGACGCAACCGCGCTGGGCCTCGTCGCGGGCAGCCAGCTCTGCGGCCTGCCGATGTTCCTGGGCTCCTATCCCATCACCCCGGCAAGCGGCATTCTGCACAGCCTGTCGCACCTCAAGGAATACGACGTCACGACCTTCCAGGCCGAGGACGAAATTGCCGCGATCTGCGCATCGATTGGCGCGTCCTATGCGGGCAAGCTGGGCGTGACCTCGACCTCCGGTCCTGGCATGGCGCTCAAGACCGAAGCCATCGGGCTCGCCATCATGTCCGAACTGCCGCTCGTGATCGTCAACGTGCAGCGCGGCGGCCCGTCCACCGGCCTGCCGACCAAGACCGAGCAGTCCGACCTCTATCAGGCCGTGTACGGCCGCAACGGCGACGCGCCGCTGCCTGTGATCGCTGCCCGCAGCCCGACCGATTGCTTCGACGCGGCCATTGAAGCGGTTCGCATTGCCGTGCAGTTCATGACCCCGGTCATCCTGCTGACCGACGGCTACATCGGAAACGCCGCCGAGCCATGGCGCGTGCCGGACGTTTCCTCCTACGAGCCCTTCCCGGCCACCTTCTACACCGAGGTGCCGTCCGAAGGCCGGGTTAACCCCTATATGCGCGATCCCGAAACGCTGAAGCGCATCTGGATCAAGCCCGGCACGCCCGGCCTGACGCACCGGATCGGCGGCATCGAGCGCAACTACAATTCGGGCGAAATTTCCTACGATCCGGCCAACCACCAGAAGATGACGGACACCCGGAAAGCCAAGGTCGAAGGCATCGCCAAGTATATCCCCGATCAGGAAGTGACGCTTGGCACCGCTGGCGGCAAGCTCGCCATCGTCGGCTGGGGCTCGACCTACGGCGCCATCGACCAGGGCGTACGCCGTGCGCGCGCGGCCGGGGCCGATGTCAGCCACATTCACATCCGGCACCTGTGGCCGCTTCCGCGTAACCTCGGAACGCTGCTCAAGAGCTATGAGAAAGTCCTGGTGCCAGAGATGAATACCGGCCAGCTCAAGACGATCCTGCGCGACCAGTATCTCATCGACGCCAAATCCCTGAACAAGGTTTCCGGCCTGCCCTTCCGGATCGCCGAAATAGAAGCGGCGATCCAGGCGGAATTGGCGTAGGAGGTAGAGACCATGAATATCGCTGTCCCCACTCAAGCTTTGACGCCCCAGAATTTTGCCACCGGCCAGGAAGTGCGCTGGTGCCTAGGCTGCGGCAACTATTCGATCATCAAGACTGTCCGCTTGGCGCTGTCCGAAATCGGCGCGAAGCCCGAAAACACGGTCTTCGTGTCGGGCATCGGCTGCTCCAGCCGCTTCCCGTACTATGTCGAAACCTACGGCTATCACACCATCCACGGCCGCGCGCCGGCGGTGGCCTCGGGCGTCAAGCTCGCCAATCCCGAGCTCGACGTGTGGATCGTCACCGGCGACGGCGATGGCCTGTCCATCGGCGGCAACCACATGGCGCACCTGCTGCGCCGGAACCTCGATTGCCAGATCCTTCTGTTCAACAATGAGATCTACGGCCTGACCAAGGGCCAGGCCTCGCCCACGACCCAGCAGGGCAAGCGCACGGTGTCGACGCCTTACGGCTCGCTCGAACGGCCGGTCAATCCGACCAGCTTCGCGCTGGGCGCCGGCGGCCGCTTCGTTGCGCGCGCCATCGACGTGTCGCAGAAGGAACTGCTGTCCATCCTCAAGCGGGCGCACGCCAACAAGGGAACGAGCTTCGTCGAGATCTACCAGAATTGCGTCGTGTTCAACGACGGCGCGTTCGAGGCGTTCGCGGCCAAGAAGGCACAGGCCGAAGCCGTGATCTGGCTGGAGCACGGCCAGCCGATGCTCTTCTCCAAGGGCACGAAGGGATTGCGGTTCAATCAGGAGCGTTTTGGGCTTGAGGCCGTGGACGTGGCCGGTGGCGACTGGAAAGCGGCGGGCGTGCTCGCCCACGATGAGACCAACCGGGCTATGGCGCAGATGCTGATCGATATGCAGCCCGCGGCCTTCCCCATCGCGCTGGGCGTCATTTATGCCAGCCCGCTGCCGGCGTACGACGCTGCCATGACCGCGCTTAACGAGAAAGTCGCCGCAAGCCGCAAGCGCGACCTGCAGGCATTGCTCAGCTCGGGCGAGACTTGGTCGGTTGGCGAAAACGGCGCAGGTGAGGGGGCTTGAGCGTCCACACCGGATTTCCTACTGGATAGACAAACGAGGGGCGCCAGAGCGCCCCTTGTGCGTTCCGGAAGCCGCAACGCGTGCGGCCTCCGCCTATTTCGGGATGTTGACCAGGCTTAGCCGTGTCACGCTTTCGCCCTTGCAGCCGTTGGCAGGGCAGACGTAGGCGTAATTGCAGAACCTCTTCTGGTCGTACTTGTAGTCCGCATCGCCGCGAACCAGCACACCGATGAGCTTCTTGGTTCTCTCGTCGAACACGCCCGAGCCGGAATTGCCTCCGAAGGTGTCCAGGTTGGCAAGGAAGACCCCCGGGTCGGAGATGTCCCGGATCGCCGCGCCCGGCGCATATTTCAGCGGCAGCCCGCTTGGATAACCGATCGCAAAGACCGGCTGCCCCTGCGCCACAGGCGAAATGTCCCAGTTGGTGACCGGAGCCGCAACCCCGGCCGGCACCGGCTTCTCCAACTTTACCAGCGCCCAGTCTTGATTGCCGGTCTTCTCGCCCGCAACGGCCGCTTTGCCCTTGAAGACTGCCGATGCGGGGATTTGGGCCGGAGCGGCATTCGCCTGCTCCATCCGGTATCCGAACACAAAGTCGACCGAGGTCACCGGCGGAACCTGCTGATCCTTCGATATCTCGCGGACGCAGTGGCCGGCGGTTAGAACCAGATCGGGCCGGACAAGCGTGCCCGAGCAAAACGCAATCGATGGCTGGGTGGCGAAGTTCTCGCTGGAGCAGAGCCGCCTCGCTTCCCAGAGCGGCGTAGTCTTGAGCGCCACCGTATCCCCGGATACTGGCGCATCGTCTGCCCTTACGAGCGCAACCGAAGCCTGCGCCAGGCTCTTTACGCTTTCGTCCCTGATTTCATACCAGTCCATCCGGTGATCGCGCGGCCCGTAGATCGTGCGTGTCCGCACGGCATGCGTAAGCGTTGCGTCGTCGAACTGGGAAAGCGGCGAAGACCCGCCCCGCACCAATCCTCTCGTAGCGGGCTTTGGCGCCTGCGACGGCGCTTGCGCCTCGGACCTCCGCTGAAACTCCGCGAGCAGTTCCGCATCGGAAAGCTTGTCAACCGCAGCTTTTGCGGCGGCAGCATCGTCATCGGCGCTGGCGGGCCCCGTGGCGGAAAAGGCCAGCATCATTCCTAAAGCAGCGATTGCGGCGCGCATGGCGTCTCCCCAACGAACCTAGTATCTAAGAAGCGCCTCAATACAACCGCAACTGTGCCGATTTTATGGAAAACGGTATTGATAGCAGCGCGCTGTGTTGCTGGAGCAACCGGGGCTAACGCTGTCCACCCGTCAGTTGACGAGACCAGTTTCCGCCAGGCGCTCAAGTCACCAGTTCCACAAAGAGATGCGAAGTCGCGGCATAGGTATCCTGGAGCCGCGCCTCAAGCCGGCTTATATCCGGCTCGCCAGTGGTTTGCAGCAAGAGGCCGATCAAGTCAGCAGGCGCAGCCTTGGGGTCGAACCCGCCCTCCGTACAAAGCCGCAGGATATGGGCAACGTCCTGATATAGCTCCACGGCGCGCAAGAGCGTGTTGCCATCCTCCCGGCTCAGGATGGCGGCGCCGATCAGGTTTAGAAGCGCTTGCGAGGTGTTGGTGCTGAGCACCTTAGGCTCGCCGGCCGCATGCACGACCTGAAGGAATTGCGCAATGAATTCCGCATCGATCAGCCCTCCCTTGTGCGTCTTCGACTGCCAGATGTCGGCCGTGCCCTTCTCGGCCTCGATGCGGCCGCGCATGTCGTGCACGTCGGCGGCGGTCTTGGCGCGGTCGCGGCGTATGGTGAGCACCTGATGGATGTCTTCCGTCAGCCGCGTCCGCAGCGCCTCGGGGCCCGCGACCACCCGCGCCCGGGTTAGCGCCAGATGCTCCCACGTCCAGGCATCCCTGAGCTGGTAGGAGAGGAAGCCCTCGAGGCGCACAGCGACGGGCCCCGCCTTGCCGGAAGGACGCAGCCGCATGTCGACGGGATAGAGCATGCCCTCGGGTGTCGGCGCAGACAGCGCCGAGATCAGCCGCTGGGTCATCCGCGCATAGTGGTGCGTGGCCTGCGGCGCGATTTCCGCCGGCGTGTCGTAGACCACGATCAGATCGAGATCGGAGGACGCAGCCATTTCGCGCCCGCCGAGCTTGCCCATGCCGATTACCGCAGGTGGAGGCAAGCCGTTGCCATATTGCTCCTGCACAGCCTCCAACAGGCTTTCGATCACGGCTTCCGCCACCAGCGAATAATCCTCGCCTGCCTGCGCTGGCATAAGCTGCCGCGACAACAGGCGGACGCCGATCGCGAATGCCTGCTCCTGGCCGGTCACGCGCGCGCGGTCCAGCCGGTCCTCGTAATTGCTGGCCTCGAAAATTTCGCGGCGGATCAGCGCCTTGAGCTCTGCCTCGGTGGGACGCTCACCGATATAGCCGGGGTCGAGGATCGCGTCCATCAGGCGCCGGCGGCGGCTCAGGATGTGCGCCAGACGCGGGGCCGAGCCCATGATCTGGGCAATGAGGCGCAAGAGATGCGGATTGGCCCGCAGCATGGAAAAGAGCTGGAGCGCGCTGGGTGTCTCGCTCAGGAAAGTGTCGAAGGTGCCGAGTGCGAGATCGGGATCGCTGGTGGCCCCCAGCGCTTCGAGCAGCGCGGGCGTGAATTCGGTGAGGATTTCCCGCGCCCGCTCGCTTCGCATGGCCCGGTAGCGGCCGTAATGCCAGCCCTTCACCGTTGCAATCGCTGCGGACGGATTCTTGAAGCCGAGCCTCGCCAGCGTGTCCACCGTGCCCGGATCGTCGGAATCGCCTGTGAAGGCAAGGTTCCCCTTGACGCTTTGAGGGGTCAATTCGGGCGTCGTTTCGAACAATGCGGCGTAATGCGTTTCTACCTTCTGCATATGCCAGCGCAGCTGGGCCGCGAAACGCTCCAGGCTCGCATAGCCCGCGAAACGGGAGAATTTGGCTAGTTCCCCGTCGCTGGAGGGCAGCGTGTGCGTCTGCTGGTCGGCCATCATTTGCAACCGGTGCTCCATGCGGCGCAGCAAACGGTAGGAATCGGAAAGGTCGTCGCGAACCTGGACGCCGATCCAGTTGAAATCCGAAAGCAGCTGGAGCCCCATCAGCGTTTCGCGCGTTCTGAGCGCCGTCTGGCGGCCGCCCGCGATAAGCTGCTGGGATTGCACGAAAAATTCGATTTCGCGAATGCCGCCCCGGCCCAGCTTGAGGTTATGGCCGGAGATGGCGATACGGTCGTGGCCCTTGGCGGCGTGAATTTGCCGCTTCATGGCGTGGATGTCGGCGATGGCGTTGAAGTCCAGATACTTCCGCCAGATATAGGGTTCGAGCGCCTTGAGGAACGCGTTCCCGGTGGCAAAGTCGCCCGCAACCGGACGCGCCTTGATGAGTGCTGCGCGCTCCCAGTTCTGGCCCAGGCTTTCGTAATAGCGGAAGGCGGCTTCGGTCGAAATCGCGGCTTGCGTGGAGCTCGGGTCCGGGCGCAGCCGGAGGTCGGTGCGGAACACGTAGCCGTCCGCCGTGCGCTCCTGCATGATGTGCACGAGATCGCGCGTGAGCTGGACGAAAAATGGGCCGGGCACGACACCTGGACCGAGCTGAGCGCAGTCGTTGCAGTAAAAAACGATCAGGTCGATGTCGCTCGAATAGTTGAGTTCGTGGGCTCCGTATTTGCCCATCGCCAGGATGACGAGGCCGCTGCCTTTCTCGGGATTTTCGGGATCGGGAGGCTGGAGTTTCCCCGTACTGGCGGCACGGCGCAATATAAACCGGATGGCCGCGCCTACGAACAGATCGGCAGCGTCGCTCAAGCGCCGCGTAACCTCTTCCACGCTCCAAATGCCCGCAAGGTCCGCAAGTGCGGTCAAAAAGGCGATTTGGGTCTTGCCCTGCCGCAAGATGCGCATGACGTCGCGCTGCGATCCAGCCTCCTGGGCCTCGCGCTTCGTTCGCGAGAGGATCTCGTCGAATTGGAGTTCTGGGGCTGTGTAGACTGTCGCGGCGAGAAGCTGGGGATACCGTTCCGCGATTCCGGTGAGATAGGAAGACCCGGCAAAAACGCCGCTCAAGAAGGATGCGGCGCGGTCCGGGAAGGGAGGCAGATCCTTCATCGCCGCAAGAATGCGGTCGAGAACGCGCCGGCCGCTGCCCGCGTCATCGTCGAGCGGCCCTTCGCTGATGCGTCCGGAAAACGGTCCGAGGCTAAATGACATGGCTCAGCGCAGGCTGGGGTTGGATTTCGGTCATTGTGCTCCCGTGCGGCAGATTTTTCTTGAGGGTTAGGCGCACCTTGAGGCCGGGCTCGTTGTCTTCGAGCGCGATCGAGCCGCCATGCAGCCGCGCGACGGCGGCAACCAGGCTGAGCCCCAAGCCGCTTCCGGGAATGGACCGGCTTGGCTGCAGCCGCACGAAGCGTTGCAGAACGCGCTCCCGGTCGCTTTGCGGAATTCCGGTGCCGCGATCCCCAATCACGATGTCTACGGAGTGGCCGTTATCCTCAAGGCCGATATCGACCGCAAGCGGCGCCCCGCCCTCCCGGATCGCCGCCTCAGCGACTGGCCCCGCATATTTGATTGCATTGTCCAAGAGGTTTGCCAGCGCCTGTCCGATCAGGTGTTTCTCGCCGCACATCATAACGTCGCCCGTACAGGAAAGCCGCAAGGATAACCCGCGCTCCTCGGCGGCGGGCTCGTACAACTCTGCTACATCGCGGGTGAGCGTACAGACGTTGAGTGGTCCGAAGCTTTCCGAGCGCGAACCGGCTTCCAGCCGCGCAATGCTCAGAAGCGCGTCGAAAGTCTGGATGAGCGCGTCCGCCTCCTCGATGACCGATCCCAGCGCCTCGGCCAGATCGTCCGGCGCGCGGCTCGATTGCAGCGCGCGTTCGGCCCGCGTACGCAGCCGGTGCAGCGGGGTCTTGAGGTCGTGCGCGATATTGTCCGAAACGTCCTTGAGCCCGGTCATGAGGTTCTGAATGCGGTCGAGCATGGCGTTCAGGTTCTTGGCTAGCCGGTCGAATTCGTCTTTCCGGCCGGTCACCGGAATGCGCTGAGCCATATTGCCCTGCATGATGGCCCGCGCCGTATTCGAGGCCGCGTCGAAGCGCCGCAAAATCCTGCGGCTCACCATGACGCCGCCGGCGATGCCTATGACGATAATGAAGCCGTAGCCCAGCAGGAACGCCTTGCGCAGCAGGCGCTTGAGCGCCTCCTGGTTTTCGATGTCCCGTGCCACGATCAGATGCAGGCCGCCCGGAAAGCGCGCTACGTAGCCCAGCGCCTGGCGCTCGCTGATGCCGTTCTCCTCGCGCTTGCGGTAGCCGAACTGGGCCGCTCCCTCGGTGTTCCAAAGGTCCGCCGCTACGGCTTCGAGATTGCCGGCCAGGCGCCTGCGGCCGTTGTCCGTAAGAAGGTACAGCGTGCCTGAGGTAGAGGCCGAATGTTCGGAGACATTGCTGACGAGCGAGGGCAGGCCGCCATCGCGGAAATGGGCTGCAAGCGCCTCGTATTCCGCGTGAACTGCCTCCTCCGCCTCGCGCTGGAGCAGGCCCTGCACCGAGACGGTGGCATAGATGAAGGTCGCGGCGACCGCGGCGCAGAACAGCGAGATGTAGATGGCAAAAAGCCGGAACGGCGTCGCGAAGACGACGCGCGGAACCAGCTTTTCTAGTCTATTGGCGGTCATTGCGGATCATGTAGCCCGCTCCGCGTACAGTTTCCAGCAGCGGTTTGTCCTGCCCCTTGTCAATCTTGCTGCGCAGCCTGGAAATATGTACGTCGATCACATTAGTCTGCGGATCGAAGTGGTAGTCCCACACATTTTCGAGGAGCATCGTCCGCGTGACCACCTGGCCCGCGTGCCGCATCAGGTATTCGAGCAGGCGGTACTCGCGCGGCTGCAGCAGGATCGTCTCGCCGCCCCGCGTGACCTTATGGGACAGCCGGTCCAGGACGAGATCGCCCACGGTGTAGGTCGTGACAGCACCTTCCGAAGGCCCGCGGCGGGTCAGGGCCTCAACGCGGGCCACCAGTTCGACAAGTGAATAGGGCTTGGCCAGGTAGTCGTCGCCGCCCGCGCGCAGGCCTTTGACCCGGTCGTCGACTGCGCCCAAAGCACTTAAAATCAGGACAGGGGTGCGGTCTGCCCGCGCCCGGAGCCGCTCGACCAACGTCAAGCCGTCGAGCTTGGGGAGCATACGGTCGACGATCAGCACCGCAAAGCTCTGGGTACTCGCAAGCGCAAAGCCAGCCTCGCCGTCGCCCGCGATCTCCGTTTGATAGCCGGCCTCACCGAGCGCTTTTGCGAGGAAATCGGCCGCCGTACGGTCGTCCTCAACGATTAAAACTCGCATTTTGGCACCTTGGCGGGAATGTCTTATGAAATAGGTAGACAGAAAGGGGGAAGACGAGGGGGGCACCCTCGTCTTCTGGGGGGAGACTTAATGCTTGCCGCCGTCCTTGTCCTTATCCTTGTCTTCGCCGCCGCTACGGCTGGACTTTTCCAGCGGCAGAGCCAGGAAGCGGGATTGCTTGTCGCGGCCGCGGATTTGCAGAAGCACGACCTTCTTGCCCTTGTCGCGAGCCTCGCGGATGCCGGTATTTACATCCTCTACGCTTGAAACTGGCTTGCTGTTGAGTTCAAGGATGACGTCGCCGCGCTTGATGCCTTGGTCGGCCGCCTTCGAGTTAGGATCGACCGAGGCTACCGCGACGCCTTCCTTCGACTTGCTTCCCGGCAGCTCGGGCGCGGGTACAAGCGTCAGGCCCAGATCCTCAACCTCTTTGCCGGACTCGTCGTCGCCGCCGCCGTTGATGAAGGCTACTTTCTCGGTATCCGGGTACTCGCCCAGCATGACTTTGACATCGAGTTCCGCGCCTTTGCGGAAGATGTGCAGACGGGCCTCCGTTGCCGGATTGAGCGCCGCAATCGTGCGGGCAAGCTCGCGCGAATTGGAAACAGGCTTGCCGTTGACCTGCATAATGACGTCTTCCTGCTTGAGCTCGGACTTGGCGGCGGGACCGTCGGGCAGGATTTTGGCGATCAGCGCGCCCTTAGCCTCTTTAAGCGCGAGGCCTTCGGCGAGGTTTTCGTCGATGTTCTGGATCTGGACGCCAAGCCAGCCGCTGCTGACCTTGCCCTTGTCCTTAAGCTTTGCCACGACGTCGCGGGCAGTCGAAGCGGGAATGGCAAACGCGATGCCGACGCTGCCGCCGCTCGGGCTATAAATGGCGGTGTTCACACCGACAACCTTGCCGTCGAGATTGACGGCGGGGCCGCCTGAATTACCGCGGTTCACAGCCGCGTCGATCTGCAGGAAGTCGTACGGGCCCGAGCCGATGTCGCGCCCCTGGGCGGAGACGATGCCCGCGGTAACCGTACCGCCAAGGCCGAACGGATTGCCGACGGCCAGCACCCAGTCGCCAACGCGCGGGGCGGTGTCGGTGAATTCGAGCCACCGGTCGAACTTCTTTGGAGACTCGATCTTGAGAAGCGCAATATCGGTGCGGGCATCGCTGCCGATCACCTTTGCCTTATACTTCTCCTCGTTCTCGAAAGTGACCTCGATCTCATCGGCCTTGTCCGCCACGTGGTGGTTCGTCACCACATAGCCGTCCGCGGAAATGAGGAAGCCCGAGCCTTGCGCGCGTGTCGGATGCTTGTCCGGCTGGCCATGCTTGAACCGGTCGAAGAAATCGCGGAAATCCTCAGGCAAATCCGGTATCGGTGTATCGCGCCCCGATGCTTCGGCGGTGCCGGCCGACTTCACGTTGACGCTGACGACGGCTGGGCGCACCTTGTCGGCGAGATCCGCGAAGCTTTGCGGCCTTTGGTCCTGCGCGGCGGCTGCGGCTACGAAGCCTAATTGCGGAACCGCCGCAAGGAGGCCGAAGCTCACAAGGCCTGCGCCTGCGATTGCGCTCAGCGGCCGGAGCCGGTGGCGCTTGAAGACTTTGGGCTGCGCAGTCGCGCTTCGCGCCGCTTGAGCGCACAAATTGCCCGTAATGCCATCGATTAGTCCGGACGCCATTGGCTTCCCACTCCCCTGAGTATTAAGTCGTCGAGTTGCGCTCAAATAGCCCGGAGGGCGGTAGCGCCGAAAGCTTCATATAGGTAGTCTTAGGTTACAAGCCGCTTGCCGGCAGATTAAAAATCGGTAAGGCAGGCAGATAATCCTGAAACGCCTCAAAGGAATGAGCCGCGAGCGGGCTGGGCGTTGGGCCGAACGCTGTGGCAAAAATGCCCTTTGCCTGCACTGGCATAAAACAAAGCGGCACCACGCTGCTTCTTCGCCCTGACGGTCCTGAATTCAAAGCGGAAACTTCCCATCCGGCAAAGGCTCACGAACTATTGCTCAGTGAACCACTGTGTGTGTTGGGCAACAGGTGCATCCCGTGCTGTAGGCGCAAAGCCATATTATAATCACAATTCAACCCATGGATGGCGCTGCTTGTTCTTGTGCACGCAGCCGGACAAACACAATCTTGGCTTTAAGTCCGGCTCTTTGCGGCACAATCTAATAGGGAGTAGAAATGAGGTTACTTTTCACGGGTTTTTTATTAGTATCGCCAACCATTTTTGTGCCATTTATTGCAGAAGCGGGCACAGCAAGTAAGTCATGGCGTCCTGAAATCCGTCGCAGCGCGGGAAATAGAACTGGCGCAGGAATTCGCCGGCAAGGGATTGAAGCTGGGCTCGCCTGTATTCATCCGCGTCTACAAGCAAACCTCCGAAATGGAGCTTTGGGTCCAGCAGGGGCCGCGCTATGTGCTTTTCAAGACCCACGGGATCTGCCGCTGGTCTGGCGTGCTGGGTCCAAAATTCTACGAAGGCGACAGGCAATCGCCGGAGGGACTTTACCGGATCACCACGTCCGATCTCATCGTCAACCGGCGCTGGGACCGGGCGATGAACATCAACTATCCGAATTCCTTCGACAATTTGAACAGCAGGGGCGGCTCCGGCATTCTCATTCACGGCGGGTGCGGTTCGATCGGCTGCTTTGCCATCCAGAACGAGAATGTGGAGGATGTGTTCGGCGCCGTGCGCGCGGCGCTTAAGGGTGGCCAAGCCTACGTACCGGTGTTGACCTTGCCGTTCCGGTTCACCGCCTTGGCGCCGGAGAAAGAGGACACGCTGCATATGAGCGAGTTCTGGGCGGACCTGCGCCGTGCCGACCTGCTGTTCGAACGGGATAAGGTTCCCCCGGCGGCCTGGATTTGCGACGGCCGCTACTACTTCGCCGACCGGCGCGGGGACAGGCACCGCCACGCCGTGCATCTGCCCGGCTGCAAGCCTCTCGATCATCCAGGCGGCGCGCAGGTTGCCAAGAAAAGCCGTCCCGAGCCGGAAAAGCCTTCCGTGACGCAGGCTTCTACGGAGGTGCAGAGAGCCGAACCTGTCCAAGTGGAGGCAAAGGCGAACGCCCCGCAGCCAGTCCGGAACGTGGCGCACGCAGCCGTTGTAACCCGCCTCCCCGCCCATTCGCGGCACGTGGCGCTGAGGCCCTGGCCCTCTTCTGTCAGCGGCCACCGGGGCTACCAACCGGTTGCCGGGCGCGGCCCGAGAAGGGCCCGGTCCGCCGCCCGGAGGCACATTGTAGTCCGCGTAAGGCATCATAACAAAGCCGCCTGACCGGTTCGCAGCCTGCGCTGCCTGGGGCGCCACTTCTGCACCCCTATTTTCGGGGCGAAACGGCGCTTTGCCAATTTAAATCAGTATAGCAGAGATGTCTTGAGGAAGCGTTAATCGATAACAGATTGATATATAACGATAATTTTGCGAGAACTTGAGCCGGTATTTGGTTAATTCAAATTTCGTTTTATATTTAACTGTAGTTTTTGATGCCGGAAATCGGCCCAAAACGAGGGATTATTCGCAAAATTCGGCCTGTGGGGTACTCGCGTTTCCGGGTTAACCACGAATGCGTTAACCTCGATAGCGGCCTACGCAATATATACTGCATATTAATAGAACGCGTGAAGCCCGAATTGCGCCGTTCCGGATCGCCGCACCGCGCACCAAGGCCAGGCCGATACTGTTGCCAACATCGCGCACCGCGGCGCATCTTTTTCCTGCAGCTCAAGAAATGGGCACGCTCCATAAAATTTTATGCGTTTGCTTAGACGTTCTAACACGTTGCGGCGTCAAAGGGTTTTGCAGTCGCACGTATCGGGTCGCCCGTCAGCTCCTCCCAAAAACAAACCGGAAAAACGATGACAGCAGACCTGAAAATCGCAGGCCGCTTCGATGAAGCATTCGCCGCCGCTGCAAAACCCATGTTTGAGAAGCTGGCTAGGGAAGCGCGCGATATAATTGTCGACATGTCGGAGACCACCGATATCGGCGCCGCCGGGCTCGGCGCGCTCGTTGTTCTTCACAAGCGGCTTTCGGCGCATGGGGGCAAGATCCGGGTCGTGGGCGCGGATAGCCATCTGAAGCAGCTGTTCGAGAGATTTCAAGTTGCCGGCCTGTTTATCGAGGGCGCGGCCGGCGCGGGCGGCAGTGCGCTGTGCAGCGGCTTCTTCGGCCTGACTGCGCCCAGCACTTACGGGACGGCTGGCGCGGGCGGTTCCGCCGGCCCGCAAAGCGGCGCACCCAAACGGGCCATCCCCCCAGTGACGCGCTTCGACCCGGCAAGCCACAGCGTCAAGCTCTGGCTCGACGGCGCAACGGTCTCTGGCGGCGGCGAGCTTCGCGGCGGCGATGCGCTCAGGAGCTATCGCCGCTGGGCCAGGAAAATGGGTCAGGACGCCGACCCGGCCGAATTCCGCAAGCACCTCGCCACTATTCTCGGCTCGGGCCGCATCATGCCACGCACCAGCGGCTACATCCTCAAGGGCATCCAGCTTCGGAGCGCCCTTAAGACCGGCAAGAAACAGGCCGCTTCGGCGGTGCGCATGCCGCGCCGGCTGCCCGCCGCGCCAGCCCGCATGGACGCCATTGCCGCGCTTAGTTTTTAGAATGGGCCGTTGACCGCAGGCGCTGGACCATCGCGCATCCTTACACCGGGACAGCCAAAATTACGCCCCGGCGGGTACACAAAAGCAGCCGGAAGCGGCACAGCCCCGGCTGCTCGGCGAATGCATCTGCACGGCGGGGCAGGTGCCGCCCGCCCTCAAGTCGAGGGCTGAGGCTCCATGCCGCCGAGGTCTGGGTCCTTGCGCGGCGTGCGGGCACCCGTCGAGGGAACTGCCGAGCGGCGCTGGGTCTTGTCTTCCTGCACCGCAAACTCGCGCACGGGCGGCTTGCCGTCAAACAGGTCCCGGACTTCCTGGCCCGAGAGCGTCTCGTATTCGAGCAGCCCCTTGGCGAGCGTATGCAGATCCTCAAGGCGCTCAGTTAGGACCCGGCGCGCGGTTTCCTCGCCTTCAGTGATCAGGCGGCGGATTTCGGCGTCGATCAGCTGCGCCGTTTCCTGCGACATGTTCTGCGCGCGGGAGACGGAATGGCCGAGGAAGACTTCCTCCTGGTTGTCGCGGTAGCGGATGCGGCCGAGCTTGTCGCTCATGCCCCATTCCATCACCATGGCGCGGGCAAGACCCGTGGCCTGCTGGATGTCGCCGGTAGCCCCGGTTGTGATGTTTTCAGGTCCGAAGATAAGCAGTTCCGCCTCGCGGCCTCCGAAAACAGAGGCCAGGTTCGCCAGGCACCATAGTTTCGTATGGCTGAGCCTGTCACGCTCCGGCAGGCTCATGGTCAGGCCAAGCGCACGGCCGCGCGGGATGATCGTCACCTTATGCAAGGGATCGTGGCCGGGCATGCTCATGCCCACGATCGCATGCCCCGCCTCGTGATAGGCGGTGAGGCGCTTCTCCTCCTCGTTCATAACCATCGAGCGGCGCTCGGAGCCCATCATGACCTTGTCCTTGGCGTCCTCGAACTCCTGCTGGGTCACGACGCGCTTGCCGCGGCGGGCTGCCAGCAACGCCGCCTCATTCACAAGGTTCGAGAGGTCTGCGCCGGAAAAGCCCGGCGTGCCGCGCGCAATAACCCTAAGATCGACATCGGGAGCCAGCGGAACCTTGCGGACGTGAACCTTCAGGATCTTCTCGCGGCCGATGATATCCGGCGCCGGCACGACGACCTGACGGTCGAAGCGGCCAGGGCGCAGAAGGGCCGGGTCGAGCACGTCGGGACGGTTGGTCGCGGCGATGAGGATGATACCCTCGTTCGCCTCGAAGCCGTCCATCTCGACCAGCAACTGGTTCAGCGTCTGTTCGCGTTCGTCGTTGCCGCCGCCAAGGCCTGCACCACGGTGCCGGCCGACAGCATCGATTTCGTCGATGAAGATGATGCAGGGCGCGTTCTTCTTGGCCTGCTCGAACATGTCGCGAACGCGGCTTGCGCCGACGCCCACGAACATCTCCACGAAGTCGGAGCCAGAGATGGTGAAGAATGGCACGTTAGCCTCGCCCGCGATGGCGCGCGCCAGAAGCGTCTTACCGGTGCCGGGGGGGCCTACGAGGAGCGCGCCGCGCGGGATGCGCCCGCCCAGCCGCTGGAATTTCTGCGGATCGCGCAGGAACTCGACGATCTCTTGCAAATCGTCCTTGGCTTCGTCCACGCCCGCCACGTCGTCGAAGGTAACGCGGCCTTGCTTTTCGGTGAGCAATTTTGCCTTGGATTTGCCGAAACCGAGGGCACGGCCGCCGCCAGACTGCATCTGGCGCATGAAGAAGACCCACACTGCGATCAGAAGCAGCATCGGGAACCAGTTCACGAGCACGCCCAGGAGCGAGGGAACGTCTTCCGCCGCGGGCTTCGCATCGAAGCGGACGCCCTTGTCGTGCAGGCGCTTCACAAGTTCCGGATCGTTCGGCATGTAGGTCGCATAGGTCTGGCCGCTCGTCATCGTGCCAGAGACCTGGTTGCCTGAAATGGTTGCCGAGCGGACATTGCCAGCATCGACATCGGCCAGGAATTGCGAATATTCGATGTTAGCCGAACGGGCCCCTTTCGGGCTGTTCTGCACCAAATTGAACAACGCGACTAGCAGGAGAGCGATGATGATCCAGATCGCTAAATTACGAAAGTTCGAGTTCATGGAGACGCTATCTTCCCCTATGCCGCGTACGCAATTTGAAGGCTGGCCATGCCCTCCCGCTTACGAAGCCCGGATATCTGAGCCAATTAGGTGAAACATAGGGTACGGGCTGGGCTTTGCCAAGCGTGCCTTTCCTAAGGTTCAGGTCTCAGTGAGAAAATTGCTTAATCGCGGCGCCAGTTCGAACCGGAAGGGCGCCGTGTCCGCGCCGGCCGATGCGGCATCGGTATACTGCAGCGCTGGGGCCGATACGAGGTGCTGGGCCTGCCAAAGGGCGGGAGACGCGAGGGCAGCCAAGCGGTTGACCTGCACCGTTTTTCCCGCTTCCTTCAGTGCCTTGCGGCAAATTGCCCAACCCCCCGGCCCAAGCGGAGCCACGCCCGCGCCCGCGATCAGGCCTGCCGCAATCGTTAATACAAACCTGCCGTCCCAGATGCAGCTGCTTCCAGGCTGACAGACGACGCTCGCCCGGCTCATGCGGCCCGGCTCCCGGTAAAAATTGAGCATGCCCGCCGCTACAATAACAAGGCACCCGCCAAGGGCGGCCTCGCGCTTTCCAGCCTGCAACTCCTCCAACAGGCGCTCCGCTTTGGTCATGCGGGGCGGCTCGTCCTTGCCGCCAATCAGAGCCAGCGACTGCGACAGCACGCGAAGCTCGATTTCGGCGGGAAGCGCCAGGAAAGCTTCAAGGTTAATTTGGCCTTGAGCAAGCTGCGTCACGCTGAGCTGGCGGTTCAGGAACCCGGTAGCGATGGCGGACAGCGCTTCCCGGCTTCGGCCAAGGCGGGATGCGCTGAGCGCGAGTGCTGGCCGCGCGACGCCTGCCGCCGAAAGCGCCTTCAGGACCGCGCGGACGCGGACGCGCTCGAAGGAGGCGTTGGCGTTGCTGGGGTCGGTCGCGAAAGGAACGCCCTGGCTGCGGAGATAGGCCGTCAGCCGGGCCTTGGAAAAGCCCAGCAGCGGCCGGATGAGGGGCAGGCCGCCGCGCTCCGACGCCGCCGCCATCGAAGCAAGCCCATCCAGCCCGCTTCCCCGGCGCAGGCGCATCAGGAACGTTTCAGCCTGATCGTCTTCTGTATGCGCGGTGACGAGGCAGGCGAGGCCGTGCTGGCGGCAATAGGCGGCCATAAGCTCATAGCGCGCATTCCGTGCCGCCGCCTGGATGCCGGTTTTGGGCTTGTCCCCGGTCCAGGCGAGCGCCGCATGCGCGAACCCAAGCTGCGCGGCCTGCTGGCCCACGAATGCCGCCTCATCGGCGCTTTCGGGCCTGAGCCTATGATCGACGGTTAGGACGGTTGTGCTGGCTGGCTCACGGCCCTTGAGAGAGAGCCAGCGGCGGGCGAGATGCATGAGGGCCATGCTGTCCGGGCCGCCAGACACCGCCAGCGCCGCGGACGGATAGGCTTCGAGGGGCCTGAATGCACTTAGTAGTGCTGTATCGCCAATAAGTTGAGGCACGGGATATCCGAAGGCGTTGGGGGCAATACTGGCCCTGTAACCCCTCACCCTGTCCCTCTCCCTATGGGAGAGGGAACGCCAGAACTTCCGCTGCGGGCAGTTCGAGGGTTCCTTCTCCCTGTGGGAGAAGGACAGGATGAGGGGTTACAGGGCTAGCGATATACAAATACGCCAAATCCAGGCAGCTTCTAGCTGCAATTCGCCCGCTTTTTCTCTGAATCCGCCCGCTGCATGACGCTCTGCGGTGCCTTGGGATAGCGCTGGGTCAGTTCGGTGAAGGTTGCGCACGCGTCGGTATTATTGCCAAGGCGCCGGAGCGAAATCGCCAGCTTCAAGAGCGCTTCCGGAGCCCGCTCGCTCGACGGATATGTTGTGAACGTCTTGAGGAAGCGGTCGGCGGCGGTCTTGTATTCGCCGCTTACGAATGCCGCTTCGCCCAGCCAATATTGGGCGCTGCCTGCAAGCGGATCGGACGGATATTCTTCGAGAAATTGCTGGAAATAGCCCTCGGCCGCGGAATATTCGCGCCGGTTGAGCGCACCGTAGCCCTGGTCGAAAAGCGCCCGCGCCGGACCGCCGGAGGGAGCCGGTGCCACGGCTGCGCTGGCCGCTGACGCTGCGCCAGCAGCCGCTGCATCGGCACCATAGTTTCTGGCTGGGGCCGCTGCCGCGCTCTGCCTCGGCGGAGCGGCGGGCGCACCCAGGGGCGGAAGCTGCTGCTTATCCTCGAAGCCGCTGGCGGGCGAGGCATCGTAGCCAGCATCGCCTCGCTGCTGCATACGGGGGGCGGGACTGCTGCTGCTGCCGCCTCCTTCGCCAAGCCGTGCTTCCAGCCGCTCGACGCGCTGGGCAAGATCGGCGATCTGTTCGGAAAGCTGCCGGAGTTCGCCCGGGCTGGCACCGCCGCCGCCGGCCGCAGCCGCGTATCCCGATCCGCCGCCCGAATTGCTCTTGGCAAGTGTCTCGACGGCGGCGACCACGCCCTGCAATTCCGACACCTGCTGTTCCAGGCGCTCAAGGCGCCCGCCGCCGGAAACGTCTCCGCCGGCAGGTGCCCGCGATCCGGACGTCTGTGCCGCCGCAGGCATTGCGGCAACTGCCATGACGAAAGAAATCGAGGCTGCAGCTATGAGTTTCATGGATGCGTCCTATGATATCGGCCGAGCCACCTTCTCCGCCGCACGGGACCGGCTGTCAACCGCTTTGCCGGCGTGTATCCCCGGTGGCTGGCCTAGTTATCCCCGCCGGAAAACGACCCGCACCTTGTAAAACTGGCTCAGGCGGCAGAACGGATCGAAGTCTTGGCGCAAATGCCTGCATCCCCGCTCTTGACACGCCTGCAAAAAGGTTTGCTAGGCATAGCATAGCTTTAGCATATGGCGGAGACGTGCGTGCTGGACATCCTCATTCTGCATTCCACGCGGGACAGGGGCGGCGAACGGCGTGGTTGTCCGTTGCGCTTGTAATCGCGGGGCACGGTAGCGCATTTGCCGGGCTTCAGCGGCGGGTCCGCGCCGCCCCGGTTCCCCTTGCTCCGATCCGGCAAAGGCGCCAAAACCTATGGCGCCGGGTGACGCGCGGCTAAAGCAGCGCCTCGATACGCGTTTCGAGGTCTTCGGGCTTGGTCATGGGCGAAAAGCGTCCGATCACCGCTCCTTCCCGGTTGGCCAGGAACTTGGTGAAGTTCCATTTGATGGCCCCGATGCCCAGCGAGCCGGGCTTCTCGCTCTTCAGGAATTTGTATAGCGGGTGCGCCTTCGAGCCGTTGACATCCACCTTGGCGAACATCGGGAAGGTAACATCGTAGGTGAGCGAGCAGAATTTGCCGATCTCCTCCGCGTTACCGGGCTCCTGTGCGCCGAACTGGTTGCACGGGAAGCCCAATACCTCGAAACCGCGCGCGTTGTAGGCCTTGTACAGCTTTTCGAGCCCTGAATATTGGGGCGTGAAGCCGCATTTGCTGGCGGTGTTCACGATCAACAGCGCCTTGGGCTTGAATTGACTGAGCGGAATTTCCTCGCCAGAAAGCAGCTTGGCGGCAAAATCGTAGACGGTTGGCATGAGGTCTCCTACTGGCGGGGCCAGCAAGAGGTAGGCGCTCGCATGCCAGGGCGCTACCCGCTACGGCTAAAGGATGAGGACTTCGCTTAGCCGGGCGTCCGGTTCAGATACCGGCCGGCATCGAACTTGTAAGCCGTGTTGCAGAACTCGCAGGACACGGTGATGACGTTGTCCTGGGCCATGGCGGCCAGATCGTCCTGCGAGAACCGGTCCAGCATGCCCTCCACGCGTTCGCGCGAGCAATTGCAACTGGCGGCAAGCGGCAAAGCAGCGAAGGCCCGCACGCTTTCCTCGTGGAAAAGGCGGTAGAGGAGGCGTTCGGGCGGCAGCGCCGGGTCCAGAAGCTCGTGGTCCTCGACGGTCGCAGCAAGGGCCTTTGCGCGGCGCCATCCGTCTTCGCCGCCGCTCATTGGGCCGGAAGGCTCCCCGCCGTCTCCGAAGCGGCCGCCTTCTGCCGTGAGCTTTTGCACCATGAGTTCCGCCGGCGCGCCAGGTCCATTTGCCCGGGGCGGCGCCATCGGGGCCGGTGTAGTGCCGCGCTACCGCGATACGGATGAACGTGGGAATCTGCTCGGAGCGGTCGAAATATTCATGCGCCGCATCGGCCAGAGTACCGCTAGCAAGCGGCACGATGCCCTGATAGCGCTCCATCTCTGCGCCCGGATCGATGGTCATGGCCAAATGGCCTTGCCCGAGCAGCGCTCCCGGCGCAGCGCTTCCGTTCTGGGCTTTGGCAACCTCTTCAGGATCAAAGCTCGCGTAGCCCCGCAAATGTCCAGGCGAGCTGTACTGCACGACCAGGAAGCTGACGGGCCCATCGGACTGCGTTTGCAGAATGAACCTGCCGTCGAACTTGAGCGAAGTGCCGAGCAGGCCGGTGAGCGCGATCGCCTCGCCCAACAGCCGCGAGACCGGCTCGGGATAGGCGTGCTTGGCTAAAATCCCGTCGGTAGCAGGCCCGAGCCGGATCAGCCGGCCGCGCGCGCCGGACGCCTCAAGCTGGAAGGGCAGAACGTAATCGCTAAGCTTATCCGCGCCTGTTCCGTCCATCAAACCTTGCCCAAACACCATGCCAGGATCGCCCGCTGCACATGCAGCCGGTTTTCGGCTTCGTCGAACACCACCGATTGCGGCCCGTCGATCACGCCGGCCGTCACCTCCATGCCGCGATAGGCGGGGAGGCAATGCATGAATACCGCGTTGGGGGCGTTTTCCATGAGCGCCTCGTTGACCTGATAGGGCTGCAGAAGCGCTATGCGCTGCTCGGAGCCCGCCTCCTGGCCCATCGAGATCCAAACGTCGGTAGTGACGCAATCGGCACCGGCGACGGCCTCGGCCGGGTCTTCGTGGATCGTGAGCTTGCCGCCTTCCGAGCGCGCCCACTCGACGAAGCTCATCGCAGGCTGCAGAAGTTTCGGCGTGGCCAGACGCAGCGTGAAACCGAAGCGGACGGCTGCGTGAATCCACGAATTGGCGACGTTGTTGCTGTCGCCGACCCAGGTCACGGTCAGGGGGCCAAGTTCGCCCTTCTTCTCCTCCAGCGTCATGATATCGGCGAGGATCTGGCAGGGATGCGACTTGTCCGAAAGCCCGTTAATCACGGGCACCGTTGCATATTTCGCAAGCTCGATCAGCTTATCGTGCGATGTGGAACGCATCATGATCGCGTCGACATAGCGCGACAGCACCTGCGCGGTGTCGGAAATCGTCTCCCCGCGCCCAAGCTGCATGTCGTTATGGTTCAGCACGATGGTCTCGCCGCCGAGCTGGCGCATGGCCACGTCGAAGGAAACGCGCGTGCGCGTCGAGCTTTTCTCGAACAGCATCGCCAGAACGGCACCTTCGGCGAGTTTCGGCCGCGAGCCCGCACCGTTCTTGAAGGTTTTCTTGAGCGCGTGGGCGCAAGCCAGGATCGACCGTAACGTACCGGTATCGAGACTATCGATATCGAGAAAGTGGCGGGGTGACATTTGTCCTGTAAGCACCTGATTATATTGTGTTTGTAACATCGAGCCTCGCCAATGCGCTGTCAATCTTCGCGCATGCCTCCTTAATTTCGGTCTCCGTCACGATTAGCGGCGGCAGCAGCCGCACAACATTATCGCCGGCTGTAACGGTAAGCAGCTTCTCAGCAAAGAACGTGCCGGAAACTTGCGTGTTCGGAATCTTGCAAACCAGCCCGAGCATGAGCCCTTCACCACGGACACCTGCGAAGATGCCGGGATGCCTGTCTACAATTTCGGCAAGACGCTGCTTGAAAAGCAAGCCCATCTTTTGGACATGTGGAAGAAAATCAGCCCCAAGTACCACATCCAGGCAGGCGTTGCCAGCCGCGGCCGCCAGGGGATTTCCGCCAAACGTCGAGCCGTGACTTCCTGGTGCCATGCCGGCAGCCGCCTCTCCGGTGGCAAGGCAAGCGCCAATCGGGAAACCGCCACCCAGGCCTTTGGCGACCCCCATGATGTCGGGTTCGATCCCGCACCATTCGTAGGCAAACAGCTTGCCCGTGCGGCCCATGCCCGTCTGCACCTCATCGAAAATAAGGAGAAGGCCGTGCTCGTCCGCAAGCTCCCGGAGCTGGCGCAGGAAAGGCCAGCTAGCCTCCCTGATGCCGCCTTCGCCCTGGATGGGCTCTATGAGAATGCCTGCCGTTTCGTCCGTGATCGCGGCCTTTACCGCCGCTATGTCCCCAAGCGGAACCTGGTCGAAGCCTTCGACCTTAGGCCCGAAGCCCGCGAGGTGCTTCTCCTGGTTACCGGCGGCAATCGTGGCAAGCGTGCGCCCGTGAAAGGCCCCCTCAAACGTAATAATGCGGTACCGCTCCGGCCGGCCGTTATGGCTTTGATATTTGCGCGTCATCTTTATGCACGCTTCCATCGCCTCGGCGCCGGAATTCGCGAAGAAGACCTTATCCGCGAACGTCGCGCCGCAAAGCCGCTTCGCAAGCAGTTCCTGCCCGGTTACGCGATAAAGGTTCGATGTGTGCCACACCTTCCGGGCTTGAGCGGTCACGGCCTCCACAAGGTGTGGATGGGCATGGCCCAGTACGTTGACCGCGACACCCGCCGCGAAGTCGAGATATCGCTCGCCATCCGCCGTCCACAGATAGGCGCCTTCGCCCCTCTCGAACTCGACATTCGCCCGTGCATAAGTCCCCAGCACCGCAGACATGGATAGCACACTCGTTCCCAATTAAAAAAAGCCGCTCCGTGCATCGGGCGGCCATGCTCGCATTATTACTGCGCTCAAGTAGCGCGAAGCGCGATAGCGCCGCTAAAGAGTTTTCCCTGGGTTCGGTGCTGTGTCAACCGGCATAAAAGACACACCACCCTCGAAATGAGGTTTTAGCTCCCAGCTTCCGGGGTTTGGCGGTTTGTGTTAACCGGTCTTTTATGCAAATATGCCCCATCGCGTAGATAGTATGGTGGCAATTCCTTCCGAACACGCTGTGCGTGCAGCCATCATCTCGCATCGTTCTGTTGCGAGGCTTGTGTTCCAGTAAGTAAGAGGTAGCGTTTCCGGCCGCAGGCAATGCTTGGCGGCAACCCTTGTGTATGGGTTATCGGTAGCACCTCCGTTTCCTAGTCATGCGTTAGCGCCGTGGTCACGCTGTCCCCAAGTCAGCGGCCCGATCCCTTTTTTGCGGTTCGACCGCCGAACTGAACGAGGAGCTAACATTATGAGTTGGACCGACGAACGCGTCGAACTTCTGAAGAAACACTGGGCGGACGGGCTTAGCGCAAGCCAAATCGCCTCGAAGCTCGGCGAAGTCACACGTAATGCGGTTATCGGTAAAGTGCATCGCCTTGGGCTGGCCGGCCGCGCGACCACTTCGCGCGTCAGAACTGCCCGCCCCCGAACCAACATCGCGCTTTTTCCAGCGAGATCTTCGCAGGTTCAATACCGTACCTTTGGAAACACCGCGCTGAAGCCTGCCGTTCAGCCTCAGGAGCGCAAGGTTGCTTCCATAGTGCCGCTGCGCGCCTTGCCCGAGCTTGAGCCAGCGCCCGAGGGCATCATCACCCTGGCCGATCTCAAGGAAACCATGTGCCATTGGCCGGTTGGCGATCCGATGGAAGAAGGCTTCCATTTCTGCGGACGCCGCAAGAATACCGGCATCCCCTATTGCGAGCATCATGCGGCAATCGCCTACAATCCGGCAGCGAAGCGCCGCCGGACCAGCTAGCACACACACCTATCTGCGGGGAAGGGAGGCGGAAGCGGCGGCGCTCCGGCTCCCTTATTTTCTCCCGCGCCCGTTCCGTTCCGGGCACCGCATTTGCCGCTATTCGACGAGGCTCTGCCCGGGAAACTTCTCACCCAGTGCATAGCCCGCGCCGCGCACGGTGCGGATGGGGTCCTTCTCTTTGCCGCGGTTTATCGCCTTCCTGAGCCGGCCGATGTGAACGTCGACCGTGCGCTCGTCCACGTAGACGTCCCGGCCCCACACGCCGTCCAAAAGCTGGGTCCGGCTGAATACCCGCCCAGGACTTTCCATCATGAATTCGAGCAGCTTGAACTCTGTTGGCCCAAGCCGCACCTCGCGGCCGTTGCGCTTGACGCGGTAAGCTTCCCGGTCGAGTTCGATGTCGTCCACCTCAAGGGTGCTGGCCACGCGCCCGGGGCTCGCGCGCCTTAGGATCGCTCTGACGCGCGCCATAAGCTCGGGAACGGAAAACGGCTTCACCACATAGTCGTCCGCACCCGTGGTCAGCCCGCGGATGCGATCCTGCTCGGCGCCGCGCGCCGTCAGGATCAGGATTGGGATGGCACAGGAGGCCTTGCCCACCCGGAGCCGGCGGCAAAGCTCGATCCCGGATACCCCTGGAAGCATCCAATCCAGGATGATGAGATCCGGCGGGTCCTCCTTGATGACGGCTTCGGCTTCGTCGCCCCTGTTTGCGAGCGCGACCCGGAACCCCTCAGCCTCCAGATTGTATTGAAGCAGCAACGCCAGCGGCTCCTCGTCTTCGACAACGAGCACCTTCGCGTTCATCGATCACCCCCGGTATGCAAATGCTATCCTATCTCTTTTCCGGCCTGCGACAGGAGCGGCATCTGGCTCGTCCGGTCCAGCTTCGGCCGCTCGTCGCTCAAGACCTTGCCCTGGGTGCAGTAGTAAATCGTCTCGGCGATATTGGTCGCGTGGTCCCCGATGCGCTCGATGTTTTTGGCGCTGAACAGAAGATGGGCGTAAAGGCCGGCTTTTCTGGGGCTCTTCCATCATCGCTCGCAAGAGTTCCGTATAGAGCGAGTTGTATATGGCATCGATCTCCTGATCGCGGCTCCACACGCTCACGGCCGCATCCGCATCGCGCACGGAATAGGCGTCGAGCACGTCCTTCAACTGCCGCATGGCCGCGTCGCCGATATGCTTGAAGCCGCTCATGAGCTGTTTGGGATGCTCCTCGGCCGCAATCGCGATGGCGCGCTTGGCAATGTTCTTGGCGAGGTCGCCGATGCGCTCCAGGTCGCCCGCGATGCGGATCGCCGTAACGATCTGCCTGAGGTCGCTCGCAACCGGCTGCCGGCGCGCAATCATCAAGACCGCGTTCTCGTCGACCGAGCGCTCCAGCTGGTCGATGTCCTTGTCCTTTTCGAGCGTGATTTCGGCAAGATCGGGATTGCGGCTCAAGAGGGCGTCGACCGCCTGTCCCAGCGCATGCTCGGCCAGTCCGCCCATCTGAGCGACCATGGCGTCCAGCGACCTCAATTCCGTATCGTAGGCTTTAACGGTGTGGTCCACCATGGCCTCTTCCTCCCTCCATGGGCAGTGCATAACATCTGCCCCGAATGCTTTACTGCCCAGGCGCGGGCTTCAAGCCATACGTTCTTATACGTGATCGATCCTTCGGAAATAAGATAATCCGCGAGGGCTGCTTCTGCCACGCTTTGCAACGGCAACAGGCTACGAGGTTCCGCCGGCCGCTGCGCCATCCGGCAGAACATGCTCCGCCAGAACCACCGTGAATTTCGATCCCTTCCCCTCTTCCGAGACGATCCGCAATTCGCCGCGATGGCGGTTCACCACGTGTTTAACGATTGCAAGGCCTAGCCCGGTGCCACCCTTTTCGAGCGCGGATTGGCCTTGCACGCGGTAAAAGCGCTCGGTCAGTCTTGGCAAATGCTCACGCGGAATGCCCGGCCCGTTGTCCTCAACCGCGATCTCGATGACCGGCGCGCCGCCAGTTTGCCCCCGTTGCACCGAAACCTGCACCGAACCGCCGGGTTTTCCGTACTTAATTGCGTTGTGTAACAGATTGATGAAGACCTGAAGCAACTCGTCGCGGTCGCCCAGCACACTCGCGCCGTTCACACCTGAGCGTATCTCGACCTCGATATCCGCCTCCGCGGCCATCGGCTCCAGCGCATCGCACGCCTGGGAGACGAGTTCGGCGATGATCACGCGGTCCCGCGGTTTCAGATGCGCCTGCATCTCCACCCGGCTCAGCGACATCAGGTTATCGATAAGCCTCGCCATGCGATGGGCCTGCTTGGCCATGATGGCGAGGAAGCGGTCGCGGGCGGCCTCGTCTTTGCGAGCCGCTCCTTGAAGCGTTTCGATAAATCCCAGAAGCGAAGCCAGAGGCGTCTTGATCTCGTGGCTTGCATTGGCGATGAAGTCGGCCCGGAGCTGGTCGAGCCGCTGCTGCTCGGTCAGGTCGCGCAGGAAAACAAGGATAAGCGCTTCCGTGCCGGCTTCAAGCTCAAGCCAGGAAACCGTAGCCGCCATATGCCGCACAACGGGCACCCGGTCGGAGAACATCACGGTTTGCAGTGGTTTTGCCGGGGATGCCGCCATGACCGCATCCAGGATTTGCGGACTCCTCGTGGCACTCGAAAGATGAACCCCAGCCTTCAGCCCGCGGAAAAGATCGCGCGCTCCGCAATTGAAGGCGGCAATCCCGGCATCCTGACGGAGCAGGATAGCCGGCTCGGTAAGCGCATCCATCAGCGCGCAGGCGATCCTGACCAGCGTCTCCTCCCGGCGTTCGCGCGCTGCCCGTGGGAAGACCTGCAAGCTTGGCCACGGCAACACCGCGGCTCCAATCAGATACACTGCGCAAGCCCACACCGTGGCGCGCCAAGGCAACCCGTACGCCAGCGACAGCGCCAAGACGATTGCGAAGAACAGCAAAATGAGCCAGCGGCGCGAAATCAGCTTTGTCAGCACCCTTTCGCCGGCGGCAGGACTTTCCGCTGGCGCCTTCACCAGGCCAGCGTCAGCCTCATCCGGTGCGGAACGCACCGGCGGCTTGGTATCGAAGCTGTTGAGCATGCTCTATAGCCGCTGCCTACAGGCAGTCTATCCTTAGTGTATTCGTTGGATCGAACCGTTATGGTAACCCAACTATACGACAGTTTCCCGACAGCGCAGGCTTAAGCTTAATGCGAACCGCCTCAGGCCGGCTCGCGGCTTACCCCCGCAGCAGCGAGATCCTTGAGGTATCCCTCCCAAAGCTCCTCTTTCCGGCGCGCCATATCGTAGAGATAGGGCCAAGTGAACAGGCCGGTGTCGTGGCCGTCGCTAAAAACAAGCTTCACCGCGTAGTTGCCCACCTGCTCGACGCCCTTAATGGTGACGTCCCGCTTGCCCGCGATGAGCTTTTTCTCCGCAGGCGAGTGCCCCTGCACTTCGGCGCTCGGGCTCATCACGCGCAGCATCTCCGCGGAGAGGCTTTCCGCGTTTCCATCTTGGAAGGCCACGCGCAGCGCATTCTTTTCCGGGTTGAGCCGCAGCTCCGTAGGCCAGGTTTCCGCCGCTTCCTGTGTCATTTGTGTCTCCATATCCGCACGCATCCGCCGACAACCGGACATTGCATCGATTTCTTTTGCCGCGTTTACGCTTTTTTGCCGCAATTGTGTCCAATAGAGATAGGCGCAAACTAGAATGGCTTGCAACCAGTGTGTGCTGCAGTCCGTAAAACAGGTGCGTTAGTACCATGCCCAGAATTCAGATGTCCCGCGGCGAGCGCGCCTCGCTTGAGATGATCGTGAAACGTCCCTGCCTTGCGACGGATGTCCCCGCAGAGCACGCCGAGAAGCTTCTGAACTACGGTCTTGTCAAGCGGGATGTGATGCTTCTGCACTCCACACCGCTCGGCCAGGTCGAATCCTCCGCCAGAGGTTCAACGGGATAGAGTTCGGCATGCCCCTCATGGCTAAGGCCATATAGCCCGCATTTTTTTTCCTTCGTTGCAAAACCTCACTAGCGGGGCTGCCCCTCCCGCCTATAGTAAAATCCGGGGCGGAATGCTGGGAACATAAGCGTACCGCCGGGACTTTCACAATCTGCGAAAGCGGGAGATACTTATGGGTTCTCGGCTCCTTTTAAGCGCAGCCGCCGTGCTGCTTGCCTTTGCATTACCGGCCGCTAGCCGTGCGGATGACGCCTCCGGCGTGCACGCGAAAAAGCACCACTACACGCATCACTATCGCCAGGAAGGCCGGATGGTAGGCGGGCACCGCTACTGGTATCAGACCGAGTCATTCCCGTACAACGACCAGTACAGCGCCCCCGGACACTACAACAACCAGTCCTTCTGGGATCGGGTTCAGACCGGCAGCAATTACCCGGTCGGGAATTAAAGAAGCACCGCCGCCCGCCAGCCTTCGCGCAGGCGGGCGCGCCTTCAGCGCTTGAACACGGCCGGCACGTGCAGTGTGCTGACCATGAGTGCGGCTGCGGCGAGAGCAAACGTGCCCATGATAAGGGCAGCCTGACTGGGCAGCACCGCGTTCACCCCTGCATCGGCGATCACCACCGCAAGGGCTGCGGCGGTGGAAGGCAGGCCGGTGAAGTATTTTTTCTGCGCCGGGTCTTTCGGAAGCCTCGATTGCACGTTGAAGCGGGCCAGCCGCAGCCCGGTGGCCAGGACATAGACCCCTGCGATCAGCCACCCCGCCCAGCCAAGCAGGCGCAGTTCGCGGTCGTAGATGAGCATGGCCGGGGCGACGCCGAAATTCACGAAATCGGCCAGCAAATCCAGTTCCGCGCCAATCGGGCTCTCCGCACCGAGCGCGCGGGCCGCGTAACCGTCTGCCGTGTCCAGCACCACTGCCCCGAAAATGGCAAGCATCACCAAACCGTACTGCCCTTCGCTCGACAGGCGGATCGCGGTGATCCCGCAAAGGACCGCGCCAAGGGTCATGATATTCGGAAGCAGAAGCAGGGCGCGGGCCACTGGCGCGCGATCCGTGGCGGCGGCGGCCGTTACCGCTGGGGCCGTTTCCTGTTCTTCACTCATGGGAGGTGCCCCGCGCCAGAACTTGAAAGTACATCCTATTCATGGGGCCTTATAATACCCTTTCGCTCCATCGGCGGGAGAAAATCCGCCCCGGCTTCCGTTTCCGATTTACTCCTTTTTCGTTCGCGAAGGAAACCGAAACTAAGGCCCGCTGGGGCGGCAGACGCGCGCACCGTTCAGCCCAGACGGAACCGCTTTAGCGCGTCCGGCGGCGTGACACCCGGCTTGAGCCGCGGATCGTCCTGCGGGGCATCTACCGCCATGCGCACCGGCAGCACGCCTGCCCAGATGTCCAGCGCGTAGTCTTCCTCGTCGTCCTTCGGCGGGGCGGCACGGATTTTCGCCGACGCTTCGCTTATGGGCAGCGACAGCACGCCTGTCGCCTTGATTTCCTGCTCCGTCACAGGGCGCAGGCTGTCCCAGCGGCCAGGAAACAAGCGCTCGATGAACGCCTTGAAGTGCGCCTCTTTCTCAGCCGGATCCGCAATGATCTGGGCATGGCCGAATATCATCACCGAGCGGTAGTTGACCGAATGGTGCATGGCCGACCGCCCCAGCACGAAACCGTCGAGCAGCGAGACCGTCACGCACACCTCGGCGCCCCCGGCGGCCTCTATCATGCGGCTTGCGGCCGAGCCGTGCCAATAGATGTGATCGCCCTCGCGCCACTGCATCGTTGGCGTCACATAAGGGGAGCCCTCGTAGATGTAGCCCACATGGGCGAGCGGCGTTGCATCGAGAATGGCGTCGATAACGGCGCGGTCGTAGGAGCCGCGCTCGTGGCGGCGTTTGAGGCGAACGCGCTTCGAAGGCGGCAGGGATTGCCCGGTCATGATGGTTCCTTATTGAAGGATATGGCTGACTAACATAGCCGATTTGGGGAAACGCGGTTAACCAAAGCAGCGCCGTTGCGCCCTGAACTGCTGGGTTACAGCCCTTCGTTCATGGCAGGATCGCTGCCCTGGTTATTTACCGGAAGCGGCTTATCTTTGCGGAGCGCACGTTCGAAGCGGAGGCCGCCGCATCTTGCCATGCAGGCTGGCCACTTATCCACAATCGCAAGCATGGGAGTGAAACATGGCATTGAAACGCGGATACAAGCAGCTGATTGCCGATGCAACGGCGCGGGTTCACACCATGAGCGTGGCCGAAGCGCAGGCGAAGCTCGGCGATCCCAACACCGTCTTCGTGGACATCCGCGAGAGCGGCGAGCTTGAGCGCGAGGGCACGGTGCCGGGAGCCTTTCACGCAGCGCGCGGCATGCTGGAATTCTGGGTGGACCCGGAGAGCCCCTACTACAAGCAGGCGCTGGGGCCAGACAAGCACCTCATTCTCTATTGTGCATCCGCTTGGCGGTCGGCGCTTGCCACTGCGACCTTGCTTGACATGGGGCTTACTTCAGTCAGCCAAATCGAAGGCGGCTTTTCCGCATGGAAGAAGGCCGGCGCTCCCATCGAGGCGTGGCACAAGAAAGCCTGACTTATGCAGCCGCCGCTTCCCGATCTGCGCGACCCAGCGGCACCCGAGGCGGCTGTGCGCGCGGCCCTGGGGCTTTTGCCGCATCCCGAGGGCGGGCATTACCGCGAACTGTGGCGGGACCGGCCGGAAGCGGGCGGCAGGGGTGCGGCGAGCGCGATCCTGTTCCTGCTGGCGGCGGGCGAGCGCTCGCATTGGCATCGCGTGGACGCTTCGGAAATCTGGATCTGGCAGGCCGGCGCGCCGCTGACGCTCGGGCTTTGCGGCGCTGATGGAGCCGGCAGGCGATAAAGCTTGGCCCCAACCCCGCCAGCGGCGAAAGCTTCCAGGGCGTGGTGCCGCCGCATGTCTGGCAGGAGGCGGAAAGCTTGGGCGCCTGGACGCTCGTCAGCTGCATTGTGGCGCCTGCGTTCCAGTTCGAAGGCTTCGAACTCGCGCCTCCCGGCTGGTCGCCGGCGCAATAGGTTAGGTCTGTAACCCCTCACCCTGTCCCTCTCCCTATGGGAGAGGGACGCCCTAACAACGGCTGCGAGCGGACTCCCTCTCCCATAGGGAGAGGGCTGGGGTGAGGGGTTGTAAGCTTCGAGCGTGGCAGGACCGTTCAGCGGCCATCCGCGCAGGGCTCAACAAGAGATTGCAATTCACTCGCAAATATCGCGGAGGCTGTGTAAAATTGGATCGAGCTTGATTTATTCCTTTACTGCGAGCAATACAGGGCGCGTCTGGGGGAAGAGCAACAGAGTGCCGGTCCGGCGTCAAAGTTGCCGCGTGGATTGAGGTCTGCCGCTTTACCGAGGGGGAATTGTCACTGCTCTGTAGAACCAAAGTTCTATCTTTTCAATAACTTAGGCGGAATGGCAGGAGCTGATTTTTGCCGCAGCGGGGGATAGATGAGGCCACGCGAGGGGCGCTAGCCTCACTACCTCCACTTGAACGATCGGCTCTTGCGGCCAACTTACAGCCGTCCGGGAAGCCAGAAAGCAACAAACGCTGTCTATGAACATCGTCATCGTCGAAAGCGCCGCCAAGGCGAAAACCATCAACAAATATCTCGGGGCCAATTATAAGGTCATCCCATCCTATGGCCATGTGCGCGACCTGCCGGCCAAGGACGGTTCGGTTCTGCCGGACAAGGATTTCGAGATGAGCTGGGAGGTCGAGGGCGAATTCCCAGAGGGTCGTCAACGAGATCGCCAAGGCGGTAAAGGGAGCGGAGCGGCTGATCCTCGCAACCGACCCGGATCGCGAAGGCGAGGCCATTTCCTGGCACCTGCTTAAAATTCTGGAACAGAAGCACGCGCTGAACGGCGTCGCGGTCGAACGGGTGGTGTTCAACGCCGTCACCAAGGATACGATCCTCACCGCGATGGCCAATCCGCGCCAGATCGACGAGCCGCTGGTGGATGCCTATCTCGCGAGGCGCGCGCTCGATTATCTCGTGGGGTTCACGCTGTCTCCGGTGCTGTGGCGCAAGCTTCCCGGCTCGCGCTCGGCGGGGCGCGTGCAATCGGTGGCGCTGCGGCTGGTCTGCGACCGCGAGTCCGAAATCGAGGCGTTCAAGACGCGCGAATACTGGACCGTCGAGGCGAACCTCAACACGGCCGGTGGCGATGCCTTCCTGGGCCGGCTCATAGGCCGCGACGGCAAGAAGCTCGACAAGTTCGACATCGCGGACGAAACAACGGCGCATGCCTATCGCGATGCGATTCTAGGCCAGCCTTACCGCGTGGAGAGCATCGAGGCCAAGGAGCATAAGCGCAATCCGTCGCCGCCCTTCACGACCTCCTCGCTGCAGCAGGAGGCGTCGCGCAAGCTGGGCCTCTCGCCGCGCCAGACCATGCAGATCGCGCAACGTCTCTATGAAGGCGTGGACATCGGCGGCGAGACGGTCGGCCTCATTACATATATGAGAACGGACGGCGTGCAGATCGTGCCCGAAGCGATCGGCTATGCCCGCAGCCAGATCGAGGCGATGTTCGGCAAGCGCTACGTGCCGCAGGCGCCGCGCATCTACAAGACCAAGGCGAAGAACGCGCAGGAAGCGCACGAAGCGATCCGGCCTACCGATTTCCGCCGCCATCCCGACAGGGTGAAGGGGTTGAGCGCGGAGGAAGCGCGGCTCTACAAGCTCATCTGGCAGCGCGCGGTTGCGAGCCAGATGGCAAGTGCCGAGTTCGAGCGCACGACGGTCGAGATTTCCGCGCAAGGGCGCGACGGGCACCCGTATGGCCTGCGTGCGACGGGTTCGGTGGTGCTATTCGACGGATTCCTCAAACTGTACGAGGAAGGCCGCGACGACGACGGCGACGAGGACAGCGCCCGGCTGCCCAAGCTCGACCGTGGCCAGGAACTGCGCGATTCAGGCGTGACGGCCGCCCAGCATTTCACCGAGCCGCCGCCGCGCTTTACCGAAGCGACGCTCATCCGCGAGATGGAGCGGCTGGGCATCGGCAGGCCTTCGACCTACGCCAGCACCGTCTCGATCCTGCGCGAGCGCGAATATGTGAAGCTCGAAAAGAAGCGGCTCATGCCCGAGGACAAGGGCCGGCTGGTGACGGCGTTCCTCGAAGCCTTCTTCAAGCGCTACGTCGAATACGATTTCACGGCCTATCTCGAAGACCGGCTCGACTTGGTCTCGGACGCCAAGCTCGACTGGAAGGAGCTTTTGCGCGATTTTTGGCGCGACTTCCTCGGCGCGGTGAGCGACATCAAGGATCTGCGCGTGACGCAGGTGCTCGACGCGCTGAACGAGCTTTTAGGCCCGCACATCTTCCCCGCGAAGGAGGATGGCAGCGATCCAAGGCTCTGCCCGCTTTGCAGCAAGGGCCAGCTTTCGCTCAAGACCGGCCGCTACGGCGCTTTCATCGGCTGCTCGAACTATCCCGAGTGCCGGTTCACGCGCCAGCTCAAGACGGGCGACGGCAATGGCGAGACGGCCGCTGCACCGGCTGACGTTTTGCTCGGCACTGACCCGGAAACAGGCCTGCCGGTCTACCTCAAGAACGGGCGTTTCGGCCACTATGTGCAGTTGGGCGAAGGCGATAATGGCGACAAGCCGAAGCGGGCCTCGCTCCCGCGCGGCGTCGAGCCGCCCTCGGTGAACCTGGAATACGCGCTGGCGCTGTTGAGCCTGCCGCGGCAGGTTGGCCTGCATCCCGAAAGCGGCAAGCCGATTATGGCCGGCTTCGGGAAGTTCGGCCCGTATGTCGAGCACCTCGGCAAATATGCAAAAATCGACGCCGAAGAGGTTCTGACCGTCGGGCTCAACCGGGCGGTAAGCGTAATCGCCGAAGTCGAAGTCCGGAGCGAAGGGCCGCGCGGCCGGAGCGGGCCCGGTCAAGTCCTTGGGCGACCATCCCGAGCTTGGCGAGAAGGTCGACGTTTATTCGGGGCGCTACGGCCCCTATGTAAAGTGCGGGAAAGTGAACGCGACCCTGCCGAAAGACATGGCGCCGGAAGCCATCACCATGGAAGACGCGGTGAAGCTCATCGCGGCGCGCATAGCGGCGGGTGGCGGGGCCAAGGGGGCCAAGAAATCGCGCTCAAGTAGCCCAAAGGGCGGTAGCGCCAAGAAGCAACCGGCGGCCAAGGCGAAGGCCGCCAAGACGGAAACTTCGAAGACTAAGACGAAGAGTTCCGCGGTAAATGGAAAATCCGCAAAGGCAGCACCTTCGAAGAGCGCCAAGAAACCGAAGGCGCCGCCGCGGAAGACAGAAACGAAAGCGGCAAACGGGGTGCAATAGCCTCGGCCGCAGGGGATTCGGCGTACATGTGCGTTTTGCACCGTCATTGCGAGTGGAGCAATCCAGAAGCAACAAGCCAAGCGCTTTTTGCCTGGATCGCTGCGGCGCGTTCAGTGCCTCGCGATGACCGCGATGTGCGTCATGTCACCCTGTGGCGCGAGCTAGCCCTTGCCGCGCAAGAAAGACGAAATGGCAAAAGAGAACTTGCGCTCAAGCAGCGCGGAGCGCGGTAGCGCCAGCGAGACTCGCTTGACTAGCGCGGAGCGCGATAGCGCAAAAAACAAAAAGGCCACGCCAAACGTGCGCCCGAACCTCAGCAAAGAAGACATCCTTCAATTCATTAAGTCCAACCCCAGCAATATCGGGCGGCGCGAAATCGCGCGCGCCTTTGGCGTCAAGGGCGCGGACCGGATCGACCTCAAGCGCATCCTGAAAGAGCTTGCGGCGGACGGGCTTATCGCGGATTCGCGGCGGCGGGTGCGCCACGAGGGGATGCCGCCGGTCGGCGTGATCGTGGTCAAAAGCCAGGACAAGAATGGCGACCTGATCGCGACGCCGTTGCACTGGAACGAAGAGGACGGCGCGCCGCCGCGCATTCTGCTGGAAATCACGCGGCGCTATGAAGGACCGGCCATCGGCGTGGGCGACCATGTGCTGGCGCGGCTGCGCGAGGCCATGGACGAGGGGGACGGCGGGGAGCGCTTCGGCTTTGTGGCCGCGCCCATCAAGCGGCTCCCGCGCCAGAAAACGCGCCAGCTCGGCATCCTGCGCAAGGCGGGTCGCGGCTTCGTGGTCGAATCCATCGACAAGAAGGAACTGAAAGAGTGGCCTGTCATCGATGGCGACCTGGATGGCGCGGTCGAGGGCGAGTTGGTCCGCTTCGAGGTTGAGCGCGATGTGAAGCTTGGGCGGCCATCCGCGCGCGTGACCGAACGCATCGGGCACCCGCAGGCCGAGAAGTCGGTGAGCCTGATCGCGATCCACAATCACGGGCTTCGCGACCGCTTCGGCGCCGATGTGCTGGGCGAGTTGGACTCGCTGCCGGAGCTGACGAACGCGCATCGCGAGGATTCTGACGCGCTTGCCGCTCGTTACCATCGATCCCGCGGACGCGAAGGATCACGACGACGCGGTTTGGGGCGAAATGGACACCGATCCGGCCAATGAGGGCGGCGCGGTTGCGATTGTCGCCATCGCGGACGTGTCGTTCTATGTGCGGCCGGGAACGGCGCTCGACGCTGAAGCGGGCCTGCGCGGCAATTCGGTCTATTTCCCCGATCAGGTCGTACCGATGCTGCCGGAGAAGCTTTCGAACGATCTCTGTTCCTTGCGTGAGGGCGAACCGCGCCCGTGCCTTGCCGTGCGTATGACGTTCGACCGCAACGGCAAGAAGCTGTCGCACCGTTTCGTGCGCGGCATGATGCGCTCCGCCGCCAAGCTTTCCTACCAGGAGGCGCAAGCGGCCATCGACGGCAAGCCCAGCAAGAAGGCAGCGCCGCTGCTCGACACGGTGCTGAAGCCGCTGTGGCAGGTCTACGGCCTGCTCAAGGACGCGCGGGAGAAGCGCGGGCCGCTCGACCTCGATCTGCCGGAGCGCAAGATTATCCTCGACGAGCGAGGGCTCGTTTTGCGCGTGATCGTGCCGGAGCGGCTTGAGGCACACCGGCTGATCGAAGAGTTCATGATCCAGGCGAACGTCGCCGCTGCCGAGGCGCTGGAGGCCAAGAAGTCGCAGCTGATCTACCGCGTGCACGACGCGCCGGCTTCGGAAAAGCTCGTCGCGCTCTCGGAGTTCCTCGCCAGCATCGGCATCAACGCGCCCAAGACCGGCTTCAACCGGCCGAACCAGTTCAACCGCATCCTTGAGAAGGCCATCGGCACCGAGCATGAGGAGCTTTTGAACGAGGTCGTGCTGCGCTCCCAGGCGCAGGCGGAGTACCGGCCGGGCAATCTCGGGCATTTCGGGCTCAATTTGCGGCGGTATGCGCATTTCACCTCGCCGATCCGGCGCTATGCCGACCTCATCGTGCACCGCGCGCTGGTGAGCGCGTTCAAGCTGGGCGAAGGCGGGCTCTCGGACGCCGAAAAGGCCAAGCTCGACCGGATTGCGGAGACCATCTCGACGAGCGAACGCAAGGCCATGTCGGCGGAGCGCGAGACCGTCGAGCGGCTCATCGCCATGCATCTGGCGGAGCGCGTCGGCGATACGTTCCAGGCCCGCATTTCCGGCGTTGCCAAATTCGGCCTGTTCGTGAAGCTCGCTGATACGGGGGCGGACGGGTTCATACCAGCCGCGAAGCTCGGGCGCGATTATTACCGGCATGTCGAAAACATGCACGCCCTGGTTGGCGAGCGGACCGGCGAGAGCTTCCGGCTCGGCGATAAGGTCGATGTGAAGCTCGTGGAGGCGAACCCGGCGGCGGGGGCGCTGCGGTTCGATATGTTGAGCGATGGGCGGTATTCGCCGTCGCTCGCCAAGGCTACGCGGAAACGGGGGGGCGGCAAGGCCTCGCAGAGCAAGGCGAAGCGTTCCAAGCGGTCTTCTAAATAGCCGGGAACGATAGGTTCACAAGCAACTTGATATTTCCGAGGCGGAAGGCTTTCGCAAAATGAGCCTCATCCGCCGTTATCAGCGTGGCGCCGCGTTCGATGGCGATGGCGTGATATAGCGTGTCGGATAGGTGATGCTTCAATTGCCGGGATAGGGAGACAGCGCGTTCCAGAACCTCTGTCGACTCAATCCTGCTGGCATTGAGCTTATCGAGCAGTTGCAGCGTGTCCGCAAACCGCTCGGGAGCGAACCTCGCGACAACGGAAAGCACCTCGATCCGCCAGTGCTCTGGCTGCAAGAGCGGGATACCCTCACGCCCTATCTTCAGGAGCAAGGCAAGGGCCTTATCTGTATCGTGCTCGCCCGGCCGGTCGCTGAGAACCCATTTCACGGCAACGCTTGCGTCGATAACGAGCGTCAATGCCGGCCCTCCTCGCGGGCCTGCTTGATTTCCTCGTCGCTGACATAGGGCGGCTGTTTGCGCAGCGCGATCACTGCGTCGATAGCTTCCCGCAGGCTTACCTCCCGGCGTTCTCCTTCCGGCTCGCCGCGCTCACGCTTTTCAGCAGCCTCCAAAAGAAGGCGCGCGATGATGGCGTTTTTGTCCTCGCCTTCGAAGGCTTTGTCGAAAGCTGCCTTTACAGCGTCGGGGATGTGCACGGTTATGATCGTCATGGCGGAAACTCCTGTGGCCCATTGTAAGATAGTTGCCGCAATCTGGGAAGGCGGCGCGATTGCCTCAGGTTTCTTGCAACGTTATTCCCCCATAAAATAGGGAGCCCGCTTCTCCTGGAAAGCCTTGATGCCCTCCCGGTAATCCGCGCTCTGATACACTTTCCGGCGCATATCCTGAATGCGTTCGAAGGTCTGCGCCGCAATGGGCTGGTGATCGCAAAGCACCCTCAGTTGCTCCTTGATAACCGCCATCGCGAGAGGCGCCTTCGTCGCCATCTGCCTCGCGGTCTCCATGGTGTAGGCTTCAAGCTCCGCCTCGGGCCGCAGATGATTGATGATGCCCCATTTGAGGGCGACTTCGGCTGACGCAGGTGCTGCGGTAAAGAACAGCTCCTTGATGATGTTGAGCCTGAGCCGGCCCATGAAATGAAGCAGGCCGGTCGTGTTATAGGGCAGGCCGATATTGACCGGCGTGATGGCGAAAGTCGCGGTCTCGTCGGCGAACACCATGTCGCAACTCAGCACCACATCGAACGCGCCTCCCCACACCGAGCCATGAACCATGGCGATCACAGGCCCCGGAAACATACGGATGGCCCGCAAGGTTTCTTCCATCGGATCGGTGTAGCGAAGCGGGTCCATGCCGCCGAGCGGCAATTCGCCGATATCGTGTCCGGCGGACCAGACCTTGACCCCCGGCTCTGCCCGCAGCACGGCAACACGGATCTTTTGTGCTTCGAAACGGGCAAAAGCCTCCGTCAGCGCATGCATCATGTCATGGGTGAGCGCGTTGCGCTTTGCCTGATGCTTCAAGGTGATGATGCCGATATGGCCTGACGTTTCGATAGAGGCAGGCGCGGGTATGCGGATGCTCTTGGCCTTGGTCGTTTGGTCCACCGGCGCCATCCCTTTCCACATATATAGCCAGACCCGGCACGGGCGAATTGTGCCGCCAAACGCTGCGGTAGAGCTGAAGCGGGTACGGCAAACGCCGCGGGCACGCAGCAGCTGGCAGCGCGTCCCCGCCACATTTGGCATGACCTGGAGTGTTAAGCCACTAACAGGCAGCCATATTATCTGTGGCTTGCGCGCTGCTGGCCGAACTGCGTGTCCGGAAAAATGTCCACTGGTATTCCCGCCATGGAGCCCCCAAAGTCCGGTTCACTCGCCGGCAGGACTTCCTGCAGGGCGTACTAATCTCTCTGTGTGGGCGCCTGAAGACCGGCAAGCGCCTGCTGGCCCTGCGCCGGAGAAACCTGCTGCGGGTACGATACGGTGATCATCCCCTGCTGCTCCTCGGCGATCTCGAAATAGACGCTTTGCCCCAGCGGGACATCGACCGGATGCTGCTTTTCGTTGAAGCTGACCTGGGTCGCCTTGGCGTAGCTGTAGTTGTGCGATCCGGGCTGTACGGGAACGCTTACGTACTCGCCCTCACCGAACGTTCCCAGAGACTGGCCGTCGACCACGATGCCGAAGCGCTCACCGAACGTCTGCATGAAGGCGACGGTGCCGTTCGTTCGCTTGGGCCAGTAGAAGGTGATGTAGCTTTGTGCCACAGCTTGAGGGGCAGCGCCCTTCTTGCCCGGCTTGCCGGCTTGAGGTGCGGATGCGGACACTCCCCCCGCGACCGGAGGCAATCCGGGCCCTGCAGGCCCTCCCATCACCGCCTCTTTCGTCACGGTCTGCAACGGCGCCTTGAGCGGGGCCATTTCGGTCTTCGCCTGCTCGGGTGCCACTGGTTGCGGAAGGACGGTGTGCACGAAACCGGCTTCGTTCTTGTCGACGATCTCGAAATAGGCGGTTTGCCCGGGCGCGACATCGATTTCGTGCTTCGTCTCGCCCTCGCTGGATACCGCCACCCTCTCGTAGCCGTAGGTGTGATGCCCCGGATCGACGGGGATGTTCAGGAACTCGCCCTGCGAAACCTTGCCGGCGGGCTTGCCGTCCATCGAGATCAAAAGCTTCTCCCGGAAGACATCGAACATCGAGGAGCCTTCCGCACCTTTCGACCAGTAGAAGGTGACGTAGGCCTGCTGCGGAGGCTGCTCGGGCTTCTTGGCCTTGGCCTTGGCAACCCTCGTTACTTCCTGCCCTGAAGAATGCGCTACAGCCACGCCGCTATTGGTAACGCTCATCGCCTGGCACGGCGCGAAAGCCGCCACTGCGAAGATGCAAGCCGCGATCCCGGAGATTCTCATTATTTCCGCTCCCTGGCGGGCGCCGAACCGCCCCGCTGACGATCTATCGATAGCGGCCTTTCCTGTTAGGTACAAGTGGTCCTGCTTCCTGCCGTGCTGCGGCTCGGGAAAACTTCCTGCAAAAACAGGGGAATCGAGCAACCCGTCCACAGGCCGCCCGCTCAGGTGCGGACGCCGCGCGCGCCCCCCCGGTAGCGTTCGAGCGCTCCCGGAATCAGTTCGGCGTGGAGCAGCCGGGCCGGATCGACGGGCCCCGGCAGCGCGATGCGGCCCGGAGGCGTGAGGACGAAACCCGCGCGCGCATAGTAGGGCAGATCGCCGACCAGAATGACAAGGGCGTAGCCAAGGTCGCGGGCGCGGGCCATGCCGTCCAGCATAAGCCGCAAGCCATATCCTCGATTGCTGTGAGTTTTCGCAACAATGAGCGGGCCAAGCAGCAGCGCACCTTCAACGCCGCCGATGGCCACGGGCGTGAACAGCACTGAGCCGATGATGGCGCCCTTCTCAACGGCGCACAGGTTCAGGCGCGGTTCCGCTGCCGCCTCTTCGCGAATGCGGAATGCGGTGCGCGCGAACCGCCCGGGGCCGAAGCTGTCCTCGTTCAATTTCTTCAATGCGGGCAGGTCTTTAGGCGTTTGCAGCCTGATTTTCACAGCGGGCGCCGTCATCGCGAACCTTTGGCTTCAAGGGATGGGAATGAAGACGGCTCGCGGGGGAATCGACAAGAAGCGCGCAGCCGTCAGCTAAGACGGGCGCATCGTCGGCTCAAGTTGGTTATGACCGCAGCGTTTTGCATGCTGTGGCCATAGCACGGCCAAGGGCTCAGGTAAATAGCCTTGGCGGGCGGGACTTTAGCAGCCCGCGTTCAACCGATCCGGCGGTATATGAAGGCGGGCGGCTGCCCGGATTGCGCACTATCCGCCGCCCGGCTGACAAGTTGAGCGTGCAGCGGGGAGAGGCTGCAAGCCGGATCGGCCGCTTCCGCATCGCCCGTAACGGCAAATGCCTGGCAGCGGCAGCCGCCGAAGTCGATTTCCTTGCGCTCGCAGGAGGCGCACGGCTCCTTCATCCACCCATAGCCCCGGAACCGGTTGAAGGCTTCGCTATCGTACCAGATCTCGTGCAACGGCCGGTCCCTGACATTGTCGAATTTGAGCGGCAAGGTTTCCGCGGCATGGCAGGGCAGCACCTTGCCTTCCGGCGTGATGTTCAGGATGTCCTTTGCCCAGCCGCCCATGCAAGGCTTGGGAAACTGCGCGTAATAGTCCGGAGTAACGTAGTCGATGGCCATGATGCCCTGGAGCCGCTCCCTCGCCTCGGCCACGATGGCGGCCTCCTCCAGAACAAGCTCGTAGGACGGCAGGAGCGCAGCCTCGTTGCGTTTGGCCCAGCCATAATACTGGATATGCGCAATTTCGATCCGGCCCGCGCCAAGCTCAACCGCAAGCTCGATAAAGGCCGGCGTCTCCTTGATGTTCTGCCGGTGTGTCGGCGCGTTGATGGTAAGAGGCAAACCCTCCTCGCGCACCCAGCGGGCGAATTCGAGCTTTTTGGCGAGCCCGCCCTTGTAATTGCCAATCTTTTCGGCCGTTTCCGGAACCAGGGACTGGAAGCTCAGCTGAACATGGTCGAGCCCGCATGCCGCAAGCTTCCTGAGCCCGTCCCGGCCCAGCACAACGCCGGATGTAATCAGATTGGTGTAAACGCCCCGCGAGGAGAGCGCTTCGATCAGTTCCGGTAGATCCTGCCTGAGCGTAGGCTCACCGCCCGACAGGTGGACTTGCAGGATGCCCAGATCCGCCGCCTGCGCGAAGGCAGAAACCCAGGCCGCAGTATCCAACTCGTCCGCCGCCTTGAGCAGGTGGAGCGGGTTCGAGCAATAAGGGCACTGCATCGGACAGCGGTACGTCAGCTCCGCCAGCATCCCCAGCGGAGGGCCAACGCGGACTAGCCCTCCTGGAGCTTCAAAAGGTGTAGATCCGTCCATGATTGTATGAACTCCAGCACATCGGCTTCGATGGTTTCGGCGGGGGCGGCATAGCTCTCTGCCAAGTGTCCGGCAATCGCAGACACGCTTCGACGCCCGTCGCAGAGATTGAGGATGTCCACTGACACGCTATCGGGCCAATAGACGCGTTCCGGCCCCAAAACCGCGAAGCGCTCGCGCACCTTGTCGTATTGCATGCGCACGCCTTTGGGGAAATAGGGCCTGCTGCCGCCGCTTACCAGTGCCCGGGTCCGGATCACGGCTTGAAGGCTCCCGGCGGAACGAGGCCCGGCTCGGCATAGGCCATGTAAAGCGCGTCGAGCTGTGCCCACAGCACTTCGGTCTTGAAGATCAGCGCGCCGATCGCGGCCTGCTGAGTATCGGGCGTGCGGGCATTCTCCCTGACATAGCGGAGCGCGAAGGTTACGTCGCGCGGTGCCTGCGTCAAGCGCTTGCGGAAATAACCCATCATGCTGTCTTCGACGAAATTGTAGTGTTCGAGCATGCCCGCGATGCGCTCGGAGTGGATGGCCGGCGCGAACAGCTCGGTCAGCGAGGAGGCGATGCCTTCGAGCAGCGGCCGCTCACGCACGAAGGTGAGGTAGGCTTCGACCGCGAAGCGCGTCCCCGGCAGAAGCCCGCGCGTGGACTGCACATATTCGCGCGGCAGGCCCAGCGCATCGGTGAGCACAAGCCAGCGCTCGATGCCGCCATCGTCCTCGCCGATGCCGTCATGATCGAAATAGCGCTGCCGCCATTCGCGCCGCATCTCGCGGTCCGTCATCTTGGACATCAGGGCCGTGTCCTTTTGCGGGATAATGGCCTGATAATAGTAGCGGTTCAGCGCCCAGGCCTGCACCTGGCCTTTGTCGAGCTTGCCGCCATGCAGCATCTTATGGAAGGGATGCAGATTGTGATAGCGGTTCGTGCCGACCGAGCGGAGCGCGGCTTCAAGCTGGTCCGGCGTGAAACCTTCCGGGGGCACCACCGGATCGGTCGCTGCATTTGAGTGGTTAGAGAAGGTCATTCGATTTACCCGGATTTCGTGGTTATATGCTGAAGCTCATGCCATCGTGGGACACGTCCCAGCCGGCTGCTTTCACTGTCTTTTCCGCCTCCGACCCCCGTTCCAGAATGGGGTTGGTGGTGTTGATGTGGATGAAGGCTTTCCTTGCGATCCCCGCGCCGTCGAACGCGTGCAGCGAACTGCCCTCGCCGGTGATGGGCACATGCCCCATGCGCAGGCTCGTCTTGTCGAGCACTCCGAGATCGACGACCTCGTTGTCCGTGAACAGCGTGCCGTCGAACAGAAGTGCGGAGGCGCCGTGGACGCGGCTCAGCAGATCCTCGTCGATCTTCGAGCAGCCGGGGATGTAGAAGAGCGAGCCTGAGCCAGCCGCGGTGATCTTGAGCCCAACCGTATCGCCGGTCTCGGTCCCGAAGCCCTCCTTGCTGGGGTCTTCCAGATAGAGCGCGATCTTGCCGTGAACCGGGAATGCCTCCACCATGACGCCCGTGCCCGCGATCTCGATCTCCCTGTTCAGCGGCAGCGGCAGCCTGTTCACCACATCGGGCGCCAGAATGCGGAATATGCTGTTATCCCGCAGCACCGAAAGCACGCGCTCGTTTGCATAGACGCTGAACGGTTGCCGCTCCCGAAGCGAAAGGAGCCCGGCAATGTGGTCCACGTCGCCGTTCGTCAGAACAGCCGCCGCGATTGGCGAGTTGCGCGCAGCCCCGTTGGGGGACGGCCGCAACTCCGGCGTATTGCGGATTTGCTGGCGGATGTCCGGCGAGGCGTTGACGATCACCCAGCTTTTTCCATCGGCCGAGACCGCTATGCTTGACTGTGTGCGGGAGAGAACGCGCGCGTCATCGTCCCACGCCATGCGCGACAGCCTCGTATTGCAGTTCCACTGAGGAAAACCGCCTCCGGCGCCTGCGCCCAATACCTTGACTAGCAAAGTTGCAACGTTCCCTTGGGTTATTTCTTGCAGGCGCGCTTGGCTGCCAGGTCCAGCGTGGACGGCAGGTAACGTGTCACTTCGAAGCCAGCCCCGGTGCTGGAAGCGGATGGTTTTGTCCAGTTTTTCATTGCTTGTTTCTCCTCCCGTTCCAGGACTTTGCCCGGATATTTATTATTAGCCGCCGCGACACGTCCCAGCCCGATTGCAGAGCGAAACGAAAGAGGCAGCAATCCGCACACGGAACACTAGTTCGAACCGCTACAACGCGCCATGAATTACTTCCACCCGGTGAGAACCTCGCCGGGGTTCGGCGCGCTCCAAGTTCTGAACGGACAGAACCCGGTTCACCGCGCCGGCTGCGGCTCCGTTCGAACGGGCCCGCAGTTGCGGCCAAACCAGAAAGCTCGCAGAGCCGTCCTGGCTACCAGCCGCAGGCGCGGTTGGTCTTGCTATTTTTTGCACTCGCGCTTTGCGGCGATGTCGAGTGTCGAGGGAAGATAGCGCGTAACCTCAAATCCAGCGTCGGTCGCAGCTGCCGACGGCTTTGTCCAAACTTTCATGTTTGTTCCTCCTGAATGCTTGTTTTATTGACTTGCTCGTTGAGCACGGAAAAATCTACCCTAACGTCATGAAGGGCGCAAGCAAAAACAAAGGCAATTGGACCAAATACCGGTGCAAACCAAGCGTGCACCAAAGAATAGGACAAGCAGCTACCTAAATGTGCTGCCTGTATACGCCATAAGGTTAAAGTTATAATCGTCACTTTTGATCGAGAATCCTGCTGGACTGCCCGGTCTGGCTTAAGTGTGCTTAAATAAGCATGCGATACGATAAACCGGTCATCGCTAAACGCTGCCCTACAGGTTGATATGCCTCGCCGCTCTAGCCTGCGCCGCTTTGGCATGCAGCGTCATATGCGTCAGCCGTGGCAGAGACAGGCGCTTTGTTAGCGCTCAGCGCCGGCTCCCTCTGAAGTACATGGACATTTGGCTCCCAATATTGCTCGGCCGCTCTTGAGCACGGCCTTGGGCGGCCATTCTAAGATGCCGCCGAAGATCAGCGTACAGGACTTTCGGCCGCTGATACTAGATTTTGTCCTTGATCGCGTTGATTTGAACGTTCGTGAAGAAAACGAATTCAAAATACAATATATATCAAGCCTATCTACCTCGCGGCGGAGACGGTTATTTATCGCCGAGAAGGGAGGGTACTTTGCCCGCGATAGCCGCTTTCGCCGGAGCGGCGCTGCCCCGTTTTCGCCAGCTAGCCCGCATTATTCACGGGATCGCGCGATGATGGCGCAGAGATTTGTTCCAGCAGGACTTTTGAGACCGGAGCCAATACCGGGCGTATTGGCGAGGATCGAAAAAGACATGATGGGACAAGGATCAAGCCAGGGCGCGCGCCGACCGTGAATAATGCGGGCTAGCACCCGCTGGTGGGCTCAGACGGCAGTAGGCCCGGTCATGCCGCCAGGCGAAAGTTCCGGCTCTTGGGACGCAGGCGCCGTCACGTGCCGCCCCGGCCGAAGTTGGGGCTTTGCGATACAAGGCATTCCGGGGGCGATCCTACTTCACCCTCACCTGCCGGTTCCAAGGCCACTGAACAGTGGGTTTTCTGCCGCTTTCCATTCATGAGCTTGTGCACAATCTTGAAAGCCAGCGGCGGCAGTATGGGCTTGCCGATCGCGCCAGGCAGCTTGGCTGGACCGCTGTTGAAATTATCGACGAGGATCTCGGACGGTCGGGCGGCGGCATAGCCCGTCCAGGCTTCGAGCGGCTGTTGGCCGCAATCTGCGACGGCCGTGTTGGTGCGGTTCTTGCGATTGAGGCTTCGCGTCTGGCGCGCAACGGCCGCGACCGGCATGAGCAGTGCGCTTGCTCGCGGAGCAGCCCGTGAAGGCGAGCTTTTGCTGGCTGGACTTGTGCGCTGCGGCCACTGCGGCCGCAAGCTCCATGTGCACTACGGCGGCAAGCTCGGCCGCTATAACTGCGGCGGTGCAGCGCGAACCACGGCACTGAGCGCTGTATCACGGTGAGCGGCCTGAGCCTTGACGCGGCAATTGCCAAGGAAGTGCTGCGCGTCTTGGAGCCACTCGGTATAGAAGCCGCGATCAAGGCAATCGAGGCCCAGTCGAGCGAGACCACCGCGGCTGAGCGGCAACTGGAGCTCTCCTTGCAGCAGGCCCGCTATGAGGCCGCCCATGCCCGCAGGCAGTACGATGCTGTCGATCCAGCCAACCGGCTCGTCGCTGGCGAGCTGGAGCGCTGGTGGAACGAGGCTTTGCAAGCGGTTGCCAAGATCGAGGGGGCCATCGCGGCTCTGATCGCGCGCCGTCCGCCAGCGCTTGGCGAGCCGGAGCGGCAGCAACTAACACCGCCATTGCTTCCATCTGGGTTTGGCCCCTTTGCAGACGAGACGGCGTCAAGTATATTGTTAGATAAATATGACCGCTTTTGAATCCCTCAGCGGGCCACGGCGGAAATGACTGCCAATTGGCGGCGGGGGCCTTAGCGTCTCTCAGGTACGAAGATCGCAACTGCTAAAGCCGGGGTCTGGCACATGCTCGCTGGAGTCGTGCTGCCGAAAGCGCAATTGGCGAGCTGCTACGTTCCAATATGCCTGCTCCAGCAGGTGGGATGAGACATTTCTAAAATTTTCTAAAAAGCGTCACGAAGTTGCTGCATCATATGGTTAAATGCCTTTGCGCCCATAGAATAGATTGCGGAAACGCCTCAAGGAAACGATGCGACACATCTCTTCGTCCGCCCCGCTGACCAATCAATCGGTGGAGGTTACCCGGCAGCCCGGAGCGCATATCTGCGTCGCGGGGCTCACGCATCAATACCGCCACGCAGCGGATAAAGCGCTCGAAAATATCAGCTTCACCATCGAACCTGGCGAACGCGTGGCGCTTATCGGCCGCTCCGGTAGTGGAAAATCCACCCTCCTGCACATCATGGCTGGCCTCCTGAAGCCTTCATTTGGCGAGGTGCGCATCGACGGCGAACGGGTGGACAGGGCGTCGCCGCGTTGGATTATGATGTTCCAGCAACCCTCGCTTCTGCCCTGGCTAACGGTTTCTGGGAACGTGGCTCTGGGGCTTCGGTTTACAGGGCGCCACCGTGAGGCTCCAGCCCGCATTGCCAATCTCCTGCGGCTGGTGGAGTTGCAGGGATTGGAGAACCGCAATGTTCAGGACCTTTCTGGCGGTCAGCAACAGCGTGTAGCGCTTGCCCGCTCGCTGGCTCTGGCACCGGAAGCTTTGCTGCTCGACGAACCCTTCTCGGCATTGGACGCATTCACCCGCAGCACTCTGCAGCGGGACGTCCGGCGCATTGCCAGTGAACTGGGTTTGACGCTGGTGGTTGTCACCCACGACATCAACGAGGCGGCAGTGATGGCTGATCGCGCTTTGATCATGACAGCCCATCCGGGCCGCATCCGGGCAGACATTGCGCTGAGAACCGGGCCGGCCTGCCCGGACAGCGTCGAGGAGGCTCGCCGCGCCCTGGTGCAAGCGTATGAAAGCGCGGCTGGTCTGACCATCGGCGCTCAGGGCGACGAATTGAGCATCTGAAGACCACCTAAATCTTGTATAAGCTCATACACGGAAAGATAGCGGCATGAATTCTGAACGGAATTTCCCCGCTGGCTGCGAACACGATGCCGGGGGAAGCGGCATCACGCGCCGGCAAACTCTCGATGCGCTAGCGGCGGGCGGTTTGTGGGCCGCTTTCAGTGCGCTCTCCGGCGGCTACCCCAGCCCTGCACAGGCTGCGGAAGACGCCATCGTGCGTATTGGCTACCTGCCCATCACCGACGCCACCGCGCTGCTTGTCGCGCATGCCAAGGGCTTCTTCAAGGACGAGGGGCTTGACGCAGAAAAGCCGGTGTTGATGCGGAGCTGGCCCGCGCTGGTGGAAGGGTTTGCCGCCGCCAAGTTCAACGTTGTGCATCTCTTGAAGCCGATCCCCATCTGGATGCGCTACAATAACAAATTCCCGGCCAAGATCGTGGCCTGGGGGCACACCAACGGTTCCGGCCTCGTCGTCGGTGCGCATGTGACGGCAGCGTCGTTTGCAGAGCTTGGCGGCAAGCAGCTTGCCGTGCCTTTCTGGTACTCGATGCACAACATTGTGCTGCAGCTTGCACTGCGCGAGTCGGGGCTCACGCCTGTCATCAAGGGCGAGGGCGAGGCCATCGGCCCAAAAGAAGTGAACCTGCAAATCCTGCCGCCGCCAGACATGCCGCCGGCGCTCGCCGCCCGCAAGATCGACGGATACATCGTTGCCGAGCCGTTCAACGCACTGGGTGAACTCAAGGCGGGCGCGCGAATGCTGCGCTTCACCGGCGATATCTGGAAAAACCATCCCTGCTGCGTCATCACCATGAATGAGGAACTGACCAAGCAGAAGCCGGAATGGACGCAGAAGACCGTCAACGCCGTTGTGCGTGGCGCTATATATGCATCGGAGAACAAGAAAGAAGTAGCCCGGCTGCTCTCGAAGGATGGCGAGGGTTATCTGCCTGTTTCAGCCGAAGTGCTCGACCGGGCCATGACGAAATACGACATGGAGAGCTACGGCGCCAGCAAGGCTATCCAGCATCCGGAATGGGGTAACGGCCGCATCGATTTCCAGCCCTGGCCTTACCCTAGTGCCACAAGGCTGATTATCGACGCCATGAGAAAGACGGCTGTTTCTGGCGACACGTCCTTCCTTACGGGCCTTGATGCCAACAAAGTTGTTAACGACCTTGTAGACTATACATTCGTAAAGGCGGCTCTGGAAAAGTTCCCGCAGTGGAAGAATGACCCCAGCGTCTCGCAAGGTGATCCATTCTCGCGAGAGGAAGTTGTTTCCGTATGACAATTGAAGCCATCGAATTGCTTGAGCAAACGCTGCCCAGCAGAGGTTCTCTTAAAGCGCGCCAGCATCTTGCGGTTGCCAGCTACCCGTTATACTCGCTCGCCTTGACGCTGGCCGGTGTGGCGGGACTTCTGGCCCTGTGGCAACTTGGCGGCTGGCTGGTCGCCAGCGATGTGCGCACGGCGGCTTTTGCCGGATTCGCGCCGCTTCCCGCACTGACCCGGCTGGCGCAAATGATCAGTTCGGGAGATGTTTGGCGCATGAGCGGGCCGAGCCTGTGGCGGGTCGGTTCCGGGCTATTTTGGGCCATTGCCATCGGAGTGCCGCTCGGCATTCTGATCAGCCGGTCGCACATTGCTCGCCAGGTGACAAACCTGCCATTCCAGTTTCTGCGATGATTAGCCCGCTGGCATGGATGCCGGTCGCAGTACTGGCCTTTTCCACCTGGGAGGCCGCGATCGTTTTTCTCATCTCTGTGGCAGCCATCTGGCCGGTGCTGTTCTCCACCGCTGCCGGTGTGCGCCGGATCGATCCAGCGTGGTTCAAGGTCGCCCGCAATTTGGGGGCTGGGCGGCGGCATATCCTGACCGCTGTCATCCTGCCCGCCATTGCCCAAGATATACTAACCGGCGTGCGCCTCGCTCTGGGCGTGGGCTGGATCGTCCTGGTGCCTGCCGAATATCTGGGCGTGAAGTCTGGGCTCGGCTACGCAATTAACGATGCGCGGGACACGCTGGAATACGACCGGCTGGCCGCCACGGTCCTGGTAATCGGTGCGATTGGCTTCGCACTTGACGCAGCATGCCTGGCGCTGTTGCGCCGCTTCTCCTGGCAAAGGGAGCAATGACAATAGCCATCGCTGGCACGGCGGGAGAACACCCCTCGCCTGCCTGCCAGCCAATATCCTGGCCGTTCAGCCGAATTGAGAAACCTATCCCTGCACCCAGCGATATCCCCGGTACAAACCCTATGACAGAAGATCAATCGAAAGCTCCGCGCGTGTCGTTTCCCAGCCGCCAAGACGTTCGGGAAAGCACACCCGATCCGGCAGTCTGCGCGCTTCTCGACCATTGCGCGGAAAAAGGCATCTCCACCATATTCGATCGTTTCGACCAGCAGAAACGGCATTGCAAACACGGACTGGCGGGCGTTTGCTGCCATATTTGCCATATGGGGCCGTGTCAGGTTACAGCGCGGGCACCGCGCGGCACCTGCGGCGCGGATGCCGATGTGATCGTGGCGCGCAATATCCTGCGCTGGCTGGCGGGTGCCACGGCCTCGCATGGCTCCCGGGGACGCGAAGCCATCCTGGCGCTGAAGGCGGCGGCCGAGGGCCGCTTCCCGCAAGAAGATTCGAGGGCCCGCCAAAGTCAAAGCGGTGGCGAAAGCGCTGGGGCTGTTCGACGACAACGCGTCCGTGGAAAGCATGGCGGGCGCCATCGCGGATGTCCTCTTGGAAGATTTGGGGCGCGCGGTTCCTGGCGATCACCGCATCCTGCATGCGCTGGCGCCCGCGGAACGTATCGCTGTTTGGGAAGCCTTGGATATCCTGCCGATAGGCGCCTATCAGGAGGTGTTCGAGGCGTTACCGCACAGGGGTCGGCACCGACGGCGACCGGCGCAACTGACGCAGACAGTTCCTACGCACGGGCTCGCGTTTTCCTGGAGCAGCGTCTTGGGGTCGGCGATCGCCACCGACTGCCTCTATGGGCCGCCCGTCCGCTCGTACATCAGCACCAATGTGGGAGTCCTTGACGTCAGTCCGTCAAATACCGCTATTACGGTCATTCTGCCGTGCTGGCGACCGCCATTATCGAAGCCTGTGAGGACGCGGAATTAGTTGCACGTGCCAAGGAAAATGGCGCCAGCGGCATCAATTTTTACGGCATCTGCTGTTCCGGCCTCAACACCCTATACCG